>CAJYLB010000001.1:0-1245344 GCA_913775595.1 uncultured Aquiluna sp.
AAAAAGCAGAGATCCGCGATGTCCTAGAAAAATCAGATGGGAACACAAAGTTCATCTGCACAGGCATCCGCTATTACGAGCAGCCAATGAGTGTCAACATCATGGTTCGCAAACGAGCAAAAGAAGCATGCGACTTCGCAAAGAGCATCAACCCTAACTTCAGCTACTGGTATCAAACCAAGCCCACCAAGGCTAGAAGCTATGCCGGCAAGGTGTTCATAGTTAGTAAGGGTTGAATCTAAATAAAAGGGGGAGAGTAATGCCAAGAAACAAGAAGACTGCGGGGGCAGTTTTAGTTTTATTACTTGGTGGATTACTGAGTGGTTGTACGGATCCTTATTCGGGCGCTGAAATCAGGCTCGAAGTTAGGGGTGCTAAGGAGATCTCAGGGGAAACGGTTGACCTGGTAGCGACCGTGGCAACTTTGGGGTCTCCCGCGAGAATTCTGTTTGAAGAGAGGCTAGATGGAGGGGAATGGATGGAAATCTCGACCCTTGCCATTGCAGCTGGAGAAACAGTCGCTCAATCTACGGACCGAGTGGATCCAGCATCAACAGTTGAGTACCGGGCCGTTTTATTGTCAGATACAGGTCAAGAGCCGATAGTCCAGAGTGTAGCCGGCCCATTCGCCCCAAAAACTTTGGCTGAATTTGTCTCCGAGAACCTCTCTCTTGAACTTTCTGTGGGCGAAACACGTGATCGGTCCGGATATCTGTTTGACGGGGATGAAGTTACTTTGCGGGCGGAAGCCTCAGGCATTGAAAACCAAAACCTCTCGGGAGAACTAAAACTATTGCTTGTGACCGAGTCCGAGACAGTGGAGCTGACCAGCAACAGCCTAGATACCTTTGAGTTTGCATGGGTGGTCTCATCCGATACCACAACTGCCGAACTCGGCGAGTTGGTGTTAGAGGCTGCTGTAACAACCCAGAGCGATTCAGTGACGGAGTCAACAAACGAGTTCGTTCTAATTGCGAATCCTGTTGCCGCTTTTGAGGCCTTGGCTGAAGAGACCAATAGCTTGATTGGATCAATCAGGCGAGATGCGGTGCAGGATGCTGCGGGCGAAATATTTCTCGACGCTGAATCTCCGGCCTGGAAGGCCAGCGAGTCAATTGACTTTATCTTTCGTGAACCTTTTCTAGGGAATGTTTCAAACTACGACTCCGCGTCGATATATCAAGTTCCATGGAGCTGCGCCCCTGGGGGTCAAGTTGACACGGCCGACTTGCCTGGACGGTCGTTCACCATCGAGGTTGCAGTTGAGGACTCTGAATACGACGAGACAATTTTTGGCTACTTTGACGGATCCCGCATGTATTTCTCCGTCGCATGGCGATACTGCATGTAGGGGGATGGGATGAATCGAATAACTAGATCCATTGCAGCCGTTTTAGCAATCGGGCTTTTGGCTTCGCAACCTGCGTTTGCAGCGCCTTGGTCTTTTGATTCGTCGACGGCCCGAAATGGAAAGAGCTACGTTCACATTCAAGAGTCCTACGACGTTGGCCAACCCTCACGAGTGAAGCTTGGAACACGCTCCGCCGACGGCAGTAGCTCGTCTGCAACCTGCCTGGTCTTTCCAAGTGAGGTTTGCCCTGAAAGCTTGTTGGGCAACACCTATGGAGACCCTGAGACGGGTGCAAGCTACCCCTATCAAAACCTTTACTTCGAACTCGTCATGCCGGCTTGTGAGGTCGCTCCCTCGAAGGATTGGTGTATTGATGATTTGAGGATCTATGCCATTGGGGAGACGCCAGCTAGCGCCGAATTTATTGGTTCGGTGGGGCCAGAGACGACCCCCGCAGTGCCGAGTCGCGGGATTCCATCCGGGGGACATATTTCCCTTTGGCAAGGTGGAACTGGATCGGGCTTTGAGTCTCTCCGGGTCGCAGCTATTGCACAGGTGAATCTGGTCTATTATCCATTTTCCGGGTCCAATTATGTTGCGCAAGACTTCAATCTCCAGATTATCCCTTACGAGGAACGGCGGGGATCCAACTATTACTCAATTGAACCGACTCAATTACCAGGTGCTCAAGAGGGTCTCGGTGGGACTTTCGACTTAGTTAGTGGCTGCATATGGCAGCGGGAGGGATCCTGTGGTGAGCGAGTTGACTCTCCCGAGGGGGTCACCTACGGCGTCACGCTTCGTTCCGACATTCCGATCGGTGAGTTTTTCAATGGGAGGCTACAAGATCCAAATCTAAGTGTCGATGACTCCAACGGAGTGAGCATCCTGAGCCTTGATGCGGCGCCCGTTCGGGTTGGAGAGTTTGGGATTGTTTACGACAAGACAGCCCAGCTTGAAAGCGAGATGCCATTCCTAACGGGTGCTCAAATCACCAAGCCATATTTCGACGATGCAATGCAAATGATTGATGGTTTCCGAGAACTTGCAGGCGACAAGGCGAGTGGTGAGAATACGTCCTGGAGGCTTTCCACGACAAACGTGTCTGGCTTGAATTCTTGCTACTCGAACTATGGGGTAGCTGGGCTGGTAACGACAAACGCCACCACTTATGAGGGTGACCCACCCACATATGATTCCGGATATCTCAACTACAAAGTCGCAGGCATGCACTTCATGGCCAACGGGCAAGATCTCTATCTTGGCACTTATGACTTGGTGATTAAGTCCGAGGTTGCCCGATGCCTCTATGGCTTTAGGAACGCCCCAATCTCAGCCACCGTTGCAGTTGTTGGCGAGCAAGGTGAGGAGAACATTGCAACAACAATCGTTTCTGAAAAAGACGGCTGGCTAAAGCTTGCAGCATACGGGTTCACTTTCTCAGAAAAAGAGATCCAGGTTCAACTTCGACAGTCGCAAATTAAGACGCTCAGCAACTTCACTTCTTCCTCTCTTTCTGCCAAACAAAAGGCCGAGATCAGAGCAGTGCTGGCAAAGTCAGATGGCAATACCAAGTTCATCTGCACCGGCATCCGCTATTACCAGCAGCCAATGAGGGAGAACATCAAGGTCAGGGCAAGAGCTAAGGCCGCTTGCGAATACGCAAAGAGCATCAACCCTAACTTCAGCTATTGGTATCAAACCAAGACCACCCAAGCAAGAAGCTACAACGGCAAGGTGATGGTTGTTAGCAAGGGTTGAATCCATGGGGCTGCAGAAAATGACATTCGGGTTGCTGGTGTCGGTCTCGCTTCTAACCCAATTGGGTTCAGTTTCCCAAGCTTCGCTTTCCGAAAATAGCGTCTGTTAGCCGGAAGGCGGCAGTATTAGTGCAGCTAGACCAATAGACTTTTAGAGGGCGAAGCCTCATCGCTTTTTTGGTGAAGGTGACTAGTTATGGGCATAGGCAGAACGCTAGTCAGGATCTTTTCGGGGGCGACACTTACGGCTCTCCTTGGTGCGCTCTCATTTGCCGGAGTGCCCGCTTTCTCGGCCGGAGAAACATTGACTCTGCCGGCCGGTACGCAACGTGGCTTTCTTACAACGAGCTACTCCACAATTTCAACCCTTAGCCAGTCAGATCTTGAAATCTCTGGTTTTGACCCTGAGCTGACCCTGAGGGCAACCATTTCAGTTTCTGGTGGTGCTCTCAACTTTCCCACAACAAGTGGCTTGAGTCTTGTAGCTGGCGATGCTGCACACGGAAACCTAGCGGTCTTCACAGGAAACCAGGCAAGCCTCAACAGTGCATTCGCAGCTATGCAGTGGAAGGCACCTAACTACACCACTGAATACACGCTCACAATCGAAGTTTCGGTCGGCTCGAACGCTGTCTTTGGGGACCATGAATACATGATTGTCACCGGCAACAAGACATGGACGCAGGCGCAAACTGATGTTGCGGGACGTTCAGTGCCGGCCGATGGCGGGGGCACCTGTCAGGGCTATCTCGTGACAATCACCTCGGCTGAGGAAAACGCCTTCGTCAAATCCAGGGTCGCAAGAGACAGCTGGATTGGTGCTAGCGATGCAGCGCAGGAAGACACCTGGCGTTGGGTTGCTGGACCGGAAAACGGCACCTTAATGAGTTCCGGATACACCAATTGGAACACTGGAGAGCCTAACAACTGGGGCGGTAACGAGGACTACGCGCAGTTCTATTCAGCAAGTGGCAAGTGGAATGACCTTGGATCGGGAAGCATCCAGGGTGCTTACGTTGCAGAGTTCGGAGAGCCTGGATGCACCCCGGCAGCTGCTGCAACCGAGCTCTCGGCCACCACGGTTCTACTCGGCTCAGCCGCTCCACTGGCAACAAATCAGTCGGCACCAAGTGGAGATCCAGTCCTGGGTGCAACCCTTACCTCTGCCGTTACTTTTTCAGGTGAACCTGCACCAACGAAGACCTTTGTTTGGCAGTCATCCAGCGATGGCTCAACATGGGAGGCTATCGCCGGGGAAACCGGTTCGACTTACCAAACAACGGCCAACGATTTAGGAAGTCAAATTCGGGTGGTCGTCACAGGTACTAACGCCTCCGGCTCACTGGAGGTCACCTCCGCTGCGACTGCCCAGATACTGCCACCGAAGCCCACATCCGTGAATCTGGCAACCGCTGATGATTCAGGCGGATCTGATGCCGATAACCTCACCAATGTCGTAAGTCCCACGATTGAGCTCGCATCTTTGGTCACCGGATCAAATGTCACGGTGACGGGTAATAGCGGAGCTGCCAGCGCTGCCTGCTCCTTTGAAGCCACGGCTGCGACAGGAAGCTGCACCCTCTCAGATCTCGCTGACGGTGTTTGGACGCTAACTGCGACCCAGGAAATTGGAGGAGTCACATCTACTCAGGCATCCTCACTCGACATCACGGTGGACACAGTCGTTGCATCGCCGACTCTGACAGCGGATGCCAGCTATTTCAATGGCAACCAGACAGTCTTCTCGGTTGAGTTTTCCGAGTCAGTCACCGGACTGGCTGCAGGAGACTTCATCTATATCTCCGGTGGTGATAATTGCGATCCGCTGACCTTAGCTGGCTCAGGAGCTTCTTACGATGTGACAGCTTCCAACTGCTCGGGAACTGGGGCTATCCAGGTTCGGTTCTTAGCGAATGCGGTAGCTGACGCAGCCGGCAACATCGGTCCTGCGACAACAACCACCTCAACTAGTAGCCAAAGAGACTCGACCGCGCCTACGGTGACTTCTGTGTCGAGTTCCAATTCCAACGGCACATATCTTCGTGGCCAAGTGCTTGCAATCGTGGTCAATTTCTCGGAGAGTGTCTTGGTAACCGGCTCTCCTACGGTTCTTCTGGAGACTGGAGTTCTCGACCGCACAGCAAACTACACTTCTGGGTCGGGAACTTCTAGCTTGGTATTTGAGTACACGGTTCAATCTGGGGACACAAGCGCAGACTTGGACTACAGCCCGGGCAATCTGAATCTAGCCGGTGGAACAATCGGTGACCCGGCCGGAAATGCCTCCGTTTTGACCCTTCCAGAGCCGGGCGCCCCAGGCTCCATGGGAGCAAACAAGGCAATCGTTGTTGATGGAACCAAGGTCGCAATGTCTATCTCCCGCTCGACAGACACCTCTACGTCGGATGCGGTCAGCTGGGTCATAACAGCCTCCGATGCCCTTGATTGCTCAACCATTTCAGGTGCTGATGGGGTCGACTTCGATCTCACCAACGTCAAGACCGCACCTCCTTGGACCATCACCGCATCAAATGCGAACAAAACCTGCACCATCGCCACAAAGTCATCGGTCTTGCCGGCTCAGTGGGGAACCTCGTCGATTACAGCCGCAGCCAGTTTCAGTGTTGATGACTCGCTAGGTGTTGCCCAGACACAAATCACCGAGGGAGACATGGACATCCTCGTTACCCGGGGCGCTTCTGCTCCCGGGAAGGGGACTGTCACTGAGGCTTCAAATGCGGGTAGCAGGCCTAACGCTTATACAAAGGTTCTAACTAGGGCACTTTTACCAGGTGCGAACTCGACCGCCATCAACGCTCTGAAGACAGCTGGCGTTGTTGAGCCACCGGCTAACGTGCCAAAGCAAACCATCACCGTTGACCACAGTTCTATTAACGACCCAAACGAGTCTCTCGCCACAAAGAGTCGACATGAGATCCCCGCAGGTGACTCGGTGAAAATTGCGCTGGAAGTGGACCCAACGATTGCGGCAGCGAGCAAGGTTGCCAGCTACTTTTCATCGGGTGGGGACTGGACCTACGTGGGCGAGCAAACCTTCACCGCCGGTCAGATTGAGTCTTATGAGCTCTCCTTCACCAGGGCCGGCACCTACAGGTTCCGGATGTTCGTGGTGCCAGCAAATGCCAATGTCGTAACTAGCTCTTTGCAACAAATTCAGGGTCCAATGATCAAGCTCTTTGATTTTGCTCCCAGAAGCTCGGCCGTTCGCATTTCTGACTCCGCTCTCAGGCTTCTGGACATCGCCGATGGTGACCTGCCAAGTTCAAATCAGACCTTTGAGGCCACCATTGTTGTCTCTAACAATGTGGTAGCTAACGACCCACCTCCACCTGCACCTGCTCCAGCGCCGGCACCTGCACCTGCTCCGGCACCGGAGCCAGAACCAGAGCCAGAGCCAGAACCAGAACCAGAACCGGAAGTTGTTCCAGAACCTGAGCCGGAACCCGCTCCCGAGCCAGCGGCGGAGCCAGAGCCAGCCCCTGCTCCTGAACCAGAGCCCGAGGTAGCGCCAGAGCCTGAGGTAGCGCCAGAACCTGAGCCAGAACCTGCTCCTGAGCCCGAACCAGAGGTTGAACCTGCAGCCCCTGCTCCAGCACCAGAGCCAGAGGCTCCGGAGGCCCAGCCTGCCCCACAACCTGCCCAGCAACCAGCACCTGCTCCCGCGGCAGCCGCCGTTGCTGCGGTGCAGGAGGCAGTAGCCGATGCGGTGAATCAAATCGTGAATCTTTTATCGGGCGACATTGCCGAGGTTGCCGGCCCTGTTGAGAACGTTGCCATTGGAGCTAGCGGAGACGACACCGTAATTGTTGAGTTTGATCCACTTGGAACCCCGGAGGCCGTTGAGGCAACAAACAATTTGATTGCTGCAACGGGAGCTATTGCTGCAGCCGCAGGTGCCGCCGCTGCAGCAGGTGCCGCTGCGGCTGCCGCGGCCGGTGCTGCAGGTGCCGCAGGAGCAGCGGGAGCAGCCGGGGCCGCCGGATCTGCCGGTGCGGCTTCAAGCGCTTCGGCCTCAGCAAGTGCTGGCACCACCGGGGCGGAGATGAACGAGGATGTTCTAGACGCTCTGGCAGAGGGTGCGTTTGAGGTGGACATTTCTCAAGGTGAGCCGCCAGGCTTTGGTGATCGATTAGGCGTGATGGCCCTTGGGTTTATGACCTTCATTGATAGGCCATCGGCATTTTTGACAAAGTGGTTCTCTGGTCGCTCTCCGATCATCTCGAAGATGATCAGCGACGGTGTTTATCTCAGAGCTATCTTTGGCTCGCTCTCTGTTGTCCCGACGATTGTTTCTGTCGCTCTGGCTGTGACCGCGCTGACATTAAACGATGGCGAGCTCATGCACCCACAGGTTGGACTGTTTATTGCGATTGCCACAATTGGCCTCTTCGATGCCTTTGCCGGTGTGCTGGGCGTTGTGGTGTTTGTTTTGGGCTCGCTGCCGCTTGTTGAGTTTGGCGTGATTGAGGACTGGAGACTTTTGGCTGGGGTTGTGGTTGCTGGGTTTGGGCCAATCTTCCTGGCTAGGTCAATTAGAAACTTCCGACACAAGCCAATCCCCGGTGTCGATGGTCTTCTCACTCGCATCGGAGACATTGCCTTTGCATCGTTGATGGGTGGCTGGGTTGCAGGGCTCATTTTCAGGGCACTACCTGCACTAACCGGCCTGACGGTTCCCGCGGCCAACTACGTTGCCTTCTTCCAGCTAGTTGCAACTTTGGCAATTGCTGCTCGTATTTTGCTTGAGGACTTCGCTGCCCGCGGTTACCCGCATCGCATGGACCTGCTTGCACCAGATGTTTTGGACTCTCCTCCGAGGGCTCAGGTGGTTGTGGCGCAGGTCTTTAGGTATTTCTTCTATGTCTTTATCGCCAGTGCGTTTATGGGCTTTGGTCCGGCCGTTTGGCTTGCAGCAGCGCTGTTTATGGCGCCGACGGTATTGGAGGCAATTAGCGACAGGCTGCCAAACAGCAGCTTTATCTGGCGCTGGCTACCTGTTGGCCTGCCTGGCCTTGCCATGATTCTGGGACTTGAGATAATCCTCGAAAACTCACTCAGTGGTTGGCTTGGTGATCACCCCAACTTCTCGACCATCTTCATCTTCTGCCTGCTTGGCTTGTTGTTCTTTATCAACTTGCTAGGGGTGCTTGGCAGAGAGGGGAGGCCTGGGGAGGTGAGGCTGTTTAACCAGTCGCGCTATCGCTGGCTGGCAAGATTGGGCGGGCTCGTGACCTTCCTAGCGCTTATACAGTTCACGAGCATGCTCTAGAAGAGACAGAGAAAGTTTTTTAGGCAGACTCTCTAGGAAGAATCTATAGCGACGAGAAAACTAAAGACCCAAGCTATTTGTTTGAGCTCCGGGTAGCAGGCCCTAGGATTTGGAGAACCTCGTGAGTTCGATCTCCGTAACTGCTTTCGGTCCGTTATCGACTGTCACGGTCAGGTGGAAGTGCTCCCCTGAAATTCTCGAATCCTTAGAAGACGAGCCAAAAACATCTAGCACCTCGTTCGCCACTCCCACAAAGTGGTAGGTGTCTAAAGCGCCTTCGCTAACAACATAGAAATCTCTTTCCTCAAGCGGTGCAAAGAACTGACTTTGTCCTGCAATGAAACCTAGCTGGACATCGGTGAAAGGGTTGGTTTCACCGGCTTCGAATTTGAAGTCAGCCCAAACGCCTAGATCAGTTGCAACAGTGTAGAGGCCGAGGCTTTCCGCTGTCGCTGTTGGAATGCTTACAAATTCAGCTTTCATTTCGCGCTCAAAAAGCGAGTCAATTAGCCAAGGGTCAAATGGACTGTTGTCGACGAGTTCAGCGTTCCCAGCTAAGGCAGCGTTTCCGCTATCAAGAGGAGCTTCTGTTAGTTGCTCGCTACTTTCTGGCCTTGAGACCGCAGTCTGCTCATCAATGGCGGCTACTGATTCGGTCTCGGTTACTGCCACCTCCACGGACGGTTCTTCACTGATTACAGCAGTTTCAGATTCGGCGGGCTCATTGCTACCTGAAACCACGGGAACCTCCTCAGCGGGAATTGCGAGTTCTTCAGGTGCAGGAGCAGAGATGATCTCCTCTTGGACTGAGGTTGAAAGGTTTGGAAGCACGCCAATCGAGACTGCGAGAACCAGTAGGAAGGCTCCTGCTGCCGAGATGTACTTGCCGCTTTCCTTTGCTGCTTTTCTGGCTGCGATGGAAAGAATCTCTGAGATGCTCTTGCCCTGGGTCTCTGCCTCTCCGACAAGTGCCTTACGGAATGAAGACCTTGCCCTAAATAGCAGCTGCCTGAAGGCGTTTTCGCTGAGCCCCATCTGAGCTGCAACAACATCGGCGCTCTTCTCCTCGTAGAGGGTTGCGATGATGGCCTCGCGGTGGCGGGGTTGAATCTTTGAAAGTGCTAGTGCGACGATGCCGGCGTCCTCAGCGCGCTCCAAATCTTGGCTGAGCTCTGGGTCATTGGACGCAAGATCCGGGCTCTCATCAATCGGTGCAAGTGTCACCTTGCTGTTTGCCCTGATCACATCTAGAGCAAGCAGCCTTGTCTTCCACTTCAGGAACTTCAGCACTCCTAGCTCGCTGTCGAGCTCGGGCAGTGTGGTCATGAGGTAGAGGAAGGCCTCCTGGACTACCTCTTCAACCTGGGAGTGGTTGTTCAGAAACTTTCTGGCATGGCGCTCTAGGTGAGGGCGGAAGCGAACGTAGATGCTCGCAAAGTCAGCTGCAGTCCAGTCCTTCAGCACCGCTGGGGTTAGCGAATCGGCGAGGTGTACCCGTAGCTCGGGCATGCCAAACTCTTCGTCAGTCTCCTCTTCTATTTTGAAAAAGTCCTGATCGCGAGGGGAATCACCGATGTTTTGTGCCATCAATATCAATATACGCAGGCTGTCAATAGGTATTACGGACAAATTCTTACAAATCTCGCCTCAGTATCTTTCAGCGCCCTTGAGCCCTCATGACTGGGTAGATAGGGTGGAAGGATACTTTGGGGGGCGGTCATGAAAAAACTACTTACATTCTCTGTGGCTGTGGCATTAGCCGTTACCGGGTTGCAACCAGTCCATGCACTTGAGGGAGGAGAAGAAGACCCAGGGAATCCTCGAGTTGTTTCGCTCAATGGCTGCACGGGATTTCTCTATTCTCCAAGAATCGTCCTAACGGCAGGGCACTGTGAACGAGCGTCAACAGCCTTAGAGCCCGGCCTTCGAACAACCTGGAACCTCACAAATGCGAATTCAGCTCAGGTGATCAAGTTTCTGCAGCACCCTGACTACCAATATCGTCAGAGTGGCCAAGTGGACCTAAACGACTTCGGTATCGCAATTCTTGACCGCCCTTTGGCAAAGGTCGATGAGGCAAAACTTGTAGATGAGGAGACTTTGCTGGCCATGGCTGAGCGGGGGGACAAGGTTCTATTCACTGGGTATGGGCTGCAAAGCCTTGACGATCGGGAAGATTCCAAGGTGAACCCTCGGGCCGTGCTTCCCAGGACCGCTGAGTTCGAGCTCATCCCGCGAAGCGAGGGCTTGAGCAGAATTGCCGAGTATGTAGCTCGGGATAGCGGCCTTAACTCCTACCCACAGGATCTCATCATGGTTTCGCAGCCACTCGATGGGGCACAGACATGCGATGGTGACTCTGGCTCCGGCTATTACTTGAGGGATGGATCTGAATTTACCTACTTAGGTGTTACCAATTGGCCACTCGGGATTCGGAACTGCTACTCGAAATCACCTAGCGATAACTGGTGGCAAAAAGATGCAACCGTAGGAATTTTTCCTGTCTACAGAGGACTCGACCTCATTGATGAAGCCAAGGAATTTGTCGCGGCCAATCCCTATGAGGTGAAAAAGCCCAAGAACATTGTTCTCCCGACATTCGGCAGGTCCCTTAGCAGCAGAGTGAAGGCGCGAGTCAAGAGTTATCTTGACGCAAATCCGGGAGTCACGAAGTTCATTTGCACCTCTGTTCGGCTCAGGACGACGCCTAGAGGTGAGTCAATTGCAAACCGCGCGAAAGCCAAGGCTGTATGCGAATATGCCAAGTCATTGGATCCGACTATTAGCACTTGGTATCAATCAAAGTTGTCGACCAAGCGCGCGGCCGTCGGCATGCAACTTGTCACAATCAAGTTCAATTAGAGAGCTACTGAGGCCCGTCGCTGCTCTGTCATGTCTTGACCAACGTCACATGCAACCCGTGACCAACTAGCTAGGATTTCCGCGTGGACAGCGAATTCATGAGGGTCGCGCTAGAGAAGGCTAGTCAGTCGGGCAATGATGTTCCGGTTGGGGCCATACTTATTAGCCCTGAGGGGGAGATAATCTCTTCCGCCCATAACCAAAAAGAGCTCGGCGATGACCCGACCGCTCACGCTGAGGTTTTGTCCATTCGGGCTGCGGCTGAGGCTCTTGGATCTTGGAGACTGGACGGCTGCAAATTGGTTGTCACCTTAGAGCCGTGTGTCATGTGTGCGGGAGCGATTGTTGCCGCGAGGGTCTCCGAGGTTATCTTCGGCAGCTTTGATGAGCGGGTTGGTGCTGGGGGATCTTTGTATGACATTCTCCGAGACCCCAGGCTCGGCAGCCCGGTGAAGGTCACCGGGGGAGTATTAGAAGCTGAGTGCGCTGAGCTGCTCACAGGCTTCTTTGAGTCCCGCAGGGACTAGAGGCCATTTCTAGCTAGGCGTTGTTTTGCTAGGCTCTTCCGCGGTGACGTGTCCGAGCGGCCGAAGGTGCAACTCTCGAAAAGTTGTGTGGGTGAAAGTCCACCGTGGGTTCAAATCCCACCGTCACCGCCAGAAGCTTCTTTAGTTACGCGATCGGTTGGGTCAGGCTGGTAAGTCAATGAGCGAGATGGAACCAGCGGAACTGCTAAAAGACCTCTCCGAGCGCCTCGAGCAGGTCAGTTCAGTTTTGAATCCTGCAAAGCTCGAGGCAGAGGTTAGTGAGCTCGAGCAACAGGCTGCCGAGCCCGGCCTTTGGGATGACCAGGAAAAAGCTCAGAAGATTACCTCCTCCCTCTCTCATAAAAAGCTCACGCTCTCAAGGCTTAGCGATCTTGCAGCTGGGGTTGATGATGCGCGGGTGCTACTAGAGCTTGCCTCTCAGGAGGCCGATGATGGCGCGCAGGCAGAGGCAGCGGGTGAGCTTGCGAAGCTGAGTGAGTTACTAGCTGCCCTTGAGACCGAGACCCTTTTGAGCGGCGAATATGACTCCAGGTCTGCGGTAATGAATATCCGCAGCGGAGCTGGCGGAGATGATGCCACTGACTTTGCCGAGATGCTGATGCGGATGTATTTGCGCTATGCGGAGTCCGAGGGGGTCAAGGCGCAAGTCTTAGATGTCTCCTATGCGGAAGGAGCTGGCATTAAGTCTTGTTCTATGAAGCTCGAGGGGCCCTACGTCTATGGGAAGCTCTCTGTCGAATCTGGCACCCACCGTCTTGTGAGGATGAGCCCATTTAACTCTGCGGGTAAGAGGCAGACGTCCTTTGCGGCAGTTGAGGTGGTGCCGCTTATTGAGAGCGACAGTGAGGTTGAGGTTCCAGAGAGTGAGATAAGGGTCGATGTCTTTAGGTCCTCTGGTCCCGGTGGTCAGTCTGTGAATACAACTGATTCTGCAGTGCGGATCACACACATCCCCACGGGCATCGTGGTCTCCTGCCAAAACGAAAAGTCGCAGCTACAAAACAAGATCGAGGCGATGCGGGTTTTGCAGTCGAGGCTTTTGGACATTCGCCGCCAAGAAGAAGAGGCGAAGAAGAAGCAGTTGGCAGGTGATGTCAAAGCAAGCTGGGGAGAGCAGATGCGTAGCTATGTGCTTGCTCCATATCAGATGGTGAAGGACCTCAGGACTGAGTATGAGGAGAACAACCCAGATGATGTCTTTGCGGGCAAGCTAGCCGGGTTTATCTCCTCGGGCATTAAGTGGCGGGCCCAGCAAACTAGCTAACACCCCGCGCTCAAGGGCCTCACAAAAAGCCTTTCAACCTAGGCTTGGCTCAGCATGATTCGACTAGACAATGTCTCCAAGACCTACCGTGGTGCCGGCTCATCGGCGGTGAGCGATGTGCAGCTGGATATCTCCCGTGGAGAGTTTGTTTTTCTAGTTGGTTCCTCCGGATCTGGTAAGTCGACACTGCTTCGCCTATTGCTTCGTGAGGAGAAAGCTGACGCCGGGGAAATCTTTGTTCTAGGGGAGAATCTCGCATCTCTAAGGCAATCCCAGGTTGCCGCCTATCGTAGGAAGCTGGGGGTTGTTTTCCAAGACTTCAGGTTGCTGCCTAATAAAACCGTCTATCAAAACGTGGCTTTTGCGCTGCAGGTGATTGGCAAGTCGAGGGCCTTCATCGAGACCTCGGTGCCTGATGTGCTGAGGCTTGTCGGTCTCGAGGAAAAGGCCTCAAGCTACCCATCGGCTCTCTCCGGTGGTGAGCAGCAAAGAGTTGCTATCGCCAGGGCACTGGTCAACAGGCCAGAGCTTTTGTTGGCCGATGAGCCAACTGGAAACTTAGACCCCGGAAACAGCAAAGAGATCATGGGGCTTTTAGAGCGCATCAACCTCTCGGGGACAACGATTGTTATGGCCACGCACGATCGCAGCATTGTCGATCGGATGCAGAAGCGCGTTGTTGAGGTAAGCGATGGCAAGCTCGTGCGCGATGCTCAGACGGCCGGCTACAAAGAGATCCCCTCGGATGCCATTGATCAGGTTGCAGACCAGGCTGGAGATGGCAAATGAACATCTCCTTTGTGTTGAGAGAGGTCTGGGAGGGTATCCGCGGAAACCTCTCGATGGTGCTATCCATTGTTTTGGTCAGCTTTGTGTCCCTTAGCTTTGTGGCGGTTGCTGCGCTCTTGCAGGTGCAGATTGGGAACCTAAAGAACTACTGGTATGACAAAGCACAGATCGCAATCTACCTCTGCAACGACTTCGAGAGCGAGCTGGTGTGTCCAGCAGGCGGCATTACCGAGAGCGAGCAGATCGCAGTTGCTGCGCAGCTAAAGTCAAATGCTCTCGCTCCCTACATTGAGACCTACTACTTTGAAAGCCAAGACGAGGCCTACCAGAGGCTCCTCGAAGAGAGCTCGGAACTTACGGCCGCACAGTATTTGAACCCGGAGCAGCTCAATGCCACCTACTGGGTCTCGCTAGTTGACCCTCAGTCGGCAGAGCTGGTGGTGGAGTCATTTGAGTCGCAGCCTGGGGTCGCCTCGGTCTCAGACCAAAGAAGCTACTTTGACCCGATCATTGGGCTTCTCAATGGGGCGACGGTTGCCGCCAGCTCTATTGCCGCGGTGATGCTCTTCAGCGCCGCGCTACTGACGACAACAACAATCAGGCTCAGCGCGTTTGCAAGGCGCAGGGAGATCGCAATCATGCGCCTGGTTGGCGCATCGAGCGCATCGATCCAGCTGCCCTTTATTCTCGAGGGGCTTATTGCTGCCTTGTTAGGTGGCGGTATGGCCATTGGGCTGAATGTGTTCCTGGTAGAGAACTACCTCACCGAGTCTTTGGCTTTGGAGCTTGCCTTTGCCAACTTCGTCACCGCGGGTGATGTGTATGCGGTGGCACCTTATGTTTTGGGCCTCGGTGCTATCCTCGCTGTCCTAGCCTCGGGTATTTCCACCTTCAGGCACCTAAGGACCTAGGAGTAACCAATGCCACGCGAGCGTGGTCAGAAGCTCATTGCCAATAACAAGCGAGCTCGCTACGACTACTTCATAGACGATGTCTATGAGGCTGGCCTTGTGCTATCCGGGACAGAGGTTAAATCGTTGCGTCAGGGCAAGGCATCGATAGCCGATGCCTATGCGCTTGTTGAGGGTGGCGAGGTATGGCTGGAAAATGCCTACATTCCTGAGTTCACGCAGGGCTCCTGGACCAACCACGCCACAAGGCGCAAGCGCAAGCTACTTATGGCCAAAAAGGAGATCGCGAAGCTTGCCGGTAAGTCCAAGGAGACCGGCTACACCCTGATACCAATCAGCCTCTACTTCAAGGACGGCTACGCCAAGGTTGAGATAGGTCTTGCCAGGGGTAAGAAGGACTACGACAAACGCCAGAGCCTAAAAGAAAAGGACGCCAAGAAAGAGATGAATAAGGCGATCCGAGAGCAAAAAACTAGAGAAATCTAATTAGGTCACAAATTTGTAAAAATCCTGCGGAATTTTTTGTTGCGTAGCATAATTCTCCCCCCTTAGAATAGAGGTTTGCTTCCCTAACCCTGCCCGGCGATAAATAGCGGTTGTCTGGCGCGATGCAAATTGTGGCTCGTATCGGTTTAGGTATGCGAATTTCCGCCCAAACCTAACAACTTCCCTAGGGGTATTCACTTTGGCTGCTGCGAAAAACGCTAAATCCACCAAGTCCGCAAACACATCTAGAACCGCTCAGAGACCTTCCTTTGCAAAGCACTCTGACCCGGTAGAGATCCCAGACCTACTCTCGCTTCAGACCGAGAGCTTTGACTGGCTAGTAGGAGCTCCTGCCTGGCGCGCAATCGCTGGCAAAGCTGCGAAGACCGGTCTCGACGAGGTCTTCGAAGAGATCAGCCCAATCGAGGACAGCAGCAATGCTGCCCAGGACGCGAAGATGGGACTGTCCTTCTCTGACCCAGAACTATTTGACCCTCCCTACACCCCAGACGAGTGCAAGGAGAAGGGTAAGAGCTACACTCAGCCGCTCTACATCAAGGCCGAGTTCACCAACTACCTAACCGGTGAGATCAAGAGCCAGACCGTATTCATGGGCGACTTCCCGGTCATGACCGGCAAGGGCACCTTCATCATCAACGGAACCGAGCGCGTGGTTGTCTCGCAGCTAGTGCGCTCCCCAGGTGTTTACTTCTCGGTATCCACAAACACCACTGGAAACCTGGACGTTCGAAACAACAAGGCTCAGATCATTCCAAGCCGCGGAAGCTACCTGGAGTTTTTGACCGAGTGGGTCAAGGACGAGCGAAAGCCAGCAGCCCGCTTTGGCCAGCCAATTCTTCAGGTTCAGGTTGACCGCAAGACCAAGGTCTCGGCCACCATCTTCTTGAAGGCCCTTGGTTTCACCAAGGACGAGATTCGTGCTGAGTTCTCAGACATCAAGGCAGCTATAGAGGCAAGCCCGCTTGAGATGAAGTTCGATGAGGACATCATCGAGAGAACTTTGGAGTATGACGAGTCGAAGGTATTTGCCAACCCAATCTTGACCAAGGAAGAGGCTCTTCGCGAGGTCTACCGCAAGGTTCGCGGTGAGGCTGCAGGTAGTGAGGTAGCAGACGCATGGCTGCGCTCCACCTACTTTGAGTCCAAGCGTTACAACCTCGCTCGCGTTGGTCGCCACAAGATCAACAGGAAGCTGCAGATCGAGGAAGACGCAAACATTACGACCCTCACCAAGGCCGACATCGTCAGCACGCTGAAGTACCTGCTGCTTTTCGACCTCGTCCTCGCAAACAATGTGTCCTCAAGCTCGCAGAACGCCGAGTTTGCAATCAAGATGAACGGCAAGAAGGTAAACCTTGCTGTTCGCTCTGATGACATTGATGACTTCTCCAACCGCCGCATCCGCAGCGTTGGTGAGCTGATCCAGAACCAGGTTCGCATCGGCCTCAGCCGTATGGAGCGTGTGGTTCGCGAGCGTATGTCCACTCAGGACATCGAGGCGATTACCCCGCAGACCCTGATCAACCTGCGTCCAGTTGTTTCTGCACTGAAGGAGTTCTTCGGTGCCAGCCAGCTGTCACAGTTCATGGACCAGAACAACCCACTTGCCGGCCTCGCTCACAAGCGTCGTCTTTCTGCTCTGGGTCCTGGTGGTATCGCTCGTGAGCGTGCCCAGATGGAGGTTCGTGACGTTCACCCTTCCCACTACGGAAGGATGTGCCCGGTTGAGACCCCGGAAGGTCCAAACATTGGTCTGATCGGATCGCTTACCGCGTTTAGCCGCATCAACAGCTTTGGCTTCATCGAGACCCCTTACCGCGCAGTAAAGAACGGCAAGGTTTCAAAGACCGTTGAGTTCCTAGATGCCGCTGCTGAGGATGGCAAGGTAATCGCAGGTGCTGACACACCTTTGAACACCGATGGCTCGCTGAAGGGTCCAAAGGCCTTCGCTCGTTTCCGTGGCGACATCGTTGAGGTCGACGCAGCAGATGTTGACTACATCGACGTCTCCCCACGTCAGCTAGCTTCGGTCTCGACCTCGCTGATTCCATTCCTTGAGCACGATGACTCTTCACGTGCTCTGATGGGTGCGAACATGCAGCGTCAGGCTGTGCCGCTACTGCGTGCCGACAGCCCATACGTCGGAACCGGTATGGAGCGCATTGCCGCCATTGACTCGGGTGCCGTAGTGGTTGCCGAGCAGGCCGGTGTTGTCGAGGAGATTGACGCTGACGAGATCACCGTTCACAACGACAACAAGAAGCGCTCCACCTACCCGCTGCGCAAGTTTGACCGCTCGAACCAGGGAACCGCTATCAACCAGCGAGTAATCGTAGAGGTTGGTCAGCGCGTTGAGGCTGGCGACGTTCTTGCCGACGGTCCTTCGACCGAAAACGGTGAGCTAGCCCTTGGAAAGAACCTGCTCGTGGCATTCATGCCTTGGGAGGGTTACAACTTCGAGGACGCGATCATCCTCAGCCAGGAGCTTGTGAAGCAAGACACCCTCTCTTCGATTCACATTGAGGAGTATGAGGTGGATGCTCGCGACACCAAGCTTGGTGCTGAGGAGATCACTGCCGACCTACCAAACATCTCGGTTGAGGCGCTTGCCCAGCTAGATGAGATGGGTATCGTTCGCATCGGTGCTGAGGTTCGACCTGGAGACATCCTGGTTGGAAAGGTAACCCCTAAGGGTGAGACCGAGCTCTCGGCCGAGGAGCGACTATTGCGTGCGATCTTCAACGAGAAGAGCCGCGAGGTTCGCGACACCTCCTTGAAGGTCCCACACGGCGAGGGCGGAACCGTAATTGGCGTCAAGGTATTTGATGCTGAGGACGGCGACGAGCTCGGTGCCGGCGTGAACCGCAGGGTTGTGGTTCACATCGCCCAGAAGCGAAAGATCACCGAGGGTGACAAGCTTGCTGGCCGCCACGGCAACAAGGGTGTTATCGCCAAGATTCTCCCGGTTGAGGACATGCCGTTTATGGAGGATGGAACTCCTGTTGACATCGTGCTGAACCCGCTGGGTATTCCAGGCCGTATGAACTTCGGTCAGGTTCTGGAGACCCACCTAGGTTGGGCATGTAAGCAGGGTTGGGACGTCAAGGGCGTTGCCAAGTGGGCTGATGACATGGCCAAGAGCCTGATCAAGAGCGAGCCTGGCACCAAGGTTGCAACTCCTGTGTTTGACGGTGCAACCAAGGACCAGGTAGCTGGCATCTTGGACCACACGCTGCCAAACGACGATGGCCAGAGGCTCATCGACGGCAGCGGTAAGGCAAGGCTCTTTGATGGTCGCAGTGGCGAGCCATACCCAGAGCCAATTGCCGTTGGTGTCAAGTACATGCTCAAGCTCCACCACCTGGTCGACGACAAGATTCACGCTCGTTCGACCGGTCCTTACTCGATGATTACCCAGCAGCCACTGGGTGGTAAGGCGCAGTTTGGTGGCCAGAGGTTTGGTGAGATGGAGGTATGGGCCCTTCAGGCCTATGGCGCAGCTCACACTCTCCAGGAGCTGCTAACCATCAAGTCCGATGACATCGCAGGTCGCGTCCGTACCTACGAAGCGATCGTCAAGGGTGACAACATCCAGCCGCCAGGAATCCCCGAGTCATTCAGGGTTCTGGCAAAGGAGATGCAGTCACTGGGTCTCAACGTCGAGGTAATCGACGACGAGGGCAGGGTTGTAGTGCTGAAGGACGAGGAGTTCGAGTCCGACCGCGCAGCCGAGGAGCTCGGCATCAACCTAAGCCGCAACGAGAACCTGTCCGCCGAAACCGATTTCAACACCTACCAGTAAGACCTAAGAGGAACTAGAGAAAATGTCAGTAAGAGTAGAAAACTTCAGTGCCCTTCGCGTTGGTCTTGCAACCAGCGAGGACATCCGTTCGTGGTCATCTGGTGAGGTAAAGAAGCCAGAGACCATCAACTACCGAACCCTCAAGCCGGAAAAGGACGGCCTTTTCTGCGAGAAGATCTTTGGTCCCACAAAGGACTGGGAGTGCTCGTGTGGAAAGTACAAGCGTGTCCGCTTCAAGGGCATCGTCTGTGAGCGCTGTGGTGTCGAGGTAACCAAGAGCTCGGTTCGTCGTGAGCGCATGGGCCACATCGAGCTTGCGGCTCCGGTAACCCACATCTGGTACTTCAAGGGTGTTCCATCACGCCTTGGCTACCTGTTGAACATGGCTCCAAAGGATCTCGAGAAGATCATTTACTTCGCTGCCTACCGCGTCATGGACATCGATCGCGAGCTTCGCGACAGCGAGTATGACCTGGTTCGCGAGGAGTACGTGGACCGTATTCGTGCTCTGGTTGCAGCTCGTAACGAGGAGTTCGAGGCAGCGGCCTCGGAGGAGATCGCCGAGCTTCGCGAGCTGGGACTTGAGCTTCAGGTTTCCAACAAGTTCTGGGAGCTACCTCGCTGGATTGAGAAGCAGTTTGCCAAGAGCGTTGAGCAGCTAATCGACGCCGAGGAGAAGGACCCAGAGGGCTTCTGGTCCGCTAAGTCGCTTGCTATCGAGACCGACGAGGAGCAGGAGGACGCAGTCGTCCGCACCTCGGATGAGACCAAGAAGATCAAGAAGCTCACGATGGACTTCAAGAAGAAGACCGACAAAATCGTGCGCGAGTACGCCCGTCTGGAGCGCCCTGCAAACCTTCACAAGGAGCAGATCGCATGGAGGATGTTCCTAACCGCTGAGGTTGGCCAGCTACTTCCAAACGACGTGATCTTCGACCACTTCGACTACTACTTCTCCGACTACATCATCACCGAGATTGGTGCCGAGGCAGTTATGCAGGTGCTGGCCGGTTTTGACCTAGAGGGTGCTGCGGCTGAGCTTCGTGCTGAGATCGCAACCACCAAGGGCTCAAAGCAAACCCAGGCAATCAAGCGCCTGAAGGTTGTTAGCAGCTTCGAGCAGTCGGGAACCCCTCCCACCTCGATGGTGCTGTCGGTGCTACCAGTGCTGCCACCTGAGATTCGTCCAATGGTTCAGCTTGATGGTGGCCGCTTTGCCACCTCAGACCTCAACGACCTCTACCGCAGGGTTATCAACCGTAATAACCGTCTGAAGAGGTTTGTCGACCTGGGTGCTGTTCCAAAGACCATTTTGAACAATGAGAAGCGCATGCTTCAGGAGGCTGTTGACGCTCTGTTCGACAACGGTCGCCGTGGTCGTGCTGTTACCGGTACCGGTAACCGCGCCCTGAAGTCGCTTTCTGACCTTTTGAAGGGTAAGCAGGGTCGTTTCCGCCAGAACCTACTGGGTAAGCGCGTTGACTACTCGGGCCGTTCGGTAATTGTGGTTGGTCCTCAGCTGAAGCTCCACCAGTGTGGTCTTCCAAAGCTGATGGCACTCGAGCTGTTCAAGCCGTTTGTGATGAAGCGCCTTGTTGATCTTGGTCTTGCTCAGAACATCAAGAGCGCTAAGCGCATGGTTGAAAGAAGCCGCCCGCAGGTTTGGGGCGCCTTGGAAGAGGTAATCAAGGAAAGGCCGGTACTTCTAAACCGTGCACCGACCCTTCACCGCCTCGGTATTCAGGCATTCGAGCCAGTACTGGTTGAGGGTAAGGCAATTCAGCTGCACCCGCTCGTCTGTGCTGCGTTCAACGCTGACTTCGATGGTGACCAGATGGCTGTTCACCTGCCGCTCTCCGTGGAGGCTCAGGCTGAGGCCAGGATCTTGATGCTCGCATCAAACAACATCCTGAAGCCATCCGATGGTCGCCCGGTTGCAACCCCAACCCAGGACATGATCATTGGCCTGTTCCACCTGACCGAAGAGGTTGAGGGTGCTAAGGGTGAGGGCCTAGCCTTCAGCTCGATGGCTGAGGCTCAGATGGCCTATGACATTCACGAGCTGGCTATCAGTGCAAAGGTTCGAATCCGCATCGATGGAGAGCTACGCGAGACCACCTTTGGTCGCGCACTGTTCAACGAGGCGCTGCCTGAGAACTACCCGTTTGTAAACGAGCAGGTTGGCAAGAAGCAGCTCGGACAGATTGTTTCTGATCTGGTTGAGATGTATTCGAGGACCGAGGTTGCCGCTTCCCTTGACAAGCTCAAGGACGCTGGTTTCCACTGGGCTACCCGCTCGGGTGTTTCAATGGCTATCTCGGACGCAAACTTCGACCCGAAGGGAACCTTCGACAAGAAGCGCGCCGAGATGATCACTAAGGCCGAGAAGCAGCACACCAAGATTCAGGAAGCATTCGACAACGGTCTCAAGTCAGACCTCGAGCGTCGTGATGAGCTGGGTGAGCTTTGGTCTAAGGAGACCAAGGAAATCCAGACCATGCTTCAGGAGTCCATCCCGCACGACAACGCGATCTACAAGATGGTGACCTCTGGAGCTAGGGGTAACTGGCTGCAGATCCGTTCGATCATGGGTATGCGTGGTCCGGTTGCGACCTCATCCGGTGACTTCGCACCGATGCCTGTGAAGGGTAACTACCTGCTCGGTCTAACCGCGCACGAGTACTTCACCAACGCAACCGGTGCTCGAAAGGGTAACGCTGACACCGCCATGAAGACTGCGGCCGCCGGTTACCTAACCCGTCGTCTGGTTGACGTGGCGCAGGACGTAATCATTCAGATTGAGGACTGTGGCACATCGAAGGGTCTTGAGAAGGACCTGCTGGATGACGAGCAGGTCGAGCTGTCGATTGTTGGCCGCTCCAACCTTGCAGATGTAAAGGTCGGCAAGGATGTGCTGGTCAAGGCTGGCGAGAACATCGATCACGCCACCGTTCGCAGGCTCAAGGAAGCCGGAGTTGAGACCATCGTGGTCCGCTCGGTTCTTACCTGTGAGGCTGAGGCTGGTATTTGTGCCGCATGTTACGGAGTATCTCTTGCTACCAACCAGGAGGTGAACGTCGGTGAGGCCATCGGTATCATCGCCGCTCAGTCCATTGGTGAGCCAGGTACCCAGCTGACAATGCGTACCTTCCACACCGGAGGTGCTGCTGAGAACACCAAGAAGCAGACCATTCTGAAGTCAATTGGTGGTCAGAAGGTTCGTGTTGAGCGTCTGATCTCCTACGACATCACTCAGGGTCTAAACGGTGTTACCGACCTCCTCGAGGCTCGTGTTGGTTGGCGTCAGGCTGGCAAGGTTGCTGTTATGGCCTTCTGGGACGGAAAGGTTGACCTCGTAGAGAAGGTCTCCACAACCGGAACCAAGAGCTATGACGTCTTCGTTCGCCCACAGGGTGAGAAGGCGGAGAAGGAGGCTGAGGCGCTAGCCATGCAGTACAGCTTCTCCAGAACCGCCTCGAAGACCTTCAAGAAGCTGAGCCCATACCTGCCAATCACCACGGTGTCATCCGCCGATGACCTACTGGTTGAGAAGGGCGAGATGGTTGAGGCCGGAGACTACCTGGTTGATGGAACCCCAATTCCACACGAGGTGCTGATGATCAAGGGAAGCCGCGAGGCTGCCGCCGAGATCATCCGCGGTGTTCAGGCGATCTACGGCTCCCAGGGTGTGCCGCTGCACGACAAGCACCTTGAGGTGATTGTTCGTCAGATGCTCTCCAAGGTCACCGTTATTGACTCCGGAGACACCGACATGCTCCCGGGTGAGATCATCGACCGTCAGCGCTTTGCGGCCAAGAACCGCGAGGCAGTAGGTCAGGGTCTACGTCCAGCCAGCGCGCGTCAAGAGGTTATGGGTATGACCCGTGCCTCATTGGCAGCTCAGTCTTGGCTATCGGCGGCCTCCTTCCAGGAGACCACCAGGGTGCTAACCCAGGCGGCACTGGACAGGCGAGAGGACAAGCTCGTCGGTCTGAAGGAGAACGTCATCATTGGAAAGCTAATCCCAGCCGGAACTGGTATGGCTCGCTACCGCAACTTCGAGGTCGATGGCACCGAAGAGGCAAAGGCAGAGCGTTACCCGAACCGAATCTGGTCGGATGCTTCCTTTGAGGATGCAGACCTGGATTCCCAGGAGCTAAGCCTCTCGGTTGCAGACCCATTTGCAGTCGAAGAGAACTAACAACAACATAAAAAGTATTTGACCGCCTCAAGCGGCTACAGGTATGCTTGGCGAGGTTCATGCGAGAGCGTGTATCGGGCCGAAATCCTCTAGTCGCTGAGGGTGGGTCAAAGAAAATAACTTCGGTAACAGCTTTTTGCTGTGCCGAGGAACGAATAAGGAGTACTAGTGCCAACAATTCAGCAGTTGGTTCGCAAGGGTCGTAGCCCAAAGGTCTCGAAGACCAAGAGCCCGGCCTTGAAGGCTAACCCGCAGCAGCGTGGCGTATGCACCCGTGTGTACACCACCACACCAAAGAAGCCGAACTCGGCTCTTCGTAAGGTTGCGCGTGTGAAGCTATCGAACGGCGTTGAGGTAACTGCCTACATCCCAGGCGAGGGCCACAACCTCCAGGAGCACTCGATGGTGCTCGTGCGTGGAGGACGTGTGAAGGACCTGCCGGGTGTGCGTTACAAGATTGTTCGTGGTGCGCTAGACACCCAGGCCGTGAAAGACCGTCAGCAGGCTCGTAGCCGCTACGGTGCAAAGAAGGGTAAGTAATGCCTCGTAAGGGCCCAGTAGCCAAGCGTCCAGTAGCTGTAGACCCTGTTTACGGCTCCCCAGTTGTATCGCAGCTGGTCAACAAGATTTTGCTAGATGGCAAGAAGTCACTTGCCGAGAAGACCGTCTACGGCGCTCTCGAGGGAACCAACCGCAAGACCGGTGACGACCCAGTAGTTCTTCTGAAGAAGGCTCTGGACAACGTCCGCCCAACCGTGGAGGTAAAGTCCCGCCGCGTTGGTGGTTCTACCTACCAGGTTCCAGTAGAGGTCAAGGCACACCGTGCCAACACCCTTGCTATGCGCTGGTTGGTCCAGTACGCACGCCTGCGTCGCGAGAAGACCATGACCGAGCGCCTAATGAACGAGATCTTGGATGCCTCCAACGGTCTTGGTGCAGCTGTGAAGCGTCGTGAGGACACTCACAAGATGGCCGAGTCCAACAAGGCATTCGCCCACTACCGCTGGTAATCCAGCAACATCCGCAAAGTTTTGCATCGCCAAGACTCTGCGGATGACTTATTTCAACGACTAGTCACTTTCGGAGGACACCGTGGCACAAGACGTGCTCACCGACCTGAATAAGGTTCGCAACATCGGCATCATGGCTCACATCGATGCTGGAAAGACCACCACAACCGAGCGAATCCTTTTCTACACCGGTATTACCCACAAAATCGGTGAGGTGCACGACGGTGCCGCCACCATGGACTGGATGGAGCAGGAGCAGGAGCGCGGTATCACCATTACCTCCGCGGCTACCACATGCTTCTGGAAGAACAACCAGATCAACATCATTGACACCCCCGGACACGTGGACTTCACCGTTGAGGTTGAGCGTTCACTTCGTGTTCTAGATGGTGCCGTTGCAGTTTTCGACGGTAAAGAGGGTGTGGAGCCTCAGTCTGAGACCGTTTGGCGCCAGGCTGACAAGTACAACGTTCCAAGAATTTGCTTTGTCAACAAGATGGACAAGCTCGGTGCTGACTTCTACTTCACCGTCAAGACCATCAAGGACCGTCTAGGTGCAAAGCCGTTGGTTATCCAGCTGCCAATTGGTGCTGAGAATGACTTCCAGGGCGTAATCGACCTCGTTGAGATGCGCGCGCTAACCTGGCGTGGAGACGTCGAGATGGGCGCAAAGTACGAGGTTGAGGACATTCCTGCGGACCTCAAGGCCAAGGCCGACGAATACCGTGCTCAGCTGATTGAGGCAGTCGCCGAGACCAGCGATGAGCTCATGGAGAAGTACTTTGGTGGCGAGGAGCTTACGGTCGAGGAGATCAAGACCGCGATCCGCAAGATCACCATCAACTCCGAGATGTACCCAGTTTTGTGCGGTAGCGCATTCAAGAACAAGGGTGTTCAGCCAATGCTGGATGCCGTCATTGACTACCTGCCAAACCCACTTGATGTTCCTCCGGTCGAGGGTGGTAACCCTCGCGATGAGGAGCAGAGGCTAACCCGTAACCCTGATCCAGCTGAGCCTTTCTCAGCTCTGGCCTTCAAGGTTGTCTCGCACCCATTCTTTGGTCGCCTCACCTACATCCGCGTTTATTCGGGCAAGGTTGACGGTGGCTCGGGAGTTATCAACTCCACCAAGGGCAAGAAGGAGCGCATTGGGAAGCTCTTCCAGATGCACTCCAACAAGGAAAACCCGGTTGATTCGGTAACCGCGGGCCACATTTACGCGGCCATCGGTCTGAAGGACACCACAACCGGTGACACTCTCTGCGACCCTGACAACCCAATCGTGCTTGAGTCAATGACCTTCCCAGAGCCAGTTATCTCGGTCGCCATTGAGCCAAAGACCAAGGGTGACCAGGAGAAGCTGTCTCTTGCTATCCAGAAGCTTGCTGAAGAGGACCCAACCTTCAGGGTGAACAACGATGAGGAGACCGGCCAGACCGTCATCTCCGGTATGGGTGAGCTTCACTTAGACATTCTTGTTGACCGTATGAAGCGTGAGTTCAAGGTTGAGGCCAACGTTGGTAAGCCACAGGTTGCCTACCGCGAGACCATTCGCCGTCCGGTTGAGCGTCACGACTACACCCACAAGAAGCAGACTGGTGGTTCTGGACAGTTTGCCAAGATCCAGATCAAGCTTGAGCCACTAGAGGTCGAGGGTGACAAGACTTATGAGTTCGTTGACTCCATCACCGGTGGAAGGGTGCCAAGAGAGTACATTCCTTCGGTTGACGCAGGTATTCGAGATGCTATGACCTCTGGAGTCCTTGCTGGATACCCGGTTGTAGGCGTAAAGGCAACCCTTGCCGATGGCGCCTACCACGACGTTGACTCCAGTGAGATGGCGTTCAAGATTGCAGGTTCGATGGCCTTCAAGGAGGCCGCGAAGCTAGCTAACCCAGTTCTGCTCGAGCCGATTATGGCGGTCGAGGTGCGTACCCCTGAGGAATACATGGGTGATGTCATCGGTGACCTAAATTCTCGTCGTGGGCAGATCCAATCGATGGAGGATGCCTCCGGTGTGAAAGTTGTTTCCGCCCTGGTGCCGCTGTCGGAAATGTTCGGTTACGTAGGTGACCTACGCTCCAAGACCTCAGGTCGAGCCGTCTACTCAATGACGTTCGAGACCTACAACGAGGTTCCAAAGGCGGTAGCCGACGAGATCGTACAAAAGGCAAAGGGCGAGTAGGAAATCCTGCTTCAACTAGCTAAGATAGAAAGACTGTAAACCCCAAATCAGAGTCGGCCTCCGAGGTCGATGATTTACTACGGATCCATCAGGAGGACCCACAATGGCTAAGGCGAAATTCGAGCGCACAAAGCCGCACGTCAACATCGGAACCATTGGTCACGTCGACCACGGTAAGACCACTCTGACTGCGGCAATTACCAAGGTGCTGCACGACAAGTTCCCAACACTTAACGACAGCTACGCATTCGATGCAATCGACAACTCCCCAGAGGAGAAGCAGCGTGGTATCACCATCAACATCTCCCACGTGGAGTACCAGACCGACAAGCGCCACTACGCACACGTAGACGCTCCAGGTCACGCTGACTACATCAAGAACATGATCACTGGTGCCGCACAGATGGACGGCGCAATCCTCGTGGTTGCTGCTACCGACGGCCCAATGCCTCAGACCAAGGAGCACGTGCTTCTTGCTCGCCAGGTTGGTGTTCCTTACATCGTTGTTGCCCTGAACAAGGCTGACATGGTCGATGACGAGGAAATCCTTGAACTGGTTGAGGTTGAGGTTCGTGACCTGCTGAACCAGTACGAGTTCCCAGGTGACGACGCTCCTGTAGTCCGCGTTTCAGGTTTGAAGGCCCTCGAGGGTGACGCAACCTGGGGCGAGGCAGTTGCCAAGCTCATGGAGGCTTGCGACGAGAACATCCCAGAGCCACAGCGCGACACCGACAAGCCATTCCTTATGCCAGTTGAGGACGTCTTCACGATCACCGGTCGTGGAACCGTTATCACTGGAAAGGTTGAGCGTGGTCAGATCAACGTAAACGACGAGGTCGAGATCGTTGGTATCCGCGACAAGCAGAAGACCACCGTTACCGGAATCGAGATGTTCCGCAAGCTGCTCGACTACGCAGAGGCCGGCGAGAACGTAGGTCTACTACTTCGTGGTACCAAGCGTGAGGACGTCGAGCGTGGTCAGGTTGTCTGCAAGCCAGGCTCAATTACCCCACACACCAACTTTGACGCCAACGTCTACATCCTTTCCAAGGATGAGGGTGGCCGTCACAACCCGTTCTACACGAACTACCGCCCACAGTTCTATTTCCGTACCACTGACGTAACAGGCGTTATCAGCCTGCCATCGGGTACCGAGATGGTTATGCCTGGCGACACCACCGAGATGAGCGTTGAGCTGATTCAGCCAATCGCCATGGAGGAAGGTCTACGCTTCGCGATCCGTGAGGGTGGCCGCACCGTAGGTGCCGGTACCGTCACCAAGATCAACAAGTAAGTTCGTACAACGACTTGCTGAAACCCCCTGGGAAACCAGGGGGTTTTGCTTTGCCTTGTTGCCTGCATTTTTCTAAGAAAAAACTTGCATTGCAACCTTTGGCTATGGCAGGATTGTCAGGTTCCAAAGCGCGAGGTAACTCGCCCACTGCAGGATACGTGCACAGATTCTGGGCCGGCCGCAGATAGAGCAAAAACTAAAGCCGAAATCTTGTTTGGGTTTTTCGCGTGGTCTTTCCATGCGACACGCCCGAGTCAAGGTGTCGGCGAGAGTCCTAGAAATAGGGCGTTGACAGCAAAACAGTGCATCAGCATCACGGTGGTCAATAAGATTTGCGTTTTTTGCAAAGCGAGTTGGCCCCTAAAACACGTGACCGAGAGGTCACAAGACGGAAGCGAGTCAAAATGGCGGCTAATAAAATCCGCATTCGACTGAAGTCGTATGACCACGAGGTCATCGACGTCTCGGCGAGCAAAATCGTCGACACAGTCACACGCGCCGGTGCGAAGGTTGTAGGCCCTGTGCCACTTCCCACCGAGAAGAACGTGGTAACGGTTATCCGTTCCCCACACAAGTACAAGGACAGCCGTGAGCACTTTGAGATGCGTACCCACAAGCGTCTCATTGACATCGTCGACCCAACCCCAAAGGCCGTCGATTCGCTGATGCGCTTGGACCTTCCAGCAGACGTCAACATCGAGATCAAGCTTTAGGGATAGACAGATGGCTGTAGAGACAAGAACAGTTACCGGACTGCTGGGCACCAAGCTGGGAATGACCCAGGCATGGGACGAGAACAACAAGCTCGTGCCGATCACAGTGGTCGAAGCTGGTGAAAACGTAATTACCCAAATCAAGACTTCAGAGACCGATGGCTACAACGCCATTCAGGTCGCCTATGGCGCAATCGATCCTCGCAAGACCGACAAGCCATCCGCCGGACACTTTGAGAAGGCCGGCTCAACCCCTCGCCGTTTCCGTGCAGAGATCCGCACCGCTAATGCATCTGACTTTTCCGTCGGTCAGGCAATTGGTGTTGATGTCTTCACCCCAGGCAGCAAGGTTGACGTCGTTGGCACCTCGAAGGGTAAGGGCTTTGCAGGTGTTATGAAGCGCCACGGCTTTGCAGGCGTATCCGCATCGCACGGTGCTCACAAGAACCACCGCAAGCCAGGCTCCATCGGTGCCGGCACCACTCCAGGACGCGTCTTCAAGGGCCTCAAGATGGCCGGCCGCATGGGCGGCGAGCGCGTCACCACACTAAACCTCACCCTCCACTCGGTCGACCTTGAAAAGGGTCTGCTGCTTATCAAGGGTGCCGTGCCAGGACCTAAGGGTCAGCTGGTGTTCGTTCGCAATGCGGTGAAGGAGAGCTAATGCCTACCGTTGACCTAATTGACGTAAAGGGCAAGAAGTCCGGCAGCGTAGACCTGCCTGAGGCCCTATTTGACGCAACCACAAACGTTCCACTTATCCACCAGGTAGTAGTTGCACAGCTTGCAGCCGCTCGCCAGGGAACCCAGTCCACGCTTCGTCGTGGCGAGGTCTCCGGTACCGGTAAGAAGCCGTTCAAGCAGAAGGGAACCGGTCGCGCTCGTCAGGGCTCGATCCGTATGCCTCAGCACCGCGGTGGTGGAATTGTCCACGGTCCAAAGCCTCGTAGCTACGACCAGAGAACTCCTAAGAAGATGATCGTTGCCGCTCTCCGCGGTGCGCTTTCAGACCGCGCTCGCAACGGCAAGATTCACGTCATCGACCAGTTCGGTATCAAGGACACCCCATCAACCAAGGCAGCTGGAGCTTTCCTCAGCTCAATCTCGAGTGCAAACAACGTGCTTGTAGTTCTGCACCGTGATGACGAGGTCAGCTACCTGAGCCTGCGTAACCTTCCAGAGGTTCACGTGATCCCGGTTGACCAGCTAAATGCTTACGACGTTCTCCACGCGGAGGACATCGTGTTCACCTCAGCTGCTCTCGCAAGCTATGTCGAGTCAGCAGTTGCAAGCGAGGAGGTAAGCGCATGAGCAACCTAAACAAGGACCCACGCGACGTGATTGTGAAGCCAATCATCTCTGAGAAGAGCTACGCACTAATCGACGAGGGTAAGTACACCTTCGAGGTTGACCCTCGCAGCAACAAGACTGAGATCAAGCAGGCTGTTGAGCAGATCTTCAACGTGAAGGTCGACACCATTAACACCCTCAACCGCCAAGGCAAGACCCGCCGCACCAGATTTGGCATGGGTAAGCGCAAGGACACCAAGCGTGCGATTGTGACCCTCAAGTCCGGTTCCATCGACATCTTCACCTACATCGGCTAAGGGGAAAAGACAATGGCAATTCGCAAATACAAGCCAACGACTCCAGGTCGTCGCGGTTCTTCGGTTTCGGACTTCTCCGAGATCACCCGCTCGACACCTGAGAAGTCGCTACTGAAGCCACTGCCTAAGACCGGTGGCCGCAACTCCTCTGGCCGCATCACCACCCGCCACATCGGTGGTGGCCACAAGAGGCAGTACCGCGTCATTGACTTCCGTCGCCATGACAAAGACGGCGTGCCAGCGAAGGTCGCTCACATCGAGTACGACCCGAACCGTACCGCACGCATCGCTTTGCTTCACTACATCGACGGCACCAAGCGCTACATCATCGCCCCGAACAAGCTCAAGCAGGGTGACGCTATCGAGCAGGGCCCAAAGGCTGACATCAAGCCAGGCAACAACCTGCCACTGCGTAACATCCCAGTGGGTACCGTTATCCACGCCATCGAGCTGAAGCCAGGCGGCGGCGCAAAGCTAGGCCGCAGCGCCGGTGCTGCCATCCGTCTGGTAGCTAAGGAGGGCAGCTGGGCTCAGCTTCGTCTCCCATCGGGCGAGATCCGCAACGTTGATGCAAATTGCCGCGCCACCATTGGTGAGGTCGGCAATGCAGAGCAGTCCAACATCAACTGGGGTAAGGCTGGCCGCAAGCGCTGGAAGGGTGTTCGCCCAACCGTGCGTGGTGTCGCCATGAACCCGGTTGACCACCCACACGGTGGTGGTGAGGGTAAGACCTCCGGTGGTCGTAACCCTGTTACCCCATGGGGTCAGAAGGAAGGCCGTACGCGTAAGCCAAACCTTCCATCAGACAAGCAAATCGTTCGTCGTCGTTACGTCGGCAAGAAGTAGGAGAGCTAGATGCCAAGAAGCCTAAAGAAGGGCCCCTTCGTCGACGAGCACCTGATGAAGAAGGTGCGCGTGCAGAACGAGGCCAACACCAAGAATGTGATCAAGACCTGGTCGCGCCGCTCGATGATCGTCCCAGCGATGCTCGGACACACCATCGCGGTTCACGACGGTCGCAAGCACATCCCAGTTTTCGTCACCGAGACCATGGTTGGTCACAAGCTCGGCGAATTCGCACCAACCAAGACCTTCCGTGGACACGTGAAGGACGACAAGAAGGGTCGTCGCGGCTAGGGCCGGGGCGAATAAGAGAGGAAAAAGATGGAAGCCATCGCTAAGGTGCGTAACATTCGCATCACCCCTCAGAAGGCTCGTCGCGTCGTCAACCTGATCCGCGGTAAGCAGGCCAACGAGGCTCTGGGTCTATTGAAGTTCCAGCCACAGGCTGCTTCAGAGCCCATCTACAAGGTTGTTGCTTCGGCGGTTGCCAACGCAAAGGTAAAGGGCGAAAGCTCGGGAGCCATTGTGGACGAGGACGACCTAGTTATTTCACAGGCATACGTTGACGAGGGTGTGACCCTAAAGCGCTTTAGACCACGCGCTCAGGGACGTGCATTCCGCATCAACAAGCGCACCAGCCACATCACCGTTGTGGTTGCAACCCCAGACGAGCTTAGAAAGGCAGGCAAGTAATGGGTCAGAAAGTAAACCCCTACGGCTTCCGCCTAGGCATCACCACCGACCACCGTTCGCGCTGGTTCGCAGACTCCACTAAGAAGGGTCAGCGCTACAGCGACTACGTGGTTGAGGACGTCAAGGTTCGCAACTACCTCCAGGAGAAGCTAGACCGCGCAGGCATTGCCAAGATCGAGCTTGAGAGAACCCGCGACCGTATTCGCGTTGACATCTTTGCCGCTCGCCCAGGATTGGTCATTGGCCGTCGTGGTGCCGAGGCAGAGACTCTTCGCACCGAGCTTGAGAAGCTCACCGGTAAGCAGGTTCTTCTAAACATCCTTGAGGTGAAGAACCCAGAGGCTGACGCTCAGCTTGTTGCTCAGGGCATCGCAGAGCAGCTCTCTGCTCGTGTTGCCTTCCGTCGTGCAATGCGCAAGGGCATCCAGGGTGCACTTCGCTCAGGCGCTAAGGGCATCAGGGTTCAGTGTGCTGGACGTCTCGGCGGTGCCGAAATGTCTAGAAGTGAGTTCTACCGCGAGGGTCGTGTGCCACTGCACACTCTTCGCTCAAACATCGACTACGGCTTCTACGAGGCCAAGACCACCTTTGGTCGCATCGGTGTGAAGGTATGGATCTACAAGGGTGACCTAACCGCCAAGGAGCTTGCTGCTCAGCAGGCTAACCAGCGCGGACCTCGTCAGGGCGGTGGCCGCCGAGGCCCACGTCAGGAAGCTGCCGTAGCAGCAGGAAGTGAGAGCTAAGAATGCTTATTCCTCGTAAGGTCAAGCACCGTAAGCAGCACAGCCCAAAGCGCGGCGGTCACGCTACCGGTGGTACCAAGGTTCACTTCGGTGAGTACGGCATCCAGGCACTAACCAGCGCCTACCTGACCAACCGTCAGATTGAGGCTGCTCGTATCGCCATGACCCGTCACATCAAGCGTGGTGGAAAGGTGTGGATCAACGTCTTCCCAGACCGCTCGCTAACCAAGAAGCCAGCCGAAACTCGTATGGGTAGCGGTAAGGGTTCACCAGAGTGGTGGGTAGTAAACGTCAAGCCAGGTCGCGTGCTCTTTGAGCTATCTGGTGTTTCCGAGACCGTGGCCAGAGAGGCCATGACCCGTGCGATCCACAAGCTGCCGCTCAAGGCTCGCATCATCAAGCGTGAAGAAGGTGACGCATAATGATCGGTTCAAAGAACCTGAGCCCACAGGATCTCGACAAGATCGAGGACTCCCTGCTGGCTGAAGAACTACGCAAGGCGAAGGAAGAGCTGTTTAACCTGCGCTTCCAGTCCGCTACCGGTCAGCTTGACAACCACGGTCGTCTGAAGGCCGTCAAGCGCGACATCGCCCGCATCTACACAGTCCTGCGCGAGCGCGAGCTCGGTATTCGTGCCGTCCCAACTCCGCAGCCTGCCAAGACCACCACGAAGAAGAAGGCTGCTGAGAAGCCAGCCGAGGAGGCATAGACGTGGCCGAAGAGAAGAAGACCGCAGCCAAGAAGCCAGCAGCTAAGCCTGCAGCGAAGGCCGCCGCAAAGCCTGCTACCAAGGCAGCTGCAAAGCCTGCGGCTAAGCCAGCTAGCAAGCCAAAGACCCCGAAGGCTCCTAAGGAGATCAAAGAGGTCAACCGTGGCTACCGCAAGGCACGTCGTGGCTATGTAGTTTCGGACAAGATGGATAAGACCATCGTTGTCCTCGTCGAGGAGCGCAAGAAGCACCCTCTTTACGGCAAGGTCATGCGCCTTTCCAAGAAGATCAAGGCTCACGACGAGCAGAACACTGCCGGCATTGGTGACCTCGTTCTAATCAACGAGACCCGTCCGCTGTCAGCAACCAAGAACTGGCGTCTAGTCGAGATTCTCGAAAAGGCGAAGTAACCCCCCGCGAATAACGGTCGGTAATCGTTATTCACTAAGCAAGGAGAACACAAGTGATTCAGCAAGAATCAAGGGTGAAGGTAGCCGATAACTCCGGCGCCAAGGAGCTTCTCGCGATTCGCGTGCTCGGCGGTTCAACCCGTCGCTACGCAGGATTGGGAGATGTCATCGTGGCATCGGTAAAGGACGCCATCCCAGGCGGAAACGTCAAGAAGGGCGAGGTCGTCAAGGCCGTAATCGTCCGCACCGTAAAGGAGACCCGTCGGGCCGACGGCTCCTACATCAAGTTTGACGAGAACGCAGCCGTCATCATCAAGGCTGATGGCGAGCCTCGCGGTACTCGTATCTTCGGCCCCATCGGTAGAGAGCTTCGTGACAAGAGGTTCATGAAGATCATTTCGCTAGCTCCGGAGGTGCTGTAATGAAGATCAAGAAGGGCGATCTAGTTCAGGTAATCTCGGGCGGCAGCGAGGCTCGAGGTGGGGACAAGGGCAAGCAGGGCCACGTGCTCGCTGTCCACAAGGAGACCAACCGCGTAATCGTGGAGGGTGTAAACCTAGTCACCAAGCACACCCGCGAGGGACAGAGTGACCGTGGAGCCAAGACCGGTGGCATCATCACCCAGGAGGCCCCAATCCACGTCTCAAACGTTGCTTTGGTTGACCCAAAGAGCAAGAAGCCAACCAAGGCCGGTTTCAAGATTGAGACCACCAAGGACGGCACCAAGAAGACTCGTATTTCACGCAAGAGTGGGGAGGCAATCTAATGGCAACCGCTACTAAGAAGGCAGACGCCAAGGCACTTCCTCGCCTAAAGGCTGAATACCGCAAGGAGATTGCTCCTGCTCTGCAGAAGGAATTTGGCTTTGCAAACCCAATGCAGGTTCCCGGTCTAACCAAGATTGTCGTGAACATGGGTGTTGGCCAGGCCGCGAAGGAGAGCAAGCTCATCGAGGGTGCTATCCGCGACCTAACCGCCATCACCGGTCAGAAGCCTCAGGTAAACCTGGCTAGAAAGTCCATCGCTCAGTTCAAGCTGCGTGAGGGACAGGCAATTGGTGCCCACGTGACAATTCGTGGCGACAGGATGTGGGAGTTCCTAGACAGGCTCCTGAACCTGGCACTGCCTCGTATCCGCGACTTCCGTGGTCTATCGGCTAAGCAGTTCGATGGTCACGGCAACTACACCTTCGGTCTTTCGGAGCAGTCCATGTTCCACGAGATCGATCAGGACTCTATTGATAGCGTCCGCGGCATGGACATCACCGTGGTGACCACTGCTAAGAACGACGACGAGGGTAGGGCGCTGCTTAAAGCGCTCGGCTTCCCGTTCAAATAAACCGATTGAAGTAGGTCCGAGGGGCTTGTAAAGCGCCTTAGAAACCGCCTCGAGAAAGAAGACACAAATGACAATGACAGATCCGGTGGCAGACTTTCTGACCCGGCTGCGCAACGCGAGCAAGGCTCACCACGAGTCGCTCAGCGTCCCCTACTCAAAGCTGAAGGGCACCATCGCCGACATCTTGAAGGCCGAGGGCTACATCGATTCCTACAAGGTCGAGGATGCCAAGGTTGGAAAGAGCCTGGTTGTGAACCTGAAGTACGGCGCAAACCGCGAGGCCAGCATCGCTGGCATCAAGCGTGTTTCAAAGCCAGGACTGCGTGTTTACGCCAAGAGCACCGAGCTACCTCGCGTTCTCGGAGGACTTGGTATCGCAATCCTCTCAACCTCCAGCGGTCTGCTAACCGACCGCCAGGCAGCCAAGAAGGGAGTAGGTGGGGAAGTCCTCGCCTACGTCTGGTAAGCGCACATGTCAAGAATTGGAAAGCTTCCTATCGCACTACCCCAGGGCGTAACCGCTGAGGTTGCAGGCCAGGATGTGAAGGTGAAGGGCCCTAAGGGCGAGCTGAACCTGACCATCTCGGAGCCAATCAAGGTAACCCTGGAGGACAACTCAATTTTGGTTTCCAGGCCAGACGACGAGGCAACTAGCAAGTCGCTTCACGGTCTGTCCAGGACCCTAATTGCCAACAACGTTCAAGGCGTTTCCGAGGGCTTCTCGAAGTCACTCGAGATCGTCGGCACCGGTTACCGCGCTGCTTCCAAGGGCTCCAACGTGGAGTTGGCCCTGGGTCTTAGCCACCCGGTTGTTGTCACCCCACCAGATGGCGTGACATTGACGGTTGAGGGCAACAACAAGATCATCGTCTCCGGTATCTCAAAGCAGGCCGTGGGCGAGGTCGCAGCAAACATTCGTAAGCTCCGTAAGCCTGAGCCATACAAGGGCAAGGGAATTCGCTACGAGGGCGAGAGAGTCCGTCGCAAGGCTGGAAAGGCTGGTAAGTAGAAATGGCAACTAAGTCAAACTCAGCAGCGCGGACCCGTCGTCACGCCCGCCTGCGCAAGAAGATCGAGGGTACTGCCGCGCGTCCGCGCCTGGTGGTTACCCGTTCCGCTCGCCACGTGTTCGTTCAGGTGGTTGATGACGCGAAGGGCCACACCCTTGCAAGCGCCTCAACCATGGAAGACGACATGCGCAAGGCGACTGGAAACAAGACCGACAAGGCCACCCAGGTTGGCAAGTTGATCGCCGAGAGGGCCAAGAAGGCTGGCGTCTCGGAGGTTGTCTTTGACCGTGGTGGTAACCGTTACGCAGGTCGTGTTGCAGCAATCGCTGAGGCAGCCCGCGAGGGAGGACTGAAACTGTGAGCGAAGAGAAGAAGGACGAGCAAGTGGTAGAAGCTACCGAAGCTACAGCCGAGACTCAGGCTCCTGGTCAGCCTCCGGTTGACCCGAACGAGCGCGAGCAGCGTCGTGGTTCCCGCGAGCGTGGCCCACGCACCGAACAGCGCCGTGAGCGCGAGGACAAGTCCAGCCCATTCTTGGAGCGTGTTGTAACAATCAACCGCGTTTCCAAGGTGGTCAAGGGTGGACGCCGCTTCGCCTTCACCGCACTTGTAGTTGTCGGAGACGGCGACGGCATGGTCGGTGTTGGCTACGGCAAGGCAAAGGAAGTTCCAGCGGCCATTGCAAAGGGAGTTGAAGAGGCCAAGAAGAGCTTCTTCCGCGTCCCACGCATCGGCTCGACCATCCCACACCCAGTACAGGGTGAGGCTGCTGCAGGAGTTGTACTACTTCGCCCAGCCGCCGAGGGAACCGGTGTAATCGCCGGAGGTCCTGTTCGTGCTGTTTTGGAGTGTGCAGGAGTCCACGACGTGCTTTCCAAGTCACTCGGATCTTCAAACACCATCAACATTGTTCACGCCACAGTTGAGGCGCTCCGCCTTCTGGAGGAGCCAAGCGCAGTTGCAACCCGTCGCGGCAAGACCGTCGCCGAGGTAGCACCAGCGCGTCTTCGTGGCGAGAAGAAAGAGACTGAGAAGGCAGGTGCTAAGTAAATGGCGGCTCGTCTGAAAGTAACCCAAGTAAAGAGTTCCAACGGTGGCAAGCAGAACCAGCGCGATTCACTTCGCACGCTCGGTCTCAAGCGCATCGGTGACATCGTCGTGCGCGAGGACAACAAGAGCGTGCGCGGCCTAGTCCAGACCGTTGCCCACCTCGTAAAAGTTGAGGAGATCGACTAATGGCTGAAGAGAAGAAGCCAGCCGCTAAGAAGCCAGCTGCCAAGCCGGCCGCAAAGGCTGCACCTAAGGCTGCTGCCAAGCCAGCTGCCAAGGCTGCCGCTAAGCCAGCTGCAAAGCCAGCTGCTAAGGCCGCACCTAAGGCTGCACCTAAGGCTGCACCTAAGGCTGCTGCGAAGCCTGCAGCAAAGGCTGCACCCAAGGCTGCCGCAAAGCCTGCTGCTAAGGCCCCTGCGAAGCCTGCAGCAAAGCCTGCTGCCAAGCCAGCCGCTGAGAAGGCTGCTGCCAAGCCTGCAGCAAAGCCTGCTGCCAAGAAAGCAAGTGAGCCTAAGGAGAAGTCACAGATCCTGCGTCTTCACCACCTCCGTCCTGCACCCGGTGCGAAGAAGGACAAGACTCGTAAGGGTCGCGGTGAGGGTTCAAAGGGTAAGACCGCAGGTCGTGGTACCAAGGGAACCGGTGCTCGCACCACAACCCGTCTCGGCTTTGAGGGTGGTGGCGTGAACCTAGTCATGCGCACTCCTAAGCTGCGTGGATTCAAGAACCCTTTCAGGGTCGAGTACCAGGTAGTGAACCTGGACAAGCTCGGCCAGCTGTATCCAAAGGGCGGTAAGGTCACAATCGATGACCTGGTAGCCAAGGGTGCAGTTCGCAAGGGTGAGCCTGTGAAGGTCCTTGGTAACGGTGACGTCTCGGTTAAGCTAGAGGTCGCTGTCGACAAGGTGTCCGAGTCGGCTAAGACGAAGATTGAGGCTGCCGGAGGCAGCGTCAACGCCTAGTCAAACCTAGGGGAGGTAACAGGTGATTCAAGCCATAGTTCGCGCATTCCGCACGCCGGACCTGCGCAACAAGCTTGCGTTTACGCTGGGCATGATTGCGGTATTCCGTTTGGGATCCTTCATTCCCTCGCCGAATGTTGACTACACAAACGTTCAGCAGTGTCTTGCGCAGTCTCAGAGCACCTCTGGTCTCTATGAGCTTGTAAACCTGTTCTCCGGTGGGGCATTGCTCCAGCTCTCGATCTTCGCGCTGGGCATCATGCCGTACATCACGGCATCGATCATCACCCAGCTGCTCAGGGTTGTAATTCCTAGGTTCGAGGCACTGCACAAGGAGGGCCCATCGGGTCAGTCCAAGCTAACGCAGTACACCCGTTACCTGACCATCGCCCTAGCACTGCTGCAGTCGACCACCTTGATAACCGTTGCCAGACAGGGAGCGTTGTTTGGTGCTGACTGTACGCTGCCGATCCTGGTAGACACCGGGCCGCTATCGATCACTCTGATGGTCATCACCATGACCGCTGGAACGGGTCTGATTATGTGGATTGGTGAGCTAATCACCGAGCGTGGCGTAGGTAATGGAATGTCGCTGCTTATTTTCACCTCGATTGCATCTACCTTCCCGGCTAGCCTGCTGCAGATCCTGCAGACCAGGACCATCGAAATCTTCGTCATCGTGATGGCGGTTGGATTCTTGATTGTTGGGCTCGTAGTTTTGGTCGAAGAATCGCAGCGCAGGATTCCAGTGCAGTACGCAAAGCGCATGGTTGGCCGCAAGGCTTATGGTGGTCAGTCCACCTACATCCCAGTGAAGGTGAACACCGCGGGAGTTATCCCGGTAATCTTCGCCTCGTCGATGCTCTACCTGCCCGCCTTGCTTGCTCAGTTCAACCAGCCCGACCCAACCACGGGTCAGGTTGCTGGCTGGGTTACCTTCATCTCTACGTATTTGACCGCAGGTGACAACCCGCTCTACATGGCTGTCTACTTTGCGCTCATTGTCGGATTCACCTACTTCTATGTCGCCATCACCTTGAACCCCGAGGAGATCAGCGACAACATGAAGCGCTACGGCGGCTTTATCCCTGGAATCAGGGCTGGCCGTCCAACCACCGAGTACCTGCAGTACGTCATCAGCCGCATCACCGCTCCAGGTGCTATCTACCTGGGTCTGATTGCACTGATTCCACTCGTGGCCTTCACGGCAATTGGAACCAACCAGAACTTCCCATTCGGTGGAACTTCGATTCTGATCATTGTGGGTGTTGGACTGCAGACTGTGAAGCAGATCAACGCTCAGATGGAGCAGCGTAACTACGAGGGTCTTCTGAAGTGATCCGCATACTCTTGATCGGCCCTCCGGGAGCTGGCAAGGGAACCCAGGCAGCACTGCTGGCAAAGCACTTCGGGATCCCCGCCATTTCTACCGGAGACATCTTCCGTGAGAATGTTCGCAACGAGACGCCTCTGGGTCTCGAGGCGAAAGCCTTTATGGACCGCGGGGAGTATGTCCCGGATTCTCTAACTAATGCTTTGGTGCGTGACCGCCTCAACCAGCCCGATGCCGTGGATGGGTTCTTGCTAGATGGCTACCCAAGAACAATCGATCAGGTTGAAGAGCTTGACGACATCTTGGATGAAAGCGACAAGAAGCTTGACGTTGTTGTGCAGCTCACCGCGGACTCGGACGAGCTACTTAGGAGACTCTCGGGTCGTGCTGAGGAACAAGGTCGCAGCGATGACACCCCTGAGGTAATCAAGAGAAGGCTTAGCGTTTACGAGGAGCAGACTGCTCCCCTGATCGATGTCTACGCAGCGCGGTCGCTTGTCGCCAAGGTAAACGGCCTCGGAGACATTGCTGGTGTGACGACCAGGATCATTGAGGTCTTGGACGCCCGCGGCTTAGTTTCCTAATGCGTAAGCGTTACGAGCTTAAAACAGATGAAGACATCCGCAAGATGCGGATCGCTGGCCTACTCACCGCTGAGGCGCTAAGGGCCGTCAGAGAAGCGGTAAAGCCAGGCATATCAACCCTGGAGCTTGATCAAATTGCCGAGCAGACAATTAGAGCGGGCGGGGGAATTCCGAACTTTCAGCTGGTGCCGGGCTACTTTCACACAATTTGCGCATCGATCAATTCAGCGGTTGTCCACGGGATTCCTTCCAATCGCAAGCTTGAGGCGGGAGATTTGCTGTCGGTGGATTGCGGCGCAGAGGTGGATGGCTGGAATGGCGATAGTGCCTTTTCTATTGTCGTGCCGGGGGATGATTCCGATCTTGCAAGGCAGCGCCAAATCCAGTCGGATGTTTGCGAGGCTTCGCTCTGGGCGGGAATTGCGGCATTTGCTGGTGCCAGCAGGCTGAATGAGGTTGGCATTGCCATCGAGCAGCACATTAGGGCACAGGGCCCCTACGGCATACTTCAGGAGTACATCGGCCACGGCATTGGCCGCACCATGCATGAGGACCCTGCCGTATTCAACTACAAGACCCGAGATGCTGGGCCAAAGGTTGAGCCGGGAATGTGTATTGCCATCGAGCCGATGATCACCGCCGGTGACCAGCAGACCTTTATTCAGGACGATGACTGGACCGTTGAGACGATGGATGGCTCCGACGGAGCCCACTGGGAGCACAGTGTTGCACGTCACTCGAAAGGGATCTGGGTGCTGACCGAACCCGACGGTGGAGTAGAGAGGCTAAAGCCCTTTGGAATTACCCCAATTTCTTTGGATTAGCCACTAGCATTCGCCTAATTTTCCCCCTAGTATTGACCCCTGGCGTTTCTTACGTGAAAAACCTTTCTTTTCGTTGGGCTTTCGCGTGTTCGTGACGCTAAAAAGTAGTGAAGTGAGTGCATGGCCAACAAAGACGGCGTAATCGAGATCGAGGGCACGGTCGTTGAGGCGCTCCCAAACGCAATGTTTCGGGTAGAGCTGACCAACGGACACATCGTCCTTGCCCACATCTCGGGAAAAATGCGACAGCACTATATCCGCATCCTCCCGGAGGACCGCGTGATTGTTGAGTTGTCGACCTACGACCTGACCCGTGGCCGCATCATCTACCGCTACAAGTAGAAAGAAAGACTATGAAGGTTAACCCCAGCGTTAAGAAGATTTGCGACAAGTGCAAGATCATTCGTCGCCACGGCCGCGTAATGGTGATTTGCGAGAACCCTCGTCACAAGCAGCGCCAGGGCTAGGCCAGCCACCACAACTAAATAGCAAAAGGGCACCACAAAGCGAAAGCTAACCCCCGGAAGAAGGCCGGGGCCCTCTCCGCCAGGGAGGGAGTGTGATGCCGAAGACCTTCTAAAACAAAGAGAGCAATCTACAAATGGCACGTATAGCAGGAGTCGACATCCCTCGCGAGAAGCGAGTGGTTATCTCACTCACCTACATTTTCGGTATTGGCCGCACTCGCTCAAGCGAGATTCTGAAGGCGACCAAGATCTCCGAGGACATCAGGGTTAAGGACCTAACAGACGACCAGCTGGTCGCTCTTCGTGATGTCATCGAGAAGGACTACAAGGTGGAGGGTGACCTTCGCCGTGAGGTAGCAGCAGATATTCGCCGCAAGGTTGAAATCGGCTCCTACGAAGGAATTCGCCACCGCAAGGGACTTCCGGTCCGCGGTCAGCGCACCAAGACCAACGCCAGAACTCGCAAGGGTCCAAAGCGCACGGTCGCAGGTAAGAAGAAGGCAACCCGCTAGTCGCGGCAGAAAGGTTTAGGACTTAGATAATGGCAACCCCTAAGACAACCGCGGCAGCTAAGAAGCCTCGTCGCAAGGACAAGAAGAATGTGCCAGCCGGTCAGGCCCACATCCGTTCAACTTTTAACAACACCATCATCACCATCACCGACCCAACCGGTGCTGTGATTTCCTGGTCTTCCTCTGGAGACGTCGGATTCAAGGGTTCACGTAAGTCGACCCCGTTCGCCGCTCAGATGGCAGCCGAGAACGCTGCCCGTAAGGCTCAGGAGCACGGCCTCAAGAAGGTTGACGTGTTCGTCAAAGGCCCAGGTTCAGGTCGTGAGACCGCGATCCGTTCCCTACAGGCCGCAGGCCTCGAGGTTGGCTCGATCTCAGACGTAACACCACAAGCTCACAACGGCTGCCGCCCTCCAAAGCGTCGCCGCGTCTAACAAAAACTTAACCCCAAAGATTCGGTCAGCCCAACCGGATCAAACCCCGACGAGTATCAAATAGCGGGTACTCAGACGAAAGGAACCACATAGTGCTAATTGCACAGCGCCCCACCCTTCACGAAGAAGTTATCAGTGACAACCGATCACGATTCATCCTGGATCCACTGGAGCCAGGCTTTGGCTACACCCTAGGCAACTCCCTGCGCCGCACCCTGCTCTCATCGATCCCAGGTGCTGCAGTGACCAACATCCGCATCCAGGGCGTAAGCCACGAGTTCTCCACCATCCCAGGTGTCAAAGAAGACGTTGTTGAGGTAATCCTCAACATCAAGAACCTCGTGGTCTCCTCCGAGCACGATGCGCCGGTAGTTGCTCACCTATCGAAGTCCGCAGCCGGTCCTGTGACTGCAGCAGACATCCAGGTGCCAGCCGGTGTTGAGGTTCACAACCCAGACCTAGTAATTGCGACCTTGAACTCCAAGGGCAAGCTCGAGATCGAGTTCATCATTGAGCGTGGTCGTGGCTATGTTCAGGCAAGCCAGAACCGCAACCCAGATGCAGAGGCCGGAGTAATTCCAGTTGACTCGATCTACTCCCCAGTTCTCAAGGTTTCTTACCGTGTCGAGGCAACCCGTGCCGGTGAGTTCACCAACTTCGACAAGCTTGTTGTTGATGTTGAGACCAAGAGCTCGATGGCTCCTAAGGATGCAGTTGCATCTGCAGGTGCAACTCTGGTCGAGCTCTTTGGCCTCGCCAAGGAACTGAACGAAGAGGCCGAGGGTATCGAGATTGGACCTGCTCCAGTTGAGATGGCGGCCTCGAACGAGCTCTCAACCCCGATTGAGGACCTAGACCTCACGGTTCGTTCCTACAACTGCCTCAAGCGTGAGGGCATCAACACAGTTTCCGAGCTCATTGCCTTGAGCGAGGATCAGCTAATGAACATCCGAAACTTCGGCTCTAAGTCGGTAGACGAGGTGCGCGACAAGCTCACCAGCATGGGCCTTCGTTTCAAGGATGCCGTCCCAGGCTTCGACTCCGCTTACTTCGGTGGCGGCTTCGACGAAGACCAGATCTAAGTAGCGCAAGGAGAAACTAATGCCTACCCCAACAAAGGGCCCACGTCTCGGAGGCGGACCAGCTCACGAGCGCCTAATGCTAAACAACATGGCAACCAGCCTGTTCAAGCACGGCAAGATCACCACGACTGAGACTCGTGCGAAGCGTCTTCGCCCGATTGCTGAGCGCCTGGTGACTTTCGCCAAGCGTGGCGATCTGGCATCACGCCGTCGCGTTATGCAGCAGATCCTCGATAAGGGCGTTGTCCACCAGCTCTTCGCTGAGATCGCACCTCAGGTTCAGGATCGCCCAGGCGGATACACCCGTATCGTCAAGCTCGGCTACCGCAAGGGAGACAATGCCCCGATGGCCATGATTGAGCTGGTTCTCGAGCCGGTGACGCCAAAGCCAAAGACCAAGAAGGCCAAGCTGACCAACAACGTTGCGACTTCGGCACCTGCCGAGGAGCCTGCAGCAGAGGCAGTAGAGGAGCAGGCCGAGGCAGTTGCTGAGGAAGCTCCAGCAGCAGAGGCACCAGCAGAGGCTGAAGCACCTGCAGAGGAGCCAGCCGCCGAGGAGGCGCCAGCAGCTGAGGAAGCTCCTGCAGAGGAGCCAGCTGCGGAAGCTCCAGCCGAGGAAGCTCCAGCCGCGGAGGCAGCTGCTGAAGAGGCTGCAGCCGAGGAAGAGCCAAAGGCCTAACTAGAATCAAATTATGAGTGTGCCCGCTGGATTGACCGGCGGGCTTACTCGTTTCCGCATCAATCTTGCCTACGACGGAACTGACTTTGTTGGCTGGGCAAAACAGCCAAACCTGAGAACCGTCCAGGGCGAGATTCTTGGGGCTCTGACCACCATCTTTGGAGCAAGCCCAGATGACTTCGGGATGCGTGTTGCGGGTCGAACCGACGCGGGCGTCCACGCAGGCTTTCAGGTTTGCCATGTTGACATCACCGAGCAGCAAATAGCTCGGCTGGGCAGGGCACCATTTTCGGCAGCGAGGTTGGACGGCTTGCTCCCGGACGACATTGCGATCATAGATATTCTCGAGGCGCCGTCGGGCTTTGATGCCAGGTTTAGTGCTGCAGGCAGGACCTACCACTTTGGTATTGCCGATCCGGCCTGCAAGCCTGATCCCAAGCAGGCCAGGTATGTATTGTCAGTGGCTAGAGAGCTTGACGCAGGCGCAATGGATGTGGCTGGGAAGAGTCTCGTTGGCCTTAGGGATTTTGGGGCGTTTTGCAAGCCCCGAGAGGGAGCCACAACCATTCGAGAGCTCAGAGAGCTAGCTGTTGAGCGCGAGCCTGACGGTCGAATTCTCGTGACCTTGAGCGCGGATGCGTTTTGTCACAACATGGTCCGCTCGATTGTCGGAGCCTTGATCGCAGTGGGTGAGGGGAAGCTGTCTTTGGGCGAATTGGAGCAAATCACCAGGGCAGCAAAGCGAACCAGTAAGTTCAAGGTGGTCGAGCCCCACGGACTCTCGCTAGATGATGTACAGTACCCGCCGGATGACCAGCTAGCAGCTCAGGCAGAAAAGGCTAGAAATCTGCGCTCAGACGAGGATATTTCTGTTTGACCCTAGGGTGCAAAACCCCTAGACTTGCTCCTTGGTTCGGCGTTGCCGAGCGGTTTGAAACCGCATCAGTCTGCGGAATCACTCAACAAGAAACTACGAGGTAATTTAGCGTGCGTACTTATTCGCCAAAGGCCAGCGAGCTGAGCCACGAGTGGTTTGTCATCGACGCCACCGATGTGGTGCTGGGCCGTCTTGCTACCCAGGCAGCTACTCTGCTGCGCGGTAAGCACAAGCCAACTTTTGCAAACCACATGGACAACGGTGACTTCGTGATCATCATCAACGCAGACAAGGTCGCGCTAACCGGCTCAAAGCTGACCCAGAAGATGGCCTACCGCCACTCCGGGTACCAGGGCGGTCTAACTGCCACCAGCTACGCCGAGCTTCTTGAGAAGAGCCCAGAGAAGGCAGTTGAGAAGGCCATTCGCGGCATGCTTCCAAAGAACTCACTCGGTGACCAGATGCTGAAGAAGCTCAAGGTTTACTCAGGCAGCGAGCACCCACATGAGGCGCAGCAGCCAAAGACTTTCGTTATCGATCAGATTGCCCAGTAAGGAAAAGAACTTGGCTGAAAACGACGTAGTAGAGACTCAGGCAACCGAGGCAGAGGCCGAGGTCACCACCTACAGCACCGAGAGTGCTCCGGTTGAGAAGAAGGTTCGCTCTCGTGGCGAGCTCACTCAGGCAGGCTCCGGCACCGGTCGCCGCAAGGAGGCCGTGGCTAGGGTGCGCATCGCACCGGGATCCGGCAAAATCACCGTCAACGGCCGCACCTTCGAGGACTACTTCCCAAACAAGCTTCACCAGCAGCTGATTACCGACCCGTTCAAGGTCTTGGAGCTGCAGGGTGCATACGACGTAACAGCCCGCATTGATGGTGGTGGCATTGCCGGACAGGCAGGCGCCCTTCGCCTAGGTATTTCACGTGCGTTGAACCAGATTGACGCAGACAACAACCGTCCAGCCTTGAAGAAGGCCGGATTCCTCAGCCGCGATGCTCGTGTAATTGAGAGCAAGAAGGCTGGACTAAAGAAGGCCCGCAAGGCCTCCCAGTTCTCCAAGCGTTAGTCTTTCGGCCATGGCCAGGCTTTTTGGCACCGATGGCGTTCGCGGAACCGCGAACCAAGAAATCACCGCGACTCTTGCGCTAAACCTTGCCCAGGCAGCCGCAATTGTTCTCGCCGAGGGCGCTCGAGAGCGTGGGGAAAGACCGCGTGCAGTTATAGCCCGTGACCCCAGGGTTTCCTCAGACTTCATCGCTGCAGCAGTGTCTGCAGGCCTCGCATCCTCGGGTGTAGACGTATTTGATGCGGGAGTGATCCCAACCCCAGCCTGTGCGTACTTGACCGCAGATCTTGGCGCGGACTTTGGTGTCATGATCTCTGCAAGCCATAACCCAGCACCGGACAACGGCATCAAGTTCTTCTCTCACGGGGGACACAAGCTTCCCGACTCTGTTGAGGATGAAATCGAGAGCAATATGGGTGAGTCCTTGACGCCAATTGGCGGTGAGGTTGGCAAGGTAGCTCGATTTGCGGATGCCGAAGATAGGTATCTTGTTCACCTGCTTGGAACCCTCGAAACCAGGCTCGATGGCCTGAAAGTAGTGGTTGATTGTGCCAACGGCGCGGCGAGTGCGCTCTCCCCTCAAGCTTTGAGCGATGCCGGGGCAAAGGTAGTGGTGATCGGTGCTGATCCAGATGGCACAAACATCAATTCGGGTTATGGCTCCACTCACCTATCTGCCCTGCAGGCAGCGGTAGTTGAAAATGGCGCAGCGCTAGGTATCGCCCACGATGGTGATGCTGATAGATGCTTGGCTGTCGATGAGAACGGCAAGGTGATAGACGGCGATCACATAATGGCAATTCTTGCTTTGGCAATGAAAGACTCTGGCCGCCTGAGCCGTGACACCCTGGTCGCAACCGTGATGTCCAACCTCGGGTTGAAGGTGGCGATGAAGGATGCCGGCATAAAGATTATTGAGACTGGAGTGGGCGACCGTTATGTCCTAGAGGAGATGCGCTCTGGGGGTTATGCTCTTGGCGGCGAGCAGTCGGGGCACATAATTTTTAGCCAGTACGCAACTACCGGTGATGGATTGCTAACCGGTTTGCAGCTGGCAGCTCGAATGGTCGAGACCGGCAAATCGCTCAGCGAGCTGGCTGCCGTCATGGGCACATACCCGCAGGTTTTGATCAACGTCCCCGATGTCGATAAGTCCGCCCTAGCGCAGCATCCTGATCTGGCCGAGCTGGTCGACCAGGCGAAAGCTGATCTTGGTGAGGATGGCAGAGTGCTTCTTAGAGCATCCGGGACCGAGGCTCTGGTTCGGGTCATGGTTGAGGCAAAGGACCACGGCAGCGCCCAGAGCTGGGCTGATCGAATCGCCAATCTAGTTGCCGAGAAGCTCGCCCTCTAGATCTTTCTTAGCAGCACCCGCTCAACCCTGTGTTCGGCACCCTTCTGCATCACAAGGGTTGCCCTCGACCTGGTCGGCTCAATGTTTTCTTTGAGGTTCACAAGATTTATTTCACTCCAAAAGCCCCGGGCCCGCTCCATCGCCTGTTGCTGAGATAAGTCCTTGGTGAGGTTGTGGAAGTAGGAGCTGGGGTTTGTGAACGCTGTTTTCCAGAGCTGCTCAAAGCGTGAGAGGTACCACTGCTCAAGGTTTTCGGGATCAGCATCGATGTAGATGCTGAAGTCGAAGTAGTCGCTGAGGGCAACCTCCTGACCCGGGGCCGGGGGCTGCAGCAGGTTTAGGCCCTCTACGATCAAGACATCAGGCGTAGTGACGGTTGTGAATTCACCGTCGACTATGTCGTAGGTGAGGTGAGAGTAGACCGGGACCTGGACCTCACTTTTTCCAGACTTTATGTCTGCAACGAACTCAAGCAGGCGCTTTCGGTCGTAACTCTCAGGGAAACCCTTGCGACCCATGAGTCCGCGCCGCTCTAGCTCTTTGTTTGGATAGAGAAAACCGTCGGTGGTCACGAGCTCTACGTTGGGCATTCCTTCCCAGCGCTGCATGAGCTCTCTCAGCAACCTTGAGACGGTGGATTTTCCCGCCGCCACCGATCCTGCAACAGCAATTATGAAGGGGGTTCTTGCAGCCCTCTCCCCAAAAAACTCAACCGCATTGCCGTGAAGCATCTGGGCCTGCTTGACATAGATGCTAAGAAGCTCGCTTACTGGCAGGTAAACCTCACTGACTTCCTGGAGATCCAGCAGGTCACCGAGTCCACGAATCTTCCGGAGCTCTGCCTCTGTGAGCGGCATCGAGGTTGAGCCTGCCAGGTCTGACCAATCCGCACGCTCTATGGATACATACGGTGAGCGGCTTTGGGGTCGTTTGGCTGCACTCACAAGGGGCTATTCTGCCGTAGATTAGGGGCCATGTGTGGAATCGTGGGCTACGTGGGCCCGGGGTCAACACTCGATGTTTTACTCGGTGGCCTAAAGCGCCTGGAATATCGAGGCTATGACTCGGCGGGAATCTCGGTAATCACGAAGGATGCCGGGCTGCAGACTCGTAAGCGAGCTGGAAAGCTCTCGGTTCTAGTTGAGGACCTCTCTCACTCACCGCTCAGCGAAGCCCAGATTGGTATTGGCCACACCCGCTGGGCCACCCACGGAGCCCCTACCGACACAAACGCCCACCCGCATCTAGGTGGGGAACACCTAAAGCTATCCCTAATTCACAACGGCATAATCGAGAATTTTGCCGAGCTAAAACAGGAGCTAATTGAAGCCGGAGTAACTTTCAGCTCAGAGACCGATAGTGAGGTCGCCGCTCACCTAGTTGCAAGAGAGTACGAGAAGACCAAAGACCTAACCGCAGCCTTTAGGGCCGTCGTGAGAAGACTCATGGGTGCCTTCACTCTGCTGTGTATTCATGAGGAGCAGCCAGACCTGGTTCTTGCCGCGAGGAGAAACTCACCCCTGGTGATTGGGCTTGGTGATGGAGAAAACTTCCTCGGTAGTGATGTTGCGGCATTCGTGGCACACACCAAGCGAGCGGTTTCCGTGGGTCAGGATCAGATCGTACAATTGCGCCGGGACTCAGTGGTGGTTTCGACCTTCGAGGGTGAGCCGGTAACTCCTGAGGAGTTCACCGTTGACTGGGATGCTTCGGCTGCCTCAAAGGGTGGCTGGCCCTCTTTCATGGCCAAGGAGATTGCAGATCAACCGCAGGCCCTTGGCGATACGTTGATGGGGCGGCTTGGTTCAGATGGTTCTGTGAAGCTAAGTGAGTTTGCTGGTTTCGACGCTCTTTCCAAGATCAACAGCATCACAATCATTGCCTGCGGCACTGCTGCCTATGCGGGTGAAGTCACTAAGTATGCGCTTGAAAAGTGGGCAAAAATCCGAACCAACGTTGAGCTTGCTCACGAGTTCCGCTATCGCGAGCCAATTATTGACGAGCAAAGCCTTGTAATTGCAATCAGCCAGTCCGGGGAAACCATGGACACCCTGATGGCGGTGCGTTACGCGAAGGAGCGCGGGGCAAAGGTGCTAGCCATCTGTAATACCCAAGGAGCCACCTTGGCTAGGGAATCTGATACCACGATATACACCCATGCAGGACCTGAGGTGGCAGTGGCATCGACAAAGGCCTTCACCGCGCAAATCACTGCGGGACAGCTCGTTGCGCTCTCTCTTGCCTGGCAGCGTGGCGCAACAGAGCAAGACGAGCTGAGAAAGCTTGGCAGGGAACTACTAAAGCTCCCAAGGCTCTCGAAGAGGGTTCTTGACTCTGTTGGTCGCATGCGTGAAATCGGCCAGGAGCTGAAGGACGCAAAATCGGTCCTGTTCCTAGGTCGAAATGTCGGGTTCCCAATAGCTATGGAAGGCGCGCTTAAGCTCAAGGAGCTTGCGTATATTCACGCCGAAGGCTTTGCAGCCGGCGAGCTCAAGCACGGCCCGATTGCGCTGATCGAAGAGGGTCAGCCAGTTCTTGTGGTGGTGCCATCGCCTCGCGGAGAGGACTCCCTACACCCAAAGGTCGTCTCCAACATCCAGGAGATCAAGGCCAGAGGTGCCAAGGTCATTGCTATTGCTGAGGAGGGGGATAGCGAGGTTGGAGAAAGCGCGGACGAGGTCTTCTTTGTGCCTAAGACCCACTCGTTCATGGCGGCCCAGCTCTGCGTTTTGCCACTGCAGATTTTTGCCCTAGAGCTTGCGAGTGCCAAGGGTCTAGATGTTGACCAGCCAAGGAACCTGGCCAAGAGCGTGACGGTCGAGTGATTTGATTTATGGCATTGGAGTCGACGTCTGCTCGGTAGAGCGCCTAGAGCAGTCGCTTGGTCGAACCGATAATCTCGCAGCTCGCCTCTTTCACGAGGATGAGCTTACTCTTTCCGGACAATCTCTGGCCGCGAGGTTTGCAGCCAAGGAGGCTCTTGCCAAGGCTTTAGGCACTCCTTCGATTCTGGCTTGGAATGAGATTGAGGTGGCCAAGGAAAGAAGCGGCAAGCCTTTCTTTAGATTTCACGGGAAGACCGGCGACAAGATTGAGGAGCTTGGAGATTTGAAATTTCACCTTTCGCTCTCTCATGACGGGCCGGTTGCAGTCGCATCGGTTGTGGTGGAGAGTATTTAGATGCGTTCAATCGAGGTCAACCTAGACGCCATTAGAAGCAATTACTCTGCGCTGAGGGAAAAGCTGGCCCCTGCCAAGGTCATGGCCATTGTGAAGGCAAATGCCTACGGACACGGCATGATCGAAGTGGCTCGTGCGCTGGATGGCAATGTGGATGCCATGGGGGTGGCGGATCTCTCCGAGGCGATCTCTCTGCGAGAGGCAGGCATCAAGTCTCGAGTAATGGCTTGGCTCATTGGGCCAAGTGACGACCTTTCAATTGCCGCGGCTAGAAACATCGAGGTTGGCATTTCGACGTTTGATCAGCTTGAGCGCCTCCCTGAGAATGCCAAATTTCACATCAAGATAGACACCGGACTTGGCCGTAATGGTTTTTCCCGGTTGGACTTCGAGAAACTCTTTGCAGCCCTTGCAGATAAAGACCCGATCGGCATCTTCTCGCACCTTGCTAATACGTCTGTCTCGGAAGACCTAAAGCAGAAAAAGATTTTTGATGAGGCCATTGATTTGGCCAAGTCCATGGGTATCAGCTTTCAAGAGCACCACCTTGCCGCCTCAGCTGGTGCTTTGTCCTACGAAGATTTTCGTTATGACATGGTGCGTTGCGGCATTGCCGTCTACGGACTGAATCCTTTTGAGGATAAAGAGGTTGAGGGCATTGAGCTTCGTCCCGCAATGCGAGTTTTGAGCGAGCTAATAAATGTCAAGCGGGTCCCCGCGGGTCAGGGCGTTTCATATGGCTACCGCTACATAACAGAGCGCGAGACAAATCTTGGGCTGGTGCCATTTGGGTACTCCGAGGGGATGCCCAGGATTTCTGCCAATCACGAGGTGCTGATTGCTGGAAGGCTGTATCCGGTTGTTGGTCGAGTTGCCATGGACCAATTCGTTGTCGACCTGGGAAGTTCTGACCTACCCATCGGCTCGGAGGTAGTTATCTTCGGAGATCCAGAGGGCGGTGAGCCATCGGCCGAGGCCTTGGGAGCATCGGCAGGCACCATAAATTATGAGATTGTCACTCGGATTGGCGGCAGAGCCACGAGAACCTACCTGGGGCGCTAATGCAGCTGGAAGTAGCCACCTCCGATCAAATGGAGGAACTTGGAGCCAAGCTTGCCGGTCTGCTAAGGCTCGGAGATCTGGTTTTGCTAAGCGGTGAGCTGGGGGCTGGAAAAACCACCCTCACCAGGGGGCTCGGAGCTGCTTTGAAGGTTGAAGGGACAATTCAATCGCCAACGTTTGTGTTGGCCAGAGAGCACAGAATCCCCTCTGGTGGCAAGTTTGTCCACGTGGATGCTTATCGACTCTCAAGCGCGGTGGAGTTAGATGACCTCGACATCAACTTTGCGGGCTCGATCGTGGTAGTCGAGTGGGCGAGAGATTACCTCGATGGCTTCGCCGAAGACTACCTAAGCATTGAGATTGACAGGGGCTCTGAGGATGAGGTTCGGCAGGTTAGGGTAGCTGCATTTGGGGAGCGCTGGAGGGAGACGGATCTTGCTGCTCTCAATTGACACCTCGGCTGGCACCTCAGCCGCCATCCATGATGGCGCTGAGCTTCGAGCAGTTATCAGGTTTGAAGATCCATTTGGGCATGCCGAGAACATCGGGAGGGCAATCTCGGGAGCAATGCAAGAGGCCAGGGTTTCCCCGCAAAAACTCACTGGCATTGCTGTTGGGGTTGGACCGGCCCCTTATACCGGCCTCAGGGTTGGGATCGCGGCAGCTAAGGCGCTGGCGGCACCTTTGGACATCGAGCTGCACGGCGTGATGGTCCTTGATGCAATTGCCTTTTCACGGACCGAGGAAAGGCTCTTGGTCACGACCGACGCCAAGCGTGGAGAGCTATTTGTTGCGGGCTACGTTTCTGGAAAAAGGGAGTTTGGGCCAGAGGTCATTCAGCCAGAAAAGGTGGCCGAAATGACCGACTTCGTAAGGGTCTCAGACCCAGCCGATGCGGAGAAGGTCGGAGCTTTCGCGAGCTGGGCAATAGGCCAGGGTGTGGACCTCAGCAACACCAGCGCAATCTATCTGCGCTCACCAGATGTGACCCCCTCATCCGGAAAGAGGGTGAGCGGCTAGTGGAGATCAAACAGCTCACATCAGAGCACTTGCCCGCTGTCATGGACCTGGAGCGAAGGCTTTTTGAAAACGAGGCTTGGCTTGAGCAGACCATGGAGTCTGAGATAGCTTCGCGCCACACCCTTTACATTGGCGCTTTCGAGCCGCATTTAGTTGGCTATGCCGGCCTAAAGATTTCGGGCCCAAGCTACTCGAGTGACATACAAACGATTGGCGTCGAGCCCGGCCGCCAAGGAAGAGGCATAGGTCGGCAGCTAATGGAGACGCTACTGCATGAGGCTAGGCGTCAGGGAAGTGAAGAGGTATTCCTGGAGGTCAAGGCTGGTAATAATCCAGCAATACACCTTTACGAATCCCTTGGCTTTGAGCAGATTGATGTAAGAAAGCGCTACTACCAGCCCTCTGGTGAGGATGCGATTGTGATGAGGCTCAAGATTTCCCAGCCCGTTGTTTTGGGCATTGAGTCAACTTGCGATGAGACCGGGGTTGGAATTGTGCGCGGCAACCGGCTTTTGGCCAATGCTTTGCATTCTTCTATGGACGAGCACGCTAGGTACGGGGGAGTTGTTCCGGAGGTTGCAGCGAGGGCGCATCTCGAGGCTATTTCCCCAACTTTAGACTCGGCGCTCGCCGAGGCGGGACTTGGTTACGATCAGATCGATGCCATTGCGGTTGCGAATGGACCAGGGCTGTCCGGCGCTCTAATGGTAGGCATCGGGGCAGCAAAAGGGCTTGCTGTTTCGTTGAATAAACCCATCTATGCGGTCAACCACCTAGTCGGGCACGTCGGGGCTGATGTATTGGAGCGAGGTGCGGTTGAAGTTCCAACAATCGCTCTCTTGGTTTCTGGCGGCCATACCTCGCTGCTTCTTGTTCGTGACCTTCTCAACGACACCCAACTTCTTGGCGAGACCATCGACGATGCCGCAGGTGAGGCTTTTGACAAAGTTGCCAGGGTGCTTGGCCTGCCTTATCCGGGGGGTCCTCAGATCGACAAGATTGCAGCCGATGGTGACCCCAAAGCAATTAGGTTCCCCAGAGGCCTCACGCTTCCAAAAGACCTAGATAAGCACAAGTACAACTTCTCCTTTTCGGGTCTCAAGACAGCCGTGGCGAGACACGTTGAGAAGCTAGAGGACGCAGGCGAGGACTACTCAAAGCCCGACGTTGCCGCAAGTTTTAGAGAGGCGGTCATTGATGTGCTTCTAACCAAGTCACTCTGGGCATGCGAGGAGTTTGGCGTTAAGAGGCTGCTTCTCGGCGGCGGAGTGGTCGCAAATGCCAGGTTGCGCCAGGAAGCTGAGAGGCGCTGCAATGAGGCGGGCATTGAACTTCGAATTCCAAGGTTCTCGCTCTGCACTGACAATGGAGCGATGATTGCTGCGCTTGGGGCGCAGCTGATTATGGATGGCAGGGAACCAAGTGACTTGAATTTTGGAGCGGAGCCGACCTTGTCAGTAACTCTGGTGCAAACTCCATAGCATTTCTCAGTAAATCTCCCACTTGCTCCCAGCTTGCCCTGCTTGCCTAGTGCCACGCCAAAGAAAGGTAATAAATGGCAGCAAGCAAAAAGAAGGAATCAGATGGAACAGAAGCCTCGAATGAGATCGAGGGAGAAAATAAGGGCTTCGATTTTCGAAGACTCAACACCCTGGCGGTAGTCTCGCTGGCTTCGGCCTTGACCAGCGTTGGCGCAGTGATGGCAATCATTACTGGCCACATCTCCTTGGCCCAAATCAAGCGTTCGGATGAAAACGGAAAGCCACTAGCCGTCTCGGGACTCATCATCGGATATTTAACGCTGGCTTTTTGGATTATTTTGTTGGCCTCGGGTGTTCTGCTAAGAGCACGCGTCTTCTCAGACTTCTCTGGACTCCAGCCAGATTGGATTGAGATGCATGAATTCCGAAGAGGATTCGGACACGATCGCTAGGAGAGCCATCTAGCTTTCGTGGCAGACAAGTGCCTTACGGGCGCCGCCCACTTTGGTTGCTATCAGGGTGGCGGCGCCCGAACCTCTAAGCTTCAACTTTTTTCTAAACACCTCAGGATCGATGTCCACGCCTCGTTTCTTGATCTCCACCCTGCCGATATCGAGCTTGGCCAGATAGGCCTTGATTGCTTTCTCGTGAAGCGGCAATTCCTCAACCACCTTGAAGCCCCTGAGCCAGGGGCTCGAACACTCTGCGCCCGTGAGATAAGCGATGCCCTGCGATACCGATCCCAAGCCGTGTTCCCTAGCAAATGCCCCAATCAGGTGGGATCGAATCAGAGCGGGGTCCGGCTCATAGATATATTCGCCAAGTGGGGCTACATCCGCCTCAAAGACATCGCCCGTGAACTCCATTGCTGCGTCCTCGTCGACCATCACGGCGAAGCGTTTTCCTGCCCGCGAAGAGTCCGTGCTCCACTGCGAGAACTCCACAAGATCACCCTTATTTGAGACCCAAGCTGACTCAAATCTTGGGTCGATGAGCTCGTGTGGCATTGCGGGGGAGAGCTTCACCCCTCCAGGGTGCTTTGCAAGCAGTTCGAATACGAAGTCGATTGGAGGCTCAAAGTCATCGGGAGTCAGCAGCTTGCGTGAGCGGGAAGAAGCTTTCAGGTCTCGCCGAGCAGGATCAAGAAATACGGCCTTTGTTTGTACCGAGTGGTCTCTCGCATCACCCGCCCTAGCTTTCGCGTTTTCAAACCTGGATAGGTTGCTGGCCGCGAATTCGGCCGTGACCTCATCAATGTCTATTGCCACCACCTCAAGGTCTGCCTCGGCGAATGCAAAGGCATCGATACCAAGTCCGCAGCTAAGGTCAGACACCGAACCGCAGTCGCGAAGCCGCATCGCGTGGTAGCGCGCGATGGCCAACCTAGATGCCTGTTCCAAACCCGCGCGGGTAAACAGAAGGGAATCGGCAAGGGTGCCGAGCTTATGCCTCGCTTTTTGTCTCAGCTCGACCTGGCTGGCTACCTCTACGCAAGTTGCTGGGTCATAGCCGTGTTTTCTTAGGGCCAGGTTCAGCCGGTCTGGGTCTACCTCGGGCGAGTAGTTCGAGTCAAGTAGCTCCACTACCTCTGGCGAGGGAAAAGATACCTTGGAGCTCACCCAATAAAACATACTCGCTACACACCTAGCACTCGTCTTGACTGAGTGCTAAGAAGGCTCTAAAGTTTTATTAGCACTCGGATACCGAGTCTGCTAATCCAAAATCTTTACTAAAGAAGAGGTCAAAGTGTCGGTTTCTATCAAGCCACTCGAAGATCGTATTGTTGTTCGTCCCCTAGAGGCTGAGCAGGTAACTGCATCGGGTCTGGTCATTCCAGACACCGCAAAGGAGAAGCCTCAGGAGGCCGAGGTTGTAGCAGTTGGCCCAGGCCGCTTCAGCGACGAGGGCGACCGCATCCCGGTAGACGTAAAGGTCGGCGACATGGTCGTCTTCTCCAAGTATGGCGGGACTGAGCTCAAGTACGACGGCCAGGAGTTTCTAGTGCTCTCTGCGCGCGACGTTCTGGCAATCATCGAGCGCTAAATCGCTTAGCAAAGACGGCCTCTCGGTAGCGAGGGGCCGTCTTTTATTTTGCCCCTAGGATTGCCCCGTGAAGAAGCGTTCCGAGGGTGCTAAGGGACTCAGTTTTGGGGTCTCGGCATACCTAATCTGGGGATCGTTTCCACTGATCATCACCGCTGCCGCCTTCGCTAATCCATTCGAGGTGGTGGTCTGGCGGGTTGTGTTCGGGTTTCTATTCGCGGCGCTGTTAGTGAGCCTCACCAGGACATGGAAGCCCACAGTCGAGCTTGCAAGAAACCCCAGGCGGCTAGGTTGGGTGGCAGTTGCATCGCTTTTTATTTTCGTCAACTGGTCGGTCTATGTTGTTGCCGTTGCAACGAGCAATGTCCTTGAGACCTCGCTTGGCTATTTCATCAACCCGCTCATCACTGTGCTGTTCGCGGTGGTCTTCCTAAAGGAAAAACTCCGCACCGGCCAATGGGTCGCGCTCTCAATTGGGCTAGCTGCCGTGGTGATTCTGACTTTCGATTACGGGCGTCCTCCTTGGATTGCGCTCGCGCTCGCGCTCAGCTTCGGCACTTACTCACTGGCAAAGAACAGGGTTGGCGGGAAGATCAAGGCACTCCAAAGCTTCACAATCGAGTCCGGACTAGTCTTACCCTTTGCCCTTGTTCAGCTGTGGATTGTCTCGATGTTCTCCCCGATCATGCTTTTTTCTGGGGTCTATGAGGCGTCCGTACTGATCGCCTTCGGAATCCTCACGGCCATCCCACTAATTCTTTTCGGTGCCGCTGCCTCGAGAATCAAGCTCTCGACAATCGGATTCATTCAGTACCTAACACCGATCCTCCAGTTCAGTGTCGGCTACTTCATCCTTGGTGAGCCAATGCCAACGGTTCGATGGATTGGATTTGGGTTGGTTTGGCTTTCGCTAATCGTCCTCACAACGGACGCACTTCGTCGCAGGAAGCCGGATCTGCCCATCGCAGCCCAGGCCTAGGGATGAAATGTAATTGTTATTCAAAAAGTAACATTGTAAAAAACAACTAATTCCGAAGCATTTACAGAGATTTTCATAAGAATTCGAAGCATTTTTGCACAGATTTGAGTAGTTCTTGAACGTTGTTGACCGTTAACGCTTGCAAGAGGCCAAGTCGCTTAGGGATTACCGGACCCTTTCACTATGATTTACCTAGCAATGCGGGCACTCAAGCCCGCATTCGCATTACAAATTGCAATTGCAAGGAGCAAGAATGACCGTAAAGAACAACAGGTCGCGCTTCGTCAAGACTCTGTCCGCAGCTAGCGCACTCGCGCTGGGTGCTGTGGTTTTGACTGGCTGCGCCCCTGCCACCACTGCTGGCGGTTGTGAGCTCGGTGCAGAGCAGGACGGTGACCTAACGCTAAAGCTAGGTTCCGCACTACCTCTGACCGGTAACCTCGCATTCCTCGGCCCACCTGAGGAAGCAGGCGCTTACCTAGCCGTTGACGAGATCAACGCAGCTGGCAAGGGAATCACCATTGACTACACCCCAGGTGACTCAGGTGATACCGACAACAAGGCCTACGACACCGAAATCCCACGTCTGCTTAACGCTGGCGTTGAGGCTGTAGTAGGTGCCGCATCATCGGGTGTGTCACTGCAGTTCATTGACCGCCTGACCGCTGAGTGTGTAATTCACTTCTCACCAGCAAACACCTCCGCAGCATTCACCACCTACGAGGACAAGGGACTGTACTTCCGTACCGCTCCATCTGACGTTCTTCAGGGTGAGGTGCTTGGAAACCTGATCGCCGAGGACGGACACCAGAGGATCTCCATGATCGTTCTGAACGACTCCTACGGTACCGGTCTAGCTGGCTTCGTAACTGAGGCCTTCGAGGCTGCAGGTGGAGAGGTTATCGCTGCACCTACCTACAACACCGGTGACACCAACTTCACCAGCCAGATCTCCGAGGCTCTCGCAGGCGACCCAGACGCAATCGTGCTGGTCACCTTCGACGAGGCAAAGACGATCGTTCCAGAGCTAACCAGCCAGTTCCCTGGCGAGAACCTCTACTTCGTAGACGGTAACCTCACCAACTACTCGGATGACTTTGCTCCAGGAACCCTAGAGGGCGCAAAGGGTACTTACCCAGGTGTTAACGAGAGCAAGATTGCTGACTTCGTCACCAGGATGAACGACGCATGGGTTGCTCGCGGAAACGCAGACCTCGAGCTGAACGCATACGGTCCTGAGACCTACGACGCAGTTGTGCTTCTAGCACTTGCTGCTCTAGAGGCTCGCAGCACCGAGGGTGCCAACATGGCTGAGAAGCTCCAGGAAGTTTCTGGTGGTTCCGGCAACGGCACCAAGTGCACCAGCTTCGCCGAGTGTGCTGACATCATCAACGGCGGCGGAACCGCAGACTATGACGGTCCTTCCGGTGCCATTACCTTCAACGAGGTCGGAGACCCAACTGACGGTAACATCCTGATTCAGCAGTTCGACGGAAACAACGTTCCTTCCACCATCCGTGGATAGTAACTAGTTCTAAAGAACAAAGAATCCCCCCGGCGAAAGCCGGGGGGATTTCTTTTTGCACCAACTAACGGGGTTGGTAACTCTATTTCCGCTTGCGGTTGGTTGTATCGAACGCGGCTCCGAGAGCCACGCCTAGGGCTATCCAGAGAGCAAGGTTGTCGGTGGCTACGCCTACGGCAACACCAATGCCTATCCCCACTCCAATACCGGAGCCGGTGGGCAGCTTTGGTTTTTTAGGTGCCAAGCGTTCCTAGGTAGAGGCCAATGACCTGAGGGTCGTTCAAAAGTTCGCGGCCTGTGCCAACCACTGCATCCTTACCCTGATCAAGCACGTATCCACGGTCAGAGATTTGAAGGCAGCGACGGGCATTCTGCTCAACCATGATGCATGTCACGCCAGCCTTGTTGATGTCGGAAACTCTGAGGAATGCCTCGTCCTGGCGGACTGGGCTCAGACCCGCAGATGGCTCATCTAGGAGCAATACTGTTGGATCCATCATGAGGGCTCGGCTCATGGCAACCATCTGCCTCTCACCTCCTGAGAGTGAGCCTGCGCGCTGCTTGAGGCGCTTGCCCAGCTCCTCGAAGATGGAGATTACAAAGTCCAGTCGTTCCGAGTATTTCTCGGGTTCCTGGAAGGCGCCCATCTGGAGGTTTTCCTCAATGGTTAGGGACGGGAAGACGTTGTTGTTCTGGGGAATGAAGCCAACACCCTTGGTCACGAGCTGGTTGGCCTTGAGGCCAACGATGGACTCGCCGTTTAGGGTTATGGAGCCCTCGCGCACCTTTACTAGGCCGAAGATGGCCTTGAGCAACGTTGACTTACCAGCTCCGTTTGGGCCGATAATTCCAATTAGCTCGCCCTTATCGGCGTGAAAGTTGGTTCCATTGAGAATGTTTACACCGGGAAGGTAGCCGGCGACGAGGTCTTTGACCTCAATTACTGTCTCGCTCACTTGCCGTCTCCTTTGATGATGTTGATTCTGCCCGTCACTTCACCGAGGTCGGTCTCTTGGTGGGCACCTAGGTAGGCATCGATAACTGCCTGTTCCTTCATGACTGTCTCTGGAGGACCCTCCGCAACAACCTTGCCCTCTGCCATGACAACTACCCAGTCAGCGATGTGGCGGACCATGTGCATGTCGTGCTCAACAAACAGCACAGTCATGCCGTCTCCCTTGAGGCTGATCACGTGGTCAAGCAAGGACTGAGTAAGTGCGGGGTTCACACCAGCCATCGGCTCGTCGAGCATCACAAGGGTTGGATCGGTCATCAGAGCCCTGGCCATCTCCAGCAGCTTGCGCTGTCCACCAGATAGTGATGCCGCGAAGTCATCTTTCTTGGCATCGAGCTTGAATCGCTTGAGAAGCTCCATGGCCTTTACTTCGATTTCCTCGTCCTGCTTCTTCCAGAAGCCGGGGAACAGTGCCTTGAAGATGCTCTCTCCGTTTTGACCCTTCGCACCGAGCTTCATGTTGTCGGTCACAGTCAAGAGGCTGAGCGCCTTGGTCAGCTGGAAGGTGCGGACCTGTCCCATCTGGGCCACCTTGAATGACGGCACGCCAGACAGGGACTTGCCCATGAAGGACCAGGTTCCGGTGTCGGGGGTATCAAAGCCGGTTAGCAGGTTAAACAGGGTCGTCTTTCCAGCACCGTTAGGTCCAATCAGAGCGGTGATGACACCCGATGGGATTTCGAGGTGTTCAACGTCGACGGCGGTAAGACCACCGAAGCTCTTCTTGACGTGGTCGATGACGACCATCGGGTCCTTCTTCTTGCAGCCTGGCGCTGCATCGCCGATGTGGAGGTCGGTTGTCTTCTGTGGCTTCTTACTACTTGACAAAGGTCAGCTCCCTCTTGTCTCCGAAGATGCCCTGCGGGCGATAAATGACTAGCAACATCAGACCAATACCTACGAGCACGAATCTCAGGGTTGAGGCCTGTGTTGTCGAAACCGGAAGGATTCCGGAGGTTGCAAGCTCTGGCAGCACGTTGGAGAGGAACGCCTGGATCACCCAGAAGATCACCGCTCCAATTACGGGGCCAAAGATGGTCGCAGCGCCACCTAGCAATAGCGAAGTCCAGATGAAGAAGGTTAGCGAGGTGACATAGACACCCGGTGAGATGTTCTGGGCTGCCGTGTAGACAATTCCACCCATTGCACCGAATACTCCACCAATTACCAGCGCCTGAAGCTTGTAAGCAAAGACGTTCTTACCAAGTGACCTTACGGCCTCCTCGTCCTCGCGGATTCCCTTGATTACTCTGCCCCAAGGTGAGCGCATTAGGGCCCAGAGGAACCAGACGGCAACTGCTAGCAAGATCAATCCGAAAATCAAGACCCAGAGCGTTTGCTCGTTGTAGGTGAAAGGTCCAAATCCATAGGTTCCAGCAGGAATCGGATTGGAGTTCTGGAAACCCGTGCCGTCAGGCCGGGTATTGAAACCAAATAGACCATCGGCCGAACCTGTGACATCTGTAAATGCAGTGGTTAGGAACAAAAGCCTTGCAATCTCAGCTGCCGCGATTGTCGCGATAGCGAGGTAGTCACCTCTGAGTCGCAGGGTTGGAATTCCCAGAATCAAGGCAAAAATGACAGATCCTAGAATTCCGACCAGCATTCCAAGCCACCATGGGAAGCCAAAGGTAAGCACAGAGATTGCGTAGCCGTAGCCACCAATGGCCATGAAGCCCGCAATACCAAAGTTCAGCAGTCCGGCAAATCCGAAGTGCATTGCTAGACCCAGTGCGGCTAGTGCGAAGGCAATCGTGGTCGGGGTTAGAAAGCCCGCCAGAGTGTTATTGAGAATTGATCCCCAGTCCATGGTCTACCTCCTACCCAATCCTTTGTTTTCGACCCAGCAATCCCTGGGGTCTTACTAGCAGTACAACAATTAGAACAACCAGAGCGCCCACGTACTTGAGGTCGGCCGGGATAACCAGTCCCGACATCTCAACGAGCACTCCCACAATTAGCGCACCTAGCAGCGCACCGAAAGCCGTTCCCAGTCCACCGAGTGTCACCGCCGCGAAAATAAGGAGCAGGATCTGCGTTCCCATATCCCACTTGATTCCCGGGCGGAAGTAGGCCCAGAGCACACCAGCCAGACCTGCGAGGGCTGCGGCCAGGATCCAAACAATTCGAATCACTCGATCCACGTCGATTCCGGAGGCAGCTGCGAGGTCTGGGTTGTCAGAGATTGCCCTTGTCGCCTTACCTGTCTTGGTGCGGAGCAGCCAGTATGCAAAGGCGACGATAACCACGATGCTCAATGCCATGGACATCAGGTCGGTCGAGCTCAGGGCCACTGCCCCGAACAGCTGCATCTTCGGTGCATCAAAGCCTGGAAGCTGCTCTGTGCCACCACCAATTACAAACTGGATCACGTAGCGCATCGTTAGCGAAAGTCCAATGGAAACAATCATCAGCTGGACGATTCCCAGCCCCTTCTTTCGAAGCGGTCGCCACAATCCGGCATCAAGAGACCATCCCAAGCCGGCAGAGAGTGCTACAGCGATCGGAATTGCAATGAAGAGCGGTAGCTGCAGTCCGACGCCAAAAATCAATGCGGCAACGGCGCCGAAGGTCACCATCTCACCGTGAGAGAAGTTGGAAAGCCCGGTGGTTCCGAAGACTAGGGAGACTCCAACGGCGGCCAGACCCAACATCAGACCAAAGTTGATGCCATAGACGAACCGAGACACGATTTGGTCAAACAGAGAGGTTTCATTTCGCTCACCCTCACCGATGAAGAAGTTCTGTGCGACTCGGTCGGTGAGGCCAAACTCAACTTCTTGGGTGGCGCCACCCTCTAGCACCGCAATGCCCTCCGGCAGAGTCGTCTCGTCGAGGGTTACGTTGTAGTTGCGGACCTCAGGCACGCCGATTGACCAACGGCCGTCGGCATCAGTCACGGTCTCAGCTGTGTAGCCACCGCCATCGACAACGATTCGAACGCCTTGGACCGGCTCACCGTCAATCTTGACATTTCCAAAGATTGTCGCCGAATACTCTTCGCCAACACTGTCTCCCAGAGCTGGAGCCGAGACACTGAGGCCTCCGATAAGCGCCAGTAGGGCTACGAGAATGACGCGAAATACCCCGCGCTTAGTGTCATCCAAGAGGAATTTCACTTCTCCTCCAAATCCTTCCGAGCGCCATCGCCCGGTCCTTGCCCCGTGCACGGGGTTTACAAAACCTTACCAGCGTAGCGGGTGGCAGGAACAGCTGGCATAAAACCTCAGGCCTCCGCACCTTTGATGAGCAGGTAGCTGCTGGGTAGGATTGTGGGTCAGAGACACTCTGCGAGAGGCTATTTTGGAAAATCAAGACCCATTTGCACTTGTCGGACTTACCTATGACGATGTGCTGCTTCTGCCAGGACAGTCCGACGTCATTCCCTCGGCGGTTCAGACCGCAACTCAGGTCTCGAGAAACATCTCGATCAACATCCCACTGATTTCCTCAGCCATGGACACCGTGACCGAGTCGCGGATGGCCATTGCAATGGCTAGGCAGGGCGGAATGGGGATCCTTCACCGCAATCTCTCAATAGATGATCAGGCCTCACAGGTGGATCTCGTGAAGCGGAGTGAAGCTGGAATGGTTTCACACCCCGTTACCACCACTCCTTATGCCACCATTCAGGAAGTCGACGACATGTGCGGGAAGTTCAGAGTCTCTGGCCTACCAGTAGTAGACGAGGACGAGAAGCTAGTCGGCATAGTTACGAATCGAGACATGAGGTTTGTACTAGAGGTGCAGCGCACCACAACTTTGGTTAAAGATGTAATGACGCCAATGCCTCTTATTGTCGGCCAGGTCGGAATCAACCCAGACGAGGCAATGGCGCTACTGGCGCAGCACAGAATTGAAAAGCTCCCACTGGTAGATGGTGAGGGCAGGCTCAAGGGGCTAATTACTGTCAAGGACTTTGACAAGAGTGAGAAGTACCCAAATGCCTCCAAGGATGGAGCTGGACGACTTTTGGTCGGTGCAGCCGTTGGCGTCGGGCCGGATGCCTGGGAGCGCGCTATGGCGCTCATCGAAGCCGGTGCAGACATGCTGGTCGTAGATACCGCTCACGGTCACAACAGCGGCGTGCTCGAGATGATCAAGAAGCTAAAGAGTGAGCCAGTTGCCAAGCATGCAGATATCGTGGGTGGCAACATCGCAACCAAGGAAGGCGCACAGGCCATCATTGATGCCGGTGCCGACGGAGTCAAGGTTGGAGTCGGCCCAGGCTCTATTTGCACAACTCGAGTGGTTGCCGGGGTTGGTGTTCCGCAGGTAACGGCAGTGCACATGGCTGCTCAAGCTGCAAAGGCCGCCGGAGTGCCGCTGATTGCTGACGGTGGCCTGCAGTATTCCGGGGACATCCCGAAGGCGATTGTTGCCGGAGCAAACTCAGTGATGCTCGGCTCACTACTTGCAGGAACTGACGAGGCGCCGGGAGACATTACTTATGTCGGCGGCAAGCAATACAAGACTTATCGCGGCATGGGATCGCTGGGTGCAATGCAGTCCCGAGGCCAAGCCCAGTCCTTTTCTAAGGACCGCTACTTCCAGGACGATGTGCTTCGTGAGGACAAGCTGGTCCCCGAAGGAGTCGAGGGAAGAGTGCCCTATCGCGGTTCCGTGAGCTCGGTTGTCCACCAGCTAATAGGTGGCCTGAGGGCATCCATGGGCTATGTGGGTGCTGGCACAATCGAAGAGCTTAAAGACAAAGGCAAGTTTGTGAGAATCACGGCTGCGGGCCTGAGGGAGTCACACCCGCACGATATCCAAATGACCATTGAGGCTCCCAACTACGGCACTCGTTAGGAGTCCTAGATGTCAGAAGTAGAGATTGGTAAGGCGAAGAGCGCCCGCGTTGGCTATGCCTTTGATGATGTAGCGGTCATTCCCACCCGCCGCACTCGCGACCCTGAAGATGTTTCGACTGCCTGGACAATCGATGCTTTCAAGTTCGAACTCCCGGTTGTAGCGGCACCAATGGATTCTGCAATGAGTCCGAAAACTGCAATTGCACTGGGAAAGATGGGCGGCCTGGGAGTTTTGGACCTTGAGGGTCTCTGGACTCGCTACGAGGATCCATCCCAGCAGCTTCAGGAGATTGCAAACGCAAAAGACGAGGATGCCACCTCTGTTTTGCAAAGGGTCTATTCGAAGCCAATCCAGCCTGAGCTAATTTCGAAGCGCCTTGGCGAGATTCGCGATGCGGGAGTAACTGTCGCAGGAGCCCTCAGCCCTCAACGCACTGCAGAGTTTGCTGACATAGTCCTGGGCGCAGGCGTGGACATGTTTGTGATTCGCGGAAACACCGTGTCTGCTGAGCACGTCTCGAAGCAGGTTGAGCCTCTAAATCTCAAAGAATTCATCTACAAGCTTGACGTTCCTGTGATCGTTGGAGGTGCTGCGACCTACACCGCTGCTCTTCACCTCATGCGAACGGGAGCGGCTGGAGTTCTTGTTGGCTTCGGTGGCGGTGCTGCCGGGGCTACTAGAAATGTTCTCGGCATCCACGCACCCATGGCCACAGCCGTAGCTGATGTGGCAGCTGCCAGACGTGACTACATGGATGAGTCCGGAGGTCGATACGTTCACGTAATAGCTGACGGCGGACTTGGAACCAGCGGAGATGTTGTCAAGGCAGTTGGCTGCGGTGCAGATGCAGTAATGCTGGGAACCATGTTGGCGAGGGCTGCCGAGGCTCCCGGAGCCGGTTGGCATTGGGGTAGTGAAGCTGTGAACCAGAAACTTCCGAGAGGCCAAAGGGTATGGGTTGGCTCGCACGGCAGCCTGGAAAACATTCTTGTGGGCCCCGCATCCTCTGCAAGCGGAACCGCGAACCTAATTGGGGCTCTAAAGAGGTCCATGGCGACCACTGGCTACTCAGATCTCAAGGAGTTCCAGAGGGTCGACGTCGTTCTAAACCCCTATGGATAGATGAAGCCAAGCTTCTTCTCAGTCGCCCGAAGGCCAAAGTGGATTGCCGGGCTGCTAGTGGCATTCATTGTTGCTGGGACTTTTGCGGCACTGATGCAGTGGCAGTTCTCAAGAACCTTCGTGAGCGTGGGTGTCGACGTTGAGCAGGAGCCAGTGCCAATCTCCGAGCTGGCAGGACCACAAACTCTGGCGCCGGGTAGTTATGACCGATTGGTCACCGCCGTAGTTGAGATAGATCCCGCCAACAGCTACATAGTCTCGGATCGTTTGCAAATGCAGGGAGAAGATCAGCTGAGGGGTTACTGGGTATTGGTCAACAGCTATGAGAAGGAAACTGGTGCGAGCCTCACGCTTGCAATTGGCTTTGTCAGTGACCTAGCGGTTGCTCAACAAGCAAACCTCCCCGAGGGCGAATTCGAGATTGTTGGTTACCTAGAACCCAGTGAGCCCGTGAGCCAAACATCAGATGGCACCCTGGGATCGGTCGCGCTTTCGCAACTGGTGAATCTGTATTCGCCAGAACCTTTTGAAAGCTTTCCCGCATACGTCATTGTTCAAGACGGGCTAGAGGTGGAGCTCGACGAGATCCGAATCGGCATTCAAAGCGAGAGGATAGAGATCAATTGGCTCACCGCTTTCTACGCAATCGAGTGGCTGCTCTTTGGTTTGGCGGCCTTTTATCTCTGGTGGCGGCTCGTAATGGACCAGGTAGCTCGCGAAACCAGTTAATAGAATCGTTATCTGAAATTGTGGTTTTTTGCCCGTTTGGGTTCCAATTGTCTGTTTTGACTGCTAGCTTCAAAGAAATTATCTGTAAACGGACAATTTCGGAGACTGACAAGGGTGTTAGCAGAAGAGCGCAGACTCAAACTTGCTGAGTGGACCAGAGCTGATGGTCGACTCGATGCAAACGTTGCTGCCAACAAGCTAGAGGTCGCCGTTGAAACTGTTCGTCGCGATCTCGATGTACTTCAGAGGCGTGGAGCACTGCGCCGGGTTCACGGCGGAGCAATCGCTCTAGAGAGATTCGCGCACGAATACACAATTCCAGAGCGTTACAACCGCAACCCACAGCAAAAGCAGTCAGTAGCAGACGTTGCTGCAAACTACATCCCAGAAGAGGGTTGCATCTTTGTTGATGGTGGAACAACAACAGAGTGCCTCGAGAGCCACTTGAGAGACAAGCCAAAGCTCATGGTTGTAACTAACCACGTCACGCTTGCCTCGAAGCTTGCAGATAGCACCACTCAGGTGACGGTCCTGGGCGGCCGCATCAGGCCAGCGACTTTGTCCGCCGTCGGTGCCAAGACTGTTTCAGACCTTCAAGACTTCAATGCTGTAGTCAGCTTCCTCGGAGTGAACGGAATCGGCATGGAGGGCGGCATGACCGCATACGACACCGATGAGGCTCTTGTGAAGAAGACCATGATGGCACGCTCGGTAGAGCGCATCATTCTTGCCGACAGCAGCAAGTTCGGACCCACCTACCCCGCTCGATTCGGGGACTTTGGAGATTTTGACCGCTTGGTCACAAACGTTGACGCCGACCCAAGATTCATGGAGGCGCTAAATAAGGCGGGAGTTGAAGTTGCTCTTGCTAAATAGGTTTCCTCGGTTCATTGCCGAAACCGATGGAAAAAGGGAGATGCCGATGCCTAGGCGAGTCTCAAACCGAGCCTTGGCAGCGACATCGCCCATTGAATACAACCCCCTAAAGGAAGGTAGTACCCATGGCTAACTTTATACCCGCAGGTGACGGCGGCCACACTGGCTGGCGTGCAGCGGTACAGAAGCTAGGTGGAAACCTTGCTGGAATGGTGATCCCGAACATCGGTGCGTTTATCGCATGGGGTCTTCTGACAGCACTGTTCATTCCAACTGGCTGGCTGCCAAACGAGGAGCTCTCCTCGATGGTCGGCCCAATGATTATCAACCTACTTCCAATCCTCATCGGTTACACCGGTGGACGTTTGGTACACGGTCAGCGTGGTGCCGTTATCGGTGCTGTTGCAACCGTAGGTGTGATTGTCGGCGCTTCAATTCCAATGTTCCTAGGTGCCATGATTATTGGTCCTCTAGCTGCATGGATCCTGAAGAAGATCGACGGCGTATTGGACCCAATCACCCCTCCAGGATTCGAGATGCTCATCGGAAACTTCTCCCTTGGTATTTCCGGACTCCTCATGGCCATCCTCGGCTTCTTGGGTGTTGGACCAGTTGTTAACAGCTTCTCCGATGTTCTTGGTGCAGGCGTTCAGGCGCTCATCGACACTGGACTGTTGCCTCTTGCTTCAATCCTTGTTGAGCCAGCCAAGATCCTGTTCCTAAACAACGCAATTAACCACGGTGTTCTTGCACCAATCGGTGTTGTTCAGGCTGAGGAGATGGGTAAGTCCATCATGTTCATGCTTGAGACCAACCCAGGTCCTGGTCTTGGAATCCTGGTTGCCTTCTGGCTAGCAGGCAACAAGGTTCTTCGCGGTAGTGCACCGGGAGCGATCATCATCCACTTCCTTGGTGGAATCCACGAGATCTACTTCCCATACGTACTGCTTCGCCCAGTATTGGTTCTGGCTGCTATTGCCGGTGGTGCAACTGGTGTTGCTACCTTCCTGGTAACTGGCGTTGGACTGGTGGCAACACCTTCCCCAGGCTCAATCTTCGCTTACCTAGCGGTTACCCCTCCAGGAAACCACTTTGGTGTGCTGCTAGGAATTCTCCTTTCGGCCACCGTCTCCTTCCTCGTTGCATGGGTCATCCTCAAAGCCTCAAAGGGTGGCGATGACGACCTCGAGGCCGCAAAGGCTCAGAGCAAGGCGATGAAGACCGGCGGTGCGGAGTAATCCATGGCAAGCATTTCTGGAGCTGACGTCAAGCACATAGTTATTGCTTGCGAAGCTGGAATGGGTTCATCCGTCATGGTTGCCAAGATGCTGGCCAAGCAGCTCAAGGCAAACGGTGTGGAGGTAACTCACTCCCCTGTGAATCAGCTAGCCGACACCAAGCATGATGTCGTGCTGGTCCATCGTGGACTATCGCAGCGTGCAAAGCAGGCTGTCCCGAACTCACCTGTAATCATCTTTGACATGTTCCTGGGAGATATGCGTATCGCTCAGCTTGTCAATGAGGTCCAGGAAGGGCTCCCAATCAGCGATGACTGATCTGATTCAAAAGGCCGGAATCCGGTTAGATGCCGCGGCCTCCTCACCCGAGGAGGCCGTGCGCATCTGCGGCGAACTACTCATCGAGCTGGGTGCTATCAGCCAGGAGTACGCCGATGCGATGTGGGAGAGGGAGCAAAAGTTCTCCTCGGCAATCGGAATGGGATTTGCAATCCCTCACGGCACTGATGAATCCCGTGTCCACGTCGTGTTCGACCAGCTGGTCTTTCTAAGACTCACCTCACCCCTTACCTGGGGGGACGAAGAGGTTCGCTGCGTTCTGGGAATTGCATCCAGCGGCGATGGACACGTTGAAATTCTCGGCAACCTAGCCGAACTAATTCAGGACGAGGAGAAGCTCGAGGTACTTGCCGCATCTGGCGATGCAGCCCAAGTGCTTAGCCTCATCCGCGATGGTGGCGTGGCCTAGCCCACCAGATATAGAGACACTTATGACCACCGAAAAGCCAATTGCCGTTCACTTCGGCGCCGGAAACATAGGCCGCGGCTTCATCGGTGCAGTTCTGCAAGATGCGGGCTACTTCGTAGTTTTTGCGGACGTCAACCCCACCCTGATTCGGGCCCTCAATGATGCTGGTAGCTACACCCTCACTGAGATAGGCGCGGACTCTACAAAAAAGACCTACTCAAACTACAGAGCGATCAATTCCGTTGAGGAAAGGTCTGAGCTGATTGGACAACTTGCCAGGGCAGAGATCATCACAGCATCTGTCGGCGCTAACGTACTGCCCCTGATTGCCCCGGTAATTGCTGAGGGGCTCTCGGCAAGAGTTCTTCCAACTCCAGTTGCCATCATGGCGTGTGAGAACGCAATCAACGCATCAGATATTCTTAGGTCAGAGATTTCGATTCCAAATCTGGACTCCCTGGCAGTGTTCGCCAATACCGCCGTCGATCGCATAGTCCCAATCCAGCCTGAGGGTTCAGAGCCCGACGTGGCTGTGGAGGCATTCTGCGAGTGGGTCATCGATTCCAGCAACCTAGCCGGACTTGGACTTGAAATACCTGCAGCAACCTTTGTTGACAGGCTGGAACCATTTATTGAGCGCAAGCTCTTCACCGTCAATACCGCACACCTCTCAGCCGCCTACCTAGGGCAGCGAGCGGGTCATGCAACTGTAGTTCAGGCCCTGGCAGACAAGGCAGTCATGAAGAAGACAATGGCGGTTTTGGAGGAGACCTCTAGAGTGCTCATCAGCAAGCACAACTTTGATCCCTCGGCCCACTCTCGCTATGTCAAAAAGACCATGAAGCGCATCACGAGTCCAGCCATCGATGACCAGGTCGAAAGAGTTGGTAGGGATCCAATTAGAAAGATGTCGCGTCTCGAGCGGTTGATTGGACCTGCTGCCCAGTATGCGGAGAAGTTTGGAAAGCCAGAGAATCTGCTCTCGGTTATCTCCGCTGCCTTGGCATTTGAAAATGACGACGACCCCGAGGTTGCAAGGCTTCAGCTGCTCCTCACAAGCCTCACCTCAGCCGAGTTTGCCCAGGAGGTTTGCGGAATCTCCTCGTCTCATCCACTTTCACAATTTCTAGTCGAGGTAATCGACAGTCACAAACGTCAGGTGGCCAGGCAGGGCCTACTGGGGTAACTTCAAAGAAATTAATTGCTAGCATCCTTGTCAGTCCAAAGGAGAAAGAATGTCCACTGTCACAGCTGTAGTCACCATTGAAGACCCAATCGGCTTTCACGCTCGCCCTGCGGGTCAGATCGTAAAGCTTGTTAAGGACTCCGGGCTCGAGGTTCGCATGGGTAAGGTCGGCGGAAACCTCGTAAAGGCAAATTCCCCTCTAGGCCTGATGGCAATGAAGGGGAAGACCGGAGAAGAGCTCACGGTCGAGGTTGACACTGACGATGAGGCTCAGGGCAACGCCATCATTGAGCAGATCCAACAGTTTCTCAAGGGCTAATTTTGACTCAGCAGGTTCTTACAGGCCTCGGCGTTGGGCTTGAGGCGGTTTCCGCGGAGGTTTTTCGCGTCAAAGAGTCGCAGCCGCTTCCCATCCCCGCAAAGCATGTCGGTGATGCGGATTCAGAGCAAACCAAGATGCGAAACGCTGTTGATGAGGTCTCGGTCGAGCTAGAGAAGCTGGCTGAAAAGGCAGGCGAGACCTCAGCGGAGATCTTTGAGGCGCTAGGCATGATCCTGCTGGATGAGAGCTTGTTCGATACTGCGGTGGAGCAGATCGCAGAGGGCTGGGAAGCAGGAACTGCTTTTGTAAATGCCACGGAGACCTTCGCTGAGCTCCTATCGGGCGACCCGACCTTCGAGGAGCGAGTCGCGGACATCAGGGACTTGGCCAAGCGCGTTGCCGCCAACATTCATGGAATCTCTTTAGGGCTAGATCTGCCCGAGACTGGAAACTATGTGATTGTTGGGGAGGACTTCTCGCCAGCCGACACCGCCCAATTCACTTCTGCCGTGGTTGGCGTCATCACCATTCAGGGCGGACCCACCTCGCACACCGCAATCATTTGCCGTTCAAAGTCCATCCCTGCAGTTGTCTCCTGCCAAGGAGCGAAAGACCTCAAAAACGGCCAGAAGGTTTTGGTTGACCCAGTTGGCGATCGCGTTGTAATTGGTGGAACCTCGTCAGATGCGACAAAGGCGATTAGTTTCGTAGCTAAGTCTGCAGAGCCTGTAATTCCAGTGCGAGCAAACATCGGCTCTCTCGAGGATGCAGTCGCAGCTGCGGCAACGGCCGCAGAGGGTGTTGGACTTTTCCGCACCGAGCTGCTTTACCTTTCTGCCACCACTGAGCCCTCGCGGGAAAAACAGGTTTCGTCCTACACCGAGATCCTCTCTGCTTGCCCAGAGGGACCAGTCGTGGTTAGGACCATTGACGCCGGCAGCGACAAGCCGGTGCCGTTCCTAAAGATGCCAGACGAGGAAAACCCTGCATTGGGCGTCCGGGGTTTCCGGCTGGTGAGGGATCACCGCGACTTCATCGTCTCTCAGCTGGAGTCTTTGGAGGAGGCACGCAAAGCATCTGGCCGCGAGGTTTGGGTCATGGCTCCCATGGTTGCAACCGCCTCGGAGGCAAAAGAGTTTGCACAGCTTGCTCGTGCCGCCGGGGATTTCAAGGTTGGCATCATGGTAGAGACGCCATCCATTGTTTACGAGATTTCAAAGCTTTCTGGAGTGGTCGACTTCATCTCGGTTGGGACAAATGACCTGTCCCAATATCTCTTTGCTTCGGACCGAATGAACCCCAACCTCGGAGCGATGTTGAACCCTTGGCAACCGGCGCTAGTTGCGTCTCTCAACCAAATAGCCCTCGAGTCAAAAAAGGCCGGGATCTATTCAGGGGTTTGCGGTGAGAGTGGCTCCGACCCTGCGTTTGCAGTTGTGCTAGCAGGAATGGGTTTCGACTCGGTGTCCTCATCACGATCTCAGGTTGGGGCTGTTAGAACCGCCCTTTCCTCGGTCACAAAAGACGAGGCGAAAGAGGTCTTCGAGGCGGTCATGTCAGCTGGCGATAGCGACCAGGCCAAGTCACTCGCACTCGCCAAGCTGGGCGAAATCGCTAAGTAGACTTAGGGCATGTCATCCCCTGCGCCGAGCCAAATTCCCGCAATCCGCTCGACGCTCAAGTTCTACAAAATCTCGTCTTATGTGACCGGGGTATTCCTTCTTCTCCTTATGGTGACGTGGGGCATCAGGAGGCTGCCATTTTTTGGTTATGACCTTTGGATGTTTGGTCCAAATGGGCTGATTTCATTTGAGAGCTACGGGATAGATGGCGAGGGCCTGCCCGAGGTTGGTCTGAACCTGACGGTCCTAATTTTGATTGTTCACGGCTGGTTGTATGTGGTTTATCTGCTTGCAGATTTCAGGCTTTGGACCCTCATGCGCTGGCCATTTACAAGGTTTCTATTCATTGGTGCTGGCGGCGTTGTTCCGTTTTTGAGCTTTTACACCGAGGCTAAATACGCAAAGCTTGCTCAGGATGAGCTAAGGGAGCTCGAGGGCAAATGAAGCCGGTATTAGTAGTTGATTTTGGCGCTCAATACGCGCAGCTGATTGCGCGCAGGGTGCGAGAAGCGAACGTCTACTCTGAGATTGTTCCGCACAGCATCAGCGCTGCCGAGGTGAAAGAAAAAGACCCAGCGGCAATCATTCTCTCCGGTGGACCCTCGAGTGTTTACGAGAGCAATTCACCGAAACTAGACGGGGAAATTCTCGAGCTCGGAGTACCAGTTTTAGGTATCTGCTATGGGTTTCAGGTGCTGGCTCAGACCCTTGGGGGCAGGGTGGATAAGACAGGCAAGCGTGAATACGGCGCAACGGATCTGAAGCTCAAAAGCGGAGGAACGCTGCTAGCTTCCCAGCCTGAGCTTCAGGTTTGCTGGATGAGCCATGGTGACCAGGTGATGGAAGCTCCAGACGGCTTCGAGGTGCTGGCGTCGACCGCGACGACTCCCGTTGCGGCCTTTGAAAATGTTGAGAAAAAGATTTTTGGTGTTCAGTGGCACCCCGAGGTAAAGCACTCTGAGCAGGGCCAGCAGGTCTTGAAGAACTTCCTCTACGACGGAGCAGGGATAAAGCCAAGCTGGAACTCGGGCAATGTAATCGCGGAGCAGGTCGAAAAGATCCGCGATCAGGTTGGAAGCGCAAGGGTCATCTGCGGTCTATCAGGCGGTGTTGATTCGGCAGTGGCAGCCGCCTTGGTTCACAAGGCAGTTGGGGACCAGCTGACCGCGGTCTTTGTTGATCACGGCCTGTTGCGGAAGGGCGAGGCCGAGCAGGTCGAGCGTGACTATGTTGCCGCAACCGGAATCAAGCTCGTCGTGGTCAACGCTGAAGAGAAGTTCCTCACTGCCCTAAGCGGGGTAAGCGACCCGGAGGAAAAGCGCAAGATTATTGGTCGTGAGTTCATCAGGACCTTCGAGGATGCAGAGCGAAAGCTGGTGGCAGAGGCAATTGACGATAACCAGCCAATCAAGTTTTTGGTGCAGGGGACGCTATACCCGGACGTAGTTGAGTCAGGCGGGGGAGTCACTGCTGGCATCAAGTCTCACCACAATGTTGGTGGGCTACCGGATGACCTAGATTTTGAGCTCGTGGAGCCACTCAGAACTCTCTTCAAAGATGAGGTTCGGGCCATTGGTGCCGAGCTTGGGCTTCCCGCAGAAATCGTCCAACGTCACCCCTTCCCAGGTCCTGGCCTTGGAATCAGGATTGTGGGTGAGGTAACCAAGGAGCGCCTGGATCTGCTGCGCGATGCCGACGCAATTGTGCGCGAAGAACTAACTGCCGCTGGCACCGACGGAGATATCTGGCAGTGTCCGGTGGTGCTACTTGCTGATGTGAGATCGGTTGGAGTACAGGGGGACGGCAGAAGCTATGGCCACCCGATTGTGCTGCGGCCGGTTTCGTCCGAGGACGCCATGACGGCTGATTGGTCAAGGCTCCCGTACGAGTTGCTTGCGAAGATTTCAAATCGGATTACCAACGAGGTTGAGGGTGTGAATCGGGTAGTTCTCGATATCACCTCGAAGCCTCCCGGCACAATTGAGTGGGAATAGCGGTGCAGGTTTTTGGCCACCGCGGTGCTTGCGGCTATCTGCCAGAGAACACCATGGAGTCCTTCGAGCACGCTTTTGAGTTAGGTGCCGAGGCAATCGAATTCGATGTGGTAATGACCCGCGACGGTGTCCCGGTTATTCGCCACGACCGCGACCTCACTCACACCACCGACATCCTCAAGCACAGCTTCCTTTCAAACATGGTTGATGACCTCAAAGCAGAGGATATTGCCCAGCTCAGAGCAGTTGAGAGGTATCCAGAGGGTCGCCCTGACTCCGCCGCTCACGATGGCAAATATCACGTGCCGACGCTCAGCGAGGTTGTGAATCACCCTGGCTTTGATGGCAGGCACCTAATCATCGAGCTGAAGTACGGAAAGCACTTTTTTGATGCGGGGCTGGATTCAGTGGCTGCGCTGAAAGCCGTGTTGGACGGAGCAAATCTTGTCGAGCGAGGTGTAAAGGTAACCATTGAGTGCTTTGAATTCGGTGTCCTGCGCCGAGCGAAGAAAGTGATTGGCGATAGGGCTCAGTATGTCTTTCTCTCTGCTCCGGACATGCTCCCCGAGGGCTTCAGCGAGCTTGAGGACGAACTTCTTGATGAGATCGCAGATAACTTCGAAGGTCTTTCGGTCGCGATACCCATGGTGCTGCAAGGTGACTTAGTTTCCCGAGCGAAGGGCAGGGGACTTTACGTCTTCACCTACACCGCAAGAGTCGAAACCGCAGAGGGAGAGTGGCGTTCGTGGTTCGAGAGGCTAGTTGCAACTGGAGTTGACGGCATCTTTAGTGACCAGCCCGACCTGCTGGCTGAAGTTGTAGCTGCCCTGCCTTAGGCTACGCAAGATGTCCAGCGTCGCCGAAATAGATCCACTGCTCGAGGGCCTAAACCCAGAGCAGCGCAAGGCAGTGCTGTTTAGAGGCAGTGCCCTCCTTATTGTCGCTGGAGCAGGGTCAGGCAAGACAAGAGTGCTGACCCATCGCATCGCCCACTTTCTAGCGAGCAGGGAGCTCTGGCCCTCTCAAATCCTGGCAATTACCTTCACAAACAAGGCCGCGGCAGAGATGCGCGAGCGGGTGGAGTCTCTAATTGGCCAATCGAGTGAGGGGATGTGGATCAGGACATTCCACTCCGCCTGCCTTCAAATTCTCAGACGCGAGGCGGAGCGGCTTGGACACGATTCCAACTTCACGGTCTATGACTCAGGTGATACGAGGGCTCTGCTTAAGCGCCTCCTGCGTGAGGCGGGTGCTGAGGATGCTGATATCAAACCCCAGCAGGCCGCGGCCATGATCTCCAACGCAAAGAACGAACTCAAGGATGCCGATGACTTCGCTCGCAGTGCCGACAGATCGAATCCGAGGCAGCGCATAGTTGCCGAGGTTTACCAGGCCTACACCCAGGAGCTGAGGCGCAACAATGCTTTCGACTTTGACGATCTGATCGCAGAGACCGTCAACCTTTTGAGAGCCTTTCCCGAGGTTCGCGCCAGGTATCAAAAGAAGTTTCGGCATGTTCTGGTGGATGAGTATCAAGATACAAATCATGCGCAGTATGCGCTGATCAGGGAGTTCACCAGGCCACTTCCACCTGACCATCAATTAGTAAGCGAGGAGACCGGAGAGGTGATGCCTCCGGCCGACCTAACCGTTGTCGGCGATAGCGACCAGTCAATCTACGCTTTCCGGGGTGCTGACATCCGGAACATCACAGAGTTTGAACGAGACTTCCCAGGAGCTGAAACAATCCTGCTCGAGCAGAACTATCGCTCAACCCAAAACATCCTTTCCGCGGCAAACGCCGTAATCTCCCAGAACCCCTACAGGCCGCCCAAAAATCTCTGGACAGACAGTGGTGCCGGCGAGAAGGTCACCCTTTTCACAGGCTACGACGAGAGAAATGAAGCAGCATTCGTTGTCGACCAGATCAAAGAGCTGCACGAAAGCGGAACCAATTACCGCGACATGGCAGTCCTCTACAGGGTCAACGCCCTAACCCTTTCTCTAGAAAATCAGCTCAAGGTTCAGAGGATTCCCTACGTAGTCATAGGTGGCCTGAAGTTCTTTGAGCGTAAAGAGATCAAGGATGCCCTCGCCTATTTGGCTGCCATCTCAAATGCCAGAGACGATGAGGCAATAAGGCGAATAATCAACGTTCCGGCAAGGGGTATCGGAGACAAAACCGAAGCGAAAATCTCACAGTTAGCTCGCTCAAACGAGATTTCAATTCGCCAGGCCCTCCTGCGCGCCGGTGAGCTTGGACTTGGGCCGAAGCTCACAGGAGCAATCGATGAGTTTGGTCGTCTGCTAAACGAGCTCGACGCAATGAGTGCGAGTGACGGACCGGCAGATGTGTTGAAGCAGGCCCTGATAAAGAGCGGTTATCGAGCTGAGCTGGAAATTAGCCGCGATCCTCAAGACGAGGCGAGGCTCGAAAACCTCGATGCCCTCCTGGGCCAGCTCTATGAGTGGCAGGCAAAGTTTCCAGAGGGAACACTGAGTGATTATTTGGCCGAGGTGACACTTGCGGCCGCAGCCGATGAGATCGTCGACGATTCCGGAAACCTATCGCTTATGACGCTCCACACCGCAAAGGGGTTGGAGTTTGATCAGGTATTCATGATCGGTTTAGAACAGGGAACACTCCCGCATGTCCGCGCCTTTGATGAGCCAGGTGGTTTGCAGGAGGAGCGCAGGCTGATGTACGTGGGAATGACGCGAGCAAGGCAGCGCCTCACCCTCTCTCACGCCCTGCAGCGAACGCTCTTTGGTTCAACCGCCTCTATGGCTCCCTCTAGCTTCCTGTCCGATATTCCTCCGGAGCTACTGGAAAACGTGGGCACCGAGCGGTCGATTGCTGCGACAGCACCAAGACCTAGCAAGTGGGAGGGGGCAATCACTGCCAGCTCGATACGAGACAACAAGGACCTCGAGCTTGCCCTTAGCGACCGAATACATCATGAGAGCTTCGGTGAAGGAACCGTTGTGGGCGTGAGCGGCGTTCCCCCAAAGCAGACCGCAGAGGTTTCCTTCGATAGCGGAGTCACAAAGCGCCTACTGGTGAAAATGGCACCAATAACCAAGCTTTAGGGGAGTCTGGCCAATAGCCGTTCGCTAGACTTAGCGGGTTGTCCGCTCTCACAGGAAACGAATTTCACCGTGGATTTATTTGAATATCAAGCACGCGACCTATTTGAGGCCTACGGGGTCCCCGTTCTCGCCGGTCGCATCGCAGACACCCCAGAAGAGGCTGAGAAGGCCGCTGCCGAAATTGGCGGAACAGTTGTAATCAAAGCCCAGGTCAAGACTGGGGGTAGAGGTAAGGCTGGTGGCGTAAAGCTTGCTCACAACCCTCAGGAGGCAAAGGAGCGAGCCGAAGAGATTCTTGGACTCGACATCAAGGGCCACATCGTTAAGCGCGTGATGATTGCGCAGGGTGCTCAAATTGACCAGGAGTTTTACTTTTCTGTATTACTCGATCGCTCCAATCGCACATTCCTCTCACTTTGCAGCGTTGAGGGTGGAGTGGAGATCGAGCAGCTTGCGGTAGAGCGCCCTGATGCACTTGCAAAGGTGCCAATTTCTGCGGTCTCAGGCATCGACAAGGCGAAAGCCTTGGAGATTGCGGCGCAGGCAAACTTCCCGGCCGAGCTCCAGGACAAAGTTGCTGATGTTTTTGTAAAGCTCTATGAGGTATTTACCAATGAAGACGCAACCCTGGTTGAGGTAAACCCTCTAGTTCTTACCAAAGATGGGGAGATCATCGCACTCGATGGCAAGGTCTCACTCGATGACAACGCAGAGTTCCGACATGAGCGTGAGGAGATGGAGCGTGACCAGCTTGATCCTCTAGAGGCCAAGGCGCATGCCCTCGACCTCAACTATGTGAAGCTTGATGGTGAAGTTGGCATCATCGGTAACGGGGCGGGGCTTGTTATGTCAACGCTCGATGTTGTTGCCTACGCCGGTGAGCGTCATGGCAAGGTAAAGCCGGCAAACTTCCTTGACATTGGTGGCGGCGCCTCTGCAGAGGTAATGGCCGCGGGTCTTGATGTCATTTTGAACGACCCGCAGGTCAAGAGCGTGTTTGTGAACGTCTTTGGCGGCATCACTGCATGTGATGCGGTTGCCAACGGCATTGTTGGGGCACTCAACACTCTCGGTGACAAAGCCTCAAAGCCTCTGGTTGTGAGGCTGGATGGAAACAATGTTGACCAGGGAAGAGCGATTTTGGCCGAATACGCCCACCCACTCGTCACGCTCGCCGAGACCATGGATGGCGGCGCCGACGAAGCAGCGAAGCTGGCGAACAGGTAAGGGACAGACAATGGCAATTTATCTAGACTCCAACTCCAAAATCATCGTCCAGGGCATGACCGGTGCTGAGGGAATGAAGCACACCCAGCGCATGCTCGCCGGAGGCAGCAACATCGTCGGTGGCGTCAACCCACGTAAGGCTGGCGAATCAGTTGATGTCGAAGGCAAGTCCCTGCCCGTATTTGGCTCGGTTAGTGAAGCTATGGAAAAGACCGGCGCTAACGTGTCGGTCATCTTTGTTCCGCCTGCTTTCGCAAAGGCGGCAATCATCGAGGCTATCGATGCTGAGATTCCACTTGCCGTCGCCATCACCGAGGGCATTCCTGTGCACGACTCTGCGGCCGCATGGGCTTACAACGTAGAAAAAGGCAAGAAGACCAGACTCATCGGTCCAAACTGCCCCGGCATCATTTCACCTGAGCAGTCAAATGCGGGAATCACCCCATCAAACATCACGGGTAAGGGTCCAATCGGACTGGTCTCAAAGAGCGGAACGCTGACCTACCAAATGATGTTTGAGCTTCGCGACATCGGCTTTTCAACGGCAATCGGGATCGGCGGCGACCCAGTTATCGGCACCACGCACATCGATGCCCTTGAGGCGTTTGAGCAGGATCCGGAGACAAAGGCGATCGTTCTCATTGGGGAGATCGGCGGCGACTCCGAGGAGAAGGCTGCTGAGTACATCTCAAAGAACGTGACCAAGCCTGTCGTCGCCTACGTTGCAGGCTTCACCGCCCCAGAGGGTAAGACCATGGGCCACGCTGGAGCAATTGTTTCTGGTTCTGCTGGAACCGCGCAGGCCAAAAAAGAGGCTTTCGAGGCAGTCGGCGTGAAGGTTGGTAAGACCCCGTCTGAGACCGCCGAACTAATGCGGGAAATCGTAAGCAAGCTGTAGTTCGGTGAACCGGGGGCTTAGCTTTGCGATTGCGGCGCTGCAAGCGCTCATCATCATCGCCTCGGTCGTTGGACTAGTAGTTGCCCCGCTCACTCTTGCCTGGTTTATCGAGGGTGACGGTTCGGTCGACTGGATAGTGGCTCTGCAAGTTGCGGGCTACGCCTTTTTGCTTGCCTGTGGCGTACCACTGCACTTTTCTGCAGGTGAGCTTGTCGGGATTACATTTCCCGCGTTTACTCTCAGCGTGTTACCGCTCGGGCTCACTCTGCTCATGGCTCTGATGGCAATTCGCATCGGCTATCGGCTGAGCGCCGCCTCTTCGCTGTGGCCTGCATGGCTGGGTGGCGCTGCGGCGTTTGGCGGCATTTCTTACGGGCTAAGCCTGCTGATCCAAAATGAAGCCGTGGTGATGGGGGAGTGGGGACCGCTGTTTATCCCAGCTACCTTCTTTGGGGGACTGCTCTTTATCTCGTCCATCTCTGGAAAAAGGTTTGAGCTGTTCGAAGGTGCCAACGGCCCTGAAGCTAAAGAGCGAGTGTTTCTTCGATCTTTGGCAAAATCTGCCTTTGAGAAGCTGCATTGGTCAATCAAGACCGTCCTTCCTCCAGCCGTGAGAATTGGAGTGTCGGTGATTGCGACACTGGTTCTGGCGAGCTCACTGATGATTGCCATCGCCCTCGGCTTCGGCTGGATTGAAGTTTTGCGCCTTTATCAGGGACTTGGGCTGAGTCTTTTTGGCGGTCTGATGCTGACCATTGGCCAGCTCGCGATTCTGCCCAACCTCATAGCCTTTGGCTCTAGTTGGATAGCGGGTGTCGGTTTCGCGATTGGAGAGGGTAGCTACGTATCTCCATTGGCGACCCAGCTGGGACCGCTTCCAGCGCTACCAGTTTTTGCAGCCATCCCAACCGGAGGTTTTGACAGGGGCATCCTGTTCGCCCTGGTGCCAGTTGTTGCTGCGTTCTTTGCAACCGTGCTCTCTAGAAAGTTCTCCGACAGCCTGAGGTGGGAGTATGCGACCCGGTTTGCCGCCTCCAGCGCTTTGGCTCTTGTGGCCGCAACCGTGGCTGGGATTCTTGCCTGGCTTCTTGCACTGGTCGCTAGCGGAAGCTTCGGACCCGGCAGATTTGACTGGGTCGGGGTAGATTCGCTGGTATTCGCGGGAGTCATATTTCTTCAGGTCCTGGTTCCGACCTTTCTTGCCTCGCTCGTTGTCGTCAGTCCCTACACCAGTGCAGAAGAGCGAAAGTAGACTTTGCCCGTGCTCTCCATAGTTGTCCTCATTTCCGGAACCGGCTCCAATCTCAAGGCCCTACTGGAGGCGTGTGATAACCCGCTATATCCGGCAAGAGTGCTGGCGGTTGGCGCTGATAGACCTGCCGCTGGTTTGGAGCACGCCGAGCTATATGAGAAGACGACTTTCGTCGTTGAACCCGGGTCCTTTGCATCTAAGGAGGCATGGTCCGATGTTCTTGCCAGCAGCATCGATATTCACCAGCCAGACCTCATTGTTTTAGCTGGCTTTATGAGGGTTTTGCCCAAGAGCTTTGTTGATCGCTACGCCCCCCGAATCATTAACCTGCACCCCTCACTCTTGCCGCATTTCCCGGGAGCGCATGCCGTTCGTGACGCTCTGGCCGCAGGATCAACAGAGACCGGCAGCACCATACATATCGTTGACGCAGGAGTTGACTCAGGACCTGTCATCGCCCAGCAGAGCATTGCGATACCCCAGGGCGTTACCGAAGAACAATTGCACGAGCAAATAAAAAGTATTGAGCAGCAACAGCTTGTTAGGACCATCGAGGCAATTGCCACTGGAGAGATAAAGCTTGAGGAGATAGCTAAATGAGAGACAAGGTAGCCATCAAGCGAGCACTGATTTCAGTCTCAGACAAGACTGGACTAATTGAGCTCGCGACCGCGCTGAGCAAGGCAGGTGTGGCAATCGTCTCCACCGGCTCAACTGCAAAGCAGATCGCGGCAGCTGGGATCAGTGTCACCGAGGTCAGTGAGGTCACAGGCTTCCCCGAGTCTCTGGATGGCAGAGTTAAGACTCTTCACCCATCAATTCATGGAGGGCTGCTCGCCGACTTGCGTCTTGAGTCTCACGCAAATCAGCTTGACACTCTGGGCATTGAGCCGTTTGAGCTGGTCGTGGTAAACCTCTACCCGTTCGTAGAAACCGTGGCAAAAGGTTCTGGTTATGACGAAAGCGTTGAGCAGATAGATATTGGCGGTCCTGCGATGGTGCGGGCCAGCGCGAAGAATCACGCAAACGTCGCCATTGTCGTCAGTCCAGCTAGGTATTCAGAGGTAATCGCTGCGGTAGAAGCAGGCGGTACCTCTCTAGAAATGAGAAAAGACCTGGCCCTCGAGGCTTTCAGCCACACCGCCAGCTATGACGCTGCTGTCTCCTCATGGTTAGCTAGCCAGCTTGGATCGGAGCGCCTTGCAATGAGCTTCACCAAGAAGGGTGATTTGCGCTACGGAGAGAACTCCCACCAGTCAGCGGCGCTCTTTGTAAATGGAAGCTCAGGCGTTGCAAGTGCCAAACTGCTGGGCGGCAAAGAGATGTCCTACAACAACTTTGTAGACATTGACGCTGCCGTCAGGGCAGCCTATGACTTTGACGAGCCAGCCGTGGCAATCATCAAGCACGCCAATCCCTGCGGAGTTGCAATCAGTGAGCAGGGGGCTAAAGATCCCATTGCCTCTGCCTACAAGCGCGCACACCTGACAGACCCGGTCTCGGCGTTTGGCGGGGTTGTCGCAGCAAACCGAACCGTGACTGCAGAGTTTGCCACAGCACTCTCGGAGGTTTTCACCGAGGTGATAGCGGCACCGGGATTTGAAGGCGAGGCTCTGGAAGTCCTGAAGAAAAAGAAGAATCTGCGAATTCTTGAACTCGACGCCGACTACCAGCTCCCAGAAAAGGAAGTCAGACAGATATCCGGTGGAGTCCTGGTTCAAGACCCTGACAGCTTTGAAGCCATGGACAGTTCGAAGTGGACTTTGGTTGCGGGGGATCCGGCTTCTGAGTCTTTGATGGCAGACCTCGAATTTGCCTGGCGGGCCGTTCGTGCGGTGAAGTCGAATGCGATTTTGCTTGCAAAAGATGGTGCAGCTGTAGGAATTGGAATGGGCCAGGTTAACAGGCTCGACTCGTGCCACCTTGCAATCAGTAGGGCCGGAGATCGAGCTGCCGGGTCAATAGCGGCCTCAGATGCGTTCTTCCCATTCGCGGACGGGTTGGAAGTGTTGATTTCCGGTGGTATCAAGGCAGTTGTTCAACCCGGCGGCAGTGTCAGAGATGAGGAAGTCATCGAGGCTGCCAAAAAAGCCGGCATCACTATGTACTTCACCGGCGAGCGACACTTTTACCACTAGGAATCTCGTGGGCAAACTCTCTGTTAGCCTGTAAGGCTGCCTGGGGCGGCGAGAGAGATAAATGCCTAATTCCGAAACTGGGACCATCAGGGTTCTGCTGCGTCTTGTGCCGTATGCGAAAAAGGCCATACCCAGGCTGATTCTTGGAATCTTTGCGGGAATTGCAGCCCACATGTTCGCGCTCGCGATTCCTCAGTTGCTCCAAGACCTGGTGAACTCACTCGTGGCCGGTGGTCTGGACGCCCTGTTACCTGCGGTTGGCCTGATCCTGTTTCTAGGGGTGCTGGAGGCGCTGTTTGTTCTTCTCAGGCGTTGGCTCGTATTGACCCCCGGAACCTACGTCGAAGCCGACATGAGAAACAGGCTGTATGAAAAGTTGCAGGATTTGCCGGTTGCATTTCATGATCGCTGGCCCTCGGGTCAGCTCCTTTCAAGGGCGGTCTCCGACCTGCACCTAATCAGGCGCTGGATGAGCTTTGGTCTTGTCCTGTTTACGGCGAACCTAATTACGATCATCGTTGGCCTGACAATTCTGTTCACGTTCAACTTCTGGCTGGGCTTGATCTTCTTCGTTGCAACGGTTCCGATTTGGATCGCTGGCTTTATGTTTGAAGGTAAATACAAGGTGATCGCTCGTCTTTCTCAAGACCAGTCCGGAGACTTGGCGACCAGGGTTGAAGAGGCTGTTCACGGCGTTAGAGTGCTCAAGTCTTTCGGGCGGGGTGCCTTCGCTGCCGTTAAGTTCTCAGATCAAGCCTCGGACCTACGGTCAACTGAAATACGCAAGGCTCGTGCTGTTGCAAACATCTGGCTCTACCTGATCTTGATTCCTGAGCTGGCCGTGGGGCTCTCGATGCTGGCTGGAGTCTGGCTGGTAGCGCAGGGAGATGTCACTGTGGGAACGCTGGTTGCTTTTTTTGCAACCGCAATGGTCTTGCGTTGGCCAACCGAGTCACTGGGCTTCTTGCTTTCGTTCACCCTTGAGGCCAAGACCGCAACAGAGCGCTTCTTCGAGGTCATGGATGAGGAAAACCCAATTGTCGACCCCGAGCAGCCAAAGACGGTGGCGGAACCTAAGGGTCTTCTTGAGTTTCACGATGTTCACTTCCGCTATCCGGATGCACCCGAGGATTCAAAACCATTGCTTGATGGAGTTAGCCTGCGAATTGAACCAGGTCAGTCGGTCGCCCTTATCGGACTGACGGGATGCGGTAAAACCACACTCACCGCTCTTAGCACCCGCCTCTACGAAGTCACTGGAGGCTCCATCACCATTGACGGCCTAGACATCCGAGACATGTCGCGGGGCGAACTAAGAAGTCACATCGCAATGGCCTTCGAAGACGCAACCCTCTTTTCGTCCTCAGTTCGTGAGAACGTTCTCCTTGGAAATCCAGGTGCGAGTGAGGAGGACCTGAAGCAAGCACTGGAGATTGCCCAGGCCCAATTTGTCTATGAGCTTCCAGAGGGACTGGACACCACCATTGGTGAAGAGGGGCTATCGCTCTCGGGAGGTCAACGTCAACGGCTCGCACTTGCCAGAGCTGTTGCTGCAAACCCAAGGATCTTGGTTTTGGATGATCCGCTCTCCGCTCTGGATGTTGACACCGAGGCCATGGTTGAGGATGCGCTCAGGCACGTACTCAAAGAGACCACCGCGCTCATCGTCGCGCACCGACCCTCAACCGTCATGCTGGCCGACAAGGTTGCCCTTTTGGAGAACGGGAAAATCACCGCATTTGGCACCCATCAGGAGCTCATCAAGAACAGCGAGCACTATCGATTCGTAATTACCTCCCTCGATGAGGAGCAGAAGGAGCGGGAGGTGAACATTTGAGTCTCTACGGAACAAACGATGAAGAGCGCACCGACCTCACCAAAGAGGAATCTAGGTTTGTGCGTGCCCGCTCGAGGAGGCTCCTCGGTTCGCTCCTAGCGCCGATGAAGCTCAGGCTTATCCTGGCAATTTTCTTGGGTGTCATCTCGACGGGTATCAGGGTTGCCGGCCCAGCGTTGATCGCGCTGGGGATTGACTGGGCCCTCCCTAGGGCAATCATGCGCGAATACAACGAGCTCTGGATTGTGGTTGGACTGTATTTGTCTGCAGCGTTGATGACGTCGATTCTCACCTACTACTTCCTAATGATCACCGCCAGGCTTGCGCAGAGCGTGATTTTCGACCTTCGAAATCGAATGTTTGTGCACACTCAGAAGCTGTCGGTTGAGTTCCACGAGCGGTACACAGCGGGCAGGGTGATCGCCCGCCAGACCTCGGACCTGGAGTCAATTGCAGAGCTATTGGCCGGCGGCCTAAATGAGCTAGCGATCGGTGCAATGTTCATGTTCTTCACCGCGGTTGCCCTTTTGCTTTTGGATCCGGTGTCATTCCTCGTGTTGTTTGGTGCACTCCTTCCGCTTGCTCTCCTTACACGCTGGTTCCAGGTGAAGACCAACCGCGGCTATCGCAAACAGCGCGTTGCATCATCTCGGATGATCCAGTTTTTTGTGGAGTCGATGACCGGCATTCTTGCCGTGAAGGCCTTCCGCAAGGAAAAGCGAAATGAAAAGCACTTTGGAGGCTTGGTTGAGGATTATCGCGGGCACAATGCCCACCTGATTCAGCTCTTTGGTATCTATGACCCGGGCCTAATTCTTATCGGCAACGCCACGGTTGCGGCCGTGCTTTTGGTGGGTGGCTACCGAGTCCTGGAGGGTTCTCTCGGAATTGGGGTTCTCACGGCTGCAATTTTGTATGCAAGACGGTTCTTTGACCCCATGGAAGAGATCGCCATCTTCTATAACTCCTACCAGTCAGCTGCCAGTGCACTCGAGAAGATCTCGGGAGTGCTGGAGGAGGAGCCCTCCGTTCCAGAGTCTGAGAACCCTGTTCAATTTGAGAACTCAAGGGGTCAGGTGCATTTCAATGGGGTCGAGTTCAGCTATTCGACTGGACCGGTAGTCCTGCATAAGTTCGACCTTGAGATCCCCGCGGGTCAGACCATAGCCCTTGTCGGCACCACGGGTGCTGGAAAGTCAACCCTTGCAAAGCTCATTTCAAGGTTTTATGACCCGACGCTCGGCACAGTCACGATTGACGGGGTGGATGTGAGGGACATCGCCAACAAGGACCTAAGGCGTGAGGTCGTGATGGTTACCCAGGAGGCCTACCTATTCTCCGGAACCGTTGCCGAGAATATTCAACTGGGAAGACCCGGAGCATCGATTGAGGATGTTATGGAGGCCGCTAAGGCTGTTGGCGCTCACGAATTCATCATGAATCTTCCAGAGGGTTATGAGACCGACGTCAATAAGCGTGGCGGAAGAGTATCGGCTGGGCAGCGTCAGCTAATCTCATTTGCTCGGGCCTTCCTCGCGAACCCAGCGGTATTGATTTTGGACGAGGCAACCTCCTCGCTGGACATCCCCTCAGAGCGGATGGTCCAGAGGGGACTAAAGACCCTGCTTGCCGGCAGGACTGCGGTAATCATTGCTCACCGGCTTTCGACTGTCTCCATCGCCGATCGAGTGCTTGTTATGGAGCACGGTCGGGTAATCGAAGATGATGCTCCGCAGGTGCTGGCCGCGGGGACAGGTAAGTTTGCCAAGCTCTACAAAGCCTGGAGAGATTCTCTGGTTTAGTCGACCTGGTCAGTAACCAGAAGCGCTATCGCGCTCATCGCCGGCATTGTTGCTGAGAGATTTCCATCCGAGATCGTGTGGGTCTCGCCATCGATGAGGTTCATGTACTCACCGTCTGGAAGAGTTGTCGCAACGCTCACGGCCATCTCTTGGGTGTCAAAGACATTGGTGATGAAGTAGCCAACTCCTTCCCTGGCGAAGCCGTAAACCCCCCGCTCCCGGTACTTCTCAACTACGGGAGCATCCCCGGCTTTGTCTCGGAAGCCAATCATGTTGAGGGTTGACTGCCAGCGATGCTGGCAGATCCACTCGTCTGCCTTGTATTCGGTTTTTGGTGACGTCGTGCTGGAGCAGTCCACCGCACCAACGCCTTTGACCGTCTCGTAAGGTCCTGCGTCCCTCGAGCGGAATGCGTAGGAGGAGTAGAGCATTGGTTGTCCGTAGTCCTCGGCCAGCATCATTGCGGTTGCAAGTTCGAAGTAGCGGGAGTCGTTGTAGTTCAGGGTCTCGCCATTGCGTTCGGTGTCATGGTTTGAAACGAAAGAAACGGTCTGGTTGCTTGGCGTGAAGTCGCGAAACCTAATTGCCGAAGCTGCAGGAGTAATGACCTCCCCCTTGAAGTAGCTGCGCATATTCCTCGCGTAGTCAAACTCCCAAACCTCGCCTGAGTTTAGGTATTGCTCAGGCTGCACTGGCTCACCCCCTCCCCGAATCACCTCGTGGATGATGCGGGTTTCCTCCGGGAGCTGATCCACAATCTGCTTGAGGTCGCTCGCAGCCATGTGCTTGGCAGCGTCGATTCTGAAGCCAGCTACTCCTAGGGAAAGAAGATCGTTTAGGTAAAGCAGTATCTGCTGCTGGACATTTTCAAGTTTTTGGTTCAGGTCGCTTAGCCCCAATAGCTCGCAAGTCTGTACCTGCGCCAGGTCTTTGTAGCTATTGATGGAGTCATCTGGCGTGAGGTTGCAGTTGTGGAAGTCCGCACGAGTGTAGAGGCCTTCGTACTCGTATTTTGTGAACTCGGTGCCGGCATAGCCGGTTCCCGAGGTCTGAGCGGTCATGTGGTTGATGACTGCGTCAGCGATTATTTCAACGCCGTTGTCTGCGCACGTGTCGACCATGTTTGCAAACTGCTCGCGGTTGCCCAGGCGAGACTCGATTTTGTAGCTAACAGGCTGGTAAACCGTCCACCAGGCCGCGCCGGTGATGTGCTCTTGCGGCGGTGAGGTAAGCACCCAATCCACACCGGAATCCCCCAAAAACTCGCATTCTTTCGCAATGGAGTCCCACGGCCACATGAATAGCTGCACGCCGATCAGAGATTCGTAGCGATTATCTATCTCAGGCACTACTTGCTCTTCTTGGATGCTTGAACAGCCCGCGAGGGAGAGCGAAAAAGTGACCGCGGCAGCCAGGGCAGAGATAGAGCGCACATATCAATGGTAGGTGATGGCCGGGTAGCGAGGGTTTCGCGCCTGCTGTGGAGAACTCTCAGCAGGAAAACGAAGACGGCCTTAGCTTTTGCGGCATGAAAAAGCACTCACTACTAATGATTTCTCTTCTCGTCTCGTTCTTTTTGGTGCCCGTGCAGGCTCAGGGGGAGCCAATCTGCGAGGGCAGCGAATGCAGCGTCAGTTTCAGCTACACAGGTGAAATGCAGACCTGGCAGGTTCCAGACGGTGCCGTAAATCTCAGGTTTGAAATCTACGGGGCATCTGGAGCTCGCGGGGGAGGAGGAGGTTTAGTCACTGGTTCGCTTGTTGCCATCCCCTCCACTCTTTACTTATTTGTGGGAGGCCAGGGAACTGAGGGCGCAAATGCGCCCGGAGGATTCAACGGCGGTGGCGCAGCCGGTGGAAATCGTGGCAATGAGGGATCTGGAGGCGGAGCGACCGACATCAGAATCGGGCTTGCGCTTCAGGATCGGATAGTTGTCGCAGGAGGAGGAGGTGGTGCGGGAGGCTACGCTGGGGCCGCTGGCGGCGCTGGAGGCGGTCTAGTGGGTGACTCTGGAGGCTCAGGTCAAGGCGGCGGCGGTGAAGGTGGCACCGAGAGTGCGGGTGGAAATCCTGGCTACTCAAACGGTGGCTCCGCGGCGTCTGCTGGGAATTTTGGAACCGGAGGTACAGGCGGCACTAGCTGGAACGCTGGGGGCGGCGGCGGAGGTGGCGGCTGGTATGGCGGCGGCGGTGGCGGTGCCGACGACGACTCCTGTTGTTCAGATGCAGGCGGTGGCGGCGGAGGTTCCTCCTATGCCGCCACCCAATACACCGACAGCATCGAGCATCAAAGAGGAGTCCGCACCGGCGATGGCCTAATCGTTCTCTCCTACTCAATCCCCGCCCAGGTGCTCAGCTTTTCGGGCCAGCAGGTTGACGCATTGACAACAATTTTTTCTCTGGAGCTTTCGCAGGCAATCTCGGGACTTGACACTGATGACTTCGCACTGATTGGTGCGGGATGTGCGATTTCAGGAATCGAACCAGCAGACACTATCGCTGAGATCACCGTGACAGGCTGTGCAGACGGAGAGGTTGAGCTGGTTCTTCGAGCACTTTCAATTGGTGACAACAATTCGGCACCTCTTGAAGAGGTGGTCGCAAGCGCAACAGTAGATGCAACACCCCCTGAGTTTGCATGGTTAAGCCAGGGAGCGCTTTTGGCGCAGAATGAGCTAACTGCCCAGTTCAGCGTTTCAGACTCTCTCATGCTTGCCACCAGTGACTTTGAGGTTGTCGGTTGTTCTGATGTCGAGCTAGTTCTGTCCACCGTAGTTGCCTCCGGTTGTGAAGAGGGAGAGATTGTGTTGAGCCTGCTCCCTGGTGTGCTGTCTGATACTTATGGAAACACCGGTCCCTCGAGCAGGATCTCCATAGCTTTCAATGTTGATACTCAGCCCCCAGATGCGGCCTGGCTGGACGTCGCGATCACGGGAGAAGGGCCCTTTGAGTACTCGGCGGTGTTGGTGCCAAGCGACCTAGAGTTGTTTGACCCGGCCGTAGTGGTTTTCGAAAGTGATCAAGACTGTCTCGAAGAGAGTGAGCGGGTTGATGGTGGTTGGGCATTCCGAGCCGTTTGCGATTACGCCGCTGGAAAGTGGACGCTGCCCGCCCTTTCGATGTTGGATCTTGCAGGTAATCAGGGACCGCTCTTGGAGAAATCGATTGAATTTCTATACGAGCCTCAGCCACAAGAGGTCGAGCCGCCCGCTGATCCGGTCGCGCCAGTAGCCCAACCCATCCAGCCAGCACCGCCCTCAGACGTCGCTGCGGATTCCCCCGTCACTCAACAAGATCCCATCGAAGAGGAGTCCAGTGAGGAGCTATTAGAGGATGGTCAGACTGAGGTAATCGACGAGGCATTGGAAGTTGAGCTGATCCAAGAAGTTATTGAGGAGGTCGAGGCTGCACCGCTTCCAACAAGCTCGCCGAGCCCTCAGCCAATCGAACCTGAAGTCAGCCCCGAAACTTTCGAGAGCGGCCTCGCGCCAAGCGAGGAGAGTACGCCAGATCCGATTGCTCAAGAGTCCGAGGAGCAGGATCCGATGGATGAGCCCCTGACTGCGCCCGCTCAGCCTCAACTGGACGGAGAGCAGCTTGCCTTGCCAGTATCCAATTCAGAAAACACTGAAGAGCCAGTCGGCATGAGTCTGGTCGGGCTGCTTTGGCTCTTGCTCTTAGCCGGAGGCGGTTTTGTCGCGTGGAGGCTTAGCGGAAGATGATTGTCCGCTGGCCATCCAAGAGAACTCGATGTTCAGCAAACCAAGTTATGGCTTGAGTGAGCGTCCTGGACTCAGCATCCTGGCCAATCTGAACGAGCTTGCTCTTTGAATCGCTGTGCTCAACTCGGGTCACGTTCTGTTCGATAATCGGGCCCTCGTCGAGATCTCGAGTCACAAAATGGGCGGTAGCGCCAATCAGCTTCACTCCCCGCGCGTGAGCTTGGGCGTAGGGGTTGGCGCCTTTGAATCCCGGCAGGAATGAATGGTGGATATTGATGATTCTTCCGGCAAACTCCTCACAGAACTCTGGCGAGAGGATCTGCATGAATCGTGCCAAAACGATTAGCTCAACATCCTTTTCTGCAATGAATTCGCGTAACCGATTCTCAAAGAGCTCCTTGTCGGTGCTACTTGATATCTCGTGATGCTCGAACCCTGCCCCATAGAAATTGGCCATTGGCTCAAGGTCTGGGTGGTTTGCGAAAACACCTGCAATTTCAATAGGAAGTTGACCTGAGCGGTGGCGGAAGAGGACATCATTTAGGCAGTGTCCAGCCTTGGAGGCAAGCAGAACCGTACGCATTGGACGGCCCACATAGTCGAGCACATACTCCAGCTTGAAATCGCCAATTATCTTTTCAATTTGCTTCTCAAAGTCCGCCTTGGAGATGTCTGCTTCAATCTGCAGGCGCATGAAGAAACGGCCAGTGTCCTCTGAGGTGAACTGCTGGCTCTCTGTGATGTTGCCGCCAGCTTCAACGACCGCTCCGGAGATAGCGTGAACAATACCCGGCTGATCGGGGCAGACAAATGTGAGTACCCAGTGCTCTTTTTCAATCACAGGCTCAATCCTATTGAGCGAGCCGCGGCTATCAGCTGGTAGGGGCTTGTAAACTTGGGGGATGCCACTAGCCGAAAACCACAATGCACCCCTTTCAGAGGTAGACCCTGAGATTGCGGCTGTGCTCCAGCAGGAGCTTGATCGCCAGCGGGGAACCCTAGAGATGATCGCAAGCGAGAACTTCGTTTCCAGAGCAATTTTGCAAACTCAGGGTTCAGTTCTCACCAACAAGTACGCCGAGGGCTACCCCGGCAAGCGCTACTACGGGGGCTGTGAAGCGGTAGATGTCGCGGAGAATCTTGCCCGCGACAGGGCTAAAGAGCTCTACGGCGCCGAGCACGCGAATGTTCAGCCGCACTCCGGTGCTACCGCGAATGCAGCGTTGATGATGGCACTGGCAAAGCCGGGAGATCGTATTCTCGGCCTGAGCCTGGCACATGGAGGCCACCTCACTCACGGTATGAAACTGAACTTCTCAGGCCAGATGTATGAGGCGCACGCCTATGAACTTCATCCTGATACTTACCTTGTGGATATGGACATGGTCCGCGAGCGGGCCCTGGAGACCCGACCTGAGGTACTTATTGCGGGATGGTCTGCATATTCCCGCCACCTAGATTTTGCAGCGTTTAGATCAATTGCTGACGAAGTCGGCGCCAAGCTTTGGGTCGACATGGCCCACTTCTCCGGACTAGTTGCCGGCAAGGTTCACCCCTCGCCAGTGCCATACGCAGATGTTGTCTCCTCAACCGTCCACAAGACACTTGCAGGACCCAGATCGGGCATGGTCCTTTGCAAGCAGGAATGGGCGAAGAAGATCGACTCGGGCGTGTTCCCAGGCCAGCAGGGTGGACCCTTGATGCACGTGATTGCGGGTAAGGCTGTTGCCTACAAGGCAGCAATGTCACCAGCTTTCCAGGAGCAGCAGCAGAGGACCATCGATGGCGCGAGAGTCATAGCTGACAGGTTGACTCAGCCTGACATGAAGGCAGAGGGCGTTAGTGTCCTCACCGGCGGTACTGATGTCCACCTTGTGCTGGTTGACCTCCGGGATGCAGCTATCGACGGTCAGAGCGCTGAAAACATCCTCCACGAGGCGGGTGTGACTGTGAACAAGAATTCGGTACCTAACGACCCGAGACCCCCGATGGTCACATCCGGCATCAGGATTGGAACTGCCGCTCTTGCCACACGTGGATTTGGCGTGGAGCAGTTCACCGAGGTTGGAGACATCATTGCCTCTGCACTGAAGCAAGGTGCAGACCTTCCGAGTCTTCGTGCAAGAGTCAACAAGCTGACCGAGGCGTTCCCTCTCTACGAGGGTCTCGAGAACTGGTAATTCTTTGACGGCAATCGCGCTTGACGGCCTCGCAACCGCAGCCCAAATCAAGAAAGAGCTGACGGCTGAAGTCGAAGAGCTTCGTAAACAGGGAAAAAGGCCTGGTCTTGGCACACTCCTGGTAGGAGACGATCCCGGTTCACACTCCTATGTTGGAGGAAAGCACCGTGATTGCGCAGAAGTTGGCATCGAGTCAATTCGGATTGACTTACCAGCAACTGCAACCGAAGCCGATGTTCGTGCTGCGATTGCAGATCTCAATTCTTCTGACGATGTCACTGGCTACATCGTTCAGCTCCCGCTGCCGTATGGAATGGGAGCAAATCAAATGCTTGAGCTGATTGATCCCAAAAAAGATGCCGACGGCCTGCACCCAGAGAACCTCGGCAAGCTGGTGATGAATTCATCAGGCAAGTTCGAGTCTCCGCTGCCTTGCACACCGGCCGGCATTGTTGAGCTCTTGCGCCGCTATGAAGTTCCAACCAGGGGTAGAGAGGTGGCCGTTCTTGGTCGAGGCCTGACGGTCGGTAGACCACTTGGGCTCTTGCTAACAACGCGAGGCGTCGATGCAACACCAACTCTTCTCCACAGCGCTAGTGAAGACATCCCCGCTGCAATCAGGCGGGCCGACATAGTTGTCGCGGCGATTGGCTCACATCACTTTGTGAAGCCGGAGTGGGTCAAGTCAGGTGCTGCTGTGCTTGACGTTGGAATTAGCAGGGTCGAAGGAAAGCTTGTGGGAGATGTAGACCCTGGTGTATCGCAGGTCGCAGGCCACCTCTCACCAAATCCTGGTGGAGTAGGCCCGATGACCAGGGCAATGCTTTTGAAAAACGTCGTCGAAATGGCGCGAGCCTAGCTCTCACCAAAACCTTCAAGCGCACTGAATCGAGGGTCAATTGGGTCCTCGTGAGAGTGCTCAGGATCCTCTTCCATTCTGAAGCCGCAGCGAGAGCAGAGCCCTGCGCAGTTTTCATCGCAGAGCGGCTTTATTGGCAAGGCCGGCACAACAGAGTCAATCAGAGCCTGTTCTAAATCAATGCGGTCTTGCTCAACGACAAAATCATCTTCTTGCTCAGGTCGGTAGAGAAATAACTCCTGAACCTCGATATCTATCTCGCTTTTCACCTCATCGAGGCAGCGCGAACAAACACCTTCAGTCTGTGCCGAGAACTCTGCAGTTGCGAGAATCCCCTCGTGGACAGATTCCAGTCGGGTTGGAATCCTGAGCTCGGCTCCGGCGGGAATTCCCATTACCTCGGTTCCGATTTCCTCAGTGAGAGTGTGTTCAAGGACAACTTCTTTCATGTTTCCAGGCTTGTGAATCAGCTCCTTGAGCTGAACTACCAGGCTCACTTGCCTAGCCTCTCAATGAGCGCCTGATTAACTGGCTTGGGAACATGGGCTGATACGTCCCCTCCAAGGGAGGCAACCTCTCTTACAAGGGAAGAGGAAATGTGTGAGTAGGCGGGCTCTGTGGCGAAGAAGAATGTCTCGATGCCTGCTAGGTCGCGGTTCATGTTCGCAAACTGCAGCTCATATTCCAAGTCTGCAGCAGTTCTCAGACCCTTGATAATCGCATCGGCACCATTGGTTTTGGCGTGAGTGGCGAGCAAACCTCCGTCAAGAAGTGAAACCTGAACACCGGTGAGCCCCGCCTCAGCGAGTGACTGCTTCCAGAGCTCGACTCTCTCGTTGCCATCGAACAATGCTTTTTTGTTCGGATTGTGCACAACGACAATCTCAAGTTCGTCCATAACCCCTGATGCCCTCCGGGCAACGGATAGGTGACCGAGCGTCGGGGGGTCAAATGATCCTGGGTAGATTGCTTTCTTTGCCACGGCTTAAGGTTAGCTGCAATTGAGTTGAAGTCAGAACTGGCTTCTTATGGCCCACAAATCTGGAAATACAGGATTAAAGAGCGTTGAGGCTAGATAACCGGCTCCGCTTGATCCGCCAGTTCCCAGCTTCCTGCCGATGGTTCGCTCAACCATTTTCACGTGGCGATAGCGCCACTCCTGTAGCCCTTCGTCGAGATCCACCATGGCCTCGCCAACCATTGCGGCTTCTGGGTCACTGCGGTGGATTTCCACCAACACTTTTTGAACCGCATCACTTTCTAGCCAAGGCTCAGTGATGTCTCTGTTGAGCGCATCTTGTGGAAGAGGCATTCGGCCGTTGAAGTAGCGCATGGCCGAGTCCCACATCGATGGTCTCTGCATTGCACTTTCCACCCGCTCCCTCGCGGGCGAACCGGGGATCAGGTGTTCCGCCATTCCCATGCCAGAGCTCTTGTCAGCATCTTTACCTGCCTGATCCCTACGACCCAGGACAGCCTCTAGCTCCCTAAACTGGGCAGACTGAAATCCGGATGCTGAGCTCAGCCGCGCCCTAAACGAGTTGAACTGAAGCGGAGTCATTGTTTCGAGAATGTCGAGTTGAGAGACGCAAGTTTTCATGATGGTGCGCATACGACCGAGCAGCGCGAGGGAGCGATGGGTGTCGCCAGCCTCAAGAGCCGCTTGCAGAGCGGTTGCTTCATGGAGGAGCTGCTTGAACCACAGCTCGTAGACCTGATGGATGGTGATGAAGAGCAGCTCATCGTGCTCTGGACCATCGCTTAGGGGCTCTTGGAGCTCTAGGAGCTCATCGACCTTCAAATACGAGATGTAGGTTACATGCTTATCGTGAGTCATTTTTTTCCTTAGGTAACCCGATTGCCGTCCATCGAGACCTGCTTGTAGTCACCAGATGCAACCAGATCTCTAAGGCGCAAGAAGCCTTCGAAAACCTCTTCGTAGCTGGTTGGCAATGGCGATATCGCAAGCCGGATAGCCTCCGGTTCTCGGTAATCGGGGATGACTTTCTTCAGCTTTCTAAGAGCGAGGGCGATTTGTTTTGCGTCTGGATGTTTCAAAATTATGTGCCCACCACGACTTTGCGCCTCTGACGGGGTAGCTAGCGAAAAGCCCAGCTCTTCAAGCCATTGAGAGTTGAGCCTGATCATCAACTCGGTCCCCACCGCCGCTTTGGCCTCAATGTTTTCGATGCCCGCCTCAGCAATCATTTCGAAGGCAACCTCGACGCCTCGGATGCCAATAATCGAGGGCGAGGCTATCTGGAATCTGCGCATTTCATCGCTGGGTTCGAAGTAAGGCCCCATTTCAAACTGCTTGTCCTGGGCAAACCAACCCTGAATAGGAACCCGCAAATCTTGTTGCAGCTCCTTGCGCACGTAGAGCCATGCTGGTGAGCCGGGTCCTGAGTTTCCGTATTTGTATGTGCAGCCAACTGCAAGATCGACACCGTTGGCGTCCAGGTCAAGCTTGATAGAGCCAACGGCATGCGAGCAGTCCCAGACCACCAAAATGCCAAAGCTTCTTGCCAGATCAGTAATTGCTTTGAGGTCCTGCCTGCAGCCGGAGCGGTAGTTGATTGCCTGAAGTGTTAGCAGTGCAACATCCTCGTCGAGGTGTGGCTCGAGGTTCTCTGCAGTGATTAGCTCAAATTCAGACTCGATTGCGACTGCACCCGGGCCTGATGAGCCGTCATTGTCCAGGGTCACAAGCTCGAGGCCATGCTGCTGGGCAATGCCCGCCAAGACATACCTGTCAGTGGGGAAGTTTGAAGCGTCGATTAGTACTTTTTTGCGTCCGGGTCTTGCCATGATCGCAGCGGAGCAAAGCTGGAAGAAATTCACGCTTACCGTGTCGCAGACCAATACCTGACCGGGTCCAGCTCCCAGTGCCGCTGCCCCAACAAGATCACCTGCACTTTGCGCCTGATCAATCCAATGGCTCCAACCATCAACTAATTCATGCCCCCACTCGGAAGTTAGAAAACTGTTCACCTCGTCAATGGTTCGCTTTGGAAGCCTTCCTAATGAATTGCCATCTAGATAGCAAACGTCGCTGTCTGAGAAGTGAAAGAGGTTGCGAAAATTCGCCAGCTTGTCTTCGCTGTCTAATTTGCGGACGAAATCGATGTCCACCGGGGAGGGAAACTCCATCCCAACACTCTACTCAGACCAGTAGCTGGTGTTTGGCCAATTCGGCATAGAGGGGAGTAGATTTCACGAGCTCGGAGTGGGTCCCCACCCCAAGAATGCGCCCGTGCTCCAAAACTATGATCTGGTCCGAGTCAACAACGGTTGAAAGTCGGTGCGCGATTACCAGTAGCGTTCGGTCTTGAGCGACTGCGTCAATCGCTTCGCGCATCCGCTGCTCGTTGGGGCCATCTAGGGCACTCGTTGATTCATCAAGCAGCAGAATCGGAGGCTTAGCAAGCAGTGCCCGGGCGATGGCTAGGCGCTGGCGCTCGCCACCTGAGAGCATGATTCCGTCCTCACCGACTTGGGCCTCAAGACCCTTGGTGTCTCGAGCAAGGACTTCGGAGAGGTTTACCTGCGCCAGAACCTCAGTGAGTTCATCGTCTGTGGCATCTGATTTGCCGAGCAGCAGGTTGTCTCTGATCGTGCCAGCTAGCACTGGGGCGTCTTGTTCGACATAACCAAGCTGTTCCCTCAGTGATCGCCTGGAGAACTCAGTGACGTCTTGCCCGTCGAGAAGAATTTTCCCTCCGGTTGGTTCATAAAAGCGCTCGATAAGGGAGAACACGGTTGACTTTCCCGCCCCAGAAGGTCCGACTAGGGCAACACGAGAGCCACGCTCTACTTTGAAGCTGATCTTCTTCAGGATTGGCTGCGGCTCTTCGTCCTCATCTTCTTGATAGTGGAACTCGACCTCCTTGAATTCGATTGCAGACCGGTTAGCTGCGACCCTGTGGTCTCCCACCGGAGTCGGCTCTTCCTCCTCCAGCACCATGATTTCTTGGATTCTTGCCAGTGCGCCCAGCGCACCCATGATTGAGGTGTAGGCACCGAATGCTGAGATAAGGGGCCCAACCATGAAGAACAGCAAAATCACGAAGGTAACCAAAGAGGCAATCGTCGTCGCGCCGGTCGCAACCCTCAGGCCACCAAAGCCCAGCACCACTATGAATGCGGTGTTAAAGGCCACCTGTGCAATGGGAGCAACAGCGGCTGAAAGCTTTGCGATGGAAAGACCTTGGTCGTAGGCGGCAGTGGCATCCCTGTAGATCTCCTGGGTCTCGCGCTCTTCAGCCCGAGCCGCGCGAATGGTGCGAATCGCGCTTAGAGCTCGTTCCACAGCCGCCGACATCTGGCCGACCTTTTGTTGGGCCTTGGTGGTAGCTCGGCGAATTTTTCTTCCGGTGAACGAGATAGCAAACACTGCAGTGAAAACGACCAACAAAGTCGAGCCGAGCAGCAGCGGATCGATAAATGCCATAACCACGATTGCCCCCACGAACTGCAGCAGTCCGCCAAGGGCGTCTACAAGCCCCTGGGTAAGAACTGCTTTCAGCAGAGTTGAGTCGGAGCCAACTCGAGAGACGAGGTCACCGATTCTGCGCTTGTCGTATTGCCAAATTGGCAGTCTGAGCAACCTTGAAACCATTGCTTTTCGAGTGTCCAGCACCACACCCTCACCGGTCTTGTAGAGCAGGTAGTACTGAAAGGCATTCACGAGTGCACTTGTAATGACCAGCGCGACAATGGCAATGGCAAGATTTCCAAAACCAAGTGATTGTTCCACGGCTGTAATCAGCTGCCCAATTAATAGTGGCTGCGCGAGTGCCAGGGCCGAACCAAGCACGGATAGCCCAAGGGCAAAGCCAAGCGCCGTGCGGTGCGGCTTCAGATATGGGAAGAGGTCCTTCAGGGATGCCCTTGGTCCCTTGTATTCCCTCGACCTCGGATTCTGCGTGGGGTCAGAGTAGTACTCGCTCACTTATGTTTCAGCTTTCTCTCTGTGAAAAGGATTCCCGTAAATAGCCTCGTTTAGAAGGTAATTAATTTCCGTAAAGGCCAGGGCTTGAGTGTATGCGGTGTTCTCTGAGAACTTGCTGTACTCCAGAAGCGGCAAAACCTCTTTTGCTCTTTTGCTGGTGCGCAGGAACATTAGTGTGGTGTTGGGTTTCCGTGGAAATTCTTTGAGCACCGTGCCGCACCCGTAGCCGAACACCCGGATTGCAATGTCCGCATCCTCGGGGAAGGATTTTGTGATGAGTCCGTTGTCGGGGACTTCAATCTTTTCTCTTGGCTGGGCTTGCCTTTGCCAGATCTGGAAGCAGGTCCGCAGCCCGTTCTTAGCACTGATCGGTGTTCCGTCTGCATCCTCATAAGAGACGAAGACGTCTTGGTCGTAGGTAATGTGAAAATCTCGGTCTAGGCGGTTAGTGACGCTCCACTTTCTCCACGACCTAGGAACTAAAAAGCATATGGTGTCGCTGAATCTGGCAGCGTGGTTGAAGAACGGGATCGAGAGAGCATTGTTGCGCCCAAAGGGTGGATTGGTGAAGGTAATTAGGTGCTGTTCCGCCAGCTCTGTTTCTAGAAAGTTTGCTTCTCTTATGCGCTCCGCTGCCGGGTAGCGGTCAAGGGCGATGATTCTTTGTGCCCCAGCTTTTTGCAAAGCTTCAACAAAGCTGCCATTGCCGGCTGCAGGTTCTAAGAAGGTACTCTCCGAGGGCTTTGGGATGTGGGGGAGGGCGGCCTGAACCAATGAGGTTGCAAGCTCTCGCGGGGTGTAAAACTGCTCAGTGCCGGTTGTTCTGCGATTGCCGAGTTTTTCCGCCACTTGCAAAAGATATCAGCTGCCCAAAGAATTCTTTAGGTTTTCACTTTTACAAGTAATCTGGAGGGCTGCCGCTTTGGCGCAGATGGAGAAGAGCTTGTTCGCTAAAGATTCCGAAGTTGTTATTCGCGCCAAGAATTTGACTAAGAAATATAAAGACTTCCTTGCCGTCGATGGCATCGATTTCGAGGTCAAACGTGGCGAGTCATTTGGCCTGCTGGGGCCAAACGGTGCCGGTAAGTCCACGACCATGAAAATGATTTCTTCTGTCTCACAGCGGACCGGCGGCGAGCTCACGATTCTTGGCAAGGAGCCAAATACTCACGGCCCTCAGATCCGCGCACACCTCGGCGTCGTGCCTCAAAAGGACCTGCTAGATAGAGAGCTCAAGGCGTGGGAAAACCTATTCACCTATGGTCGTTATTTCGGCCTCTCGAGAAAGTTCTTGAAGCAAAAGGTTGAGGAGCTACTTGAGTTTGCTCAGCTAACCGAGAAGCGCAACTCAAAGGCAGACGACCTCTCGGGTGGAATGCAGCGCAGACTTGCAATAGCGCGCGGACTGGTCAACGAGCCGGAGATTTTGATGCTCGATGAGCCCACAACCGGCCTAGACCCCCAAGCCAGGCACATCCTTTGGGATCGGCTATTCAGGCTGAAGGAACAGGGTGTGACTTTGGTAATCACTACTCACTACATGGACGAGGCTGAGCAGCTGTGCGACAGGCTCATAGTCATGGACAAGGGAAAAATCATGGCCGAGGGTTCCCCTGCTGCCCTGATCAAGGAGTATTCGTCCAAGGAGGTAGTCGAGGTTCGCTTCGGAACCGACAAGAATGAACAGTTTGCACCGCAACTGGAGAAGCTTGCGGATCGGATTGAGGTCTTGCCAGATCGTATTTTGCTCTATACCGAGAAAGGCGAGGAGCTGCTCACAAGAATCGTTGATGCTGGACTGCACCCAATGACCTCGCTTGTTCGAAGGAGCTCTCTAGAGGACGTTTTCCTTCGCCTCACCGGAAGGTCGCTGGTCGAATAGTGGCAGAGCTTACTTACGAGCCCGGAACTGCTGTTGATGCGAAACGAGCGGTGCGCTGGGGTGCTTTGCGAGTCGCGGAGTATCGCTTTTACTCCATGAGCAAATGGATGGGTTCAATACTTGCCTTTGGCCTCGGGAACCCCATTTTGTTCCTGCTCTCTGTCGGGCTTGGGATTGGAGCGCTGGTTGACGCCAACACCGGCGGTGATGTGCTGGGTGTCAGCTACTTGCAGTTCGTAGCCCCTGCGCTGCTTGCATCAGCAGCCATCCAAGGAGTGATGGACGAGGTCACCTTTCCTACGATGGACGGGTTTATTTGGGACAAGCTGTTTTTTGCGATAAACGCGACATCGATTTCTGCCAGACAGATTGCCAATGGCGTGATGATTGTTGCTCTGGGTAGAGGGCTTTTCACAACACTTCTGTACCTGGGGGTTCTGCTGATTTTCGGGGCGGTTCCGCTGGCATCTGTTCTACCGCTGCTGTTCACATCCATGCTCGCCGGCTGGGGCTGGGCTTCAATAATGATGGCCGTCACTGCACGCCTGGAAAACGACGAGGGTTACTTTGCTGTGATCGGCAGGTTCGTCATTGCCCCGATGTTTTTGTTTTCGGGAACTTTCTATCCACTCGAGCAGATGCCTATTTTCCTGCAGCCAATTGGCTGGATACTTCCGCTTTGGCATTCCACGGAGCTCGGCAGGACTCTGAGCTACGAGTACCCGATTGAGCCGACCATGTTGGCGATTCATCTCGGTTATCTGACCCTGATGGGCATTGTCGGCATGCTGCTGACCTACCCAAAGTTTGAAGAGAGGCTGTCAAGGTGATTACCCAGCTGGTTGTCTCTCAAGCCGTTGCTATTCAGGAGCGGAGAAGCTCTAGGCCCGGAAGTTCGATCTATTCGGGAAGATCCTTCACTTTGCTTGAGCGAGGGTTCAGAGCTTTCAAGAGTTCGAACTGGATGGTCGTGTTGTCGGGATTCGTCGAGCCGGTTCTCTACCTGCTCGCCTTCGGTTTCGGTATTGGGCAGCTTATCGGGAACCTAGAAGATGGCCTGGGCAGGCCGGTCAGCTATGCAGCCTTCATTGCCCCCGCACTCCTTGCGACTAGTGCCATGAATGGTGCCGTCTATGACTCCACCTGGAACGTATTCTTCAAGATGCACTTCGGCAAGATCTACCAGGTCATGCTCTCCAGCTCACTCGGCCCGATGGATGTTGCGCTTGGGGAGATTGGTTGGGCGCTTCTTCGTGGCGTTGCCTATTCGCTTGGTTTTATGGCTATTGTCACGCCGCTCGGGCTAGTGACTAACGCCTGGGGCATACTCGCAATACCTGCAGCAACGCTAATTGCCTTCGGTTTTGCATCTATTGGTATGGCGATAACCAGTTACCTCAAGAGCTTCCAGCAAATGAACTGGGTAACTTTCTTTATGCTGCCCATGTTCCTTTTCTCCGGAACCTTCTTCCCAGTCAGCGTCTACCCCCAGTGGATTCAGATGATTGTTCAGGCGTTGCCGCTATGGCAGGGCGTTGAGCTAATTAGGTCGCTAATGCTCGGCATCGTGGACTGGAGCCTGCTCGGCCACGTTGCCTACTTCCTGGCGATGATTGCCGGAGGCCTCTGGTTTACAACCGTGAGGCTAAAAGCGCTGTTTATGCGCTAGTTACCAAAAGACAGCCAACACCACGTTGGTCAGAGTAAGGCCGCCGATTAGTCCCAGCGTGCCGGCCCTAACAATGTCTTTCTTACGGTTGAGCATCACAAGTACCAGTATCACCAGCACCACGGCTGTCTTGACTGCGATCTTGATGTGGTCAACCTCAAAGTTTGCTCCCATGGCTATGCGCCACTCGGCCACGCCAACCAGTAACAACCCGGTCACAAAAGCCGTCCATGCACCGTGGACCATCGCTGGAATGACCTTTGCTGAGCCAGCGGACATTGCCTTGATTTGCGTCAGAAAGCCGCCTAGAAGCGATGCCAATCCAACAAAGTGCAATACGAGAAGTGAGTTACGAACCAGTTCTGCAATTTCCATTTTTCCTCCAGGATTCCAGTCTAGGCATCGAGCCCGTGACGAGCGGAGGCATTCGCCTTCGATATAGACGTCGCCTTGGGAAATCGCGGCTAAGCGAGATTGACCATGGAGAGAGCGGCTTGAACCGCCTCGGCCCCTTTGTCTTCTTTTGAGCCCTCTAGACCCGCGCGTGCTAGTGCCTCTGCTTCGTTGTTCACCGTCAGGAGGCCAAATCCAATTGGGACCTTGGTGTCGAGCTGCACCCTGGTGAGGCCATCCGTCGCCGCCGAACAAACGTAGTCAAAATGAGGAGTCTCTCCTTGGATAACTACCCCTAGCGCAATGACTGCTTGTGCTCCGCTGGCTGTTGCCTTCTGGGCAGCCAATGGCAGCTCGAATGCGCCGGGAACTCTCCAGATAGTTACGTCAGTTGCTCCCGATTTAGCGAGCTCTTTTCTAGCACCGGCCAGCAGGCCATCCATTATTTGGGTGTGCCACGATGTGGCCAAGACATAAATCTTCAGGCCTTCGCCACTTACTTCAAGTTGCGGTGCTCCGCTTCCACTCACTACTTCAGGTTAGCGGGAATCGTGTGGCCCATGCGAGCGCGCTTTGCCTCGAGGTAGCCGAGGTTTTCCTCTGCCAGTCCGACAATTAGAGGCACAGTCTCGTTGACGGGAATTCCACCGTCTTCGAGGTAGCGCTTCTTGGCTGGGTTGTTTGTCAAAAGCCTCACGCTCTTGATTCCTAGGTCGCGCAGAATTGCCACAGCGGCACCATATTCACGAGCCTCGCTTGGAAGTCCTAGGGCGAGGTTGGCATCTACTGTGTCCAGACCCTCCTCCTGCAAGGAGTAGGCCTTGAGCTTGTTCAAGAGCCCAATGCCGCGACCCTCCTGGCCACGGAGGTAGATAACTACTCCGCCAGTTGGCTCGGTGCCAATTGCATCCATAGCTCCTTCGAGCTGGGGTCCGCACTCGCACTTGAGAGAACCGAAAGCCTCTCCGGTGATGCACTCGGAGTGAAGTCTTACCAGCACATCTTCGTTACCAATGTCGCCTGCGATGATCGCTACGTGGTCGGCAGTCGTCTGCACGTCGTAGTAGCCGCGCACTTTGAAGTCGCCGTGGGTGGTAGGAAGCTTTGCCTCTGCCTCAAACCGAATTCGGTTGCTGCTGTTCTTTCGCTCCGGGGAGCGCTTCTCCAGGTGATCACGGAGGTGCGAAATTGTGCTCATAGGTAAGTCAAACCTCTGGGCTACCTCAAATAATTCCCCTCCTCGCATCATGGTCCCGTCGTCATTGACCAATTCAGCCATGAGGGCAACGGGCTCAAGCCCCGCCAGTTCCATTAGCTCGACAGCCGCTTCGGTGTGACCAGGACGCTCTGCTATCCCTCCGGGCACCGCTCTGAGAGGGATAACATGCCCCGGTCGAATCAGCGATGCGGGAGTTGAGTGAGGGTTTGCCAAAACGTTTGCAGTGTTCGCGCGCTCAGCAGCAGAAATGCCAGTTGAGGTTCGGTTTGCTGCGTCAACGCTCACGGTGTAGGCGGTCTGGTGAGGGTCTTCGCTGTTGAGCCACATCAGTGGCAATTCAAGCTGGTTTGCCCTCTCTTCACTCATGGGAGCGCACAGATATCCAGAGGTGTAGCGGACCATCCAGGCCACCCACTCGGGAGTCGCAAACTGAGCGGCGATGATTGCATCACCCTCGTTCTCGCGATCCTCGGCATCGGAAATGATGACCGGCTTGCCCTCTCTAAGGGCAGCCAGCACCTCCGCTATGCCGCTGTATTCGATCTTCACTTAAACTCCATGAGCCTTTCAATGTGCTTTGCAAGCACGTCAGCTTCAACATTTACCTTGTCACCTGGCTTTTTGTAGCCAAGGGTGGTCACTGTCAGGGTCTCTGGGATCAGACTTAGCCCCACGACATCATCCTCAATCTCATTCACTGTCAGTGAGATGCCGTCGAAGGTGATTGAACCCTTGTGCACCACGTACTTCATTAGCTCCCCCGGAACACGAATCTTGACCCAGTCCCAGTTCTCGCTCTTCTCTCTTGAGACAAACTCGCCAACTCCGTCAACGTGGCCTTGAACTATGTGACCCCCGAAACGGGTCTTATTGCTCATCGCCCTCTCGAGGTTTATCGGGTCTCCCACCTGAACCCCATCGAGGCTTGAGCGCTTTAGGGTCTCGAGCATCACATCTGCAGTGAAGCCCTTGTCGTCAATTTCGATTGCGGTGAGGCAGGTTCCTGAGCAGGAGATGGAATCCCCACGACCCAGGTCCGATAGCACCTTCTCGCAACCGATAGTCAGCCTGATTGCATCCGGCTGCTTCTCAATTGCAAGCACCTTGCCAAGCTCTTCGATGATTCCGGTGAACATTACTTTCTCCTTGCTCTAATAAATAGGTCCTGATCGAGCAGTTTCTGCTCAACGATTTCGAGCTCTGCGGCATCTTGAACCGACCCGACACCGATGTCCTGAAGGGCCACCTTGTCACCGCCAAGCAGCATTGGGGCCAAATAGATGATGAACTCGTCAACTAAATCGAGCTCTACAAACTTGCTTGCCACTGCGGGCCCACCCTCAACCCAGACATGCTTCACGCCCCGCGAATACAGTTCTTTGAGGGCATGCGCGACGTCCCGGGTTTTGAGGTGGAGAGACTCCGCCCTGTCATTGAAGACTCGGAGCGAACCTGGCAGCTCGCGCTCTCCAAGCACAACCCTGAGAGGCTGGTGCTCGTAATAACCGCCTTGGTCGTCTCTTGCGGTTAGCTCAGGGTCATCAGCTAGTGCAGTGCCAGTGCCGACGAGGATTGCGTCAACCTCGCTGCGGCGTTTGTGGCTATCGGATCGCGACATTTCACCCGAGATCCACTTGCTAGAACCGTCTGTGGCAGCCGTCCTGCCATCGAGGCTGCTGGCCCATTTCAGAGTCACGAAAGGTCTCTCAAGCCTGTTGGCCGTAAGCCAAACCCTGGACTGCTCTTCCGCAGCCAATGCGCCAACACCGGCAATGACCTCGACTCCACAGCCGCGAAGAAACTCAGCTCCGCCTCCCGAGTCTTTCCCCGGGTCGGAAACTGCATAAACGACCCTTGAGATACCCGCGTCAGCAAGCGCTTTTGAGCAGGGTCCGGTCTTGCCAGTGTGATTGCAAGGCTCCAGGGTGACTACTGCTGTGTGGCCGGGGAAGGAGCTGTCGCCAGTTTTCGCCCTGAGCTCTTTGATAGCCATTACCTCGGCATGGTCTGTTCCAGAGCCCTTGTGGTATCCCTCAGCGACAATCTGATGTTTTTCGTCGAGAATTACCGCACCCACCTGCGGGTTCACCCCTTGGGCCGGGCCCAGCAGGGCAAGCTCAAGAGCGCGGCTCATTGCCGCTTCGAACTGGCTCTGTGACATCCTGCCCTCTTTTCTCAGCGCAGGACAGGGCAGGGAATACGGGTGCGCGAAGCATCCCGAGCTCTTCTCCCATCCGGACTTTACCGTCGGTATCGGAATTTCACCGATTCAACCGCCTGGGGTCTAACCGCTGGCTGCGGAGTTCCCAGTCGGGTCGCGGACTATAACCGCCGGTTCAGAATTTCACTGACCCCGAAGAACTGTGCTTGTTTAGAACAATACTCTTTTGGACTGAGAAATTCCTCAGCGTTTTGGTATGAAGCCAAGCTTGGCATGGACATCTGAGAGGGTTTTCTCCGCTAGCTCGCTGGCCTTCTCTGCCCCAAGTGCAAGCAGACTATCTAGCTCGGCTGAATCCTCAAGAAGGTCTTTTGTGCGCTGTTGCATAGGCTCGACCAGGCTAATGACCGCTTCGGCAACTGCGGACTTCAGGTCTCCGTACCCCTTGTCCGCGAACTCGCTCTCGAGAGTCGAAACGCTCTTGCCTGTGACGGCGGCAAAGATGCCGAGAAGGTTTGAAACTCCAGGCTTGCTATCGCGGTCGAAGCGAACCTCGCCATCGGTGTCAGTCACCGCACTCTTAATCTTCTTCGCAATTGCCGAGGGCTCGTCCATGAGGTTTATCAGGCCTTTGGGATCCTGAGTTGACTTTGACATCTTTGCGGTGGGTTCTTGGAGATCGTAGATCTTGGCAGTCTCCTTCAAAATGTGAGCCTCAGGAATCTCGAAGGTCTTTCCAAAGCGGCTGTTGAATCTCATCGCAAGGTCTCGGGTGAGCTCCAGGTGTTGGCGTTGGTCCTCGCCCACGGGAACGCTCTTGGGTTGGTAAAGGAGAATGTCGGCGGCCTGCAGTATCGGGTAGGTGAACAGGCCAACGGAGCTAACATCTACGCCGCCCTTTTGGCTCTTGTCCTTGAACTGCGTCATTCTCGATGCCTCACCAAAACCCGTGATGCAGTTCAGCACCCAGGCCAGTTCTGCATGGGCAGGAACGTGAGACTGGACAAACAGTGTTGCCTGCTGCGGGTCCAGGCCAGCAGCAATGTATTGGGCGGCGGTTCTCCTGGTGTTCTCCAAGAGCTCTTTGGGGTCCTGGGGAACCGTTATTGCGTGGAGGTCAACAATTACGTAGTAGGCGTTGTGGCTCTCTTGCATTTCAACCCATTGCCTCAGTGCACCTAAGTAGTTGCCAAGATGCAGAGATGAAGCAGAGGGCTGCATGCCACTGAGCAGGTTAGGTTTTCCCACTTCGTCTCCTAAAGCTTGTAATCAACAACCACCGGGGAATGATCGCTCCAACGAGCGTCATAGCTTGGCGCTCTGTCTACCCGATAATTCTGCCCCAGCTTTGCAAGCTCCGGTGTAGCCAGCTGATAATCAATCCGCCATCCAGCGTCCGTGTCGAAAGCTTTTCCCCTGTAGGACCACCAGGTATAGGGTCCGGGCACACCAGGATGCGCTGCACGGCCCATGTCCACCCAGCCCTGCTTTGCAAAGTCATCGAAGTAGGCGCGCTCTTCAGGTAGGAAACCGGCGGACTTCAGGTTACCTTTCCAGTTTTTGATGTCCAGTTCGGTGTGCCCGACATTCAAATCACCGACCACTACCGCGAGCCTCTTCGAGCTCATCAGCTCGGCCATGCGCTCACGCATTGCGTCTAAGAACTTGTACTTCTCAACCTGTTTGGGTGTATCAGCCTCACCCGAGTGGACGTAGCAGCTGACAACCGTAAGTGGTCCAGCACCGGTCTCAAGGTCAGTCTCCAGCCATCTCCCGAAGGAATCGAATTCTTCAGGGCCAATGTCTGTGCGATGGTTGAGAACTTTCGCTTTTGTGAGGACAGCAACGCCGGCTCTGCCCTTTGCACTCGCCTCCTGGTCGAAGATGTTCCAGCCACCAGCGAGTGGACCGTCACCCTCTGCCAGTTTTCTAAGTTCCTCAGAAGGAGCCCTTACCTCTTGCAAACAGAGGATGTCTGGGTCCGTCTCTTTCAGCCAGGCGTCCATGCCCTTTCGAGCTGCGGCACGTATGCCATTTACATTAACCGTTGCGAGAGTGAGCACGGGTCTAACTTAGGAGCTAGATAAGTGCATAGAGGTCACTGCCTCGCACTTCCAGCTGAATTTTCCCGAGTGGACTGTTTGCCGGACCCGAGACTGGCTCACCCGTATCGGGGCTGAACCGAGCTCCGTGGCAACCGCAGGCAATCTCGTCATCCCTTATGCCATTTACTATGCAGCCGGCATGGGTGCACTTAGCCGAAAATGCTCTGAACACTCCCTCTCTGGGTTGGGTCACCAAAATAGTCAGGCTCTCATCCACCATGAATTTTGTTCCAGATCCGACCATTACTTCAGCAGTGGAACCAAGGAGTATCTCGCCTGACAGCTCTTCGGGAGCTTCATCTACGGTTGCAGACGGCGGGGTGGTCTCAGCTGGCTCTGGCTCTGATGCGCATGCTGCAAGGGTTACTGCACCGGTTGCTGCAAGGCCTGACGCGACAACGGTTCTGCGAGAAATGGACATGCACTGCCCAACAGAAAAATTGCCTAGGGTCTTCCCCGAAGAATTGCCTGCTTTACCTCTGCGATGGCTTTGGTCACTTCAATTCCTCTGGGGCAAGCCTCGGTGCAGTTAAAGGTTGTACGGCAGCGCCAGACACCTTCTTTGTCGTTGAGAATGTCGATCCTCACCTGAGAACCTTCGTCGCGTGAGTCGAAGATGAACCTGTGAGCGTTGACAATGGCAGCGGGGCCGAAGTACTGGCCGTCTGTCCAGAACACAGGGCAGCTTGTGGTGCAGGCTGCGCAAAGAATGCACTTGGTGGTGTCGTCGTAGCGGGCGCGATCTTCTGGGGACTGCAGACGCTCTTTTGCAGGGGTGTCGCTAGCCATCAGGAACGGGTTGATGTCACGGTAGGCCTGATAGAAGGGCTCCATGTTTACGATGAGGTCTTTCTCAACCGGAAGTCCCTTGATTGGCTCCACGTAGATTGGGTTTGAGATGTCGAGGTCCTTAATCAGGGTCTTGCATGCCAGGCGATTTCTACCGTTGATGCGCATCGCGTCCGAACCACAGACTCCGTGAGCACAGGAGCGACGAAATGTCAGCGAGCCGTCTATTTCCCACTTGATCTTGTGGAGGGCATCTAGCACTCGGTCTGTGCCAAACATCTCGACGTCATAGTCAACCCACTTAGGCTCCTGGTCGACCTCAGGGTCAAACCTGCGGATCATCAGGGTTACTGTGAAGCTGGCTACCTCAGCTATTGCCTTCTCCATTAGTACTTACGCTCCATCGGCTGGTAGTTGGTGATGACAACCGGCTTCCAGTCGACCTTGATGTCGATGCCGGTCTTCTTATCGATCTTGCTCTGCTTGTATGCCATGGAGTGAACCATGAACTTCTTGTCATTACGCTCGGTGAAGTCCTCGCGGAGGTGTGCGCCTCTACTCTCGCGGCGCTCGCGGCAAGTGATAACCGTTACCTCAGCCAGATCCAGCAAGAACCCAAGCTCCACAGCTTCCAGTAGATCGGTGTTAAAGCGCTTGCCCTGATCCTGAACAGAGATCTTTTCGTAGCGCTTTCTAAGCTCAGCAATCTTTTCCAGGGCCTCGTTCAGGGTTTCCTCAGTCCTGAAGACCTGGGCATTTTTGTCCATGGTTTCCTGGAGCTCCTTGCGAAGCTGAGCTACTTTTTCCTTGCCCTTTGAGTTGCGAACTTTGGCGAGTAAATCAAGAACATCCTTTGCCGCATCCTCGGGCATCGGCACCTGCTTGGCACTCTTTGCGTATTCCACGGAGTACTTTCCTGCGCGCTTGCCAAAGACGTTGATGTCGAGCAGAGAGTTTGTTCCAAGTCGGTTGGCCCCGTGAACCGAAACACAGGCGCACTCTCCGGCTGCGTAGAGACCGGGGATAACAGTGTCGTTGTCACTAAGTACCTCGGCCTTGATATTTGTAGGGATACCACCCATCGCGTAGTGCGCAGTTGGGAACACCGGCACTGGCTCCGTGTAAGGCTCGACACCCAGGTAGGTTCTCGCAAACTCGGTAATGTCCGGAAGCTTGGCATCGATTACTGCAGGCTCCAGGTGGGTTAGATCCAATAGCACGTAGTCCTTGTTAGGGCCCGCGCCCCTGCCCTCGCGAACCTCATTGGCCATGGCTCTGGCAACCATATCTCTAGGGGCGAGGTCCTTAATGGTCGGCGCATAGCGCTCCATGAAGCGCTCGCCCGAGGCATTTCTCAAGATGCCACCCTCACCTCGAGCGGCCTCACTCAGGAGGATGCCCAGGCCAGCAAGGCCAGTTGGGTGGAACTGGTAGAACTCCATATCCTCAAGAGGGATGCCTCTGCGGAAGGCAATCGCAACTCCATCTCCCGTGAGGGTGTGAGCGTTTGAGGTTGTCTTGTAGATCTTGCCGAAGCCGCCGGTTGCAAAGACAATCGACTTGCCGGCGAAGACGTGAATCTCTCCGGTGGCCAGCTCATAGGCAACCACTCCAGCTGGCTTGCCATCATTCATCACGAGGTCCAGAACATAGAACTCGTTGTAGAACTCGATGCCTAGCTTGACGCAGGTTTGGTAGAGGGTCTGAAGAATCATGTGGCCGGTGCGGTCAGCGGCATAGCAGCTCCTGCGGACCGGCGCCTTACCGTGGTCGCGGGTGTGACCGCCGAAGCGACGCTGGTCAATCTTGCCGTCGGGAGTGCGGTTGAAGGGGAGGCCCATGTTTTCAAGGTCGATAACCGCCTGGACAGATTCCTTGGCCAAGATCTCTGCCGCATCTTGATCAACCAGGTAGTCACCACCTTTCACGGTGTCAAAGGTGTGCCACTCCCAGCTGTCTTCCTCTACGTTTGCCAGAGCCGCAGCCATACCGCCCTGTGCGGCGCCGGTGTGGCTGCGGGTTGGGAACAGCTTCGAGATCACAGCAACACTTGCCTCACCGCCCGCCTCGATAGCGGCGCGCATCCCGGCACCGCCGGCACCGACGATGATTACATCGTGCGAGTGATAGGTAACGTTGTCGGTTGAGCTCAAGAGTTCCTCGCTATGCTGCTGGGCAGAATGAAGGGAGCAGTTCTGCTGCGGCTCCCGCTGGGCATGGATCAAAGGTGAAAATTACAAGCGTTCCAAGCAGAATTAGCAGCCCGCCTACCGCCCAGAGGGTGGTCACGAGTCCCTTGCGCAAGGACTCCTTCTCGACGTAGTCGTTGACTATGGTGCGCATTCCGTTGGTGCCGTGAATAAGCGCCAACCAAAGCATCGCCATGTCCCAAACCTGCCAGAACGGGTCGGCCCACTTGCCTGCGACAAAGGCAAAATCGATGGCCTTGATGCCGTCGCCGACTACCAGGTTCACGACCAGGTGAGTGAAAACAAGGACAATAAGCAGCGGCCCGGAGACTCGCATAAAGAGCCAACCGTATTTTTCCCAGTTTGCCTGCTTGCGGGTTCGAGGAGCGTTTGGGGTCTCGATAACAACAGCCATAATCGCCTCCTAATGTCCAAATACTCGTGCTAGGTGCAGCGGAGTGAAGGCTGCAACGGCGACCACGGTGATTACCATGACGGCCCAAAACATAAGGTTCTGGTATTTCGTACCCTTTGACCAGAAGTCAACTGCAATGACTCTCAGTCCATTGAGGCCGTGGAACAAGATTGCTCCCACCAAACCAAGCTCGGAGATTCCAATAATCGGAGTCTTGTAAGACTCGATGACCACGTTGTATGCCTCTGGGCTAACGCGAACGAGCGCTGTATCCAGCACATGGACGAGCAAAAAGAAGAAGATCCCGACGCCGGTGATGCGGTGGAGAACCCAAGACCACATGCCAACCTTGCCTCGGTAGAGAGTTCCTGCGGGCATCGATGCCAAGGCTTCCTCCATGGAAAATTGGTTAGTTGATACCTCAAGTCTAACCGAGCCGAAGAAACTCTTTTGTAAACACTGCGAAACATCTAAGGTGAAAAGGCTATGGATTCCGATATGCCTGCTCTGGAAAGATTTTTTGCCGTTATTCCCGCGGGTGGAATCGGCTCAAGACTCTGGCCGATGTCGCGAGCAAACGAACCAAAGTTCCTTCATGATTTGACTGGCAATGGCCAGACCCTCCTTCAGGACACCTGGGACAGGCTAAAGCCAATAGCGCCGGGTCGGACCATGGTTGTCACGGGCGATGTCCACTCCAGAGCGGTCGCGAGCCAGCTCCCAGAGCTCGACAGTGCAAACGTGATTTTGGAGCCATCCCCAAGGGACTCAACTGCTGCGATTGCATTGGCCGCCGCAGTGCTCGCTCAGAGGGAACCCGATGTGATCATCGGTTCCTTCGCAGCCGACCACGTGATTGGCGATGCCGCAGGCTTTCAAAAAGCGGTCAAAGAGGCTGTGCTTGTCGCAGCTACAGGAAAAATTGTGACCATTGGGGTTCGCCCAACTGAGCCCTCAGTGGCTTTCGGCTACATCAAAAAGGGCGATCGCCTACCTTCTGATACTGCCTGTGAGGTCCTCGAGTTTGTTGAGAAGCCCGACATCGTTGCGGCCCGAAGGTATGTCGAGAGCGAGGACTACCTGTGGAATGCCGGAATGTTCATTGCTCCAGCAAAAAAGCTGCTTGAAGTTTTGGCCAAGACCCAGCCGACGCTTCACGCCGGGGTCACTGAGCTCGCACGGGTTTGGGATTCTGATGATCGCGACGATGCGATGGCAAAGATTTGGCCGACACTAACCAAAATTGCAATTGATTACTCGGTAGCAGAGCCGGCGGCAAGAGGCGGAGAGGTAGCTGTCGTACCCGGAGATTTTGAGTGGCATGACGTTGGAGACTTCGCGGCCATCGCCGAGCTCCAATCACAAGGACGTTCAGGCCATTTGGCTGTTCTCGGCTCGGCTCGCGTTTTGTCCGACTCCTCGAGCGGAATCTTGGTTAGCGACACGGGGAGGCTAGTCGCCCTAATTGGCCTGGAGGACGTAATCGTGGTAGACACCGCAGACGCTCTGCTGGTGACTAGCAAGGAGCATGCCCAGAAGGTGAAAAGCCTTGTTGACTCGCTTCGCGAGTCAGGTCACTCAGAACTTTTGTGAACATCTCAGATTGATAAATCTGAGTTTTAGCCCGGTTTGGGTCTTTTTTGCGGAGTAGAGTTTTGACAACTCGGCACCTAATTTAGGTGCCACTTCATTTCATTCAGGAGGAAACCTTGAAGCTAAAGAATGCATCAGCAGCATTCGCTCTTCTGGGTGCATCTGCTCTTGTTCTCTCGGGCTGCGCAGCAGCGCCGGAGGAAGAGCCAGCAGCAACCAGTACTGCAACTGCAACAGAAGAACCAGCTGCCGAAACCATTGACTACCTAGCATGCGCCGTCTCTGACGAGGGTAGCTGGAACGACAAGTCATTCAACGAGTCTGTATACGACGGTCTTGTAATGGCTGAGACTCAGCTCGGCACTCAAATCGCCGAGGCAGAGTCGAACTCTGCTGAGGACTTCCAGCCAAACCTACAGGCCATGGTTGATCAGGCTTGTGACATCACCTTCGCTGTTGGGTTCAACCTGGTGGCAGATGTCAACGCGATTGCAGCTGCAAACCCAGACATGAGCTTTGTGACCATCGATGGTTGGTCAGAGGGCAACGCAAACCTGAAGCCAGTTGTTTACAACATGGCTGAGTCCAGCTACCTAGCTGGCTACGTATCCGCCGCCTACTCAACCAGCAAGGTTGTAGGCACCTACGGTGGACTTCAGATCCCTGCTGTTACCGACTTCATGGACGGCTTCTACTACGGAGCTATGGCATGGGGTGCTGAGAACGGCGTTGAGGTAACCGTTGTCGGTTGGGACCCAGTCGCAATGACCGGTGACTTCATCGGTGACTTCGTACCTAACTCCGGAACCTCGAAGGCTATCGCTGCAGCTCAGGTAAACGCCGGTGCTGACGTCATCTTCCCAGTTGGTGGTGACCAGTTCGGTGCTGTTTCCGAGGCAATCAAGGAGGCCGGCATTGACGGCGTAATGGTTGGTGTTGACAAGGACGTTGCACTCACCAGCCCAGAGTATGCAGACCTAGTGCTGACCTCAGCTGAGAAGCGCATGACCAATGCTGTCTACGACATCATTGCTGAGCTCTCCGCTGGCGGCGCTTTCAACGGTGACGCATACGTTGGAACCTTGGCAAACGGTGGAACCGGTCTAAGCCCGTTCTACGAGTTTGACGCAATGATTGATGATGCAACCAAGGCTCGCCTAGCCGAGCTTGAGGCTGGCATCATCGCAGGTGAGGTAGACCCTAAGGCCTAAGCCACCTGAAAACATCAACGAAGGGGGCCGCAGGTAAAACTGCGGCCCTTTTCTTTGCCAAAATAGAGTGGTCGCACAAAGGAGTGCTCAATTGAAACTAGAACTGCGCGGAATCACTAAGCGCTTCGGCACACTCGTAGCCAACGACTCAATCGACTTGGTAGTAGAGCCAGGCCAAATCCATGCCCTGCTCGGCGAGAACGGTGCCGGTAAGTCCACCCTCATGAACGTCCTTTACGGTCTCTACGATGCCGATGAGGGGGAGGTGCTATTGGACGACAAGCCACAAAACTTCGCCGGCCCAGGTGATGCAATGGAGGCTGGCATTGGCATGGTCCACCAGCACTTCATGCTTATTCCGGTGTTCACGGTTGCCGAGAATGTTGCACTTGGGCAGGAGCCCACCAAAGCACTCGGTGCGATTGATGTCGCCGAGGCACGAAAGCGGGTCGTAGACATCTCGGAGCGCTTCGGATTCAACGTTGATCCCGACGCACTCGTGGAGGATCTGCCAGTTGGTGTCCAGCAGCGCGTTGAGATCATCAAGGCTCTATCGAGAGACGCCCGAGTCCTGGTCTTGGATGAGCCAACCGCGGTTCTAACACCACAAGAGACAGATGAGCTTATGGAGATAATGAGGCAGCTGGCCTCGAGCGGGACTTCTATCGTCTTCATTACCCACAAGCTGCGTGAGGTGAAGGCCGTAGCCGACAAAATTACTGTTATTCGCCTGGGCAAGGTTGTTGGTAGCGCCAAGCCAGACGCCTCTACTTCTGAGCTTGCTTCCTTGATGGTCGGTCGTGAGGTGGAGCTGACTGTAGAGAAGAGCAAGCGCGAGCCGGGCGAGGTGGTTCTCAGCATTGAGAACTTGGCGGTCTTGGATGATCGCGGCCAGAGAGCTGTTGATGGTGTGAGCTTTGACGTACACTCCGGAGAAATCCTGGCTATCGCAGGAGTGCAAGGCAACGGCCAGACCGAGCTTGCGGAGGCCATCATGGGTCTCCGTTCAGCGCTCACAGGTTTTGGCAAAATCAGCTTCAAGGGAGAGGACATTACTGACGAATCCGTCAGGGGAGTGCTCGACCACGGCGTTGGTTACATCCCTGAGGACCGCACCACTGATGGCGTAGTCGCTGCGTTCTCAATTGCAGAGAACATGATGATCAACTCCTCTTACAAGTCTCGTTTCACAAAAGGCATCAACATCAACTTCAATGCCAGACGCAAGATTGCTGAGCAGCTGGTGGAAGAGTTTGATGTTAGAACGCCGTCTGCCGAAACTCCGGCTGGAAAGTTATCCGGTGGAAACCAACAAAAAGTCGTCGTTGCAAGAGAGCTTTCGAGGGACGTAGACCTGTTAGTGGCTTCTCAGCCGACAAGAGGCGTTGACGTCGGTTCCATTGAGTTCATTCACGAGCGCATCGTGAGCGAACGCGATAAGGGTAAGGCAGTTGTGCTTGTGTCTACAGAACTTGACGAGGTGCTCGCCCTTGCCGACAGAATCGCCGTGATGTATCGAGGAAAGATAATTGACATCGTCACGCCAGATACCTCTAGAGAACAGCTTGGAAAGCTAATGGCGGGAGTTGCAGCATGAGTGACAATCAAGACCGTTTCTCACAGGCGCTGAAGGAGATTCTCGCAGGAAGCTTCACTAGGACTGTCCTTTCAATCATCCTCGGCTTTTTGGTCGGAGCTCTGTTCATGATCGGCTCTGACAAGGCCTTTATCGAGTCGCTCGGCTACTTCTTCTCCCGTCCCGGAGATGCCCTCGGGGCTGCCGTGGCGGTAGTAAGTGAGGGTTACGGTGCGTTGTTCAGAGGTGCAATCTTCAACGGTGACGCAGATAGCTTCGAGAAGGCAATACGCCCGCTAACGGAAACGCTCAGACTGGGTGCCCCGCTGATTCTGGCAGGCCTCGGAATTGGCCTGACTTTCCGGGTTGGAATGTTCAACATTGGTGGAACCGGCCAGCTGATTTCGGGAATGATCTTTGCGACTTTCGTTGCCACGAGGCTAGAGCTACCCTTCGTTATCCACACGATTGTGGCAATCATCGCGGGAGTTGTTGGAGCGACGCTGCTGGGAGCTTTCGTCGGTTTCCTGAAGGCCCGCACCGGTGCTCACGAGGTCATTTTGACCATCATGTTCAATTACATCATGCTCTACTTCTTCACCTTCCTTATGCGCGATCCAGCGCTCCTTCAGGAGGAGCGAGCCACGGGAAACCCTAAGGCTGACCCGGCAGCCGAGACAGCGCTTTTGCCAAAGCTAATGGGCGATGAATTCAACCTGCACTGGGGCATCATCCTGGCGATTGCGGCGGTCTTTGTCTTCTGGTGGCTCATGGAGCGCTCGACCATTGGCTTTAGATTGCGCATGGTTGGGCACAACCCCGATGCCGCAAGATCGGCCGGCGTGAGTGTCGAGCGCACCTACATTCTCGCCATGGGATTATCGGCTGCATTCGTAGGAGTTGCTGGTGCAAACCAGTCACTCGGCACCGCAATTGGTGTGACCCCCTCGGCACACGCAAACATCGGTTTTGATGCCATAACCGTGGCATTGCTAGGTGGATCCAATGCACCGGGCATCTTGCTTGCAGGCCTGCTCTTCGGTGCATTCAAGGCGGGCGCTCCTTCCATGCAGGTGCTAGGTGTCTCTCCGGAGGTGTTAGGCATCGTCCAGGGAGCCATCGTGCTGTTTATTGCAGCTCCGCCGCTGATTCGGATGCTGTTCAGGCTTCCGCCACCTCAGACCACCTCGGTGCTTTCAAACATGAGAGAGAAACTTTTTAGGAGAGGGGGTGCCAAATGAGCCAGCTTCAACTAGCTAAAGAGGAGCGCGTCGGCTTCAAGTCACCTATCACCATGGGTGCGATTGGCGCACTCGTTCTTGTTTTCTTCGGAATTCTCGGACGCGAGGGCGAAACCCTATTTGAGCTCTCGCGCCGGATCGATGTGATCCAGCTACCCGCTGTTCCAGTTGGTTCGTCGGCGCTGGGTTGGGTAGCGGGCATCTTGCTGCTTGCTATTGCGGGTTATTCATTGAGCTTTGCCCTAAAGAATCGCAAGACTCCGCTTTGGGTCTCTGTGATTTACGGTGCAATTGGCGTAATAGCACTCCTGGGTTGGCTGGCCGCGGGCAAGTCCGTACCCCTCACTTTCATCATCGGAACAGCACTAGTTTTGGCCGTTCCAATCATGCTCGGCGCGATGGGCGGTTTGATGTGTGAGCGCGTTGGAGTGACCAATATTGCTATCGAAGCACAGCTTCTAACGGGCGCATTCATGGCCGCCGTTGTTTCTTCGATCACGGACAACTTCTTCTTTGGCTTGGCAAGCGCGATGATTGGCGGAGCTCTGGTTTCCATGGTTCTGGCGGTGTTCGCAATCAAGTATTTGGCTCAGCAGATCATCGTGGGTGTCGTACTGAACGTTTTGATGATTGGAATCACGAACTTCCTCTACCAGCAGTGGCTTACCGAAGACGGTGAGAACGTGAACTTCCCCGGGACTTTGGACATCATCAAGATTCCATTCCTGAGTGACATTCCCGTAATTGGTCCGGTGATCTTCGAAAATAGAATTACGGTTTTCGCCGCCCTCATCTTCGTCCCGACCCTCTACTTCATCCTGTTCAAGACCAAGCTCGGGCTCAGGGCAAGGGCCGTTGGCGAGCACCCGCTAGCTGCCGACACAGTCGGCATCAATGTGGGTCGCACCCGCTTTTGGTGGGTAACCCTTGGAGGCATGTCGGCTGGGCTGGGAGGTGCCGCATTGACCATCGGAAATGCTGGAGCATTTGGACGCGAAATGGCGGGAGGCTTTGGATTCATTGCTCTTGCGGTGGTCATCCTCGGACGCTGGCACCCGATTTCGGCCGCATTGGCAGCCCTTCTCTTCGGGTTCTCAATCATCTTGAGGGTCTGGGCAAACCAGGTGAGCCCTGGTATACCTACCGACTTCATCACTATGGTTCCCTACATCGTCACCATCATCGCGGTGGTGGGATTTGTGGGCCAATCTAGGCCGCCTAAGGCGCTCGCCATTCCTTACACGAAGGGATAGTCATGGATATTGACTGGTCTGTGCTCACTGACGAGGCGAGAAAGGCAATGGCGAGAGCCTACGCCCCCTACTCGAATTTTCCCGTTGGAGCTGCAGCGCTAACTACTGACGGGCGGATCATCAGCGGTGCAAACGTTGAGAACGCCTCCTACGGGCTTGGCCTTTGTGCCGAGTGCTCCCTTGTGAGCGAGCTTTTTAGAACTGGTGGGGGAAAGCTTGTTGCCTTCGCATGCGTAGATGGTCAGGGTGAACCGCTCATGCCTTGCGGCAGGTGTCGCCAGCTGCTCTTTGAGCACTCCGCTGAGGGGATGCTCCTTCAGACGACAGTGGGAATCAAGACAATACAAGAGGTGCTGCCAGAGGCCTTCGGACCAGAGGATCTAAATCGATGAGTTTTTCTGCAGTAGAGCTGATTATCAAAAAGCGCGAGCGAGAGGTGCTAAGCACCGAGGAAATCAATTGGCTTGTTGAGTCTTACACCAGTGGCGTGGTTGCAGACGAGCAAATGTCGGCGATGGCAATGGCGATCCTGCTCAATGGCATGGAGCGCAAGGAAATACTGGACCTGACCATGGCAATGATTGCCTCCGGGGAGCGCCTCGATTTCTCGGGCTTAAGTGCGCCAACTGCTGACAAGCACTCGACGGGAGGGGTCGGAGACAAGATAACTCTGCCATTGGCGCCTTTGGTTGCCTCCTATGGAGTTGCAGTGCCACAACTTAGCGGACGCGGCCTCGGCCACACTGGTGGCACCTTGGACAAGCTCGAGGCCATCCAGGGCTGGCAAGCAGGGCTATCCAACACCGAGCTCTACAGTCAGCTCGCTGAGGTCGGTGCAGTGGTTTGTGCTGCTGGCAGCGGTCTAGCTCCTGCTGACAAGAAGCTGTATGCCCTTCGCGACGTCACCGGAACCGTAGAAGCAATACCGCTTATTGCATCGTCGATTATGAGTAAGAAAATTGCCGAGGGTACCTCGTCTCTCGTTCTAGATGTCAAGGTTGGCTCCGGCGCTTTCATGAAAACCCTCGATCGCGCGGGCGAGCTTGCCAAGACTCTGGTTCAGATTGGTCAGGATGCCGGCGTTCGGACCTCAGCGCTGCTCACAGACATGTCGACGCCTCTAGGCCTGAAAATTGGAAATGCGCTAGAGGTAGAGGAGTCGATTGAGGTTCTAACAGGTGGCGGCCCATCTGATGTGATTGAGATAACAGTCGAGTTGGCAAAGGAAATGCTTTCGCTGAGCGGTATCGAAGACGTAGACCCCACGGAGAATCTTCAAAATGGCAAGGCAATGGATGTCTTCCGTAAGATGATCGCGGCCCAGGGTGGAGATCTCGATGCCGAGCTCCCGAAGGCAAAAGAGTTCCACACCATCCGGGCTACAAGCTCCGGGTTTATTTCTCGTATGGATGCGCTGGCGGTGGGCGTCGCATCCTGGCGCCTCGGAGCGGGTAGAGAACGCAAGGAAGATGACGTGCAGTTTGGAGCTGGGGTTGAGCTGCATGCCCAGCTGGGCGACTCTATCTCTGAGGGTGATGCCCTGATGACGCTCTACACTGACACCCCAGAGAAGTTCGAGAGAGCGATTGAGCTTGCTCAGAGCGCAGTTGAGTTCTCCGATCAGGCCCCGCCAAAGCGCGAGATGATTCTCGGGCGAGTCAGTTAGGAACCCACTTGGACATTCAGTCGCTCCCAAAGATTTCTTTGCATGATCACCTCGATGGCGGCCTGAGGCCGCAGACCATTGTTGAGTTGGCCGATGCTGTCGGCCACAAGCTGCCGGCAGACTCTGCTGTTGACCTCGCAAACTGGTTCTCCGAGGTTTGCAATTCCGGTTCCCTGGTCAAATATCTAGAGGCTTTTGATCACACGGTTGCCGTCATGCAAACCCGAGAGGGACTGGAGAGAGTCGCCTATGAATCCGTTATGGATTTGGCCGAAGATGGCGTTATCTATGGCGAGCTGCGCTGGGCACCCGAGCAACACCTTGCCGGAGGTCTGTCTTTGGACGAGACCGTCGAAGCCGTCCAAGATGGCCTCGAGCGGGCCATGGAGGAGGTTAGCGACAGGGGCGGATTCATTCGAACCGGCCAGCTAGTCACCGCCATGAGACATGCAGACCGTGGTTTAGAAATTGCCGAGCTCGCCGTTCGCCATCGCAACAACGGAGTAGTTGGTTTTGACATCGCTGGCGCCGAACAGGGCTTCTTGCCATCCAGACACAAGGTGGCATTCGACTATCTAGCCTCAGAACTGTTCCCCGTGACCGTTCATGCTGGCGAAGCAGACGGAATAGAGTCGATAAAGGACGCCATCATTACCGGCCGGGCGCTGCGCCTAGGGCACGGAGTTCGACTCATCGAGGACATCATGTTCTCTAGGACCGAGGGAGACACCGATCTGGTCGTGCTGGGCCCAGTCGCACAGTGGGTCCACGACCGGGAGATCACGCTAGAGGTTTCTCCATCATCAAACCTTCAAACCGGGGCGTTTGCCATGATGGGCGACACCATGGGAGATCACCCGTTTGATGTCCTGTATGACCTCGGATTCAAGGTGACTGTAAACACCGACAACCGACTTATGAGCGGCACGAGCCTCACAAAGGAACTCGAGATTCTGGTCGACACCTTCGGCTATACGATCGCAGACCTTGAGCAGTTCCAGCTGAATGCCGCTCAGGCTGCCTTCCAGGGCCTCCCAGAGCGAGAAGAGCTCATGGACATGATCGAACTTGGTTTTGCGCGCGCATAACAACTAAGTAAACTCTGCGTTTATTCTTTGCCGCTCGGGCATAAAAACGACTCCCGAGTGCTTGTATTAGATGTGCTTATTTATACGGTGTGTGGCGCGGGGATTGGTACGTCTGTTCTCTTGAAGGCCAACGTTGACAAGGTTCTCAGCCGACTAGATGTTGAGGCCGAGGTTCGCGCTGTCACGGTTGAGAGTGTCACATCCGGCACCGTCGAGGCCCAAGTTGTCATTGCCACAGAGGAAGTTGCCAGTCTTCTCTCTGGCATCTCCAGCGAGGTGGTAGCGGTCAATAACATCTTTGATCTTGCAGAACTAGAGGAAAAACTCTTCGTATCTGTCGGATAGCATCTTGGGATGAGCGATCCCGGACTCTCAAGTCGAACCAAACTCAACAGGCTTTCCTATAAGGCATCGAGCAGGCTATCGGATCTTCACTCAATCATCGATGAGAACCTAGTCGCTCATGTTGGACTGGTGGAAAACGGCCAGCCGCTTGTAATTCCAATGACATACGGCCGCGACGGAAACGTCCTGTTTCTGCATGGCTCATCGGGTTCAAGACTTATGCGGCTCCTTGCGGAGAACACAAGTGTTTGCGTCAGCATTACCGAATTGAACGCCTTGAAGGTGGCCAGGAGTAACTTCAACTCCGGCATGCATTACCGCTCAGTTGTGATCTTCGGAACGGCCCGGCTGCTCAGAGATGAGGAGAAAATACGGGCACTCGATTTGATAAGCGATGCACTCATACCCGGACGTGTTGCTGAGGCGCGCCCAATGACCAAGAAGGAGGCTGCGGCCACAATCATCGTTGCCGTTGAGCTGGATGAGGCCTCTGTAAAGATTTCGGTCAACGAGGTAGATGATCCTGAGGAAGACCTAGGCCACGGCTACTGGGCGGGAATCATCCCACTCACACGAGGAGTTGGTCAGGTGCAGCCAGCTGATAGTGAGTCGATGCAGCTTCCGGTTCCTGAGAGTGTTAAGCGTTTTGTTGAGCGGCATCAATCAGCCCAGTCGCGAATTCACGGAGGCGACTAATTCCCGCCGCGGCCAAGTCGGAGTTCTCGGCGCTGAACTGCACGTAGCACTTGAGCTTCGGTTCTGTACCGCTGGGACGAAAGATGAGCTTTACCCCATCGCCGGAAACAACCAATGCATCTGCTGGGTTATCTGAGTGCAATAGGTCGTTTGTAAGAAGCTCTCGGTCTTCAAAGGCTGCGGGGGGATTCTCGCGAAGAGATTCCATCGTTTTTGCGATTATCGAAAGATCTGTAACCCGTATCGAAACCTGAGAGGTTGCGAGATGTCCATATTTATTTTGGAGGCTCACTAGATACTCCAAAAGGTTTGAGCCCTCGGACTTGAGTTCAGCAGCGAGCTGGGCTATCAGCAAAGCGGCGGTTATGCCATCTTTGTCAGGTGTGAACTCCGGGTCCACGCAGTAGCCCAGCGCCTCTTCGTAGCCGTATACAAGTTTGGGCACCTTTGAGATCCACTTGAATCCGGTGAGCGTCTGCTCGTATCCGAGGTTGTGTGCGGCCGCGAGCCGAGAGATGTCTGCCGACACAATCGAATTGGCTAGATTTCCTGCACGGGCTTTGCTCGCGGTAACCTCCGCAAGTATTAGCCCCACTTGGTCTCCAGTCAGCATTTGCCAGCCCGTCTCGGTTGGCACAGCAACCGCGAGCCTGTCTGCATCGGGGTCGTTGGCAAGAATCAAGTCGCTGGAATACTCACGCGCGTGCGCAAACGCGAGATCCATTGCCCCTGCCTCCTCAGGGTTGGGAAAGCTCACGGTTGGAAATGCTGGGTCAGGTTCTCGCTGCTGTTCAACGGGCGCGAGGTTGAAGCCAAGTTCTTCAAAGAGCTCGCTAATTACGCTCCAGCCAACGCCGTGAAGAGCGGTGTGGGTGATTCTTAGGTCTGCTCTGCGGCTGTCTGTGAGCTCGACCAAACCTTTTGCCCGTTGGACATACCTACTTACTTCCGGTGCCCCTGCCATCTCATAGTTTCCAAACTGAGGAATCTGCTCAAATGTGAACTCGCCGGAGACCTGCTGTATCTGCTCGGCAATCTCTGAATCTTGAGGGGGAACCAGCTGCGAGGAGCCATTTGGACCTCCCAGGTAGACCTTGTAGCCGTTATCTCGAGGAGGGTTGTGGCTCGCAGTCACCATGATGGTCGCACTCGCCTCGAGGCTCTTTCCCGTGAAGGCGGCGACAGGCGTTGGGACCATTGATTCGAAAAGCTTCACACGGATGCCTTGGGCTGAGATTATGCCTGCACTATCTTTGGCAAACACTTCGGAGTTCTCTCTGCCGTCGAAGCCGATGACAACTAGGAGCTCTGAGTTTGGAGTTTGATAAGTGTCGCGGTTGAACTTGAGAAACCTGGCAATTGCGAGGGCCGCCCTCGCTACGACAATCCTGTTCATTCGGTTAGGCCCTGCACCAAGCTCACCGCGTAAACCTGCGGTTCCAAACTGCAAGGTAGCTTCAAACCGGCTCTTTAGCTCGGACAAATTGCCCTCAGCTAGGAGCTCTTCAAGCTCAGCCCTGGTCTTGGGATCTGGATCCTGATCAAGCCAAGCCTTTGCCTCTGAAATGAAGGACATTAGAACTTAGCGACTATCTCGGCCAGAAGCTTTGAAATCTTGGCCTCCGCAGCCTTGCCGGCTGCAATTACCTCTTCGTGGCTCAATGGCGTCTTCTGGACTCCGGCTGCGAGGTTTGTAATAAGCGACATTCCAAGAACCTCCATGCCAGATTCCCTAGCCGCTATTGCCTCCAGAGCGGTGGACATCCCAACTATGTCTCCACCCATTTTTTTGGCCATTTGGACTTCCGCCGGTGTCTCATAGTGCGGACCACGGAACTGGACGTAGACGCCCTCGTCAAGAGAGGGGTCCACCTCTTTGGCAAGCCCTCTAAGCCTCGAGGAGTAAAGGTCGGTGAGGTCCACAAAATTTGCACCTTCCAGCGGACTGGAGGCAGTGAGGTTGATGTGATCTGAGATCAGCACGGCCGCACCTCCATCCCACTCGGGTCGGATGCCTCCCGCACCGTTTGTGAGAACCATGACCTTGGCACCGGTTTTTGCCGCCGTCCTAACCGAGTGAACCACAGCTCTCACCCCGTGATTCTCATAGAAGTGGGTGCGGGCTCCAATGACAAGCGCATGCTTACCGCTGGGCAGTCTGATCGAGCGGATGGTGCCAACGTGACCTGCAACGGCAGGCTTATGGAATCCGGCAATGTCGTTTGCTGGAATCTCTGCGACCGTTTCGCCAATTAGATCGGCGGCTTTGGACCAGCCGGAACCCAGGGTCAGCGCAATATCGTGGCTTTCGACACCGGTGCTTTCTGCAATTTGTTTTGCTGCCTTTTCGGCAAATTCAAAGGGGTCTACGCCCTCGACATTGAGTGGATGAACCATAAATTTCAAGTCTAGTTGTCCAGGCGGCTGCCAGATTTGCGGGACAATGTACCGGTGTTAACCAAACTTGGCTCAAAGCATCGCGTTGTAATCATTGGCGGAGGCCCAGGTGGGCACGAGGCGGCTAGGACTGCCGCTCAGCTTGACGCAGAGGTGATTCTCATTGAGGAGCGAGGCATTGGCGGTAATGCGGTCCTGACGGACGTGGTCCCCTCCAAAACCCTGATCGCGACAGCTGAGGCAGCACAGCGAGTAGCCGTTGCCCAAAACCTTGGAATCGAGTTTTCGGTGGACGGTACGCGGGTGAGTCCCCACGTCGAAGTTGACCTCAAGACTTTGAACCGCCGCCTACTTGAACTTGCCAAGGATCAAAGCCAGGACATGCGACAGGCATTGTTGGATGACGGCGTGAGAATCATTGATGGTCGTGGCTACCTTGATGGCAACCATCACGTGATAGTCGAGCCAAGCTCGGGTGGGGCAAGTGAGCGTATTGAGGCGAAAACCATAATCGTTGCAGTTGGCGCTTCTCCCAGGGAGCTGCCGGAGGCCAAAACCGATGGCGAGCGAATTCTCAACTGGAAGCAGCTCTACAACCTAGACGAACTCCCAGAGCACATGATTGTCGTCGGTTCTGGCGTCACGGGAGCTGAATTTGCCTCCGCATATCTGCAGCTTGGGTCAAGGGTCACGCTGGTCTCGTCAAGAGAAAAGGTGCTACCGGGTAATGACCAGGATGCGGCTGAGCTAATCGAGAAAGTCTTCACCGATGGCGGCATGCAGCTGTTGCGCAACGCAAGAGCGAAGCGGGTAACCAACACTGGCAACGCGGTAGAAGTCGAGCTTTCCGATGGGACAGTCCTGACAGGATCTCACTGTCTTATGGCGGTTGGTGCCACGCCAAACACAAGGGGTTTGAATTTAGAAGAGGCTGGCATCGTCCTAAACGAGTCAGGGCATGTTGTCGTGAACAAGGTTGCGAGGACCTCGAGGGCCAATGTCTATGCCATTGGAGACTGCTCTACTTCACTTCCTCTGGCCTCAGTGTCGGCCATGATGGGGCGAACAGCCATCTATCACACCCTCGGCGACGTGGCTTCTCCAACAAGATTGCGCAATGTGGCATCCAACGTTTTCACCTCTCCTGAGATTGCTCAGGTTGGTTGGTCGCAGAGCGAGATAGAGGAGGGGCTGGTACGTGGTGAGATTGCAACTATCGAACTCGACACAAATCCACGATCCAAAATGCAAGGGCTAACAGAAGGCTTTATCAAACTGTTTGCATCGGTAGGAAGTGGAACGGTGATCGGCGGAGTCGTTGTCGCCCCTAGAGCCTCAGATCTGATTTACCCAATTGCCGTTGCCATCGAGAACAGGCTTACGGTGGACCAGCTCGCGCAAACCTACACGGTTTATCCATCGCTGTCGGGGTCTATTGCCGAGGCAGCAAGTGAGCTACACCCAGCTATTGACTAGAGAATGTCGAGGATGCGGGTTCCGGCTGAAATTGTTGCTCCTGCCGCGACTCCAATATTGCTAATAGTTCCGGACTTATGAGCTACAAGAGGCTGCTCCATCTTCATAGCCTCCAGAACTACGACAAGATCTCCCTGCTCCACACTCTGGCCCTCCTCAGCGGCTAGCTTCACAACGGTCGCCTGCATTGGGGCGACCAATGAGTCACCCTTGGCACCGGTCCTCGAGGCAGTTTCCGTTCCTTTTTTGCGCTTGGGCGCGTGCCCAGCGGGTGAGCCAATCTCGCCCACGAGAAGGCGCTTTGGAACACTAACCTCGAGGCGCTTGCCAGAAACTTCGACGACTATTTCGCGCCTGGGCTCGGAGGCCAGCTCAGGCTCTGCCTGTCCTGACCATGGTTCGATTGGGTTCTCCCACTCGGTTTCGATCCACCTTGTGAAGACCTTGAAGCCATCTTCTGCGGTGAAGGCAGGGTGATCAACCATGAGCCTGTGGAAAGGCAACACGGTTGGAAGTCCGTTGACATGCATCTCTGCAAGTGCTCGGCGCGATCGCTCCAGCGCTTCCTCCCGAGAGCTGCCCGTGACTATGAGCTTTGCCATCATTGAGTCAAAGTTTCCCGAGACCCTGTCGCCCGATACCACTCCCGAGTCAACGCGAACTCCTGGACCTGAGGGAGCAATGAATTGATGCACCGGTCCCGGCGATGGGAGGAAATTCTTGCCAGGATCTTCTCCATTGATTCTGAACTCAAAGGAGTGGCCTCGAATCTCAGGATCTTCGAAGCCGAGCTTCTCACCCTGGGCAATTCGAAATTGCTGGCGCACAAGATCAATTCCCGTGACCTCCTCAGAAACAGGGTGCTCCACCTGAAGCCTCGTGTTAACCTCGAGGAAAGAGATTGTGCCGTCTCCTGAAATCAGAAACTCGCAGGTTCCCGCGCCCACGTAGCCAACCTCCTTGAGGATTGCCTTTGAAGACTCATAGAGCTGGACCTCTTGCTCCTTGGTGAGAAATGGCGCCGGCGCTTCTTCGATGAGCTTTTGGTGACGGCGCTGCAGTGAGCAGTCCCTGGTCGAGACCACAACGACATTTCCATGGGCATCGGCAAGGCACTGGGTCTCAACGTGACGAGGCTTATCGAGGTATTTCTCGATAAAGCATTCCCCGCGTCCAAAGGCGGCCACAGCTTCACGAGTAGCGGATTCAAATGCCTCCACAATTTCGCCCTGTTCCCTAACAATCTTGATGCCGCGTCCACCGCCACCGTAGGCCGCCTTGATGGCAACTGGGAGTCCAAACTCTTTGACAAAGGACTCAACTTCAGAGACATCCGACACAGGATTGATAGTTCCGGGAGCCAAGGGCGCCCCCACCTTCTGCGCTACCTTGCGCGCCGAGACCTTGTCTCCGAGCTGCTCAATTGCCTCGGGGCTGGGCCCGATCCAAATCAAACCCGCTGCCGTTACCGCCCTTGCAAATTCTGCGTTCTCGGAGAGAAACCCGTAGCCCGGGTGCACCGCATCGGCCCCGGATCGGCTCGCAACATTCAGAAGCTTTTCAATAACGAGGTAGGTCTCGGCTGCGGTCTCTCCAGAGAGCGCGTAAGCTTCGTCGGCAAGTTTGGCGTGTTGGCTATCTCTGTCTGAGTCGGCATAGACCGCGACGGTCCGAATTCCACTGTCCTTGGCCGCTCTGATAACCCTTACTGCGATTTCGCCGCGGTTAGCGATGAGTACTTTGGTTATCTGCTTTTTGGCCATAATCGGATAGCTTATTGCCACTTTTCACAAGGGTTTTATGCCTAAAGCACAAAAAAATCTCGATTTTGTTGCGTTTATCTCCATAAGGAAGTGATGTTGTGACCCAACTCGGCAAGCATCCTTCTGAGCTCAACGAGGGAGAGTCCAACGACAGTGTGGTAATCACCTTCTATTCGCTCAATGAATGGGCCACCGCGACCATCTATAGTGAAACTGCCTGCGACGTTCAGTGGCTCTCCACTTTCAACATAAGCCCCTATTTCTGCGTCCGTGAGATCGGCAAAGAACACCTTTGTCTTCGAGCAGACTGACCTTGATTCTCCCGACTCGGTATCGATGAGGTGGTGACCAGAGTGAAGAAAGCCCGATTTTCCCCGCATCTGCTTCCAGCGTTCTATCGCAACCTCTGCAATGAGAGGCTTGCCTAGATTCTGACCATCAAATTCAAGCGCGCTGTCGCATCCTAAAACCAGTCGCGTGTTAGCTCGCGCCACGCCCGCGCGGGCCTTGTGAGTGGCAAGGAGGAGCGTCATGGCGCAGACTCCAGCTGGCTGCTCGGACGCAACGAGAGCCTCTTCATCAACTCCTGGGGCGAGGGTGACAAAGTCAATCCCGGCATCCTCAAGGAGTTTTTTCCTCCCGGAGGATGTAGAGGCGAGGGTGAGAAGAGTCACGGTTCAAGGCTAGCTGTGGAACACTTAGCCGGTGACCAAAACTCTCCGAATCGAAAAGGCGGCCCACGGTGGCGTATTTGTTGCCCGCCCTGAGGGGAAGGTTGTCTTTGTTGAGGGAGCCTTGCCCGGAGAGCTAGTCGAGGCAGAAATCACCCAGGATGCAAAAAGTTTTCAACGGGCCAAGGTTGTAAACGTTCTAGAACCGAGTCAACAGCGCAGAGATCATTTCTGGCCAGAGGCAGCCCTGGGGGCCGGGGGAGCAGACTTTGGGCACATCGAGCTTGGCCACCAGCGAGTCTTGAAGGCAGAGATTCTTGCCGAGTCCCTTGCGCGTCTGGCGGGCCTTGAACTTTCGCCGCAGGTGCTGGCGGTAGACGAGGGAGATGGCCTTGGCTATCGAACTCGAGTGCAACTGCACGTTGATGCTGATGGTTTGGCAGGTGTGAAAGGCACAAGGTCGAACCAGATTGTCGCAGTCAAGGAATTGCCTTTGGCCAATTCCGAAATAAACGAGCTGGGCCTTCACAAGAAAAGGTTTCCAGGGAAGAAGAAAATCCACATCGCTTCATCTCCCGATTCACTTCAGTGGTCAATCGATGGAGAAGTTGGAGGTTCAAAGGTAGTCACGGAGGTCGTTGGCGGTCGAGTTTTTGATCTGAGGCCTGGGGTCTTTTGGCAAGCCCACTCCTTGGCCCCAAAAGTTTTGCTCGAGGCCGTCCTCGAACAACTTGGTGAACTAGATCAGCCGCAGTTGTTGGACCTCTACTCGGGAGCTGGGCTCTTTGCTGCCAACGTTGCGGCACGTTTCCCAGATACCAGCGTTCACGCCGTCGAGCTCTCCGAGGCTGCGGTGCAGTCGGGCAAGAATTTTGCCAGGGGAATGGGAAACCTAAGCTTTCAGAAGTCGGATGTGCTGGCCTATCTCCGCTCGAGGCAGGAAGAAATCTCAACCGTGATCCTCGACCCACCTCGATCGGGTGCGGCAACTAAAGTCATTAATGAGCTCATCCGTCTCAAGGCTGGACGCATTCTTTATGTGGCATGCGACCCTGTTTCCTTGGCCCGAGACATTGGTTTGCTTTGCAATGCTGGCTACGAGCTAGATTGGCTCCAGGGCTATGACATTTTTCCCCATACCCACCACTTCGAAACATTGGCGTCACTGAGGCTAAGTAGTCTAAGAACATGAGCGTGCAGGTTGCGATAGTCGACGACCACGAGGCGGTTCGTCTGGGTTTCGCCGCCGCGTGCGAAAAAAATGACTTTGAATTGGTTACCTCTGCTCCAACCGTAAGTGACTTACTTGATCAAATCGGAGACCGAGAATGCCAAGTAGTTGTAACTGATCTCAGTCTTGCCGATGGCTCCTTAGTTGCGGAGAACGTAGAGCGAATTATTGCCATCGGAGCCGCAGTCCTTATTTTTTCTATTGCGGACAAGCCAAATCTCATGAGGGCAGCGGTCAGGGCCGGCGCAACCGCAATTGTCCCAAAGTCACAGCCAGTCGAAGAGTTGATTGAGGCAATCCGGCTTGCAGCCGATGGGGCAATCCTGAACAATGCGGAGACAAGCGCAACCATAGATGCCGACAAGATTTTCAAAGATGCCAACCTCTCTGATCGTGAAGTGGAAGTTCTATCGCTGTATGCATCGGGCATGAGCTTGAAGCAGGTTGCCTACCAACTTCAAATAAAGCCAAGCTCTGCCAAGGAGCACATAGATCGAGTGCGAGTGAAATATGCCCGTCTCGGGCGGGAGGCCGCCACAAAAGTAGATCTTTTTAAGAGAGCCCTCGAGGACGGCATTATCTCTGGGGATTTGTTGTAGTGAAACCCCTGGCATCCATAGCTAGTAACCGACTGGAGACATGGATACGCCGCATCTCATCAGCAGCGCTTCTAATCTCTGGACTAGAGGTGATCGCAAACGCAAACAGCCAGTCTGCTTACGCAACCGAGGTTGGCCAGCTGGCTCTGGTCCTTGTCTTAGTCAGTGCAGCTTGCTTTCTCGTGGCGGCAGTCCTGGCGGACCGTTCCAGACCCTGGGGACTTATCCATGGCCTATCGGTTTTGGCAGTGGTTTGGGCTGTGCCTCTCACTCACGCTCCTGGCTTTTCGGCCAGCGAGTTCGAGCGGCCCTGGGTCTGGTGGTCGGTGGGCATGGCGATGGTGCTGGTGGCCACAACTCATTCCCGCAGTGTGTGGGCCTGGTTTCTTCCGTTGGCTTCGGGGAGTTGGGTTTGGGCGATGCTTCAGCCCACCGTTTCCGCTAGCCCGCTAGACGCCTGGCTAGATGGCTCCTATCTGCTGGTCTTTACATTGGCACTAGTAGGGCTTGTGACGCTCGTTAGGTCGGGAGCAGCCGAGGTAGATGTGGCAAACTCCGATGCCATAAAAAGCGCTTTGGCCCAGGCAAGAACTGATGCAGTTGAGAGGGAGCGCCAACGGCTTGATGCGCTAGTTCATGATCAGGTACTACACACGCTGATTCTTGTCGCACGAGCAGACTCTGAGGCTGACAGGGTTGCCGCGGCCGAGAGCGCGGATGCAGCAATCAAGTCGCTCATGCAAGTGCAAGAAGGCGTTGATAAAGAAGCGGAGGTTTCTTCGCTCGGTCTCTTTAGGGCAATAGAGCGAGCAGCGGAGAAGCTTGACAAGCGCATAGTCACAAAGAGTTATGGGGCAAGCTCGTCGCCTATCCTCCCAGCTGTTGCCCAAGCGTTGACCGAGGCATGCTTGCAAGCTGTGGACAATGCGATTCAGCATTCAAATGCGACTGAAATTGCGCTGTCCCTGCAGGGTCTGCCGGGAGGTGCGCTCCAATTCTCAGTTAAGGACAACGGATCAGGTTTCCGTGAAGAGAGGGTGCCCAGAAGCAGGATTGGTATCAGCACCTCGATCCGGGCAAGAGTCGAATCCGTCGAGGGGGATGTGAAAATCAATTCAACCCCGGGGGCAGGCACCGAAGTGGTTATGAGGTGGCCACGTGATTAGCGTCTCTCGACTACTGCTAAGTGCTGTAGCAATTCTCTTCGGGCTTTACCACCCACTCTTGGGGTATTTGTACCTGGATCAATATGCTGTGCCTGGCCTAGCAGTAGCCGGCATTGCTTTGTACCTGCTCACTCTGCTGCTTGTTACCTTGAACAACCCCGGCCTGAAGATGCGACCTTCCAGCGCAGTCGTTGCTTTTGTCGCAATCATCGTCCTACCCCAAATGATCTTCTCGGCCCTGGGTGATGTTCGTCAAGAGAGCTACACGACTTGGCACATCGCTGCCATCGGAACCGTGCTTGCCATCATGACGGTTCGTCAGTTTGAGCTGTTGGCCTGGTTTGGCTTTGTCATCGTTACTTTTCAGGTGCTGCTGTGGGGTGGCGTGGAAGTTATTTTCAATTCGGGTTTGGTTGGAGCCTTTCTCTTGGTTGCAACAGCCCAAACAGCCTCATTTGTGCTTGCAACTAGTGGGCGCGAGGCTGCCGAGTTCAGGAGTAGGGCACTTGAAATCGACACTGCCACCGCCGCCTCGACAGCCGCTAGGGCCGAGCGCACGACGCGAGTCAAGGAAACCCTAAAGCAGGCTCTGCCCTTGCTTGAAAAGATTCGAGCATCACAGGGGGAGCTGTCCGACGATGATAAGTCTCTGGCACGACTCACAGAGGCTGAGCTTCGAGATCAAATTAGAGGACGAAACCTAGTCTCACGGGAGGTCGTGGCCGCAACTCGCAGTGCGAGAGCGAGCGGAGTAGAGGTGCAGTTGTTGGATGATGGCGGTTTGGACGATCTATCCATTGAAGATCGGGAGAAGTACTACGCGGAAATAGTTCGGGCGCTCAAGAAAGTGAAGCTTGGAAAAATCGTAATTCGAGCTGCCAGGGGTGAAACCTGGAGGGTTAGCATGGCTGCGATCAGAAAAGACTCTGACAGCCCGGATTTATTCATAAGAATCTAGCGCGCGAAAAGTGCCCGTGAAATGCGTAATGGGGCGACTGAAGTCGCCCCATTTACCCCCGCACTCGGTGCGGAACCTCCGGTCCCTTTTACCGTTTTAGGTTCTTGGCTCAAGGTAACCACCCTCTGGGATGCGGAGCCATGCTTTTCTAAAAGTTTGGCATCACCTTTTTGGGGGACAGGGCTATCGAAGTTTTCGGCCCCAAGTGGTGTCGAGGGTCTTACGAAGCAGTCCAGAGTCCTTATGCCAGGCGCTATTGGGGGAGCCAAGGGCCACCCTTCCAAGCTTTCTGGATTCGATTATGGCGGCCTCGACCACGGCCAGAGCCGCAGCTTGCTCCTCGGGGTCTCCGCCTGAAACCTTGATTAATTGTTGAATTTCTGCGGGGCTGTATTGCTTCATTAGAGAGGGATGTTTCCGTGCTTCTTTGGCGGTAGCGATGCCCGCTTGGTCTTTAGAGCACGCAGCGAACGAATAATTGCTCCTCTGGTTCCCGCTGGCTCGATGATCCCATCAAGCTCTCCGCGTTCGGCTGCCAGGAAAGGGCTTGCAACGTTGTAGGTGTACTCCTGGGCCAGTTCTTCGCGGACTTTGGCAATATCCATGCCGGCAGCCTCGGCCTCTTTAATCTTGTCGCGGAAGAGAATATTTACCGCTCCCTGGCCGCCCATAACCGCAATCTCTGCGGTTGGCCAGGCGAGATTGATGTCTGCTCCAAGCTGCTTGGATCCCATGACGATGTAGGCGCCACCGTAGGCCTTGCGAGTGATCACGGTGATAAGGGGAACCGTCGCCTCCGCATATGCATACAGGAGCTTTGCACCCCTTCGAATCACACCAGCCCACTCCTGGTCTGTGCCCGGCAAATAACCGGGGACATCTACGAAGGTCAAGATTGGAATTGAAAACGAATCGCAGAACCTAACAAACCTGGCCGCCTTTTCGCCTGCGTCAATGTTCAAAGTGCCGGCCATCTGAAGCGGCTGGTTGGCAACAATGCCGACCGAGTTTCCATCAACACGGGCAAATCCCACCACGATGTTTGGCGCATAGAGCGGCTGAATCTCGAGAAACTCACCCTCGTCAACAACCGCTTTGATGACGGTTTGCATGTCATAGGGCTGGTTTGGAGAGTCTGGAATCAAGGTGTTCAGCGCCTGATCCTCATCGGTGATCTCAACCTCTGCCTCAGACTGGTAAGTGATTGATTCCGAGAGGTTGTTCTCAGGCAAAAAGCCCACCAGAGACTGCACGTAGTCAATGGCATCTTCTTCATCGCTCGCGAGGTAGTGGGCAACACCGCTGGTCTCGTTATGGGCGCGAGCTCCACCGAGCTCCTCCATTCCAACGTCCTCACCGGTCACCGTCTTGATAACGTCGGGTCCAGTCACAAACATGTTGGAGGTCTTGTCCACCATGATCACGAAGTCCGTCAGGGCTGGAGAGTAGACAGCGCCTCCGGCTGCTGGCCCCATGATTATTGAGATTTGGGGGATAACTCCAGAAGCGTGGGTGTTGAGCCGGAAAATCTCGCCGTATTTTCCAAGTGCGATAACGCCCTCCTGGATTCTTGCACCACCGGAGTCAAGCATCCCAATTATTGGCACGCCTGACTTGATTGCGAGCTCCATGATCTTGATGATCTTGTTTCCTGCTGCCTCGCCGAGTGAGCCGCCAAAGATCGTGAAATCCTGGGAGTAGACGGCAACCTGTCGACCATGAATCGTTCCAAACCCAGTCACCACTGAATCACCGTATGGACGCTTTGCATCCATGCCAAAGGAGTTGGCGCGGTGGCGAACAAACTCGTCCACTTCGACAAACGAGCCGTCATCCAAAAGCATTTCAATGCGCTCTCTCGCCGTCTTCTTACCCTTGGCATGCTGCTTTGCGGTAGCGGCTTCGCCGGCGGCGTGGACAGCCTCGTGATAGCGCTTTTTGAGGTCGGCTATCTTGCCGGCGGTGGTGCTCAGATCTGGCTCGCTCAAATTGCTCCTAACTAGCTCTCCTACTTTATTGGTGAATTTTGGCCAGTTCTTGCATGTAATCAACAAAGAGATTTGGTTTTCGTCTTGGGAACCTACAATTTTTTGCCTTGGGATATCCTTAGCCTGTGAACTTAGAAAAGTCGCTTGCGGTCGATCCCGAACTTGAGTATCTGGAAACAATCGACTCAACGAACCTCGAGCTCGCTAGGCGTTTAGAGGGCTCACTTCTGCCTGATGGGTACGCGATTGCGGCCGCCGCTCAAACCGCCGGCAGGGGCAGGCTTGACCGGTCTTGGGTTTCGGAGCCGGGAACCTCTATCTCCCTGTCGATGTTCTTGAAACCGGCCGCTGGGATGGAGCAGGGGCTGATTCCACTTTTCTTCGGAAGCCGTGTTGCCATGGCTGTTGCATCAATCACGGGTCAGACAGCTGCTGTTAAGTGGCCAAATGATGTCTTGGTCGATGGAAGAAAGATTTCTGGTGTGCTGGCGGAGCTCGGCTCGCAAGGTGTGGTTGTTGGGGTCGGCATCAACGTCGAGAGACAACTAGGGGCCCCGGAAACCTCTTGTGCTGTTAGTGAGTTTGTAAGCAGTAGCTTCGATGAGACTCTCTCGGCCGTCTTAGGTGCTCTGCGAACAGGCTGGAAGAGCTGGCGAGAACTGGGCAACGGATTTGCTCTCTCAGAAATACGTGCCAGCTCGCTGACAGTTGGCAAAGAGGTAAAAGCCATACTCCCATCGGGAGAAGTGCTCGAGGGTAAGGCGCATGCAATTGAAGATGATGGGAGATTGCTTATTGTTGGAGAGCAATCTCACCTATTGAGTGCCGCTGATGTTTGGCATCTGAGAAACTAGCCTTCGGAGGTCAAATGCAGACAGTTGGGGTAATTGGTGGTGGCCAGCTCGCTCGCATGATGCAACCGGCCGCCATTGCGCTTGGCATAAATCTCGCTGTCTTTGCAGAGTCAGAGGAATCCTCTGCCAAAAGTGCGACCACAAAAGTTGGCGACTACACGGACATAGCTCAGCTTCGCGAATTTGCCTCGGGAGTCGATGTCATCACTTTCGATCACGAGCATGTGCCGACCGAGCTACTGCATCAACTTGAATCTGAAGGCGTGAAAGTTAGGCCGGGGCCTGAGGCTCTACTTCACGCCCAGAACAAGCTAGTGATGCGCAAGAAGCTCGCAGCTCTCGGCCTGCCGCAGCCTGCATGGCGTGAGCTCAACTCAGAGGTTGACCTGCAGGGTTTTATCAACGAGCACGGCCCCCAGGTCGTGGTTAAAACCCCAATTGGCGGCTACGACGGCAAGGGTGTGAGGGTTGTCTCAGCCGTGTCAGAGGTCAGTGATTGGCTTGGAGACATCGCAAATTACGGGGGTAGTCTTCTCGCCGAGCAGAAGGTTGAATTTGTCTCTGAGGCCGCGCAGCTCATTGCTAGGCGCCCCTCTGGCGAGAGCAAGTGTTGGCCGCTAGTTCAAACCATTCAGGCCGCGGGGGTCTGCTCTGAGGTAGTGGCGCCTTACCCCGACGGGCAACTTGGAGAAGCGGGAGCTGAGATTGCTCAAAGCGTCGCATCCGGACTTGGCGTTACGGGGGTCCTCGCGGTAGAGATGTTTGTTCTTGATGGCGGCTCGCTCCTGGTCAATGAACTTGCGATGCGCCCCCATAACTCCGGTCATTTTTCGATAGAGGGTTCGAATACCTCGCAGTTTGAGCAGCACCTCCGGGCAGTACTCGACTTGCCGCTGGGAGATGCTGGCATGAGCTCGGAGTTCGCCGTGATGGTGAATCTTCTAGGTGTCGACGATGAGAACAATTTTTTCGAGCACTACCCAAGGGTCATGGCAAAGTTTCCCGAGGTGAAGTTTCATCTTTATCAGAAGGCGGCAAGGGCAAATCGTAAGATGGGCCACCTCACCCTTGTGGGTCAAAATCACAGTGATCTTCTAGAGACAGGCCGAGCCGCCAGAAGCATGATTTACGGGGAGGCCTAGACTTTAGCCATGCCACAGATTGCGATAGTCATGGGCTCCGACAGCGACTGGCGAGTCATGGAGCAGGCAAAGGTTGTGCTGGATGAATTCGGGGTTGACTCAGAGGTTGAAGTCCTAAGTGCCCACAGGACCCCAGAGAAAATGCTCAGCTGGGGTAAGGAGGCGGCCGATCGCGGCACCAAGGTCATTATTGCTGGAGCCGGTGGAGCTGCACACCTACCTGGCATGCTCGCTTCAATAACCTCGCTGCCAGTAATAGGTGTGCCGGTTGCGTTGAACCACTTAGATGGCATGGACTCGTTGCTATCGATAGTTCAGATGCCCGCCGGAGTTCCGGTGGCAACCGTGTCGATTGATGGCGCAAAGAATGCCGGACTCCTCGCCCTAAAAATATTAGGAGCTTCAGATAGCGAAATTTTGTCGAAGCTAGATGAGTACCGCGGAGGACTTGAAGTTCAGGTTGGTAAGAAAAACGCCAACCTCAAATCCAGCCTGTAATCAGGGCACTCTCAGGCAATTTTCATTAGTTCAAAACACCAAATCGCATCAGCGATTTTTCAGAATCTCAACCTAAGGTTGAAGGTGGCTGGAGGTGAGCTATGCCTAAGTTTCGCGCACTATCTCTAGCCAGCGCTACCCTCTTGCTGCTCTCAGGTTGCAGCGTCTTTTACCCCAATTGGGGCGCTACCGAGTTGCCAGAAGAACCCTCGCTCGCGGCCACCCCAACAGAGAGCGCCAGTGATGCCGTAACGGCCGAGCCCGAGCCAACGGATATTGAAAAGGAACCCTCGGCTGAGCCTGAGCCAACCGAGACCGAAGAGCCTGAAATTGAGAGGGTGCAGACCGAAGTGACGATCATCATGGCTATCCCAGAGCCTGACTTCGGAGTGCTTACAGTGGTCGCTCAAATCCCCGGACTCAGCGAGGCCGGAGGGATGTGCAAGATGAGATTCATTGGCTCTGACGTAGAGCGTGAGCTAGAGGTCAACGCAGAACCCTCATCTGATTACACGCAGTGCTTCCCAATCGAGTTCCCCCTCAGCGAGCTTCCCAGTGGTAGTGGAGTCGTCACTGTCAGCTACGACTCACCGTTCCACTTTGGAATCTCACCAGCAACCTCGGTGGTGATTCCCTAGTGCGGAAACTCTTTGCGATGTTTACCGCGGCTTTTATGGTCGCGGTCGGATTTGTTGGCCTTTCGACACCTCAGCCAGCCGAGGCAGCACCTCCCGGAAGCGCTTTTGACCCCGGTTTGATAATTAGCGACAGCGTATTTTTTGACTTTGGTTCGATGACGGTAGAAGAGATCCAGGCGTTTTTGGACTCTCGGGTCGAGAATTGCCGCGCAGAGGATCCATCAATCGACTGTTTGAAAAACATTCGAATTGACATTCCCGAGACACCCGCCACCACCCCCGAAGAGGTAGGCCCGTGTGCTGCGATTCCTGCACAGGCTCAGGCGAGCGCAGCTCAGGTTATCCACGCGGTTGCCAACGCATGCGGAATCAACCCCAAAGTAATCATCACCACTCTTCAAAAAGAGCAGGGCCTGGTTACTTCTACCAAGCCAACCGACTACATGTACCGCGCGGCAATGGGCTTTGGCTGCCCAGATTCTGATCCGGGTATTTGCGGCAAGGTTTATGTCGGACTTTTCAATCAGATCTACCGCGCCGCGAAACAGTTTGTCTGGTACGGAAACCCAGAGGGTTCCTTCACCTATTGGAAGCCAGGTCGCACCGTAGCCATGCGCTACAACCCAAAGTCCTCCTGTGGCACCAAGAGCTTCCTGCTCCAGAATCAGGCGACTGCAAATCTTTACTACTACACCCCATACACACCAAACTCAGCGGCTTTGAATAATCTCTACGGATCAGGCGACAGCTGTTCGGCATACGGCAACCGAAACTTCTGGCGCTTTTTCCACGACTGGTTTGGATCACCTGTTGCTGGTGGCTACCTGCTGAAGTCTGCGACCAGTGAGACATTCTTGATGGTTGACAGCAAGAAGTACCGCGTAATTGACTCGAGACTCCTTGCTTCTCTTGCACCCCTGGGTCCGCTGGGTGAAATCTCCCAGCCGTATCTCGACAGCTTTGAGAGTGCTGGGGATATGGGGCAGCTCGCTATTGACCTGAGCACTCAGCAGAGGTACCTCTTAGTTGACTCTGTAAAGTTCGGGGTAAGTGATTGCCAGATTGCCTCCCACTTTGGTCAGGACTGCAACCAGGCCATCGGCCTCACCTCTCTGCAGCTAACTCAATTCGAGGATGGCGGAGAGCTATCGCGCCTTTTGGAGCAGCCTGATGGAACCAAGTATTGGATTGAGAATGGCACATCGCGAGTGGTTGTAGACCCGCTGGCCCTAAACACAGTTGGCGCCGAGAACGTGCTCCCCATCTCTATGACCATTGAGCAGTTGATAAGCGTGCAGCCCGGAAGCGCCCTGGCCTCTGAGCTTGTGATGTTTGGCCTCACCGGCACCAGTGACATGCTGATTGCCTCCGGAGGTAAGACGTATCGATTTGTAGCGAGTCTCTTGGGCGCCACAGACCTCTCTCGCTGGTTCACTCAGACCGGGGTGACAATGGAGCTGCAGGCGGTCGCATCAACCATGCACCCAGAAACAGTGCGCGGCTTTGTATCTAGCCCCGCAGGCGTGACATACGTGATTACCGCAGAGGGAAAGCTCGAGGTGAGCGATCCAGAAGAGTGGACTGACTACGTTGTTCCATTGCCGCAGAGTTTGATCGACGCCTTCCCAACAGTTGATGCCGAACTGGCAACGCCAGCGGTCGTGACCTCGGAGGGCAACAGGCTTGCTTACTTTGTCGACGCAGCAGAGCGCAGAATTTCAACCTCGACTGACATGACGGCAAGGTTCCTCGGCCTGATTGACCAGCCATCGGCGGTAGTGCTGCCGCAGTCAGCCATTAATACGGTTGACAGCGTGGGTCTTGCGATGGCTCCTGGATCGATCGTAAAGGCTTCAGGTAGCTCAACGCTTTACCTGGTTGACGGTCTTACGAACAAGGTCCAGCTAGCTTCCTCAGCTCAGGCAAAGAGCGTCTCGGACTCAAAGACCTTTACCTTCACAAAGGCGGAGCTCGCAAAGCTCGAGACGAGAACCGGATTTAGCTCGATTAAGGTCCAGTGCAACTCAGAAACCTATTTGTTAGACCGAGGGGTCTTGTATCCCATATCCCCCGAGGCAGTGAGCCACTTCCCCTCCGAGGCCTACCCGCTTGACAACTCGACGTGCAGCGCCCTGGAGCTTTCGACTCGCCCAGTTGGTCAGTTCATTAGGGATTCGAGGGGCATCCTTTACTTCATTGAGGACGGTAAAAAACGAAGGATCTCCAACTGGACTCACTTCGCTTCGCTCAGAGGCGATGGCCCCGGTTACATACAGGCAACCAGCTACTTCAGCTCCAAGATCCCACTGGGGGCAAAGGCGCCTGACGAGGTCCAACTAGCCTCTAGCACACCGGTTCCCTCAGGAGATTTTGGCCAGCTAACATTTGGCGGAACCATTCCTGAGCCCGCTCCTGAACAAGCACCAGAACCTGCTCCCGAGCTGGAGCAGGAACCGGAGCCTGCGCCATCCCCAGCACCCGAGCCGGAACCAGCACCTGAGTCTGCGTTACCGAGCGAGTATCGCGTTGTTGCGGGTGACACTATGAACAAGATTGCCGCAAAGTTTTCAGTTAGTGTCTCGAGTCTGCAAGAGCTAAATGGCATCACGAACCCTAACTTGATTCGGGTTGGTCAGCTACTCAAAATCCCCGGTGGCCAACCGAGCGCGCCTGAGCCAGCACCTGAGCCGGAGCCGGAACCCGAACCAGAGCCGGAACCTGAGCCGGAGCCCCAGCCTTCGGTTGTTGAGTATCGGGTTCAGTCCGGCGACACGATGCTCCGAATTGGTTACAAGTTCGGCGTAGCCCCTTCTGTTATTCAGGAGTACAACTCAATTTCGAATCCGAACTACATTCGCATCGGACAGCTACTTCTTATTCCTCTAAGCGTTGAGGGTGCTCCAGAGCAGGAACCAGAGCCTGAGCCGGAGCCGGAGATCGTGACCTACAGAGTCCAGTCAGGTGACACGCTTTGGGGTATCGCACGGAAGTTTGGGGTCCGTAGCTCAGCCCTCGCAGAGCTCAATGACATTAATAACGCCAACTACATCAGAGTTGGCCAGGTGCTACAGATTCCAAGCTGATTCGACGATGTCGGCCAGTGAATAACGGGTCGTGAAACCAAGGGTTTGGGCGATGCGATCGACATTTGCCACCAGCCTCGGCGGATCACCGGCCCGCCTCTTTGCCACTGAAGCTTCAAAGTCTTGACCGCTTGCTTCTCGCAGTGCATCCAGGACTTCAAAAACCGAGGCCCCTTTGCCACTGCCCACATTGAAGGTGTCAAAAGGCCTGTCGTTTTGCTCTAAGTACTCAACAGCCATCACGTGCGCATCTGCAAGGTCAGCAACATGCACGTAGTCACGGATGCAGCTGCCATCGGGTGTTGGATAGTCGTCTCCAAAGACCTTGGGAGTTTCCCCTCGCCTGAGCTGCCCGATTGCAATTGGTATCAGGTTGAGTGCGGCAGTATCACCTAGACCCGCCTTGCCGGTGCCGGCAACGTTGAAGTAGCGGAGATTCACTCCGCGGAGGCCCCAAGTTGCGGCGTTCTTGACCATCCACTCGCCAATGAGCTTGGTTTGGCCGTATGGATTTATCGGCGATGTAGGGTCATCCTCGCGAACTTGATCTGTATCTGGCATTCCATAGGTGGCTGCGGATGAGGAAAACACAAGGGAGTTGTGCCCCGTTTCTCGCATTGCCAAAAGAAGGTTCGCCATACCGCCAATGTTGTCAAGGTAGTAGCGCTCGGGGATTTCAACCGACTCGCCAACCTGTTTCCTCGCAGCGAGGTGAATGACGGAATCGAACTTGTGCCGGCCAAGCAGATTGGTGAGCTTTGATAAAGCCCCCTCAGCGGCTAGATCAATGGCTTCGACTTCTGCCGATACGCGATCACTGAGGCCTGTAGAGAGGTTGTCAACTACTACGCAGTCGTGACCTGCTGCTTCAGCAGCATTGACGACGTGGGAGCCGATGTAGCCAGCTCCACCGGTGACTAGGAGTTTCACGTCTAAAGGCTACCTTGAAGGTTTGCTAACAATTTGCAAGATTCGTCAAAGTCTCAACTTGACAGGTGCATACTTACACCAGTGTAATTACACCAGCAGAATTACTGGAGGGGAAAGCAGCATGGAACAGCGTGGTCAAGTGCCTGCGAATTGGTTCGTTGATGTGCTCAGGCTGGGGGTAGCCAGGGCCTACGTAGATGACACCGAGGCAGACCCACTTGCATGGCAAGAGGATGCGCTGTGTGCTCAGACGGATCCAGAGGCTTTCTTCCCCGAAAAGGGTGGCTCTACAAGAGATGCCAAGAAGATTTGCTCCCAATGCAGCGTCCGTTCTGAGTGCCTCGAATACGCTTTGAAGAATGATGAGCGGTTTGGCATCTGGGGCGGCCTCTCAGAGCGCGAGCGTCGCAGACTTCGCAGGCGCGCTTAAAAAATCGTGAGCTCGCTCTCGGTAGCGGCCATAGTCGTTGCGCATGACGCGGGCGAGTTTTTGGAGCGAACGCTTACCGACCTCGCGAATCAAACCCTGAAGCCTCAACAGGTTGTTGTAGTAGACACGGCTGGGGACGATGCTGCGAAAGCGCTAGCAACCGAGCATGGCTTTTCAATTGTTCAGCCCGGAGACATAAAGCTAGGTGCCGCTATCGATGCGGGCATCATGGCGCTTGGGGCGCAGCCCAGTTGGGTATGGATCCTGCACGATGACTCTGCTCCCGAGCCGCAGGCACTCGCCCAACTCGCCAGGGCTGCAGAAATTTCTCCCTCCGTGGCAGTCATTGGCCCGAAGCTCCTTCGGTGGGACAAGCCAATTGAAATTCAGCAGATGGGCCTGACTCTCACCTCCACCGGCAAGCCGTTTTTGTTGGTGAGCAGAGAGCACGACCAGGGACAGCATGACTCCACCGGCGACACCTTGGCTGTTTCAACAGCTGGCATGTTGGTCTCACTTGGGTTGTGGCAAAGGCTCGGCGGCATAAATGATGCATCCCCGGTCTTTGCCCAGGATCTGGAGTTTTGCCTCAAAGCCAGGGCAAGTGGCTTTCGGGTAGTGGTGGAGGCCAGCGCACGAGTTCATCACGCTGGCCTGTCTATGGCATCCAAGCGTCGTAAATCGTGGGTTGGTGGAAGCCGCAGGCAGGGTCTTTCAAAAGCCCACATTCACCTTGCTACCTCCACTTTGCCGCTGGCACTGGTGATTCCGCTCTATCTCTTTTTGCCACTTGCGTTCCTAGTGTCAATTCCCAAGCATCTGATTGCGAAGGAACCCGGGCGCATTTATGGGCAACTGACCGGCTGGCTCTGGGCTTGGGTTACCGCCCCGAAGAGGTTTGCTGCACGCAAAAATCTCAGGTCTGCCGGGAGCCTCGCTGCAACGCGAGTTCTCTACGCCTCAAGGTCGCAAATCTCTCGTCGTCGCAGCCTGCTCTTTGAATACGAGCAGACTCCGCCGGAGGCAGATAACCGAGGCATCCTTGCATCGGGAGCTTTGTGGTTTGTTCCCCTGACTTTGATCGCTTCCCTCCCGTTGTTCCCAAGCGGACCCATTGGGGCACCAAGCTTGAGAGCTCTGGGTAGGAGCTTGGAGTCAATTTGGCTTGCCACAGCTGGCCAGGCGCTGCCCTACTTGGACGGGGTGGCCCTCCCCGCGGAGCCATTTAATTGGTTTTTTCTCCTGATATCGCTGTTTGCCCCGAGCGCTCCTTCGATAGCGCTGGCCATTTATCTGTTTGCAGCTCCAACTCTGGTTTACCTGGCTACCTGGTTCCTGCTAGGTGCGATAACTCATAGGCCTCTTATTCGTGCTCTTCCAGCGCTTGTTTTTGCCCTTTCGCCAATTGTGATTGGTCTTCAACACCAGGGCGGGATCGTCGAGCTAACCGCCATAGTCTCACTCGCTCTGACGGTGAGGCTGCTATTTAGCGCTGCCACTAGCTTTTCTCCGGCCAGGAGTTGGCGCTGGATGGCACTGGCGGGACTGACCGGTGCGCTCCTTGCAGTCTCCTCACCGTTTCTCTTCGGGCTCACCCTCGCGGCTTCTCTAGTCATGATCGCAGCTAGGCCTCAGCGAGCGCTCACAATCGCCTGGTTCGGGCTTCCCGGAATTGCACTACTTTTACCGTGGTTCGTCGCTGCGCTGGAAATCGATCCTGCGCTTTCACTTCTAACTTCCTCCGCCAGGCTGCCAGCCAGTGAGCTTGACGCCTGGGCACTGGCACTTCTTGTTGTTTCGGTCCTGGCGGGTGTTGCAGCTCTAATTTTTGGAAGAGTGTGGGTTGCGGTTTCGGCTTGGCTGGCCGCTGGTGTCATTGTTATTTCTCAAGCTTTCCTTCCCATTTTCGGTCAGTTGGAGCTCGCGGCTAGCCTGTTGCTCGTTGGCCTGGTCTTGGTCACCGACCTCACTAGCAAAATAAGTGGTCGTGTGGTTGGACTGGTAGCAGGTGCAGTGGCCGTATCTGTTGCTGGATTTGGAGTCATTTCTGGCCTCACCAATGATTCTCGAGTTTCGCAGGTAAGTGACAGGCAGCTTCCCGCGCTGGTGGTTGCTTTCGCAGATGTTGACGATGTGACTAGGACCTTGAGACTCGAGGTCGCGGATCATATTCAAGCCGAGCTGATTTGGGGCGACGGTATTTCTCAAGACGAGGCGAACCTTTTGTATGATGCCACCCTCGATGGATCTCAACTCTCAGGAAGCCTCGCTCAGCTCAGTGGAAGTCTGGTGGCTGGAAACCCGGAGGGAGTGAGCGATTTGATGCGAGCTTCGTCGGTCGACTTTGTGCTGTTGGCTCCCGGGGAGCACCCAGCTCGAGCTGATGCTGCTGTTGCCCTTTCTACCTTCGCAAGCTTGCAAAGTTCGGGTGAGAGCGAATTCGGGAGTCTTTACCGGGTTGAGGATCTTGAACCGGCCAATGCAAACCCAGTGATCTCCGATTTTGTGCCGATTCAGCTTGGGCTGCTGGCGGCATACCTCCTTGTCTCGATTCCGACACCCGCGACAATTCGCGGATCTCGGAGAGTGAGAAACCAATGAGCATCGTCTTGCGGGTCATACTTGCACTCCTTCTGCCGGCCTTGGTTGTTGCGGGTTACATCGTCTTGCCCAAAGCGGAATCAGCGTCAATTGGTGCGAGTCCGCAAGAGTTCTCGGTCTCAGTGGACCCAAAGAATCTCCAAATTGTCTGTCCAGGATCGCTTGTTGAGGTCGGGGGTGAGGATGGCACCGAGCTCGGACTGATTGAGCGTGTTGGTGAGGCGAGCCTGAGGGTCAACACCTCAGACGGCGTTGCGGCCCCTCCCGCAACGCAAGGCTCAGCGCAATTCGAGGCATCAGGCAGTGAGCAGTCAACTGAATTGCTGGCCGCGATCCAAACCCAGGCCATCTCGAAGCCGCGTATTTCAGGCCTAGCGGCATCCTTTTGTGAGCAACCGACTACAGCTGGTTGGTTTATCTCTGGCGCAAGCGGGGTTGGCAATGAATCGGTTCTCCTTGCTGCCAATTGGAGCGATGTGGACACTCAGTTGATTGTTGAGATCCATAGCCCGGCTGGGCAAACTGTGGAGCGATTTGCCTTGGCCTCGGGCCAGGAGCGACTCATTAGCCTCGCTCCACTAACCGCGCTGGCAAATATCTATGCCGTTAGGGTCGAATCAACTGGACCCGCAGTCACCCTCGCGCTTCAAAATCGTTGGTCTCGGGGACTCACACCTCTAGGGGTCGATCTGACGAGCACAACGCAGCTCCCGCAGACTATTCACTGGATCCAGCCATTGACAATTCTTGCCGAGGGATATCAGGCGCCCAGGCTCCGGCTCTATGCCCCCGACGCTTCAGCCGAGGTGGTGGTGACAGCATTCGGCGGCGAGGGTCCTGAGCTATTCAGGGCCGTTGTGCCCGAGGCTGGGTTCTCTGAGCTTGACCTTGAGCTGAGGGAAGGCAGTTATGTGCTCAAAATAGAGTCAACCAACCCGGTTTTGGCGGGGGTAAGAAACCCCGCACTAGATCCGCTCGATTATGCGTGGGTGTATCCGCAAGAGCTCTTCACTTCGCTCTCGATGCCGGTGCCCTCCTACGAATCCACTCTGCGGCTTGCAAACCCGGGAGCACTTGCCATAACCGTGACGGTTGTCACAACCACAAACGATCGCCCCCGCTACCAAACATTGGAGCTCGGGGCATTCGAGTCGGCTGGGCTTTCAGTGAATGCGGACACGGTCTTGGTGCAGTCAGCCTCAGAGTTTCTAGCGGCAATAGAGGTCATCGATGGCTCTGGCTATGCAGTTATCGGACCGAGTGAAAACAAAAATCTCGGCGACGAAATGGTGGTTAGCGTCCGCTAGTTTTCTGGGTGCACCAGTTCCCAAGGATCCTTGTCAATCAGCGATGCGGCAGCAGCCAATACTGCTTGCTCGATGTGGATCCGCGGATCGGGGATGCGCCTTTTTCCCAGGCGCTCGATAGGCAACCGGTAGAGGGTAATGGTCATGGTGGCTGGCCTCGTGCTATAGCGCTTCAAATTCTCACCCGGCTCTACTGGAGGCACGTCTTCGATTCGGTAATTGAGATCTCCAAGTTCGCTGAATGTTTCCCGGAGGTATTCGCAAGTCTCAGAAACCACGGCATCGAAGAAGCTGGTTCTGGTCCCATGCTTGAAGAGCTTCGATGGCAGAGGCCTGCGCATGCCTCGACCGTGGCGGTCTCTCTTAGCTGGCCCCATCATCATGTTCGCATTGTATTCTTTTGAGGCTTAAGGCTAGGAAGATGACCAGGCTTGGATTTTGACAATTTCGTAAAGACCTATGACGTTCGAGGTCTTGTTAGAGATGAACTTACCCCCGAGTTGATCCAATGTTTTGGGGCAGGATTCGTTGACGAACTGGAGCTTGCCGGCAAGAGCCTGGTGGTCGGTCACGACATGCGGGACTCTTCTCCTGAATTTGCGGCTGCGTTTGCGCAGGGTGCCATGAAGCGCGGGGCATCAGTGGTCGAGATCGGGCTTTGCTCTACCGACATGACCTACTTCGCATCTGGCAGGCTTGACCTCCCGGCTGCAATGTTTACCGCCTCTCACAACCCCGCGACTTATAACGGAATCAAGTTCTCTAGGGCCGGCGCTCGCGGTATTAGCCTGGACACGGGGCTCGCTGGAATCCGAGATCGAGCCAAAAACTTCTTCGAAAAGGGCATCGCTGCAGTTTCTTCGCCGGGATCGTCCCACGAGCTCAGTGTCTTGGACGACTACTCGGACTATCTCCATTCGCTTGTTGACCTAGCCGGAGTGAGAAAACTAAAGGTGGTTGTTGATGTGGCAAATGGCATGGGAGGTCTGACAGTTCCCGCCGTGCTTTCCAGGGTCGACCAGCTTGAAATCGTTCCGATGTATTTCGAACTGGACGGAACCTTCCCGAATCACGAGGCCAATCCCTTGGATGAAAAGAACCTTGTCGATCTCCAAAAGCGAGTCATCGCGGAAGGGGCCGATATTGGCCTTGCCTTCGACGGTGATGCTGACAGGTGTTTTGCGGTTGATGAGAAGGGCATGGCAGTCAGCCCGTCCGCGGTGGCGGCCATCGTCTCGCGACGGGAGGTCCAGAGGGTTTCCAGACTCGGAGAGAAGGACATTGTGGTGATACACAATGCCCTTACTTCAAGCTTTGTTGCCGAGACAATTGAGCAAGCTGGCGCTACGCCTCACAGGACAAAGGTTGGGCACTCTCTGATCAAAGACCAGATGGCTGCAACCGGCGCGGTCTTTGGCGGAGAGCACTCAGCCCACTACTACTTCCGAGACTTCTGGGGTGCTGATAACGGAATGCTTGCGGCGATGCACCTAATCAGTGAGCTTGGTAACTCGCATGTGTCGACGAGCGAGCTTGCCAGAGCCAACACGCCCTATTTCTCATCCGGTGAAATCAACTCTCGAGTCGATGACAAACAAGCTGCTCTTGAACGAGTGAGAAACGCTCTTGAGTTCAACTCTGAAGAAAAATTTGATGGAACCACATTCCACGGAGAATCCGATGGTGGCTGGTGGTGGTGCAACATTCGGCCCTCAAACACCGAACCATTGCTTAGACTAAACGTCGAATCAAATCACGAGGCCTTGATGATTGAGATTCGAGACAAAGCAATCTCTCAAATCCGAAACACTTAGTTTCGACACGAAAGGCCTCATCTATGAGCAGAACTCTTACCGAGCAAGAGTTCCGGGTAGCGGACTTATCTCTTGCCGAGTACGGCAGAAATCAGATCAGACTGGCAGAGGCGGAAATGCCTGGCCTGATGGCTCTTCGCGAAGAGTTCGGATCGCAGCAGCCACTTCGTGGAGCTCGGATTGCAGGCTCTTTGCACATGACCATTCAAACTGCGGTTCTCATCGAGACTTTGGTTGCACTCGGTGCCTCGGTTAGGTGGGCCAGCTGCAACATCTTCTCCACCCAGGACGAGGCTGCTGCGGCTGTAGTGGTTGGCGATGGAACGCCGGAAAACCCGTCGGGAACTCCTGTGTTTGCCTGGAAAGGCGAGAGCCTAGAGGAATATTGGTGGTGTACAGAGCGGATCTTTGACTTTTCCTCAGAAGGCTCAGAGGGCCCAAATCTCATCTTGGATGACGGTGGAGATGCGACCCTCTTGGTGCACAAGGGTGTTGAGTTTGAGGCAGCAGGCAATGTTCCCGAGCCTACGGCTGACGACTCTGACGAGTATCGGGTCGTACTTAGCCTGTTGAGGCAGAGCTTGGAGCGTGACCAGAAGTACTTCACTCGCATCACGAATGAGATCAGGGGAGTCTCGGAAGAGACCACTACAGGTGTTCACAGGCTGTATGAATTTCACAAAAACGGAAAACTGTTGTTTCCTGCCATCAACGTGAATGATGCCGTTACAAAGAGCAAGTTTGACAACAAGTACGGCATTCGCCACTCGCTGGTAGATGGCATCAATAGAGCTACAGATGTTCTCATGGGTGGCAAGGTGGCATTTGTTGCCGGCTACGGAGACGTTGGGAAGGGTTCCGCAGAAGCCCTCAGAGGTCAGGGCGCACGGGTCATCATTAGCGAGGTTGACCCAATTTGTGCGCTGCAGGCTGCAATGGATGGCTACCAGGTAGCGCGTCTTGAGTCTGTCATTGACCAGGTAGACATCTTTGTTACCTCGACCGGAAACGAAAACATAATCCGTGCCGAGCACGTCCTCCAAATGAAGAACCTTGCAATTCTTGCCAACGTTGGGCACTTCGACAACGAGATTGACATGGCGGGCATTGCCAAGATTCCCGGGATCGAAAAACTTGAGATCAAGCCTCAGGTTCACGAGTGGAAGCTGCCAAATGGCCACTCAATCTTGATTCTCTCTGAGGGTCGACTCATGAACCTCGGAAATGCCACGGGACACCCGAGCTTCGTAATGTCCACATCTTTCTCAAACCAGGTTCTAGCTCAAATCGAGCTTCATCAAAATCTGGATAGCTACCCCCTCGGCGTCCACATCATGCCTAAGGAGCTGGATGAGAAGGTTGCCAGGTTGCATCTTGATGCGTTAGGTGTTGAACTAACCTCGCTAAGCGACCGTCAGGCCCGCTACATTGGTGTTGACGTAGCTGGACCTTACAAGGTGGACCACTACCGCTACTAACAAGGAGGGCGCAGTGACTCACAAGATCCTCGTTGTTGACGATGATGATGCACTTCGCGAGATGGTCGGTCTCGTTCTCTCCTCGAGCGGTTACCAACCACTGTTTGCTGGCGAAGGGCTCTCAGCCGTAGAGATCTTCAAGCAGAGCCTGCCCGACCTTGTCTTGCTTGACATAATGCTCCCCGGGCAGAGCGGCATTGAGGTATGCAACCAAATTAGGGCGGTGTCTGGGGTTCCGATCATCATGCTCACCGCCAAGGGCGACACCGAGGACGTTGTCCTAGGGCTAGAGGCCGGGGCCGATGACTATGTGGTAAAGCCACATAACGGTGCGGAGCTGGTGGCGAGAGTCCGTGCTCGACTCAGGCCTCTCACCGATGACGCTGCTGTCGTGGCAATCGGGCCTCTCACCCTTGATCCAAAGACCTTTGAGGTCAAGCGCGGCGAATCACCTGTGTCGCTAACCCCGCTCGAGTTCAAGCTGCTTCACACGCTTGCGGCAAAGCCGCAGCAGGTGTTCAGTCGTGAGATGCTGCTTGAGCAGGTCTGGGGCTATCAGTACAAGGCGGATACCAGGCTTGTGAACGTTCACGTCCAGCGCCTTCGTTCAAAGGTCGAAGACGATCCAGAGAACCCGAAGATAGTCATGACAGTGCGCGGTCACGGTTACCGCGCTGGCTCCGATTCTCAGTGACCTCGCTGCTTAGAAGATCTCTCACCGCTAGAACTGTCCTGGTGACGGTGTTGCTAGCCACGCTTTCGGTTATCGCTATTGGTGGCTTTCTCAGTTACTCGCTAGCTAACAGCTTTTACCAAAACAGGCTCTCTCAGGTTCTGGGGGAGACCGAGCGTGCCGTCTCTTCGGTACAGACCACAGTCGCAGCTGCCTCCCTCAATGATGAGACAGCTTTACAAAACCTGTTGAACTCGATTGTTCCAAGCCTCGAGATTGCCGGAGGATCCAGCACTAGGCAGGTGGCCCTGCTGAGATCCCCTGACCAGCCTCAGCTTCAGCTATTCCAGTCACCTATCTCTCAAGATCTGGATCTTGCTTCGATTCCGGAGGACCTTAGAAGCGAAGTTCAGGTGAGTGCCGGTTCCCTCACCTACACCCCCGTTCAGCTCGTCAGAGATGGGCTTGCGGTGCCCGGTATCACTGTGGGAGCAAACCTTACAATCCCAGTCGCAGGTAACTTCGAGCTCTACCTTGTTTTTGATCTTTCAGCCGAGCAGCAAGCTCTTGAGCTTGTTCAGAACGCACTTGCCGCTGGCGGCATTGTGCTGATTCTTCTCATCTCCGGGGTTAGTTATCTCGTAACACGAAGACTTGTGGGACCAGTGGAGAGGGCGGCAGCCGCAGCGCAAAGCATCTCGGAGGGAAAGCTGGACGAGCGGCTCGCAGAGCGCGGCGAAGATGTGATGGCTGTCCTAGCCAAGTCCTTCAACAAGATGGCGGGTTCCCTGCAACAGCAGATTGAGCAGCTCGACTCGCTCTCAAGAATGCAGCGGAGGTTTGTTTCTGACGTTTCCCACGAACTAAGAACTCCGCTTACGACTATCAAGCTCGCCGGCGAGGTGATCTTTGGCAATCGAGCGAAGCTCGATCCTGCACTCACTCGCTCTGCCGAGCTGCTTCAGGATCAAATCGATCGATTTGAAAAGCTCCTTGGGGACCTGCTTGAAATTTCGCGATATGACGCGGGAGCTGTGGTTGCGGATTTTGAGTCTCACGACCTAAACGCGGTGGTGGGAGCGGCAATCGAATCCATCGAGCCCCTTGCGAGGAGCAAGGGTTGCGAAATAAACGTCGAGCTTCCGGGGAAGCCTGCAGTGGCTGAACTCGATGCAAAGCGCATCGAGAGACTGCTAAGAAACCTGCTCTCCAATGCCATTGAGCACGGAGAGTCGAAGCCGATACATGTGCAGGTGGGTGAGAACTCACAGGCAGTTGCAGTCTGCGTCTCGGATAATGGCGTTGGTATGAGTAGAGCACAGCTGGAGCGCGTATTTGACAGATTTTGGAGGGCCGATCCGGCCCGCCAGCGCTCAGTTGGCGGTACTGGACTCGGGCTTGCCATTGCTAGGGAGGATTCCGCCCTGCACCGTGGCTGGTTGCAGGTCTGGTCCAAACCAAAGCGCGGCACCAGCTTCCGGCTTACCCTTCCAAAGCAGCGCGATTCTGTAATAGCTAACTCGCCCCTGCCCCTTCCACCAAGGTCAATGGAGGCATGATGCGCAGACTTATCGCACTTCTAGCGACCTTGGTGCTTTCAGGTTGCGCAACCCTTCCGACAGAGATCGATGTCCAGCAGGGACCTGAGTTGATTCCGGTCGAGCAGCAGGAGTTCTCCTACTACTCACCTGCCTCTCCCGATGAGGGCGCATCACCGCAGGAGATTGTCTCTGGGTTCCTTGCTGCTGGAACGGGTCCGCAAAATGATTACGCAGTTGCCAGGGAGTACCTCTCAGAGAACTTCGCAACCAGGTGGAAGCCTGACGCCCAAACTTTGATTCGTGTAGGCGTTCCGATCTACCAGTCCGCGGGTGAGACCTTGCAGGTGGTGGACATCACACTTGGCGCGAGGGTTGATGAGAATGGAATCTATGAGGATCTAGAACCGGATCAGTTGAGCCTGAGGTTTCAGTTGGCTCAAGAAGATGGTGAGTGGCGAATTACGAGTGCCCCGAATCTCACCGTAGTCACCCTGCCTGTTTTCTCTGTTGTGTTTAGCGCGTTGCCGATCTATTTCTTGGATACCAACAGCACGCAGCTTGTGCCAGATTTACGTTGGTTCCCCTCGAGGGCTTCCACCGCGACAAGGCTCGTGAATGCAGTTCTAGCGGGCCCGGCGGAATGGCTCAGGGAGTCAGTGGTATCTGCCATTCCGACCGGAACCGCGTTGACAGTGAACGCAGTCCGCATTCTGGAGGGCGTGGCACGGGTCGACTTTGACGCCAATGCCCTTGAGGCGAACGCCCGTCAGCGTGGCCTCATGCTTGCTCAGCTACGCTCCACGCTCTTGCAGCTACCTGGGGTGCTTGATGTTGACCTCTCGGTCAACAACTCGACTCAAGAAATAGCAGCTGCGGCAATACCCTCTTCCCTTGGATCGACCACTACCTTCGCACTCAGTGCCGAGGAGGTGCTCCGACTGTCAGGCTCAGAGGCAGGCGTCGTGGCTGGCACCGATGATTCGATAGCCGAGCTAGAGCCCGCTAGGTTCGCATCCGTTGGTGATGGGTCGAACATTGCATTGGCCGGCGAGACTGGGCTCTATCGACTCAGCAGGCAAGGCCTCGGTTATGCCCAACAACAGCTTTCGGACGCAGCATACGTAGACGTTGAGTTTGACCGGGAGGGTAACCTTTGGGCTTACGGCGCGAGTGCTGGGTCGGTGACGACATACGACGGATCAGATGCCCCAAGATTCCTGGACACCGGCCTAGACGGTGTTTTGGTGGCGGCAGCGGTTTCGCCTGAAGGAGCTCGACTGGCACTAACGGTTATAGAGGGCGATGAAACTTCGATCTACGTCGTTGGTGTCCTCAGGGATTCGACCGGAAAGCCCTTCCGGCTTCAACCTGGGCTCCAACTGAACCCAGTGCTGGGAGATGCCATCTCCGTTGCATGGCAGGGGCGAAGCAGCCTGCGAGTGCTCGAAAAAACCGCATCGGGTCTCACTGCCTTGAGTGAATATCCGCTTACTGGACCTAGGGAACAGCTCAATATGCCACCCGCAATAGGGCAGAAACTTGAGAGCGGCTCAACGTTGATCACTAGTTACCTGCTCACTGAAACTGGTGAGGTGTGGGCCTTTAGTTCAAATGCCTGGCGAAGGGTTAGCACGCAGGTGCTGGACATCTCCACAGGTCGCTAGCGGCATCTTTCTCACCAGTTTGAATCGGTGCTGTACCAATGAGACACCGCGCGAGTAAGACTCCATAGGTGTCTGCACTTTTAGATTTCCTCTTTCCGACTAGCTGCGTTGTGTGTGGGAAACCCCCAAGTCTCGTATGTGCAGCATGCCTACCAAGTCAGACGCCTCAAAGTGAAGAGTTGTCAGGCTACACGCTCAATTACGCTCTCGATTTAGACGGTGCAGCTGAGTTGCTGATCACCGGCTACAAAGACCAAATGAAGCTGGCTCTCGCGCGCACACTGGCGCGCAACCTGGACGCTGCTGCCGGACAGCTGGAGGAGATTCCCGGGATCTTGGTTTTTCCTCCATCATCAAGAGCAAATTTTGCAAGGCGGGGCTTCAACCCCGTCGAACTCGTCTGCAAGAAAAGTTTGGTCCTGCAAAAGGTTGAGGTCATGCCGGTCAAAAGAAAGAAGCAAACTCTGGATCAAAGATCACTAGCGGCAGCGGAACGTCGGGAGAACTTGTTGGGGGCTTTTGAGATTCAACCCGGCAGGGGAGATGCCTTGATTGTTGATGATGTCGTCACAACGGGCGCAACGGTACTGGCGTTAGCAAGTGCGCTTGAGCAAGCCGGGTACAAAGTCGGTGGAATCTGTGCAATTGCTAGGAGAAATTAATCTAGCCAGACTTTGGACACAAAAAAGGCGTAGTTTGTAGGTAGGCAACGTTGCCTGTATTGGAGGTAATCATGGAACTAAGAATCACAGCCAAAAACCTCACAGTATCGGACCGGTTTCGAGATTATGTCTCCGAAAAGTCCGGCAAGGTGGAGCAGTTCGCTCACCGCCCTCAAGAGCTAAACATCAAGGTCACAAGACATGACCACTCAAAACACTCCGGCCAAGAGGATCAGGTGGAGCTCACCGTTTACGAACCTGGCCACGTAGTTCGCGCCGAGGCGAAATCCAATGACAAGTTTTCTGCCTTTGACATTGCATTCGGGAAACTAATGGAGAGACTTCGTCGCTATGCGGACAAGCATAAGGTTCACAGGGGTGGTCGCCACAAGAACATTGGGACGAGTGAGCTAACTGCCTCTGATTTTGCCGCTCTAGATGTAACCCCAATCGATCACGACAAGCTCACGGGCGAGATCCCGATTGTGTCTGAGGAGCCGGACCAGTTAGTCATTAGGTCGAAGGAGTTTGAGCGAGTGCCAATGACCCAGCAAGATGCCGTGGACCACATGGAGTTGGTAGGTCATGACTTCTACCTGTTTCATGATTCCGAGACGGGTAAAGATTCGGTGGTCTACAGGCGCAAGGGCTACAGCTACGGGGTAATCAGCCTCACCAGCTAGAAAATGCCCCGTTAGAATTGCACGGGTCTTACTTAGGAGCTTTATTTGGCAAACGTCCTAGACAGCCTCTTGCGCGTTGGCGAGGGCCGCGTCCTTCGAAAATTAGAGGGTATTGCACGAGAGGTAAACGCTCTCGAGCCCGACTACCAGCAGCTCAGCGATGAGGAGCTGAAGGATGAGACGAGGGCTCTGCGCGAGCGCTATGGAGCGGGTGAGACTCTTGATGATCTCCTCCCAGAGGCCTTCGCCGCTGTTCGCGAAGCATCCGTAAGGACGCTGGGCCTGAGGCACTTCGACGTTCAGATCATGGGCGGTGCGGCCCTCCACATGGGCAATATCGCCGAAATGAAGACCGGAGAGGGTAAGACTCTCGTTGCCACCTTGGCCGCTTACCTAAACGCCATTCCCGGCAGGGGAGTGCATGTTGTCACGGTGAACGACTTCCTCGCTGGCTACCAGTCAGACCTCATGGGCAGGATTTATCGTGCGCTGGGTATGAGTATTGGTTGCATCACCGGTGGCATGGAGCCCCAGCAACGTCGTGAGCAGTACAACTGCGACATCACCTACGGTACGAACAACGAATTTGGGTTTGATTACCTTCGCGACAACATGTCTCTCTCTAAGCAGGACCTGGTCCAGCGCGGCCACTACTTTGCGGTAGTCGACGAGGTCGACTCGATTCTGATTGATGAGGCCAGGACCCCGCTGATTATTTCTGGTCCTGCCGCTCAGGATGTGAATCGTTGGTTTGGGGTCTTTGCCAAGCTCGTCCAGACGTTGAAGATTGACGAAGACTACGAGGTTGATGAGAAGAAGCGCACTATCGGTGTGCTGGAGTCAGGCATCGACAAGGTTGAGGACTACCTCGGCATTGAAAACCTCTACGAGACAGCGAATACTCCGCTTATTTCATTCTTGAACAATTCAATTCGCGCGAAGGAGCTCTTCCGCAAAGACCGCGATTACGTCGTCGTCAATGGCGAGGTTCAGATTGTTGATGAGCACACTGGCCGCATCCTGCCTGGTCGCCGTTACAACGAGGGTATGCACCAAGCAATTGAGGCCAAAGAGGGGGTGCAGATCAAGGCAGAGAACCAGACTCTTGCTTCGGTAACGCTGCAGAACTACTTCAGGCTGTACTCAAAGCTGTCTGGCATGACTGGAACAGCAGAGACCGAGGCCGCGGAATTCATGTCCACCTACAAGCTTGGTGTTGTACCGATTCCGACCAATAGGCCAATGATTCGCAAGGATCAGTCCGACCTCATTTATAAGAACGAAGAGGCCAAGTTCATGATGGTGGTCGCCGACATCGCCGAGCGCCATCGCAAAGGTCAGCCGGTCTTGGTCGGTACCACCTCGGTTGAAAAGAGCGAATACCTATCGAAGCTCCTTGCCAAGGCGGGAATTCGACACGAGGTCTTGAATGCAAAGAACAACGCTCGCGAGGCCGTCATTGTTGCCCAGGCTGGTAGGTATGGCGCGGTCACGGTGGCAACCAACATGGCCGGACGAGGTACCGACATCATGCTTGGTGGAAACGCAGAGTTTCTCGCGGTGCAAGAGATGCAGCGCCTCAAGCTTGATCCTGAAGAAAACCAAGCCGAGTACGAGGCCAAGTGGGACGGTGTCTTTGAGGCAATCCGCGAAGAGGTGGCCAAAGAGGCGGAAAAGGTCCTCGAGGTAGGCGGACTCTATGTTCTGGGAACTGAACGCCACGAGTCCAGGCGCATAGACAACCAGCTTCGCGGTCGCTCAGGTCGTCAGGGAGACCCCGGTGAGTCAAGGTTCTACCTTTCGCTGACCGACGATTTGATGAGACTGTTCAACTCTCAAGCCGCGGCAAGCCTGATGAACAGGTCATCTGTTCCGGACGACCAGGCCATTGAGTCAAAGGTTGTCTCTAGGGCCATTGCCTCGGCCCAGTCTCAGGTTGAAGGTCGAAACGCTGAAATTCGAAAGAACATCCTGAAATACGACGATGTCATGAACCGCCAGCGTGAGGCGATTTACGCAGACCGCCGGCAGATTCTCGAGGGTGAGGATATCTCTGCGACTTTTGAAGCATTCTTGGAGGATGTCATCACCTCGAACGTTCGTGGTTACCTCACCGAGGAAAACAGTGCAGATTGGGACCTTGAGGGTCTTTGGACCCAGCTTAAGTCCATCTACCCAATTGGCTTAGAGGTTGCTGAGGTCCTGGAGGAGGCAGGCTCAAGGGCCAAGGTGAAGGTGGACTGGCTTGCTGAGGAGATCCTCAGTGATGCGAAGCTCGCCTACCAAAGAAGAACTGATGAAATAGGCGAGCAGCTCATGCGTGAGCTGGAGCGCCGAGTCATGCTGTCAGTAATAGACCGGAAGTGGCGTGACCACCTTTACGAGATGGATTACCTAAAGGAGGGTATTGGCCTTCGGGCAATGGCCCAGCGAGACCCACTGGTTGAGTACCAGCGCGAGGGATACGTCATGTTCCAGGACATGATGGCGGGCATTCGTGAGGAGGCTGTCCAGTTCCTGTTCAACGTTGAGATTAAGAAGTCAGTGCCTGACATTGCCCAGGAGCAGCCGCAGCAACTTACCTATTCGGCACCGAGTGAGCAGGGTGGCGTACAGGTAAAGAATCAGAATGGTCAGCAGACTCAAAGGCAGGCTCCAAAGCAGACTAGGTCGACCCCACCACCTCAGCCACCAAAGACCGGTGGCGCGGGCTCTTCGTTCTTTAAGAACTAAACGAGGACTATGTCCGTAATGCGGTATCTCTCGTAAATCAGCTCCGCACGAATAGACACAGCCTTAAGGACCCCTGAAATTTGGAGTATGACGACGCCTTGAAAAGAGTTGTCTGAGGTGAGGAAGGTGCGAGTCCTTCTCAGCACAATGTCGGGTCGCTCACGAATCCCAGTGACTTCTCGAGCCCTCGCCTCTCGGTTGTAGCGCTGGCAGATGTCGTAGTAGGCGGTGTCACTGAGCCACCTAGCCAGCTGCTCGGGCCTCCTAAGGCCTGCGAGCACCTCTACATAGGCTGCGCATATTTCAGCAAAAAACTCGGCCGGATCTGGCGGGCTGATTGCTAACTGTGTTGCTGTAGGCATTTGATCCCCCTTTTTCGGTTATGGAAGGCAAAGTATGCCGAGCAAAGCCAAATTCTGGATTTCCCGGCTTTAGACCTGTGGATAAGTCAATGCGGGAAGACTTTGGTGCTGTGATTTGTGGCTATGAAAGTCTTGACCGAAACTCAAAACTATTTCCCGGCCCGCACCGAAGAGCCACTTGCATCACTGCAGCTAAACATTAGGGGGAGAGAATTCAACCTCAAGCACGCTCGTATGGGGAATGACTTCGTGTTTGGGATTGGGACCAATTGCCTGCTGGCCGTGCCGGCTAAACGTGTTAGTGCGCTCCGGGGGTGCATCCCAAACCAAATTGAACAGTTACAACTCGTTGATTTCCTCACGCTACAAAAGACCCCGGTTCGTCTGGAGCTTGAGGTGGATGGAAAGAAGAGCTCTAGCTGGCTCCTGAACATCACTGGCAACTGGCTAAGAATCTCCACTCGCACGGGAGTGGAGTGGGTTCACTCATCAGCGCTAGTTATGGCAAGGATTGGGCCTGTGCATAACCCAATGCAATGATTTCTCGCCTGACCTAACCTGTCGCGCATGGCAGTTCGGATCAGGCGCAGACCAAGACCCTGGGTCTTTATCGCAGGCTTCATGGCTATTGCCATGGCAGCGGCTGTGCTATTCGGGCTAAATAGGCCATTGCCAACTTACTTAGTCGCAGCCAGCACCTTGCAGCCAGGTGCGGTGTTGAGCGAAAGCGACTTTGAACTGGTGGAACTTGACCTAGGACCGATTTCCGCTAACTACGCTCAAGCCGTTCCGCAGGGACAAACAGTTGTAAACCTGATTAGAGCCGGTGAGTTGGTGCCCACAATTAGCCTTCGCGATTATTCTCCAGCCGGTTTAACATCAATCCGCTTCATGCCTGCTAGCCGCCCAGCAAGCGAGACAATCGTTGGAAGCCACGTTGCGGTGTGGCAGGTAGTTGAAGTCGAAGAGGTGCCAACCTCTCAACTCTTGGTGGCTCGTTCTCTGGTTGTTGCAGTGGATGAGGCCGAGGGGTTGTTTGCTGACAACACACCGGAGTTAGAGCTCCAGCTCTATGCAGAGCAGGCAACCCTCGTCATGGCAGCCCTGGCAGCCGACTACCCGTTGTTCGTTCTACCCACGCCATGACACTGATCGATTTCAGGGTTCCCCAAGATAAGCAGACAAACTTGGCGACTTTGGGAAAGCAAATTGTCTGCTGGGGCAGTAGCGGTAGCGGGAAAAGCTCAATTGCAACAAATCTTGCATTCGAACTTGCATTTCTTAGCAACAAAGTCGCGCTCGTGGATGCCGATAGTTACCATCCCTCAATTGCCGCCCTACTCGGTCTTATCGACTCGGGTTCAGGGATAGCGGCGTGCCTGAGACTCTGCCGTAAAGGCCGATTTGGAACCGAGGATCTTGCGCGTCTTAGTCAGCGAATCGAATTTGAAGAGCGGAGCATTGATGTTGTCACCGGGATACCACTCGTCTCTCGCTGGCCCGAGCTGGACGCTCCCGCGCTGCATGTCTTGGCTTCGACCCTAGCGGAGCATTATGACTTTATTGTTTGGGATGTAGCGAGCTACCGGGAGATCACGATTTACGGCTCAGAGACAGCTACGTCCAGAAACGAAGCCACCAACACCCTCATTGAGCTTGCTGATCTGACAATGGGTCTTTTCCTAGCCGATCCAGTTGGAGTCAATAGGTTCCTGTTCGATTGCAAAGTTGAACACGGTGATTTTTGGCCAGTTGCCAATAGGGTCCGCAGTACAGTGCTTGGAAAACGCCCTGAGAATGAGGTCGCAAAAGTACTCGCTGATGTCGCAGATATCCAGCTCGTTGAGTCCATTCGAGAAGACTCCTCATTTGACTCGATGCTGGCAACGGCAAAACCGTTACGGTTTCAAGGACGCAGCTCGAAGGCATTGGAGGCTATCTCTCGCCTTGCCAAGAAAGCGACCGAATACCTCGGAGAGTAAACTCGCCGCGTGGTGGAAAACGAAGTTCAGGAGCTGGCCTGGGTTAGGACCCTGATGGCCGACTGGCAGCTCATCGCCGATGCGGCTTTCTCTGATCTCGTTCTTTGGGTGCCGAAGCGAACCAAGCTTCACGTTTACGCTCACGCTAGGCCGTCAACGGCCGCGACTCTGTTCTACAGAGACATCACCGGGACCGCAGCCAGAACAGATTGGCGAAAGGCAATCGATGAGGCGTGGGAGACCGGGAAGCCCGTTATCGCCAGTCAGGTGAGCGAATACAGCGGCACCGCGAGCAAGATATCTGCCTACCCAGTTTTCCAGCCAAAGAAAAACTCCAAATCCAAGCCGGTCGCGGTGATTACTCGTCACACCAACCTCGGCGAATCGCGTTACCCAAACAAGCTCCAGCTCAACTTTGTTGCTTGTGCGGAGCAGCTGCTCGAAATGGTGAGTGCAGGGGAGTTTCCAATTCCCGAAGCAGGGACAGACTCTCGACGCGGAGCACCTCGAGTAACGGACGGACTCATCAGGCTGGATAAGAGCGGCAGAGTTCTGTTCGCATCGCCTAATGCCCTTTCGATGTTCAATAGGTCTGGTTTGGATGGGGAGCTTGAGGGCAGGCTCTTCTCAGATTCGGTAAAGGGTCTGAGTCCAGTCTCGGGAAATGTTGACGAGGGGCTTCCCCTGGTTCTAACCGGCAAGGGTGCATGGAAGACAGATATCGAGTTTGAGTCGATGGTGCTCTCCATCAGGTCGATTCCTATCACCTCGGCTGGGGAGAGAAGCGGGGCTGCAGTTTTGTGTAGGGATGTGACCGAGCTTCGCGTTAGAGAGCGCGAGCTGCTTACAAAGGACCTAACTATTCGGGAGATTCATCACCGCGTTAAGAACAACCTCCAAACTGTCGCAAGCTTGCTTCGAATTCAGTCGAGGCAGTCGAAATCTGAAGAGGTGAAGGACTCACTTGCCCAGGCTATGCGCAGGGTGTCGTCAATTGCAGTGGTTCACGACGTGCTGTCTGAGGGCATTGACCAGGAGATCTCCTTCGATCAGATCTTTGACCGCATCCTTCAGCTCATCCCAGAGATTGCCTCTGGCTTTCACAGCAAGGTAAAGACGGCATTCTCGGGCAGCTTTGGGGACCTTGATGCAGACAAGGCAACCACGCTTGCACTAGTGCTTACGGAGTTGGTCGCAAACGCGGTCCAACACGGTCTGGCCGATGCATCAGGAGAAATTAGTGTCGAGGCGGCGAGAGACAATCACCTACTCCGCGTTGAAGTCACAGACAATGGCAGCGGTCTAGTGGAGGGCAAGATAGGCAGTGGCCTGGGCACGCAAATAGTCAGGACCCTCGTTGAGAGTGAACTTCAGGGAAAGATCGCCTGGACATCGCCAATTAGAGGCGGTACGAAGGTGAGTGTCGAGCTGCCCGTTTAGCCGGCGCGTCGAGCACGTGCGTAGCGACGCTTGAGCGAGCGACGCTCGTCTTCACTCAGACCACCCCATACGCCGGTGTCCTGGTTTTCTTTGATTGCGTACTCAAGGCACTGAGCGGAAACATCGCATTGACGGCAGATTGACTTGGCTTGCTCGATTTGCTCCAGAGCTGGTCCAGTGTTCCCTACGGGGAAGAAGAGCTCGGGATCTTCGTTGAGGCATCGGGCCTGATTTAGCCAGGTCATATCCATAGTTTTCTGTTATTCCTAAGGTCAATTGCGGCTTGTTTTGCAGGTAAAGTCCTACTGACAACCCCAAAATCGTGTCACAGCGAGGCCCAGAAATCAATACCCAATCTCCCAAAAGACCCCTGCGTTTGCTCATAGCGATAGCTATTGTCAGTGCTCAGGCACTGGTGCTATGGGCTCTAGGGCTGCAGTCAATCCTTGCCGTGCTCAACGGCTTAGTCACCTCAATCGCAAGCTCATTGTTTCTTGTTGGCCTAATACTGGGAGCGGCAATCTGGGCAACGAATGTGGTGCTTGGACTTTGGAAACTAAAGCGCTGGGCTCACACGCCTGCTCTCATGCTCCAGCTTCTCGGCGCGGCAATTGGAACCGCATCATTTAGTGGAGAGTTTGCGGAGCCTCTAGTTGGAACGCTGCTTCTTGGGTCAGCGGCTTTAGCCTTTGTGCTGCTTTTCGGAGGCGGCATACGCGGCCTCTTCCACAGCTCTACTGACTAACTAGCTTGAGTAGCTTGGGGATGTGGCCAGTGGCTCTGACGTTATACATGGCCTCTTTCACCACTCCTCCCGCCTCGACGACGATTGTCGAGCGGAGCACGCCCCGGTACAGCCGACCAAAGATTGTTTTGTCTCCGAAAGCACCGAACGCTTTGTGGGCTGCGAGATCTGGATCTGACAGCAGGGTAAATGTGAGCTCGTGAGAGTCTTCAAAGCTCTTTAGTCGCTCTACCGAATCGGGTGAAACCCCAACGATTTGGTAGCCCTTTTTTTCAAACTCCTCGACGTGGTCCTGAAAGTCAGCGGCCTCTTTGGTGCAGCCTGGCGTGCCCGCGGATGGGAAAAAGTAGAGAACAGTGCCCTGAGCAAATAGCTGATCACCGAGGATGACTTGACCGTCTTGATTTGGCAGTGCGAGCTCTGGCACGTTATCCCCGGAGCGCAGTTGCACGGTGGAACCAGCTAGCTCACGACTTTCTGTCATAGCAACAGACTAATTTGAAAGGTGAGCGTGTTTAGTGAAATTTCGCCGAAAGCGTCCATTGGAAATGCTTGGCAGGTCGGTGTAGTCAAGTGGTAGGCTTTTGCGCTGATGCGCCTCTAGCTCAATTGGCAGAGCAACTGACTCTTAATCAGTGGGTTCCGGGTTCAAGTCCCGGGGGGCGTACCAATAAATCCAGCAGTGGACGGAAAGTCTCCTCTCAGACTCCCATAGTCCCGAGCACGATTACCCAGCCAAGAACCGACTTCGCCACCAGGCTGAGAACGATGTAGGCCTTCTCCCCGAATGGATAGCTCCTCCAGGGACCAACCTTTTTGTATTGCAAGAACATATTGATTGCAAAGGTGTTGAAAAAGATAAAGGTAGCCAAGAATCCGATTTGAGCGTACGCGGGCACGGCGTCCGAGATGTTCCCTGTCGAGACAATGAAGTAAATCGCACCCATAATCCAAGGGACGATTCCAGCAACGACTCCGACATTGAAGGGGAGCCAGCTCACCTTGTCTGTCAGCTGGTTGTAGCGCTCCATGACCAAACCCATCAGATTCATGATGAAGTTCAGGGTGAAAATGAAGACCACAGTCGAAACCTCGATTAGACCACCAAGCATCAAAAGCACCACCAACATCAGTGAGGAGCTAATTGAGTACTCCCACCAACGTGGAGGGTTTATGCCTTTTGCAATGTTCTGTTCGTAGCGCTGAATGTAGAAGGGAGCCGAGATCATCAGGTGAGCAAATGCGGAGAGCAGCAAGAAAATCGGAGCAATTAGAGAAATCGGGAAGTCAAAGAGAGTCTCACTCACAGGCTGAATCCCCTGAGGGGTTTCATCGAAGAACCGAGTTATCACCGGTATCTTTGCCGCATCGTCAAGTATTAGGAAGAGCACCAATGCTTGAGCGAGGTGGAAAACACCCGCAATCCTGTTGAACGTCTGTAGTTGTTTTCCCAGCGCAGTTTCTGGCTTCAATTTGCTTCTCCGGTCTATCTATTCACTGGAGCAAACAAGCCTGTCTCGGGTTGAATTCCAACCTCTTGCCTTGACCGTGCCCGTTTTTCACCATGGCATCGGTATGTCACGGATGGGGTGCGCATCATCTGGGATTGCCTTGAGCTTTCCACCACCAGCTCTAATGCAAAGCCAACGCAGCTCAGATGGGCTATCGGGCGTGCAACGCCAGGTTCGCATGACTCCAGTACCCACATGCACTACTGTTCCCGCACTCACATCCACAACCTCATCATCGAGCCCCATCTGGCCCTCTCCCTCGAGAAAGATGTAGACCTCCTCTAGTTCGGAGTGGCTGTGCCAGTAGCCGGCCTCCTCGCCCGGTTCATAAGCTGTTGCGGTAAAGCCGATCACCTCGGTGTCGAGCTCGTGGTCAATCACTCTTCGACCCTGCTTGTTGGTTGCCGGAACGAATCCGCCGAAGTGGTCGCGCCAAGTTTCCATTGGACCCATTTGTGTAATGCTGTAGTTACTCATGGCATTCAGGCTAGCTGGCTAGAAGCCGAGTAGCAGCGTGAGTGCAACCTCATCACCAACCGAAATGCTGTGACGCTTTCTAACCTCGTCCTTCAGCGGAATGAAGTAGACGCCATCCTTTGGAGTAATTGCGGTTCGATACTCCCTACCCCCAACGACTATCTTGCATGTGATCATGCCCCAGCCGTAGGTGAGCTCCTGCTTGACCTCGTCTATCTCCCTGGCAAACTCTTCTGAGGTGGCGACAAAGTAGAAGGGGGCAGGCCCCCTCCATTCGAATACCTTGCCAACTACCTCAAATTCCATCGCAGGCGACTCCTCTGTCTGTAAGAATCTAGCTGTGAACAAGGGTATAGAGCGCTTCCTGAATAAACACGGTCGGCTGGCACAGATACCAGTGCGTGATGATAGACGCTTAGAGGTTTTAGGGCACCTCGCAAAAGAGTTCCAACCAGATCAGGAACTTAGCGAGATTGAGGTAAACGAAAAAGTCATGCCTTTTCACGACGACTACGTGATGCTGCGTAGGATGCTGGTCGATTACAAGTTTCTAAACCGCAGCCTCGACGGCAAGACTTACTGGAGACCGAAGAGTGCCCAATAACCTAATCGCCCTCGAACCTAGGCAGTTTGAGACCTACGTGGAGGCAATCGAAGCCTCAGGCGGAAAAGTAAGCCAGCTTGACCCGGATGTCCAAGCACTTGTGTGGACCGACTACGCAAGAGCTGACTTGCTGTCTGATGCCCTAGCGGCGAATCCCCAATTGAAGTTTGTGCAATTGCCATTTGCTGGCGTCGATGCCTTCAGCAAAATAATTGCTGACTACCCGGAGATTACATTCACCTCGGCCAAGCGCTCATACTCTGAGCCAGTTGCAGAGCATGCCCTGATGCTCTGCATGGCGCTTGGCAGGGTAATTCCAGAGAGAGTGCGCGCAACGAGCTGGGGTAAGAAGCATGCCGACAGCCTCTTTGATGCCGAGGTATTGATAGTTGGCGGTGGCGGGATAGCGCAGCAGCTAGTCGAACTTTTGGCTCCCATGCGATCTAGAGTCACAGTTGTTCGAAAGCGACCAGCCGAACTCTTTGAGAACTCTGAATATTCAGAAGTTGTAGGTTTTGATCAGCTCGATGTGAAGCTAGCGAGCGCTCAGTTCGTGGTGTTGGCTTGTGCACTCACGGCTGAGACGAAGTTCCTATTCGACAAGCATAGGTTTGGCCTAATGCGACCGGATTCGTACCTAGTCAATGTAGCTCGGGGAGAGGTTGTAAACCAGGAGGACCTGGTTGAGGCACTGCGTTTAGGGCAGATTGCTGCCTGTGCAACCGATGTCACCTACCCCGAACCACTTCCCGAGGATCATGAGATGTGGCGGGTGGAAAACCTGCTGATCACTCCACATACCGCCGACACCATGCCAATCGTCACAAGGCTATTCGCGCTGCGACTTCGAGAGAACATCTCAGCATGGCTAGCCGGAGATGAGCTTGTCGGGGTTGTGGACCCCGCGCTTGGTTACTAGGCGGCGACGTGGACCTTGGAAACTGGCTGCTCTATGCAGCCGCTGCGCTTGGATTGTCTCTGACGCCTGGCCCCAACGGACTTTTGGCGCTGACCCATGGTGCGCTGTTTGGAGTTAGACGCACCACAGCCACCATTCTTGGCGGAACCACAGGTTTCTTGTTGGTTATCGCAATGTCCATGTTTGGCATTGGCGCACTCCTTGCCGCATCCACTTCGCTGCTGATAATCCTCAAGTGGCTGGGTGGCGCCTACCTGGTTTTTCTGGGAATCCAGGTTTGGCGCTCGCCAGCGCTTGCGGTGTCGAGGTCAGAGGTCGCGGCTGGAGCGGGCCGGCTGTACCGTGCTGGACTCCTGTCTGCGCTGAGTAACCCAAAGGGCATCTTGTTCTTTGTTGCTTTTTTGCCGCAGTTCATTGAGCCAGAAAGGTCTCTGTTGACGCAGTTTGTGATCATGGCCGCCACATTCTTGGTGATTGAGTTTTTCTACGAGTTGATTGTCTCGGCGCTCGCGGATCGAATCACGCCCTGGCTTGCGAGAGTAGGGAAAAACTTCAATCGCACATTTGGAGCGGTGTTTATGGCGATAGGGGTCTTGCTGCCGCTTCGCGGCTAGAGGCCCAGCTTGCCTCTGAGGAACTCGATGTGACCCTTTGCCTTCACGTTTAGGAACGCGTGGGTCACGTTTCCATCCTCGACCACGAAGGTTGAGCGGATGGTCCCCATGTACTCCTTGCCATACATGCTCTTCTTGCCGTAGGCACCATAGGCAGTCTGAACCTCGTTGTCCGGGTCAGACAGGAGTTCAAAATTGAGGCCCTCTTTCTCCTGGAACTTCTTGAGCTTTGCAGGGGCATCGGGTGAGATGCCTAGCACCGTGTAGCCAGCGGACTTGAGGGAATTAATGTTGTCGCGGAAGTCACAGGCCTGAGTGGTGCAGCCTGGTGTTGAGGCTGCGGGGTAGAAGTAGACGATTACCTTGCCGGTTTGATCCGAGAGGGAAACCTGCTTCCCATCTTGATTTGACAGGGTGAACTGTGGTGCTTTTGATCCAATTTCAACGCTCATGAAATTGCCAATTCACTTTTTGTCTTCGGTATTCCTCTTGGTCTCGTCTTTGGGGGCAGCTTTGGTCACGTAGTAGAGCAGTGCAGCGATGCCGGCAATGGTGATTGGCCAGATCAAGAAATCAATTGGCTGACCCTGTGGGATTCTGTTGATGTTTTCAAAAAGTGCAATTGGTAGCATCTTCAAAGACTATCGCCGAGAAAGGCTGAATAAGTGCTTGCAATCGGCTCCGGGTTCGCTACGGGACTTTCCCTAATCGTCGCAATCGGAGCCCAGAACGCCTTTGTTCTAAGGCAGGGTCTAACCCGTCAGCATGTGCTCGCGGTCGTGTTGTTTTGTTCGATTTCGGATGCCCTTCTAATAGTCCTTGGGATGCTCGGGCTTGGCGTTGCCATACTCTCGCTTCCAGTGCTGCTCGAGGCCTTTCGCTTTGCGGGAGCCGCATACTTGGTTTATTTTGCGATCACCTCATTTCGCAGGGCACTGAGGCCGGAGGCTCTTCAAGCCAGCACCACCAAAGCAGGCTCGCTGGGAGCGGCGATTACTACCGCGGCGGCCCTGACATATCTCAACCCCCATGTCTACATAGACACCGTGTTGCTCCTTGGCTCCATTGGTAATCAGTTTGGGGATGATCGCTGGCTCTTTGCGGCAGGGGCTGCTGCGGGATCGGTCATTTGGTTCTTCTCCCTTGGCTTTGGCGCAAAACTTCTATCTAGGTATGTGACGAAGCCGGCCTTCTGGAAGTACCTAGACATTTCAATTGGTTTTGTGATGCTGGGTATAGCAGTGTTGCTGGTGACTTACGACTTCTAGAAAAAAAGCGGGCATAATCAAATGGTGAGTAACCCAGCAGACTCCTTTGGCAATTTTGCCGAGCGTTCTTCTTCTAAGTGGTTGAGATTTCCTCCTGATGTGCTTCCTATGCACGTCGCCGAAATGGATTTTGAGGTTGCTGAGCCAATTCGAAAGACCCTGGCTCGCATGGTCGAGTCCTCAGATCTTGGCTACCTTGGACCGCTCCCCGCACTTGCGGGAGCGTTTGAGTCTTTCGCAAGTTCCCGCTGGGGCTGGCAGGCAGATGGCAAACAGATCAAGCTCGCAACCGATGTTGGGGTGGCAGCGGTTGAAATTCTCCGTGCCGTAACTGTTCCGGGGGATAAGGTCCTAATTAACTCTCCCGTCTATTCCGCTTTCTTCAAGTGGATCGAGGAGGTCGGCGCACATCCGGTAGATGCGCCATTGGTACTCGATAGTGGCACGTGGCGACTTGACCTTGGAGCAATCGAGACGGCCTTCAAAGAAGGCACCAAGGTCTACCTGCTCTGTTCTCCTCAGAATCCGGTTGGCAGGGTTCACACCGCACAGGAGCTAACGGAGATAGCCAAGCTAGCCAAGCAGTATTCGGTGTTGGTAATTGCAGATGAGATTCACGCACCACTTAGCTGGGTTCCCTTTACCCCCTACCTCTCACTTGGACCGGAGGCCGAAGAGACGGGTGTGGTGATTACCTCCAGCTCTAAGGCATGGAATACCGCCGGCCTAAAGGCAGGCCTCCTCATTACTCAGTCCGATGCGGCAAGAAAACGGTTAGCAAGATTGCCTGAGGCGATGAATTGGCGAGCCTCCCTCCTCGGCGCGCATGCCATGGTCTCCGCATACAGCGAGGGCACCCCTTGGCTCGAAGACACGGTTTTGCAGATCCAGGAAAACTTAGAGCACCTCCAAAAAGAAGTAGCAACGATGCTTCCGAAAGCTCAGCTATTCAGCATGGAAGCTACCTATTTGGCATGGATAGATCTTGGCGCCTACGGTGTCGAGAACTTGCAGGCAGAGATTCTGAACCAAGCCAGAGTGGGAGTTGTTTCAGGGAGCGATCACTCCCACCGAGGCGACTATGCCGGCTACATCAGGTTTAATTTCGCCACGAGCAAACCGCGAATCACGGAGGCCGTAAGAAGAATTGCGGGTCTGCTAGAAGGCTAGCTCTAAGTCGGTAATTAGATCCTCAGGGTGCTCGAGGCCAATAGATATTCGCACCACACCAGCAGTGATGCCCATTCGCTCCCTTATCTCTTCGCCGAGGCGATGGTGGGTTGTGCTTGCTGGGTGTGTGGCGAGGGACCTGGCATCACCAAGATTGTTTGAGATGTCAATCAGCTCTAGTCGGTTCAGGAAATCAAACGCGGCACTCTTGCTGCCTAGATCTAGACAGATTGTCGAACCGCCCTGGGTCATCTGCTTCCGCGCAAGCTCACTCTGGGGGTGGGAGTCGAGAAACGGGTAACGAGTAGCCACTCCCTGCCCCTCAAGCTTTTCCGCAATCTGGTGAGCGGAGGAGCACATCTGAGAGACCCTCATTGGCAGGGTCTCGAGGGACTTCAAAAGCACCCAGGCATTGAAGGGACTCAGCGCAGGTCCGGTATGGCGAGCAAACGGCCTGAGGGTTCCTCGCATGAACTCACTGGAGCCGATAACGGCGCCTCCTAGCACCCTGCCTTGCCCGTCGACGTGCTTGGTGAGGGAATACATGACAAGGTCAGCACCAAGCTCGAGTGGTCGCTGCGAAAGCGGTGAAGCCATGACGTTGTCGACGATCACGGTAGCCCCTGCCTCGTGCGCGAGCTCACTCACGAGTTTGATATCGACAATGTCCAACATGGGGTTACTTGGACTCTCGAGAAAGACCAGTTTGGCGCCAGGCTTTAGAGCACTGCGCCAGGCCTCCTCGGAGTTGTCTGGTGTGACAACGACCTCGATACCCCACCGGGGCAAGATCTCGTTGAGAACCACGTAGCAGGAAGAAAACATGCCCGGTGATGAAACCACTCGGTCACCAGCAGTTAGGGCCGATGCAACAGCAGAGAACATTGCTGCCATTCCAGAGGCAAATCCAATGGCAGCCTCCCCGCCTTCCATAATGGCAAGCCGATCCTCGAGCATCTTGACCGTAGGGTTTGAAAACCTGCTGTAGACGTGGTGCTCTTGCTGCTCGGCAAAGCTGGCCGCTGCAGCCTCAGCCGAGTCGTAGGTGAATCCGGAGTTTAGAAATAGTGCTTCCGAGGTTTCTTGGAAGCTTGTTCGGGTGAGCGCCCCCCTCACAGCCAGAGTCTCGGGCCGAAACTCACGCTTGCTCGGTTTCGCCTCGCCTCCTGTGTACCCCCAGGGCTTTTCTCTGCTTGTCATTGGCTAAAAACATAGTGCCTCGGACCTAGGGTTGCCCTTATGAGTCCTCAAGTCATTGATCTTGCGCATCGGCTGTTTGCTTTGCATGGGCTTGCAAACTACAGTTTCGGCTTTGATCGAGCGGTGCGGAGAGCCGGACAGTGTGACTTTCGAGCTCGGAGAATCACCATCAGCAAACACCTGGTGAAAAACTCCTCCTTGGATCAGATTGAACAGGTCATTCTCCACGAGATTGCCCACGCTCTTGTTGGTAAGGACGCCGGTCATTCAAAGGTATGGAGGGCCAAGGCCAAAGACATCGGCTATCGCTTCGAAAAGGTTGACTGGCAGGCCATGGCCTCTGATGTGACTGGCTATTTGGGCCTCTGTCCGAGCGGTCACGAGCACTTTCGCATCAGAAAACCCAGTGGTCCGAGAAGCTGCAGAAAGTGCGCGGGGCGTTATGACCCGCGCTATCTGATCTCTTGGAGGCTAACTGGGCCCGATAAGTAGGGCCATAATCCAGGCGCCAGCGAGGAAGTTAAGCAAGAGAAACCGCCGCCAACCACGGTTTGCCTGCTCGCAGGTTTCATCCGTGATGCCAAGCTGCGGACCAACCACGACCAAATAGGGCAGAGCCGCAAACGATGCTTGCCAAAAGCGATCTGGAAGAGCAAGCAACATGAGCCCAGCTACTAGATAAAGGGCAACTGCCAGCCGAACCGTATTTCTTGCACCCAAGCTGGTTGCCACCGACGCAATTCCTGCCTCCCTGTCCGCCCGGATGTCCTGAACCGCCCCGAACGCATGAGAAGCACCACCCCATAGAAAAAAGGCAGCGGTTGCCAGAAGCAGGCTCGTACCAAGCTCAGCCCCCGCCAAGAGCAGGCCAAAGAGCATCGGCCCAACAAAGTGGGTAGAGCTAGTGATTGAATCCAGAAAAGGAACCTCTTTGAATCTGAGGCCCTTCACCGAATAAGCGATTACGGCAAAGATGGTGATTAGCAGCACCGCCAAGGCAGCGAGATTCTCAAGGCTCACCCAAACCGCATAGGCAACAAAGGGAGCCGCAAGCCCAAAAGCCCACAGCAGAGTTTTGCGGTGAAGCTCGGGCGCTAAAAGCGCCCCTTCGATGCCGCCCTTGCGAGGATTGCGGAGGTCACTCTCATAATCAAATACGTCGTTTATCCCATACATCAAAAGGTTGTAGGGGATAAGAAAGAAAAGTGTGAGAACGATGAGCTCAACGCCAATTTCTCCGCCCGCAAAGAAATACGCTGCTGCGAAGGGAACGGCAGTGTTCACCCATGAGATTGGCCTAGATGACCAAAACAGGCTCTTGAGTGCCGTCATAACTTGCTCCGTAAGAAATTAAACAAAGACGGCACAAGTACAAGCGCAACAAGGGTGTAGGCGAAGTCTTCTATCGGAGCAAAGCCCAGGCGAATGCCGGAAATCTTCTCTGGGTCGTAGTCAACGATTCCGGTCCCGATGATGACATTGTCAAAAACCAAAGTCAGCGTCAGCATCACAATTGCAGCCCCAATCAAGGGCTTTACGGGCAGCCACTTACGCATCAAAAGTGCGTAAATTGCAAATATCCCTAACACGATGGCGGTCAGCAGCAAATAGGTCACTTGGCAAACCTCCTGGCGAAGCCGAGGTAGACCAAGAGGGTGTTGTAGCTAAGCAGTATCAGAAAGAACAGTTCCTCCAAGGGCAGCTCTGGAGCCAAGAGCAACCCCGATAAGTGAGGGGCATCTCCGCGAAAGAAGATGCCAAGAGCAATGCCGACTAGATCCCACGCTAGAAACACCGCCACGGCCGTAGCTACCGAGAGGATGGTTGCCCTTGGGCTAACAAAAAGTGCGAGTTTGTGCCGACGATCAATTGCCCCCAGGCCCGCAATTGAAATTAGGAGCAGGGTTAGGTACACAAAAGGGACGAGCTCGGTCATCACTGAAGACCCTTGAACGTCCTAACTGGCTTGAGCTCACCCTTGATGGGGCCGCTCGAACGGTCGTTTGTAAGGTGCTTGTAGACCAGCTCGGCTCCGATTAGACACATTGGCAATCCAATGCCGGGCAGTGTGTTTTGGCCGGCGTAGTAAAGGTTCTTCAGCTTCTTTGAAAAGTTCTTTGGCCTGAAAAACGCGCTTTGCATGAGCGTGTGTGCCATGCCTAACGCCGTCCCGCTCCAGGCGTTGAACTCATTCACAAAGTCATTTGGACCAACGGTCCGGCGAACAACGATCCGGTCCTTGAGGTCAGGGATCTCACACCACTGGGAAATCTGCTCAATGACCCTGTCCGCGGCAGCCTCAATGGCGGGGTCTCCCGTTCCTCCGATTCCCCCGGTCCCAATCGAAGGGTCAGCCGCTGTTGGCACCAGCACGAAGACATTCTCATGACCTTCAGGGGCAACAGAGCTGTCGGTCTTTGACGGCATGCAGATGTAAAGCGATGCCGGGTCTGGGACTTTGCGCTTACCGTCTGCTTTGTGGAATACCTCGGCGAAGTTTCCCTTCCAGTCGGAGGTGTAGAGCAGCGAGTGATGATCGAGCTGATCGATTTTTCCCCGTATGCCCAGGTAGAGAAGCAGTGCGGAGGGGCCAGGCACCTTTTTCTCCCACCAAGATTGCGGGTAAGTCTGGTGGCTCGGCTCCAGCAGTTTGGTTTCAACGTGCTGAAGGTCCGCGGTTGCCACCACGACGTCGGCAGAAATCTCCACCTCTCCAACCTTGACGCCAGTCGCCCTGCCACCATCGGTCAGGATCTGCGAAACCGGGGAAGAGGTGTGAATCTCGACACCTTCCTGCCTTGCCAATCTTGCTATGGCCTCAATCACGGTGTGCATGCCACCGTTTGGATAGAAGACTCCCTGCTTCATATCGACATGGGTCATCAGGTGATACATGCTTGGGGTGTCATACGGGGAGGCTCCCAAAAAGACGGCAGGGAAGTTGAGCATCTTCTTTAGGCGCTCATCTTTCACGTACTTGCCAGAGAAGTCATAGAGCGAGGTGGTCAGAAGCTTTAGGAAACGGCCAAGTTTCTTGAGAACATCAGGGTGGAAGAAACTTCTCGGGTCTCGGAAGTTTGTGTATAGGAAGTGCTTGATTGAGAGGTCGTAGGCTTCCTCGGCGCTCGCCAGATATCTCTCGAGGGCTTTGCCTGCTCCAGGCTCCATCTCATCAAAAAGCTTTTTGATTTCATCGAGATCCTCGGGCATCTCAATGCGGTCACCAAGCCCTTCGTTGCGAGTCTGGTAGGCGGGTGTGAGCCGAACGAGATCCAACTCCTTGTCCGCTGTGGTGCCCATGAGTTTGAAGAACTGCTCGAAGGCATCGGGCATGAGATACCAGCTAGGTCCCATGTCAAAGCGGAAGCCATCCTTTTCCCAAAGGTATGCACGACCCCCAAGCGAGTCTCTAGATTCAAAGAGCTTCACATCCATCCCGGCCTTGGCGAGCAGTGCACTCGTGGCAAGTCCAGCTATACCGCCGCCGACTACAACCGCGGACTTTTTGCTCATGCTTTTCCTCCGACTGCTCGAGCCAACAGCACGAGCTTCCGGCTATTACCAACAGAGATGCGACGGGTTTTTAGTTCCGAAGCGGGTGTTTTCGAAATCTTTTGATTCAGCTCCTGGAACAGAAGTTGAGCTGCTGCCACTGCTCTTCGTGCGCCAAGGGGAAGCAGCGGCAGTGACTTTGAGCTGAGAGCAAGATCCGCCTCGATGTCAGCCACAAGTCTTTCCTTGGTTTTCTCGTCAAAATTTTCCACGCTGACTCCAGGAAAGTAGCTTCGTCCGAGACGGTCAAAGTCAGCAGCAAGATCTCTAAGGAAGTTGACCTTCTGGAAAGCTGCACCGAGAGCTCTAGCGCCACTTACCAGTGTCTTTTTTTCCTCTTTGGAGAAGTCCCTGCCATGGACAAAGACAGCAAGACACATCAAGCCAACAACCTCTGCCGAGCCATAGACATAGGTGTCGAAAGAGGCCTGATCATGCTGCTTCTCCGTCAGATCCATGCGCATCGAAACGAAAAATGGCTCGACAATGTCTCGCTTGATGCCAACCAGTCTCGCCGTCTGGGCGAAGGCATGGAGAATCAGATTTGTGGAGTAGCCAAGCTCCATGGCTCTGTATGTCTCGTTTTCAAACTCGGTGAGCATCTGATTCGGGTCGACGCTGTTTTCTGCAACCTGTGCCTCGGCGGCGGAACCGTCAACGATTTCGTCTGCGACACGAACCATTGCGTAAATGTTCTCTACGTGACCACGAAATTGCTTAGCCAGGAGTCTTGTCGCCAGGCCAAATGAGGTCGAGTAGGAGTAGATGACCTCCTTAGCCGCTGCGTGTGAGGCACGGCTGTACAGGTCGAGACCAGTTGGCACCTTGGTGGTGTCTTGGGATTCCACGACTTCAGGCTACCTCCTTATGAACGTAAGATTGAGCCCATGACTAACCAGATGAAGCCGAGAAGCCACGTTGTCACCGACGGCCTAGAGCGCGCTGCTGCTAGGGGCATGCTGCGCGCAGTTGGAATGGGAGATGAGGACTGGGTAAAGCCTCAGATAGGTGTGGCTTCGTCATGGAATGAGGTCACCCCTTGCAATTTGTCGCTAGATCGGCTTGCAGATGCCGCGAAGCAGGGTGTGCACGCCTCCGGTGGTTACCCACTCGAGTTCGGCACAATTTCAGTCTCTGACGGCATCTCAATGGGCCATGAGGGAATGCATTTTTCGCTGGTCTCTCGCGAGGTCATTGCCGATTCGGTCGAGACCGTAATGGAGGCAGAGCGGCTAGATGGTGCAGTTCTTCTGGCCGGCTGTGACAAGTCTCTTCCGGGCATGATGATGGCAGCCGCGCGCCTTGATGTCTCGGCAGTCTTTCTCTATGCGGGTTCGATCGCCCCAGGATGGGTAAAGCTCTCGGACGGGACCGAGAAGCAGGTCACAATCATTGACGCCTTCGAGGCCGTTGGTGCGTGCAAAGCAGGCAAGATGAGCCAGGAAGATGTTGACCGCATCGAGAGGGCAATCTGTCCTGGCGAGGGCGCATGTGGCGGTATGTACACCGCTAACACAATGGCTTCAATTGGCGAGGCTCTCGGACTTTCGCTTCCGGGCAGCGCAGCCCCTCCCTCTGCTGACCGCAGGCGCGACACCTGGGCCCACCGAAGCGGCGAAGCAGTGGTGAACCTTATTTCGAAGGGCATTACCGCAAGAGACATTTTGACCAAGGAGGCATTTGAGAATGCCATTGCTGTTCTCATGGCCTTTGGTGGCTCAACAAACGCAGTTCTGCACCTTCTAGCAATTGCTCGCGAGGCAGAGGTAGATCTCAAGTTGGAGGACTTCAACAGGATTGCCGACAAGGTCCCACACCTAGGAGACCTGAAGCCATTTGGCCAGTTTGTAATGAACGATGTCGACAGGGTTGGCGGCGTACCAGTTGTGATGAAGGCCCTACTGGATGCTGGTCTCATGCACGGTGATGTGATGACAGCAACCGGCAAGACGCTCAAAGAAAACCTTGCTGACATCAACCCTCCTGACCCGGACGGCAAGATCATCCGCGCGATGAACAACCCGATTCATGCCGATGGAGGAATTTCTATTCTTCGCGGCACCATCGCTCCCGATGGTGCTGTTGTGAAGACCGCAGGTTTTGACCTAGAGAAATTTGAGGGACCTGCAAAGGTCTTCGAGCGTGAGGCTGCAGCCATGGAGGCCCTGACCAAGGGCGAGATCAAGGCCGGAGATGTTGTTGTCATTCGCTACGAGGGACCCAAGGGAGGCCCCGGAATGCGCGAGATGCTGGCAATCACGGGCGCAATCAAGGGTGCGGGATTGGGCAAAGATGTCCTACTATTGACGGACGGCAGATTCTCGGGCGGCACAACCGGCCTTTGCATCGGCCACATTGCCCCAGAGGCCACCGACGGTGGGCCAATTGCTCTGGTTCGCGATGGAGACTTGATTCGAGTCGATGTTGCAGCTCGATCGCTTGACTTACTGGTCGACGATGAGGAGCTGGCTGCGAGGAAGCAGCAGTGGCAGCCACTGCCACCGCGCTACACCCGCGGCGTTCTAGCGAAATACACCAAGCTGGTGCACTCGGCCTCCGAGGGCGCCTACTGCGGCTAATTAGATTTTTGGAGATTCGATGACAGAGACCCTTACAGGTGCCCAGGCGATAATTCGATCGCTCGAGCAGCTCGGGGTGGACACAGTCTTTGGACTGCCGGGCGGAGCAATCCTCCCCACCTACGACCCGCTTATGGATTCGAGCAAGATCCGCCATATCCTCGTTCGCCATGAACAGGGCGCAGGTCACGCTGCCGAGGGCTATGCGGCAGCAAGCGGCAAGCTTGGCGTTTGCATTGCGACCAGTGGCCCCGGCGCCACCAACTTGGTGACCGCCATTGCCGATGCGCACATGGATTCAGTGCCCATGCTCGCAATCACCGGTCAGGTCAACTCGCACGCTATTGGTACCGACGCCTTCCAGGAGGCGGACATTGTCGGTATTACCATGCCGATCACAAAGCACAGCTTCCTTGTGACAAAAGCCGAGGACATCCCTGCGGTTATGGCTTCTGCAGTTGAGATTGCGACCACCGGAAGGCCGGGGCCTGTTCTGGTGGATGTTGCTAAGGACGCTCAGAACGCGAAGTTTGAATTCAGCTGGCCTCCAGTGAAAGAGGTCACACCCGGCTACAAGCCTGTTACTGACCCGCATGGCAAGCAGGTGCAGGCTGCTGCCGAGCTCATCCTGCAGTCCAAGAAGCCAATGCTGTATGTCGGTGGCGGAGTTATCCGGGCTGGTGCTCACAAGGAGCTCCACAAGCTCGCGAAGCTGCTCGGTGCTCCGGTGACGACAACGCTTATGGCGCGAGGTGCCTACCCCGACTCAGATCCACAACACCTCGGCATGCCAGGTATGCACGGCACGGTGCCCGCAGTCACGGGTCTTCAGAAGTCAGACCTTTTGATCACCCTGGGAGCGCGTTTTGACGACCGGGTAACCGGAGACGTCAAGACCTTCGCAAAGGGTGCCAAGGTAATCCACGTCGACATCGACCCTGCCGAGATCGGCAAGATTCGCCATGCGGATGTTCCAATCGTGGGAGACGCCAAGGTCGTCATTGCGATGCTCACGCAGGAGCTCGAGAAGCAGCTCAAGGGGAAGAAGTACGACATCAGTGAGTGGTGGAAGTACCTCGATGGCCTCAAGGAGCGCTACCCGCTGGGCTACAACGACCTAGAGGACGGCAAGCTCGCTCCGCAGTACGTTATCGAGAGAATCGGCCAGCTCTCCGGACCCGAGGCAATCTATGCAGCGGGTGTGGGACAGCACCAAATGTGGTCTGCTCAGTTCATTAATTACGAGAACCCCAACACTTGGCTCAACTCGGGTGGTGCAGGGACCATGGGCTATGCGGTACCCGCCGCAATGGGAGCCAAGGTCGCGATGCCGGATAAGTTGGTTTGGGCCATTGATGGCGATGGCTGCTTCCAGATGACAAACCAGGAGCTTGCCACCTGCACGATCAACAACATCCCAATCAAGGTCGCAATCATCAACAATTCCTCCCTTGGGATGGTGAGGCAGTGGCAGACGCTCTTCTATAACGAGCGTTATTCAAACACCGACCTTCACACTGGAACCGACACCGCAATGGTTCCGGACTTCGTGAAGCTTTCGGATGCCTATGGCTGCCTCTCAATTCGCGTCGAGAAAGTAGAAGAGGTTGACGCAGCGATCAAGCTCGCGATGGAGACCAACGACCGCCCAGTGGTAATTGACTTCATCGTCGGACGTGACGCGATGGTTTGGCCTATGGTGCCAGCAGGTGTGTCAAACGATGCGGTGCAATATGCTCGCGATGCGGCCCCGATTTGGGATGGTGAGGAGTAGTCATGAGCCAACATGTGCTTTCTCTTTTGGTTGAAGACAAGCCAGGTATCCTCACCCGAGTAGCTGCGCTGTTCGCTCGTCGCGGGTTCAACATTGAATCCCTTGCCGTCGGAACCACCGAGGTTGAGGGCGTTTCCCGAATGACTGTGGTTGTAAACCTGGATGGCCAGCCGCTAGAGCAGGTAACCAAGCAGCTAAACAAACTCGTGAATGTACTCAAGATCGTCGAGCTGGAAGACGATGCTTCGGTAGCCAGAGACCACATGCTCGTAAAGGTGAAAACCGACGCAGCCACCAGGTCACAGGTTTTAGAGGCCGTAACACTATTCAGGGCGAGGGTAATAGATGTCGTGAGTGACTCCGTGGTAATCGAGGTCACCGGTGACAGCGCTAAGTGCAAGGCATTTATCAAGGTGCTCGAGCCGTTTGGCATCAAAGAGTTGGTCCAGTCCGGGGCCATTGCAATTTCTCGTGGATCAAAGTCCATGAGCGAGAAGGTTCTTAAGTAAGAGCTTTTAGATAGACAAAGAGAGAGAAAACAGTGGCAGAAATCTTCTACGACAGCGATGCCGACCTATCCATCATTCAGGGTAAAAAGGTTGCGGTTTTGGGATTTGGATCCCAGGGCCACGCCCACGCTCTAAACCTGAAAGACTCCGGCGTTGACGTCGTTGTGGGTCTCCAGGAGGGTTCGAAATCCAAGGCAAAGGCCGAGGAGCAGGGGCTGAAGGTGCTGACTCCAGCCGAGGCGGTCAAGTGGGCAAGCGTAATTGTGGTGCTTGTTCCGGACCCAAAGCAGCGCGACCTCTACTCCCAGGACATCGAGCCAAACCTCTCCGAGGGAGACACTCTGGTCTTTGGTCACGGTTTTGCGATTCGCTTTGGATTTATCAAGCCTCCCGCAAATGTGAACGTGATGTTGGTTGCCCCGAAGGGCCCAGGCCACATCGTCCGCCGCGAGTATGCAGCGGGCAGGGGAGTACCAAACCTAATTGCCATCGAACAGGACGCGACCGGAGATGCATTTGAGCTAGGTCTTTCCTACTCGAAGGGCATTGGTGGCACCAGAGCGGGAACCATCAAGACCACATTTACCGAGGAGACCGAGACCGACCTATTTGGTGAGCAGGCAGTTCTCTGTGGCGGTGCTTCACAGCTTGTGATGTACGGCTTTGAGACCCTGGTTGAGGCCGGCTACCAGCCCGAGATTGCCTACTTCGAGGTTCTACACGAGCTCAAGCTGATCGTTGACCTGATGTACGAGGGTGGCATCGCAAAGCAGCGTTGGAGTGTCTCTGACACCGCTGAATACGGTGACTACGTATCGGGTCCGAGGGTAATTGACCCATCCGTCAAGGAGAACATGAAGGCCGTGCTCAGCGACATCCAGTCGGGTGCGTTCGCAGATCGCTTCATCGGAGACCAAGATGCCGGAGCACCAGAGTTCAAGGCTTTGCGTGCCAAGGGCGAGCAGCACCCAATCGAGGCAACAGGCCGCGAGCTGCGCAAGCTCTTCAGCTGGATTGAGAACAAGGATGACTACACCGAGGGCTCAGCAGCCAGGTAGTAGAAGGATTAGGACCCTGGGAAACCGGGGTCTTTTTCTTTCGGCGAGTTGCTATACCCCTAGGGGTATTAGTAAACTAGTGTGATTGACGTCTGAAGAAAAGGATTGTTTATGTGCTCACAAGCTATTTGTTCAAGCTGCGGCAAGGTCACCTGGGAGGGTTGCGGCCAGCACGTCGAAGAAGCGCTAGCTGGTGTTCCAGAGTCACAACTCTGCACCTGCCCTAGATAGCAATAAACGCTAGACTTAGCGGAAATCCCATCACCGTTGATTTTCGTTAGGTCAGCTATTGTCCAAACCCATAGTTCTGATTGCCGAGGAGCTGTCCCCGGCAACTGTTGAGGCGCTCGGTCCAGATTTCGATGTCCGAAATGTGGACGGGACTGATCGCACTGCCCTTTTTGCAGCCCTCGCAGATGCGAATGCTGTCTTGATTCGCTCCGCGACAAAGATGGATGCGGAGGCTGTCTCCAAGGCACCAAAGCTGAAGGTAATTGCCAGGGCTGGCGTCGGCCTAGACAACGTTGATCTCAAAGCTGCAACCGAGGCCGGAGTCATGGTCGTGAATGCTCCGACCTCCAACGTGATTTCAGCTGCAGAACTCGCTATCGGCCACATCATGGCTCTGTCTCGCCACATCCCCGATGCCCACGCATCCTTGAGGGAGGGCAAGTGGCTCAGGAGCAAGTTCACCGGGGTTGAGCTCTACGAAAAGACCATTGGAATTGTTGGCCTAGGCCGAATCGGAACCCTGGTTGCTCAGCGCCTAGCTGGGTTTGGTGCGACACTCATAGGCTACGACCCCTATGTAACTCAGGCGAGAGCCGAGCAGATCGGGGTCGAACTGGTTGACCTAGACGAGCTTATGAAGCGCAGTGACTACGTCACGATTCATATCCCAAAGACCCCAGAGACTACCGGGATGATCAGCGATGCTCAGTTTGCCATCGCAAAGCCAAACCTGAGAATCGTGAATTGCTCGCGCGGCGGAATCATTGATGAGGATGCGCTTTATAAGGCCCTGAGCTCAGGCAAGATTGCGGGAGCCGGGCTGGATGTGTTTGTTTCGGAACCCCCAACCGGATCTCCGCTGTTGGAGCTGGATAACGTGATTCTCACCCCTCACCTCGGGGCTTCAACCGACGAGGCTCAGGAAAAAGCAGGTGTATCAGTCGCAAGGAGTGTCAGGCTGGCGTTGGCCGGCGACCTGGTCCCAGATGCAGTCAATGTTGCGGGAGGTGTCATCGACTCGTCGGTTAAGCCAGGAATCCCGCTTGCGGAAAAGCTTGGTCAGATTGTTGCGGGATTGGCTCACACCTCAATCGTCTCTGTTGAGTTTGAGGCACGCGGCGAAATCGCAGCTCACGACGTGACGGTTTTGAAGCTTGCCGCACTCAAGGGGCTCTTTCAGACCATGGTCACCGAGCAGGTCTCTTACGTAAATGCGCCAATCATGGCGGAGCAGAGGGGCGTCGAGGTTCGTCTGACTCAGGACACGGTGAGCGATGAGTATCGAAACGTCACGACCCTAAAGGCAGTTTTGTCAGACGGCACTGTGGTCTCTGCTGGCGGCACGGTAATCGGCCCAAAGCACCACCAAAAGGTTGTCTCAATAAATGGTTATGACGTTGAGCTTGCGTTGGCCGACAACATGGTCGTTATGGTTTACCAGGACCGACCAGGCATCGTCGCGATCTATGGCGCAGCTTTTGCAGACGCCAACATCAACATAGCTTCAATGACAATTGCTAGGCAGCAAAAGGGCGGTAAAGCTCTCAGCGTGATAACTGTTGACTCGCCAATTGCCCCAGAGCTCCTAGAGGGTCTCAAGAGCAAGATTCAGGCGGAGATGATGCGGGCTATCTCGATTAGTGAGCAGTACTAATTACTTTCGCTCGCTCCCTGGCATCCATGCCTGAGCGCCAGGTGGTGTAGCCGCCGTCTAGGTTTCTGACCTTCAGGCCGTGCGAGCGAAGCAGCTGTGTCGCAGTGTGGCCTCGCTGACCAACTGCACAGGTCACAATGAGATCTTTCCCCTCTAGCTGTGCAATGTTGTCTCGCAGAGCATCGACTGGGATCAGGGTCGAACCCGGGATGCTTCCCGCAGAGTTCTCCTCACTGGTTCTCACATCTACTAGCAGCGCGCCCTGCTGCATGGCACTCTCTAGCTCGTGCCACTGAATGCTTGGCGTCTTTCCTGAGAGTGAGTTGTTGCCAACGTAGCCGGTTTGATTGATGGCATCTTTTGCACTTCCAAAGGCTGGCGCGTATGCGAGCTCGAGGTTCATCAGATCATCTACGGTAAGTCCCGCATAGATGGCGGTTGCAATCACGTCAATTCTCTTATCGACGCCGTCGCGCCCAATGCCCTGAGCCCCAAGGAGTTTGCCCGTTTCAGGGTCAAAGAGCACCTTGAGGCTAACCCTCACGGCACCTGGGTAATAGCCTGCGTGGCTGGATGGGTGGAGGTGAATTACGCGGTGGGGGATCTCCATGCGCTTCGCAAGCCCTTCGGTGAGCCCGGTAAGTGCCGCGGCCATGCCGTAGGCACCGATGATTCCGGTTCCAATCGAGGGCCTAGAGCTAACTTCTTCACCTGCGATGACGTCGGCGACGAGCCTCCCGTGACGATTTGCAAGGTTGGCAAGCCAGATCATTTGGGGTTCTCCCGTGAGGAGGCTGGTCTTCTCAGCGGCATCACCGACCGCAAAAATGTTTGGATCCGAGGTCTGCATACGGTTGTTTACCGCAATGCCACCCGCCTTGCCAATTTCCAGTCCTGCATCCACGGCGAGCTGGTGGTCAGCGACAACTCCAATTGCTGCAACCACCAGGTCAGCAGGTATTACCCTGCCGTCCCTAAGACGGAGAGAGTCAGCAAGGACCTCCTCGGTTTCGGCACCAAGAGCCAGCTTGATTCCGTTTTCGACAAGAACTGCCTGCAGCGGCTCGATCATCTCTGGATCGAACTGGGGGAGGATGTTGTCCCTGAACTCTACGATCGTGGTCTCAATCCCGCGATCCTGGAGGTTCTCCGCTAGCTCGACTCCAATGAATCCAGCGCCAATGATTGCCGCGGACTTGATTTTCTTTTCATCCACCAATTTCTTGATCTCAGTTGCATCCTGGACGTCTCTGAGAACCTTGGCTCGCTCTAGCCCTGGAATCGGAACCATTCGCGGCTTAGCGCCCGTGGAGAGTACTAGGGAGTCAAAGCTCTCGAGGTATTCCTCGCCGCTCTCTAGGTTTTTCACGGTCACGGACTTTGAACTGCGGTCAATGTTTGTGACTCTTGAGTTGACCCGGACATCCAGGCGGAAGCGCTCTCCAAGGCTCTCCGGGGTCTGAAGCAGCAGGTCCTTCTCAGCAGGAATTACTTCACCTATGTGATAGGGCAAGCCGCAGTTTGCATATGAAACATGAGGTCCCTGTTCAAAGACAATGATTTCTGCGTCCTCGCGAAGCCTGCGGAGCCTCGTGGCGGTGGACATGCCACCGGCAACGCCACCAACGATTACTACCTTCATTTTCTTACCGTCCTAAGTCCTGCTCTTTGCCAGGCGACCATGCCGCCAGAAACATTTGTCACGTTGTAGCCCTCTTTTGCCAGCAGCGTTGCCGCCTGGGAGGAGCGCCCGCCCGAATTGCAAATAACCAATATCTCCCGCTCTTTGGGAATCTCTTTGAGCCTGCGGGGGAGTACTTCCAATGAAATCAACTTCGCACCCGGTGCGTGGCCACTGCGATACTCGGCGCTCTCCCTAACATCTAGCAGCATCGCACCAGCCTGGATGCGAGCCTCTGCTTCCTGCGGAGTAATCGAGGGAAACTTCGGCTTCAAAAAATCGAATAGTCCCATGTTTTCCTAGCTCAGCGCCAAAAAGGCTTTTTCAAGGCGCGCGCGATCCCTCTCGCCCTCTTCGCCGGTTCCGCAGTTCGAGATTCCAGATGCCAGAAGAGCAAAGGCGGCCTTGTTCACCGCAGAGTTGGCGGCAGCAAGTTGAGTCAGCACATCAGTGCAGTCTCTACCCTCGTCCAGCATCTTGATGATGCCCCCCAGCTGGCCCTGGGCCCTTGCGAGGCGCTTCTTTACAGCGTCGATTTCTAGTGCTGGAATCTCCATAACACGCTCCATTCGAACTTGACTAAACAAACTCTAACACATACCCTAGGGGGTATTTGAAAGGACACCCATTGAAGCTTTTGAAGACCCTTGCCGCTGGCATACTTGCTCTTGTCGCCGTATTCGGACTAGCAGGATGTGCACCTGAAGAAATGAACCCACAGGACTACGCAGCAGTAATTGACGTTCGCACCCCGGAGGAGTGGGCATCCGGCCACCTTGCTGGAGCAATCCGCATGGGCATTGCTGACAGTGACTTTGCCGCTCAGCTTGAGACCTTGGACAAGAGTGCCGATTACTACATCTATTGCCGCTCAGGTAACCGTGCTGGCCAGGCCATTGATTTCATGGAGAGCATTGGCTTCACCGGAAAGCTGGTCAATGGTGGATCTGTTGCTAACGCGTCCGCTCAGCTTGGCCTTGAAGTGGTAACCGATTAGCTCAGCAGACTGGGATAGGCGCTATGCCCAGGAGGCAAGCGTCTGGTCTTTGGAGCCAAACCAGTTTGTCGTAAGTGAGCTGGGGGACCTCCCTCCGGGGCAAGTAGTTGACCTTGCTGGCGGGGAAGGCCGCAATGCGCTTTGGCTTGCCTCTAAGGGCTGGCAGGCCGAGAACGTCGAGTTCTCAAAAGTTGCTCTTGCTAAATATATTGCGAGGGCTGGCGCACTTGGGCTCGAGAAACAATCTCGTGCTACTCACGCTGATGCCAAGCACGCCAAGTTTCAGCTCAAGCCGGACCTGCTACTTATCTGCTACCTCCAACTGCCTTGGGCAGAGCTTGAGCAAGCTCTCGATAACGCACTGGAGCAGCTTGGCGATGGAGAGATATTCGGGGTTTGGCACGCCTTGAGGAATGTAACCGAGGGTTTCGGCGGACCTCCATTGCCTGAGCTGAATGTCGATCCCGATAAGTTGAGAAGCTGGGCGGAATCGCGAGGTCTAATCTTTGATTGTCGAGAGCTGAAGCGCAGGGTCTCCAAGGATGGCGCTGAAATGACCGCTATCGACGTGCAATTTAGGGCAAGCGTTCACAAAAGCGAATAGGGTTGTCTCAGAAAATTGTGAGGCAATCTTGAGCGCGCTGAATCTAGCTGTAATTCCAGGTGACGGCATTGGTCCGGAGGTAACCAGCGTTGCTCTCAGGGCTCTAGAAAAGGCTCTGGACGGGGTTGTCGTCAAGACAACCGAGTATGACCTTGGCGCAAACCGGTACCTAGCAAACGGCGAAATTCTCACTGATGAAGATCTTTCAAACCTGAAAAAGCACGATGCTATCTTGCTTGGTGCTATTGGCGACCCAAGGGTTCCCTCTGGGGTGCTGGAGCGAGGGCTGCTGTTGAAGCTGCGCTTCGCATTTGACCACCACATCAACCTTCGCCCTACGAAACTGTTTGCAGGAGTCAGCAGCGTGCTGTCCCAAGCCAAGGACATTGACTTCGTGGTTGTACGCGAGGGCACCGAGGGTCCATACGTTGGTAACGGAGGCGCACTGAGGGTCGGCAGTGACCAGGAGCTAGCAAATGAAGTGTCAGTGAATACCTACCATGGGGTTTCGAGGGCAGTCCGCTACGCGTTTGAGCTAGCGAACAGCAGAAAGCGGAAGCAACTCACGCTCGTTCATAAAACTAACGTTCTGGTGCACGCTGGAAAGCTGTGGCTAAGGCTTGTTGAGGAAACTGCCAGTGAGTATCCAGAGGTTACCCACGACTACATGCACATCGATGCGGCAACAATTCACATGGTGAACTCGCCTGAGCGCTTTGATGTGATCGTTACGGACAACCTGTTTGGCGACATCATTACCGATCTTGCGGCAGCCATTTCTGGTGGCATAGGCCTGGCTGCTTCCGCTAACCTAAACCCCACTGGGGCCTTTCCCTCCATGTTCGAACCCGTTCATGGATCAGCTCCAGACATCGCCGGAAAAAATCTGGCAGATCCAACCGCGGCAATCCTCTCCGCGGCACTTCTCGCAAAGACCCTCGGACATTCGAGTGCTGCGCAGAAGATTGAGAACGGAGTCTCTGATTACCTTGCTGGAAGCGAGAAGGCCTCCGGCACCTCAGAGATCGCAACGGCGATACTGGAGAAGATTTAGAAAATGCAGTTTCAGGTTTCTGTAAACGAGAGTCCGCTTGCGGCCGCTGAGCGCGAGCGCATTCTCGCCAACCCGACTTTTGGGACCCATTTCTCCGATCATCAGGTAGTGATTACCTGGGAAAAAGACAGGGGTTGGCACTCGCCACAAGTGATTCCCTACGGACCTATCCAGATGGACCCTTCTTCGGCGGTGCTCCACTACGGCCAAGAGATTTTTGAGGGCATCAAGGCCTATCGTCACCAGGACGGGTCAATTTGGACCTTCCGTCCCGAGATGAATGCTGCAAGGCTGCAGCGCTCCGCAAGGCGCATGGCGCTTCCTGAGCTGCCGGTAGAGCTATTTGTGCAGTCGATGAAGGAGCTCATTGCACTAGATGGCGACTGGGTTCCAAGTCCTGAGGGCGAGAAGACGCTCTACCTAAGGCCTTTTGAGATTGCCGCCGAGAACTTTCTCGGGGTCAGAGCTGCGCATCGGGTCGAGTATCGACTGATTGCGTCTCCCGTCGGCCCCTATTTCACCGGAGGCATAAAGCCTGTTTCGATTTGGATTGCCCTCGATTCGGCCCGTGCTGGCAAGCACGGCACCGGAGAGGCCAAGACCGGTGGAAATTACGCTGCCTCACTTCTTGCTCAGCAAGAAGGAAACGACAACGGCTGCTCACAGGTCATGTTCTTGGATGCTGAAACCTCGACCTACATCGAAGAGCTGGGCGGCATGAACCTATTCTTCGTGCACTCAGATGGCAGCGTTGTAACCCCACCTCTGGATGGCACCATTCTTCATGGCATAACGAGAGACTCAGTCATTCAGCTCTTGAAGGACGCCGGCCATGAAGTGAAGGAACAGAAGATGTCGCTGGATGAGCTGCGTCAGTCCGTTTCCTCAGGCAAGATCACAGAAGTATTTGCCTGCGGCACCGCCGCAGTGATTACCCCCGTGGGGCTCCTCAAATCACGCGAGGAAGAAATCGTGATTGGTGGAAACGAGCCAGGAGCGCTCACTGTATCTCTGAGACAGGAATTGACCGGCATTCAGTATGGAACGGTCCCCGACCGCCATGGCTGGATGGTCAAGCTAAGCAGCTAATGCGAATCATCAGATTCAGCCAGGGTGAATCCACCAAGTACGGAGTCCTCGATGGCGAGAGAATCAGCGTGCTCGAGGGTAAGCCGTTTGAAACGATCCGTGAGACCGGCAACACCTATGAGCTAAAAGACGTGAAGCTGCTTGCCCCTGTTCAGCCAAAGAAGATTGTTCTGGTGGGTTTGAACTTCGCATCACACGCCGCTGAGATTCACCAGCAGACCCCGAAAGAACCACTTATCTTCTTCAAGCCAACAAGTGCGATTGTTGCCAGCGAGGACACTATTGAGCTGCCAGTGCAGTCAGGCCAGGTAGAGATAGAAGCTGAGCTGACGGTAGTTATTGGGAAGACCGCAAAGAATGTTCCTCAGGAGCAGGTGTCTGATCACATCCTTGGATACACAATTGCAAATGATGTAACGGCGCGGGATATCCAGTTCTCCGACCTGCAGTGGGCAAGAAGCAAAGCATTCGATACCTTTTGCCCAGTCGGCCCCTGGATAGAGACCGGATTTGACCCGAGCAATAAGCGAATAAGCTCCACCATCAATGGCGAAACCAAGCAGGATGCAAGTACCTCCGAGATGGTTTATTCGCCTGAGTATTTGGTGTCCTACATCTCCCAGAACTTCACGCTGGAGCCGGGAGATATCATCCTGACAGGCTCCCCTGCCGGCATCTCAAAGATTGTCTCCGGCGACAGGGTCGAGTGCACAATCGAGGGAATTGGAACTCTAGTCAGCTTGGTCAAATAGGATTTCGGGTGACTATGACTTCTCTAAACGCTCCCGTCACCCAGGCCCAAGGCTCAGACATCCGAGTTAGATTTTGCCCCAGCCCCACTGGCACCCCTCACGTTGGCCTTATTAGAACTGCCCTGTTCAACTGGGCCTACGCCCGCAAGACCGGTGGAACGTTTGTTTTTCGTATTGAGGACACTGACGCCGCTCGCGACACTGAGGAGAGCTACGAACAGCTGGTCAATGCCCTGCGCTGGCTCGGACTCGACTGGGACGAGGGAGTCGATGTTGGAGGCCCTTCGGGTCCATATCGTCAGAGTGAACGCGGTCAGATCTACCTCGATGTGATTGAAAAGCTCAAGGCCTCGGGGCACCTTTATGAGAGCTTCCTCACCGCTGAGGAGATCGAAGAGAGAAATAAGGCCGCCGGCAGAGCTGTGCAGCTGGGTTATGACAACTCTGAGCGAGAGCTGTCGGATGAGGATCGAGAGCGCTATCTCGCGGAGGGCAGGAGGCCAGCACTTCGTTTGAAGGTTCCCGCGGAAGACATCACCTTCACAGATCTAGTTCGAGGTGAGATAACTTTTCCCGCTGGTAGCTTCCCGGACTTCGTGCTTGTCAGGCCTGGGGGCCAACCTCTCTACACACTGGTAAACCCAGTTGATGATGCCCTTATGGGCATCACCCATGTGCTGAGAGGTGAGGATTTGCTGTCCTCTACCCCGAGGCAGATTGTTCTCTACAACGCCCTTGTCGAAGCCGGCATCACAGACTTCGTTCCGCAGTTTGGCCACCTACCTTTTGTCATGGGGGAGGGCAACAAAAAGCTAAGCAAGCGCAACCCGGAGAGCAACCTGTTTCTGCATCGCGATCGCGGATTCATCCGAGAGGGTCTGCTGAACTACCTTGCGCTATTGGGTTGGTCAATCTCCGCGGACAGGGACATCTTCACGCTCACAGAGATGTGTGAAAATTTCGAAATTTCAGACGTGAATCCGAACCCGGCGAGGTTTGACCAGAAGAAGGCAGATTCGATTAACGCCTCTCACATCAGGCTGCTCGATGGGGAGGATTTCCGTGAGCGCCTCATTCCCTACCTGCAATCCGCGGGTGTTATGAGCTCAACTCCGAGTGAGCGGGAGCACGAAATCCTTGCCATGGCAGCGCCGCTGATCCAAGAGCGAATCACTGTCTTGGGGGAGGCGCCAGGAATGGTTGGATTCTTGTTCGCGACCGAGATCAGCTTCGAAGAGGATGCGCTGAAACAGCTTGGCGAGGACGCGGGAAGTATTGCAAAGCTTGCACACGATGCTTTGCTGGGACTCGCGGAATTCAAAACCGATGCAATCCAGGCAGCACTCAGTGAGGCGCTGATTGAGAAGGCTGAGCTAAAGCCGAGGGTTGCATTTGGTGCTGTTAGAACAGCTATTTCGGGCCGGAGAGTCACCCCACCGCTTTTTGAAAGCATGGAGATTCTTGGCAAGCAGGTTACGCTGGCGAGACTAGAGGCATTCTCAAAGGCCCACTAGGATAGAGGCTTGCGCCCTTGGGGTATGGTGTAATTGGCAACACGGAGGTTTCTGGTACCTTTGTTCTTGGTTCGAGTCCAGGTACCCCAGCAAGTAGATTCGGAAGCCTGAAATGCTTAATTCTTTCGCTTCAGGTTTTCTAGTTTTTGCTTATTTAGCAACAGCTCTCTTTCAAATAGCGATCGTTTTTGGCGCGCCCCTTGGCGAGTACGCATACGGGGGTCGCAACCCTGGTGTCCTAAGCACTCCATACCGAATCGCAAGCGCTTTCTCAGCCCTTGTGATGTTCGCAATCGCCGGCCACTACCTGGCTCAGCTAGGAGTTTTCACACCGCTCCTTGATGAAGCTGGGAACTCAGTGGCCAACTGGGGCTTTGCGGCATTCGCTGGGTTAAGTGCGATTGCCAACAACATAACTAGAAGCGAGAAAGAAAAAAGGCTTTGGGGCGGAACAACGATTGCCATGCTCCTAGCCGCGGTTATTGTTGCGGTTTAGATTTCCCAGCTCTCACCGACATTGAGAAATCTAAATTCTCCGCCGTATTGCTCCGTTAGCTCCATGATTCTCGAGTTTTGAAGCTTGTGGCCATGCTCAGAAAGCAGCGCATTGTGAGTGGGGAAGCATCTCTTTGGCTTTATTTCGACCAGGAAGTCCATCACGTCCGCAATCTTGAGCCAGGGTGCGCTTGATGGGCAGGCCAGAGTTTGCACCTTCACCTCGGGGATCGTGTAGCTGTCACCCGGGTAGTAAAGCTCGCCATTCACCATTAGCCCAAAGTTCTGCACCAAGGGTATGGAGCGGTGGATCTCTTGGTGAAAGTAGCCATAAAAATCCAGCGTGAAACCGTCAACCACATGTCTGTCACCGTGGTAGACCCTTGTGACATTTAGGCCTTTGAGCTTCTCAGCAACTTCTTCGGTGCCAAAGATTAGGAGATCTGGATTCTGCTTCAGCAGAGCCTCGAGGTGTGGCTTATAGCTGTGGTCATCGTGAATGTGAGAGAGGGTTATAGCCACGGGGTTTGAAATCTGGGGTGGGTTTTCGGAATACATGCCCGGGTCAACGACCAGCTGTTTGCCTGCAACCTCTAAAACCAGGCAGGCGTGCTCAAGCTTTGTAATCCTCATGGCGAACCTCCGGCAATCAGTCTATGTTTGAGGCAACAGGAGGTGGCAATGAAGCCACTAGGAGTAATAATCAATCCAGCTGCGAACCGCGGCCGAGGAAACAGTGTCGGTGAAAAGGCGCTAGCTGCTTTTCAGCAAGCCGGTATTCAAACAATCAATCTCAGCGGAGTAAGTCAGGACGATGCTCGCGGAAAAGTTAGCCAGAAAGCAGGCGAACTCTCTGGACTAGTCGCAATTGGTGGCGACGGAACCTCTCAGCTTGGAGTAAACTTGGCAATAGAACACTCGCTACCTGTGGGCCTGGTCCCAGCCGGCAGCGGTAATGATCAGGTTCGTGAACTTGCAATCTCTCTTACCGACACCGAGGCCGCAGTGGCAAATATCGTTGGCGCAATTGAGTGCCCACGGGCAGTTGATGTTATGTGGGTAGAGACCGAATACAGGCAGTTCTGGTCTCTGGGCTCCATCTCTGCCGGGTTCGATGCTCTTTGTGCCGAACGGGCCAATCGTTTGGTTTGGCCTAAGGGGCCCAACTCCTATGTTGCAGCTTTGTTTTTGGAGCTTCCCAGGTTCAAACCAATCGAATATCGGGTAGTGGCAGATGGAGATTCCAGAGAGTTCAAGGCGATGCTTTGCGGGGTTGCGAACGTGAAGAATTTCGGTGGTGGCATGCAAATCTCTCCAAGATCTGAGATCACCGATGGCCAGGTAGAGGTCTTCATACTGCACGAGGTATCTAGAAGGAAGCTCCTCGAGATCTTTCCCAAGGTCTATAAGGGCGAACACGTTAGATATGCAGAGGTAGAGATTTTCAAGGCAGCTAAGGTGCGGATTGAGAATGCGGGTTTCCCGATGACCTGTGACGGAGAAATCATCGGGCCCGCCCCATTCACAGTTGAGGTTAAACCAGGAGCGCTCTCGCTTCTGAGCCGTTAGATTGCCCATCGGGCTGGTTTGTGGCATGATTTCTAGGTTGCAACTAGGGCCCCATCGTTTAGCGGCCTAGGACGCTGCCCTCTCACGGCAGTAGCGCGGGTTCAAATCCCGCTGGGGTCACAAATCTCACTCTTGATGACAAAATCTCGGGAGTGAGATTTCTTTATGCCCGCCACCTTCTTGAGTAGGCGGTTGCAACTACTATCAACACCACGGGTAGTAGCGCCGCCGCGTTGAGGCCGCCAAAAGTGTAGAGGGTGAGGATAGTGCCCGACACCGCCCCACCAAAAGCCCCGCTGAGACTCATCAGGGAATCGCTGAAGCCTTGAACCACCGGCTTCTGATCTACTTCCAAAACCTCTGACAGCAGTGCGCTTGCGGCGACGGTTGCGGCTGACCAGCCAAGGCCAAGCAGGAAAAGTCCGATGACAACCAGCGTGAAGTTGAACTGCCCAAATCCAGAGATGGCCAGTGAGCAAAGGAGCACAAACTGCCCCAGAAGAATGGTCTGCTTGGCACCAATGCGATCGCTGAGAATTCCAAATACTGGCGCAAACGCATACATACCGGCAACGTGCAAAGAAATGGTAAAGCCGACTTCTGCGAGTGAGTGGCCCTCGCCTGATAGGTGGGCAGGGGTCATGCTCATCACGGAGACCATAACCATGTGGCTAAGTGCGATAGTCAGGATGGTGAAGGCAGCGAGGGGATTTCGCCTGATAATTCCGATGGCTTCACTGCTTTTTCGCTGCGGTAGACCCTGCTCAATTCCAGCAACCTGCTGGGCCAGCAGGAGAGGATCAGGGCGCAACCCAAACCAGAACACCAGGGTCGAAGTGGTCTGCGCAAAGATTGTCAGGAGGAATGGTCCTGCCAGATGTGGCAGCCCGATGGCGAGCCCCATCGCCTCTCCTGGGGCAATTAGATTGGGCCCAACTACCGCTCCAAGAGTTGTCGCCCACACCACAATCGAGAGATCTTTGCCTTTGGGCCTGCTCGTGGGTATGTCGGCAGCTGCAAACCGCGCCTGAAGCCCCACTGCCGTTGCGGAACCTAGGAAGAAGAGTGCCACCAGCTCAACAGGAAAAGAGCGCAGGGCCGCGGCCAGCATCATCCCTGCGGCACCGAGGATTGCAAGAAACGCCCCTAGGGCAAGAGCTGGCCTGCGTCCCCTTCGAGCTGCGAGCCTTGCAAGAGGTATCGACAGAAATGCGGCGCCAAGGGTGCTCAGGGTTGCAGCGGCTCCGCTCCATGCCGGTGTCCCGCTTAGCTCCGTGGCCATAATCGCGCCAACGGAGAGCGTTGCGCCGAAGCCAAAGCCACCAAGAGCCTGGCCGAGGGCCAGGACTTTCACGGCCCTCGCCTGAATCTGGTTCAGGTCATGGCCAAGCTTCTGCTGCACCCCATCAATCTACTCCTTCGGCTAAACTTGTGTGCCGGCGCACCTGCGAGGAGATCATGTCTCAAAAACCCCTAACCCTGGCTGAAAAGCTGTGGCGCGACCACCTTGTGGTCAAGGGCGAAAACGGCGCGCCAGATCTTCTCTACATCGACCTTCACCTGATTCACGAGGTCACCTCTCCCCAGGCTTTTGACGGCCTCCGACTGGCCGGTCGCGACATCAGGCGCAAGGACCTGACAATTGCGACCGAGGACCACAACACCCCAACCGCCGACATTCACCTCCCAATTGCGGAGCCCACCTCGAGAGCCCAGGTTCAGGCCCTCAGGGACAACACCGCGGAGTATGGGGTCAGGATTCACTCTCTTGGAGACAAGAACCAGGGAATCGTTCACGTTGTGGGTCCGCAGCTTGGCTTGACAATGCCGGGACTCACCATTGTCTGTGGTGACTCCCACACCTCTACGCATGGAGCATTTGGCTCGCTAGCGATGGGAATCGGCACAAGTGAGGTCGAGCATGTCCTTGCGACTCAGACTCTTCCGCTCAAGCCGTTCAAAACGATGGCAATAAATGTTGAGGGAACTCTGAGACCAGGGGTTTCCGCCAAGGACATCATTCTGGCCGTGATTGCAAAGATCACCACCGGTGGTGGTCAGGGTTACGTCCTTGAGTATCGTGGCAGCGCAATCAGGTCGCTCTCCATGGAGGGCAGGATGACCATTTGCAACATGTCCATTGAGGCTGGTGCAAGGGCCGGAATGGTTGCTCCTGATGAGGTCACCTTTGAATACCTAAAGGGCCGCCCCCACGCGCCAGAGGGTGCAGATTGGGATGCCGCGATGGAGTACTGGAAGACCCTCAAGACTGATGAAGATGCGGTCTTCGATGCCGAGGTCTTCATCGACGCTGACAAGCTGGATCCATTTGTTACCTGGGGAACAAACCCCGGCCAGGGAGTTTCGCTACTAGACAGCGTTCCAGACCCCGCTAGCTATGAAGATCCGTCACTTAGGGCCGCTGCAGAGCGCGCACTTGAATACATGGACCTTCAGCCCGGTACGAAGATGAAGGATATCGCTGTCAACACAGTGTTCCTGGGCTCCTGCACCAACGCTCGCATTGAAGATTTGCGAGCTGCGGCCGAAATCATCAAGGGCAAAAAGAAAGCCGACGGTATTCGCATGATGGTGGTCCCCGGGTCTCAAAAGGTCAGGCTCCAGGCCGAAGAGGAGGGTCTGGACAAGGTTTTCAAGGACTTTGGAGCCGAGTGGCGGTTTGCAGGCTGCTCGATGTGCCTGGGCATGAACCCAGACCAACTGGGTCCCGGAGAGCGTGCCGCATCCACTTCGAACCGAAACTTCGAGGGAAGGCAGGGCAAGGGAGCCAGGACTCACCTGGTCTCACCGGTAGTGGCAGCTGCGACCGCAATTCGCGGAACCCTCTCGAGCCCTGCGGACTTGGAGGGGTAATGGAGCGTATTTCAGTCTTCACGGGTATTGCTGCTCCCCTCAAGCGCAGCAATGTTGACACGGACCAGATCATCCCAGCGGTCTATTTGAAGCGCATCACCAAAACTGGGTATGAAGACGGGCTATTTGCAAACTGGCGCCAGGACCCCGATTTTGTCCTAAACAATGCACCTTTCGACAAGGCTGAGGTTCTAATTGCGGGAAGCGATTTTGGTACCGGCTCGTCTCGCGAGCACGCAGTTTGGGCACTGAGGGACTTTGGATTCAAGGCTGTTTTCAGCTCCAAGTTCGCAGACATCTTCCATGGCAATGCTGGAAAGCAGGGGTTGGTTGCAGGCGTAATTTCTGAGGAAGCGACAAATCAGATCTGGGAGGCCATTGACGCAAACCCAGGTCTCGAGGTGAAGGTGGACCTTCCCGCCCAACAGCTGAGCTACGGGGACACGGTAGTGCCATTTGAGATAGACGAATACACTAAATGGCGTCTCATGGAGGGGCTTGATGACATTGGCATCACGCTCCAGAACGAGCAGGCCATTGCCGACTATGAGGCCAGAAGAGAGTCCTGGAAACCCAAGACCCTCCCTGCCAAAGGAGTCTGATTGTCTCAGATCACCATCAATGGTGGAAAGCCGCTAACCGGTCGCGTTGATCTAAAAGGTTCAAAGAATCTAGTCACCAAGGCCATGGTTGCCGCGCTCCTGGGAGATACTCCCTCGACCCTGCTGGATGTGCCATTCATCTCCGATGTTGAGGTTGTGTCCCGGCTATTGAACTTGCATGGCGTTGCCATCAATCACGATGAACGCACCGGAGACATGATTCTTGACCCCTCCAGGGTTGAGCAGGCTCGAATGACCGACATCGATGCCTATGCGGGATCCTCGCGAATTCCAATACTTTTTTGTGGTCCTCTGCTACATCGACTTGGCGAGGCATTTATCCCGGGTCTGGGTGGATGTGAGATTGGCTCGAGACCGGTTGATTTTCACTTTGATGTTCTAAGAAGCTTTGGAGCAGTAATTGAGAAGCACCCGGGCGGAACCAGGCTGAGCGCCCCAGAGGGGCTCAAGGGGACAAAGATTGAGCTGCCCTACCCATCTGTAGGTGCAACCGAGCAGGTTCTGCTGACGGCCACAATTTCCGAGGGCAAAACTGAGCTTTCCGGAGCGGCAATCGAGCCTGAAATCATCGATCTGATCTCAATCCTGCAAAAGATGGGCGCAATTATCTCGGTTGACACCGACCGAGTAATTCGCATCGAAGGAGTGAAGTCCCTGAAGGGCTTTACCCACAGGGCAATCTTTGACCGAAATGAGGCTGCCAGCTGGGCGGCTGCAGCGCTTGCAACCGGCGGCGACATCTATGTCGGTGGCGCAAAGCAGGTCGAGATGATGACCTTCCTAAACGTCTACCGCAAGGTCGGTGGTCAGCTTGAAATAGGCGATGACGGTATTCGCTTCTACCATCCGGGCACCGAGCTACAGCCGGTTGTCATTGAAACTGATGTTCACCCAGGGTTTATGACCGACTGGCAGCAACCTCTGGTTGTTGCCCTCACTCAGGCTCAAGGACTCTCGATTGTCCACGAAACCGTCTATGAGCAGCGCTTCGGGTTCACCGACGCCCTAAAACAGATGGGTGCAAACATTCAGATTTACAGGGAGTGTCTAGGTGGCCACCCCTGCCGCTTTGGTCAGCGAAACTTCAATCACTCAGCAGTAGTCTCCGGCCCCACCAAGCTGCTCGGTGCAGACATTAGGGTCCCAGACCTGCGTGGGGGCTTCTCGCACGTCGTTGCTGCACTTGCCGCCGATGGTGAGTCAAATGTCTCGAATGTGCAGCTAATCTCAAGGGGTTATGAGCGCTTCCTGCAAAAGCTTGAGGACCTTGGGGCCGATTTCACCTTCGAGGCCTAGTCATGGCTAAGCCCCCTATCCCAAAGGCTCCAAAAACCGAAAACACATTTGCCTTTCGGCTAATCGCTTTCTTTCTGGCCCCGCTACTTAGGTTGTTTTTCAATATAAAGACCGAGGGTCAAGAGAACCTCCCAAGAGGTGGTTACGTTCTCGTTGGCAATCACCTGAGCTATCTAGATCCCCTTGCTTTCGCCTATTCGGTGTACATCCACATGAAGCGGGTTCCGCACTACCTTGCCAAGGAGTCTCTGTTTAGAGTTCCAGTGCTAAAACAGGTCCTACCAAAGGTTGGGCAAATTCCCGTCTATCGCACGGGCAACTCCAATGAAGATGCGCTTCGAGCAGCAAAGGACTTCCTGAGAGCTGGACAGGTGGTCGTGGTGTTCCCGGAGGGAACCCTCACACGTGACCCCGAGCTTTGGCCAATGCGTGGTAAGCATGGAGCTGTTCGAATGGCGGCGGAGCTCGGGTTGCCAATTGTTCCCGCTGCCCATTGGGGCGTGCACAAGGTGATGGGGAACTACGACAAGAAGTTCCGCCCAAACCCTTTCCACACCGTCCACGTCAAGATCGGAAAACCACTCGACTTCTCCTCTTTGGGAGCAACACCAGCTGCCAAAGATCTCAACGCTGCCACCGAGCAGGTGATGAATGCCATTGCAGACCTGGTTGGGCAGCTAAGGGGAGAGGAGCCTCCCAAGAAGCGGTGGGATCCAACCGCGCACGCCCAAGACGAGACCGGGAACTTCAGGAAGCGTAAATGAGTCGCTACGTAGTCATAGGTGCTGGGAGCTGGGGCACCACAGTTGCAAAGGTGATTGCAGATGGCGGTCACGAGGTGACCCTATGGGCAAGAAAGCCAGAGCTTGCAGCGGAGATTGTTGCCGCTTCTGAAAACAAACCGTATTTGCCCGGCATCAAGTTGCCTGAAAACCTTGTGGCAACCTCAGACCTCGAGACTGCTCTTGCAGGCAGCGAGCAAATATATTTGGCAATCCCCTCGCAGTCGCTGCGATCGAACCTGGAAAATTGGAAGCCATTGATTCCAAAGGGCGCGACGCTGATAAGCCTTATGAAGGGACTTGAGGCGGAGACGGGCTTGCGAATGAGTGAAGTTATCTCAGAGGTGCTGGAGATTCCCAGCAGCCAAGTTGCAGTTCTTTCGGGACCAAACCTCGCGCTTGAGATTGCCAGGAAAGAACCTGCCGCAGCTGTGTGCGCTTGCGAAGACCCAGAGCGAGCAAGCGAAGTGGCACGGGTTAGCTCCTCGGACTACTTCACCGTATTCACAAACCAAGATGTCATGGGCACGGAGCTTGGTGGCGTATTGAAGAATCTCATAGCGGTTGCCATTGGAATTGTGAACGGGCTTGGCTACGGACAAAACACGAAAGCCTCCATAATGACCCGCGGACTTGGAGAGATAACTAACTTTGCACTTGAGCACGGGGCTAGGAGGCGCACGATGTTCGGTCTTGCGGGACTGGGAGACCTCATAGCAACCTCAGAGTCCTCACTGTCACGAAACTTCCGCGCAGGAGAGATGCTGGGGCAGGGCATGAGCGGCCCCGAGGTTCTTGAGTCCATGAACCAGGTCGCAGAGGGCCTTGGCTCGCTCCGGCCGGTGCTGGAAATAGCAGGGCGCCTAGGCATAGAAATGCCGATTGTGTCGCAAGTCGAGGATGTTTATCAGGGCAGAATGAAACCCAGCGAATTTGGCAAGCAGCTGAATCTTGCCGACGATGTCGAGATGGAGTTCTGATGCTCAAACTGGCACTTATCTACGGCGGTAAGTCGAGTGAGCACAGCGTGTCCTGTGTCACAGCCCTAGGTGTTCACGAGGCAATCGATCAGAGCAAGTACGAAATTATCCCGGTTGGCATTACCCCGAGCGGGAGATTTGTGCTTGAACCGGTGAACCTAGATTGGCAACTCTCGGGCTGGCCAAAGGTTTCCGAGGACTCACCTGAGCTGCTCTTGCCGGTTGGGGGTGGCGAGCTTCGCATGGCCGCCACGGGCATGTCGCTTGGGAAGATTGACATTGCTTTTCCCGTGCTGCACGGTCTCAACGGTGAAGACGGTTCAATTCAAGGACTTCTCCAGCTATGCAAGATTCCCTATGTGGGGAATGGTGTCTTGGCGTCGGCGCTCGCTATGAACAAGGCAATTGCCAAGAGCACATTTAGAGACGCCGGGATTCCAGTCGCCAAAGACATGGTGATAACTCGCTCCGAATGGCAATTGAACCGAGAGCAGATATTGAAATCTGCCGGCAAGTTTCTAAATCCAAGCTGCTTTGTAAAGCCCTCGAGGTCAGGCTCTTCCGTTGGAGTCACCAAAGCTCATGACCTCCTGGAGCTTGAAACCGGCATCGAGGAGGCCCTTGGTCACGACAACACCGCTCTGGTTGAAGAGCACGTTATCGGTCGTGAGATCGAGTGCTCGGTTCTTGAGCACCCGGGCGGCGAGCTACAGGTGTCGCTCGCGGGCGAGATTGTTGTCGCTGGCGATGGCTTCTATGACTATGACAACAAGTATCTAGGCTCGGGCGCTGAGCTGAAAGTTCCTACTGAGCTGACTAATAAGGAGCTTGCTCAGATGCATGAGCTAGCCATCAAAGCATTCAAAGCGGCAGGCTGCAGCGGTCTTGCAAGAACCGATTTTTTCTTGACCAAGAAGGGATTGGTGCTAACTGAAATCAATACCCTGCCCGGCTTCACCCCGATTTCTATGTATCCGGCCCTGTTTGCAGCTTCTGGGGTGAAATACGCGGACCTGATCGAGACTCTTATTGCTCGAGGCATCGAGCTCGGTTACGAGCCTCGCTAGGGGGCAGTGCAGGCCTTGGTTGCTGGGAGTTGAGCCACCGCTCCTGAAAGCCCCTCTAGGGAGGTAATACCAGAGGCATTGTCAGAGTCCACAATCACCTCTACCGCTGGGTAGCGGGCGTAGCTGATGAAGCGGTAACTGGGTGCTAGAGCGCCGTCGACCAACCAGTCGATGCCTCCTGCGGTGACACACGGTAGCGGTGAGACCTCAACTGGCTCCAGTCCACATCTCAGCAGCACCGCCGCCGGATCTCCCCACGCGGCAGTGGCTTGGGCATTGGTGTAACGCTCCTCAAGGCCACCCAGCTGGGATGGAAGCCGCACCATCACCTCCGCACACGCAGGATCATTACTACCCTCTGCAGGCTCTAGATTCACCGTCGAGGCGCACCCGCTCAGCGCAAGCAGGACAAACCCAGCGACCAGAATTCTCATGAAAATAAGGCTAGCGTTGTCAGGTGACCAGTAAGGACCCGTTAGTAGTAGAGCTTGGTGAAAAGGCTGCGCTTGCTTTAGCTGTGAAGCACTTCAAGCGCGGGCAGAGCACTCTTGTTGGGTCTGGAGACGATTCGGCAGTAATACGGCTGAGCGGTGCCGAGTTTACGGTGACAACAGACACCATGATCGAGGGCCATGACTTCCGGCATGATTTCTCCTCGGGTTTTGACCTCGGATTCAAGGCAGTCGCAAGCAACGTGGCAGACGTCTATGCCATGGGGGCCAAGCCGGTTGCGTTGGTAGTAGCCATGACGGTCACAGAGAAAACCACAATGGCTTGGTTTGAGGACTTTGCCAGGGGGCTTCAGACAGGACTGGATCAGCTCGCCCCGGGTGCCGAAATTGTTGGGGGAGACCTTGGGTTTGGCCCGCTAACAATGATTTCTGTTGCTGCCCATGGAGATCTCGAGCAGAGAGCGCCAATTCTGCGCTCTGGTGCGCAACCAGGAGACCAGCTGGCGATCTGTGGCACCCTTGGAAAGGCTGCCGCGGGACTTGATCTTTTGCTGCATCAGGACACCACTTTGGCCGCCTCCTACCCCGAGCTAGTTTCTGTGCAGCTTCGTCCGACACCGCCTGTCGAAGCCGTGACGGGCGGCTTTGAGTTTGCCTCGGCGATGCTGGATGTGTCTGACTCTTTAGCCTTAGATGCGAGCAGGCTTGCCGAGGCTTCAGGAGTAAAGCTAGTTATCGAACCGAACCTGCTTTTGGGCTTCGAGGCAGTCTTGGAGCAGGCGGCTCAGTCGCTCCTGTCGCGAGGGGGAGATGCAAGTCCTCGGGACTGGGTACTATTCGGCGGAGAGGATCACGGCTTTCTAGCTACATTCCCGGGTGGAAATGTGCCAAAGGGTTTCAAGGTAATTGGGTCGGTTCAACAGGGCTTGGGTGTATTCCTAGGGGATGCACCTTTGGAACCTAAAGGCTGGGACTCTGTTAGGCGTGAAGCTCGGAGTTGAGCTCAACCCCAAGACCCTCGCGGGCGATTGCCTCGACCGCACCAGACTGTGAGTTTCGTCTGAAGAGCATGCCGGGCAGGCCGCTTAACTCGGCTGCCTTGACTACCTGCGTCTTGCCATCGACAATCAGGGTAACCTTCGTGCCAGCGGTGACGTAGAGACCCGCCTCGACCACCGAATCATCCCCGATTGATATTCCAATTCCTGAGTTGGCACCCAAGAGAGCTCGCTTTCCAATTGCGACTTTGTGTTTGCCGCCACCAGAGAGAGTTCCCATGATTGACGCGCCACCACCAATGTCAGAGCCATCGCCAACTACAACACCCTGAGAAATGCGTCCCTCGACCATCGAGGACCCCAAAGTGCCAGCGTTGAAGTTCACGAATCCCTCGTGCATAACCGTCGTGCCAGGTGCAAGGTGAGCTCCGAGCCTTACCCGGTTCGCATCCGCAATGCGCACCTTCTCTGGAAGCACGTAGTCAACGAGCCTTGGGAACTTATCTAGGGAGTGAACCTCCACCCCTTCTGCCTTGAGCTCCAGCCTCTTGCGATGCATGACCTCGGGAAGCATCGGCCCAAAGTTGGTGAAGGCAAGAATTGGCAGGTTGGGAATCAGCCCTTCCAGGTTGACTGAGTTGGGCTGTGCCTTGAGCATCGAGATCAGGTGCAATCTGAGATAGGCATCCTCGGTCGATACAACGGGTTGGCTCAGCTCTGCCTCGACCCTGACAACCTCACGAACTACTTCTCTTAGCTCGTCAGCTTGAGCCGCCAGCTCCAAGTCTTTTGGCGGAAACCACTGGAGGTCGGACTTTGGGGCCTCGCCTAGGGAAACCTCTGGGAACCAAACATCAAGCACCTGGCCCGAAGTGCTCTTGGTTGCAAGGCCGTGCCCCCAGGCCATTTGCTCTAGGTATCCTTCACTCATTCGAACCAGAATACAGGTAGCCTTTTTGCCATGGCCTCCCTGGATCTCACCAAGAACCTCGTAGAGCTAACTCTTGATGTTTGCAATATTGAGAGCGTCTCGGGATCCGAACAGGCACTTGCCAATGCAGTTTTCAATGCTCTAGATGGTTTGGACCACCTTGAGGTGATTCGAGATGGCAACTGCGTTGTCGCTAGGACCAACAGTGGCCTCGAGCGCGTGATCATTGCCGGTCACCTTGATACCGTGCCGCCAAACGGAAACCTTCCAGCCGAGCTCCACCATTTTGAGCGTGAACAGACCATTGTCGGTAGAGGCTCCGTGGACATGAAGGGCGGAGTGGCCGTGATGCTCAAACTCGCATTCGAGATTTCAAGTCCGGTCAAGGACATCACCTGGATTTTTTATGACAACGAAGAGGTCTCCAGCGAACTAAATGGTCTGGGGCGGCTTGCGCGAAACCACCCCGAACTGTTTGAGGGCAGCTTTGCGATTCTGTGCGAACCGTCCAGTGGGCTAGTCGAGGGTGGCTGCAATGGCACCATGCGTGTAGTTGTTTCTACCTCGGGTAAGGCCGCCCACTCCGCTAGACCGTGGATGGGAGAGAACGCAATTCACGCCCTAGATGCTGTCCTAGGCAAGCTAAATGTTTATGAGCCCCAGACCGTGGCTGTCGAGGGTTTGGAATACCGCGAGAGCCTAAATGCGGTAAGGATTTCTGGTGGAGTGGCCGGAAACGTAATCCCGGATAGCGCCGAGGTCGAGGTAAATTACCGCTTCGCACCCTCAAAGAGCGCAGCCGATGCTGAGGCTCACCTGCGCGAGGTTTTCTCAGGGTTTGATCTAGAGGTTGTTGATGTTGCCGAGGGCGCTAGGCCCGGACTGGATTCTGAGCTCGCCAAGGAGTTCTTGAGCGCAACGAATACGGTTGCCAGGCCAAAGTATGGCTGGACAGACGTTGCCAGATTCTCTGCGCTTGGGATACCCGCGGTCAACTATGGTCCGGGTGATCCATCGCTTGCTCATGCCGACAACGAGAATGTTCCAGTTGGCCACCTTTTTGATGTGGAGAGTGGGCTCAGGAGCTGGCTGGCTCGCTAGCGGGGTGGCAGAGGGCCCGTAAATCTGGGATAATTGGCCTTTCCGCAATTTCCAAGGAGTTTTTCTGATGGCAGCAATGAAGCCTCGCACTGGTGATGGACCCATGGAGGCAGAGCGCGAGCCCCGCGGTTTGATTGTTTTGCGCGTCCCACTTGAAGGTGGTGGACGTTTGGTTGTGTCTGTGAACGACGATGAGGCGAAGGCCCTGCACAAGGTACTAGAGGGCGTAATTAAGAAGTAACTACTTCTTCACCGCGACAAACAACCCATCTCCAACCAGGGAGATGCTTGCAATGAAGTCTTCGGCATCCGAGAATCCGTTGATTGCACTTCTGAGCGCAACGGTTTCATCTTCCCTCAGCGCTGGATTTGGAACCCTGTCTCGCCAGAGTGCGTGAGCGATAACCAAGACCCCACCCGGCTTCAGAAGCAAAACGGACTGAGCAAGAAGCGAGCCAAGATCATTGGGGTCGAGATCGAGGAATACTAAGTCGTAGGCGGACTCCGCCATGTTCCCCATGACCGCATTGGCCCTGCCGGAGATGACCCGAATTCGTGCCGGTGGGATCTGCGACTTCTTAAAGTTCTCCCTGGCAACGTTTTGATATTCGGGTTCTTCGTCGATAGTCGTTACTACAGAATCTTCACTGGCGCTGAGGAGCCAAAGTGCCGAGACTCCTGCTCCCGTGCCAACCTCAGCGATTGACCTTGCACGGGCAACTGCGGCTAGAAGGGCTAATTGATTGCCGGTTGCCGGGGTGATTGACTCAACACCAAGTTCCTCGGCGGTCTTTCGAGCGTCTTGAATATGTGCGGGCTCTGAGGCGAAGTCTTCTGCGAACTTCCAGCTTGCAATCTTGTCAATCATCTTGCGCTCAAGCTTAGGTAGCGAGATGGCATTTCCCTCGCATTCATTGGGGGTAAACTGCAACGCATGTTTGGTCTTAGCGCAGAGAAGCTATTGCTCCTTGCGCTACTTGCAGTGTTGATCATTGGGCCTGAGCGGCTCCCCTACTACGCCAAGCAGATGGGCGAGTGGGTCAAAAAGGGCAAGCGCATGATTGACAATGCCCAGGAGCAAATGAAGAGCGAGCTGGGCGATGGTTTCGAAGATGTTGACTGGAAGAAGCTTGACCCAAGGCAGTATGACCCTAGAAGAATTGTGCGTGACGCGCTCCGCGAAGAAAAGCGCAAGCCGAATGCTGCAGAGACCCTCAACAGGGCTAAGCCCCCACAGAAGCCTCTCGAGCTAGGGGAGACCCCACCTTTCGACCTAGAGTCGACCTAGGCCTAAATCTTCCCCATCCAGCGGGCTAGCTTTGTCATAAGTGGCGCCATCTTCCTATAGTCCCTGGCCCTATTTGGGAGCCCAATAGGTAATTTGTTGGCCACTCCGATTGTTCGATTCTCCGTGAAACGCAGCAGGCCATCAGGACCTGATCGCCTGTTCATACCGGACTGTTTCATGCCACCCATTGGAGCTGCCATGGTTGCCATCGAGGCCCTGTAGCCCTCATTGATGTTGACTGAGCCCGCCATGAGTCTCGATGCAATATCCATGGCGGCTTTCTTGTCTCCTACGACCGATGCATTTAGTCCGTACTCGGTTGCATTTGCCAATTGCACAGCCTCGTCAAGGCTGTCGTAACCAACAAGGGCGATTACCGGACCAAAGACCTCTTTGTGAAGAATCTCAGCGCCTTGGGGAATGTCAGCAAGCACTGTGGGCGCATAGAAGTTAGGTCCAATCTCCCTCAGGACCTTTCCGCCGGTCACGAGCCTGGCACCCTCATCGATGGCGCGCTGGACAAAACCGCTCACTCTTTCGAGCTGAGCCACAGAGCTAAGCGCACCGAGATCGTATTCAAATTGCGAGGAAGAACCGACCTTGAGGGACTCGACGCGGTTTTTGAGCTCGAGTTCAAACGCTGCCATCGCATGATTCGGCACGTAGAGGCGCTCAATTGAGACGCACAGCTGACCGGCGTTGCCAAACGCACTTGCCAGTACCATCTCTGCGGCCTCGGAAACGTTGGCTCCGGGCAAGACAATCATCGGGTTCTTGCCACCAAGCTCCAGGGAGTAGCCGATAAGCCTGCTCGCTGCTCTCTGGGCAACTAGCTTCCCCGTTGCCGTTGAGCCCGTGAAAGCGAGGTAGTCGCAGTGGTCAATAAGTGCATTTCCAACTTCACTGGCTTCGCCGTGCACTACCTGCCAGATGAGCTCGGGCACACCTGCCGAAACAGCAATGTCTCTAGCCATGAGGACCGTTTTAGCGGTTTGGTTGTCGGCCTTCTGCACCACAGCATTGCCAGCCATAAGGGCTGGGATCACATCCATCATGGTCAGCGCGAGGGGGTAGTTCCAGGGGGTAACGATCCCCACGGCACCGACAGGAGCCGGCTCGGTGTAAGCGGTAATCAGCAGCGGAACACCGCCGCGAACCTTCTGCCGCTTCATTAGCTTTGGAGCCACTTTTGCGTAGTAGGAGATTGCGGCCAGCGCTCCCGTGATCTCCTCAAAGGCGTGGGAGCGAGACTTGCCAGTCTCCTTCTGGAGCATGTCCATCAGATCTTCTTGCTTTGCAATCAAAGAATCCACAAGCTGGCTGGCGACGCGAGCCCTGGCCTTGCCGCCTATGGCGGCCCATGCGGGCTGGGCCTCTCTCGCGCTTTGAAAACGCAGCGCCACATCACTAGCGGAGTGGGCGTCGATTTCGTGGAGCTTATTACCGGTTAGCGGGTCAACAACTTTGATACTGGCCATGGCTATTTAAACGGGATTAATCCCGAGCTTCTTCCCGCTTAGCCCCCTTGGTATTGCGGCCAGTTTCGTCGCAATTTCCGAGATGGCTAGCGCCGCAGGGTCACTAGGCAAAGATGCCACTATTGGCGCACCATTATCACTTGCCTCTCGAAGGCTTTCACTGATTGGTATCTGCCCTAATAGGTCTACTTTCTCGCCAGATAACTCACTGAGTCTTTTGGTCACTGCCGCTCCACCGCCAGCTCCGAAGAGGTTGTGCCTTTTGCCGTCTACCTCAAGAAAACTCATGTTTTCGATTACCCCAAGAATGCTCTGTCCAGTTTGGAGTCCGATCGCACCAGAGCGCTCTGCAACGGTCGCGGCCGCTGCCTGTGGAGTGGTGACGACTATCGACATGGCCCCCGGCAAGAGCTGTCCGAGGCTAATTGCCACATCCCCGGTTCCGGGTGGAAGATCCACCACTAGGAAATCCAGGTCAGACCAATACACATCCGTCAGGAACTGCTCAACGGCGCGATGTAGCATCGGCCCGCGCCAACCAACGGGTTTGTTGTCCTCAACAAAGAAGCCAATTGAGATAACCCTTACGTCATGGGCGATGGGCGGCAGCATCAGCTCATCTACCTTTGTGGGACGCGAATCAATGCCCATGATGCCGGGTATTGAGTAGCCAAAAATATCCGCATCCAGCAGACCAACGTTGTGCCCCTGCTTTGCAAGGGCGACCGCGAGGTTCGCGGTGATAGTCGACTTTCCGACCCCGCCCTTACCGCTACCGACAAAGAGGACTTTTGTTAGAGAACCCTCCTGGGCAAAGGGGTTGTGTCTAATTGGCTTGTCTCCGCGAAGTTTTTGCTTGAGCTCATCTCGCTCGGATGCACTCATTGTGGTCATCTGAACTTCGACCCGGTCGAACACTGCTGCCAAGGCCTCGTTCACGTCCCGCTCGATTGATTGTGCGGCCGGGCAGCCAACAATAGTCAGCTTTATCTCTGCGGTAATTGCTGAGTTGGTCTCTGTGAGCTTTCCGACCATACCCAGCTCTGTTATGGGTCTTCTGAGTTCAGGGTCGATGACCTTGCTCAGAGCCGCAAGTGCCCTATTGCTCATTTGGTTTTCTTTGAGCGCTTTGGCTTATTTAGCTCCTCGAGGAGCTCTGCCATTGCCTGCCTGACCTCGTCGCGAACATGGTCTCTGGTCGCCACCTCTTCAATCGCCAGACGAAGCGCTGCAACCTCTCGAGCGAGGTATTCGGTGTCGGCAAGGTTCTGCTCGGCTCTCTGGCGATCCTGCTCAAATTTGACCCGGTCCCGATCGTCCTGGCGGTTTTGAGCCAACAGAATCAGCGGAGCAGCATACGAGGCCTGGAGAGACAAGATGAGCGTGAGGAGCGTGAAGTTCAGTGCTCTGGGATCAAATTGGGCTCCGGTGGGAGCCAGGGTATTCCAAGTCAGCCAGAGCGCTACGAAGACCGTCATCGCGATCAGGAAAGCTCCGGTACCCATTGCACGGGCAAACCGCTCCGAAATCCGGCCAACCGTCTCTTGGCTCAGATACGGCATACGGAAGAGGCTCCGCCTGCCAAGAGGTCGCTCCAGCTGAGATTGGTTTCTAGCCATTAGCTCTCCTCCTCACTTCTCCAGTCATCCGGAAGCAGATGATCGAGGACGTCGTCCACCGTTACCGCGCCAATGAGGTGGCGCTCGGAATCAATTACTGGCAGTGCCACGAGGTCATAAGTTGCAAGGTCACGGTGAATCTGTCCGATCGGTGTGTGTGCATCGATTGGCTCTTGCTCGCTATCCAGAAGGGTTCCAAGACGCTCGCTCGGCGGGTAACGCAGCAGTTTCTGGAAGTGCACCACACCTAGGTATCTGCCGGCAGGAGTCTCATAGGGTGGCATGGTCACAAAGACCTGTGCTGCAAGAACCGGCTCCACTTCTCTCCTGCGGATCAAAGCCAAGGCCTCGGCAACTGTCGTGTCGGCAGCGCAAATGATCGGCTCCGGAGTCATCAGACCACCCGCTGTATATGGTTCATATTTGAGAAGCTGACGGATATCCTCAGCCTCCTCGTCGTCCATGAGACCAAGCAGAGCCTCTGCCCGCTCTGAGCTCAAATTGGCCATCAGGTCGGCAGCATCGTCCGGTCCCATTAGATCCAGCACCTCAGCGGCTCGCTCATCCTCAAGGTCGTTGATGATTTCCAGCTGCTCGTCCTCCGGGAGCTCTTCAAGCAGATCAGCAAGACGCTCGTCATCGAGCTCCTCGGCAAGAGCCAACATCCGATCCTCGGGCAGGTCTAAAACGGCGGTTGCAAGGTCTGCTGGCCTGAGGTCTGCAACCGCGCTCAACAGCTGCTGGGCATCCTGATCCTGGGGGTCCTCTTGGTTTTCCGAGACGTCTTGCCAGAGCACGAACTCAGTTGGACCCTTTGCAAAGGGGAGTGCCGTGGACTTGGGTCTTCTGACGAAGAGCTCAGTCTGGATCCACTCTCCGCGCTTGTTCTTTTCGATCGCGAAGTCTTCGATTGTTGCGACTTTTTTGTCGGCCAGAAGCGTCACTTTGCGACCGAGGATCTCTGCGATTGCCCTGACCTCCTGCCCGCGCTGGGAGAACCTTCTGAGATCAATCAGCCCGTTAGTTATGACCTGGCCAGGCGCAATGGCCGTGACTCGGGTAATGGGGAGGAAGACCCTCCTGCGGCCGGAAATCTCAATGATGAAGCCGGTCGCCCTGGGGGCAACAGTCTTTCGATAGGCCATCAGAACATCGACTACCTTGCCCACTCGATCGCCCTGGGGGTCAAAGACCCCGCAGCCCACGAGGCGAGCCACAAATACCCTTGTTGCGCTCATAGAGATACCTCGCTAGCCGCTTCGAATTCGTGAAACAATTTGAACATGTCCGAAGCCAAGAACAACTCTAGAAGCAAACAGGTTGGGCCCACAGTCCCTAAGGGACACGTTCTAGGCGAATTTACCAACTATCAAGAGGCATCTGCAATGGTGGACAAGCTATTGCAGGGAGATTTCAAAGCAACGGATGTCTCAATTGTCGGCCACGATCCAGTGCTGGTGGAGAGAGTTCGAAGCCGCCTTGGCTATGGCCGGGTTGCCGCCTCGGGCGCACTCACGGGCTTTTGGATTGGCCTCATTTTTGCGCTTCTGATTGGTGCAGGGGTAACGGTGATGCCAGACGGTGGTATTTCTTATAACCCTCAGGAGTTTGCGGCGGTATTGGTAATCAGCGCAGGCTTTGGAATGCTTTTCAACATTGTCCGCTTCAGCGTCTCAAAGAACCGCAGGGCTTTTGTCTCCCAGCAGGCACCTGTTGCAACCAGATATCAGGTGATTGTTCCCGAGGCCCAGGCTGGCCTTGCCCACAAGGCTCTAGCCGGCAACGGCTAACTGGTTATCGGCAAACCAACGCTCAATCTTTTCGGGGTGCCGGGGCAAACCCGCACTGAGGTTTTCGCAGCCACTCTCGGTGACTAGAACGTTGTCCTCAATTCTCACGCCGATTCCGCGGTAGCTCTCGGGAACGGTGAGGTCGTTTGCGTGGAAATAGAGACCGGGCTCAATCGTGAACACCATTCCTGGTTGCAAGATGCCGTCCTGGTAGTGCTCCCTTCTCGCCTGGGCACAGTCGTGTACATCTATCCCAAGGTGATGGCTGGTTCCGTGAACCATGTAGCGCCGATGGTGCTGGTTCTCTTCCTTCAGCGCCTCTTCCGCTGTCACGGGTATCAGGCCCAGCTCAGCGACTCGACGAGCAATGACTGCGATTGCGGCATTGTGGACCTCGCGGAACTTGATTCCTGGTTTGACAACTGAAAACGCGGCGTCAGCTGCCTCCAAAACGGTGTCGTAGACCCAACGCTGCTCTTTGGTGAATTTGCCGGACACCGGGATAGTGCGAGTGATATCTGCGGTGTAAAGACTGTCGAGCTCGACCCCGGCGTCCACAAGTATCAGATCGCCGTTTTTAACTTCGCCATCGTTTTTGGTCCAGTGCAAAATACACGCATGAGGCCCGGAAGCAGCGATTGTCTCGTAGCCAATGTCATAACCCTCCTGTCGAGCCCTGGAGAAGAATGCGGTCTCAACTACCCGCTCGCCGCGAGACTTTCTAGAGGCAACCGGCAAAGATGCCGCAACGTCTGAGAACCCGGAAATAGTAATCTCGACGGCCTTACGCATTTGAGCAATCTCCCACTCGTCTTTTACAAAGCGCATTTCGGACAGGGTTGTTGCAAGTTTCTTGTTCTTTTGCGTGATGGGCTTTGGAAGTGTTTCGAGGTACTTATCGAGCTTCTTGATGTCTGCGGTCTTGATTCCCAGCTGAGTCTCCACCTGAGCGAGCGTCGGCCTGGGCCCGACCCAGAATTCTCCAATTGCGGGGTTTGCAAAGAACTCGTCTGAATTTTTGCCCGCTGTCGGCATCAAAAAAAGCCTTGCTTTGTGGGTCTTGGTCCTGGCATCAATCACCAGCACCGCGCCGGGGACCGTCGCGCTACCCCATCCGGTGAGATGCGTAAAGGCACTGTCTGGGCGATAGCGGTAGTCGGTGTCATTGGCCCTAACGCGCGGCTTTCCAGCCTCAATCAAGAGAACCTTGCCCGGGAAGTGCTTTGCCAGCTCAGCCCTTCTCCTTGCGGCATAGTCAGCTACTGACCATCTCTTGATTTCCTGACCCTCGAGCTCACCCCACTGCGAACCGATGAAGTCCATGAACTTCTTGCTCTGAGGCGTGCGGGATCGATTGGTGGCGTTCTTAGATTTACCCATGCGACTATTCTGCTCCTGTGATCGACCTTCATACGCACTCAACCAGATCCGATGGGATTGACACTCCCACGGAACTGGTGGAAAAAGCCAGACAAGCTGGCATCACGGTCTTGGCAATCACCGATCACGACACCACATCGGGCTGGGACGAGGCTATTCAGGCGGCCCAAAGAGTGGGCATCGGGTTAGTACCGGGGATAGAGGTCTCCACCAGAAGCGAGATTGCAGAGGGAAGAAGAATCTCTGTCCACATACTCGCTTACCTCCCAAATCCTGAGAACCCCGAGTTGATTTCGGAGCTAGCCAAGACCCGCGAGTCACGGGTGAACCGGGCTCGTGAGATGGTCGAGAGGCTTTCGAAAGACTATGAAATCTCATGGGCCGACATTGAGGCCCAAATTGAGCCAGGGGCAACCGTGGGGCGGCCCGCGATCGCGGATGCCTTGGTCGAGCTGGGAATTGTGCCGACGAGATCGGATGCCTTTACCTCGATCCTGCACCGAACGAGTCCCTACTATGTCTCCGATCACTCGCTGGACACTGCGGAGGCAATCGGCCTAATCAGGCGAGCCGGTGGAGTTTCAGTGATGGCGCACCCTTTGATTGACTTCCCAGCGGGTGCCTCGGAACTAGATCTGCCGACAGAGCACTTCGAGCGCTTGATTGCAGCTGGCCTCGACGGAGTTGAGGTCAGGCATCGCTCAGTCCCAGACTTCGCTCGCAGGTGGCTGACTACCCTGGCGCAGAAGCACAACCTAATTCAGACTGGCTCCTCTGATTACCACGGACTTGGCGCCAAGGAAAACCTGCTTGGGGAGAACACGACGGACCCTGTGATGCTTGAGCGAATCGTTGATCAGGCGGAGGGTTTTGAGGCGCCCTTGTAGTTTCTGCGGCGCTCGCGGTTTCTCTTCGGCTGCTGCTTTTCCTGCTGCCTATCCTGCTGCCGCGGTCTAGAGCCTCGCTTTTCCTGCTGGGGCTTTTGGGTTGGCTTTGCACTGGTGGGTCGCAATCTTCCCTTGGTTCCTGCAGGAATACCGAGGTCCTCAAAAAGGTGAGCGGATGAAGAGTAGGTCTCAACAGGTTCTGGCATACCCAGTTCAAGCTCACGGTCGATGTGGGTCCAGCGAGCAAGATCTGCCCAGTCAACAAAGGTGACGGCAACTCCCAGCTTTCCCGCCCTACCCGTGCGACCGGTGCGGTGGAGATAGGCCTTCTCATCCTCCGGCACGGAGTAGTTGATCACGTGGGTGACATCATCAACGTCAATGCCTCGGGCTGCAACCTCAGTGGCAACCAAGACATCCTTCTTTCCCGAGCGGAATGCGGCCATTGATCGCTCTCTTGCAACCTGAGCCATGTCTCCATGCAGGGGAGCTGCGTTGAAGCCCCTGTCGATTAGCTCTTCGGAGAGCTTTGCGCTGAGTCGCTTGGTCCGAACAAAGATCACCGTCTTTCCTCGGCCCTCTGCCTGCAGAATCCGGCCTAGGACCTCATCTTTATCCAGTGCGTGCGCACGGTAAATGACCTGCTTGATGTCGGCCTTGGTCTTTCCCTGGTCCGGGTCGCTAGCACGGATGTGAATCGGCTTGTTTTGGTAACGGCGAGCCAGGGAGAGAATCTGTGCGGGCATGGTTGCTGAGAAGAGAAGCGTCTGGCGCTCAGGAGGCAACAGAGCAAACATCTTCTCGATGTCCGGCAAGAATCCAAGGTCGAGCATCTCGTCGGCCTCATCCAACACTAGGTATGTGATGGCCGAGAGGTCGATTAGCTTTTGCTTGTGAAGGTCAAGAAGACGACCTGGAGTTCCCACGACAACATCGGCACCCTTGCCCAACTCTTCAATCTGACTCTCGTAGGACTTACCGCCGTAGATTTCGACAATCCTTGTGGTTCGGTTCTTCGACGCGAGCCGCAAGTCTTCTGCTACCTGCAGGGCGAGTTCCCTAGTGGGAACGACTACTAGGCCCCTAGCAAGGTGCTGGGGGTTTGGACCTAGCAGTTGCAACATGGGCAGTCCAAAGCCAAAGGTCTTACCTGTTCCGGTCTTCGCCTGACCAATCATGTCCACGCCAGATAACGCCAGCGGAATAGCTTGTTGCTGAATCGGGAATGGCTGTGTGATGGATTTGGAATCTAGTGCGTCACAGATGTCTTCATCTATGCCTAAGTTTCTAAAGTTCAAGTACTTCTCCAGTATGTAATGACCGCATCTCAGTCTTGAGAATGGCTACGCCTATAAACTTGCTGCATGCTGGATTGGATTAGACGGATCAGGAAGGTCTCTCAGACCCTAACCCTGCCCTCTCGCGATGCCTCAGCGGGCCGCAGTCAGACCCAGCTTAACCCAGCCAAGCTGATTCCCGCTACAGAAGTCTTCTTTTCCCAACTAAGTCAGCAGCACTATTTGATATCAGATCTGCTTTCAGATGACTCCAAAGATTCTCCTAGTGAGGGATTCGCAGAGCGTCAGCGAGAGATCGCCTCTTCCTATTCCGATCGCGGCAAAGAGCTCGAGGATCAACTTCTAAAGCTTGGAAGCTCATTCATGGAGCTTCAACAGGACATGCGAGATCGACTGGATGCCCTTGTTGAGAGAACTGAGGGCTATGGCTGGCACGAAGACCTCATGCGCATCTACATCGTCTTCGGTCTCCTGGAGGATTGTCAGCTGCGGGTGGCAAAGGGACTGCAGCCTGCCAAGCGGGTGCGGGTGGAGGCAATGCTCTCCGACAATTCGCTCATGGACTTCTGCGAGCAGGCCCTTTCCCGCTCAATCGCCGATAACCCCCAACTTGCAAACGAGCTCGCCCTCTTTGGAAGGGCCATAGTTGCAGACGCGCTGCTTGAGGTGAGAGACATGGTCAGCTTCGAAAGCTTCAAGCTGAGTAGCTCTGGTGATCAGGCCAGCGTCACAAGGGAAAAGTTCAAGGTTCTAGAGCCGTTGACATCAGAGCTGATTGCTCAGCACACGCTCCGCATGGATGCGCTCGGCCTTACCGCCTAGCCGCACTCCTGATCGCTGCCAGCTCCGCCTCTTCCTTCTTCTTGCGGGAGGCTTCAAGAGCACGAGTTCCAAACCACGCCGCTACAGGCATTGAAAGCATCACGATAAACCAGATCCAAGCCTGGTCGTATTGGAACCCAAGCCAAGTCAGAATCAGCCAGGCAGCCGCGCCAGATACCAGCGATATTCCAGCGGGCACGAGCTTCCCGTAGTGCTCACTGGGAGGAAATACAAATGGAGCAACCAAAGCCAGGATGGCTGCATAGGCAACTACGACAAGTATCTCCATTAGGCGATGAAACCAACCCTTCTGCCTTCCTCGGCACCGATTTCAACGTAGGCAATGCTTGATGACGGAACCATGATCAGTTTGCCCTTGTTGTCAGTCACCTTCAGCACGGAACTGCCAAGGGCCTCCTCAATAAGCGCAGACAACGACTTTGCGTCCTGGTCTGATTCGAAGGTCAGGTCTCGACCGTTTTCCTTGATTCCGATTCTTACTTCCACGCTTCTCCTAAGAACTCTGGCCTCTAGGTTACGACAACAAAAATGTCACCTGAGCCAATTAGGTTGTTCCCATGGAAAGCCCCTCTCCTTTTGTGCCAGCGGAGAGTATGCCGCTGCGGGTCTCAAAGGCAGTTGAAGACTTTGAACCTTCTGGTTCCGCCGTAATCATTGGGGCGCCACTAACTGGAAAGACCACTGCGCTTCGGCATTTTGTTGCCCGATTAGAAAAGTCGGGGACTAAGGCCGAGGAGATTTTGGTAATCACCCCATCCAGACTTGCCGCTGCAATACTCCGCGACCAAATCGCTCTTGATTCGACCCAGGCAAGCGCCGCTCCGAGGGCTCGCTCAATTTCTTCGGTGGCATTCGAGATTCTTGGTGACCGAGGTCCGATTCGTCTTCTGTCGGGAGCCCACCAGCAGATGCTCCTGCAGCGCTTGGTAGGTGAGCACCTGGCCACCGGCAAAGCCGCTGAATGGGGGCTGAGTAAAGAGAGCGTTGAACTAGCCGGCTTCATCCAGGAGCTCCGCGATTTGTTGGCGGTAATTATCGAGAACGGCTTGAGCGTCGAGCACCTCAAGAACCTCCAGGCCAAATACCCCAAGCTGAGGCTGGGGCCGGCAATCGACCTCCTTGAAAGCTACAGGGAGGAACTGGGGTTGCAGGGGTTGGTTGATAGCTCGCAGCTTGCCGTTGCTGCCGCAAGTGAAGACTTGACCAAGATGCCGCACCGCTTCGTTTTTGTTGACGATGCGCAGAATCTCTCTACCGGACAGCTGAGGCTCGTTGAGGCATTAGCTGCCGAAAAAAAGCTCTTCCTTTTCGGCGATCCAGATGCGGCGACACTCGGATTTAGAAACTCGTCCAGCGCTGCATTTTTGGAGCTTGCAACCAAGGTCGACGCGAGCCAGTTGGAGCTGGGAGAGTCAGAGTCATCCAGCTGTGCGAGGAACTTACTCGCATCGCTGGTGTCCAGAATCCCAGCCACCGGATCAATTGGCCACAGGCCAAAGGCTTCTAAGCAAGCTGACAAAGTGGTGGCAAATCGTTTTGACAACATCTTGGCAGAGACCGACTATCTAGCTGCCGAGCTGAGGCGTTCGAGGCTGATTCGAGGCATTGAGTGGGATCAAATGCTCGTGGTCGGCCGCACTAGGACCCAGCTGGAGCAGCTTGCGAGAGAGCTGAGCTCAAGAGGTGTGCCGACAAGAATCCAGGGTGTTCAGCGCCCGCTGCGGGAACAGAGCATGGCGAGGGCTCTCCTAACATTCGTCGAGATCGCACTTGCAAAGCCGCAGAGCAAGCAGATTCTGGAACTTCTGGAGTCACCGCTTATTGGGCTAGATGCTCTGACCCTGCGGAGAACGCTGAGGCAACTGGCGATGCTTGAGGGTTTTTCCGGCCTTACTCGCTCCCAGCAGTTGGAAAAGGCGCTCTCTGAAAAAATCGCCATTGAGAGGCTTCCTGGCCGGCTTGCAGATCTGGCCGCCGCAATCAGCCAAGTGAGAAAACTTGCTAGCCCCTCGGCCCATCAGGTGGTGACAATCGGTTTTGGCTTGGCAGATCGTCGGCTGGCCGAGCTTGCTAGGGGCTTCGGCCCTGCAGCCTTGGCGGCCAATAGAAATCTCGATTCAGCGCTTGAGCTTTTTGCCGCCGCCCAGCGTTGGGATGAGAGAGAGATGGGGGAGCCGCTGGAATTTGCCAAGCTTCAGCTTGAACTGGGTATTCCAGAGGATTCACTCGCACCAATCGGAACAAAACCTGCCGTGGTGCTTGCCACTCCGGCCCAGATATCTCGAAGCTACAAACTGGTGGCACTACCGAGGCTGCAGGAGGGAATCTGGCCCAATCTCACACCAAGAAACTCACTGCTTGGCGCTACCTCGCTGCAATCATTTCTTATTGGACGGCAGGCTAATCCCGAGAGTCCAGCCAGGAGCGAGCTGGCTGATGAACTTCGGATGTTCTACCGCTCCTGCGGCAGCGCCACAGAGCTTCTATTACTGAGTGCAATTTCAGATGAGACAGAGCAGCCGAGCCAGTTCTTTCAGATGGCCAGGCTGGAACTCACAGCCAACAGAGACAACATCGATTTCGATCTGAGGAGAGTAGTGGGGAGACTTCGTCGGAGGCTCCTAAGAGGCGACAAAAGCGCCGCCCCAACCCTCGCGGCGATGGCACTGGCAGGTGTTCCGGGTGCTCATCCAGATTCTTGGCAGGGCCTCATTTCTCAAAGCGTCGAGGGCGGTTTGGATGTCTCGAAACTGAGAGTAAGCGCCTCTAAATTCGAGGAATTCGAGAAATGCCCACTGCACTGGTTTATCTCTAACTTTGGCGGCGACCAGGGTGGTTTTCAAGCCTCGGTCGGAACTCTATTGCACTCAGCGCTTGAGGCAGCATCCTCGGGGACTTCTCCGAGCGAGTACCTGGAGAGCAGCTGGCACACCATGGAGTTCGAGTCCGAGTGGCAGGAGAACAAGTCTCGCCGGCAGGCTTTTCAAATGGCGGGTTTGATAGCTGAGTACTTGGCATCATCAGCTGAGCTGGTAGCAGCAGAAAAAGGCTTTCGAATCAAGCTCGGCTCTTTGCAGGTCACCGGGAGGATCGACCGTATTGAACGCGGAGCAGATGGTTTGGAGGCTGTTGATCTAAAAACTGGCAAGCGGCTTCCCAAGGAAGCTCAGATGCCCTCCCACAGGCAGCTCGGCATTTATCAGTTAGCAATTGAATCTATGTTTGAAGAGCCACCTGCCGGGGGAAGACTCGTATCGGTCGGTTCCAAGAACCTAAAAACCCTCTCCCAGCCCGCACTTACCTACGAGCTTCGTAAGGAGCTCAGCGAACTCGCCGGGCAGATGCACCTGCAGCTAGAGAGCGGCGAGTTTAGCGCCAGAATTGACGAGCACTGCGGGAAGGACGGTAGCTGTCAGCTACTGATCGGGCGGGTGATTACCGGTGGCTAAGGTCAGCGCAGCGCAGATTTACGCTGTTTTATCGGGAAACAGTCTCACCGACGAGCAGCGGGCCATCGTTGAGAAAGCTTCTCTAGTGGAGCCATCACTTGTTATCGCCGGGGCAGGGTCTGGAAAGACAGAGCTGATGATGGTGAGGATTCTCTACCTAGTCGCTAATGGTCATGCAACCCCGGAGCAGATTTTGGGGCTGACCTTTACAAAAAAAGCAGCTGCAGAGCTCTCAGCAAGGGTTCAGCAGGGACTCATCAAGCTCCGCGAGTCAAGCCTGTGGCCGACTGGTCTAGAGGAGGACTTTCTGCCCGCAAAGATTGTCACCTACAACTCCTTCGGTAATGAAATCTTTAGATCCCTCGCGCTGGAGATTGGATTCGAGGCGGATGCGAAATTGATCACCGACGCCGCCAGCACTGCTCTTTGCAAAGAGCTGTTGGACAACGCCTCTCTTGATGAGTTTCCGCTGCTCGAGGGATGGGAGCTGACTTCGGGCACATTGCTGGGCGCCGTCTTGAAAGCTGCTGGGAGCATGACCGATAACCGGGTAAGTGCCTCAGAGGTCCATGAGTACTGGGACGGATTTGCCGCGCACCTTGCCAGCATCCCGAAAAACGAGAAACAGGCAGGCCGCTATGCCTACACCCAAGATTTCCTAGATGCCGCGGACAACAACAAACTAATTTTTGAGCTAGCAGAGCGCTATCGAGACTTGAAGCGAGAGCGGAATCTGGTGGACTTTTCTGACCAGGTTGCCCTTGCCCTGCAGGCCCTCGAGAGCGTTGAGTTTCAGCTCGACTACCGATTTGTGATGCTCGATGAGTACCAGGACACCTCCAACATACAGACGGCTCTACTTGCGAGGTTGTTCAGAAACCTTCCGGTCATGGCAGTTGGCGATCCAAACCAGGCAATCTACGGCTGGAGGGGAGCGTCCAGCGAAAACCTAGCCAACTTCCAGCGCGACTTCGGTGGCGGAGAGACCTTCACGCTCTCAGTTTCCTGGCGCTCCGGTGCAGAGATTCTCGATGCCGCTAACCAGATTGCCGCCAAGATTCCAGCCTCTGGCCTGACGCCAATCTCGCTCACGAGCGGACTCGGAAACAATTCGAGCGTATCGGCCAGCGTATTTCAGGATGAGGTCACCGAGGCCGAGACTATTGCTCGGTACCTTTCTGAGGTGCTCGACTCTGAGACCAGTTGCGCCATCCTGTGTAGGACGAGGGCGAGTATGAAGCTCTACTCCCAGTGTCTTAGTGAGATTGGTGTTAACCACGAGGTCACCGGGCTCTCTGGCCTCGTCGAAGAGCCAGAAGTGGCTGACCTAATTGCGATTCTGAAGGTCTTGGTGGATCCGGAAGCGGGTGCAGAGCTGATGAGGATTGCCTCCGGCCCTAAGTTCCGTGTCGCACCAGCAGACCTGGTAGCCCTATCGGAGTCAGCCAGGAGGTTGAGCAAACTTCGAGAGGAGGTTGACGATGCGAGACCTTTGACGATAGTTGAGCTGATTGATGAGATCGACAAGCCATCTAACAACGCCAAGCTTGGGCTGAGCGAGGAGGGAGAGGCGCGCCTAAAAGCACTTTCGGGTTTGCTGCGAAACCTCAGAAGGCAACTCTCGCTCTCCCCATCGGAGGTTGCGCAGCTTGCGATTAGGGAGTTCGAGCTCGACATCGAGCTGTATGCGCATTCCGATGCGGAGAATCCACTGCTGAATCTTCAGGCCTTCCTTGGGCGAATTGTCGAGTACGAGGCAATGGCTGAGACCCTCTCACTTTCTGGGTTCGTGTCGTGGCTTGAGCTCGCAAGGGAACAAGAGCGTTTTGAGGTTCCGCGCTCTGGGAGCAAAAGGGGAGTGGTTCAGCTAATGACAATTCACTCGGCAAAGGGGCTTGAGTGGGACGTTGTTGTGCTTCCGCAGTTCGTCGAGGGCACCTTCCCGACAGGTGCCAGGGGAACTGGAGGGCAGTTGGAAGCGGGCGAGCTACCGACCTCGCTCAGACAGGACAGGGCCAGCCTTCCATCCCTGGATTACATGGCAGCAAACACGCAACAGGAATTCAACAAGCTGAATGATGCCTACAAGGAACAAAATCGTGAGCGGCAGCTGATCGAAGAGAGAAGACTTGCCTACGTCGGGATTACTCGGGCCGCGTCCAAGCTACTTATCACCGGCTCCTACTTTTCTCGAACGGCGACCAATCCCAAGGAGCTCTCACGCTTTCGCCTCGAGCTTACGGATTCGGGAAACTTGGATGCAGAAATCGATCAGCCTGGAGAGCGGCCAGAGTTTCCAGAGCGCACTCTCAGCTGGCCATTCGACCCACTAGGCAACAGGCGTGATGACTGGAAGAGTGCGGCGGCAGAGGTCTCAAGCTCCGCACCTGCAGGCATCGAAGATGTTGCCGAGTTGGCTCTTCTCATGGAAGAGCGCGAGCGCACTGGCGAAATCCTGGCCCAACTACCCTCGAGACTTTCAGCCTCAGCAGTGGTCTCCCTCCTCGCCGACCCTAAGAAATTTGCAGCGAGCCTAATCCGTCCATTGCCCAGTGAGTACTCGGACGCCGCGGCCCTAGGTACAAGGTTTCATGCCAGCCTCGAAGAGGCCTTCCTCGCCGGCAGCGAGCTCGACTTCGCCAGTTGGGAAGAGCCCGAACAAAAACTGGGTGCTAACTTCGAAGGCAGTCGATTTGCAAAACTAAAACCAGAGTTGGTTGAGGCTCCTATTGAGTTCTCGATCGGAGGGACGGTCGTCGTATGCAAGCTGGATGCTGTTTTCCTCGTTGACTCGATCTGGCACATTGTTGACTGGAAGTCAGGTAAACCGCCTACCACCCAAAGCGAGATTGCGGAACGGGCTATTCAGCTCGCGCTCTATCGGATTGCCCTATCCCGCCATAAAGAGATTCCAATTGAGCGCTGCCAGGCGAGCTTCTTCTATGCATCAACCGGAGAAGAGCTAATGCCTGATCTTCCCTCAGAGGCTGAGCTCGCCAGGCGGTTGAGTGAATTTAGAAAAGTTCGTCCAGGCTAGATTGCCCGCCATCAAAGCTTTCAGTTGGTTCGGCCTGCTGCGGCTCTGAAGCTTCGTCCTCCAGATGATCCTCTGGCTCACTGGGGGCCGCAACTGAAGCCGTTGCAGCAGCTGCTCCGAGGCCAATGAAGCTGGCGGCCCTGAGGGACCGGAGAGACCCAGCGTCGAGCTGCTCCGCAAGATCTGTCAGCATTGCCTCGGCATCTGCGATTGAACTCGCTTCGCCGACTTCAACGCAGTGTGTTAGCCAGGTTGCCAGTTCGAGCTCTGAGTAGAGCTGGGCTCGCTGCTCGATATTTTCGTCCGCATTCTCACGGTTCGCTCTGTAGTGGAGGAGCGCATCTTCAAATGTCGATGGCAAAGCGCCCCCGGCAAGGTATTTCAAATCCTCTGCAGGGTCAGAGATTGAGAGCCTTGAAAAATCAGAAATGGCAACCACGCTCTGGTTCGAAACGAAGACGCTGTCCTGGCTTATCGAGCCGTGGGTGACGGTGGTGTGGAAGCGGAATAGCCCAACATCTTCGAGGGCTTCCTCCCATCGGGACAGCAGCTTGGCAGGAACGCGCCCAGTTGCCGCTGCCTTATCTAGCTCCTGAACTTTGGATTGCAAAACTGCCGTTGCGTCGTGTTCGACTAAGCCGTAGTCGCGAACCACAGCCGGGTCGAGTTTGTGAATTGTCGCTACAGCGGCGGCAAATGTTTGGGAGAAGGCACCGGGTGCATACCTCGAAAGATCCGGAGTCTGTCCCGACACAATAGTCATCACTACGGCACTGTTCCCGTCGCTGTCTGTGGTTGTGCCCACGATAGTTGGGACTTCAAAGCCCAGTTCTTCGCGAACCTTTGCAATGGCTTTTAGACCCATCAGCTGCTCAGCCTGCTCAGCTATGCCTGCAGTGGTTGCAGGGACAGAGAGGGTGTAGGGGTTGTCCTGCTCATCCCAAAGCTCGAGGATTTCAAGATCTGGGTTGTCAGGGATGCGTCTAAAGTTCCGGAAGTTTTTTCCGGGAGCGGCGTCGGCCGCAAGCGCAGCTAAAATCAAGGCAGGTCGTCCCACGTCACAAAGGTTAGACAACCGAATTACCGCGCGGCTGCATCGCCACGCACACACTTAGGATTCAAATTGAGCGCTCAGAGTGGTAGTGACATCCTCAGTTCCTTGGATGCCCAGCAACTTGAGGCTGCAACAACCCTAAAAGGCCCAGTTCGCATCATTGCTGGACCCGGCAGCGGTAAGACGAGGACCGTCTCTCATCGGATTGCCCATGGAATCTCCACGGGCTATTTCAACCCTCAAAAGGTCCTTGCTCTTACCTATACGAACCGTGCTGCTGCTGAGCTAAGACAGCGGCTACGAAGCCTTGGTGCGGGTTCGGTTCAGGTGAGAACCTTTCACGCCGCCGCGCTCTCTCAACTCCAATACTTCTGGCCGCAGCTAACGGGTTCGTCAGCGCCAAAGCTGCTCACGAACAAGCGTGCAATCCTGAAGGAGGCAGTGGGGAGCGGGGCAAAGCTCTCCGAGGCTCAGATCTCTGAGCTGGCATCTGAATTTGAGTATCTTCGATACTCGCTAACCGAGCTCGATGACTACCTAAAGTCCGGCAGACTCCCAAGCTTTGCAAGTGAAGAGAGCTTTGCGGAGTGGCAGAAAGCCTTCCAGTCCCTCAAGCAGGAGCGGAGGCTCATTGACTGGGAAGATGCTCTGCTTTTATGCACCGGGATGCTCAGAAATGAACCGCGCGCACTTTCACAATTTGAGCAGCAATACCGGCACTTCACCGTGGACGAGTATCAAGACATTTCTCCGTTGCAACAGGGTCTCTTAGAGACCTGGCTTGGGGAGCGGGAAGAGCTATGTGTTGTCGGAGACCCCAGGCAGAACATCTATAGCTTTGCTGGATCTACAACAGAATTTCTCCTCGGATTCGATTCTCGATATCCCGGCTGCTCGAGCTTCGAGCTGACTACCAACTACCGTTCTGGTCCAGACATAGTCGATGCGGCAAATGGACTCTTCCCCGATAGTCCGATTATTGCCGCAAAGAAGGTCTCTGGCCTGGTAAGCCTTCGTAGCTACCAGAACTCTCAGGAGGAGGCTCTTGCTGTTGCGGAGAGCGTGGCAAAGGCGGCAAAGAGCTCAAAGCTTTCCCGAATTGCAGTGTTGGCAAGAATCAATGCCCAGCTGGAGGTCGTGGAGTCGGAACTCAAAGGCCTAGGAATCGAGACTCAAGTAAGGGGCCAGGGAAGATTCTTTAGTCAGCCCAGGGTCATGCAAGCGCTCAGTGCTGTCAGGGCTCTGGCCCTAACAGAGCTGACCCAGCCACTTTTTGTCGAGGTCTCAAATATTCTTTCCTCGCTTGGTTGGGAGTCGCGGGGCGAGGGGAGAGACTGGTCCGAACTCAACTGGTTCATAGAGGTTCTTGATGAGCTCGGCAGCCCTTCGTTGGATGAATACATTCGAGAGTTAGATGAGAGAGAGCGCTCTGGTCACGAGCCTCAGCGCGAGGCAGTGTCACTCGCAACAATTCATGCGACCAAGGGCCTTGAGTGGGAGAGGGTGTTTCTGATTGGGGTAAACGATGGTTTGTACCCGATATCTCACGCTAAGAGCCCGGAGCAACTGGAGGAGGAGAAGCGTCTTTTCTATGTAGGGCTGACCAGAGCCGAGACATACCTGGAGCTCTCCTCAACTTCAAAGTCCCCGAGTCCTTTCACGAAGCACTTGCTCGACAGCCACAGTTACTAGAGCTTGCCTGGAAGGCAAGCAAGGATCCACCCCGATCAAGTCTTAGGGTGTGGCTCTCGAGTCTTTGGCTTTTATCGACGAAGTTGAGGATTTGGTTTGTCACCACGCCAGTTGCGAAAAGAGCCATGGCGATGTCCTGATGTGATCTATCAATTGCCAGCAGCTGCGGGGCAATTGTCTTCCAACTCGAATCAGCCTCGAACCGTGCTTTTTCCCTGCATCCAAGGCAAGGTGTTTCGCCAGGGAACACCAAAGGTGAAATTTCTACGCCCTCCTCGTCGAAGCACATGGCAAGGTGGGGAACGTCTCTAGCCATCCAGGGTTGGTAAGAATGCGGATTCACGATGTCGTCTGATATCAAAATCGCTACCGAGACCTTTTCGAGTGCCGAGGTGCGACGAGAGTGAAGTTCCACTCTTGTTGTCTCAAGCTGAGACTTTGCACTCAAAGCCCGAGGTTGGCCGATGCTGGATGTTGGATGCCCCAGCGGAAGGCAATCCCTGGGGCCTACTCTCACCTGATCAAGGGTTAGCAGCGTGCCTATCTCAGAGGCGGCCAGAGCTTTTGAAAGCACGAGTCCGGTGCGACCGAGCTCTTCGATGAATATCCGAGCGCTGCGTCTTCTCTGAAGTGCCTCGTCGAAGGTTGCATCGACGGAAAACAACCTTGAGAGCTCGGCAAACTTCGTACCAATCTGCGCCTTGGTGAGATCTGGTGGAAGCTTGCCGCTTGAGGTCAGCACAGGACCTAGACGACTAATTAGCTCCCTGGCAGGTCCTTCATCGATCTTTGCAATTTGTGGTAGAGCGGCTACCTGGCTGCAGGTTATACCTGCCTCAAGGTAGTCAAGAAGTCTAAGCTCGGCCTCGGTCAGGCCCTGAAGTTTGAGCGGGTTCCTGTAGCCGTATTGCCTTATGTTGTCCGCGAGCCAGAGCCTCGCAAGCTTGGGGTTTATTTGGGTTGCCACCCGCGAAGTGTTGCAAAGATGCGGGGCACCCTTACTGCGTTGTTCACAGCCTTAGCCGTCAAGCAGTTTGCGGAGACCCTCATCAAAGTCGTCACCGGAGTGTTCCAGTCTCGCCAATAGAAGTGCTGGGTTGGAGATCTCCTCCACCGAAGGAAGTTGGTCGGGGTGGCTCCAGAGTTGGTCTCGCTTGTCGCCGAGCTTGGAAACTTCCTGCCACATGGCCTTCGCTTCACGTCTGAGCCTCGGTTGAAGTTCGAGGCCGAGCAAAATCGCGAACGTTTTCTCTGCCGCTCCCTCCGTAGCTCGCTTTCTTGATGCCAGTTCAACAACACTTGATATTGTCGGGAGCCGCTTGCCAGCCTCCTCGGCAACTGCATCCGCCCAGCCGTCGATAAGGGCAAGCATTGTCTCTATCCTTACGAGTGCAGTCTCTTGCTCATCCGTCCTCTGGCTCATCATTGCGGTTGCCTCCATGACCCTATTCATGGAGTCTGGATCCTGAGGATCAATCTGCTCGACCATCTCCTGAAGACCCGAAATCTCGACCCGCAGCCCTGATGCAAATTCTCTGACCTGGGTCGTTATCTGATCTTTGAGCCAGCGGTTGGAGGCGTAGAGGTAGGAGATAGCTAGCTCCCTGATTGCCAGATAGATCACAATCTCAGACTTGGGCGTCTCGATGTCCTTGATGAACTCACCAACGTTTTGCGTGACCAAGCCGGGCCTCGGTGAGATTGGAATTCCAATCTCACTCGCGGAAAGGGTTTGGGTTGAGAGTTTGCCCATTGCCTGCCCCAGTTGCATGGCGAAAATTGCGGCACCAGCATTTCCTATGAATTTGCTCGCGGGGCCGAGGAGATTCGATAGCTCCTCCGGCATTGCCTCGACAATGTTCTCGCTGAGCGCCTTTGCCATGCTGCTAGCCACAGGCTCGCTCAGTTCTGCAAACAGCGGCATCGCATCCTGCACCCAGACGCTGCGCCTGAGAAGCTTCGGCTGCTCTGAGTTTGAGAATTGAGTCACCTCGGAAAGCCAAAGTCTTGCTATCTCGAAAGCATTAGAAATCTCGGTCTCTAGGTTTGTGAGGTCGGAAGCCTCTTCTTTCTTGGCAATCTCAAGGGCCTGGTTCTCCGCCATCTTCCAGTTGATTGGGCCGTCCGAATCCGACATCAGGTTCCTCAGCTGGGAGAACATCTGACCCATCATTGCTGGGTTAGCTCCGAGACCTGCAATCTTGGAGATCGCTTCTGGGTCGATTTGCCCGCTTGAGAGCATCCGCTTGACCAATTCCTCGAGCTCTTCGCGGCTCGAGTTGTCCTTGTTCGAGTCCTCTTCGCTCACTGGGCACCTCCAACTGCTTTTCACGCTATCGCTTCGAGCTCAGAATCTGCTGGTAATCAGCTATTACTTGAGGGTGTTCGCCAAGGGCGTGAGCGGCCAGCAGGTTATTTGAAGGTTGACTACCTAGCATTGAAGCAATGTCCTTTTTCACCTCCAGACCGCGCCCGCCCAAGGGCTCTGGTCGTTGGATACTGCTGTCGCTTGCAGTAATCACTCTGGGTTCAATGGTGGTCCTGCCCACGGGCTACGTAATTGAGCGTCCAGGTCAGGTTTTCAATGTGATGGGCGAAATATCTGGACAGAAGGTAATCAGCTCTTCGGATCTTGAGGTCTACGAGTCTGAGTCGAGATTTGATGTCACCACGGTCTCGCTCCTAGGAAATAGAGAGTCAACTCCAAGTTGGGTACAGGTGTTGTGGGCATGGGCGGACCCTGAGCAGATAGTTCTGCCGCTCGATGAGGTTTACCCCCCAAACCTAACCACAGCGGAGATTCGGGCTGAGAGTACAGCTCAGATGGAGGTGTCTCAGCAGGACGCCATCGCAGCAGCACTGTCTGAGATGGGCTATCAGATCCCAAGGACCCTGTATGTTGCCTCGGTTATTGCTGACGCCCCTTCATCTGGCATCTTGGTGGCAGGAGATTTTGTTGTCAGTGCCGGTGGCATGGACGTTTCAACATTTGACGAGCTGAAGAGCCAGATTCAACTATCTGAGGGCTCACCAATTGTGATTGAGGTGGTGAGAGACGGGCAGCCGAGATCGCTTGAAATCACTCCAGAGAAGCGAGAGACCGACTGGGTAATTGGAGCCATGGTTGGCTACACCTACGACTTTCCAGTGGATATTCAGCTTCAACTAGGAGATGTCGGCGGTCCATCGGGAGGTCTCATGTTTTCCCTGGGCATCTTGGATGCGCTCAGTGAAGGTTCAATGGCTGGGAGCCTGCACGTATCGGGGACGGGAACAATCACTGCCGCTGGAGAGGTCGGCCCAATTGGAGGGGTTGGACTCAAGATGATCGCCGCGAAGAACTCAGGAGCGGACCTGTTTTTGGTGCCCGAGGGTAACTGCGAAGAGGCAATTGGGCAGATTCCCGAGGGATTGGCTGTTGCAACAGTGAGAGACTTGAACGAGGCGCTCGGTGCAATCGACGCGCTGCGGGATGGAAACCAGCTACCAAGCCTTAGCTGCAACTAACTAGGAGAGATACATTGACACAGAGCACCCCTCGACAGGGACGTAGGGTTTCACCGGTATCAATCGCGTTCGGTATTTTGGCCGCGATTGTCTTTGCGCTGGTTAGCGCAGCCGGCATCTACACCGACTGGCTGTGGTTTAGACAGCTCGACTTTGAGGTCGTGTTCTTCACTCAAATCATCGCTCAGGTAGTGGCCTTTGTCATTGGATTTGTGATCATGACCGCGATTATTGCGGTGGGTCTGATGCTCGCATGGCGAGCGAGGCCCATTTACCTCAAGATGCCAGAGGAATCTCCTTTCCAGGTTTATCAACAGCTTTTGGAGTCCCTGCGCAAAGTTGTCATGTTCGGTGTCCCAGCGCTGATTGGACTGGGTGGCGGATTGGTGGCCGCGGCCGAGTGGCAGAGCGCACTGCTGTTTTTGAACGGTTCAGAGTTTGGCGTTGAAGACGGCCACTTCGGTTTTGACGTGGGTTTCTTTGTCTTTGATTTGCCATTCCTAACGTTTGTTGTTGGCTTCCTCTCCGGTGCCGTCTTCCTTGCAGCCCTCATCAACCTGGCTGTGCATGTCGTTTACGGTGGCATCAGGTTTAGCGGCAGGGAGATCTCGGTCTCAAAGCCTGCTCGCGTTCAGCTTTCAATTCTCGTGGCCATCTACCTCGTGATGCAGGGAGTTAGCCTGTGGTTTGACCAGTATGCGACCGTTGTGGGCGATGGCGAGCTTTTCACTGGAGTCAACTACTCGGATGCAAATGCCGTGATCCCAGGCTTGCAAATCCTTGCGTTTATCTCGGTGGCCGTTGCGATTACATTCCTTGTAACAGCCTTCTTGGCGCAGTGGCGCATCTCAATCATTGCTACCGCTCTTATGGTCGTCAGCTCCCTTGTCGTGGGAGGTCTCTACCCCTGGATTGTCCAGACCTTCATAGTGGTGCCGAACGAGCGAACCCTCGAGGCTCCGTACCTGCAGAAGAACATCGAGTCGACCCGAGCCGCCTTTGGTATTGACCAGGTTGAGGTCATCGAATACGACGCCAAGGTGGTGGCCGAGGAGGGTGCGCTGCGCAACGATGCCAAGACCACCGCTTCGATTCGAATCATTGACCCAGCTCTTGTTAGCGACGCATTCCGTCAGCTCGAACAGTACCGCCAGTACTACAGCTTCCCCAACCGCCTTCACGTTGGCAGGTATGAGATTGATGGCGAGACTCAGGACACAGTCGTTGCCGTTCGAGAGCTAAACCAGGCGGGTCTAGGAGATTCGCAGTCTTGGTACAACTCAACCATCGTCTTTACCCACGGTTTCGGCTTTGTCGCCGCGTATGGAAACAAGCGTGATAGCGATGGCAAGCCACTCTTTTTGCAGAGCGGTATTCCAACCGTTGGGCTCCTGGGAGACTTTGAACCTCGGATTTACTTCGGGCTGAACTCTCCCGAGTACTCGATCGTCGGTGCCCCAGAGGGAGCTGAGCCTTTAGAGTTTGACTTCCCCGCGGGTGAGGATGGCCAGCGCGAGACCTACACGACTTTCAGCGCAGATGGTGGACCGGAAATCGGTGATCTCTTCACGAGGCTTGCCTATGCCTTGCGATTCCAAAGCGAGCAGATCCTGCTCTCCGAGGCCATCAATTCGGAGTCCCAGATACTCTATAACCGAAATCCTGCGGACAGGATCAAGGAGGTCGCTCCTTACCTGACCGTCGACACTGAGGTATACCCGGCAGTAGTGGACGGCAGGATCAAGTGGATTGTCGATGGCTACACAACTTCCACCGATTACCCATACTCGAACCTCGAGCCTTTCAACCTTGCAATCTTGGATACCGCTAGCGAGACCTTCAACCGCGATGTTTCCGAGGTGAACTACATCAGGAACTCGGTTAAGGCGACTGTTGATGCATACGACGGTTCGGTTGATCTCTACCAGTGGGATGAGAATGACCCAATCCTGAATGCTTGGATGGGTATCTATCCAGACACGGTTCAGCCACTGAGCGCCATGAGCGAGGACCTTCTGAGCCACGTCCGCTACCCAGCTGATCTGTTCAAGATGCAGCGTTCGGTGCTGGGTCGCTACCACGTGACCGAAGCCGGAGCTTTTTACTCGCAACAGGATGCTTGGATGACGCCAAACGACCCAGTTGAGGGAACGGGGCTAGGAAGTCTGCAGCCTCCTTATTACCTGACACTTCAGACACCAGGTTCGGACGAGAGCGCGTTCTCGCTCTACTCGACCTTCATCCCGCAGTCCACTGGAGAGACAACTAGGAACGTCCTAACCGGTTACCTAATCGCCAACGCTGAGGCCGGTGGACAGCAGGGAGTCGTCAGCGAGGACTACGGAAAGCTAACGCTGCTCAACCTGCCGAGGGAGACCATCGTTCCTGGACCAGGTCAGGTTCAGAACAACTTCAACGCAGATAGCGACGTATCCTCGCTGCTAAACATCCTGCGTCAGGGATCAACGCGAGTTCTAAATGGAAACCTCTTGACCCTGCCAGTTGGTGGCGGACTGCTTTACGTCCAGCCTGTCTACATCGAGTCAACGGGTGAGACGAGTTACCCGCTACTTCAGAAGATTCTGGTGGCCTTCGGTGATCAGATTGCCTTTGAGGACACGCTTGAGCTTGCGCTCGATGCCCTGTTCGGCGGCGACTCGGGGGCGGATGTGGCCGATGGTGGCTCCGGTTCAGTCATTGATCCGGGAACGGATTCGGATTCCGACTCCGGTGCTGACTCAGGAAATGCTGCGTTGGACCGCGCGTTGAATGCCGCCAAGGTTGCCCTGGATGACAAGGCAGCTGCCTTGCGTGCTGGAGATTGGACCGCATTCGGAGAGGCTGACGAGAGGCTACAGCGAGCCATCGAGGACGCGCTGGCAGCATTGGAGAACTAGCGACCAATCTGCTAGTCTGACTACTTCGCCGCGGGGTGGAGCAGTTCGGTAGCTCGCCGGGCTCATAACCCGGAGGTCGTAGGTTCAAATCCTGCCCCCGCAACCAAGTAAACCCCCGAGAGATTTCTCGGGGGTTTTTACTTGTGGAAAACCCCAAGCATTACTTAGGTTTTGTCCCTAGCTTCCTCCCATGAAATCACTCGTCGGACTGCTAGTTCTGGTGGCATCATTGTGCTCCTGCACTACTGCGCAAACGCTACCTATTTCTCCGGAAAATGACGCTTTTGCCTCGATACTCGAGCGCTATGGAAACATGGACCCGCACTCCTCAAGCTATTCCCTGACCCTCACTGGAAGTGCATTGGTTGCAGCAATTGAAACCCAAAAGCTCCTTGCGTCATTTGGCTATCAACGACTTGGCAATGCGAAATTTGAGGTGATCTCAAGCTCGCGCCCCACCGCAATGGTTTGCATGGATCTGAGTGAGGTTGTCATCATCAACGAGGAAGGTTTTCCAGTATCTACTGTTTCGAATCGGGAGGCCGTTTTCGTGGAGCTTGATAAAGGACTGATTTCGAAGTTTGAGCCCCTGGGCGAAAGATGTTAGTCGAGATCTTGTTGGCCGGAAGCTGCAGCTTGGACGCTGCTGCACTGGGAATCTGTGAATGCAGCGCTAGCAATCCTGAGGGCACTTTTCAGGTGTGTGCCACCGAAAGGATTACTGGTCGCGAGGAGATCACAGCGGGGCCACCAGCCCCTCCAGGTCCAAAGCCAATGCGGCTCTGCAGTTGGTATGCAAATGGGACGATTGATACTCCAACTCTTACCATCATCACCGCCTGGATTCCTGTCGGGTCGAGGCTATGTATTGGCGATGAGGTGAGAGAGGCTCAGCCCAGAGTTGTCACGATCACAGATGAGGTATCTGACTCTTTTGGTGCGACATCTAACAGGCCGTTAGCCTCTTGGACGCCTGGAAGTGAGGTTGAGGTTGGCGTCGCAGCTGGCTTCTCGGTCCAGCTTGCGCCAGGTGAGTTCAGGGGAGTGCTACTTGGTAGGCAGGCTTGGATTCGCTTTGAACCCGTGAGCGCCAGGTGGAGTTTCTCCGACGGTAATGGCTACTCAGGTTTCCGTGTTGAGAGGGTCTTTGATCAGGCCGGAGAAATTCTTGCAACCGCCGATGTCAAGGTCAGAGCAAGCTACAGATTCGATGGAGGATCGTGGCAGGAGTCTGATGCGGAAATTTGGCTATCGAGCAACCAGCTGAGGGTTTCGGTGGTTGAGATTCCTAGGAGAACGCTATTGGTTAGCAGATAACAGAAACTCTTCAGCTGGGACTCATAGAATCCCCAGAGTTGTTGAAGATAATCGTCGGGAGCGAAAGGGTTGAAATGAGTCAGTTCCAACGAGGCGATAGCCAGTTCACCTTCAGTACTCCCTATGCGGCACCAGTTGCCCCCCAGCCGCCAAAGCGCAGGGTGGGCGTATTGGGCATCGCCGCCTTGGCAATGTCAAGTGCTCTGGTTGGAGGCATCATCGGCGCTAGCTCAATGAGTATTAGCTACGTCGCCTCAACACAACCAGCGCCAGTAGTTGTAAACAGCGTCGAGCAGGTCAACTGGGTGACTGGAGCGGCCTCTCAGGCCGGTCCTTCGGTTGTAACGCTCTCAGTGGACTCCTCTTCTAATTCTGGCTCCGGCTCGGGCGTGATCCTGACTGAGGATGGCTACATTCTCACCAATGCCCACGTTGTGACTCTCGGCGGGCAGACCGACGACGCCTCAGTTGCCGTAAGGCTCTTCGACGGCACCGTCGTTCCAGCCGATCTGATTGGCTATGACTCGGTCTATGACCTGGCTGTAATCAAAGTGGAGGCCGAGGGACTAAAGCCGATTGTTTTCGCCGACTCGAAGGATCTCAACGTAGGGCAAAACGTGGTGGCCATCGGAGCGCCCCTTGGGCTCACCTCAACGGTTACCGAGGGTATTGTTTCTGCCCTGAACCGAACCATTCAGGTTGCGAGCTCTGAGGTCTCGGACGAGCCCGGGCTAAGTTTCTGGACTGGAGTCGGAGAGTCAATCTCGATTCAGGTCGTCCAGACTGACGCTGCTATCAACCCTGGAAACTCAGGGGGTGCCCTGGTTGATGAGAATGGACGACTAATTGGGGTCAACGTCGCAATTGCGACGGCGGGTAACGGTGTTTCCGGCTCAATTGGTGTGGGGTTTGCAATTCCTTCAAACACCGCGGCTCGCATTGCCACCGAAATCATGGAGACCGGAGTTGCAACTCACGGCCTACTTGGAGCAATGGTTCGTAACAGCTTTGCCGCAGACTCAAGCTTCTCCGTGGGAGCCTACGTTGAACAGGTCACTGAGGACGGTGCTGCTAATGCCGCCGGAATCCGCTCCGGTGACGTTGTCATCGAGTTCGCTGGCGAGAGAGTCACGAGTTCGGCTGACCTAACAGCACTTGTGCGCGCGCAGCCAGCTGGGGCTGAGGTTGAAGTTGTAGTCCTCAGAGACGGGACTAACCGCAGCTTTACAGTGACACTCGGCGATGCCGCAGATCTAAACTAGGCAACATGTCAGATCGCGACACCGAGCTCCTCGAAAAAGAGGAAATTCTTGAGGATGGCGACCACGAGCGCTATTCGCACTACGTGAAAAAAGACAAGATTGTGTCTTCTGCTGTTATGGGCAATGCGGTTATGGCGCTGTGTGGCAAGGTGTGGGTTCCCTCTAGGGCACCCGAGAAGTTCCCCGTTTGCCCAACCTGCAAGGCCATCTACGAAAAGCTAAAACCCTAGCTAAAGACAGTGGGGATGGCTGGGTCGCCCTTTGAAAGCCGCAGAGCGGACTTTGGCAGCTCCGCCTTTGCTGCGAGGTGATGCTCTTTGGCAGCAATAACCCCCTGGTGACCGAGGTGGCTTTCTTTGGCCTGACCTTGCCTCATGAGCTCAACTTGTAGAACACGCCCTTGGTCACCACCAATGAGCTCTGCGGTCGCGACTCCGTCTTCGATGAGCCTCGATGCATTTTTCTCGCCACCGCGGTTGGTCTTTGATTTAGAAGTCTTGGCAACCTCAGTCCAGCCCTTACCGTCAGAATGAGCGACCAGCTTATAAACGAAGCCAGCGGTCGGATAGCCGGAACCGGTGACCAACGAGGTGCCCACACCGAATCGATCAACCGGTGAGGCAGACAGGGCAGCGATTGTGTATTCGTCGAGGTCGCTGGTGACAACAATCTTGGTGTTATTTGCTCCAAGCTCATCAAGTTGCTTGCGCACCTCAACTGCCGTGGAGCTGAGATCACCCGAGTCGATTCTTACTGCTGCAACCTTTCCACCAGTCAGCTCAACGGCCATCATTACGGCTCTAGGGATGTCGTAGGTATCGACAAGAAGTGTTGTGTCGGGCCCCATTGAGGCAATTTGCGCCTCAAAGGCCTCTTTCTCAGAGTCATGTAACAGGGTGAAGCTGTGGGCGCTGGTCCCCATAGTTGGAATTCCCCAGCTCCGACCGGCTTCAAGATTGCTGGTGGCATCGAACCCCGCTATAAATGCGGCTCTCGCTGCGGCGACGGCTGCAGACTCGTGTGCTCTGCGTGCTCCCATCTCAGCCAGCGATCGGCCGCCTGCGGCTGTGTGCATGCGAGACGCGGCCGCTGCAACAGCTGAGTCGTAGTTAAGAATTGAGAGAATCACCGTCTCAAGGAGTACTGCCTCTGCGAAACTGCCACGGACAGTCATCACGGGCGAGTTGGCGAAATAGATCTCGCCCTCTCGATAGCCAGAAATCGAACCGCTAAACCGATAATTTGCGAGCCAGTCGAGGGTTTTTTCGTCAACTACGCCTTGAGCTGCCAGAAACCCAAGTTCTGAAGCGTCAAAAGTGAATTCCCGGATTGCCTCAAGAGCCCTCCCCACGCCTGCGAGTACGCCGTATCTTCTTCCCGCAGGCAGTTGCCTTGTGAATACCTCGAATACGCACTCCCTTTCGGCCTTTCCGGAGCGCAAAGCAGCCTGCAGCATTGTCAGCTCGTAGCGGTCTGTCATTAGGGCGTAGGACACGGCAACAGCCTACTGACTGGAGAATCCGCACCCTAGACTTAGGGCGTGGATGCAAGGCCAATTGGGGTATTCGACTCGGGTGTCGGTGGATTAACTGTTGCCAGAGCGATTATTGATCAGCTCCCAAACGAGTCAATTTCCTATGTGGGTGACACTCTAAATTCCCCGTATGGACCCAAGAGCCTCTCTGAGGTGAGGAGACTGGCCCTCGAGGTCATGGATGAGTTAGTCGCCTCTGGCGTAAAGCTCTTGGTCATCGCCTGCAACTCTGCATCAGCTGCGGTTTTGCGGGATGCGAGAGAGCGCTACACAGATGGGCTTGGAGTGCCAGTGGTTGAGGTAATCCAGCCAGCTGTCAGATCAGCGGTTGGAACCAGTAGCTCCAAAAGGGTGGGTGTTATTGGAACATCGGCAACAATTTCCTCCAAGGCGTATGACGACGCTTTTGCAGCGGCGGTTGACTTTGAGATTTTCAGCGCTGCATGTCCCGCTTTCGTTGACTTTGTTGAGAGAGGGGTGACCTCAGGCCCGGAGCTTTTAGATGTGGCTGCGGACTACTTGCAGCCCCTAAAGGATGCAAAAGTTGACACCTTGGTTTTGGGCTGCACTCACTATCCGCTTTTGCAAGCGGCCCTCGCCTACGTCATGGGTGACGGAGTAAACCTGGTTTCATCCGCTGAGGAGACCGCTAAAGATGTCTTCAGGGTCTTGACCGAGGAGAATCTGGGTGCTCCGGAGGGTAATAAGCCAGTTCACAACTTCTTTGCTACCGGGGATGCCGAAGAGTTTCAGGCACTCGCGGGTAGATTTCTCGGACCAGAGGTAGCCTCGGTGAGACACCTCAAGCGAAAGGTTACAGATGGCTAGAGCAGATGGCAGAGAGCTAAACCAGATGCGAGAGGTTGTGATTCAGCGCAATCACACTATGCATGCCGAGGGTTCAGTGCTGGTTTCATTTGGCAACACCAAGGTTCTCTGCAACGCCTCCTTCACTCCTGGAGTGCCAAGGTTCAAGAAAGATTCTGGCGAGGGTTGGGTGACCGCCGAGTACGCCATGCTGCCGAGGGCTACGAACACTAGGTCCGACCGCGAAAGCGTCAGAGGAAAGATTGGTGGCCGTACCCATGAGATTTCCAGGCTCATCGGCAGGGCCCTCAGGGCCGTGGTCGACTACAAAGAGCTCGGTGAAAACACCATTGTCATTGATTGCGACGTTATTCAAGCTGATGGTGGAACGAGGACGGCCTCGATAACCGGAGCCTTCGTGGCCCTTGCGGACGCTATCGCATGGGCGAAATCCAAAGGGCACATTGCGGCAGGTGCAAAACCGCTTCTCGACACAGTCGCGGCAGTCTCGGTTGGGATAGTAGACGGGGTGCCAATGACGGATCTGGCTTACGTTGAGGATGTCGCTGCAGATACTGACATGAACGTGGTTGTGACCGGCCGGGGTCTTTTTGTTGAGGTCCAGGGAACGGCAGAGGCCGAGCCTTTCGACCGAGACGAACTCAACAGTCTTTTGGAGTTGGCTCTACGGTCAACAACGGAGCTCTCCGAGGCGCAGCGACAGGCGCTGGGTGACGACCTGGATCTCAAGTAAGAGGCTCATGGAACTCGTCTTCGCCACTGGTAATGCCCACAAGGCGTCCGAGGCTCAGCAGATATTGCGTGGCAGACTGCCAGGAATTAGCGTCCTTACTTTTGATGGTGAGTCTCCAGTTGAATCTGGAACAAGCTTCCTGGAGAACGCCCTAATCAAGGCCCGAGCTGCACACCAATCGACCGGTAAACCGGCATTTGCTGATGACTCAGGTTTGGCCCTTGAGGTTATGGGTGGGGCGCCAGGTATCTTTTCAGCTATTTGGTCTGGAACGCGAGACGATGCGACCAACCGCGACCTGCTACTCGCGCAACTAGCGGACATTCCACTCGAACACAGAGCGGCAGCCTTTGTTTGCACGATTGCACTTGTGACGCATGACGGTGAAGTTAGCTTTACGGGTATCTGGAGCGGAACCATCGCTGAGATGGCAGCTGGTGAAGGGGGGTTTGGATACGACCCTGTGTTCATTCCCGAGGGATTCGCGCAGACCGCCGCCCAGCTCGATCCTGAGGTGAAGAATTCAATGTCGCATCGATTTCTTGCGATGCAGCAGATGGCGGACTACCTAGAAAAATCTTCCTAGCGCCCCCAGCAGGATTCGAACCTGCGCACCCGCCTCCGGAGAGCGGTGCTCTATCCCCTGAGCTATGGGGGCGGCAGCGAAAGCCTATCAGCGAGGCACTTTGCAGCACTTGTGTGGAAGGTTACTGATGTAGCCTTGGGCTTGAATTTTTTAGCCTTGGAGCCTTGTGAGAAAAAACCAATTGCCAGGTCCTGCTGATTGGTGGCGGGACGCAGTCGTCTATCAGATCTACCCGCGAAGCTTCGCCGATGGCAATGGTGATGGCATCGGAGATATCAAGGGAATCCTTTCCCGAGTCGACTACTTGGCAAGCCTCGGCATTGACGCGGTTTGGATGTCGCCGTTTTTCCCCTCCCAGCTTGCAGACGGAGGTTATGACGTTGACGACTACCAGGCAATAGACGAGCGAATTGGAACGCTTGAAGAATTTGATGAGTTAGTGTCCAAGCTTCACGAGCGGAACATCAGAGTCTTCGTAGACATCGTTCCTAATCACTCTTCTAACCGTCACGCGTGGTTCATCGAGGCCCTCAACAGCGAGCCAGGTTCTAAGGCTCGTGATCGCTACATCTTCAGAGATGGCAAGGGCGAAGGCGGGGCGGAGCCTCCCTCAAAGCTCGCGAGCCACTTTGGTCCGGAGGGCTGGACTCAGGTTCCAGACGGCCAGTGGTACATGCACCTGTTCGCAAAGGAGCAGCCTGATTTCAACTGGGACAACGAGGAGGTGAACCAATACTTCCTGGACACCCTGCGCTTTTGGTCTGACCGCGGCGTCGATGGGTTCCGAATCGATGTCGCCCATGCTTTGAAGAAAAATCTTGAGCCTCTTCCAGACCGGGATTCTTACGCACTCTCTGTCATGAAAGACGACGGCACCGATCCCATATTCGATCGCGACGAGGTTCACGAGGTGTACGCGGATTGGCGAAGGGTTTTCAATGAGTATGACCCGCCAAGAGTCGCCGTCGCCGAAGCCTGGGTGCACCCAAATCGTCGTCCTCCGTATGCCTCTGAAAACGGACTGGGTCAGGCGTTCAACTTTGATCTTCTAGCTTCAAAATGGGACGCACAGAGCTTCCGCGAGATCATCGAGGACAATCTGCAGATGAGCAGCCAAACGGGGTCCTCCTCGACCTGGGTTATGTCTAACCATGATGTGATTAGGCATGCGACAAGGCTCGCGATTCCGGGATACGGAGAGTCAGCTGACGGATTCGGTGATGAGCACCGTTGGTACATAGAGAACAGGTTGAATCCAAATCTTGACTTTGACCTGGGGCTTTCAAGGGCGAAGGCTGCAACGCTTCTAATCCTCGCTCTCCCAGGGTCGACCTACATCTATCAGGGTGAGGAGCTTGGTCTTCACGAGGTTCTTGATATTCCTGCCGAGGACATGCAGGACCCACAGTGGTTTCGAGGTGAGGGGAAACTAAAGTCACGAGATGGTTGCCGTGTGCCGCTGCCTTGGAAGAGCAGCGGAAGCTCATTTGGATTTGGACCTGCAGGCGCCCACCTCCCGCAACCGAAGTGGTTTTCTCAGACCAATGTCGAGGCTCAAGAGCATGCAGATTCGACTCTGAATCTCTACCGCAAGGCAATTCAGCTGAGGAAGTCTGCGTTTAGCTCGGAGACCCTCAATTGGCTTGAGGCGCCAGTCAAGACCACAGCATTTGTTCGTGATGGGATTACCTGCATTACGAATTTTGGAGACACAGAGGTCGAGCTTCCCGGCGGTGAGGTGCTCATTTCATCGAGTCCTATCTCTGGAGGCAAGCTTCCGGGTAACTCGACAGCCTGGGTCGCACCCCTTTAGTCTCGCAAGGCCGGAGGGTATGATTTAGGCCTACCCCCAAGTGCCAGAGTCGGCATTTTTCGCCCCTAACCAGGAAATCCTTTGACGCCAGAACAGCTCAACGAGGCAATAGTCAATGCCCTAAGGTCATTGGCTGAATCTGGCGCGTTTGAACCCGCAGTGGTGCCTACGGAGGTGGTTGTAGAGCGGCCAAAAAACCGTGAGCACGGAGACTGGGCAACCAATGTAGCGATGCAGCTAGCTGGGAAATTGGGCATAAATCCAAGAGACCTGGCACAGCAGCTTGCGGACGCCCTAGCGAAAACCGATGGGGTCGAGTCTGTCTCGGTTGCAGGCCCTGGATTTATAAATTTCTTTGTTTCGGATGCCGCTGCAGGTGCTTTAGCAAAGTCCATTGTTGAAATGGGCGAAGAGTATGGTCTCTCGGCAGAGCTTGCGGGGCAGAAGCTCAACCTAGAGTTTGTCTCGGCAAATCCAACCGGCCCAATTCATCTTGGGGGAACAAGGTGGGCAGCCGTTGGGGACTCGCTTGCCAGAATCCTCCAGTCTCAGGGTGCCGAGGTGACACGCGAGTACTACTTCAATGACCACGGCGCGCAGATAGATCGCTTTGCGAGGTCATTAGTTGCAGCCGCACTGGGAGAGCCTGCACCCGAGGATGGCTACGCCGGCGAATACATAACAGATATCGCCCAGCAAATTCTTGCCAGCCAGCCTGAGGTTCTCGAGCTTTCAGGAGAAGAGCAGCAGGAGGCCTTCAGGGCTGCCGGTGTGAGCATGATGTTTGAACAGATCAAACAGTCCTTAGAGGACTTCGGAGTTCATTTCGACGTTTTCTTCCACGAAAACTCGCTATACGAGTCTGGTGCTGTAGAAAGGTCCATTTCGAGGCTCCGCGAGCTTGGCCACATCTTCGAAGAAGAGGGTGCAGTTTGGCTTCGCTCGAGCTCCTTTGGCGACGATCGGGACCGCGTGGTGGTCAAGTCTGACGGTGACTCTGCTTACATCGCAGGTGACATCGCCTACTACCTAGATAAGCGAAGCCGCGGTTTTGATGCAGCAATCTACATGCTGGGAGCAGATCACCACGGTTATGTGCCGCGGATGATGGCGCTGTCCGCTGCATTCGGCGATGTGCCCGGAAAGAACATGGAGATTCTCATTGGCCAGCTGGTGTCCCTAGTTAGGGATGGGGAGCCTGTTCGCATGTCTAAACGAGCCGGCAACGTCGTGACAATGGAAGATCTTGTTGATGCAGTCGGTGTTGATGCCGCCAGGTATGCACTGACTCGCTCGTCGATTAATTCGCCTCTTGACATTGATGTTGAGCTGCTTGCGAGGCACACCAACGACAATCCAGTCTTTTATGTTCAATACGCTCACGCGAGAACCAAGCAGGTTGACCGTAATGCACCGACCTTGGATGTTGATCGGAGCGAGTTTGACCCGGCGCTACTGAGCGAACCTAGCGAGTCAGAGCTCCTGGCAAAGCTCGCCGAGTTTCCTCGGGTAGTCTCGCAGGCCGCGGAGTTTAGAGAGCCGCACCGCGTCGCCCGCTACCTCGAGGAGGTTGCTGGCAGCTATCACCGCTTCTATGACGCATGCAGAATCCTGCCTTTGCCCGCAAGTAAAGTTGAGGCCGTCCACCGGACGAGGCTCTGGCTCAATGATGCAGCGGGAGTGGTCTTGGCAAATGGCCTCGGTTTGCTCGGCGTAAGCGCGCCGGAGAGGATGTAATGGCAATGCTGAATCCTCTATCTCCGAGCTGGCTCAGTGAGGACAAGGACACTAACTTTCTTGACTCTGCAGTCTGGCCAGCCTCGGCAAGCCGGAACGACCGCGGTGAGCTGGAACTTGGAGGCATCAGCTCTCCTGAGCTTGTCAGGCAATACGGCTCCCCGTTGTATGTTGTCGACCAGGATGACTTTGAAGCCCGCCTTCAGGCGGTGAAGAGCTCTTTTGAAGCGGCTGCCGCAAAAGCCGGAACAACGGTAAAGCTTTACTACGCCTCAAAAGCACTTCTGACCACTGACATCGCGAGGTGGATTGTCGAGGCCGGCTATGCAATTGATGTTTCCACCGGTGGTGAGCTTGCAGTTGCACTTGCAGCCGGCACGCCCGGCGAGCGCCTTGGCGTGCACGGAAATAACAAGTCTCTCGTGGAGATTGGCAGGGCGGTAAGTGCCGACGTTTCTGCGATAGTTATCGACTCTGAGATTGAGATAGAGCGGATCGCCTCGATAGCTGGAGCGCAGGACAAGGTTCAACCTGTGAGACTGCGAGTAAATTCAGGGGTTCATGCCAGCACCCATGAGTATCTAGCGACTGCCAGGGAAGACCAGAAATTCGGCATTGCGCTTGAGGACGTGCCGTCTATGGTGGAGAAAATTCGAAGTCACTCGCACCTAAGCTTTTTGGGCCTTCACTCACACATCGGGTCTCAGATTTTCGCGGTGGATGGCTTTGTTGCGGCCGCGGAAAAGCTTCTTGAGGTTCACTCAAAGCTTTTAGCGGACGGCGATGTTCCTGAGCTAAACCTCGGCGGCGGATTCGGTATTAGCTACACCTCAGCAGACTCCCCAATGCCAATTGAAGAGCTGGCTGAGCAAATCGTCACCGCCGTCGCCAAAAAGTGCGGGGAGCTGGGTATCAAGGTTCCAAGGCTTGCGTTCGAGCCTGGTCGAATCATTGCAGGCCCAGCGGGGGTAACTCTCTACTCAGTTGGCACAACCAAAGAGGTTCACATTTCTGAGGCGGGAGCTGGAGCAACTCGTCGCTACGTAAGCGTTGATGGAGGAATGAGCGATAACATCCGCCCCGCCCTCTATGAGGCCGAGTACTCCGCTGCGCTGGCTTCCAGAGCTTCCTCGGAGAAGGGTGTGTTATCTCGCGTGGTTGGAAAGCATTGCGAGTCTGGGGACATCGTGGTCAGGCACGAGATGTTGCCCGGCGACTTGGCTGTAAACGATCTATTGGCGGTTCCGGCAACAGGTGCCTACTGCTTTTCGCTATCTTCTAACTACAACTTTGTTCCCAGGCCGGCTCTCGTTGCCGTCAGTGGCGGTAAAGCCAAGGCGCTGGTGAGGGCAGAGTCCGAGCAGGATCTGCTCGAAAGAGACATGGGCTACCAACCCGGAGGTGGAGAGTAATGCAGGCTGCATACAGGCCTATCCGTGTTGGTCTACTGGGTGCTGGCTCAGTGGGATCTCAGGTTGCCCGGCTCCTGATTGAGAATCGTGAGGAGCTAGCCAAGCGTGTGGGTGCGGAACTCGAGCTTGTAGGTATTGCAGTTCGAAACAAGAGCGCAAAGCGAGACGTTGAGCTTCCGAAGGAACTGCTTACTGAAGATGCGGAGTCGGTCATTCTTGGCTCTGACATTGTTATTGAGCTTGCGGGAGGGATCGAGCCTGCAAAGAGCTGGATCGCGATGGCGCTTAACGCTGGAGCGGATGTCATAACCGCCAACAAGGCACTCATCGCGGCTCACGGATCTGAACTAACTGCTCTTGCCCAGCAGTTTGGTGCTCAGCTCTACTACGAGGCAGCTGTGGGTGGCGCAATTCCAATCATTCGTCCATTGAGGGCATCGCTCGCGGGCGACAAGATCAATCGCGTTATGGGAATCGTGAACGGCACGACCAACTACATCCTCGATCAAATGGAGACAACGGGGGCGAGCTTCGAGGACGCCTTGGCTGAGGCTCAGGCGCTTGGTTACGCAGAGGCAGATCCAACAGCAGACGTAGAGGGCTATGACGCGGCCAGCAAAGCCGCGATTCTCGCTGGATTGGCATTCCACAGTGAGGTGCCTGTGGACAGGGTTCACCGCGAGGGGATTACATCCATAACCGCTTTGCAAATTGAGACCGCAAGGCAGGCTGGCTACACCGTAAAGCTTCTCGCCATCTGCGAACGAGCAGGGGACACCGGTGAAGGTTTGGTAGCCAGGGTTCACCCAACCTTGATTCCTCTGGACCATCCGCTCGCGGCCGTTAGGGGTGCTTACAACGCGGTGTTTGTTGAGGCTGAGAGTGCGGGAAGACTCATGTTCTATGGAGCTGGAGCCGGGGGTCCAGAGACGGCGTCCGCGGTTCTAGGTGATCTGGTTTCGGCCGCAAAGCGACACCTTGCAGGAGGCCCAGGACTGGGAGACTCAACCCACGCCGACTTAGAGGTGATGCCGGTGCAGGCAATCTTTACCCGCTTCCAAATCACCTTGGAGGTCAAAGACGAACCGGGCGTGCTCGCCTCGGTGGCGAAGCAGTTTGCCGACAATGACGTGAGTGTTGAGACGGTCGCTCAAAGCGGTGCTGCAGACACAGAACTTGCACTTCTTACCATCATGACGCATTCGGCCTCTGAGGCTGCTCTGGAGAGGCTCGCCTCGGAGCTGGCAAAGAATTCTGCTGTGAAGCGCGTGAATTCCGTAATCAGGGTGGAGGGCGTCTAATGGCTCATCAGTGGCGGGGCGTTATCCGCGAATACATGGACAGGCTTCCCTTTACCAAGGACGACCCGGTAGTCACTCTTGGAGAGGGCGGGACGCCATTGATTGAGGCACCTGCACTTGCAAGGCTGCTGGATGTTGGGAGCGTCCACCTCAAGTTTGAGGGCATGAACCCAACGGGGAGCTTCAAAGATCGAGGTATGACGACGGCCGTCTCCAAAGCACTCGGAGATGGTGCAAAGGCGGTAATCGCGGCCTCAACCGGTAACACCAGCGCTGCCGCTGCCGCCTATGCGGTCAAGGCAGGAATGCAGTCTGTTGTTCTGGTGCCGGCCGGAAAGATTTCCTGGGGCAAGCTGTCTCAGGCTGTTGCCCATAAGGCTCAAATTCTTCAGGTTCGAGGCAACTTTGATGACTGCCTAAGACTCGCGCGAGAGTTGAGTGAGAACTATCCGGTGTTCCTCGTGAACTCGGTTAACCCCAACCGGCTTCAGGGGCAAAAGACGGCTGCCTTTGAAGTCGTTGATGTCTTGGGCGAGGCGCCAGATCTTCACGCAATGCCGCTTGGAAATGCCGGCAACATCTCTGCGTACCACCTCGGTTATCGCGAAGAAGTTGCCGACCAGCGAATCAAGAAGCAGCCAATGCTGTATGGCATCCAGGCTGCAGGTTCTGCTCCTTTCATTCAGGGTTCACCGGTGGCTAAGCCTGAGACGATTGCCACGGCAATCCGCATTGGAAACCCGGCATCATGGGATCTTGCTCAGGAGGCCAAGCGAGACAGCGGCGGTGGATTCGGTTCTGTCAGCGACAAAGAGATTCTGTGGATGCACAGGTTCCTGTCGCAAGAGGCAGGCGTGTTTGTCGAGCCATCCAGCGCTACTGGCGCAGCCGGTCTTTACAAGCTCAAGCAACTAGGTGAGCTACCGAAGGTAGACCGCATCGTGGTAACTGTGACTGGCCACGGCCTCAAGGATCCTGACTGGGCACTGAAGGACGAGAACGGCAGGAAGATAAAGCCAAAGAAAGTCCCGACCTCGGCCTCCTCGGTCGCTGAGATTCTAGGTTTGGAGCGCAAATGAAGGTAACAGCAAAGATTCCTGCGACTAGCGCCAACCTCGGACCTGGCTTCGACACTCTAGGCATGGCACTCTCGCTCTACGACGAGTATTCGGCAGAAACAGTTGGCTCCAAGCTTGAGATCGAGATCATTGGGGAGGGCCAAAAGGATGCGCCCCGCGATGAAAACAACCTCGTATTTAGGGCGATCAAAGTCGTCTTTGACTCGCTGGGCAAGAAGGTACCCGTACTGAAGCTTGTCTGTCACAACAACATCCCCCACGGCAGGGGTATGGGTTCTTCGGGTGCTGCAGTAGCCGGTGGAGTGATGATTGCGGCAGGGCTTCTAGAGGGAGAGAAGCAGTTCTCGGAGCAGGAGCTGCTCGAGTTTGCAACCGAGTTGGAGGGACACCCCGACAACGTGGCACCGGCGCTATTCGGTGGCTTGACGGTGGCGTGGATGGACGAGGGCGGCCCGCACCACAAAAAACTCACCACCCACCGGGGTTTGTCACCCTTGGTTTTGGTTCCTTCGAATCAGATGTCGACTTCGCTGGCTCGGTCCTTGCAGCCGCAGTCCGTGCCGCACACTGACGCAGTCTTCAATGTTTCTCGGTCGGCGCTTCTCGTTGCGGCACTAACCCAGAGTCCTGAACTTCTAATGGCAGCCACAGAGGACAGGCTCCACCAAAACTACAGAGCTAGCGCAATGCCGCAGACTTCGGAACTAATTGCAGCTCTTCGGTCGAAGGGCCACCCTGCAGTGGTTTCTGGTGCCGGTCCATCGGTGCTGGTGCTGGAAGACGATCCACAGAAACGGCTTTCAGCTATCTCACACGTTGAGAAGAATTTCCCAGGTTGGGACGCCATGCCACTTGCAGTTGATGTCAAAGGTGCTAGTCTTATCTAGCAGCCAGGATCAGGCAGCTAAATAAGCCCCTCTGCATCTTCATTCAATTCTGAATCGCGGTTTCGCGCCGCAAAGAAATGAGAAAAATACACAATGGATGAAATCCAAGAAGAAAAGCCGGTAAAGCGCACCAGGCGTGTGAGCTCATCGGCAGCCTCAGCAAAGACTGAGGAGAAAACCGAGGCAAAGCCCGAGGATTCAAAGCCAGCCGAGAACACCTCTGCCGCCGGGTCAAAGACCGACAGCGAGGAGAAGAAGGCTCCAGCCTCCAGAGCCCGCAAGAGCTCAAAGCCAGCCGCAGAAAAGGCTGAGGGCGAGAGCACAGCTAGCCCGGAGAAGTCAGAGAGCTCCTCTGAGAACAAGGAAAAGGCTTCGGATCGTCGTGAAGACCGCGAGACCCGCAACTCTGACCGCGAGAACCAGCGCGACCGCGATGATGACCGAAGGGGTGGCGGACGCAATCGCAGGGGTCGCTACCGCGATCGTGATCGCAGGCGCAACCAGGAAGATGTCGAGCCAGAGATTACTGAAGATGACGTCCTACTTCCTGTGGCCGGAATCCTCGATGTCCTCGACAACTACTCATTCCTGCGCACAAGTGGTTACCTCCCAGGTCCAAACGATGTCTACGTTTCCCAGGGTCAGGTCAAAAAGTATGGTCTTCGCAAGGGTGACGCCGTGGTTGGTTCAATCAGGCAGCCTCGCGAGGGTGAGAACCAGCGCCAGAAGTTCAACGCGCTTGTTCGAGTTGAGTCCATCAATGGCCAGACTCCAGAGGAGGCTGCTGCCAGAGTCGAATTTGGCAAGCTGACTCCGCTCTATCCAGACACCAGGCTGCGTCTTGAGACCGATAACAAAAAGCTCTCGACGAGAATCATTGACCTAGTCGCCCCGATTGGTAAGGGTCAGCGTGGTCTGATCGTCTCCCCACCGAAGGCCGGAAAGACCCTGGTGCTTCAGGCGATTGCTAACGCAATCTCGGCTAACAACCCTGAGGTTCACCTCATGGTCGTTTTGGTCGACGAGCGTCCCGAGGAAGTTACCGACATGCAGCGCACGGTCAAGGGAGAGGTAATTGCCTCGACGTTTGACCGCCCGGCAGATGACCACACAACCGTTGCTGAACTAGCCATTGAGCGAGCTAAGCGACTGGTGGAGATGGGTCACGACGTTGTCGTGCTGCTTGACTCGATTACCAGACTTGGCCGTGCCTACAACTTGAGTGCCCCTGCCTCTGGCCGAATCCTCTCCGGTGGTGTTGATTCCTCAGCCCTCTACCCTCCAAAGCGTTTCTTTGGTGCGGCTAGAAACATTGAGGACGGTGGCTCCCTAACCATCCTTGCTACCGCTCTTGTAGAGACCGGAAGCAAGATGGATGAGGTCATCTTCGAGGAGTTCAAGGGCACCGGAAACATGGAACTCAGGCTGTCGCGCCAGCTGGCTGACAAGAGGATTTTCCCTGCGGTAGACATCAACGCCTCCGGCACACGCCGCGAGGAGATGCTGATGAGCCAGCAGGAGACCAAGATCATCTGGAAGCTTCGCAGGGCCCTAGCAGGTCTAGAGCAGCAGCAGGCACTTGAGCTTGTGCTCTCAAGATTGAAGGACACCGCGAGCAACGTTGAGTTCCTTCTCAAGCTTGAGAAGTCAATGCCAGTTCCTACCGAGACCGATTCGGAATAGCTTTGCAGGATTCGCTTGCTGGCCTGAGAGCCGAGCACGCGAGTTTGCAAGAGCAGCTCAGCGACTCGGCGGTTCACTCCAACCCTGCGCTGTCTAAGAAACTGAATCGGCGCTACGCCGAGCTCAGCACAATTCTCGATGCCGATTCAGAGGCCACCAGAATTGAGCAGGACTTGGAGGCCGCGACTGAGCTGGCAGCCGAGGACGAGAGTTTTGCCGCAGAGCTACCAAAACTTGAGGAGCAGCTTGCAACCGCGAAAGAGCGGCTCAGGCGACTGCTGATTCCAAGGGATCCCGATGACGGGCGAGATGTGATTCTCGAGATCAAGGCCGGCGAAGGCGGAGCCGAATCAGCGCTGTTTGCCGGGGACCTTCTGAGGATGTATTTGCACTACGCATCCGCTAAAGGCTGGAAAGCTGAGGTGCTCGATAAAACCGAGTCTGACCTTGGTGGCATCAAAGATTGCCAGGTTGCGGTGAAGTCCTCTTCAACCGATCCGGCTCAGGGTGTCTGGGCACACCTGAAGTATGAGGGTGGCGTTCACCGAGTGCAGCGCGTGCCCGTGACCGAGACACAGGGTCGAATCCATACTTCTGCCGCTGGAGTTCTCGTGTTTCCTGAGGTTGACGAGCCCGAGGAAGTTGAAATCTCTCCCAACGAGATCAGGGTCGATGTCTTTAGGTCATCTGGTCCTGGCGGGCAGTCTGTGAACACAACGGACTCGGCGGTGAGAATAACGCACCTCGAGACAGGCATCGTGGTCTCGATGCAGAACGAAAAGAGCCAGCTACAAAACCGAGAGGCCGCAATGCGCGTTCTTCGCGCGAGACTGTTGGCTTTTCAGCAAGAGGCCATCGACGCCGAGCAATCTGCGGCACGAAAGAGTCAGGTCCGCACCGTGGACCGTTCAGAGCGAATCCGCACCTACAACTTCCCAGAGAATCGGATTGCCGACCACCGCACCGGCTACAAGGCCTACAACCTTGATCAGGTAATGGACGGGGCGCTAGATCCAATAGTTGAGTCGGCAATCAAGATGGACGAAGAGGCAAGGCTCGCGGCCCTTGGCAATACCGAATCTTCTAACTGAGGCACTCGCCACCATTTCGCAGCGGCTTCAGGCCGTTGGCATAGTGTCATTTGATGCAGAGAGTGAGATTCTGCTTGCCGACTTTCTTGGGGTCTCACGAGGCGAGTTGACCGCAATGGTTCTCACCGGAGAGAGTCGGGATCTCTCACAGCTCGAGGGTCTAGTTAGAAGACGTGAGCAAAGAGAACCCCTCCAGCACATAACCGGTAAAGCTCCGTTCAGGTCAGTCGAGCTGCAGGTCGGCCGTGGGGTATTTGTGCCAAGGTTTGAGACAGAGATGGTGACCCAAATAGGAATTGACTTTCTGAGGTCTCTACCATCCGCGGGTCGTGCGGTTGATGTTGGAACTGGTTCTGGCGCGATAGCAATATCCTTAGCGAGAGAAACCCCGGCAACCGTTGTGGCAGTAGAGGCCTCAGAGGATGCCGCAGAGTTCGCAAGGCGAAACATTGAGACTTTGGCGCCTTCGGTTGAGCTGATAGTTGGTGACTTTGCAGCCGAGCTGCCCAAGCAGGAGAGTCTGGACCTAGTAATCAGCAATCCGCCATACATACCTGCGAACGCAGTGCCCATCGACCCAGAGGTTAGGGACCACGATCCTGAACTAGCTCTCTACTCGGGCGAGGATGGACTCAATGCAATTCGCGAGCTGGCGGTGGTTGCTCAAGTTCCTCTGAGGTCAGGAGGGTTGCTTGTGATCGAGCACGCCGACGGGCAGTCAGATGATGTTCGTGAATTACTATTGTCGGAGGGCTGGCGCTCGGTGAGCGTGCATCCTGATAACACGGGAAGACTGCGCGCTGTCAGCGCCTTGAGAAAGTAGGGAAAGCTTGCAGAGGGTTTATGACTGCTCGGTGGACACCGACCTTTTGACAGGCTTTCGGCTTGCCAAGGTCTCGCTCGACCGCAACGAGTTGGTTGTCCTCCCAACTGACACTGTCTACGGCATTGCCGCTAATGCGTTCAGCGCCAAGGGCGTCGAGGCACTTCTAAATGCCAAGGGTCGGGACAGGACGATGCCGCCACCGGTCTTGATACCTAAAGTTGAAACAATGTCGGCGCTCGCTGCCGATCTACCGCTGGTTGCAAATCAGTTGGCAGCTGCCTTCTGGCCCGGAGCACTCACCATGGTCCTCAAGGCTCAACGCTCGCTCGAGTGGGATCTGGGTGAAACTCGAGGAACAGTCGCCCTTCGTGTCCCAGATCACAAGATCACCCTTGCGCTCTTGGAAGACGTTGGTCCGCTTGCGGTCTCAAGTGCGAACCTGACCGGTAAGGATGCGGCTGTCAACGTGCAGCAGGCAGTGGAGCATTTTGGCGACAAAGTGGCTGTCTATCTTGACGGTGGAGCATCGCCCAAGGCCGAGGCTTCCACGATTTTGGATCTGACTCAGGTTCGTGACGGAGAACCCATTCGGGTCCTCCGAAAGGGAGCAATCTCTCTCGACAGAATTCGATCTGTCATCGGCAACGTGGAGCTAGAGGTCGACTAGTGCGGGCCTACTTCCTGGTCGCTCTGATCACGGCAATCGTGACCTTTGGTGCGACCTGGGGAGTCAGATCACTTGCTAAGCGCTACAACATCACACCAGCGATACGCGATCGCGATGTTCATAAATCTCCGACCCCGCGCATTGGCGGTCTTGGCATGCTTATTGGGCTCTTCGCTGGGTTCTATGCGGCCGGGAGCTTTGGTTGGTTTGAATCGATTTTCACGGAACCAGGTCCGATTTGGGCAATCATCGGTGCGGGTGGGCTCATTGTCGTAATCGGTTTGCTTGATGATCTCATCGAGCTTGACTGGACAGCGAAGATGGGTGGCCAGATGGCTGCCGCCTGGATTCTCGCCTCCTCAGGCGTGCAGATTGTTTCTCTCCCAATCGGGGGCATCACTGTAGGTAGCTTTGGAGTCTCTCTGGCTATCACCGTGTTCGTCGTGGTGCTGGTAATGAACGCGGTCAACTTCATAGATGGGCTCGATGGCTTAGCGGCTGGGGTGGTGGCCATCGGGACCTTTGCGTTCTTCATCTATACCTACCTGCTTGCTCAGCAGACCTCACCAACCAACTACTTCTCAACCGCGGGCCTGCTATCCGCGATTGTTTTGGGTTTGGTTTTTGGTTTTCTTCCCCACAACTGGCGTCCTGCGAAGATCTTTATGGGTGACTCAGGTGCGATGCTACTCGGGCTGCTGATGGCGACCAGCGCCATTCAGGTGACTGGGTCAATTGACCCTGCGACAGTCACCAGTAACGACCTGCTTCCAGCCTTGATACCTCTTGCTCTGCCGGTCTTTATTCTCGTGCTCCCACTGCTGGATCTTCTGCTTGCTGTCGTGAGGCGCCTGAGAAGGGGTAAATCACCGTTTGCTCCGGACAAGGAGCACATCCACCACCAGCTCCAGGACATTGGCCATTCTCACCAGGGTGCCGTTCTCGTCTTTTATCACTGGACCGCTTTTGTCTCGACAAGTTTGCTGCTGTTTTTCTGGCTTGAGCTGGCACAGGTGTTGATAATCTTTGGCTTCTGGCAGATTCTGGCTCTGGTACATACCTACTGGCCAGTATTTGCGAGGGTGGCGAAACGTAGGAGGCGAAATGCAGCGAAACAGCGCTGATCTGTTCGGGCTCGCTCTAAAGCTCTCGCTCCTGCTGGCCGTTGTCATCGCCGCTCTCGGATCGCTTGTCGGGCTGCTGATCTTTGGTCTGCCCGGGGTCTATTCGGCACTTATTGCGGCTGCAGTGTCGGTCAGCTTTGGTGTTTTGACGATTCTTAGCATTCGAATCGGCAGCAGGCTGCCGCTCAATGGATTTTACGGTCTCGTTCTCGGAGGCTGGCTACTCAAGATATTGCTCTTTGCTGTTTTGCTTGGAGCGTTGCAGGGTGCAGAGTTTATGTCGGGTCCTATGTTCTTTTTCGCAATTGTGACATCGGTTTTGGGTGGCCTTTCGATTGATTCTTACCTCGTGCTGAGCTCAAAGCTGCCCGCGGTCGAAAATTAGTCTGCCAATTTTGGAATTGGGTAAGTTTGGCCCTTGTTGGTCTTGTAAACTCTTGGAGAAATCCAAACCATGCAAAGTGCGGCCTAGGTCGCCCTAACAGGGGAGAACTATCCTGTTCACTGCTCTGAAGTTGGCGGCCGAGGACGGCCAATTTAGCCCGCCGACGATTTACGAGTTCTACCCCGAGGTATTCCTTTTTGAGGGAACTCCCTTTGCAATAAACCGAATCATGATGATTCGACTCATCGTCATGGTTTTGCTACTCGTACTTTTCTGGCTCTGGGCTCGGAAGTTTAACCAGTCGGTGAAAGCGGGCCAGGTAGTTCCCGGTCGTTTCCAGTTGCTTGGTGAGATGGCGCTGAACTTCGTCAGAAAGTCCATTGCTCACGATCAGCTTGGTGAAAAGGACGGCGATAGGTTCCTGCCACTTCTTACGACCATCTTCTTCATGGTGCTTGGCATGAACATAACCGGAATCATTCCATTCGCGAACATTGCCGGAACCTCGGTAATCGGTATTCCACTGGTTTTGGCTGCGGCTGCGTACGTAACGTTCATTTACGCGGGCATCAAACGTCACGGCATGGGCTTTTTCAAGAATGCCCTGTTCCCATCGGGCGTTCCGGTCTATTTCTACACACTGGTGACACCTATCGAGTTCTTGTCGACCTTCATTCTTCGTCCTGTCACCTTGGCGCTTCGTCTTCTGATGAACATGGTTGCTGGCCACCTGCTTTTGGTGCTGTGTTTCTCGGCGACGCACTTCTTCTTTTTCCAGGCGGAGGGAATCTTCCAGTTCTTTGGGGCGGGAACCTTGCTATTTGGCTTTGCCTTTACCCTCTTTGAAATTTTGGTGTCTGTCTTGCAGGCATACGTATTCACACTTCTGACCACTGTCTACATCCAGTTGGCATTGGCAGACGAACACTAAACAACCACGGAAGGAAATCAAGTGGACGCAGTAAACATCGCCGAACTATCCGGCAACATCGCAGTCGTAGGTTACGGCCTCGCTGCTATCGGTCCAGGAATTGGTGTGGGTTTGGTGGTCTCCAAGACCATCGAGTCAATCGCACGTCAGCCTGAGCTAGCTGGTCGCCTCCAGGTGACAATGTGGCTAGGTATCGCCTTTACTGAGGCTCTGGCACTGATTGGTCTGGCAACCCCATTCATCTTCGCCTAAGCATGATTACCAAGATTCTTGCAGCGACTGCACCCGAGGGTGGTGAACAACCAAATCCGCTGATTCCGGCTGACTACGACATCATCTGGTCTTCCGTAATCTTCGTGATTCTGCTCACCTTCTTCTGGTTCAAGGTCCTGCCAGGGTTCAAGAACATGCTCGATGAGCGAGCAAAGGCAATTGAAGGACGCCTAGCTGAGGCTGAGGAGGCCCAAAAGGCCGCCGAGCACCGCACGGCGCTCGTTCTGGCCGAGCAGGAAAAGCTTCGCAGCGAGGCTTCTAGCATCCGCGAGGAGGCTAGGAGCGAAGGTGCGCAGATTCTTGCCGAGCTCAAGGAGCAGGCGGCTCAGGATGTTGAGCGGCTAACTGAGACCACCAAGAGCTCCCTGCTTGCCGAGCGCGACTCTGCAGCAAGGGCTCTACAGGGTGAAATCGGCGCCTTGGCAATTGAACTTGCGTCTCGAATCGTTGGCGAGAAGCTCAAGGACGACAAAGTGGCAAACAAGGTCGTCGACGACTTCATCAGCGAACTCGAGGGTAAGAAGGCGAGTAAGTAAATGGCCTCATCAACCCGGCAATCACGTTTAGCGCTCCAGGAGAAACTGGATTCACTAAGCGGCATCGATCTAAAGCTCGCTGGCGAGCTTTTCACCATCTCCAATGCCATTCAGCAGAGCGCCCAGCTGCGCTCCATGCTTTCGGATCCTTCCGCCGAGGCGGCAAATAAAGAGAAGGTAGTCGATGCAGTTTTTGCCGGGGCGATGGATAAGGCCAAGAGCCTTGCCAAGGCGGCAGCATCTATGCGCTGGAGTGCCTCGCGCGACATCGCGGCGGCTCTTGAGCAGGCTGGGGTAAGGGCCGTTGCCTCCCAGAGCAAGGATCTAGATGGCCTGCAGACCGAGCTCTTTGAGATTGGTCAGCTCAGCTCACATGATCCAGAGTTGGAGCTCGCACTCTCTTCAACCAGAGCGCCACAGGATGGCAAAGCTGAATTGGTAGCAAAGCTGCTGGCAAAGAAAGTTTCTGAGGCAGCGCTAGTGCTTGCAAAGCAGGCGGTTTACTCCAGAAGCTACAAGAGGTTTGCCGAGGTCATTGAGCAGTATGGACTTTGGCTGGCCGAGTTTGCAGGGGAGTCTGTAGCACACGTCACCGTGGCTAAGCAGCTATCGAAGGAGCAGGTTGACCGCCTAGGCAAGGCCCTGGCGAAGGCCTTTGGCCGAGAGCTGCAGCTCAATGTTGAGGTAAACGAAGAGGTTATTGGTGGCGTTCACGTCACCGTGAATGGTGAGGTCATTGACGGCACTGTTCTAACAAAGTTGGTAAACGCAAGATTGCAGCTCAGCTGAGCTGAAATAAGTAAAGGAATAAGAGGAAGCAATGTCAGAGCTCAAGATCAGCCCGAATGAGATTCGGGATGCCCTGAAGGACTTCGTTTCGTCCTACGAGCCGGGTAAGTCAGACAAGGCAGAAGTTGGTTACGTAACCGACGCAGCCGACGGTATTTGCCACGTCGAGGGACTACCAAGTGCAATGGCCAATGAGCTACTGCGATTTGCAGACGGCACCATCGGCCTCGCCCTGAACCTGGACGAGCGCGAGATCGGTGTGGTTATCCTCGGCGAGTTCGACAGCATCGAAGAGGGCATGGAGGTCTACCGCACAGGTGAGGTGCTCTCGGTTCCAGTCGGTGACGGATTCATGGGTCGCGTTGTTGACCCACTGGGTCGTCCAATCGATGGTTTGGGTGACATCAAGGCTGAGGGTTCGCGAATCCTTGAGCTTCAGGCCCCTGGCGTTATGGACCGTAAGAGCGTTCACGAGCCGCTACAGACCGGAATCAAGGCTATCGACGCCATGATTCCAGTTGGTAGGGGGCAGCGCCAGCTCATCATCGGTGACCGCCAGACCGGAAAGACTGCAATTGCCGTAGACACCATCATCAATCAGCGTGAAAACTGGAAGAGCGGCGACGTCAACAAGCAGGTCCGTTGCATCTACGTAGCTATTGGTCAAAAGGGTTCCACTATCGCAGGCGTGAAGGCAGCCCTAGAAGAGGCTGGCGCCATGGAGTACACAACCATTGTTGCCTCCCCAGCATCAGACCCAGCTGGCTTCAAGTACCTTGCCCCCTACACCGGTAGCTCAATCGGACAGCACTGGATGTACGGCGGTAAGCACGTCCTAATTATTTTTGACGACCTTTCGAAGCAGGCTGAGGCTTATCGTGCGGTTTCGCTTCTTCTTCGTCGTCCCCCAGGCCGTGAGGCTTACCCAGGTGACGTCTTCTACCTGCACTCGAGGCTCCTAGAGCGTTGTGCAAAGCTTTCGGACGGCCTGGGCGCCGGTTCGATGACTGGCCTACCAATCATCGAGACCAAGGCAAACGACGTTTCCGCGTTCATTCCCACCAACGTGATTTCGATTACCGACGGCCAGATCTTCTTGCAGTCAGACCTCTTCAACGCGAACCAGCGACCAGCTATTGACGTTGGTATCTCGGTGTCTCGTGTTGGTGGTGCGGCTCAGGTGAAGGGCATCAAGAAGGTTTCGGGAACCTTGAAGCTTGAGCTTGCCCAGTACCGCTCGCTTGAGGCTTTCGCAATGTTTGCCTCTGACCTAGATGCTGCTTCCAGGAAGCAGCTAGAGCGAGGCGCAAGGCTTACCGAGCTCCTAAAGCAGCCTCAGTACTCGCCCTACCCAGTGGAGGAGCAGACAGTCTCGATCTGGGCGGGAACTACCGGCAAGCTCGATGATGTCCCGGTTGCTGACATTCTGAAGTTTGAGCGTGAGTTCCTAGACCACCTAGGGCGCAAGTCCAAGGTCCTAAACACCATCCGCGAGACCAACAACCTCGAGGATGACACCGTCAAAGAACTTGAGAAAGAGATCGAGAAGTTCAAGAAGACCTTCAAGACCTCTTCTGGTGAGGGCCTTCTAAAGCCTGACGAGACCAACGTCGAGGCTCTTGCCGAGGAAGATGTCGATCAGCAAAAGATCGTCAAGGCAAAAAAGAAGTAGAGAAAAGGACTAACAGCAAATGGGTGCGCAACTTCGGGTCTATAGGCAGCGAATTAAGTCTGCCAAGACGACCAAGAAGATCACTCGCGCTATGGAGCTGATTTCGGCATCCCGAATTCAAAAGGCACAGCAGCGAGTTGCAGCCTCTAACCCATTCGCGCGCGCTGTAACCAGGGCTGTATCCGCAGTTTCTTCACATGCCGACATAGAGCACCCTCTAACCACCCAGACAGAAAATCCAATTCGTTCTGCCGTGGTGATCTTCACCTCGGACCGCGGGTTGGCAGGTGCGTTCTCTTCGAGCGTGCTGAAGGAGTCCGAGCAGCTCACGAAGACTCTGATGGATCAGGGACAAGAGGTTGTCTACTACCTAGTGGGTCGAAAGGCGGTCGGTTACTTCAAGTTCCGCCAGCGTGAGTTCGTTAGGGAGTGGCAGGGTTCAACCGACCAGCCTCAGTTTGAAACGGCACGCGAGGTTGCAGCCGCGGTACTTGAGAAGTTCAAGCAGCCAAGCGCTGAGGGTGGTGTCGACGAGATCTATCTGGTCGGAAACAAGTTTGTCTCCATGATGGTCCAGGAGCCTTACTCCACCAGGCTATTGCCCTTGGAGGTCGTCGAAGCAGAGGATGACGAGAGCAGTGAGGTCTTCCCGCTCTACGAGTTCGAGCCAGAACCAGAGGCAGTGCTGGACTCTCTGCTTCCTGTTTACATTGAGAACATCGTCTACAACACCATGCTGCAGTCGGCAGCCGCCGAGCACGCCGCAAGGCAGAAGGCCATGAAGAGCGCCACCGACAACGCAGACAAGTTGATTTTGAACTACACCAGGCTGGCCAACCAGGCCCGTCAGGCAGAAATTACCCAGCAGATTTCGGAGATTGTGGGTGGTGCGGACGCACTATCCACGGTATCCGAGGACTAAGAAAGAGAAAGCACAATGGCCGAGAGCACAAAGACAGCAACGGGTCGCATCGCACGCGTGACCGGACCGGTGGTCGACATCGAGTTTCCGCACGATGCCATTCCAGACATCTACAACGCCCTGACCACAGAGATCGTCCTGGGCAAGGACAAGTCCACCCTCACCCTCGAGGTTGCTCAGCACCTCGGTGATGACTTGGTGCGCGCCATTGCTCTGAAGCCAACCGATGGCTTGGTCCGCGGAGGTGTCGTGCATGACACTGGTGCGCCAATCTCGGTTCCAGTAGGAGACGCGACCAAGGGCAAGGTGTTCAACGTCATCGGCGAGGTTCTCAACGCCGAAAAGGGCGAGAAAATCGAGGTCAAGGAGCGCTGGCCAATTCACCGCACTCCACCCGCCTTCGACCAGCTTGAGTCCAAGACTCAGATGTTCGAGACCGGCATCAAGGTCATCGACCTACTAACTCCATATGTGCAGGGTGGAAAGATCGGTCTGTTCGGTGGTGCCGGTGTTGGTAAGACCGTTCTGATTCAGGAAATGATTTACCGTGTTGCCGAGAACCACGACGGTGTTTCGGTGTTCGCCGGTGTTGGCGAGCGAACCCGTGAGGGTAATGACCTCATCGAGGAGATGAAGGAGGCCGGCGTTCTCGAGAAGACCGCACTAGTCTTCGGACAGATGGACGAGCCACCTGGAACCCGTCTTCGCGTTGCGCTTTCCGCACTGACAATGGCGGAGTACTTCCGCGATGTTCAGAGCCAGGACGTGCTTCTGTTCATTGACAACATCTTCCGATTCACTCAGGCGGGTTCTGAGGTTTCCACACTGCTTGGTCGTATGCCATCGGCCGTGGGCTACCAGCCGAACCTCGCAGATGAGATGGGTATCCTTCAGGAGCGCATTACCTCAACCAGGGGTCACTCAATTACCTCGCTTCAGGCAATTTACGTTCCAGCTGATGACTACACCGACCCAGCTCCAGCAACCACCTTCGCTCACCTAGATGCAACGACCGAGCTAAGTCGTGAAATTGCTGCCAAGGGTCTCTACCCAGCCGTGGACCCTCTTGCTTCAACCTCTCGAATCTTGAACCCTGCTTACATCGGCCAGGACCACTACGACACCGCCATCAGGGTCAAGGCGATTCTGCAGAAGAACAAGGAGCTTCAGGAGATCATCGCCATTTTGGGTGTTGAGGAGCTTTCTGAAGAAGACAAGATCACCGTGTCACGGGCACGTAGGATTCAGCAGTTCCTGTCGCAGAACACCTACATGGCCACCAAGTTCACCGGTGTCGAGGGTTCAACTGTTCCACTGAAGGACACCGTTGAGGGCTTCCGCATGATTGCTGATGGCGAGCTTGACCACGTGCCAGAGCAGGCATTCTTCAACTGCGGTGGCATTGACGATGTCATGAAGGCCTACGAGCGCATCAAGAAGGACCTCGGTTAGTGGGAAACCAAATCACCGTAAACGTCGTCTCGGCCGAGAGGGAAATCTGGTCGGGCAAGGCTGACATGCTCGTCGCCAAGACAGCTGTCGGGGAGATTGGACTGCTCGCAGGTCACGAGCCAATGCTTGCAGTTTTGGTTGCCGGCGAGATCAGAATCTCCTCCGGTGAGGGCAAGGTTATTGCCAAGACCGAAGAAGGCGGGTTTCTCTCAATGGAATCTGACGTAGTCACTGTCGTAGTTCGGGACGCTCAACTGGTCAGCTAGTACATGCTTATTCTGCTTCCGCCGTCGGAGACCAAGCGTCCCGGCGGCGTCGGCATTTCCATAGACCGTTCAGCAATCATCTGGGCAGCGCTGGATAAGACTCGAGACCACCTAATCCATGAACTAACTGAGCTCTGCGCAGATAGGGAACGGGCCGCCAAGGCGCTCAAGTTGGGCGCAAGAAATATAGGCGACGTGGATGCCAACCTGGAGCTCTTGACTGCCCCAACAATGCCCGCCATCGCCCGCTACACAGGCGTGCTCTATGACGCTTTGGCTTATGACACCATGAGCGAGGGCGCGAAGCTCCGCGCAAAGAAGCAGGTCTTTATTCAGTCCGCCCTATTTGGGCTACTTCCGGCAACCGAGGGCATTCCCTATTACCGGTTTAGCGCTGACTCAAAGCTTCCTGGCGTGAACCTCAAGAGCACGTGGACCAAGGCACACGAGGCAGTTTGGCCAAGAATGGTTGGCCCTATTTTGGACATGCGGTCCAAGGCCTACGTTGAGCTAAATCCAGTCCCAGAGAGTCGTGAATCTTGGTTCGTTGAGGTCTTGGATGATGCCAGCGGCAAGGCCCTGAACCACTTCAACAAAAAGGCCAAGGGCGCCTTTGTCCGGGCCGCAATGGAAACAGGACTCAGCAACATTGACGAGGTTTCGGCTGTGTCGAAAGCCGCGGGCCTTACATCGCGCGTGTCAGATGGCAAGGTAGAACTTCTGGTTCCCGCTGGCTTCTAGTCAGACCCTGGGGCAATCATGTCGACCTCTCCCTCGAGCGGCATGATGTCATAGGGCTCAGGGAGCTGAATCACGCCTTCTTCGACTGAGATGATTACGTCGAACCACCCCTGATCGTTGTGAAGGATGTATGCGGGCACTAGCCACATGTTTCCGCTTCCGTCATAGGCCGCCGCTAGAGCAGTCTCTGCGCGATTGACCAGCACATCAATAATCTCGGGTTCGGTTGGCTCGGTGGGCTCCGCGGGTTTCTCAGGCTCGACTGGCATCGGCTCCTCTTCGGTGAAGTCATCACCGGATGAAGCCATTGATTCATCCCTCGCCAGCGATGAGGTTGCCGACATCTCTGCGTAGTACTGCTCGTAGTAGCTGGAAGCCACCGAGCCGTACCAGCGCCAGTCGCTAATCCGCTTGACCGCATCTAGCGCAGAGATGGTGCCAAAGTCTCCTCGCGAAACTATTTCGACGCTGTAGCCCGAGGCATATGAAATCTGTCCATCTGCGCCCCATCCCAAGTAGCTCTCCAGTGGAATCGGGTCGCCATTGAGAGTCATCGGCATTGAGACCGAGCCACCCCAGTCGTCACGCCATACCCGAGCAAGGTCTCTATCGAATTCGATACCCAGCGCAGCAAAGGTTGACTCGGCCTGGGAGAGCATCTCCGCCTCAGATGGGATTAGACCAGGCTCCGGGAGTATTTCCTCGCAAACGTAGGACTCGTCGACCATGAGCTCTTCATCATCTGAATCCTCTGCCATGGCAGGCTCATCACAGCCTCGGAAATACTCCTGGTTCCAGCGACTGAAATACCATCCTCCAGGGCCTGACCAGTAAATTGAGAGGTTGAAGTCTTCACCTGAAATTGAATAGCTCGGATACTCGGCGGTTGACCATTCATCCTCCGCTGGCTGCCCCTCGATGCCAAAAACTGCCGCAACTTTTTGGAGAATTTGCGAGGGGTTGCCAGTCTTTCGGACCTCAAAGATTTCGCCGGTTCCGCTCTCTTGGCTGAGCCCATCAGCGATGTAGTTGTATTCGAACCATCCTGGCCAGATCATGGCGCTATCTGCTGACACTGCGGACTCTGCAGTGGTTGATAGGGCGCTGTCCCTTCCGGTAGCTCCAGAGGAGGCGAGTTCAAAAAGCGGTTGGGGCTGCAGAGTGGAGGGGAGTGTTATGCCAACCACCAGGGCCGCTGCACCTAGTGAACCAACAAGCGTTCTCACGCCTCTGTATCCAAGGGGCGCCTTTCGTCCCTTCATTGCCGCCTTTGCAACGACGGTCTGATCGAGTGAGTCAATCTCTGCTTTGGTGTCGGCCTTGCGCAGGAGTTCCCTAAGTTCTTTGTCTTCCATATGTTGGTTATGTAGTCGGGGAGCTGGTTTTTTCAAAGCCTTGAAGCAGATTCTTTTTGGCTCTCGAAAGTCTGATGTTGATGGCATTAGCGCTTTGCCCCAGTGATTTTGCAATTTCGGGAACATCAAGCCCCTCAAATGCCCAGAGCGCTAAGACCTCTTGTTCCCTGGGGCTGAGCGCGTTCCATGCTGCCGCCATGGAAATATCAGCAATCGCTACAGCCTCGGCAGAAGGTGCTGCTACTGGTTCGGCGAGCCGCTCGAGAATCGCAATGCGACCAGACTGCTTTCTGCGATGGTTAGCAATTAGGTAGCGCGCAGTTTTATAAAGCCAGGGAAGTTCGCCGCCGGCAGTTATTGAGGTGCGTTTGTTCCATGCGATCTCGAATAGGTCAGCTGCTATGTCTTCGACCGAATCGCTGGGGAGCCTGCGAGCGAGAAATCGAGTCAGGTCCGCAAGGTGGGCGCGATAAACCCTATTGAACTCTTCAGCTGTCATTTGCTCTCCCAATAAACCAATGTAGTGGGAGCTGGATATTTTTCAGGCCCTTCTAAAACAGCCCGGCGCATGGTCCTGAACCATACCCGTCGACTGCATCAGTGCATACATAGTGGTTGGGCCGACAAAAGAGAAACCGAGGCTTCTTAGCTTCTTACTTAATGCCTCTGATTCCCGGCTAGTGGCCTTCCACTCAAAGCCCTTGGCTAGTGTTTGAGCTTTCTTTGGAGCAAATGACCACATCAGCTCGACTAGGTCAAGATCCTGATCGATGACCACTTTGGCGTTGTTCACTGCAGAAATCACCTTTGCCCGGTTGCGGATTATTCGCTTGTCAAGAAGGAGATTGTTTATTCTTTGCTCTGTGTAGCCCGCGACCTTGGCCGCGTCGAAGTTATCGAATGCGGCCCGGAATCCTTCGCGGCGCTTCAAAATTGTTATCCAGCTAAGTCCCGCCTGAAAGCCCTCAAGGCAAATTCCTTCGAATAGCGCTCGCTGATCCTTGGTCTCGGTTCCCCACTCTTTGTCGTGGTAGTCGATGTAAATCTGATCATCGGTAACCCAGCTGCAGCGAGTAATTCCATCCTCATGAACCCGGGTGTTCACTTGTATTCGATTCCCTCAAGTTCAAGGAGCTTCACCTTGGTGGGAATGCCGTGACCTCCTGAGTAGCCGGTGAGTTTGCCAGTAGAGCCAAGGATTCTGTGGCAGCCAATGATGATTCCAATTGGGTTAGCTCCCACAGCACCGCCAACCGCTCTTGCCGCCTTTGGCTTGCCGGCTCTGATAGCTAGGTCTTTGTAGGTGGCGGTTTGGCCAAATGGAACCTTTTCGATCTCGCTCCAGATTGACTCCTGAAACCTTGTTCCCCTGGCTACAAGGGGTAGGTCAAACACCTGTCTTTTGCCAGCGAAGTACTCTCTGAGCTGGCTGCTTGCCGATAGAGCGATATCTTTATCGGCGTCACTCTCCGAAAAGTCTGGCAGGGGAGTGGAGGTGGGGAAACCAACCTCCACGACCTTTCCCTCAGCAACACAAATCGTGAGCGGACCGAGGGGAGTGCCGAGAGTTACTCGGGCTGTGATTTCGCTCATACGTGCACACTACACACCTTGTTGCGATCGCGTTTCAGAGCTGTGGAGAACCCTAGGATTTGAGACGCTTCCAGGCTTCGGTTAGGACCTTTCTCAAGATTTGCTCGATTTCGTCGAACTCCTTGGGACCGATCGTCAGCGGGGGTGCAAGCTGAATCACAGGATCTCCCCGGTCGTCAGCGCGGCAGTAGAGCCCGGCTTCATAGAGAGCGGTGTTTAGGAAGCCCCTTAGAAGTTTCTCGGCCTCGGGGCCGGTGAGAGTTTCCTTAGTCTCCTTGTTCTTCACCATCTCGACCGCGAAGAAGTAACCGTCTCCGCGGACGTTGCCAACGATGGGTAGGTCGTAAAGCTTCTCAAGGGTCTTGCGGAAGACAGGGGAGTTCTTTCGAACGTTATCCACCAACTTCTCCCTGTCGTAGATGTCGAGGTTGGCTAGTGCCACTGCACAGGCCACCGGGTGGCCTCCGAAGGTGTAGCCATGGGCGAGCGTGTTGGTGCCGTCATCAAAAGGCGTGAAAAACTTCTCTTTCAAGAACAGCGCACCTAGCGGCTGGGCTCCAGAGGTTATTGCTTTCGCGGTCACCATCATGTCTGGCTGAATGTCGTAGCGCTGGGATCCAAACATCTCTCCAGTTCGGCCGTAACCGGTGATGGTCTCGTCGGCCACGAGGATCACGTCGTACTTCGTGCAGATTTCGCGAACGCGCTTGAAGTAGGCCTTCGGTGCGGTGAAGCAACCACCAGCATTCTGGATGGGCTCAACGAAGAAAGCCGCTACGGTGTCAGGCCCCTCAAAAAGAATTGCCTCCTCTAGGCGATTAGCCGCCCAGATACCGAATTCGTCCTCGTTCTTGAACTCATGCGGAGCCCGGTAGTAATTGGTGTTGGGAACCCTGAAGGCAGAAGGCACCAGCGGCTCGAACATCTGCTTGAACGCGGGGATGCCGGTAATGGATAGGGCTCCATGGCTAGTGCCGTGGTATGCGGTCATGCGGGAGATAACCTTGTGCTTCTGTGGCTTGCCAGTCATCCGGAAGTATTGTTTGGCAATCTTCCAAGCAGACTCGACACCCTCGGTGCCGCCGGTTGTGAAGAAGATTCTGGTCATGCCCTCTGGTGCGTAGGAGAGCAGTCTCTCAGAGAGTTCGATCGCTCTCGGGTGGTGGTAGGACCAAAGCGGCATGAAGTCAAGTTCCATCATCTGCTTTTGCGCGGCTTCGGCGAGCTCCGGCCTGCCGTGGCCTGCGTTGCAGGTAAAGAGCCCCGAAAGCCCATCAATTACCTTTCGACCCTTGGAGTCGATTAGGTAGTGACCCTCACCGCGTTCGATGATCGTCATGTCAATCTTCTGGTAGGGGCTGTGACGGGTGAAGTGCAGCCAAGTGTGCTTCTTTGCAGCCTCTTGCCACATCTTGTCACCGACCGCTTTGCCGGCCTGCATGGCCTCAAACACCTTGAGCTCGGCACTTGTCTTTGCCGTGGGCTTTACCCGACTGATCAGTCCCTTGAGCGGGTTAGTTTTTCTGCTCTCTGAAATCGCCATCGATTATCAATACCTTTTCGGGGACCTATCTGGTTCCCCAGTTATAAAACTGCTTGTGCAGCTTTAGATAAACAAACGTTTCTGCCGAGGTTACCTGAGGAAGGGTGCGAATCCTTTGGTTCAGAAGAGCAATCAGGTGATCATCATCCTCACAAACCACCTCCACCATCAGGTCGAAACTCCCAGCGGTGAGGACAACGTAGTCAACCGCGGGGAGCGTGGACAGAGCCTCAGCAACCTCGGTGACATCGCCGACGCACTTGATGCCAATCATTGCCTGACGCGAAAAGCCCAGCCTGAGTGGGTCGGTCACGGCAACAATCTGCATTACTCCGGATTCTGTGAGCTTCTGCACGCGCTGCCGAACCGCTGCCTCAGACAGTCCCACCACCTTGCCTATTTCGGCGTAGGACTTTCGTCCATCGTGCTGGAGCTGCTCAATGATCTGTTTCGAGATCTCATCGAGTTGCGATTGTCTGGTTCTTGTTGTCCTCGACATGTCTCGAGTATCACAGCAAGTCGATTCCGAAAATAGGTATTCCGCAGTTTTTTTACAAATAAGTTACGAAATCGGCACTCTTTTTCATTTTTAATGTCGGGTAGGCCACTGCGGGTCTAGCATCAAGGTATTGATCTCAACGAGGAGTGAATTCAGTTGGCAGTTAGAAAGCTTCAGAACTTTGTTGGCGGCAAGTATGTAACACCTGCTGCGAGTGCGGTGAGTGATGTTATCAACCCATCCACCGAGGAGGTCTACGCCCACGCGCCCGTCTCTGGTGCCGAGGATGTTAATAACGCTTTTGAGGCCGCTCATGCCGCTTTCAAAGAGTGGTCGCAAGTAACACCTGCCGAGCGGCAGTTGGCTCTTTTCAGAATCGCTGACGAGCTAGAGCAGCATGCTGAGAAGGCGGCCGATCTCGAGAGCGAGAACACCGGTAAGCCGAGAGCGACCCTCGTTGACTACGAGATGGTTCCGTCCGTGGACCAGATTCGCTTCTTCGCAGGAGCCGCCCGCAACCTGGAGGGCAGGGCGACTGCCGAGTACACGGCAGACCATACCTCCTCAATCAGGCGTGAGCCAATTGGCGTGATTGGACAGGTCACCCCATGGAACTATCCGCTGAACATGGCGGTTTGGAAGTTCGCCCCTGCGATTGCCGCGGGAAACACAATTGTCCTGAAGCCATCTGACACAACACCTTCATCGACACTTTTCTTGGCCGAGATAGCAAACAAGCACTTGCCCCCCGGAGTATTCAATGTCATCACAGGTGACCGCGATACCGGTCGCATGATGATTGAGCACCCCACCCCGCAGATGGTCTCAATCACAGGCTCGGTTCGCGCGGGTATGGAGGTTGCAAAGTCCGCTGCGGCAGATTTGAAGCGCGTGCACCTTGAGCTTGGCGGCAAGGCTCCAGTAATTGTCTTTGACGATGCAGATATGCAAAAAGCTGCCGAGGGCATCGTTGCTGCTGGCTTCTTCAACGCTGGTCAGGATTGCACCGCTGCCACAAGGCTGCTGGTTCACGAAAAGGCCTACGACTCATTCATGGCAGCGCTACTTGCAGAGGTAAAGGCAAGCGCAAAGGTTGGAATGCCTACAGACCCAGATGTTCTGTTTGGACCTGTCAACAACTCATCCCAGCTCGAGCGGGTGCAGGGTTTCATTGACAGGGTCCCCTCACATGCCAAGGTCGAGGTTGGAGGAAACAGGCTCTCTGGCAAGGGTTACTTCTTAGAACCAACAGTCCTCTCAGGTTTCAAGCAGGATGACGAGCACATTCAAAATGAGATCTTTGGACCAGTTCTAACCGTCCAGAAGTTCAAGGATGACGAGCAGGCCCTGACCTGGGCCAATGATGTGAAGTATGGCCTTGCATCTTCGGTCTGGACCACAAACCACACCAGGGCAATGCGCTTTTCGAAGCACCTTGACTTCGGTGCAGTGTGGATTAATTGCCACATCCCGCTGGCGGCCGAGATGCCTCACGGTGGCTTCAAGCACTCGGGGTACGGCAAGGATCTTTCAGCATACGGTTTCGAGGATTACACCCGAATCAAGCACGTGATGCACTACATCGGAGACTGAAAGTAAAAATTAGATTTCATTGACGGCCCCGGGAGGAATTTGTGCCAAACTTTGAGCAATTCGGAATCACCGAAGCGCCTGAGAATGAATACAAGCCGCTACAAGCGGATTTAGGAGAAAAGCAATGAAGCGAGAGCTACCGCAAGACCCAATGCTGCGGGACTTAGTTCAGATGGCTAGAAATCATCAGATTTCCAGGCGCGCGGCATTGGCCGGAGTTGGTGGAACAGCAGCTGCACTTACCCTTGCATCCTGCGCACCGGCTGACGAAGGTCAGGTTGCCGCAACTGACGTTTCCGACTCTGAGAAGGTGCTGGTTTGGCACAACTGGCCTGCCTACATGGACGAGGACGACGACGGCAACTACCCAACCCTCGAGCGTTTCCAGTCAGAGAGCGGTATCAGCGTTGATTACCGCATCGAGATTGACGACAACGACACTTGGTATGCAAAGGTTAAAGACCAGCTAGAGCTTGGCGCTGACATCGGTGCTGACGTAGCGTGCCCGACCGGCTGGATGGCATCTAGGCTCCAGAACCTCGGCTACCTGCAAACCTACGACAACGCAAACATGCCAAACAAGGTTGCAAACATTGCGCCTAGCTATCTAGGTTCTGCCGAGGATCCAGACCGCATCTACTCCGTGCCTTGGCAGGCAGGTTTCGCTGGTATTGGCTACAACAAGCAGGCCTACCGCGATGCCACCGGCAAGGACGCTCCAGGCTCAATCGCTGACCTCTGGGCAGCCGAACTGAAGGGACGTGTCGGCTTGCTTTCGGAGATGCGCGACACCGTCGGCCTAGTGCTCATGAGCCAGGGCATCGACATTGCATCTAGCTCAAGCCTCACCGAGGACGCTTTCATGGCAGCGCTTGACGCAATCAAGGAGCAGATCGACGCTGGACAGATCTACAACGTTCGCGGAAACAGCTACCTTGATGACCTTGCCACTGGCAACATCATCGCCTCCACCGCCTGGTCAGGTGACATCACAGTCATCAACTACGAGGCTGGAACGGACGACGACCCAGAGCCATTCGGATTCATCTTCCCTGAGTCAGGGGCGACCCTGTGGGCAGACGTGTTCATTACTCCTAACGGTGCGACCCACAAGCGCAACGTTGAGGAGCTAATCAACTTCTACTACGACCCAGCAAATGCCGCAGAGCTAGCGCTCTGGGTGAACTACATCACCCCAGTCGTTGGAGCTCAGGATGTTGCAGCCGAGGAGGACCCAGAGCTAGCCGAAAACCAGCTCATCTTCCCTAACGCTGACACCCTGGCGAAGTCCGCGGCCTTCCGTTCCCTTACAGGACAGGAAGAGCAGCGTTTTGCTTCGGCTTGGCAGAACCTTCTGCTAGGGGCTTAGTGGCAACAGACTTCGTTGCCCGAGGTCAAGACCTCGAGCTTGAGAGTATTCGCAAGGAGTTCCCCGGTTTTGTTGCGGTCGAAGACCTCGACCTCAAGATTCCCGCCGGGGAATTCTTTGCGCTGCTCGGCCCATCGGGTTGTGGCAAGACCACGACCCTGAGGATGATTGCCGGCTTGGAGACTCCAAGCGCAGGGCGCATCCTTATTGGGGGCAACGACGTCACCGACCAGAAGCCTCACCAGCGACCTGTCAATACTGTCTTTCAAAACTACGCACTCTTTCCTCACATGAGTGTCGAGGAAAACGTAGCGTTTGGTCTCAAGCAGCGAAAAATTGACAACCCGCTAGAAAAGGCAAAGGCCGCGCTGGAGATGGTTGAGCTGCAACACCTTGCCTCGCGAAGGCCTCAGCAGCTCTCCGGTGGTCAGCAGCAGCGCGTCGCACTCGCCAGAGCTTTGGTGAATAGGCCAGCTCTGCTGCTTCTTGATGAGCCGCTGGGTGCACTGGATCTAAAGCTGCGAAGACAAATGCAAATTGAGCTCAAGGCTATCCAGATGGAGGTCGGCCTCACCTTCCTGCATGTGACACATGACCAAGAGGAGGCCATGGACATGGCCGACACCGTTGCGGTTATGAACCACGGTCACATTGAGCAGATGGGTGCACCGGAAGCTCTTTACGACCGGCCTAAGACCGCCTTCGTGGCAAAGTTCCTCGGGCAGTCAAACCTGTTTGTTGGAGAAGTTTCCGAGTCGGACGACTCCAAGCTTTCCATCAACTTCAAGGGAAACCTCCTTACCGCACCTGCGAACCGGGTCGAGAAAACCAAAGGCAAGGTTGCAATTGGAGTGCGCCCGGAGAAAACCTATTTCCATCCTGAGAAACCGGCAGCTGATTCAGGCATCAATACTCTTGGGCCCGGCACCATCACCGACATCAGGTTCACGGGTGTCTCGAATCAGTACCAGATAGAAATTCCAGAAATCGGCGAGGTCACGGTCTTCGCTCAGAACGTTGGCAAGTCTCCCGTTGTCGAACTGGGTGCAGAGGTTTGGGTCAGTTGGAAGGTCGAGCACAGCTTCGGGCTTGCGGATCTACCGACTGGCGAAGAAGAAGTCGCAGAGTAGGGCAGCGCGGTGGCATTCGTAGCTTTAGGGCCGCAGGCACCTGTTGCAAACCAGAAGCCAACTAAGACGGGCCGAGTCGCACTCTATCTATTGCTCCCCGGGCTTTTTTACCTTGGGCTGTTCTTCCTGACTCCACTTTTCTCGCTAATTCTGACCTCACTCAAAGCACCTAGCGCAACAGGAGTCATAGGACGCTACGACGTTGCCGTTGAGGTTGGCAATTATGCATATGCAGTTGGGCAGTACGCACCGCAGATATTCAGATCCTTCAGTTTTGCGTTGATTGCCACAGTGATTGCGCTTGCGGTTAGCTACCCCATTGCATACTTCATCGGAGTGACTGCGAGAAATCGTCCTCTGCTTAAAGGCATGCTGCTCACTCTTGTTATTGCTCCGTTCTTTATTTCGATGCTGCTGAGAACGTTTGCTTGGAAGCAAATATTTTCGAACGATTCATGGCTTGTTAATACGCTGAAGGACCTAGGTCTGATGGGCCTAGACAGCTACATCATTGGAACTGATTTTGCGGTTGTGTTTGGACTTGTCTACAACTTCATTCCGTTCATGACGCTACCCATTTATGCATCTTTGGACCGTCTCGATCTAAGGCTGGTTGAAGCTGGTCAGGATCTCTACGCAAACTCGGTCACCACCTTTCGCAAGATAACTTTCCCGCTGTCTTTGCCGGGAGTTATCTCGGGGACTCTGCTCACCTTCATTCCCATCAGCGGTGACTATGTGGTTGCAAGCCGCGATTTTCTTGGAAGCACCGACACCGCGATGATTGGAAATGTGGTTGAGGCTAACTTCCTGAGAATCCAGGACTACCCGACCGCTTCGGCTCTTTCGGTTCTGCTGATGGCAGCCATTGTGATTCTGGTTTCCGCCTACGTTCGCAGGAGTGGAACGGAGGACCTGCTTTGAAGCTCTCGCTTGGCAAGTATCTGCTTCCAACCTATGTGGCACTCACGTTTGCCTTTTTGGCAATACCGATTATCTACACCTTCGTCTTTTCCTTTAATAACTCAATCAAGTCAAACATCATTTGGCGCGGCTTCACATTGGATAACTGGCTGGATGTTTGCAATCAGCAAGAAGTTTGTGATGCCTTTGGAAACTCGGTTGTTGTTGCGGTAAGTGCAACGGTGGTGGCTACTGTCTTGGGCACGATGATCGCAATTGCCTTGGTGAGGTATCGCTTCCGTTTTCGCAGCGCGACAAACCTCCTGCTCTTTCTTCCCCTGGCAACCCCTGAGGTTGTAATGGGTGCTGGTCTTGCCGCACAGTTTTTAGACTTCGGATGGCAGAAGGGACTGCCAACGGTGATCATCGCCCACACCATGTTCACCCTCAGCTTCGTTGTTGTGACGGTAAAGGCGAGGGTCGCAACTTTGGACCCAGCTTTGGAAGAGGCGGGTCGCGATCTCTATGCAAATGCTGCTCAGGTGTTTTGGAGGATTACGTTCCCGCTTTTACTACCCGGAATCCTGGCCGCGGCGATGTTGGCCTTCGCGTTGAGTTTTGACGACTTCATCATCACGCAGTTCAATTCGGGTGCGGTGGACACCTTCCCCAAGTTTGTCTACACCGCAGCGGCGAGGGGAATACCCGCAGAGGCGAATGTCATCGGCTCTTTCGTCTTCCTAGTCGCGATCGCGATTGTGCTGGTGGTTCAGATCCGCTCCTCTAGAAAACAGAAGAAGCTAATCAGCAAATAGGGCCATTACCGCTTCTCGGAAGTGGGCAAGGTGGCGCTCAACATCCGCTTGGGTTGTTTTAGGGCTCATCAGCGTCATGTTGTGAAATGGCGTCATGAGGATGCCTCGGTTGAGTGCATGCAGCTGAAGGTACTGCTGCAACTCAAAGTCCTCAGCGGCCGCTGCCTCTGCCCCAGTCGATGGTGCGGAGGATCGGAAACTGTATTCGCCACGGCAACCGACTCTTGATACTTGCCAAGGAAGCCCGAACTCGCTGATTATTTCCTGAATACCCTGCTGCCATCTAATTGCAAGCATCTCCATGTGTTCAAAAGCGCTCTCGGTAAGTACCTCTGTGAGGGTGGCTCTTACCGCCGCCATGGACAGGGCGTTGCCGGCGAGTGTTCCCCCGACACCTCCAACATCAATGCTTTCAAGCTCCATTGAGCTCGAGATTCTCTCGGCCAGCTCAGCTGTGACTCCATAGGCCCCGACCGCAATACCTCCACCAATTGTCTTGCCTAGGACCACGGCATCCGGCTTCAAGCTATTTTTCGCCGTTAGTCCGCCTGTTCCGGCTGAGAGGGTGTGAGTTTCGTCAAGGATCCAAAGGACTTCATATTTTTGGCAAAGCTCCTGCATGCCCTCCAGGTATCCCTCATCGGGAAGAACGATGCCGATGTTCGTGAGCGCCGGTTCCATTAGCATTGCCGCTATTTCGCCTGTCGCAAATGCCTGTTCGGCGGCATCAAGGTCGTTGAACGGGACCGACACCGTAGTCTCCGTTAGCTCCACTGGGGCGCCGATGTTGTTTTTGCGAGAGATAGTGCTGCCGTCGCCCGCTAGGTTTGCAAAGGTTTCATCGACGGTTCCGTGATAGCAGTAGTCATGAACCGCAATCTTTTTTCTCCCGCTCACGTGCCGTGCAAAGCGAATTAGGTGCCTATTTGCATCGGTCGCGCTCAAGGTGAACTGCCATTTAGGCAGGCCGAACCGACGTTCGAGCTCCTTTGCGTTCTCAGCGGCATCTCGGGTGGGAAGCATGAGGGTGATTCCCTCCTTTGCCTGGCGGGCAATGGAGTTGACCGTCGGCTCGGGGGAGTGGCCAGACATGGATCCAGTGTCACCGAGGCAGAAGTCTGTGTAGTCGTTGCCGTCAAGATCTGTGAAGTGCGATCCGGAGGCACTTTTCACATAAACGGGGAAGCCTCCCGGCCACTTGGCCATCCAAATCATTGGCACGCCCGCCAACATGTTGTCTCGGCCTACTAGGTGGGCCTGCTCGCTCTTGGGGTGTGTGGCTCTGAATAGCTCAGTTTCCTCGGCAAACAGCGCTGCCAACTTCGCGCGATGCGGATAACTCATGAATCACCTTTGATTCTTCTTCGGGTTTCCCCGCTTTTACTTAGAGCTTTGCCAGTCCAGCCGCGAGTACATCCAGCGCGTCATGCAGGAGCTCGTCGCTGATTGCGAGTGGTGGCAAGAATCTAAGTACGTTGTTGTAGGTTCCGGCATTGAGAACCATCACGCCATTTTGATGACAGTGCTTCATCACTGCGTCAGTAGCCTCTGGGTTTGGATCCATAGTTCCTGGCTTCACAAGCTCAATTGCCTGCATGGCTCCGCGTCCTCTGACGTTACCGATTACCGGGTAATTGTTTTGCATGGCAGTTAGGCGCCCGGAGAGAATCTCGCCCACCTGCTCGGCTCTTTCGAACCAACCGCCTTCCTCGAACTGTTCCATTACTGCCACTGCAGCTGCAACGGCCGTTGGAGAGCCACCGAAAGTTCCACCAAGTCCTCCGGCGTGAGCGGCGTCCATGATTTCTGCTCTTCCGACCACACCTGATAGGGGCATGCCTCCGGCGATTCCCTTGGCGACGGTGATCAGGTCAGGCTCGAAGCCTTCCTCCCACTCGCTGGCAAACCACTTCCCGGTTCTTGCCATGCCGCTTTGGACCTCGTCGGCTACCAAAACGATGCCGTTTGCCCTGGTCCACTCCTGAAGGGTTAGAAGGAATCCGGGTGCCGGGACAATGAAGCCACCCTCACCCTGAATGGGTTCAATGAACAGAGCTGCCAGTTGCGATGCACCCACCCTTTTTTCGAGGTAGGTAATTGCACGCGTCGCAGCCTCGGGGCCCGTCATGCCCTCAGGGTCGCGGAACGGATAGCTCATAGGAGCGTGGTGGACACTCCCGGCCAGCGGGCCAAACCCAGTGCCGTAGGGGTGCATCTTGAAGTTCATGGCCATGGTGAGGTTGGTTCGGCCGTGATAGGAGTGATCGAAGGCTGCAATCTCCGTCCTACCGGTTGCCCTTCTCGCAATCTTGACAGCATTCTCTACCGCCTCAGCGCCCGAGTTGAAGAACGCGGCCTTCTTCTTCTTTCCGCAGGGAGCGTGGCTGGTTAGTAGCTCCGCAGCCCGCACGTATGGCTCGTAGGGAGCTACCGTGAAGAGGGTGTGGGTGAGCTTTGAAACCTGTTCCTGAACTGCCGCTACGAGCTTTTCGTTGGTGTGGCCAATGGTGACAACACCAATGCCAGAGCCCATATCAATCAGCTGATTGCCGTCGACATCTTTCAAGATTGCGCCGTGGGCCTCATCTATAAAGACCGGGAGCATCGTGCCAACCCCAGCTGAGACCACCTCAGTGCGGCGCTTCTGAAGCGCCACCGAATTGGGGCCCGGTATGGCAGTTACAACGTGGCGCTTTTGTTCTAGGGTCATGCCAAGATTCTAGATTCTCCCGCGGCTTTTCTGGCTCAGCTGCCAGAAGTTCCATGCGGGTTCTAAGCTTTGGTTATGCGCTCGGTAATTGTCCTCGGTTCAACCGGCTCGGTTGGAACCCAGGCACTTGAGGTGATTCGCAAGCTCCCTGAGAGCTTCCAGGTTGTAGGGCTTACGGCCAATTCCGCTGCTGACCTGCTGGAATCGCAGCGGATCGCATTCGGGCTCACGAAAGATCAGGTTGCCTTGGGTGCTAAGCAGGCGGCAGCTCTGGCCAGGGATACCGATGCGGATGTTGTCGTTCATGGCATCAGCGGTTCTGCGGGACTGGCAGCTACTTTGGCGGCCCTAGAGACTGGAAAAACGCTGGCGCTTGCGAATAAGGAGTCACTTATTGTCGGTGGCGAGCTAGTCACAAAGCTTGCAAAACCCGGTCAAATTGTCCCCGTTGACTCGGAGCACTCGGCGCTCGCACAATGCCTACGCTCTGGTGAAGACGCCGAGATTGCGAAGTTGATACTGACAGCTAGCGGCGGACCCTTCCGCGGCTACAGTCTTGAGCAACTGCAATCGGTCACCGTTGAGCAGGCACTGAAGCATCCAACTTGGTCGATGGGTAGAATCATCACTATCAACTCAGCCTCGATGGTCAACAAAGGACTAGAGATGATCGAGGCTCAGCTGCTGTTTGGCGTCCCGATCGAGAGGATTTCGATCACTGTTCACCCGCAATCCGCGGTTCATTCAATGGTCGAATACACCGACGGCTCGGTTATTGCGCAGTGTTCCATAACCGACATGAAGTTGCCTATCGCTCTCGCGCTGGATTGGCCAAAGCGTCAACCTGGTGCAGTAATGCCAATTGACTGGTCTCAGAGCCACACTTGGGAGTTTGAGCCAATTGATGAACAGGTTTTCAAGGCGATTCCGCTAGCGCGTGAGGTTGCGCTCAGGGGGCTCACTTATCCAGCCGTCTATAACGCGGCTAATGAGCAGGCCGTTGAGGCTTTTCTCGCAGGGCAGATCAGCTTCGTTGACATTGTCAGCATCATCGATCAGGTCATTGAACAGCACAATCCGCCGGCGACTTTGACCCTAGAGGGAGTCTTGGAGTCAGAGTCTTGGGCTCGCCTCACAGCGGACTCGCTGATTGCTCAACGCATCAGCTAGTAACCTTGGGGTGTGCTCGACATAGCCCTCTACGCAATTGGCATTCTGGTCGTAATCCTCGGAATTGCCCTCTCAATTGGGCTTCACGAGCTTGGGCATTTTGCTCCCGCCAGGGCCTTTGGGGTTCGGGTGAAGCAGTTCATGATTGGGTTTGGCCCCACCTTTTTCTCGCGCCAGCGTGGCGAGACGGAATTTGGCTTCAAGGCATTTCCTTTGGGTGGTTACATTCTCATGGCTGGAATGTATCCGCCAGAAAAGAAGCCCTACAACGGACCATTTGCGAGCTGGATTAAGGAGGCGCGCAAGGAGATTGCCGCACAGGAGGAGCCCGGAGACGAGGGCCGACAGTTTTACCAGTTGAGCACCTGGAAAAAGGTAGTCATCATGCTCGGTGGTCCAATGATGAATTTCTTCCTTGGGTTGCTGCTAATTGCCATTGCACTGACAGGTATTGGGCCGCTTCAGAACTCGTTGACCGTTGCAAAGGTCTACCAGTGCATCGAGGCATCTAGTGATGGCAGTTGCCCTGCTGGCGCACCAGTTTCACCTGCCGCTCTTGCGGGTATGCAGGACGGCGACCGGGTCGTTGCTGTCAACGGAACCAATGTTCAAAGCTGGGCTGAGGTCACCGCGATAATGACGGAGAGAGGCCAGGGTGCTTCTACAGTCGAAGTAGACAGGAATGGGCGGCTTGAGACTCTCAGCGTCACACCGAGCTATTTTGAGCGAGCTGTTTATGACTCAAATGGGGCACTGAGTCTTGACAGCGAGGGCAATCCTGTCACGCGGCTAACGCCAATCATTGGAGTCAGCCTTGAACCCACGAGTGAGCCGATGCCGCTTGCTGACTCGATTGGTTATGGCCTTGAAGCCACCGGCGCCATGTTCGTATTTATCTTGGAGCTGCCGCAGCAGGTTTATCAGGTTTTTCTCTCAACCTTTGGCCTTGGTGAGCGCGATCCCTACGGCGCCGTTTCAATAGTTGGCGTTGGCCAGTTAGCGGGGGAGCTCACCGCCGCTGAAATTCCAAATTCGGCGAAGCTCTCATCTCTGCTCTTGCTGCTCGGCTCACTCAACATCGCACTGTTTGCATTCAACCTCATTCCGCTATTGCCGCTTGATGGGGGTCACGTTGCCGGAGCACTTTATGAGGGGACAAAGCGCAAGGTATCAACCGTTTTCAGGAGAAAAGATCCTGGTCCGGTTGACACCGCAAAGGCACTTCCCGTCGCCTACGGCATGTGGGTTGTTCTGATCTTCACGGGTGTCGTCTTGATAGTTGCGGACCTCATAAACCCCATCACCTTTGGCTAGGAAGCTAAATTAGCTCTTGGCTGTTGTATTGCTTGAGAAAAAAGTAAAGGGGCATAAGTGCCGGCAGTAAATCTCGGACTACCCAAGTCACCACCTCCAACACTGGCTCCAAGGCGAAAGACCCGCCAGATCATGGTGGGGAAGGTGCCGGTTGGAGGCGATGCTCCAATCTCGGTCCAGTCCATGACCACGACCCCAACCACCGACATCAATGCCACCCTCCAGCAGATCGCGGAGCTCACGGCTTCGGGCTGCGACATTGTCCGCGTTGCGGTGCCGTCTCAGGATGATGCGGATGTCCTTCGCATCATCGCAAAGCGAAGCCAAATCCCGGTAATCGCAGACATTCACTTTCAGCCGCGCTATGTCTTCCAGGCAATTGAGGCGGGGTGTGGAGCTGTGAGGGTGAACCCGGGCAACATTAGGAAGTTTGATGACCAGGTGGGGGAGATTGCAAAGGCCGCAAAGGACGCCGGGGTATCGATTCGTATTGGCGTGAATGCTGGATCTCTAGATCCGAGACTTCTTGAGAAGTACGGAAAGCCAACAGCCGAGGCGCTTGTCGAATCTGCGGTTTGGGAAGCTTCGCTTTTTGAAGAGCACGACTTCCACGATTTCAAGATTTCCGTGAAGCACAATGACCCGGTCGTTATGGTCAGCGCCTACCAGCAGCTAGCAGAACGTGGAGATTGGCCGCTTCACCTCGGTGTTACCGAAGCCGGCCCAGCTTTCCAGGGAACCATCAAGTCCTCTGTTGCCTTTGGAGCTCTGCTGAGTCAGGGTATTGGCGACACTATTCGAGTTTCACTTTCCGCTCCTCCCGTTGAGGAGATCAAGGTCGGCTCCCAGATTTTGGAGAGCCTGAATCTGCGCCCGAGAAAGCTCGAGATAGTTTCCTGCCCAAGCTGCGGTAGGGCTCAGGTTGACGTCTACACCCTCGCCGACAATGTAACCGAGGGCCTCAAGCACCTGACTGTTCCGATCCGAGTCGCCGTTATGGGCTGCGTTGTGAACGGTCCAGGAGAGGCTAGAGAAGCGGACCTGGGTGTCGCATCGGGCAATGGCAAGGGCCAGATATTTGTCAAGGGAGAGGTAATAAAGACCGTTCCTGAAAGCGAGATTGTTCAGACCCTGATTGAGGAAGCTAATCGAATTGCTGCCGAAATGGACCCAAGTGAGCTTGGAACCGCACAGGTAACCGTCGGCGAGTAGCTAACATTGTGCGCATGCCTTATCGCCTGAGCACACTCTTTCTTAGGACCCTCCGCGAGGACCCGGCCGATGCCGAGGTCGATAGCCACAAACTGCTGGTTCGTGCCGGCTACATTCGCAGGGCAGGCCCTGGCATCTGGTCATGGTTGCCGCTTGGGCTCATGGTCAAGAACAAGATCGAGAAAATCGTTCGCGAGGAGATGGCTGCAGCAGGCAGCCAAGAGGTTCACTTCCCCGGGCTGCTTCCAAAAGAGCCTTACGAGGCAACCGGTCGCTGGGAGGAGTATGGGGACAACATCTTCAGGCTCAAGGACAGAAAAGATGCTGACTACCTTCTAGCACCAACCCACGAGGAAGTCTTCACTCTCTTGGTGAAAGACCTATACACCTCTTACAAAGACCTGCCCTTGAGCATTTATCAAATTCAGCTGAAGTATCGCGATGAGGCAAGGCCAAGGGCTGGACTCCTCAGGGGACGCGAGTTCATAATGAAGGACGCCTACAGCTTCGATGTCTCCGACGAGGGTCTCGATGTCAGCTATCAGGCACAGCGCGATGCCTACGAGCGCATCTTCAAGCGTCTCGGTCTGGAATACGTCATCGTGAAGGCCGATGCCGGAGCAATGGGAGGCTCGAAGTCTGAGGAGTTTTTGTGCCCAGCGCCAATTGGCGAGGACACATTCGTCCGCTCCTCGGGAGGCTTCGCTGCGAATGTGGAGGCCGTGAGATTTGAACCGGCAGCCGACATCGATTTTTCGAGGACTCCAGCTGCAGAGGTTCACGATTCTCCAAAGACTCCGACCATTGCCACTCTGGTTGATTTTTCGAATCAACATCACGCAAAGGCGGATGGCGAGTGGAGTGCGAGCGACACTCTAAAGAACGTCGTGCTGGCCCTGGTTTCTCCAGAGGGCAAACGCTCGCTCGTAATTGTTGGGGTTCCTGGAGACCGCGAGGTTGACCAAAAGCGAGCTGAGGCATGGTTCTCGCCAAACGATGTTGAGCAGGCCACGGAGGAGGACTTTGCCAAGCATCCTGAGCTCGTGAAGGGCTACATAGGACCTACAAAATCAGGCGCGCAGTTCCTGGGCGAGAAGGCAAAGGCAAAGATTCCCTATTTCTTGGACCCTAGAGTCGCAAAGGGCTCCAGCTGGATAACCGGTGCCAACGAGGATGAGAAGCACGTTTGGCATCTGACCTATGGCAGAGACTTCGAAGCCGACGGTATTGCAGACATCGCTGAGGTTGTCGCTGGCGATCCTGCACCCGATGGCTCGGGTCCGCTTGAGCTCGCAAGGGGAATTGAGATTGGCCACGTCTTCCAGCTCGGGCGCAAGTATGCAGAGGCATTGGACCTAAAGGTCCTAGATGAGAACGGCAAGCTTGTCACAGTCACCATGGGCAGCTACGGCATCGGTGTTACGAGACTGGTTGCGGTTATTGCCGAGACGTCTCACGACGAAAAGGGCTTATGTTGGCCTGAGGCGGTCGCTCCTGCCCAAATCCACATCATCGCGGCGGGTAAGGATGACAGTGTTTTTGAGGCAGCCGAGGCGCTTGCCAGCGAAGCCGAAGAGATGGGCTTCGATGTCATGCTCGATGATCGTAAGACTTCTCCCGGTGTCAAGTTTGCCGACGCTGAGCTACTGGGGATGCCATGGGTCATCGTTTGCGGTCGCGGTCTGGAGACTGGCGAGGTGGAACTTTGGGACAGGGCGTCGGGCGAGCGCTTGACGGTGAAGCTAGAATCTGCATTAGCGGAGATAACCTCGCGCAGGAAATAGAACAGGTGCAGGCATTATGGATATCGATCTCAGTGTCCTCCGCCTGCTGGAGCGCGAAAAAGAAATCCCCTTTGACGAACTAGTCACCATCATCGAGGCAGCGATTCTTGCTGCCTACTTCAAGCACATCGGAGAGCACCCGAAGGGTTGCCGCGCTCACCTGGATAGAAAGACCGGTCACGTCTCAGTTTTTGCCGCGGTGCTGGACGAGGATGGCGAGCCAACCGAGACCGAGAACGAGGTAACTCCGGAGGGCTTTGGTCGAGTTGCGGCCTACGCTGCAAAGCAAGTGATCGCTCAGCGTATGCGTGAGATTGCGGATGAGGGTCTGCTTGGTGAATTCAAAGGCAAAGAGGGTGACATAGTCGCAGGTCAGATTCAGCAGGGCTCCAGGCCTTACATGGTCTATGTGAACCTAGGTTCTGTGGAGGCAATAATGCCGCCGGAGGAGCAGGTACCGGGTGAGGACTACTCCCACGGCAGGCGAATCCGGGTCTACGTGACAAGTGTCCAAAAGGGTCTTCGCGGACCGATGATTACCGTCTCCCGCACCCACCCGAACCTTGTTCGCAAACTATTTGCGCTTGAGGTTCCCGAGGTTGCTTCGGGTCAGGTGGAGATCACCTCGGTTGCCCGCGAGGCTGGCCACCGAACCAAAATCTCAGTGCGTTCAAATGAGCCAGGCATAAATGCCAAGGGTGCATGCATCGGTGAACTGGGTCAGCGAGTCAGGGCCGTGAGCAGTGAGCTCAACGAGGAAAAGATCGATGTTGTTGATCACTCGGAGAATTTGGCTGAGTTTGTCGCTCACGCGCTTTCTCCAGCCAAGGTCTCTTCGAGCTTTGTGATTGATGCGGGGCTCAAGGCAGTGAGGGTTTTGGTTCCGGACTTCCAGCTCTCGCTTGCGATAGGCAAGGAGGGACAAAATGCCCGCCTGGCCGCAAAGCTTACGGGTGCAAAGATTGATATCCAACCCGATAGCACGATGGATGAATAGCCAGTAGGCACAATTCCCAATAGAATGGGCGCAGTCCAAAGCTCTGCAGCCATGCTGCGGAGACTTTCTAAGAACTTAGAAGCAGGCAGAAGATGTGTGAAACCAAATGAGCATTCAGAAATGAGACCCGCTCAGCTATAAGGCCTGCCCTGTTTGGGGTTGGCCCCAGACAGGAGAAATTCAGTGGCGCTTCCACGCGTATACGACTTAGCAAAAGAACTTGGTATTGATACCAAGGTCGCTCTCGCAAAGCTTGAAGAGCTTGGCGAGTATGTAAAGGGTGGTTCCTCAACCATCGCCCCACCGGTTGCCGCCAAGCTTCGCGCAGCTTTTCCAAAGAAGGAAAAGCCAGCCGAGAAGCCAAAGGCAGAGAAACCAAAGGCGGAGGCGAAGCCAGCAGCCGAGGTAAAGCAAGCAGAGGCAGAAAAGCCTGCTGAAAAGCCAGCGGAGAAGCCAGCGGAGAAGCCAACTCCGCTGCAGGGTATTCCGCGTCCAGGTAATAACCCCTTCTCATCGAACCAGGGCATGGGCATCCCAAGGCCAATGGCGAGACCGGGTAATAACCCCTTCTCCTCGAACCAGGGTATGGGGAGGCCGAGGCCACAAGGTGCTCCGGGACAGGGACAACGGCCAGGAGGCCCAAGACCGCAACAAGGCGGCGCTCCGCGTCCAGCCGGCGGTGGCAGGCCCGGTGGCGGCGGTAGACCAGGTGGCTTTGGCGGACCGGGGGGAGGCCCTGGAGGTCCTGGTGGCAGGCCAGGAGCATTCCCGGGTAGGCCAGGCCCAGGCGGCCGTGGCGGCCGTGGCGCAGGCACGGCAGGAGCTTTTGGTAAGGGCGGCTCAAAGAGCAAGTCGAGAAAGTCAAAGCGGACAAAGCGCGAGGAGTTTGAGCAGAGAGAGGCTCCGAGCCTAGGCGGCGCAATGGTGCCACGCGGCGACGGTACGACCGTTGTACGCATTCGTAGGGGAGCATCGATTCAGGACTTTGCAGACAAGATTGGCGCCAACTCCGGCCAGCTAATTACCGTCCTGTTCCACCTTGGACAGATGGCGACCGCAACTGCTTCATTGGACGAAGACACCTTCCAGATCCTTGGTGAGGAGCTTGGTTATAAGGTCGAGCTGGTCTCGCCAGAGGATGAGGAGCGAGAGCTCTACGAAGGCTTCGGGTTGAGCATTTCAACCGACATCGAGGAAGAGGACTCGGAGAATCTGAGCCCAAGGCCACCGGTGGTCACCGTGATGGGTCACGTCGACCACGGTAAGACGAGAGTCCTGGATGCTATCCGTAACTCAAACGTCGTCGAGGGCGAGGCTGGCGGCATTACCCAGCACATTGGTGCCTACCAGGTGCACGCAATGCACGAGGGTGTTGACCGCGCGATTACCTTTATCGATACCCCTGGTCACGAAGCCTTCACCGCAATGCGTGCCCGCGGTACGCAGGTGACCGATATTGCGATTCTCGTGGTTGCAGCCGATGACGGTGTTATGCCTCAGACCATCGAGGCGCTAAACCACGCCCAGGCTGCTCAGGTCCCCATCGTGGTTGCCATCAACAAAATTGACAAGGAAGGTGCAAACCCGAACAAGGTGCGCCAGCAGCTAACTGAGTTTGGGCTCGTTGCCGAGGAGTTTGGTGGCGATGTGATGTTCGTCGAGGTCTCTGCTTTGAAGAACATGGGTATGGACAAGCTGCTCGATGCGGTGCTTCTGACTGCAGATGCAGCCCTCGACCTTCGCGCGAACCCTGATCGCTCTGCAAGGGGAGTGGCTATTGAAGCCAACCTGGACAAGGGAAGAGGTTCGGTTGCAACCGTGCTCATTCAGTCCGGAACCTTGGCAGTCGGAGATGCAATTGTTGCCGGAAGTGCTCACGGACGAGTGCGTGCGATGTTTGACGAGAACGGAAAGCCCGTGGAGGCGGCAGAGCCATCCAGACCGGTTCAGGTTTTGGGTTTGCAATCTGTGCCAAGAGCCGGTGACACCTTTGTGGTGGCCGATGACGAGCGTCAGGCCAGACAAATTGCTGAAAAGCGCGAGGCTGCTGACCGTAATGCACTGCTTGCCAGGACCCGCAAGAAGCTCTCGCTCGAGGACTTCACAAAGGCTCTCGAGGATGGCAAGGTCGAGTCCCTCAACCTCATCATCAAGGGTGATGTCTCCGGTGCTGTTGAAGCGCTTGAGGACAGCCTGCTGAAGATTGAGGTAGATGACTCTGTCCAGCTGCGCATCATCCACCGAGGCGTTGGTGCCATTACCGAGTCCGATGTCAACTTGGCTACGGTCGACTCCGCGGTCATCATTGGGTTCAATGTTCGCCCGGATAACAAGGCCAAGGAGCGTGCGGATCGCGAGGGTGTCGATGTTCGTCACTACACCGTCATCTACAACGCTCTCGAGGACATCGAGAACTCCCTCAAGGGCATGCTCAAGCCTGAGTACGAAGAGAAGCAGATGGGTACGGCAGAGGTCCGCGAGATCTTCAAGTCCTCCAAGTTCGGCACCATTGCAGGTTCCTACGTCCGCTCGGGCCTTATCAAGCGAAATGCGCTTGCCAGGGTGCTTCGCGATGGCGAGATGATCGAGGAAGGCCTGAAGGTCGAGTCCCTGAAGCGGTTCAAAGATGACGTCACCGAGGTGAAGAGCGATTATGAGTGTGGTATCGGTCTAGGCGAGTTCAAAGACATCCAGGTTGACGACGTCATCGAGACCTACGAGATGGTTGAGAAGCCGAGGGTCTAGTGGCAGATGCAGCAAGAGCTAGGAGGCTCGGCGAGCGCATAAAGGTGCTCGCCGCGCAAGCCCTTGCCAAAGTTGTCAAAGACCCCGACCTGGGATTTGTAACCTTCACTGATTGCAGGGTGACACCAGATTTGGCTCATGCCAAGCTCTTCTACACCGTCTATGGCTCTCCCGAGGAGGTGGAGCGCAGTGCGGAAATCCTGGAGGAGAATCGCGGCAGGCTTCGAGGGGAGATTGGTCACCAGCTAGGTATTCGGGTGACACCGACCCTAGAGCTTGAGAAGGACGAGATTCCTGAGAACGCTGGTCAACTTGCCGAGCTACTCGCAGAGGCAAAGCGCCGTGACGAGGAGCTCGAGAGGCTCGCCAGCAAGGCTAAGCCGGCGGGAGACGCAGACCCCTACCGCAAGCCCCAGGAGGACTAGTGGTTTCGGGTATTGCCCTGATTGACAAGCAGCAGGGTTTCACCTCTCATGATGCGGTAGCGAAACTTAGAAAGCAGCTTGGTACCCGCAAGATAGGCCATGCAGGGACCCTGGACCCTATGGCCACCGGACTTTTGGTCATGGGGATAAATTCAGGGACCAAGCTGATGCAGTTCCTGTCTGGGCTCGATAAGACCTACACCGCGACCATTCGGCTTGGAGCCGCAACCTCAACAGACGATGCCGAGGGTGAGCTGGGCGAGGTAGTCAACGCAAGCTCTATTTCTGCCGCTGACATTGAGGCGGAGCTGTCCAAGCTACGTGGCGAGATCGAGCAGGTGCCGTCAACGGTTAGCGCGATCAAGGTAGATGGGAAGCGCGCCTACGACCTCGCCAGAGCCGGGGAGGATGTGGTCCTCAAATCTAGAGCGGTGACGGTCTCGAAGTTTGAACTGGTTGCATCCCCTCGAGTAGAGGGCAGCTTTCTGGACCTAGACGTAGTGGTGGATTGCTCCTCTGGCACATACATCAGAGCCTTGGCTAGGGACCTGGGTAGTGCGCTTGGGGTGGGAGGGCATCTCACAGCCCTTCGCAGAACCCGCATCGGACCTTTCAGCACTGAAAGCGCTAGCCCTGTTGACCAAGCTAAAGCGCTTATTTCAAACCTAGAGGTGCTGCGGCTACTCATGCCAGAGATTGAGATCACTGCTGAGCAGGAGCGGGACCTACGGCACGGCAAAAGGCTTGATATTGCAATCGAAAAGACAAGCTGCGCCGTGTGCTTTGGGAGGCTGGTGGCGGTGATCGAGCCATTTGGCTCACAGGCAAAGAGCTCCATTGTCTTCCCAGAGGAGGCTTAGATGCTGGAGCCGCTTTACTACATTTTGCTTTTACTCAGCCTCTTGGTGGGTGGAATCCAGCTACTGCTCGGCTTTTTTGGGAGGAAACCCGGGCAGCCGGAGATCATGATGTCGCTTGCGGTATTTGCTGGGCTGTCGGTGCAGCTCTTGGTCTCCACGATCATCGTTATTGCCGGTGAACGAGCTGCAATCTCCACACTTGAGTTCTTTGGGTATCTCCTGGTCGCGATGATCCTTATGTTTGCAGCGGGCTTTTGGGCACTGGCAGAAAAAACCAAGTGGTCAACCGTTGTGCTTGGTGCTGCATCGCTAACTGTGGCGGTGATGCTGGTGCGTATGCTCCAGATTTGGACGGGCGTGAGCCCTACCCTTTAGGGCTCGAGAATAGAGTTATCGCGTGAATCGTTCACTTGGAGTCGGCAGGCTGCTAATTGCCGTCTATGGCATTTTTGCTCTTTCCGCATCGGCCAGAGCACTGTTTCAAATTGCAACCAAGTTTGAAGAGGCCCCAGTTGCCTACTCACTTTCGGCTCTGAGCGCACTGGTCTACGTCTTTGCCACTTTTGCTCTAGCAAAGCCTGGACCCGTTTGGCACAATCGGGCAACATTCGCCGTTTGGTTTGAGCTAGTTGGGGTTTTGAGTGTTGGAGGGTTATCGCTGGTGCTACCAGATCTTTTTGACCACCCCTCTGTTTGGTCGGGGTTTGGTGCAGGTTATGGGTTCATTCCGCTGGTGCTGCCGGTATTGGGCCTAATCTGGCTTCGGAGGCAAAGTGCTTGAGATAACTGAGTTACCAGATGGCTTTGCCGACACCGCTCTAGCGATTGGCAAGTTTGACGGTGTTCACCTTGGTCACCAGCAACTAATTCATGAGCTGGTATCGCACGCCGAGGAGCACGCCCTCGCTCCGGTAGTGGTGACATTCGATCGGCACCCGAACCATGTGCTGAGTCCCGAGAATGTGCCGCTGCCAATTATTGGACCCACTCAAAAAGCCAAATTAATTGCAGAGTTAGGGGTCGAGGCTATGCGCACGCTTGAATTTGACGAGGAGCTCGCCCACCTCACACCCGAGGAGTTCGTGGTCAGGCATATCGTTCCACTGCGAGCCAAGCTGGTGCTGGTTGGAGAGGGCTTCCGCTTTGGCCACAAGGGCTCTGGTTCGGTTGAGACCTTGAGTGAGCTCGGGGGCAGGTATGGCTTCCGTGCCCAGCAAGTCAGCCACGTCATGCTCGAGGGTCAAAAGATCTCATCCACTGCGACCAGAAAGCTGATTTCTGAGGGCAATGTTCTAGCTGCCAGCATTTTGCTTGGTAGAAACCACCAGACCGAGGGTGTCGTGGAGCACGGCCGCAAGCTCGGTCGCAAGCTTGGCTACCCAACCGCTAACCTCTCGCGAGACAGCGAGGGGCTCCTGCCCGCTGACGGGGTTTATGCCGGCTACCTTTACGCTGATGGAGTGCGCTACGAGGCGGCCCACTCGGTTGGAACCAATGATTCGATTGAGGCTGTACCCAGGCTCCTCGAGTCCCATGTAATTGGCCGAGATGACCTTGACCTATACGGCAAGACCGTGATCTGCGAATACTTAGATCAGGTCCGACCCTGGGCTAAGTTTGACTCGGTCGATGAGCTGACTGAGCAGATATCAAGGGATGTTGCTGGAGCAAAGAATATTCTTGCGGGTTAGGCTCGAGGCATGAGTTTTGTTGGCGCCATCCAGAGTGGATTTAAGAACTACTTCAATTTTAAAGGCAAGGCATCTAGACGAGAGTTTTGGTTCTGGATTCTCTTTACCGTGCTTCTTGGCCTTGTTGTGGGAACCATCGAGTCCATGATCTGGCCAGCCCCAGAGCAGACCGCTGACTGGATGCAGGAGATACAAAACGTTGCTGCTCAGCCAACTCCGCTAAGTAATTTCCTGTCGTTTGCACTTTTGATTCCGAACCTCTCGATACTGGCTCGCAGGCTGCACGATGCAGGATTTTCAGCGAAGTGGATATTTCTGCAGGCAGTACCAATTGGCTATGGCATCTTCGCCGGCATCGGCGCAGTTGCTGTTTTGAGCGAGGTTCCCGTGGGAGCAATGCTCAGCTCGGAGCAGCTGATGTCACTAATTTTCTTGGTGCTGCCGATATTCGCTCTTTTCTTGGCGGTGATGGTGGTTTTCATAATCATGACTCTTAGGCCGTCTAAGAGCTTCTACGACGGCAACAAATATGTGGAGCCTGAGCCACTCGACTCCTCTAGCGAGGGCACTACCGCCTAGCTTTTTCCGGGCTTTATCTCTAAGCTTTAGCTTCTGCCGTATATCGGCCGCGGATAAAGAGAGCTTCATTCAAAAGGTTTGAGGCGCCGCGCTGCGGAAAGAGAGAGGACCCAAAAGTGGCTCTAGACCCACAGGTAAAGAAACAAATCATTGACGAGTATGCAACCGGCCCCGGAGACACCGGAAGCCCAGAGGTACAGATTGCGGTCCTTTCGCGCCGCATCTCAGATCTCACCGAGCACCTAAAGGAGCACCACCACGACCACCACTCACGTCGTGGACTACTGCTATTGGTAGGTCAGCGCAGGCGTCTGCTTGACTACCTAAAGAAGGTCGACATCGCTCGCTACAGAACGTTGATCGAGCGCATCGGACTTCGTCGCTGATTTGACTTCCAATTACCCCCGGCAAACCGCCGGGGGTTTTTGCTTCTAGGCATTTCCGCGCCAACTTGTTACGCTTGAGGCACGGAGGAAACCGGAGGCGGGTCCTCGGTGGAAGATTTTGGGTCACGGCCCCAGGGTTTTTTACTGACGACCAGCACTTCCTCCTCCTAGCACGCATGCTTGAAGCCGAATTGGCTTCTTGCTTGATTTGCGTGCGCGTAAGGATAAGGAGGGGCCATGGAAGGCCCAGAGATTAAATTCGCAGAAGCCGTGATTGATAACGGCAAATTCGGAAAGCGCACAATTCGCTTTGAGGCTGGGCGCCTAGCCCAGCAGGCAGCTGGAAGTGCTGCCGTCTATATCGACGAGGAGACCATGCTCTTCTCGGCAACCACTGCCTCGAAGCAGCCAAAAGACCAGTTCGACTTCTTCCCTCTGACAATCGATGTCGAAGAGCGCATGTATGCAGCTGGAAAGATCCCTGGAAGCTTTTTCCGAAGGGAGGGACGTCCATCTACCGAGGCCATCCTGGCCGCTAGGTTGATTGACCGCCCGCTACGCCCATCCTTTGTTGATGGTCTTCGTAATGAGATTCAGGTAGTCGTCACGGTTATGTCGATTGCTCCAGATGAGCTATACGACGTCGTGGCAATCAACGCAGCTTCGATGTCGACCCAGCTTGCAGGACTGCCATTCTCTGGTCCGGTTGCAGGTGTACGAGTTGCACTGATCGATGGTCAGTGGGTTGCATTCCCCAAGCACTCTGAGCTTGAGAATGCAGTGTTTGACATGGTGGTCGCTGGAAGGGTTATCAGCGAGGGCGGCAAGGAAGACGTCGCGATCATGATGGTTGAGGCAGAGGCCACCGACAACAGCTGGGACCTAATCGGTGCTGGCGCTGTTTCTCCAACAGAGGAGGTCGTCGCCGAGGGTCTTGAGGCCGCAAAGCCATTCATCAAGGCACTGGTCGAGGCACAAAACAAGCTAGCTTCCCAGGCCGCAAAGGAAACCGCTGAGTACCCAGTCTTCCTGCCTTACTCAGACGAGGTCTATGAGGCAGTTGCCGCTGAATGTGGCGAGGAGTTGGCAAAGGTTTACCAGATTGCCGACAAGCAGGAGCGCCAGGTTGCTGACGATGAGCTAAAGGCAAAGGTTCGTGAGAGCCTCGAGGCGAAGCTCTCAGAGGAGCACATGGCCCAGTTCTCGGCTGCTTACAAGGCAGTCTCAAAGAAGGTAATGCGCACGAGAGTGCTCAAGGAAGGTATCCGCATTGACGGCCGCGGTCTAAGCGACATCCGCGTAATCGATGCTGAGGTTGCTGTAATTCCTCGCACCCACGGCTCTGCAATTTTCCAGCGTGGAGAGACCCAGATTCTTGGTGTCACCACCTTGAACATGCTCAAGATGGAGCAGCAGATTGATGCGCTCACTCCCGAGACGTCAAAGCGCTACATGCACCACTACAACTTCCCTCCCTACTCAACCGGAGAGACTGGTCGGGTCGGTTCGCCAAAGCGTCGTGAGATTGGTCACGGAGCCCTTGCTGAGCGAGCCCTGGTTCCAGTCCTGCCCTCGCGCGACGAGTTCCCATATGCGATCCGCCAGGTCTCAGAGGCACTGGGTTCAAACGGCTCAACTTCGATGGGTAGTGTGTGTGCCTCAACGCTGAGCCTCCTAAACGCGGGAGTGCCTTTGCGTGCTCCGGTTGCGGGTATTGCCATGGGTCTAATCTCTGACACCGTTGACGGTAAGACTCAGTATGCGGCTCTTACCGACATTCTTGGAGCCGAGGACGCACTTGGTGACATGGACTTCAAGGTCGCAGGAACCAGAAACTTCGTGACCGCAATCCAGCTGGACACCAAGCTTGACGGTATCCCATCTGCAGAGCTTGCTAAGGCCCTAACTCAGGCCAAGGAGGCAAGACTCTTCATTCTTGATGTGATGAACGAGGCAATCGACGAGCCAGACGAGATGTCTGTCTACGCACCTAGGGTTATCGCGGTGAAGATTCCAGTTGACAAGATCGGTGAGGTTATCGGTCCAAAGGGCAAGATGATCAATCAGATTCAGGAAGACACAGGAGCCGACATCTCAATTGAAGACGACGGCACTGTCTACATCGGTGCAACTGACGGCACAAGCGCCGACGCTGCAAAGGCTGCTATCAATGCAATCGCCAACCCTCACGTCCCTGAGGTAGGGGAGCGGTTCCTTGGAACGGTTGTCAAGTTGGCAACCTTCGGAGCCTTCGTATCGCTCTTGCCTGGCAAGGACGGCCTGCTTCACGTTTCCGAGCTCAAGAAGCTATCGGGCGGCAAGCGAGTTGAGAACGTCGAGGATGTCTTGGAGGTTGGCCAGAAGATTCTGGTTGAGCTGACCAAGGTTGATGACCGCGGCAAGCTCTCGCTCTCGCCTGTAATTGAGGGCGAGGACGGAGCCTCCGAGGAAGATTCCGAGTAGTTATTGGAACTAAAGCTAGATAGCTCAGTCGAATTCACCGCTGAGGCATCAAGGATCTCTAGAACCTTGCTGCCCAGCGGTGTTCGCATTCTTAGCGAGGAGGTGCCCTCGGCACCTTCGGTTGCGATTGCGGCCTCGCTAGGGGTCGGCTCGCGCGATGAGACGGATGATCACCTCGGCTCCACCCATTTCTTAGAGCACCTGTTGTTCAAGGGAACTGCAAGGCGTAGCGCGCGAGAAATTTCGGTTGCCTTTGACTCGGTGGGAGGCTCATCAAACGCAGCCACAGCAAAGGAGTACACCAGCTACTACGCGAGAGTCCAAAGCGCGGCGATGCCGCTTGCCATGGATGTCATTCTGGACATGTTCACCGCGGCAAAGTTAGACAGCAAAGATTTCGAAACCGAGCGCACGGTGATCCTCGAAGAGCTCGCAATGAATGAGGACGACCCCGAGGATGTCGCACACGAAGCCTTTGCCGATGCACTCATGCCGAACACGGCGCTTGGAAGACCAATCGGCGGCAGTCCAGAGAGCATCAAGGCGGTGACTCGCGATCGCGTCTTTGAGCACTATCTCGAAAACTACACTCCAGGGGCTCTGATTATCACGGCTGCAGGGGGCGTGAATCATGAAGAGCTAGTTGAGCTAGTGACTAAGCAGCTTGATTCTGTGGGGTGGTCAACGCCGGGAGCACCACTGGCCAGAAGACAGCAAGAGCCTGCGCAACTACCAGACCCAGAGCCCCTCAGGCTCATTACTAAGGACGTGCAGCAGGCAAACGTGCTCTTGGGTCACCAGAGCCTCCATGCTCTCGACGACAGGCGCTACGCGCTTGGAATCATGAACACTATTTTGGGTGGTGGGATGTCTTCCCGGCTCTACCAGGAGATTCGTGAGGACAGGGGGCTGGCCTACTCGACCTACTCCTATCAACATGGCTACTCAGACGCAGGCTTCTTTGGGATGTATGCGGGGTGTAGTCCCGAGAATGCTTCGGCGGTGGTCGACCTGATGCGTCAGGGACTTGACGGTATTGCTCAATCTGGTGTTACTGACCATGAATTTGAGTTGGCGCTCGGAAACATCACCGGAGGCCTCGCGCTGCGATTCGAGGGAACCATTTCTCGCATGAACCGCCTAATGGGTGCGGAGCTTGGAAGTGGCGAGTGGCTGAGCGTTGGTGAAGTGCTGGAGCGCTTCCGCGCTGTCACCAAGGAAGAGGTTCAAGAGGTTGCGCAACTGATCAGCTCAAAACCCTCAACACTGGTAGCCGTGGGAAGTTCCCTTGGGCAGCTCGAGAAGAGAGCTTGATAGGTTTAGCACCATGATTTCAGTGGCAATCCTTGGAGCATCAGGCCGCATGGGCCGGCTTACCAAAGAGCTGGTTGACTCAGACGCCAACCTAAAGCTGCACGTTGCCATGGACTCCTCCTCTGCGCACCAGGAGATGTTGGGTGCGGATGTTGTTATTGATTTCACCAATCTCGAAGCCTCAGAGGAGCTAGTCAGGTTTGCCGTGCAGTCAGGAATGAAGGTCGTAGTTGGCACCTCCGGCTGGTCCGAAAACAAGCTGGCTGGCCTCGATAAGTTGCTCGGAGAGAATCCTTCGGCGGCAGTGGTTGTGGTGCCGAACTTCTCCATTGGTTCGATGCTGCTGCAGCGCTTTGCAGCCGAGGCAGCCGCGCACTTCCAATCCATTGAGATCATCGAGGCTCACCACGCTGGCAAGCTCGATTCCCCCTCTGGCACCGCAATCAGAACGGCTGAGCAGATTTCCAAAAATCGACGGTCCCAACCCCTGATTCCTGGTGTGGACCAGGATGCCAGGGGACAGGTAGTCGCGGGGGTTCCAATCCACTCGCTCAGGATGGACGGCGTCAGCGCTAAGCAAGACGTGGTTTTCGGGGCCGACAGCGAGCAGTTGGTGCTTAGCCACGACGTCACCTCGCACCGCGCCTATGCCGCTGGAATTCTGAAGTCCATCGAGTTTGCAGCAGGCGCTAAGGGTCTGACTATCGGTCTGGAGAATGTTCTTGGCTAAACCCGCTACTCTCGCGTGGCTTGCCGTAATTGTTTTTCTAACTCTGCTTTATGCCTTTCAGTTATTTGAAAGGGCAGTCGTGCTTTTGCAGGATGGCTCTGCTGTCGCTATTGCAATGGGCCTTGCGATCCTTGTATTGCCGCCATTTGCACTCGCCTTTGTGATTATCGAGCTGCAGTTTGGCCTAAGGGCCGCAAAGCTCCAGCGCCTATCGGACGAGGCTGGACTTGGGTTCGACTACGAAGTTCGTCCCAGCGGCAGGGCGAAGCGCGAGAGCGCGGCGGTCGGCTTCGACCACTTTAAAACTTTGGTTGAACAAGATGAGGGTAATTACCTTTACTGGTTCCTACTCGCCGATGCCTACGACAAGATGGGTGACCGAGCTAGAGCTCGAAAGACGGCGAGAAAGTCTTTTCTACTTGCCAAGCAGGCCGGCGCGCTTTAGCAGCAGATACATCTGGCAGCCCAGGCAGAAGGCAAAGAATGCATTCAGAAAAGCCGCCACAAAAATAAAGGCAGCCGCAATCGCCACAACGAGCTCGCTGCCAAGCACGATGCCCAGACCACCGATAATCGCAAAGCTGAGTCCAACTTTCTGGGCAAACTGCGGAGGCCTAGGGTCTTCAAGTTCCGAAGGCTCTTTGAGCCGGGGTTTGATAAGCCTGCTGAAAAGAAGTTGGTAGGGGTGGGTCTTTGGAGCCAAAACGCTCCATAGAAAGAGCACCAGAAGTAATCCTGCAAGTGCATAAGCCGTGGAGGGATTACCCAATGCTCCGATAGCAGCTGCAAATGCAAATAGCGAAATCACGCTGGTGATACCAGCTCCAAATCGAGGACCCCTGGGGTCGATAAACTGCACGCTCATTTCACTCCTAGCTTCTCCAGTTCCTGTACAAGTAGCGGCAGCTTTGGCACGCCGCCGACGCGGTAGACAATCTCACCTCTTGGATTCAGCACAAAAACGGTGGGGGTCTGGCTGATCCCAAAGTGGGCGGCAATCTCGATTCGATCCGTGATATCTACCTCTAGGTGGCTGAGGCCACCCATGCGATATTCCAGCTGGGCCAGCTGCCTTCTCACCCCTGGGCACTGCCCGCAGTACTCGGTTGAGAATTGCAGCAGGGTTGCCTTCTTGCCTAGATCGCTGGTTGGAACCCCGTTTTTGGTTGCCTTCAGCCGGGCTAGATCGACCCGCTCCTTGCCCGCGACCTTGTGGCCGCGACCCTGGAGAAATCGGTAGCCGAAACCCAAGGCCAAGGCTCCTCCAATAAGTAGGCCGACGAGACTTAGGGAATCCACCGTGCAAGGTTAAGCGAAAAGGCGAGCTCTAGGCGGAGTGTTGCGCTTTTTTACTTATGCCTAGCTTTAGGCTTGCTCCGATGAGTGAGATTGAATTTAGATCCGACGTGACTGTTGAGCTGGTTCGCTCCAGCGCGCAAGACGCTGACGTGCTTTTTGCGGCAAGGGTTTCTACTCAGGGTGAGCAGACTCTTGAGAGTGCCAAGGTTGCCGATGCCGAGATTGAGAAGCGTGACAAGGGACTTATCAACTACCTGATGCGCGATCGCCACGGCTCACCTTTTGAGCACAACTCGATGACTTTTTACGTGCAGGCACCAATCTTTGTCTTCCGCGAGTTCATGCGCCACCGCATTGCAAGCTACAACGAGGAGTCTGGTCGCTACCGCGAGCTCAGGCCGGTCTTTTATGTCCCCGGCCCTGAACGAAAGCTGATTCAGGTTGGCAAGCCTGGCGCGTACGAATTTGAGGACGGTACGGCGGAGCAGACAGCCTTGGTTGAGCAGGAGACAATGGCCGTGACCAGAGCCGCATACGAGTCTTATCAACGCATGCTCGAGGCTGGTGTTGCCAGGGAGGTTGCACGAATCGTGCTGCCGCTGAATATCTACTCTTCGATGTATGTCACCATGAACGCCAGGTCGCTCATGAACTTCCTGTCGCTTCGTACCAAGCGCGAGGGAACTCACTTCCCCTCATTCCCGCAACGCGAGATCGAGATGGTGGCGGAGAAGATGGAAGAGGAGTGGGCCAAGCTCATGCCTCTGAGCTACGAGACCTTCAACGAGAACGGTCGGGTCGCTCCATAGTCTTTCTCTCGCCTGTTTCGCTAGGCTAGCCGGATGGTTACTCAAGAGCCCGATGTTTTTGGCCAGGTGCTTGTTGCGCTGGTGACGCCTATGAATCACGAGGGCGAAGTCGACTGGGATGCCACCGAGAGGCACATCGACTACGTGATTTCTGCTGGCGCTGATGGCGTTGTCGTCACTGGCACCACAGGTGAAACCTCAACGCTCACAGATGCTGAGAAGATCAAGCTGGTTGAAGTTGGCAAGTCGGTGTCTTCCGGCAGGGCCAAGATCATTACTGGTGGAGGTTCGAACGAGACCGCACACGCAATCCAGCTCTACAAGGCAAGTGAGAAGGCTGGTGCGGATGGAGTCATGGTTGTGACCCCTTACTACAACAAGCCAACTCAGGCCGGCATTCTGACTCACTTCAGGTTGATTGCAGATGCCACCGATCTTCCGGTAATTCTCTACGACATTCCTGGTAGGACTGGCGTGCCAATTTCATACGACACCTTCCACAGAGCGGCAAAGCACCCGAACATTGTCGCTATCAAGGACGCGAAGGGCGATCTGGCTCAGACCTCGAGACTGCTTCTGGAGACTGGGCTGATGTATTTCTCGGGAGACGACTCAAACGTGCTGCCACACCTTTCACTCGGTGCTACGGGTCTAATTGGCGTGACCGCAAACATTGCCCCCCATGCCTACAGAGCAATGGTTGATGCCACGAATGCCAATGATTTCCATTCGGCGCTCGCGGTTCATAACGCTCTTGAGCCACTGCAGAGAGCTGTTATGACACACGTTCCCGGGACGGTTGCAGCAAAGTATGTTCTGCACGGCCTTGGAAAGATCTCATCGCCTCGCGTGAGGCTTCCATTGGTTGGTCCAGAGGACCATGAGGCTGCACTCATCGAGGGCGGCATCGACCAGGTCAAGGAGGTGCCGGGAATCAGCTTCGACAACTTCCGGCCTGATCGCAACGCGGCCGCTGGCGGAGCATTGCCAAAGGTCGCCGGAACCACTCGCTAGTGCAGATCAGCCCGCCTCCCGCACTCCAACCAGGAGTCCTCCGGATAGTTCCCCTAGGGGGACTCGGAGAGATTGGGCGGAATATGACCGTCTTCGAACTTGACGAGAAGATTCTGATTGTTGATTGCGGTGTTCTCTTCCCGGAAGAAACTCAGCCAGGGGTGGATGTAATCCTCCCCGATCTTGGCTATTTAGAAGACAAGCTGGATCGCGTCATCGGTCTGGTTCTCACGCATGGCCACGAAGACCACATAGGTGGTGTGCCCTACCTGCTGCGCATGCGTCCAGACATTCCAATAATGGGCTCGCAGCTAACTCTGGCTTTAGTTGAGGGGAAGCTGAAGGAGCACCGAATCAACCCCTTCACTCACACGGTGAAGGAAGGCATGCGGGAACAAGTTGGCCCGTTCAATCTTGAGTTTTTAGCGGTAAATCACTCAATCCCAGATTCGCTGGCCATAGTGATTCGAAGCGCTGCTGGAAGCGTATTGGCAACCGGTGATTTCAAGATGGACCAGCTGCCCCTCGATGGAAGGATTACAGATCTCAGGGGATTTGCGAGAGTCGGCGAGGAGGGCCTCGACCTGTTTATGGTCGATAGCACCAATGCCGATGTGCCTGGGTTTACTCCACTGGAGCGCGAAATTGGGCCAGTGATTGAGTCGGTGATAGCAAAGACCCCGGGCAAGGTTGTGGTGGCATCTTTCGCCTCCCACGTCCACAGAGTCCAGCAGGTCATAGATGCTGCGGTTGCTAATGGCCGAAAGGTCGTTTTCGTCGGTCGCAGCATGGTCAAAAACATGGGCATTGCCGCTGACCTTGGCTACTTGAGGGTTCCCGAGAATTCTGTCGTGGACCTCAACGACAGCGATCGAATTCCTGACAATCAGTTGGTATTCATGTCCACAGGCTCGCAGGGTGAGCCAATGGCTGTGCTGTCGAGAATCTCAAATAGCGACCACCGCATATCCATTGGTGAGTCAGACACAGTTCTGCTTGCGAGCTCACTGATTCCAGGTAACGAGAATGCTGTTTATCGAGTCATAGACGGACTAACCAAGCTTGGAGCAAACGTTGTTCATAAAGGCAACGCCAAGGTTCATGTTTCTGGACACAGCGCAGCCGGCGAGCTTTTGTACTGCTACAACATCCTCAAGCCACGGAACGTGCTTCCTATACACGGGGAATACCGCCATCTGACTGCAAATGCGAAACTGGCAATCCAAACCGGTGTCAATCCTGAGCAGGTTCTAATCGCTGAAGACGGGGCAGTGATTGACCTTCGAGATTCGGTTGCCAGCATCGTCGGGCGAGTGCCCTGCGACATGCTCTACGTCGACGGCAAGACCGTTGGCAAGATAACTGAGGAAGATCTTCGCGACCGCATGATTCTGGCTGCTGAGGGCTTTATCTCAATTTTTGCCGTTGTAGACCGCGAGACCGGAAGAGTGGTTGAGGGACCTGAGATCAGGGCCCGCGCCTATGCCGAGGAGGACCACGTCTTTGACGATATCCTCCCCACGATCGAAAAGGCTCTTGCGGATGCTGCCAACGACGGTGTGCGAGACAGCTATCAACTGCAGCAGGTTATCCGCCGGACGGTCGGATCCTGGGTGGCGAAAGCCCATAGGCGCAAGCCAATGATCATTCCAATCGTTGTCTACTCCTCCCGCCCTGCCTAACGTGTAAAAGGCCGGGTGCTTGCTACCTTTTTTCCATGGCTGCAAAGACCCCTCCACCAAGACGGCCGGGTGGAAAGAAACCATCGCGCCCGGCTTCGTCAAAGTCTGTGCAGCCCAAAGACAAGAAATCTTCCAAGACCGAGCTCTGGCCTATGTTTACCAAAGGCTACATGGCACTAGCTCACGGTCTTGGTGGGGTAGTAAGAGCCTTTAGCACCGAGCGGTTAGCTGAGAACGATCGTCGAGATGGAGCACCTTTCTTCCTGTTTTTGCTGAGCATCCTGGGGGCAGCATTCGCTTGGTTTTTGATAGGCGAGACCTGGGCGACTCTGATTCACCAGTACACCTTCGGAATGCTTTTTGGGCTGGTGAGTTTTTCGCTCCCGGTTATCTTCTTTGGCTACTCACTGTTTCTTTTCAGGCACCCGGCCTCAATTCGAGATGGTTCCCGATTTGCGCTTGGCTTCTGGCTCTTCCTGTCAGTTATTTCTGGCTTTTTTCACGTCTTCCTTGGGAGCCCGTCACCGCAGGATGGGGTGCCGCTCCTCGCAGAGGCGGGTGGGCTATTCGGCTGGCTAGTTGGCGGACCACTGCTCACCTTGCTGAGCATCTGGGGTGCCGTGCCGGCGCTAGTGGTTTTGGCTGCGTCCTCTGTTTTGATAATGACCGGCACTCCTCCGAACCGGATCAAAGAGCGCCTCGGGGAGCTTTACCGGTTCTTGTTCAATGCCTCAGCTCCAGAGGTATCAAGCGATGCTTTTGATGGCAAAAAGTCAAAGTGGTGGCAGTCTTCCAAAGAGCAAGAAGAGGCGTTTGAGACTCCGGTCGTAGACATTCCAGAGTTTGTAGAGAGCGACCTTGAATCCGTTGAAGAGCTACCCGATGCAGAGATTGCTCCTGAGCCGGAGGTAGACCTGGAGTTCCTCAATGGTGAGGAGGGTCTCACCGAGCCGATCGACATACCTCCTCCGAAGTCGAAAAAGCCTTACGTATTGCCTGCAATCTCGGTTCTAGCAGCTGGCACTCCAGCCAAGGCCAAGAGTGAGGTCAACAGTCAGGTCGCTGCGGCGATTGACGCAGTCTTCAAGGAGTTTGATGTTCAGGCAAAGGTTTCGGGCTTCCAACGCGGACCAACTGTTACTAGGTATGAGGTAGAGCTCGCACCTGGCGTGAAGGTCGAAGCGGTAACTCGCCTGACAAACAACATCTCCTATGCCGTTGCTTCGAATGAGGTGCGAATCCTGGCTCCGATCCCTGGAAAAAGCGCCATCGGCATTGAGATACCCAACTCCGATCGTGAAACTGTTTCACTGGGCGATGTTCTGAGAAGCAAAAACGCCAATTCCAGTACCCATCCGCTCACCATTGGGGTAGGTAAGGACGTTGAGGGCGGCTACCTGGTTGCAAACCTTGCCAAGATGCCTCACCTTCTGGTTGCCGGTGCAACTGGCGCTGGTAAGTCAAGCTTTGTGAATTCGATGATCACATCGATTTTGATGCGAGCTACCCCGGCCGAGGTCCGCATGGTGCTTGTGGATCCAAAGCGAGTGGAGCTAAGTGCCTATCAGGGAGTTCCACACCTCGTCACGCCGATTATCACCAACCCCAAGAAAGCTGCCGAGGCTCTGCAGTGGGTAGTCAAAGAGATGGACTCTCGCTATGACGACCTCGCATCATTTGGCTTCAAGCACATTGATGACTTCAACCGTGCTGTAGTCGCTGGGGAGATATCGGTACCTGAGAACTCGCAGCGCGAGTTGCAGCCGTACCCCTACCTGCTGGTGGTCGTAGACGAGCTTGCGGATTTGATGATTGTTGCCCCACGCGATGTCGAGGATGCGATCGTGAGGATCACCCAGCTGGCAAGGGCAAGCGGTATCCACCTGGTGCTTGCTACACAGCGCCCATCAGTTGATGTTGTCACCGGACTAATCAAGGCAAACGTCCCCTCAAGATTGGCCTTCAGCGTCTCGTCCGTCACTGACTCACGCGTGATACTCGACCAGCCGGGAGCCGAGAAGCTCGTCGGTCAGGGCGATGCGCTCTTTGCGCCCATGGGTTCAAACAAGCCAATTCGCGTGCAGGGAGCATGGGTTTCAGAGGCGGAGATGTCGAAGGTCGTCTCTCATGTCAAGCAGCAGATGGACCCGGAGTATCGCTCAGATGTGACTGCCACCGCTCAGGCCAGGATCATCGACAGCGATATCGGGGATGACCTTGAGCTGCTGCTTGCCGCTTGCGATCTGGTTGTTAATTCGCAGTTTGGCTCCACCTCGATGCTCCAGCGCAAGCTCAGGGTCGGCTTTGCCAAGGCTGGACGCCTTATGGACCTTCTCGAGTCAAGGGCTGTAGTGGGCCCCTCAGAAGGATCCAAGGCTAGAGAGGTGCTCGTGAAGCCCGAAGACCTCGCTGCCACTCTTGCTCGAATCTCGGGTCAAACCACGGCAAGCGTGGAAGGTGATGTTGCGCCGACCAACTCAACAGGGGAGGATAGCGACGATGAAGATGCGTGGCAGCTCACCGGCAGAAGAGATGACTTCTAAGGGCTTTTTCTACCGCCAGACTCCAAACCTGATCACCGGTGGCCGCATTGCGCTTGTTCCCGTTGTGCTTTGGATGCTGATTGAGTTCTGGGACAACCCTTGGGGCAGGTTCTTTGCCATGCTCCTGCTGATTGCCGCCGCCTCTACGGACGGCCTGGATGGGTCAATCGCGCGGAAGCGAAACCTAGTTACCAACCTTGGCAAGATTCTCGATCCGATCGCGGACAAGGCTCTACTCTCGGGATCGCTACTGGTCCTCTCGTTCCTAGGCGCTGTTCCTTGGGCAGCAACTCTGATCATTCTCGGCCGCGAGCTTGGGATAACGCTTTATCGACTTGTCGTGATTCGAAAGCATGTCATTGGAGCCTCCGGCTGGGGCAAGTTCAAGACAGTCATGCAGATAGTTGCTATTTGTATGGTGATTGCCCCATTTGGGTTCTTGGGCCCTTGGTTTGATTGGCTGACTCAGATCGTTTTGTGGTTCACGGTGGCGCTCACTGTTTACACGGGCGTCCAATACCTGGTCCCGAAGAAATGATTATTGCCTCGGCATTGGCCAAAGATCTCCACATCGCAACGGCTGAATCCCTGACGGGCGGTGGAGTAAGCGCAAAGCTTGCCCAGACCCCAGGGGCATCAAAGGTTCTGCTGGGAGGGATAACTGCATACCAGGATGAGATTAAGTCGCAAGTAGTGGGCGCGTCCGCGCAGCTAATCGCTCAACAGAGCGCTGTGGATGCGGAGGTCTGCGCTCAGCTCGCCGGAGGCGTCCGCTCCAAGTTTGCAGTCGCCATGGGGTTGGATGAATCTCGCGTGATAGGCATCGCGACAACCGGTGTTGCCGGCCCTGAGGCAGTTCAAGGAAAGCGAGTTGGCGAGGTATTCATCGGGATTGCCTCAAGTTCGGGCGTAAAGGTTTTTGGGGAGAACTTTGAAGGAGATCGGTTGGCAATAATCGAAGCGACGATTGCTCGCTGCGAAGAGGTCCTGATGGAAGAAATTGAGCTTCTTTGAGGTTTAGCCTCAGGAAATACTCAGTAACCGGAATTACTCTTTGTCACATCCAGAGGGTAAGTTAGAGGGCCAGGAGGAAACTTGGTACTACTAAGGCAAGAAATCGGTGACGTGCTTCGCACTCACCGTCAAGAGCGCGGTCAGACTCTGAGGCAGGTTGCATCAAAGGCCTCGGTGGCCTTGGGCTACCTATCCGAGGTTGAGCGTGGTCAAAAGGAGGTCTCCTCCGAAATCCTTGCATCGGTTGCCGAGGCCCTTGAGGTTCCGCTGTCGGTTGTCATGCGCGACGTTTCTGAGCGCCTAGCTGCGGTCGAAGGCATCTACTTTGATGACACCTTCATCCCAGACACCGTGCCAGACGACTTCGTCACCGAGGCTGAGCTCTACTCTCACTAGTGACTCTAAGTCGCTTTCACGAATTACTCCTCGAAGAGTTTGGCGAGCAGTTTTCTCAGGTCATCTTTAGAGACACAAGATTGCTCAAATTTGAGGATAAGACTCCAGCCGAGCTCTTAGCCGCAGGGCTTTCTCCGAAAGAAATCTGGTTTGCAATCTGCGATCAGCTAGCCGTTCCCAGTGAGCGCTGGCATGGCAAAACTAAGACAATCAGACACGCCGAATAAAGTTATTCGAAATTTTGTTCGAACGCTTAGAGTTTCATCATCTCAACTAAATAGCTAGTTATCCACAGCGTGTCGGATGACAGCAAAGATGTCTGAGTCAGGGTCTAGCTTTCACTTAGCTAACCCAGAGAGAGAAGAGGATCGCATGCCATCAGCAGCAGACCGCGAAAAGGCACTTGAGACGGCGCTTGCACAAATTGACCGTCAGTTCGGAAAAGGTTCGGTCATGCGACTGGGCTCAGAGGAGCGTGCTCCCGTCGAGTCAATCCCAACTGGAGCCATCGCACTGGATGTGGCTCTTGGCATTGGTGGCATGCCGCGTGGCAGGATCGTTGAGGTCTATGGTCCAGAGTCCTCCGGTAAGACGACCATCGCGCTACACGCAATTGCGAGCGCGCAGGCGAGGGGAGGCGTCGCTGCGTTCGTGGACGCTGAGCATGCGCTTGACCCCGAGTACGCAAAGAAGCTCGGAGTCAACATAGACGAGCTGCTGGTGAGCCAGCCAGACACCGGAGAGCAGGCGCTAGAGATTGCGGACATGCTGATTCGTTCCGGTTCAGTAGATGTGATTGTCATCGACTCAGTTGCTGCGCTGGTGCCGCGTGCTGAGATCGAGGGCGAGATGGGTGACACCCACGTAGGCCTTCAGGCAAGACTCATGTCACAGGCCCTGAGGAAGCTCACTGGTGCACTGAGCAACACCGGAACCACAGCAATTTTCATCAACCAGCTTCGTGAGAAGGTCGGTGTCTTCTTTGGCTCTCCTGAAACCACTTCCGGTGGTAAGGCACTCAAGTTCTATGCATCGGTTCGTTTGGACATTCGCAGGATTGAGACGTTGAAAGACGGCCAGGATTCAGTTGGAAACCGAGTTCGCGTCAAGGTCGTGAAGAACAAGCTGGCAGCTCCGTTTAGGCAGGCAGAGTTCGACATTCTCTTTGGCGAGGGCATCTCGAGAGAGGGCGGTCTAATCGACTTTGGAGTCGAGCAGGACATCGTCAAGAAGTCAGGTGCCTGGTACACCTACGAGGGTGAGCAGCTTGGTCAGGGTAAGGAGAACTCCAGGCGCTACCTCAAAGAGAACCCAGAGCTTGCCAATGAGATTGAGCAGAAAATCAAGGCCAAGCTCGGTATTGGGGTTCCAAGAGCAGTTGCGGATCTCCCGGCCGAGGATGCATCAATGGAGAAGACCGAGGAAGCTGAGGCGGTCGCCAAGGCCGCCAATGACTCTTGAGCAAAGGGAACTAGACAAGCTCGACAAAAGAGCTCGGAATGTCCTGCTATATCAACTGGGTAGGTCGATGAAGACTCGGTATCAACTTGAGCAGATAATGCACAAGCGAGAGATACCACAGGAAGTCTTCGAACCAATTCTTGATCGGTTCACCGAGGCGCAGCTAATCGATGATGCTGCCTACGCACAGGCCTATGTGGCGAGCAGGTTCCACCAGCGTGGGAAGTCGATTGCTGCAATTCGCCGAGAGCTCAGGCAAAAAGGTGTTGCGGACGAGCACATCGAGGTCGCAACCGCCGACATCGACCTAGAGCAGGAGCTGGAGGTTGCAATCCAGCTTGCAATCTCTAGATCTCGACGGCTTGCCGGCCTGGATGACCAGACCAGGCAACGGAGGCTGTCGGGTTACCTTCAAAGACGGGGTTTCTCAGGGCCGGTTCTTACTCGAGCCCTGCGCGAGGCGGAGGCCCAAGGGTAATATCCCTAAGCGATGCCGCTTTCTTATGAAGTCCGCACCTACGGGTGCCAGATGAACGTTCACGATTCCGAACGTATCTCTGGGCTGCTCGAATCCGCAGGCTACTCCAAAGCGAATGGCGCAGAGGCCGACCTTGTGGTTTTCAACACCTGCGCTGTAAGGGAGAACGCAGACAACAAGCTCTACGGCAACTTGGGGATGATGCTCTCTCGCAAGGAGAAAGACCCCAACTTCCAGATTGCAGTCGGTGGCTGTCTGGCACAAAAAGACCAAAACACCATTCTGGAGAAGGCTCCATGGGTCGACGTGGTCTTCGGAACGCACAATATGGGTTCTCTGCCTACTCTGCTCGAGCGTGCACGACACAACAACGAGGCTCAGATAGAGATTCTTGAGTCACTTGAGGTTTTCCCTTCCACCCTCCCCTCAAAGCGCGAGAGCGCTTATGCGGGCTGGGTGTCTATCTCCGTGGGCTGCAACAACACCTGCACCTTCTGCATTGTGCCGTCCCTGCGTGGTAAAGAGAAAGACCGCAGGCCCGGTGAGATCCTCGCTGAGATTCAGGCCTTGGTCGATGATGGCGCGGTTGAGGTCACGCTGCTTGGTCAAAACGTCAATACGTATGGAGTTGAATTCGGCGACAGAGGTGCTTTTGCGAAGCTCCTGAGGGCTTGTGGGGACATCGAGGGCTTGGAGAGGGTTAGATTCACCTCACCACACCCAGCTGCCTTCACTGAGGACGTAATTGAGGCCATGGCAGAAACTCCTAACGTTATGCCTCAACTCCACATGCCCCTGCAGTCCGGCTCTGATGCCATCCTCAAGGCGATGCGCAGAAGCTACCGGGCTGAAAAGTACCTAGGCATCCTCGACAGGGTTCGACAGCTGATTCCAGAGGCTGCTATCACCACAGACATCATTGTCGGCTTTCCTGGTGAAACTGAAGAAGACTTCCAAGGCACGATGGATGTGGTGAGGAAATCTAGGTTCTCATCCGCCTTTACTTTCCAGTACTCCAAGCGCCCGGGAACTCCGGCTGCCGAGATGGCTGGGCAGGTGCCACAGGATGTTGTCCAAGAGCGCTATGAGCGACTCTTGGAGTTAGTTAACTCCATTGCTTGGGAGGAAAACCAAAAACTCACCGGCAGCGATGTTGAGGTCTTGGTCGCAACGGGAGAGGGCAAGAAAGATGCCCAAACAAACCGCATGACGGGCCGGGCGAGAGACAACAGGCTCGTTCACTTTGAGATCCCTGAGGGGGCTGAGACGCCGAGGCCTGGAGACGTCGTGACGGTCACCATAAGCAGAGCGGCGCCCTACTTCTTGGTAGCAGACGCGGTTGCCGGATCGAAATATGAGCTGAGAAGGACTGCTGGTGGCGATGCATGGGATCGCTCCCAGCTTGAGAGCTGTGCGGCGCCGGTCCCCGGAGACGGCAAGGTGACCTTGGGGCTTCCAATTCGGTCAAAGCGTGAACTCTAATCTGATCGCGGTCATAGGGCCGACTGCCTCAGGTAAGTCCGATCTGGCTATCCAGATTGCACAGGAGATTGGAAACTCCGAAATCGTAAGCGCCGATGCGATGCAGCTCTATCGCGGCATGGACATAGGAACCGCAAAACTCCTACCCCCAGAGCAACAGGGAATCAAACACCACCTACTTGATGTGGTGGAGCCAACAGAAGACGTAAGCGCGGTGCAGTATCGCGAGCTTTTTGATAGCGCAGTTAGTGAAATTAGGAATGAGGGTGGGCAGCCAATTGTCGCTGGCGGCAGCACACTCTACTTAGCGGCCGCACTGGATGAGATGCACTTCGCGCCTACAGATCCGGAAGTCCGCCAGAAGCTTGAAATGCAGGCGGAAGAACTGGGAAACCTGGGCATGCACACTCTGCTGAAAGGTAAGGACCCGGCTGCCGCAGCCAAGATTTCCGCAAGTAATCTCCGGAGGGTCATCAGGGCCCTAGAGGTAGTTGAAATTAGCGGCAAGTCATTTGCCGCCTCACTCCCCGAACCCACCTACCGGCAACCCACAAAGCAGATTGGTATTCATGTCGAACGAGATTTGCTCAGGGAGCGCATTGAGCTAAGGGTTCGTCGAATGTGGGAGTCAGGTTTGGTTGCTGAGGTGGAGAGCTTGCTCAGTCGCCACCCACAACTGTCGAAGACTGCAAGAGTGGCCATTGGCTACCAACAGGCCGCGGCCCAGCTGGCTGGAGAACTATCCGAGGACCAGGCAATCGCGGAGACAATCCAACTAACCCAGCGCTACGCAAAAAAGCAAATGACATGGTTCAGGAGAGATAAGCGAATTCATTGGGTGGAATCTTCCAAGGACCCACTGGCTGCAACCCTCGATGTAATTAGGCTGTAGTGATGTCAATCAACTTCACTAAAGGCCACGGTACCGGCAACGACTTTGTGCTTGTGCTTGACGAGGTTGGACAGCTTGATTTTTCCGAGCTCGAGATTCAAAAGCTCTGCGATCGAAACTTTGGGGTCGGTGCGGACGGGCTAATCGTCATTCGTCCCACCAAAGGCAGTGAGGTCGATAACCTGCTGGCCGAGGAAAGCGCGGCGACCTGGTTTATGGATTACCGAAATCGTGATGGCTCTAAAGCTGAGATGTGCGGCAATGGCATACGAGTCATGGCACGTTATTTAGTTGACCACGAACTTGTCCGCATTGAGCCGGGAAGCACGTTGCCCATCGCAACTAGAGCCGGAATCAAGGACCTGACTTCGACAGCCACCGGCTTTGCTGTTGACCTTGGCAGCTTCTCAGTCGACGAAACTGAAGTCCTTGTCAAGGCTGCTGGCCTCAGGGTTCCAAGGCCAGGACTGAGAGTTGATCTAGGCAACCCTCACGTCGTTGTTGCTCTGGCAGATCTTGAAGAGCTTGATCAGTTAGACCTACACAAGATTCCGATTCTGGAACCTGAGCCCTCGCAAGGGGCAAACGTGGAGTTTGTTGTAGTCGATGAGCCTCTAATTGTCGAGGGAGTGGCTGGGGTCAGCATGCGAGTTTTTGAGCGCGGGGTTGGCGAGACTCTGAGCTGCGGCACGGGTGTCGCTGCCTCAGCCGTAGCGGTGCGCCACTGGGCTGGGGGAGAGCAGAACCACTGGAAAGTGAGTGTTCCCGGCGGAGATTTAGGAGTGAGGGTGTTCCCGACTGAGGATGGAGAGCACGTTTCCATCTCGGGACCGGCCGAGTTAACCTTTACAGGCTCTTGGAAGGGGCTGTAGCGCGAATTACTCGGTAGCCCTTGCTGTTGGCAACCTTCGAGACATCAAAGCCCTGAAACTCTGTAGACAACCACTTCTGGAAGCTCTCGGCACCGAGCTGTTTTTGAACCACGAGGTATGCGCTGCCACCGGCTTTCATCCTGGGAAGGTAATCGCGCATCAAAGCATGAAGAGCCTCTTTGCCAATCCGGATGGGCGGGTTTGACCAAATCGCATCGAACTCTAGGTTCTTGTCTAGCTGCTCGGGGAGATAGGCAAAAACGTTAGTCAGGCCAAGCCTGGATGCACTTTCCTTCGTCTGGCTGATCGCCCTTTCGTTCACATCCACGCCATAGACCTTTGTTTTTGGGCAGAGAGAGGCTATCGAGAGAGTAATTGGACCCCAGCCACAACCAATGTCCAGCACTTCGCCGGACTTAGGAAAGTGTTCATGGAGCGCCAGCAAAACCTTGGTTCCCTTATCCAAACCCGCTGTGCTGAACGTTCCACTTACACTCTTTGCCGAAATGACTTTGCCTCCGACCTCAAAGACAACTTCCCGCTCGCGCCTTTCGACTCCTGGATCTTCGCTGAAGTAGTGCTGGGCCATTTCACCAACCTATTACAGGCCTAGTGTTAAGCCGTGGAATCCGAGAGCGCACTTGATCGAATATTGCGACGCGGTGCGGCGGCACCAGCAGCGGAATACGACGGTGACCAGCTAGACCTCGAGGAGCGAGACTCTCTCAGGAGGGTGGTCGGTCTTTCGACCGAGCTCGAGGATATCTCGGATGTCGAATACCGACAGCTGAGAATCGAAAAGGTCATTCTCATTGGCGTGTGGTCACAGGGCACACTAACCACCGCAGAAAACTCCCTCAGGGAGCTCTCTGCCTTGGCTGAGACGGCGGGGGCAATGGTGCTCGATGGCCTCTTACAGCGCAGAAACATGCCAGACCCGACCAGCTATTTAGGTAAAGGCAAAGCGGGGGAGCTCAGAGACCTGGCCCGCTCGCTTGGTGCGGACACAGTGATCGCAAATACCGAGCTCTCACCCTCACAGCGTCGTGCCCTGGAGGACATCGTCAAGATAAAGGTCATTGATCGGACCGCAATCATCCTTGACATCTTTGCTCAGCATGCCAAGAGCAAGGAGGGTAAGGCTCAGGTGGAGCTGGCTCAGCTCGAATATTTACTTCCGAGACTGAGGGGTTGGGGAGACTCAATGTCCCGACAGGCCGGTGGTCAGGCCGCTGGCGGTGTTGGCATCGGTTCAAGGGGTCCAGGTGAGACAAAGATTGAGCTTGATCGGCGTCGCATCAATACCCGCATGGCAAAGCTAAGGCGAGAGATCAAAGGCATGAAGCTTGCCCGGGACACTAAGAGGCAGTCCCGGCAGAAGTCCAGAGTTCCCCAGGTCGCCATTTCCGGCTACACAAATGCAGGCAAGTCCTCACTCCTAAACCGGATGACTAGAGCGGGGGTTCTGGTGGAAAACGCCTTATTCGCAACTCTTGACCCGACGGTTCGCAAACACGCGACCCCGGACGGACGTGAGTACACCATATCTGACACCGTCGGATTCGTCAGAGACCTCCCTCACCAGCTGGTAGAGGCTTTTCGGTCCACTTTGGAGGAGATAGCTGGTGCCGACCTAATCGTTCACGTGGTGGACGCCACTGATCCTGATCCTCTGGGTCAGATCTCAACGGTCAGATCGGTAGTCGCAGACTTTGATTCAAGTCGAATCCCTGAACTAGTAGTTTTCAACAAGGCCGATCTGGTCCCAGACGAGGTTCAGGTTCGACTTAGGGGCATGGTGCAAGGTGCGCTTCTGGTCTCTGCGAGAACTGGACAGGGGATTGACGCTCTCCAGGAAGCCATTGGGTCAATGCTTCCGAAGCCCGATGTTGAGTTTGTGGGCGTGATTCCCTACTCCAGGGGCGACCTCGTTTCGCGCATTCACCTCGCAGGTAAGGTCTTGGAAACCGAATATGTCGAAGAAGGCACTTCACTGAAGGCCCTGGTTAGAGAGGACCTTGCCTTCGAACTACGAGAATTTGCTAAACGGTCCTGAGGACAGCCACGACCTTGCCAAGAATCACTGCGTGATCTCCAAGGATCGGCTCAAAGGCGGAGTTGCGAGGCAATAGCCAGGTGTGGCCGTCTCGCTGCTTAAAGGTCTTCACGGTCGCCTCCTCTTCGATGAGAGCCGCGACAATGTCACCGTTTTCGGCGGTTTGCTGCTGCCTGACAACCACCCAGTCGCCGTCGCAGATGGCCGCGTCGATCATTGATTCGCCAACGACCTTGAGTAGAAATAGCTCACCTTGCCCAACGATTTGTCTAGGCAAGGTGAATACGTCTTCAACATTTTGATCTGCGGTGATTGGAATACCTGCGGCAATCCGGCCAACGAGCGGAACCATTGCAGAGTCCGGTCTGATGATCTCACCGGCTGGATCATCACCAAGAAGGTCAATGGTTCGCGGGCGTCTTGGGTCACGAGAAATGAAACCCAAGAGTTCGAGCTTGTTGAGCTGATGCGACACGCTGGCGGTCGATGACAGGCCAACAGCCTCGCCGATCTCTCTCATTGAGGGGGCATAGTTTCGCGATTGCATTGATTCGCGTATGACGTCCAGAATTCGCTGCTGAACCGCTGTTAGTTCGCTCTGATCCATGACTCCTCCAAAAATGTCGGTGGCCAGTGTTTTGCTTTCTCTATCGAAACTGTATTCGGAATTGGACAGGATTCCAAACACATTTTCGAAAAAACTAAAAAATCAAGTAGAAAATGCTTGCAATTTTGGAGCGTATTTCTATACTTAGAACAAATGTTCGAAAAAGAAGTTCGAACAAGGAGGTAAGAGAAATGCAGATGTTGCGTTCGTACCAGCTGACTAACCCAGCTCGCCTTGTGCGTGCGCTCATGATTGTGGCTCTCGCAGCCACTCTGAGCCTTGTCGGTATCTCAGGCTCTGTAGCCACGGACTCTGACCCAGTTGAACTTACCTACATCACGGTCTCTCAAGGAGACTCCCTTTGGTCACTCGCAGAGGTTCACGCAGGCGATGCCGACCCTCGAGACTGGATTGCAGAAGTAGTAATCGCAAACGCTTTGGAGAGCTCAGACCTCACACCGGGTCAACAAATCGCACTTCCTTAGCCTGATGGCTAGCATTTACGGGTGAGCAGTCTTGAAGATCTTCCGATTCGCGGTGACCTGAGGGGTCAGAAGCCTTATGGTGCGCCTCAGCTCGACGTTCCTGTTTCACTCAATGTAAACGAGAACACCTTTGGTATCCCTGAGGAAGTTGCCCTCACAATCGTAGAAAAGCTCGCTGCGGCAGTAGTTGGCCTAAATCGCTATCCCGACCGGGAGTTCCTGGAGCTCCGTGCCTCACTTGCTCAATACTTGGGTCACGACCTGAATGCATCGCAGATTTGGGCGGCCAATGGTTCCAATGAGGTGCTACAGCAGTTTTTCACTGCTTTTGGGGGACCGGGTCGAAAGGCGCTTTCCTTTGGCCCTACCTATTCGATGTATCCAAACATCGCTCGCATTACTCTCACCGATTACGTTGAGGCACAACGACCTGAAGGCTATGAGCTAACTCCTGAATATGTCTCTCAGGAAATTGGAAAGCACAAGCCGGACATCGTTTTGATTTGCGCTCCTAACAACCCAACTGGGACCTCAGTAGGCCTCGACACAGTGCGCACTGCCTACGAGAGCTTTGATGGGATGCTGCTGGTCGATGAGGCTTACGCTGAGTTCTCAGAGTCTTCTAGTTCTCTAAGTCTCTTACCCTCAATGGATCGCCTGGTCGTTTCGAGGACCATGAGCAAGGCTTTTGCTTTTGCGGGGGCAAGGGTTGGTTACATGGCTGCAGCTGATGCGGTAGTTGATGCCATGCGCATTGTCAGGCTCCCATACCACCTTTCGGCACTCACACAAGCAGCGGCTCTCGCAGCCTTAGAACACAGCGCGCTGATGCTTGCGAATGTAGAAAAAATCAAGCTCCAGCGCGACAGGATTGCGCAAGCCTGTGCCGATTGGGGGCTACAGCCCTATCCATCGGATGCAAACTTTGTTTTGGTGTCGGGGTTTGATGATCCAGAAGCTACTTTTGAGTCTCTACTGGCAAAAGGTGTGCTTGTGCGCAACGTTGGGATACCTGGGACCCTTCGCATCACGGCCGGGACCGAGGCCGAAACCACCAAACTTCTAGCTGAGATTGCTCTGCTGCTTGACTAGACTTGGGGCTCAATCCCAATTCGAAGGTGCAAAAGATGACTCGCATTGCCAAAGTGAGCCGCAAGACCTCAGAGTCTTCGGTGGAGCTTGAGCTGAATCTAGATGGTTCTGGCGTTTCCGACATCGAGACGACGGTCCCCTTTTTCAACCACCTTCTAACTGCATTCTCAAAGCACTCCCTGATCGACCTAAAGGTCAAGGCAAGTGGTGACACTGACATCGATGTGCACCACACTGTCGAGGACGTCGCAATTGTCTTGGGACAGGCCCTCAAGGAGGCCCTGGGGGACAAAGCTGGTATTTCTCGCTACGGGGATTCTCTAGTTCCATTGGACGAGGCCCTGGCACGTGCCGTCGTGGACATCTCGGGTAGGCCCTATCTAGTTCACGATGGAGAGCCTGCGGGTTTTGAGTATCACCTGATCGGCGGCCACTTCACAGGCTCTATGGTTCGTCACGCATTCGAGGCAATAGCCCACAATGCCGGCATTACCTTGCATGTTTCCTTGCTTGGTGGGCGCGATGCCCACCACATCGCTGAGGCTCAGTTCAAGGCTTTTGCCAGGGCATTACGCGCTGCAGTGGAGCTCGACCCGAGGGTTCAAGGCATTCCCTCAACCAAGGGAAGCCTGTGACCAAAAAGGTCACGGTCTTAGATTACGGTTCAGGCAACATCCACTCTGCCGTTCGCGCACTTGCAGAAACCGGGGCTGAAGTCTCGCTAACGGCCGATAAGTCCGAGCTAATCGAGTCTGATGGCATGGTGATTCCCGGTGTGGGCGCCTACGCAGCGGTGATGAGAAAACTGAGCCTGGTTGGTGCTGCAGAGATTGTTGACAAGCGTCTCACCGCATCCAGGCCAGTGCTCGGGATATGCGTCGGAATGCAGGTAATGTTTGCCTCCGGACGCGAGCACGGCGAGCAGACTGACGGCCTTGGCCAGTGGCCAGGTGAGGTTACCAAGCTCGAGGCTGAAACCCTTCCCCACATCGGCTGGACAAAGGTAGAGCCAGAAGACGGATCGTCTCTGTTTGACGGCGTCGAAGAGGAGCGGTTCTACTTCGTGCATTCCTATGCGGCGAAGAACTGGGAGCTCGACGTTAGGCCACCCTTTGTTTCCCCAAAGCTGACTTGGGCAGAACACGGGGAGAGGTTTATCGCTGCCGTGGAGAACGGACCGCTAAGTGCTACGCAGTTTCATCCAGAGAAATCGGGCCGGGCCGGACTGCAGCTGTTGAAAAACTGGACTAAGACGCTCTAGGAGACTGAAATGCATCTAGAACTACTGCCTGCTGTTGATGTTGCTTCTGGAAAGGCCGTTCGCCTTACCCAGGGAGAGGCGGGCAGCGAGGAAGATTTCGGGCACCCTCTCGGCGCGGCAAAGGATTGGATCGCAGCTGGCGCTGAGTGGATTCACCTCGTTGACCTCGATGCTGCCTTTGGTCGCGGAAGCAACAGAGAGGTAATCGCGGAGGTTGTGGCAAATGCCGGTTCGACAAAGATCGAGCTATCGGGCGGCATCAGGGACTCTTCATCTTTAGAGGCTGCCCTCAAGTTAGGAGCAACCAGAGTTAATCTCGGCACCGCAGCGCTAGAGGATCCAGATTGGACGGCAGGTGCCATCGAGGAGTTTGGCGACAAGATTGCGGTTGGTCTAGACGTCAGAGGCACCACGCTCGCGGCTAGGGGCTGGACTAAGGAAGGCGGCGACCTTTTTGAGGTGCTAGATCGGTTGGAGCAAGCTGGCTGTGCTCGCTACGTGGTGACAGATGTCACCAAGGATGGCACCTTGCGTGGGCCAAACCTAGAACTCCTGCGATCGGTCATGGAGCGCACCGAGAAGCCGGTTGTCGCATCAGGCGGTATTTCATCTTTGGAGGACATCGCCAATCTCGCAGCTTTGGTGCCGATGGGCCTTGAAGGAGCGATTCTCGGCAAGTCCCTTTACGCGGGCCGCTTCACTCTGGAGGAAGCACTTGAGGTTGCGAGTCAGGTTTGACAGATAGGTTTAGCGATTCCGCAGGCGTGCCCTGGGAGGGCAGGTCATTCGAGGAGAACGCATTCGCGGATGATGATGGTTCGACTCCCGAAGCCCTAGCGGCGGCGCTCGCTTTAGACCCAATCGATAAACCGGGTCTCGTTCGGGCACTGTCAGCGTCGAGGCTTCTTATTCCCCTGATTGCGACGCTTGGTGAGTCCGGAGAGGGTGCCCACGGTCAGCAGGTCGACAAGAGTGCTGACTTGGCCATCGTTGCAGTTGCAACTCCTGATAAGCAGACTGCGATTCCCGTTTTTTCCTCTGTGGATGACATGGCCAGGTGGAAGCCAGAGGCTCGTCCGGTACCAGCTTCCGCCCAGCGGGTTGCAATAGCTGCCGCAAGCGAGGGTCATTCACGCGTGATTCTCAACCCCGCTTCGGCCGCCTTGGCCCTTCGGACTCCTGCCCTTGAGGCAATTGCGAAGGGCGTCGATTGGGTCCCTCCGCACAAAGACCCATGGGTCAGGAAATGGTCTGAAGAGGTTGCGATGGCTCACCCACTAATTTCAACCATTGATCTATTTGACGGGGACCCAAAGCTTGACCTTTCTCACGCCGAGCTGTTGATTCAATTGGGAATGCGTCCAAACGTTAGCCCGGAGAAGCTCAAGGAGCTTCTCACGTCCTTTACAGATTCACTGCGGAGTGAAGAGTTCAACCTTCGGGTTGACTCAATTGGTTATCGACTCGTAGTCGCCTAGCTGACGGGCCCGGTGTATTTTTCACCAGGGCCTTTGCCGGGCTCATCGGGCATAGATGAGGCCTCTCGGAAGGCAAGCTGCAAAGATCGCAGCCCGTCTCTTAGTGGACGAGCGTGGTGGTCACCGATTTCAGGGGCGGCCGCGGTAACCAGGCCGGCTAAAGCCGTGATTAGCTTTCTGGCCTCATCCAAATCAGCAGGTGCATCCTCTGCAAGTCCAGTCTGAACAGCAGCCGCACTCATAAGGTGAACTGCTGCGGTGTTGATGATCTCGACGGCTGGAACCTCTGCGATATCTCTTGCTGCACCCTCGTCCAATTTGCCTCTTCTCTGTTTGCTTCTACTCTGCTAGAGTATTGCAGGCTCTGGGCTAAGGCTCAGTGGAGAAGTGGATAGCAATCCCACCTGCCAACCGCATGACATAGGTTGTTTGGGTTCGAGAGTGATTTATTTCTGCATGCCGCTTGGCGAGCTAAAAACAATGGCAACGAGGAGCAGTTATTAGCGATCCGCGCATTAATGAGCGTATTCGGGTCTCAGAGGTTCGACTTGTCGGACCTACCGGAGAGCAGGTTGGTGTAGTACCAATCGAGCGGGCATTGAAGTTGGCACAGGATTCTGACCTTGATCTAGTTGAGGTTTCACCTGGTTCCACACCACCTGTCTGCAAGATCATGGACTACGGCAAGTTCAAATACGAAGCGGCTCAGAAAGTGCGAGAGGCTCGTAAGAACCAGGTCAACACAATCTTGAAGACGGTTCGTTTCGGTCTAAAGATCGACGATCACGACTACAACACCAAGGTTGGTCAGGTTCGCAAATTCCTCAAGGCTGGCGACAAGGTGAAGGTGATGGTTGTCTTCCGCGGTCGTGAGCAGTCAAGGCCCGAGATGGGCGTGAAGCTGCTACAGCGACTTAGCGAAGAGGTAACCGAGTTCGGAACCGTGGAGTCAACCCCATCCATCGATGGCCGCAACATGGTCATGGTGATTGGGCCACTCAAGAACAAGGCTGAGGCAAGGGCCGAAGCTAAACGAGTTCAAAGCAAGGACTCGTCTCAGACGAGCGAAGAAGACTAAGAGGAGAGATTATGCCGAAGATGAAGACCCACTCGGGTGCCAAGAAGCGCTTCCGCTTCACCGGTAGCGGCAAGCTCATGAAGCAGCAGATCAACATGCGTCACAACCTGGAGCACAAGAGCTCCCGCAGGACGCGTCGTCTGAACCAGGACCAGGTGGTATCGCCTGCAGATTTCAAGAAGCTCAAGAAGCAACTAGGCCGCTAGGCGGAGGAGACTAAGAAAAATGGCAAGAGTAAAAAACGCAGTCAACTCACACAAGAAGCGTCGAGTTGCTCTCGAGAGGGCACACGGTTACCGTGGCCAGCGCTCAAGGCTCTACCGCATGGCAAAGCAGCAGCTTCTGCACTCGTTTGTCTATGCATACAACGACCGTCGCAAGCGCAAGGGTGACTTCCGCAGGCTGTGGATCAGCAGGATTAACGCTGCTGCTCGCCTGAACGGCATGACCTACAACCGCCTCATCCAGGGTTTGAACCTGGCAGGTGTCGAGGTTGACCGTCGCATCCTGGCGGACATGGCAGTAAACGACCCGGGCGCATTCGCAACGCTGGTTGCAACCGCGAAGGCTGCACTGCCAAAGGACGTAAACGCGCCAAAGGCTAGCTAGTGGCTCTTGACCCAGGTTCCGCCCGGGTCAAGGAGATTGCGCGACTTTCCCAAAAAGATGCCCGGTATGAAACCGGGCTCTTTTTGCTTGAGGGGCCTCAGGGCCTCAAAGAGTTAGCGCATTATCCGGAGATCGCCCAGGAGATTCTTGTCACCGAGGAAGCTCTAAATCGCTACTCGGTCCAGATTGCCGCGCTTGAAAAGGCGGGCGTTGCAATTGAGCAAGTCTCATCAAGGGTGATGGAGAAAATTTCTGACACTAAGACTCCACAGGGAGTGGTGAGCGTCGTTCACCACCTCGACCTAGAGCTTGATGAAGTCATCGAGTCGGAACCGAAACTTCTAGTTTTGCTGGATCGAATCCAAGATCCAGGCAATGCAGGAACGATCATCAGAGCGGCCGATGCCGCGGGGGCTGATGCAGTTTTGTTCTCTGAGGGTTCTGTGGACCCTTACAACCCAAAGGTTGTCAGATCAACTGCGGGCAGTCTGCTGAATGTTCCGATCTCCATAGGTGTGGACATGGAGAGAGCAATCAGTGGCATCAAGCAAAAGGGAGTTCGGGTTTTTTCCACCAGCGCCCGCGGCGATGCGTTACCAGAGATTGCGGCCGAGATTTTGGCAGGACCTTCAGCTTGGGTCTTCGGAAATGAGGCTGGAGGCGTTTCTGCTGAAATAGCGAAACTGGCCGACCAAACTGTCTCGATTCCGATTTATGGTTCAGCGGAGTCACTGAATTTGGCAACCGCTGCTTCTGTCTGCCTGTATTTCACTGCCTTTGCCCAACGGGCCAATCACTAAACTTGTGCAAGTGTCCGAGCTAAGTCAATCTGAGGTAACCAAGGCGCTCCAAAGCTCCTTGGACTCACTTGCTGCCATTCAAACGGCAGAGGAGCTGAAGCAGGCAAAAGGACAGCTGGTGGGTGATGCCGCACCGCTGACAAAGTTGAATTCTCTAATCAAGTCACTTCCGAATGAGAAGAAGGCTGAGGCCGGGAAAATGATGGGTCTGGCAAAAGCTGAGCTCATGCAGGCATTTGAGGCGAAAGAAGCCCAGCTAGAGAGACAAGCACGGGCAGAGCGTCTTCAGGCAGAGAAGGTGGATATCACAGCTGCCGCGAACTATCTCCAAAAGGGAGCCAGGCACCCCCTGTCGCTTCTCATGGACCAAATCAGCGATGTCTTTGTTGGAATGGGCTGGGAGATAGCCGATGGTCCTGAGCTTGAAAATGAGTGGTTCAACTTTGATGCTCTGAACTTTCACCCTGACCACCCCGCCAGGGCTATGCAGGACACCTTTTTTGTAGCTCCTGTTGAAAACCATCTGCTGCTGAGAACCCACACCTCGCCAGTTCAGGTCAGGTCGCTACTCGAGCGCGACTTGCCGGTTTATGTTCTCTGTCCAGGTCGAGTATTTAGGACGGATGAGCTGGATGCGACACATACGCCTGTCTTCCACCAGGTTGAGGGGCTGGCGGTTGACAAGGATCTGACAATGGCAGATCTGAGGGGAACCCTCGAGCACTTTGCTCGGGTCATGTTTGGTCCCGAGGCAAAGATCAGACTTCGACCCAGCTACTTCCCATTCACCGAGCCGAGCGCTGAGCTTGATGTCTGGCACCCAGGCGCGAAAGGCGGCGCTAGGTGGGTCGAGTGGGGAGGCTGCGGCATGGTGAACCCAAACGTTCTGCTGGCTGCCGGCATCGACCCTGAGGTTTACTCAGGCTTTGCCTTTGGTATGGGTATTGAGCGAACCCTGATGTTTAGAAATGGCGTTCTCGACATGCACGACATGGTGGAGGCGGATGTTCGCTTCTCCAGGCAGTTTGGGCAGGTGATCTAGTGAAGGTCCCACTCAGTTGGCTTGGTGAGTTCGTAGAGCTACCAAAGGACGCAACGCCTCACGCGGTAATGGAAGATCTTGTGCGAGTTGGACTCGAGGAAGAGTCCTCAATCGGCGGCGAAATCACCGGACCTGTCGTGGTTGGCAAGGTCTTGGACTTTGTTGAGGAGCCGCAGTCCAATGGCAAGACCATCCGGTGGTGCCAAGTTCAGGTTGGCCCAGACGCAGGAGACGTTCGAGGCATAGTTTGTGGCGCGAGAAACTTTGAAGTTGGCGACAAGGTTGTAGTCACCCTGCCAGGTGCAGTTCTGCCGGGCGGTTTTGAAATTGCTGCTCGAAAGACCTATGGCCACATCTCCGATGGAATGATTGCCTCTGCCAAGGAGCTCAGCCTCAGCGATGATCACGAGGGCATTCTGCGTCTTGTGACTCTGGGGCTAGATCCTGAGCTCGGCACCGATGCACTTGAGCTTCTAGGTTTGAGCGAGTCTGCGGCGGAGGTCAATGTCACCCCCGACAGGGGCTACTGCTTTTCCATCAGGGGGATTGCGAGGGAGTACTCACATGCGACCTCTCGAAAATTCACGGATCCTGCATCGCTGGTAAGTCCTGCGCAGGTCTCAGGCTTTGCTTTGAAAGTGGGGGATTCGGCTCCCATTCACGGAACAGCAGGATGCTCTAACTTTTTGCTAGTTGGCGTAGAGAACATAGATGCGACCTCTCCCACGCCGAGCTGGATGGCCACCAGGCTCAAGCTAGCCGGCATGAGGTCTATTTCAATTGCCGTGGACATCACCAACTACGTCATGCTGGAGCTTGGTCAGCCTCTTCACGCCTACGATCTGGACAAGCTCACCGGAGGCATTGAAGTAAGGCGAGCAAAAAAGGGCGAGAAGATAACCACCCTTGATGACAAAGAGCGTGAACTTCATGAGGAAGATCTTCTGATTACGGACGAGAGCGGTCCGATTGGCATCGCTGGCGTGATGGGTGGAGCGAGCACCGAGGTTTCAGACAGCACCACTCGGATACTGCTAGAGGCCGCAATTTTTGATCCGATTTCCATTGCTCGCTCGGCTCGCCGGCACAAGCTGCCGTCCGAGGCCTCCCGGCGCTTTGAGCGCGGGGTCGACCACAAGGTTTCTGCTTATGCCGCCGCCAGGGCAGCCCAGCTACTTATCGAGCATGCTGGAGGAAAGCTGTCGGGGCTCGGTGCCGAGTTCAAAACCGACATTTCCCCCGCGGTAATTTCAATGCTGGCTGGCTTCCCATCCGAGCTTGTCGGCTATAAATACTCGGAAAAAGAAGTTGTTGCTGCCCTTGAGATGATCGGCTGCAAAGTATCGTCAAAGGCGGGGGTCCTTGAGGTTGAGGCACCGTCATGGCGGCCAGATTTGCAGCACAAGACAGACCTTGCCGAAGAGGTTGCCAGGCTCGTTGGTTACGACAAGATTCCTGCCACGATTCCAGTAGCACCGCCTGGCCGAGGACTAACTCGAAACCAGCAGCTCCGTAGAAAAGTACTTGGTTCCCTTGTTGGGGCCGGCTTTGTCGAGGTTCTGAACTATCCGTTCTACTCGCCTGAGCAGAACTCCTGGTTCTCTCAATTGGATGCAGTTCGATTGGAGAATCCGATTCAGAGTGAGTCCGGAGAGCTGCGCAAAGAGTTGTTGCCCGGGCTACTGCAGGCTGCAGCCAGAAACCTATCCCGTGGAAGCACCAGTCTTGCTCTCGTTGAGGAGGGATCTGTCTTTTTGGCGGGTGGAAAGCCCGTTACCTCTTTGCCGGTAGGCAATGAGCGTCCAAGCGAAAAGGTGCTAAAAGAACTCGATGCAGCAATCCCCGCACAGCCAAGGAAGCTGGCGGGTGTGGTGCTCGGAGACTGGGTTCCCCAGCAGCCGGGCCGCAGTTCAATTCAGGCTGGTTACGAGCATGCAATCTCTGGTCTAAAGGCTGCCCTCGGGACAATCGCTGTGGAGGTAGAACTAGCCCAGGCCGAGGTTATGGGTCTTCACCCAGGCAGGGGAGCGAAGGTCATGGTTTCGGGCAAAGAGGTCGGCATAGTGGGTGAGATTCACCCAGACATTGCCGATGAACTTCACCTCTCTGGTCGTGTCGGCGCCTTCGAGGTTGACCTGAGCGCCGTTTTTGCACTTGCTCCAGAGTTAGTAACAGCTCAAGAGATTGGCGTAATGCCGGCTGCCACCCAGGACCTGTCCTTGGTGGTTGACCTGGATGTCTCGGCAGCAGAGCTCATGCAAACCATCAGGAGCGGTGCGGGCGAGCTGCTCGAGAAGATTTCACTCGTTGATGACTGGCGGTCAGAGAGCCTGGGCGATAAGAAGTCACTCACCTTCTCGCTGTTATTTAGGGCGCGGGACAAGACTCTCACTGCAGCAGAGGCGACGGCCGCAAAGGATGCCGCGGTTGCCATGGCAGCCAAGCAGCATGGTGCGGAGCTGAGGGCATGACGATACAGGTTGCGGTGGCAGGTGCCAGCGGCTACGCAGGCGGAGAGCTGCTGAGGCTGATCTCGGCACATCCAATGCTTGATTTGGGAAACGTCACGGCATTTTCCAATGCCGGGGAAAAGCTAGGGAAGTTGCAGCCTCACCTTGGAGAGTTTGCGGACAGAGTGCTCATGGAGACCACCGCTGAGAATCTCATGGGTCATGAGGTTGTCTTCCTTGCCCTGCCACATGGACAGAGCGCTGCAATTGCAAATCAGCTTCCAGAGCACATGTTGGTAATTGATTGCGGTGCAGATTTCAGGCTTCACGACCCAGCGGCCTGGCGCGACTATTACGGTGGCGAGCACGCTGGAACCTGGCCCTACGGACTGCCAGAAATGGTCACCGCCGATGGCGGAAAGCTTCGCGGCAGACTGCGCGAGCAGCGCAGGATTGCGGTTCCCGGTTGCAACGTAACAGCGGTGACTTTAGCCCTAGCTCCAGCCGCAACTAGTGACCTGATCGAGGTCGATGACATAGTGGCAACTCTGGCTGTTGGAACCTCGGGGGCAGGAAGGGCTGCGAAGCCAGATCTCCTGGCTACGGAGGTCATGGGCTCTGCCAGGGCTTACTCGGTTGGAGGTGTTCATCGTCACATTCCTGAGATGCTTCAGAACCTAGCTATTGCTTCGGGTAAGCGTGGGTCGATTTCTTTCACGCCGATTTTGATTCCGATGTCGAGGGGTATTTTTGCGTCGGTGGCCGCCAAGCCAGGGAGTCGCTTCTCAATGGAATACATCCGAGAGGTTTACCAGGACGCTTACTCGGACGAGGAATTCGTCAAGCTGCTGCCGGCGGGTGAGATTCCGCAGACCGGTGCGGTAGTCGGATCAAACATGGCGCACGTCGCCATTGAATTTGACGAAAAAGCCGGACGGGTGCTCTTCATGTGTGCAATTGACAATCTTGTGAAGGGAACAGCGGGAGCTGCAATCCAGAGCATGAACATCGCACTTGGCTTGACAGAGCAGACTGGTCTTTCGGCAGTTGGTGTTGCCCCTTGACCGTCAGCTTTCCTCAAGGCTTCAGCGCATCAGGTGTAGTTGCGGGTTTGAAGCCAAGTGGCAAAAAGGACATCGCTTTGGTCTTGAATGAGGGTCCGATCAGTTCCGCGGCCGCTGTTTTCACTTCGAACCGCTGCAAGGCCAATCCAATTCTCTGGTCCCAAGAGGTCATTAGGTCGGGAAGCGTTAGGGCCATCGCCCTGAATTCTGGTGGGGCAAACTGCTACACCGGACCTCAAGGTTTTCAGACCACGCACGCAACAGCAGAGAAGGTTGCCGAGTTGATTGGCTCGGGTGCAGCGGAGGTTTTGGTTTGTTCCACCGGTTTGATTGGGGAGCAGCTCAACCGCGAGAAGGTGCTAGCTGGCATGGAGCTGGCGTTTGAAAACCTCGATGTCAGTGGGGGCATGGACGCTGCCGAGGCGATCATGACCACGGACACCGTTTCCAAGACAGCCATCCGTGAGGGCCAAGGTTACAGACTCGGCGGCATGGCCAAAGGTGCAGGGATGTTGGCACCGGCTCTTGCCACCATGCTCGTGGTTCTAACGACAGATGCAGAGCTCTCAGCCGCAGAGCTCGACGCTGCGCTCCGGGCAGCAACAGCACTGAGTTTCGACAGGCTGGATTCAGACGGAGCGATGTCCACCAACGATCAGGTAACCCTCATGGCATCTGGTGCCTCGGGGGTAAGACCGGAACTGGGTGAGTTCCAGGCTTTGTTGACGGACCTCTGTAAAGAATTGGCTCTGAAGTTGCTAGATGATGCGGAGGGCGCAAGCCACAACATCCACATCACGGTTTCTGAGGCCGCGAGTGAGGCGGATGCAGTTGAGGTCGGAAGGGCAGTTGCGAGAAATAACTTGTTTAAGACCGCAATCTTTGGAAATGATCCGAATTGGGGAAGAATTCTTGCGGCCATTGGAACCACGAAGGCTGCATTTGATCCCTATGGAATTGACGTTTCGATCAACTCAGTCTTGATTTCTTCAAATGGAATGCCAGCCAGGGACCGTTCGGAAGTGGATCTCAGTGGCAAAGAGGTAGTAATTGATATCAATCTCCACGCGGGAGATGCCAAGGCCACGGTTGTGACAAACGACCTTACGCACGCCTACGTCGAAGAGAACAGTGCATACTCAAGCTAATGAAGCCGCAGCAGTCAGATAACGCACTAGCCAAGATTAAGGCGGAGACCCTCATTGAGTCTCTTGACTGGCTGAAGGATTTTCACGGTCGGGTAGTCGTCATCAAATTTGGCGGCAATGCGATGGTCGACGAAGACCTTCAGCGGGCTTTTGCGCAAGACATGGCCTACCTGCGCTTTGTCGGAATCAAACCCGTTGTAGTTCACGGTGGAGGCCCGCAGATCACGGCAAAGCTTGCCGAGCTGGGAATTGAGAGCGAGTTTCGCGGAGGCCTCAGATACACCGACGAGAAGACTATTGAGGTGGTGCGGGACGTTTTGAGGAATCAGATTGGCGCCCAGCTCGCCTCCCTAATTGGAGCTAGCGGTGCAGTGGCAAAGGTGCTATCCGGCGAGGATGATGACCTTTTCCGAGCAGTCAAGGTGAAGGGTAAGGGCCCTGATGGCGAGGTAGACCTTGGGCTTGTTGGGGAAGTTAGAAGCGTTAATCCCAGAAGCGTTGTTCAGGCGATCGAGCGGGGAGATGTCCCAGTGATTTCAACGGTTGCCCCAACTACCCAGGGTGAGCTACTGAATGTGAATGCGGATCTTGCCGCGGCTTCCCTTGCCGTCGCACTGGGAGCTGAGAAGCTCATGGTGCTGACCGACGTTGCTGGGCTCTACGCAGATTGGCCCAACCGCGACTCACTGGTCTCTGAGATAACCGCCAATGAGCTGCGGGAGCTGATGCCCGCCTTGGAGTCTGGCATGATTCCTAAGATGCAAGCCTGTCTGGATGCCGTGGATGGTGGTGTGCCCAAGGCGCACATTATTGATGGGCGCGAGCCTCACAGCATTCTGTTGGAAATCTTTACAGCATCAGGTGTTGGCACACAGGTGACGAGGTAGAGATGACTAGGCACTTTTTGAAAGATGATGACCTAACACCTGTAGAGCAGGCCGACATCATTGAACGGGCTATCAGGCTCAAAGCCGACAGGTTTTCAGAGCGCCCTTTTGCTGGGCCGCAGACCGTAGCGGTCATCTTTGACAAGACCTCAACTCGCACGCGCGTTTCCTTTGCGGTGGGGATCTCAGATCTCGGGGGAGTACCACTGATTTTGGACACTGGAGTATCGCAGCTGGGCAAGAAGGAATCGGTGGCTGACACTGCCAAGGTCCTGGAGCGCCAAGTCGCTCAGATTGTCTGGCGCACCTACGCCCAAAGCGGGCTTGAGGAGATGGCTGCAAACTCAAAGGTGCCAGTCATCAATGCACTGAGTGACTCCTGGCATCCTTGCCAGCTCCTTGCAGATTTGGTGACCATTCGAGAGCACTTCGGAAAGACGCAGGGCCTGAAGCTTGCCTATGTCGGTGACGCGGCGAACAACATGGCAAACAGTTACCTGGTGGCATGTGCGCTTGCTGGTATGAGCGTTTCTGTTGCGGCTCCAGAGGGGTATCTGCCAGATCAAGAGGTGGTCTCGCGGGCAAGAGAGATTGCAGCGTTGCAAGGCGGCACTATTGAGACAACAAGTGACCCAGGGCAGGCGGTCGAGGGTGCGAACGTCATTGCAACCGACACTTGGATATCAATGGGCATGGAAGAGGAGGCGGAAGAGCGCAAGCGCGACTTTGCCGGCTTCACCGTGGACCAGGCGCTTATGGATGCGGCGAGCAGCGATGCAGTTTTCCTGCATTGCCTGCCGGCATATCGGGGGTTCGAGGTGAGCGCCGAAGTTATTGACGGACCTCGTTCAATGGTTTGGCAAGAGGCCGAGAATCGACTCCACGCCCAAAAGGCCCTAATGGCCTGGCTTGCCGAGCAAAACTAGACTTAGACAAACTCGGGTTAGGAACAATGGCACAAAGTAGCGATGCCCTATGGGGCGGCAGGTTCGAAGGAACCACCGCAGACGCCATGGCCGCCCTGAGTAAGTCAACACAATTCGACTGGCGCCTTGCCAAATACGACCTCAGGGGCACTTCAGCCCATGTCAAGGCACTCAATGCCGCGGGCTATCTCAATGATGACGAGCTCGGGGTGATTGAAAAGGCGATCAGGGAGCTCACCAAGAGGGTCGAGGCGGGAAGCTTCAAGCCCCGGCCAGAGGAAGAAGATGTTCACGCGGCCCTAGAGCGCGGCCTGATTGAGATAGCAGGTAGTGAGGTGGGCGGCAAGATACGCACCGGGCGCAGCCGCAATGACCAGATCGCAACCCTCATTCGCATGTTCATGTCAGATGCCGCAGATGCCATCGAGGAGCAGATTCTCAGTTACATCGAGGCACTTAGCGGCAAGGCAGAGGAGTACATGGGCGCAGCTATGGCTGGGAGGACTCATTTCCAGCACGCGCAGCCCGTTTTGCTTTCACACCACCTTGCAGCACACGCCTGGCCACAAGTTAGGAACCTGCAGCGGCTAGAGGACTTCAGGAAGCGACTAAACAAGTCCCCCTATGGCTCTGCCGCACTCGCTGGCAACACGCTGAACCTTGATGCAGCGGCTATCGCGGAAGAGCTTGGGTTCGGTGGCACCACGGAAAACTCTATGGATGCGACTTCTGCCCGCGATCTTGTGGCTGAGTTTGCCTTCATCCTCTCGTTGGTTGCAATTGACCTATCTAGGCTCAGCGAAGAGGTCATCGCCTGGGCAACTGCGGAGTTCGGATACATCCAGCTGGATGATGCTTTTGCCACAGGCTCATCGATAATGCCGCAGAAAAAGAACCCCGACATCGCAGAGCTCGCAAGAGGCAAGACCGGCAGAATCATCGGGAACCTGACTGGCCTTCTTGCAACTCTCAAGGCACTTCCGCTGTCATACAACCGCGACTTGCAGGAGGACAAGGAGCCACTCTTCGATTCCTTCGACCAGCTAATGCTCGTGATGCCGGCGATGACCGGAATGATCGCAACAATGACCTTTAACCGTGGTCGTCTGGAAGACATGGCATCAGCTGGCTTCTCACTGGCAACAGACATCGCAGAGTGGTTAGTTCGCCAGGGAGTTACTTTTAGAGAAGCCCATGAAATCTCTGGGCAGCTGGTTAGATTCTGCGAGGAGAACGGGCTCGATCTTCAAGAACCGACTGACGAGCAGTACCTGGAAATCTCAAAGCACCTCAAGCCAGAGGTTCGAAAGGTTCTGAGCGTATCGAGCGCAATCGAGGGGCGAAGCGGAGCTGGCGGCACATCGTCGAAGCAGGTCATTGAGCAGCTGGTTCAGCTTCGCAAGCTCGTCGGGAAGGCAAAGAAGTAATGGCCACCAAGGAAACACTTGCCGCACAGTCCAACGACAGTACTTTTGGCCACATTCTCGACGAGCTGCAGTGGCGAGGGCTTGTAGCACTCTCCACTGACGAAAAAGAACTCCGTAATGCACTCGATAGGCCCATGACCTTCTACTGCGGTTTTGACCCCACGGCTCCCAGTCTCCACTTGGGAAACCTGGTTCAGCTACTGACAATGCGAAGACTTCAGCTGGCAGGTCACAACCCGCTTGCATTGGTAGGTGGCGCTACCGGGTTAGTCGGCGACCCAAAGCCAAACTCAGAGCGAACCCTCAATGACCGTGAAACTGTTGCTCAGTGGGTGGAGAAGCTTGCCGAGCAAAACCGCAGATTCCTGAGTTTTGAAGGCAAGAACAAAGCCCAAATGGTCAACAATCTCGATTGGACCAGCGAATACAGTGCAATCGACTTCCTGAGAGAAATCGGCAAGCACTACCGGGTCGGGAAGATGATCTCCAAGGATGCGGTCTCGGCAAGGCTCAATTCAGAGGCTGGAATTAGCTACACAGAGTTTTCTTACCAAATCATGCAGGGGCTTGACTTCCTGGAGCTCTACCGCCGCTATGGCTGCACCATGCAAACAGGAGGTAGTGATCAGTGGGGCAACCTAACCTCGGGCACAGATCTCATTCACAGGGTCGAGGGCAAGAGTGTGCACCTAATCGCCACTCCTTTGATCACTAACGCGGATGGCAAGAAGTTCGGTAAGAGCGAGGGGAATGCCATTTGGCTGGACAGCGAACTAACTAGTCCCTATGCGATGTATCAGTTCTGGCTCAATACCGATGATGCCGATGTAATCGACCGCCTCAAGGTTTTTACCTTTCTGAGCCGCGCTGAAATTGCCGAATACCAAAAGCAGGTCGCGAGTGAACCTTTCAAGCGCGAGGCTCAGCGAAAGCTTGCTCTCGAGGTTACTGAGATTGTGCATTCCAAACAGGAGGCCGAGAGTGCCCGGGATGCATCCCTCGCTCTTTTTGGAGGCGGTGACCTATCAGCTCTAGACGAGAAGACTCTTCGATCGGCGCTCGCCGAACTTCCGACAGCGGAGCTCAAAAAGGGTGCCTCGATAGTTGAGGCGCTCGTTGCAACCGGACTGGCCGAGTCCAACTCTGCTGCTAGAAGGGCTATTGAGCAGGGTGCGGTGAGTGTGAACAAGGATAAGATTTCGAGCGAGGACGATGAGCTGGGGCAACTTGGCGGCATGCCGCTTGCCGTGATTTCAAAGGGAAAGAAGAACCTTGCGGGCATCTTTTTTTCCCGCTGACACGCCCGAAAAACATTTATTTGACACGTTTACCAAAACGTAACTATGCTTTTGCAAGTTGTCCATAGCCGTGAGCATCTCGCAGAGATTCCCGGCTCAAGCACAACAGTTCTAGTCCCTTCGATATTGGCCCTTGTGGCCCATGTTTTTGGCGTCTAGGATTTAGGTCCGCAGATTGCTTTTCTGCCCCGAAATCTCAGGGAAACCAGGGATTGCGGTGGAGGCAAGAAATCTGTAGGATTGTTAAGTTGCTCTGGAGAGGACCCGAGAGGGAAATTCCAGAAGCATCCGATCTTTGAGAACTCAACAGCGTGCACAATGTCGATGCCAAAAATCCTCGGCTAGAACTTCGGTTCTAGTAGAGATTCCTTTTGGATAAAGACGAATTGTCAGTAGACAGTTCATTAGCCAAATCAAATTGATCACCTCATTTCCGAGGTGTTCGTAAAGCTTGGCCTCTTCTGAGGCCAAACAATTCTTTACGGAGAGTTTGATCCTGGCTCAGGACGAACGCTGGCGGCGTGCTTAACACATGCAAGTCGAACGATGAAGCTGGAGCTTGCTCCAGTGGATTAGTGGCGAACGGGTGAGTAACACGTGAGAAATCTGCCCCTGACTCTGGGATAACTGCGGGAAACTGTAGCTAATACCGGATACTTTCCCCGGTGGGCATCCACTGGGGAAGAAAGAATTTCGGTCAGGGAGGATCTCGCGGCCTATCAGCTTGTTGGTGAGGTAACGGCTCACCAAGGCGACGACGGGTAACCGGCCTGAGAGGGTGACCGGTCACACTGGGACTGAGACACGGCCCAGACTCCTACGGGAGGCAGCAGTGGGGAATATTGCACAATGGGCGCAAGCCTGATGCAGCAACGCCGCGTGAGGGATGACGGCCTTCGGGTTGTAAACCTCTTTTAGCAGGGAAGAAGCGAAAGTGACGGTACCTGCAGAAAAAGCACCGGCTAACTACGTGCCAGCAGCCGCGGTAATACGTAGGGTGCAAGCGTTGTCCGGAATTATTGGGCGTAAAGAGCTCGTAGGCGGTTTGTCACGTCTGCTGTGAAAATCCAAGGCTCAACCTTGGACTTGCAGTGGGTACGGGCAGGCTAGAGTGCGGTAGGGGAGATGGGAATTCCTGGTGTAGCGGTGGAATGCGCAGATATCAGGAGGAACACCAATGGCGAAGGCACATCTCTGGGCCGTAACTGACGCTGAGGAGCGAAAGCGTGGGGAGCGAACAGGATTAGATACCCTGGTAGTCCACGCCGTAAACGGTGGGTGCTAGCTGTGGGCCACATTCCACGTGGTCCGTGACGAAGTTAACACATTAAGCACCCCGCCTGGGGAGTACGGCCGCAAGGCTAAAACTCAAAGGAATTGACGGGGGCCCGCACAAGCGGCGGAGCATGCGGATTAATTCGATGCAACGCGAAGAACCTTACCAAGGCTTGACATATAGAGGAAAAGTGCAGAAATGCACTCCCCGCAAGGTCTCTATACAGGTGGTGCATGGTTGTCGTCAGCTCGTGTCGTGAGATGTTGGGTTAAGTCCCGCAACGAGCGCAACCCTCGTCCTATGTTGCCAGCACGTTATGGTGGGAACTCATGGGATACTGCCGGGGTCAACTCGGAGGAAGGTGGGGATGACGTCAAATCATCATGCCCCTTATGTCTTGGGCTTCACGCATGCTACAATGGCCGGTACAGAGGGCTGCAATACCGTAAGGTGGAGCGAATCCCAAAAAGCCGGTCTCAGTTCGGATTGAGGTCTGCAACTCGACCTCATGAAGTCGGAGTCGCTAGTAATCGTAGATCAGCAACGCTACGGTGAATACGTTCCCGGGCCTTGTACACACCGCCCGTCAAGTCACGAAAGTCGATAACACCCGAAGCCGGTGGCCTAACCGCAAGGAGGGAGCCGTCGAAGGTGGGATTGGTGATTGGGACTAAGTCGTAACAAGGTAGCCGTACCGGAAGGTGCGGCTGGATCACCTCCTTTCTAAGGAGCATCTCGAGAGGCTCACGCCTCTCATAGAGAGCCAGACGTAAGACACACGTTCTTACCTGGTTAGCTCATGGGTGGAACATCACATTGGATGCAAATAGATTTCATTTCACTAGTACGCCCGCAAGGGTTGGAACGGATTTGATTGAAGTTTTTATCAGCACGCTGTTGGGTCCTCGGGGATCGGAAGATAACCGAGGGCCATAAAGGTCTTTTTAGACCTTTTGGGCCTTTTGGCTCTTTGCAACTGGGGAACCAGGGGCATGGAGACCGCCCGTAATTTGAGAACTACATAGTGGACGCAAAGCATCTGATCTGGATTTATCCAGGTCAAACAAAAATAGTGTGTCAAGTTTCAAAGAGCACACGGTGGATGCCTTGGCAATAGGAGCCGAAGAAGGACGTAGCAATCTGCGATAAGCCTCGGGGAGCCGATAAGCGGGCCCTGATCCGAGGATTTCCGAATGGGGAAACCCAGCCAGACTCGATCTGGTTACTCCTGCCTGAATGTATAGGGCAGGTAGAGGGAACGTGGGGAAGTGAAACATCTCAGTACCCACAGGAAGAGAAAACAACAGTGATTCCGTTAGTAGTGGCGAGCGAACGCGGAAGAGGCTAAACCAATCATGTGTGATAGCCGGCAGGCGTTGCATGTTTGGGGTTGTGGGACTTTTCAGCAGTTCTGCCGAGCTGCAAGAGTAGGTATGTTGTGTAGACGAATGATCTTGAACGGTCAGTCATAGAGGGTGCGAACCCCGTAGTCGAAACGCTGCAGCCGCTCGAGAAGTATCCCAAGTAGTACGGAACCCGTGAAATTCTGTGCGAATCTGCGAGGACCACCTCGTAAGCCTAAATACTACCTATTGACCGATAGCGGACAAGTACCGTGAGGGAAAGGTGAAAAGTACCCCGGGAGGGGAGTGAAATAGTACCTGAAACCGTGTGCTTACAAACCGTTGGAGCCAGCTTGTTCTGGTGACAGCGTGCCTTTTGAAGAATGATCCTGAGAGTTAGCGATCTGTGGCGAGCTTAACCCGAGAGGGGTAGGCGTAGCGAAAGCGAGTCTGAATAGGGCGATTCAGTCGCAGGTCCTAGACCCGAAGCGAGGTGATCTATCCATGGCCAGGTTGAAGCGACGGTAAGACGTCGTGGAGGACCGAACCCACTTCAGTTGAAAATGGAGGGGATGAGCTGTGGATAGGGGTGAAAGGCCAATCAAACCTCGTGATAGCTGGTTCTCTCCGAAATGCATTTAGGTGCAGCGTCTTGTGTTTCTCTCTGGAGGTAGAGCTACTGGATGGCCGATGGGCCCTACAAGGTTACTGACGTCAGCCAAACTCCGAATGCCAGAGAGTGAGAACAAGGCAGTGAGACTGCGGGGGATAAGCTTCGTAGTCAAAAGGGAAACAGCCCAGACCACCAACTAAGGACCCCAAGCGTTTGCTAAGTGGAAAAGGATGTGGAGTTGCACAGACAACCAGGATGTTGGCTTAGAAGCAGCCACCATTAAAAGAGTGCGTAATAGCTCACTGGTCAAGTGATTCCGCGCCGACAATATAACGGGGCTCAAGCAGACCTCCGAAGTTGTGGCATTTGTACATTGCCCGGCCGCAAGGTCCAGGCGTACAGATGGGTAGGAGAGCGTCGTGTGGCGAGCGAAGCGGCGGTGTGAACCAGCCGTGGATGCCACACGAGTGAGAATTCAGGAATGAGTAGCGAAATGCGGGTGAGAAACCCGCACTCCGAAAGACTAAGGGTTCCAGGGCCAGGCTAATCCGCCCTGGGTAAGTCGGGACCTAAGACGAGGCCGACAGGCGTAGTCGATGGACAACGGGTTGATATTCCCGTACCGGCGAAGAACCGACCAAACTAACCCAATAATGCTAAGTGCGCGAATTCCAGTCTGAAGCCTTCGGGTGGTGGATTGGAGCTAGTTCACGACCCTAAATTGGTGCGGTTAACGTATTAACAGGTGTGACGCAGGAAGGTAGCCTCCGCGGGGCGATGGTTGTCCCCGTTTAAGGATGTAGGGCGAGAGATAGGCAAATCCGTCTCTCATATAGCCTGAGATCTGATGATGAGTCCTTACGGACGAAGTGGGTGATCCTAAGCTGCCGAGAAAAGCATCGACGTGAGGTTCTAGCTGCCCGTACCCCAAACCGACTCAGGTAGTCAGGTAGAGAATACTAAGGAGATCGAGAGAATCGTGGTTAAGGAACTCGGCAAAATGGCCCCGTAACTTCGGGAGAAGGGGCGCCTGAGGCGTGTATGGATTTACTCCAGAAGCGCTGTATGGCCGCAGAGACCAGTGAGTAGCGACTGTTTATCAAAAACACAGGTCCGTGCGAAGTCGCAAGACGATGTATACGGACTGACGCCTGCCCGGTGCTGGAAGGTTAAGAGGACGGGTTAGCAATTTATTGCAAAGCTCGGAATTTAAGCCCCAGTAAACGGCGGTGGTAACTATAACCATCCTAAGGTAGCGAAATTCCTTGTCGGGTAAGTTCCGACCTGCACGAATGGCGTAACGACTTCTCAACTGTCTCAACCACGAACTCGGCGAAATTGCACTATGAGTGAAGATGCTCATTACGCGCAGAAGGACGAAAAGACCCCGTGACCTTTACTATAGCTTGGTATTGGTGTTCGGTGCTGCTTGTGTAGGATAGGTGGGAGACTTAGAAGCGAGGACGCCAGTTCTCGTGGAGTCATTGTTGAAATACCACTCTTGTAGCCCTGGATATCTAACCACGAACCGTAATCCGGTTCTGGAACAGTGCCTGGTGGGTAGTTTAACTGGGGCGGTTGCCTCCTAAAAAGTAACGGAGGCGCCCAAAGGTTCCCTCAGCCTGGTTGGTAATCAGGTGTCGAGTGTAAGTGCACAAGGGAGCTTGACTGTGAGACTGACAAGTCGAGCAGGGACGAAAGTCGGGACTAGTGATCCGGCAGTGGCTTGTGGAAGCGCTGTCGCTCAACGGATAAAAGGTACCTCGGGGATAACAGGCTTATCTTGCCCAAGAGTCCATATCGACGGCAAGGTTTGGCACCTCGATGTCGGCTCGTCGCATCCTGGGGCTGTAGTCGGTCCCAAGGGTTGGGCTGTTCGCCCATTAAAGCGGCACGCGAGCTGGGTTCAGAACGTCGTGAGACAGTTCGGTCTCTATCCTCTGCGCGCGTAGGAAATTTGAGAAGACCTGACCCTAGTACGAGAGGACCGGGTTGGACAAACCTCTGGTGTGTCAGTTGTCCTGCCAAGGGCACCGCTGATTAGCTACGTTTGGGAGGGATAACCGCTGAAAGCATCTAAGCGGGAAGCCTGCTTCAAGATGAGATTTCCATGACTTTATGTCGAGAGGGCCGCAGCTAGATTACTGCGTTGATAGGCGGGATGTGGAAGTGCTGAAAGGCATGGAGCTGACCCGTACTAATAGCCCGATAACTTGATAAAACACTATTTCTGCAATGCGTCCACTGTGTGGTTCTCGAGTTACGGTCGAGAACCGAAGATTGATTTCTTCGAAAGACTATAAAAACTCAATAGTGTTTCGGCGGCCATAGCGAGAGGGAAACGCCCGGTCCCATTCCGAACCCGGAAGCTAAGACTCTCAGCGCCGATGGTACTGCAAGGGGGACCTTGTGGGAGAGTAGGACACCGCCGGACTTACTTTAGAAATGGCCACCCAATCGGGTGGCCTTTTCTATTTAATAACTGGAGCATGATGGATAAACCAAGGGGCCAGAGGCCTGAGCGCAAAGGTGGTTCCGGCGCACCCTCCAGAGGATCTAAGGGCAAAGGTTCCGCTTACTCAAAAGGCCGTTCAGGGAAGCCCGGCGGATTCAAGGGCTCCTCTCCAAGGAGGAACCACCCCGAAAAACAAGTTGATCCGCGACCGAAGTTTGATTTTCCGCTGATTCCTGAAGAGGTTCAGGCAGAAGATCTCCACATTTCAGTTCGAGCCCAGCTGAAAACTCTCAGCGATGAGAACCAGGAGATGGTTGCCAGGCACCTCCAGATGGTCTCAATGCTTATCGAAACTGATCCAGAGCTTGCCCACAGGCACGCGCTTGCCGCCAGCAAAAAGGCAGGTCGCATTGCGGTGGTCAGGGAAACTCTTGGCGTCACTGCCTATACGACAGGTGACTTTGCCCTTGCTCTCCGGGAGCTTCTAACTCATCGCCGCATCTCCGGATCGAATGATCAGCTACCACTGATTGTCGACTCAGAACGCGGGCTTGGCCGGCCTGCGAGGGCCATTGAGGCAGCTAGCGGGGTTGACCGCAAGAAGCTAGAGGTGGGTGTCAGGATTAATCTCGCGATTGCTTTGAGCGGCGCGAGGCTTGATCTCGGCCAGACGCAAGCTGCTCTTCAGGAGCTTGAAATCAAGGAACTGAGCCCCAACACTGTCTTTGAGCAGTCACCACTATTGTTCCGTTCCTATGCAGAGCTTCTTCGAGAGCTTGGCAAGGATGCCGGCGAATGGGATCGCTGGGCGGACTTAGCCGAGAAAGCTTTGGCTGAGGTAGATGGCGAGGTTGTTGATCTCGTGGAGGAGCTAAACATTCCAGAGCGTAAACCGCAGCGTAAGCCAGCTGGAGGCCGAAGAGATGCTGCTCGATAACTTCGATTCGCTGCTATTGGACCTCGATGGAGTTGTCTATCGCGGAAAAGAAGCCATACCAGGTGCGGTTGAGGCAATCAATCGCGCACAATCACTTGGCAAGAAGATTGGCTACATCACTAACAATGCTTCTCGCACCCCTTCCCAGATAGCAGACCAACTCAGAGGATTTGGGTTATCACTTTCGGATGACGACATTGTCGGCTCTGCTAGAGCAGGTGCCAAGTTATTGGCTGAGCGAATTCCACCAGGTTCGAAAGTCCTGGTTGTTGGAGGCGAGGGTCTGCGATCTGAGGTTGCTGCGGTTGGCTTTAGGGTTGTCGATTCTGCTAGCGATCACCCCGATGCCGTGATTCAAGGATTTAGCCCCAGTGTTGGTTGGGAGCATTTGGCTCAAGCAGCTTTCGCCATCCAGGCGGGGGCTACATGGATTGCTACCAACCAGGATTGGACTATCCCTCTCGAGGCCGGTATTGCACCTGGAAACGGGACCTTGGTTGGGGCAGTCCACACGGCAGTAGGTCAGCTCCCTGAGTTTGCTGGAAAGCCCTTTCGCCCAATCTTTGACGCTGCCCTCAAACAACTCGAGATTCAGACACCACTAGTTATTGGTGATCGATTGGACACCGACATCAAAGGCGCAATCGATGCGGGTTTGGATTCTGCATGTGTGCTGACCGGAATTGCGACCAAAAAAGAGCTCCTCGGTGCTAAGAGTGACGAGCGTCCGAACTACATTCTGAGCGACCTAGGTCAACTGTTCGAGGACTATCCCACAATCAAACCAACAAAGCGAGGCGCAGTCTGTCGCTCGGGCGAAGTCGAACTTTTGGGAGACCAAGTTGTTTGTAGTTCCCAAAACCCCAGAGAATTGGACTCCCTCAGGGCTGCCACGAGCCTAATCTGGTCAAGCGGCAGGCCAATCTACGGCTTACAGGTTGAACCAGAGTTAATGAACTAGGAGAGCAGTGGAAGAAGACTACGAAGCTCGCATCCAAGAGATTGAAAAGATGGAGCCTGAGGCCCAGATTGAGGCGCTTAAGAAGCTTGTTGCAGAGCTCGAGGGGCTACTGGGCAGTTGAGGCTTGACCAAGCGCTAACCAAGCGCGGACTTTCCCGCAGTCGAAACCAAGCTGCAAGGCTCATCCAGCAAGGGTCGGTCACGGTAAATGGAGTCACGCAGACCAAGGCATCATTCGCCGTCCTGGAATCGGACGTCGTTGAAACCAAAGAAGTACTCGCCATCTCGAGAGCGGGGGAGAAGCTTGCCTTTGCCTTGCAAGAGTTCGGCGTGACACCCTCCGGAGTTTGTTTGGATATCGGTGCTAGCACCGGGGGCTTCACCGAGGTCCTGCTGTCTGAGGGGGCCCAAAAAGTCGTCGCAATCGATGTTGGGCACGATCAACTCTCTCCAGAGCTGAAGCTTGATCCGAGAGTAATCAATGTCGAGGGTTGCAACGTAAGAGAATTGACCCTTGAGCAGCTAAGGAAGATAGAGCCCTCACGGCCCGGGTTATTGGTGGCTGATTTGAGCTTTATTTCTCTAACTGTGGTGGCAGAGAAGCTTGTCGAATTGGCCCAGGGGGCTGAGATGGTAGTCCTGATAAAGCCTCAATTCGAGTTGAGCAAAGAAAAGCTTCGCGCGGGAGTTGTGAAATCAGATGCCGATCGCGAATTCGCTAAGGCAAGCGTCTTAGAAAGTTTCGAGTCTCTATACCGCGACGTAGTTGGAGTTACCGTTTCCCCAGTTGTTGGCAGCAAGGGAAACGTTGAATACCTCGCCCACATTAGATAAGTAATGGCAGAGCCGATTAGCTGTTGAAAAGTCCTTCGCAGGACTGAACCCAGTAGCCTTTTGGTTGAAGGAGTTATGGGCATGAAGCGAGTTTTGATAGTCATCAGCCACGCTGATGATTCCGCCGCCCATGAGGCTGCTCTTGCTTGCCAGCACCTGGCCAAACAAGGTATCGACTGCGTCTTCGACAGCGACGATTTGGCGCACTTTGTTTCCTTGGGAGTCGGTGCTCCTGAGGGTTCGAAAACCTACTCCGGCGAACAGCTTGACTTGGTAATGGTTCTTGGTGGCGATGGAAGCATTCTTAGGGCTGCAGAGATCGTGAATTCCAACCCTGCCCCAATCCTCGGCATCAATCTTGGTCACGTGGGCTTTATGACTGAGGTGGAGAGATCTGAAATCGCTCAAGTATTAGATGCTGTTTCAGCTGGAAACTTTTCGACTAGTGATCGAACAACCCTCGAGGTCAAAGTTTGGCAGGAGGGTAAAGAGGTATTCTCCAGCTGGGCAATTAACGAGGTGGCTGTCGAGAAAAGCGCTCGTGAGCGCATGCTCGAGGTCGTTTTGGAGATCGACGCCCGGCCAGTCTCGAGTTTTGGTTGCGACGGAGTTCTAGTCAGCACCCCCACCGGCTCAACTGCATATGCCTTCAGTGCTGGAGGTCCAATTGTTTGGCCCAATGTGGAGGCATTTGTGGTTGTGCCTTTGAGCGCACACGCTCTTTTTGCAAGGCCCATGGTCATCGATCCGCAGTCAACTGTTGCGGTTGAGGTCTTGCGAAGATCTCCAGGGAGTGGCGTGCTTTGGTGCGATGGTAGGAGAACCTTTGACCTAGGACCTGGAGCGCGTATCGAGGTTGTCAAGCGTCCAGAGCCGGTAAAGATGGTTGTCCTAGATAATGCCCCCTTTGCGGATCGTCTGGTGAGGAAGTTCTCGCTGCCGGTGTCGGGTTGGCGAGGTCCGGAGGCAGAGGCTTGATTGAGTCGCTGTCTATTAGGTCTATTGGAGTCATAAGTTCGGCCAATCTGGAGCTAGCTCCCGGTTTCACCGCTCTAACTGGGGAGACGGGCGCTGGAAAAACGATGGTGCTTACGGCACTAGGGCTACTTTTGGGCGAGCGCGCTGACTCCTCGAGCGTTAGAACCGGCGAGAAGCAACTATTTGTTGAAGGTCGAATCCGATCTGCGAATAAAGATCTCTTGGACCGACTTGAGGAGCTTGGCGCTGATGTCACAGGCGGGGAAGTGATCATTAACCGCTCTGTTACCTCAGATGGACGGTCTCGTGCGGCAATTGGCGGAGCATCCGTCCCCATCTCCACGCTAAACGAGATTGCCGAGGAGCTCGTCACCGTTCACGGACAGTCGGACCAGCTGCGCCTTCGTTCAAGCGCAAATCAGCGGGAAGCGCTAGACCAGTTTGGTGCTGAGGAAATAGCTGGCGCTAAGAACGCCTACGCACAGCTATTTAGCCAGTATCGCGAACTTGAGCAGCGCCTTGAGCGAATGCGCGGCTCAAGTGAGGCTGATGCGATCCGAATTCAACGACTTAGGGAGCAGATCGCTGACATAGAAAAAGTCAGTCCAGAGCCTGACGAACTAGGCCGAATCGATGAGCAGGTGAAGCGGCTCAGCAATGTCGAGTCGCTGCGGCTATCTGCTGGAACCGCACACGACGCTCTCACTGGCGATGACGGGATCGATGCCGGAGTACTGCTTGGGCAGGCTCGCAAAGCTCTCGAAACCTCTGGGGACTCAAAGCTTCAGGAGTTGGCGGCTCAGGCCTCTGAGGCGGCCGCAATTGCCGCTGATCTCGCGGCTGAACTGACATCTTTTCTCGATGAGCTGGATGCAGATCCAGCCAAGCTTGAGCAGTTGATGTCTCGAAAAGCGGAGCTTGTTGCCCTCGAGCGCCGCTATGGAAACTCAGCTGACCAGCTGGTCGAGCTGCTACCCAGTCTGCAGGCAGAGCTTCTGGATTTGGATTCTTCAGATGAGCAGTTGGAAAAGCTGGAAATGCAGTTTGAAGCCACCTCTTCGCAGCTATCCTTCGCGGCCGGTCAGCTAACCGAACTTCGCCAAAAAGCCGGTGAGCAGCTAGCTGCGCGAGTAACCCAGGAGCTCTCAGCCCTTGCAATGGGAGGGTCATCTTTGGAGGTGAGAGTAAGCCCTTTGGCTAGCTTCGAAGCCTCGGGGCTCGACAAGGTAGAGCTTCTGCTTGCCGCTCATCCCGGTGCAGAGCCTAGGCCCCTTGGTAAGGGCGCATCGGGTGGAGAGCTTTCGAGGATTATGCTCGCAATTGAGCTTGTGCTCTCCAGCAATCAAGTGTTGCCAACCATGGTCTTTGACGAGGTTGATGCCGGCGTGGGAGGTGCTGCGGCAATCGAGTTGGGGAAGCGCCTGAGCCAACTAGCCCAGTCGACGCAGGTAATTGTCGTTACCCACCTGCCGCAGGTGGCTGCATTTGCAGATCACCAGATACGTGTCTCTAAAGATGTGTCTGGCGAGATTACGGAGTCAAGCGTTAGTCTGTTGAGCCGGCAAGAACGCGAGGGCGAGCTTGCAAGAATGCTCTCGGGGAACTCAACCAGCGAAGTCGCCCTGGAGCACGCTAGAGAATTGCTCGATTTCCAAAAATAAAAACATGTCTGTCTGGGCCAGCTGGTCCTGCGGGTGATAGATTGAAGTTCCATGGCGGTTAGCTCTGGGAATGTAAGACATGTGTTTGTCACCGGAGGCGTCGCCTCCTCACTAGGTAAGGGCCTTACCGCCGCCTCTTTGGGAAATCTCCTTCGTGCAAGAGGTCTCTCTGTGGTTATGCAGAAGCTAGACCCATATCTAAACGTCGATCCCGGGACCATGAACCCGTTCCAACACGGGGAAGTTTTCGTTACTGACGACGGTGCTGAGACCGACTTGGACATCGGTCATTACGAGCGTTTTCTGGACATAAATCTAAACTCGGCGGCCAATGTAACCACGGGCCAGGCCTACTCCACCGTTATTGCCAAGGAGCGCAGCGGCGAGTATTTGGGCGATACGGTCCAGGTGATTCCTCACATCACTGACGAGCTCAAACGAAGAATGCGTCTTCAAGCTGAGATGGACCCAAAGCCAGATGTCATCATCACTGAAATTGGTGGAACCGTGGGCGACATTGAGTCTCAGCCGTTTATGGAGGCCGCCCGTCAGGTCCGGCAAGACGTAGGAAGAGACAACGTTTTCTTTGTGCACGTCACTCTAGTTCCCTTCCTCAACCCCTCAGGCGAGCTGAAAACCAAGCCAACTCAGCACTCGGTGGCGATGCTAAGGTCTCTGGGTATTCAACCTGACGCGATTGTTTGTCGATCAGATCGGGACCTTCCTGACTCGATCAAGAACAAGATTGCTTTGATGTGTGACGTGGACAGGGAGGCAGTGGTCACTGCGGCCGATGCTGCTTCGATCTATGACATTCCAAAGGTTCTTCACTCGGAGGGCCTCGATTCCTACATAATCAAGGCGCTCGATTTGAAGGCGAAGGACGTGGACTGGAGCGGATGGCAGCCAGTGCTCACGGCAGTTCACGAGCCAAAGCACGAGGTGAACATAGCTTTGGTAGGCAAGTACATTGACCTTCCAGATGCTTACCTCTCTGTGACAGAAGCACTCCGGGCGGGTGGTTTTGCAAACTCCAGCAAGGTAAACATCCACTGGATCAAGTCTGACGAGTGCGAGTCTCCAGCTGGAGCCAGAGAAAACCTTGCAGATATGGATGGCATTTGTGTTCCAGGGGGCTTTGGTATCAGGGGCATTGAGGGAAAGCTAGGAGCTTTAAAGTTTGCTCGTGAAAACGGAATTCCAACCCTGGGTCTTTGCCTAGGGCTGCAGTGCATGGTTATTGAGTACTCGCGCAATGTGGTGGGGATTGAGGGTGCTACCTCGAGTGAGTTCGAACCTGAAGCCAAGAACCACGTGATTGCAACCATGGCAGAGCAGGTGGAGCTACTAGATAACTCAGAGATGGGCGGAACCATGAGGTTGGGGCTCTACGAGGCAAAACTCGCTGAGGGTTCCCTAGTGAAGTCACTGTATGGATCAGACACAGCATCTGAGCGCCACCGCCACCGCTATGAGGTGAACAACGCTTTCCGAGACCAGATCGCTGCAAGCGGCATGGTCTTCTCGGGCACCTCGCCAGATGGGAGCCTTGTTGAATATGTTGAACTTCCAACAAGTGTTCACCCGTTTTATCTCGCCACCCAGGCACATCCGGAATTTAAGTCCAGGCCAACCAAAGCAAACCCGCTCTTCGATGGACTGATCAAGGCCGCGCTAGAGAGGCAAAAGTCGCAGCGGCTATTTGACGAAAGCTAGTAGTGATGACGCCGCTTGAGCGCTACCTGCGGCACCTCACGGTTGAGCGCGGACTTTCCAAAAACACTCTCGCTGCATACCGAACGGACCTGAATAAGTACGCGGCGTATCTAGAATCGGTTGGGGTAGAAGCGATTAGTGCCACGGCATCAAATCTTGAGGCTTTCGCTAATCAACTCACCGATGCAAAGCTCAAGGCATCCAGCCGGGCAAGGATTCTTGCCGCGGTCCGAGGTTTTCACAAGTTTCTCGCTCTCGAGGGCCTCAGGGATGATGATCCAACGTCCAGGTTTCGCCCTCCAAAGCTCCCTAGCAGGCTTCCAAAGGCGCTTTCTCAGGAACAGGTAGTCAGGCTCCTAGAGGCTGCCGGCCCTGAGCCCGATGATGAGGCAGCAGATCGAATCAGACTGCGAGATAGAGCAATTGTCGAGCTGATGTATTCGACTGGTGCCAGGGTTAGTGAGGTCGTTTCATTAGACCTCGATGAGGTGACCGATGACGGTCTGATCAGAGTCAGGGGCAAAGGATCTAAGGAGCGGATTGTTCCGGTCGGGTCTTTCGCGGCCAAAAGTCTGGATGCGTATCTCGTGAGAACCAGGCCCGAGCTGGCACTGCTTCGAGGCGACAGAGCAGTCTTTTTGAATAAGCAGGGCGGGAGGCTTTCGAGACAGAGTATCTGGGACATTATCCAGAGAGCGGGGGTTGCAGCAGGGGTTAAAGTTTCTCCGCATACCCTCAGGCATTCTTTTGCAACGCACCTAATCGAGGGTGGTGCAGATGTCAGGGTGGTGCAGGAGCTTTTAGGCCACGCATCAGTTGCAACCACCCAGATTTACACCTTGATAACTGTTGACACGCTGCGCGAGGTGTATGCGCAAGCTCATCCCCGCGCTCGGCGGTAGGCTAGAGCAATAAAAATGGGAGGTCACGGTGGATCTTTCTAAGAAGACTTTCGCCACCCCGGCCAAGCTAAAGCAGCATGGCCCCGCACGCATCATTGCCATGTGCAATCAAAAGGGTGGTGTAGGCAAGACCACAACAACCATCAACCTTGCAGCTGCGCTGGCGGAGTACGGCAGGAAAATACTGGTTGTTGACTTCGACCCCCAAGGAGCTCTGTCGGTCAACCTCGCGAGCGACTACCAAGAGGCGCCAACGATTTATGACCTCATGATGGACACATCGATGAGCCCCAAAGAGGCCATCCAGCAGACCAACATCGAGAATCTCGACATCATCCCAGCGAACATCGACCTTTCCGCGGCAGAGATGAACCTTGTCACCGAAATGGGTAGAGAGCGGGTTCTCGACGGAATTCTCAAGAAGGTAAAGACCGACTACGACGTAATCTTCATTGATTGCCAGCCATCTCTAGGACTCCTCACCGTAAACGCTCTCACTGCAGCTCACGGCGTATTGATTCCAATGGCAACAGAGTTTTTTGCTCTAAGGGGAGTGGCACTGCTGATTCAGACGATCGACAAGGTCAAGGCTCGAACCAATCCGACTCTCGAGCTGGATGGTTTGATTCCAACTATGCACGACCAGCGCACTCTGCACTCGAGAGAGGTACTCGAAAGGCTTCAAGAGGCCTTCCCTGGCAAGGTTTTTGACACGGCGATTGGCCGCACTGTTAAGTTCCCCGATGCGACCGTTGCAAAGAAGCCGATAACTCAGTTTGCTCCCTCTTCGGATGCAGCCGAGGGTTACCGCAGAGTTGCCAGAGAGCTTGTAAAGCGTGGCTGTGCAGCTTGAGTCTGAGGTCGACTTTCAGCTTCAGCTCGATAACTTCGAAGGCCCCTTTGATCTGCTGCTGAGCCTCATTGGCCGGCACGAAATGGAGATCACCCAGGTGGCACTCGCTAAAGTCACCAATGAATTCCTGAAGTACGTCAAAGGGCTGGATGCAAAAAAAGAGATTGACAGTGCGAGTGAATTTTTAGTTGTCGCCGCGACTCTTCTCGACATGAAACTCGCGAGCTTGCTCCCTCAGGGCGAAGTTGTTGACTCTGAGGATGTTGGCCTTCTTGAGGCGAGGGACTTGCTATTCGCAAGGCTCCTGCAATACCGGGCCTTCAAGGAAGTCTCTGCCTGGTTTGGCACAGCACTTGATATCGAGTCCCATCGCTACCCAAGAGCTGTGCGCCTGGAGGAGCAATACCGAAACCTTCGCCCGGAGCTTGAGTGGACAACTAACATCCATGAGCTTCACGACATCGCAAAGGCAGCCCTTGCTCCAAAAGCTGTTCCCGAGGTGAGCACGGCACACCTACACGCTCCAAAGGTGTCAATCCGCGAGCAGGTTGGGATTATGGTCAAAAAGCTCAAGCAGGCAGGCAAGCTAACCTTTCGGCAGCTAATCAGTGACGTGAGTGACCGAGCGGAGTTTGTTGCGAGATTCTTAGGCGTTTTAGAGCTCTATCGAATCGGCGCCGTTGGCCTGACGCAGGAGGAGAGCTTTAGCGAAATCGATATTCATTGGCAATCAAAAGACGTAGATCAGGATCAACTGGCAAAATTGGGCGCTGACTATGACAACTGACCTTTCAATGCGTGCAGCCCTTGAGGCCTTGCTAACTGTATCCGAAACCCCGCTCAGCATAGTCACGCTCGCGGGAGCGCTTGAGGCTCCGATTAGCGAGGTCCGCAAGGAAATCGCAGCATTGCAGGAGGACTACGACTCGGCACACGAAGGCCAGGGAAGGGGCTTTGAGCTTCGAGAAATCGGTGGTGGCTGGAGGCTCTACGTTCGTCAGACACATGACTGGGCAGTTAGGCAGCTGGTTGCAAACGAGAATCCTGCCAAGCTGTCCCAGGCAGCTCTTGAGACTTTGTCTGTTATTGCCTATAGGCAGCCAATCTCACGCGGCCAAGTCTCCTCAATTCGTGGCGTGAACGTGGATTCGGTCGTTCGGACGCTCATATCTAGGGGGTTGGTCACGGAGGTTTTCCAAGACCAGGACTCGGGAGCCAGCATGTTTGGCACCACTGATCTCCTGCTTGAACAGCTGGGCATCAATTCGCTCGATGAACTTCCTCCAATAAGCCCCCACCTGCCAGATCAGGACGACATTGACTGAGCCAATACGGCTGCAGAAGGCACTCTCGGCAGCTGGCGTCTCATCTCGACGCAAGGCAGAGGAGATGATGCTTCAGGGAAGAGTCAAGGTCAATGGCAAGGTAGTGCGAGAGCTTGGCACAAGGGTTGATCCACAGTCCGACGCTGTGATGGTGGATGGCAGGCCAATTCAATTGGATCCAGACCGCATCTATTTGGCATTCCACAAACCCAAGGGCATTGTCTCCACGATGGAAGATGAGTACGGGAGACCCTGCCTTGCAGACTTCTTTACGCAGTATGACCGAGTGTTCAATGTCGGAAGGCTAGATCAGGACACCTCCGGCATTCTGCTGATGACAAACGACGGAGACCTGGCAAACCAGCTCGCGCACCCAAGCTATGAGGTTGAGAAGCTCTACTTCGCGAAGGTGAAAGGGAAGATCCAAAAAACTGAACTTCAGAGGCTCAGAGATGGTGTCAAGCTCGAGGATGGTCTGCAAAAGGCCGACAGCGTCAAGCTCATTGATCAAAACAACATCGAGTCTTTGGTGGAGATAACCCTTCACTCTGGCAAGAACAGAATCGTGCGCAGAATGTTTGACGCAGTTGGACATGAGGTCATAGAGCTCACGCGCAAGAGCTTTGGGCCGCTGAGGCTTGGCCCCATGAAGCCCGGTCAAGTCAGGGAGCTGGGTAAGCTTGAGGTCAGCAGCCTGATGGAGGCGGCGGGTTCCAGCAAGACAAAGAGGCGCTAGTGGCAGTCAGAGCAATTCGCGGAGCGATTCAGCTCGAAAGCGACGACAGAGAGCACTTGCTCAAGTCGACCGCTGAACTCGTCACAAAGGTTTTGCACGAGAACTCGCTTGATGCCGCAGACCTAATCTCAATTTGGTTCACCGCAACCCCAGATGTCGTGAGTGAGTTTCCGGCGCTCGCTGCCAGGGAACTTGGGCTGGGAGATGTGCCGCTGATGTGCTCGGTCGAAATGGATGTTGCTGGAGCCATGCCACGGGTTATCAGGCTCATGATGCACGTTGAAACCAAGAAGCAGCGATCTGAGATCAGCCACATTTATCTTCGTGGTGCCCAGTCGCTCAGGACCGACCTAGCGCAGTGAGCGTAGAACGAATCAAGGTTGTTGGGGCTGGCCTAATTGGCACGTCCCTGGGTCTTGCGCTCTCAAAGCAGGGGATAAACGTTGGCCTGGAAAACCGCTCCAAGGCAAATCTTCGCTTGGCGATCGAATACGGAGCTGGCAGTGAGGCAGCTGGGGACTATGACGTTGTAGTGGTTTGCGTTTCCCCAGAGATGACCGCTGAGGTAGTCGCGGCGCAACTCGAGGCCCACCCAAACGCTTTGGTGACTGATGTTGCTAGCGTCAAGGCCGAAATCTCAAGGGATGTCGCAAGGCTCTCTCCAGATTCGGCCGATAGATACGTTGGATCTCACCCCATGGCAGGTAGAGAAAAGGGTGGACCAGGGGCTGCGCGGGCAGACCTGTTCTTCGCAAGGCCTTGGGTAATTACTCCGACTGCAGATGCAGCAAAGGAGTCAGTTGACAGGCTAAAGGGCCTTGCAAATCAGCTCGGCGCATTGCCAGTTGTAATGAGCCCGGAAGAGCATGACGAGGCTGTCGCCCTTGTTTCTCATCTGCCACAACTGGTCTCGTCTGCTTTAGCTGCGAGGTTGCAGGGGGCCAAAGACCAGCAGCTAAATTTATCTGGGCAAGGTCTTAGAGATGCCTCGCGAATTGCCTCTAGCGACCCAGACCTTTGGCTTCAGATTCTCTCGCAGAACTCTCGTCTGGTGGCGCCGCTTTTGGCTGAGTTCAAGAACGACATCACGGAACTCGTCGAGAGTCTTGAGAATCTCGACGCTTCCGGTTCCCTTGCGAAGCTCCATAGCCTTCTCGAAAGGGGAAACGCGGGAGTTTCAAGGATTCCTGGTAAGCACGGTGGCAAGTTCGTTGACTACCACCTCCTCACAGTTGTCATCGACGACAGTCCTGGTGCGCTGGCGTCACTTCTAACCTTCATAGGTGAGGTTGGGGTGAACATTGAAGACCTGAAGCTTGAGCACTCGCCTGGGGCTGAAATTGGCCTAGTTGAGATTCAGGTCTTACCCGAGGCCTCCGAGAGGCTAAGTGCCCAGCTCACACAAAACGGATGGCGACTGGTCTGATGACTTTCACAGTTGCGATTGACGGACCTGCTGGTTCGGGTAAGTCCAGCGTTTCGAAGGCGGTTGCTCAAAGACTTGGTTTCGGTTATCTCGACACAGGTGCCGGCTACAGAGCCTTCACACTTCACGCAATTAGCAATCCCAAGAGCTCATTGGAGCAGCTAGCCGCAACTTTTGATTACGCAATTTCTTTAGATCCGGTCCAGTCTTGGGTGAAGCTCTCAGGCCAGGATGTTACGACTGATATTCGCACCCAAGAAGTGGCATCACGGGTGTCTGAATATGCCAGAGAGCAAGTGGTTAGGGAGCTTCAGCATCAAGATTCGAAGTCAAGAGTCGCGGAATGTTCATTGCCGGGGGTCGTGGCAGAGGGCCGCGACCTAACTTCAGTGGTGTTTATCGATGCCGAGGTAAGAATCCTCCTCACCGCAAGTGAAGAGGTGAGGCTCCAACGAAGGGGTGCAGAGGAAACAGAGAGCGGAGCAAACCTTCGAGCCAGAGATGCATCAGATTCCAAGGTTGTTGAGTTCATGGTGCCGGCAGAGGGCGTGGTCCTAGTCGACACGTCAGACCTAAATTTTGATCAAAGCGTCGAGGCTGTACTGGCCGAAATCGAAAAGGTACGCGCATGAGCGATGAAGAGCTGGAGGTTGCCCAGGCGAATCTCATGCGAGACGAGCTGCAGTCCTATGAGCTAGAAGATGATGACATTGAGATTCTTGAGACTGAGCTCGACGAGTATGGACTGGAGACTTACCTCCCTTCACCTCCTGTCTTGGCGGTAGTTGGCAGGCCCAACGTTGGCAAATCCGCTCTAGTTAATCGAATCCTTGGTCGCCGGGAGGCGGTAGTTGAGGATAAGCCTGGAATCACTAGAGACCGAGTAACCTACCGCGCCGACTGGAACGGCAGGCAAATCTCGCTGGTAGATACAGGCGGCTGGGAGATCGACGCCGAGGGTATTGACTTCTCGGTTGCCGAGCAGGCCGAGATTGCAGTTGAGCTCGCCGATGCCGTGTTGTTTGTTGTAGACGCCATGGTTGGACCCACTGCCTCCGATGAGCACGTTGTCAAGATGCTCAGATCCTCCGGAAAGCCTGTATTGCTCGTTGCCAACAAAATCGATGATTCTCATCTAGAGCCTGAAGCAGCAGCGCTATGGTCTCTTGGTTTAGGTGAACCGTTTCCGGTATCTGCTCTCCACGGCAGGGGAGTAGCTGACCTTTTGGACGCAGCGCTAAAGGTCCTGCCTGAGCAATCAAGGATCGCGCCGGATCAGTACGTGGGGCCTAGGAGAGTCGCGCTCATTGGAAGACCAAATGTTGGTAAGTCGTCACTATTGAATAAGGCAACCGGCACTAATCGGGCAGTTGTGAACGATCTTGCCGGTACGACCCGTGATCCAGTAGACGAGCAAGTCGAGATTGCAGGCAAGATCTGGAGGTTTGTCGACACCGCGGGTATTCGTCGGCGCATGCATCGTCAAAAGGGCGCAGACTTTTACGCCTCACTCAGAACCGCTGCTGCTCTCGAGCGCGCTGAGGTTGCGGTTGTTCTGTTCGATGTGACGGAGCCGATCAGTGAAGCTGACATTCGTATCGTGCAGTTGGCGCTTGATTCGGGAAGAGCGCTGGTCCTCGCGTTCAACAAGTGGGACATGCTTGATGAGGAGAGGCGAATCTACCTTGAGAAGGAGATCGAGTCAGAGCTCGCACACGTCGATTGGGCTCCGAGGGTAAACCTCTCGGCTCTGACCGGACGACACCTAGAGAAACTAGTGCCGGCTTTGGAGCTTGCTCTTAGTAACTGGGACAAGCGAATACCTACCGGAAAGATCAACGCATTCCTTCAGGAGCTACAGGCCGCAAACCCTCACCCAATTAGGGGCGGCAAGCAGCCACGAATTCTTTTCGGCACGCAAGCTGCATCCAGGCCCCCAAAATTTGTATTGTTCGCGAGCGGTTTTTTGGAGGCTGGCTATCGACGCTTCATTGTTAGGAAGCTCCGTGAGCTCTATGGCTTTGATGGCACTCCAGTAGAGATAGGTGTGAGGGTGAGGGAGAAGAGGTCAAGGTGATTGCCAACCTCATTCGCGGACTGCTTATTGGAACAGCTGAAGTAATTCCAGGGGTATCCGGTGGCACCATCGCCCTGATTGTTGGCATCTACGAGCGCGTCATCGGCTCAGCTGCAATTGCTGTGGATGCCGCCCTCCTTGTTCTCAGAGGCAGATTCAAAGACTCAAAGGATCTCTGGAAAGGTATCGACTGGGGTCTGATTTTGCCGGTTCTTGCCGGAATGTTTGCCGCGATTTTTGCAGCGGCATCGATAATCGAACCGCTGTTGGAAAGTCAGCCTGAAAATATGCGGGCGTTGTTCGCCGGATTGATCCTGGTGTCATTGGTGGTTCCTTACAAAATGGTTGGCAGTGCCTGGGTTGCCAAAGATTTTCTGATTGGCACTGCTGCTGCGGCAGTCGCCTTTGGCCTTGTTAGCTTGCCAAGGCAAGAAGTGATGAATCCGAATTTAGTTCTTGTATTTCTGGTTGCTTCCGTCGCGGTCTGCGCTCTAGTTCTGCCCGGGGTATCCGGCTCATTTCTATTGCTGGCGATGGGTTTCTATGCCCCGACAATTGCTGCGGTGAACGATCTCGACCTTGCTTACCTTGGAATGTTTGTTGCAGGTGCAGTTATTGGTCTTGCAGTCTTCGCCAAAGTCCTCAGAAGGCTGCTAGTCAATCGGCGCAGGGTGACACTTGTCGTCATGACCGGTTTGATGTTTGGGTCGCTCAGAGCTCTTTGGCCTTGGCAGGATGAGTCGGGGAGAGCTCTGGAGGCAGCTAGCTTTGAACCGCTGGGCTATTTTCTTCTGGGAGCAGTAATAGTTGCGGTGCTCACGTGGGTTCAATCAAGGGCCACAAAAGCCCAATAGACTTACCTTCTGAAGCGGGCTGTGGCGCAGCTTGGTAGCGCACTTGTCTGGGGGACAAGGGGTCGTGGGTTCAAATCCCGCCAGCCCGACTCTAACCACTTACCAACTGAGAGTTTCATGGGAATCGCCCCCCCTCCTTAGGGGCCGAAGAGCGCCGAATTAGGGTTGGGTGATGCGCAAAGCCCTCACGATCTCGGGAATTCTCGTCACAGTCGGTCTAGTAGCAGTCGTTACAACGAACTCGCTTCCTTCACTCGTTGATCAAAGTGCAGGAGATCGTGCGGTGTTGGCGATACCACCGCTTGCGGAATCTCAAGTGGTTGAGGGCATCAGGGTTTTCGATCTTTCACTTCAGACCGGCGAGACAGAGATCTTGAAAGGCACGACCACTCCCACTTGGGGTGTCAACGCAAGTTATCTGGCGCCAACGATTCGTGCCGCCGAGGGTGAGACCGTTCAGATCAATGTTTCAAATCGGCTGCCTGAGGACACAACCATGCACTGGCATGGCTTGCATGTCCCTGCCATGATGGACGGCGGCCCGCATCAGCCAATCCTCATTGGAGAGACCTGGTCGCCTTCCTGGCTAGTAGACCAGGAAGCCTCAACAAATTGGTACCATCCCCATCTTCACGGTCGATCCGAGGCGCATGTGAAAAACGGGCTTGTTGGCATGTTCATCGTCGACGACGCTTCAGAGGCTCAATCTGAGCTTCCCAAAGCCTACGGGTTGGATGATATCCCTCTCATCATTCATGATTCTCCAGAGGAACTCTCAACCCAAGGTCCTATTGGGGCCTTTTTTGATCGCATCTTCGGTAACCGAGAGGGCGACGCTCTAACGCTTGTCAACGGCATTCCTGAGCCGGAGTTCACTGTGAAAACTGAGTTGGTTCGTTTCCGGCTGCTCAATGGCTCGATCGGCGATGTCTTCACTCTGTCTTTTTCTGATAATCGTGAATTTTCAATCATTGCATCCGAGGGCGGACTATTTGGAGCACCCATAAAGGCTAAAGAGATTCAGATGTCTCCTGGAGAGAGATACGAGATTGTCGTGGAGTTCAAGCCCGGTGGCAATGTTGCACTGTTGAAATCGATTGTTGATGAGGGTAACGATGATGCCCCTGCGACTTCCCTCCTGCACCTAAGCACAGAGTCAGCTTTGCAGCCGTCAAAGGGTTTGCCAGTGGAATTCGCAGCGCTGCCGCCAGTGGACCTCGACTCAGTTTCAAGGGTAAGAACCTTTGAGATGTCGGGGGTCGAAATAAATGGCTTGATGATGAACATGGATCGCATAGACCAGGTAGTTCATGCAGGCTCCAGTGAAATTTGGTCAGTGACAAACATTGACCGTTTTGAGTTTCATAATTTCCATGTGCACGGAGTCTCATTTCGGATTCTCGAGATTGACGGCGAGCAGCCAGCTGACTATTTGGCTTCTGCCAAGGACACAGTTTTTATTCCTCCAAACACAGAGGTGAAGCTATTCGTCACATTCCCAGACAGTGCGAGCGACGGTTGGCCGTTCATGTTCCATTGCCATTTTTTGCGTCACGAAGGAAGAGGGATGATGGGGCAGTATCTTGTGGTCGAGGCGAACCAGAGCCTGGATCCAGAGGACCATAAGATTGCGTCGGGAATGTCACACTGATCAATCCCGGAAACGACATGTTCCCCCAGATGTTCCCCCACCTGAGCACATTTCGCTGATGTTCGCCTGTGTTCTTGAGTGTTCGCACCCTGAAAAACACTGGAAAAATGAACACCAGCGAACAGCTACGAACAACCTGCACTTAACTGGGGGACAAGGGGTCGTGGGTTCAAATCCCGCCAGCCCGACTCGAGCCGCCCTTCTATTTGTTGTTTTCCCTTGCCCTAACGAGCCACCTACCAAATAGAGCTGTTGTCGAGGTAACGATCAACCAGAAAGGTACTCCCGGGAGACCTGTTCTAAGCACAAACATGACATTCAGGCTGATGTAAAGCAACCCTGCAATTACTCCCAAGGGGAACCTCACAGAGAGAGAAACTTTTCGGCTGAAACCAACCGCCGCAAGCACAATTACGCTGGCCGCAATTCTCTCGTATTCGATTAGGCCTAGTGCTAGGTGAAGAACTAGGTCAACGAGTTGTATGGCAATTATGTAAGGGATCACTGCTTCACCCTAACACCCGGTCTCGAGACAAGCTGCTCGCTGAAGTGGTCGTTAGTGTTCCCCCAGATGTTCCCCCACCTGAGTACTTTTCGCTGATGTTCGCCTGTGTTCGTGAGTGTTCGCACCCTTGAAAACACTGGAAAAACGAACACCAGCGAACAGCTACGAACAACCTGCACTTAACTGGGGGAAAGGGGTCGTGGGTTCAAATCCCGCCAGCCCGACTTCTAGTCGCCAGATGTTCCGTAAAGCCTGTCTCCCGCATCTCCCAGACCAGGGACAATGTAGCCGATCTCGTTGAGCTTCTCGTCGAGTGCGGCTAAATGAACGCTTACGTTTTTTTGCGGCCAGCTCTGAATTACGTGTTTGGTCACTGCTTCAACGCCTTCAGGTGCACCGAGTAGACAAATGCATGTTGCACTCTCTGCTCCGCGCTCAAAGGCATAGTCCAGGGAATCGTTGAGCGTGCCGCCAGTTGCGAGCATTGGATCAATCAAAATCACTTGGCGACCGGTTAGATCATCCGGAAGACGGTTCGCGTAAGTTTCCGGCTGCAAAGTCTCTTCGTTGCGCTTAATACCTAGGAATCCAACTTCGGCATCGGGCAAGAGCTTGGTGATACCCGATAGCATGCCAAGCCCTGCCCTGAGTATGGGAATAATCAAAGGAGCTGGGCTGGCCAGTCTGACCCCATTTGTCAGTGTAAGTGGGGTCTCAACCTCCACCTCCTCAGTGGCAAGAGTCTTTGTCGCCTCGAAGGTGAGAAGGGTTACAAGTTCTTCGACTAACTGCCTAAATTGACTACTAGACGTGTTTTTGTCCCTGAGTAGGGTGACTTTGTGGGAAATCAGCGGATGGTCGGCAACGAATAATTCCATTTCCTAACTGTATCCCGCACTTGAAGTAATATCTCTCCTGTCACCAGGATCGGAGCCCCGCGGGTGATAACCAAGCGGAAGGCTCAATTCGATGCAAATCTCCTTCGAGGTATATCCACCGAGAAAAGTGGAGGATACCCCCAAGCTGCACGAGGCGATTCTGCGCCTGTCAGAGCTAAGCCCAGAGTTCATTTCGGTCACGTTTGGTGCAGGTGGCTCCAGCACACGTGACTCCTTGAGTGTCCTGAAATTCATTCGAGATAACTCGGGAGCTTCACCCCTCGCTCACCTAACTTGCGTCGGAACCACAGAACAGGACGCGCGGTCTTTGGTGGGGGAGTTTTTGGCCGAGGGCATTCATGACTTTTTAGCGCTCAGGGGAGATCTACCCGAAGGTCAGACTTCGATGCCTCCAGGCAGGCTGTCAAGAGCGGATCAACTCGTGAGCCTCATTGAAGAGTTGCGACCTGGACAGCTAGGCAAGACAGCGGTGGCTGCTTTCCCCAATGGACACCCAGAGTCAGGCCAGGAAAGAACAGACATTGATGCTCTGCTTGCCAAGCAGGAGGCTGGAGCCGACTTCGCCATCACGCAGCTCTTTTTCTTTGCTCAGGACTATCTTCGGTTCGTTGATCTCGCGCGGGCAAAGGGAGTTGAGATTGACCTCATCCCGGGCATCATGCCAATCGTCTCGCCGACGAGACTCTCAAGAGTTTTAGAGCTATCGGGAGAGAGTGAGCCAAAGGCCCTGGCCGAGGATCTTCGCAGCGCACCGGACGCTGAAGCTCGTCGTAGAGCCGGTATTGAATGGGCCGCGAATCAGGTGAGGGATCTCAGGGACGCTGGTGTTGAGTCTGTGCACCTCTACGCATTCAATGAATATGCAAACGTGACTGAGGTGCTGAGAAGAGCTGGAGTCGCCTAACTAGACTTTGATTATGCAGCTGCGCCAAGAGCTAAAGAGCGTTCCAAACATGCTCAGCATTCTCCGGCTTTTGTTGGTGCCGGTTTTTCTTTGGCTCTTGATTGTGGATCAGTTCCTTGTTGCCTTTTTGGTTCTGATGTTTGCAAGCTTCACCGACTGGCTAGATGGCTTTATTGCCCGGAAGTACAACCAAATCACCTCACTTGGAAAGGTGCTGGACCCCTCTGCCGACAGGCTCTTCATCCTTGCCACCCTGATTGGCCTAACCGTAAACGAAATCATTCCAGCCTGGTTGGCGATAGTTATTGTGGCTCGGGACATCTTGCTGCTGATTGGCTACCCAATCTCGGCATCCCATGGGTATGGGCCCTTACCCGTCCATTTTCTGGGTAAAGCAGCAACATTTGCTCTCCTATACGCCCTCCCGCTGCTCCTCCTGGCAGACGTCTGGCCAAGTGCAGAGGCGGTGATTCTGCCACTCGCATGGGGCTTCGCATACTGGGGTATTGGACTGTATTGGGTGGCGGGATTTGTATACCTCGCCCAACTTCGACAATTGATTTCCCTTGAGAGGCGTTCATCCCCTAACATTTAGTCTCTAGGGGAGGATAAATGTCCAGGGAATCAGGCAGTGAGGACACAGCTAGATTCGCTAGCGACATCGTTTCGCAGAACTCCCCAGTTTTACTCCCCGAAGAACTCTCAGCCGTTGCAGCGTTGCCGGCTAACTCTGCTTTGCTAATCGTCCACCGCGGACCTGGGCAGGGATCGCGTTTTCTTCTCGACCAGGACCTCACTATCGCCGGTCGCCACCCAGAAGCTGATATCTTCCTCGATGACGTCACGGTATCTCGCCGTCACGCTCAGTTCGAGCGAGAAGGCAGGACTTTTATTGTCAGCGATCTGGGTTCAATGAACGGAACCTACGTAGATGGCCAGAGCCTAGAGAAGCAGCAGCTGATCACGGGCATGGAGGTAATGATTGGCAAGTTCCGCCTGACCTTCTACGGCTCAGAGAAAGATCGCTAGATGGACAACGCTGTCCGCAAGCTCCAAGACCATAGGAAGCTCTACACCATTGGTCAGGTGCTTACCGTATTGAAGCCCGAGTTCGGAGACCTCTCTCCATCAAAGTTGAGGTTCTTAGAGGATCAGGGTCTTGTAACACCGGAGCGCACCGATGCCGGATACCGCAAGTATTCCGAGAATCAAATCGAACGACTGCGCGTGGTGCTCAGCCTGCAGCGTGACCAGTATTTGCCCCTCAAGGTCATAAAGGAGTACCTAGAGGAGCTGGATGCTGGAAGACAGCCGCTACTGCCTGCCGCGACGCCTGCATCGCTCAGAAAAGGCCAGAGATTCTCAACCGCACAGCTCAAGGCAGAGACTTCCCTTAGCGATCAGGCTTTCAAGGAAGGCGCTGAACTAGGACTCTTTGGGGCTCAACCGCATTCCTCTCATGAGGTAGAAATTGCTTTTGCCCTGGTCGCACTGGAACAGTTTGGAATTCAGCCGCGTCATCTGAGGGGCCTGAAGTCGGCCGCGGAACGCGAGGTTGGAATTATTACTGGTGTTACTGAGCCGGTCGTGAGGAAGAAGGCTCCCGATTCCGCTGCGAAGGCCGGTCACATCGCGAGAGAGATTGCCGAGAGATTTGGGGCCATCAGGGCTCACCTAATAGCCGAAGCCGTCGAGGAAATTGAAGGGTAGCGACACGCCGAAGGGGTCCTTCAAACCCTAAAGTAGAACTTGAAGGCAGAATTGGCACTTGTTTGAAGATAGGAGGCAGTGTGGACATCGAATCACCAATGCTCTTTGGCGATGACCTGCCAGCTCAAGATGTTGGCTATCGCGGTGCCTCTGCCGCCGCGGCTGCAGGTATCTCTTATCGCCAGCTCGACTATTGGGCAAGAACGCAGCTCGTTGAGCCTTCAATTCAGACAGCATCAGGCTCTGGCTCCCAGAGGCTGTACTCCTTCCGAGACATCCTGGTTCTAAAGCTTGTTAAGCGTCTTCTTGATGCTGGAGTTTCGCTCCAGCAGATCAGGATTGCGGTTGAGCAGCTCCATGAGGCAGGAGTTTCAGATCTCACCAACACCACCCTTATGTCAGATGGCGTGACGGTTTATCTCTGCACGTCACAAGATGAGGTCATCGACCTGCTAGGTCAAGGCCAGGGCGTATTCGGCATTGCAATTGGGCGTGTGCTTCGCGAAGTCGAGGCAACGCTTGTTGACTTCGCGGCCGAAGAGGCTCAGGTTCAGGACGAGCTGGCTCTGCGTAGGGCTAGGAAGATTTCCTAAAGCTAAACCAGCGACGTTTCTTTTCAGCTCGTCTGGAAGTCGGCATCTCTTCAACTTCAACCATCTCAGTTAGGTTTTGACCCCGCATTGAGCGGTCGACAACTCCAGCCCTTGGCTTTCGAGCTGGTGTCGAAGATAGTTCACTCAGCGCTCCGGCAAGAAGCCAGTCAAACCCCTTTGCTATCTCAGAGGCTCCCTCGGCGGGCCAGGAGTGAATCGGTCTTGCGGCACCTGTCGACTGCTGCACGGCCGCTCTCTCCTCGAAATAAGGCATGAGCAGCTGATCACCAAACATGTCCCTAAGCTCCTTGAGCCTGTATTCATGCTCGTGAGATTGGGTTCGGAGCCTATTCACAACCACCCCGAACAGCTGCAGTCTCGGTGAGAGCTTGGCGCTGATTTCGACTATGGCCTTGCGCGCACGATCTGCTGCGATTACGGAGTAGAGAGCCGGCTCGGTAACCAGAATCACCCGATCTGATGCCACCCAGGCAGTCCTCGTCAAGGCATTGATGGAGGGCGGAGTGTCGATAATTACAAGGTCATACTCGTCTTCGATGCTCGCCAGAATTTCCTCGAGTTTCCATACGTCCGAGACCGAGGGGGCGGGGTTGTCAAGCAGCAAAGACCTAGGTGAACCCACAAGCACATCCATCTTGGAATCGCGATGCCAGGCAGATGGAACAATGGCTCGCCTCAGGTTCTGTAGCTTAGGATTTTGAAGAACTTCAGCAACCGAAAATCCTTGATCTGATGGTGCCGCGAGGCCACTTGTGGCATCGCACTGGGGGTCTAAGTCAATGACGAGGGTGTTCAACCCCTTGTTGAGTGCGGCAGATGCTAGGCCTAGCGCAACCGTGGTTTTACCCACGCCACCCTTCAGGGAGCTCACACTCAGCACGTGCATTGAATTAGGCTAATGGTTTATGTGCCCTAATCACTTAGGGCGCCTGTGTTTCTGTGAGGTTAGATGTTCAAAAAGATTCTCGTAGCCAACCGTGGAGAAATTGCGGTCAGAGCCTTTCGAGCCGCCTATGAGACTGGCGCCAAGACTGTTGCCGTTTACCCATACGAGGATCGCAATTCCGTTCACCGACTAAAAGCGGACGAGGCTTATGAGATCAAGGCCGAAGGGTCGCCTGTTCGCGCGTACCTCTCTGTTGACGAGATTATCCGCGTTGCAAAAGAATCTGGAGCGGATGCCATCTATCCCGGCTATGGATTCCTGAGTGAAAATCCAGACCTTGCAAATGCCGCAAGGGAAAACGGCATTGCCTTCGTAGGGCCTGCGGCAGAGATACTGGAGCTCGCGGGTGACAAGGTAAATGCGAAAGCTGCGGCAATCAGGGCTAAGGTCCCAGTACTCGCATCCACCGAGTCCTCCGATGATGTTGCAAAGCTTGACAAGGAGTCGGACAAGATCGGCTTTCCGCTCTATGTGAAGGCGGTTGCCGGCGGCGGTGGCCGCGGCATGCGCAAAGTAGAGCAAAAGGCCGATCTGAAGCAGGCACTAGAAGCCGCGATGCAGGAAGCCTCCAGCGCATTTGGTGATCCTCGGGTCTTTTTGGAGCAGGCAGTTATCCGCCCCCGCCACATCGAGGTCCAGATTCTGGCGGACCTGGAGGGCAACGTCATGCACCTTCTGGAGCGCGACTGCTCGATCCAAAGGAGAAACCAAAAGGTGGTCGAGATAGCGCCAGCTCCACATCTGGAAGAGGCGTTGCGTCAGCAGCTTTTCAAGGATGCCATTGCCTTTGCTACCGAAATTGGTTACCAAAACGCAGGCACCGTCGAGTTTCTAATCGAAACCGAAGGCCCCAACACCGGCAAGCACGTCTTTATTGAGATGAACCCAAGAATTCAGGTTGAGCACACGGTGACCGAAGAGGTTACCGACGTCGACCTGGTTCAGTCCCAGCTCCGCATTGCAGCCGGACAGACTCTCGAGGATCTGGGCCTTAGGCAAGAGGACATAAAGCCTCACGGATTCGCAATTCAGTGCCGCATCACAACCGAGGACCCAGCAGCGGGCTTTAGACCTGACACTGGAATGATCACTACCTACCGCTCTCCGGGAGGTGCTGGTATTCGCCTCGATGGCGGGACGGTAACCACTGGAGCCGAGGTCTCACCGCACTTCGATTCGCTCCTCGTGAAGCTCATCACCCGAGGCCGGGATTTCCGATCTGCGGTTGAAAGGACTCGCAGGGCACTAGCCGAGTTCCGCATCAGGGGAGTGGCAACAAACATCAACTTCCTTCAGGCGGTGCTTGACGATGAGACTTTCGCATCTGGGGAACTCTCAACTCACTTCATAGACGAGCGCCCCGAGCTTATGCAGGCAAGGGTTTCTCAGGACCGTGGGACCAAGGTGCTGCAGTGGCTAGCGGAAGTTACAGTCAACAAGCCCTTTGGCTCGCGTGATGGAAAGTCTGATCCTGCTCTGAAGCTTCCTGATGTTGACCTAGGCGCGTCGGCACCAAGCGGCACAAAGCAGCTACTGACCGAGCTTGGACCTGAGAAGTTTGCAGCTTGGATGCGAGAGCAGAACAGGGTGCTAGTCACAGACACCACCTTCCGCGATGCCCACCAGTCGCTGCTTGCAACTAGGGTGCGCAGTAAGGACCTAATTGCGGCAGCACCCTATGTCGCTCGCATGACACCTCAGCTCCTGAGCATCGAGGCATGGGGAGGTGCCACCTATGACGTCGCGCTTCGATTCCTGGGTGAAGATCCGTGGGAGAGGCTGGAAGCCCTTCGAGCGCAGCTTCCGAATATCTGTATTCAGATGCTCCTGCGCGGTAGGAACACCGTCGGCTACACCCCATACCCAACCGAGGTTACTGACGCGTTCATCAAGGAAGCAGCTTCTACCGGTGTCGACATTTTCCGCATCTTTGATGCGTTGAATGACGTTGACCAAATGGCACCAGCCATCAAGGCTGTGCGAGAGCACACCGGCGCCGTTGCTGAGGTTGGCCTCAGTTACACCGGCAACTTCCTAGATCCCAGTGAGAACCTTTACACGTTGGACTACTGGCTCAATCTTGCTGAGAGCGTGGTTTCGGCGGGTGCTCACGTCCTGGCGATCAAGGACATGGCAGGACTTCTCAGGCCTAAGGCGGCAGCCACGTTGGTTGGCGCCCTGAGAGAAAAATTCGAGCTGCCTGTTCATCTGCACACCCACGACACCGCAGGCGGCCAGCTGGCAACATTGCTAGCCGCGGTCGATGCGGGCGTTGATGCGGTCGACGTTGCAAGTGCACCTATGGCTGGCACAACCTCTCAGCCATCGGCTTCTGGACTGGTAGCAGCGCTTGCCAATACCGAGCGCGACACTGAGATTACTCTCGAGAGTGTCACTAATCTTGAGCCCTACTGGGAGGCCGTGCGCAAGGTTTACGCCCCGTTTGAGTCAGGACTTCCTGGCCCAACAGGCAGGGTTTACCGTCACGAGATTCCAGGTGGCCAGCTTTCAAACCTCAGACAGCAGGCCATTGCTCTTGGATTGGGTGACCGCTTCGAGCTGGTCGAGGAGATGTACTCCGAGGCTAACCGCATTCTGGGTAGGCCTCCTAAGGTAACTCCGAGCTCTAAGGTCGTAGGCGACCTAGCCCTTCACCTTGTTGCCGTAGATGCAGATCCTGCTGAGTTTGAGGCGAATCCTCAAAAGTTCGACATTCCAGACTCTGTCATTGGCTTCATGGCTGGTGAATTGGGAGACCTCCCCGGAGGATGGCCCGAGCCATTCAGATCAAAGGTGCTAGAAGGTAAAAAACCTGACATTGCTATTAAGCCGATCACAACTGAGGATGCTGCGGGTATTTTGAGTTCCGAGAGTTCGGTGCGCAGGAGAACGCTAAACAAGCTGCTCTTCCCAGCTCCCACCACAGAGTTTGAGCGCATGCGAACCACATACGGCAAGCTCACCAACGTTCCAACCGTTGATTATCTGTATGGGCTTGAGCCAGAGACAGAGCATGTTGTCGAGCTCAGGAAGGGTCTCCAGCTATTTGTTGGGCTAGAGGCAATTTCTGAAGCGGATGCAAAGGGCTTCAGGACGGTCATGGCCAAGCTGAACGGTCAGCTGAGACCTGTGACAGTGCGCGACCACAGCATCTCAAGCGTCGAGTCAACTGCAGAGAAGGCAGACCCAGCCAACCCATCCCATGCCGCAGCACCATTCACCGGCGTCGTGACACCAAAGGTTGAGGTTGGTCAAAGTGTTTCTGCGGGTCAGCCGATTGCGTCAATCGAAGCAATGAAGATGGAGGCCTCCATAGCAGCTCCAATTAGTGGCAAGATTGTTCGGCTGGGAGTAGCCGGCCCAACACCTGTTGAAGGTGGCGACCTAATAGCAGTAATCGAATAGGGAGAAATGTCTCGCAAAAATGATGACGAGTTTTCGTCGGGGGAGAATGCAGACTACTCGGATCTTGAACTAGATCCCGAAACAGGTCAGATCGTCTCTGTTAGCGCCGAGGGTGAGCAGGTTACAGTTCCTAGCTCAATCTTCGAGGAGTCCGAGCCTGCCAGCATGCTCACGGCAGACAGACTGCTACGTGACGAGGCAAGACCTCGAGTAATTCCGGAGACTTTTGGCCGCAGGCTCATCTACCGTCTCACCTTTGGGAAGTTCAACCCAGGTGACAACAAGAAGGTTTTGGCAAGACGCGCTTTAGATGCGCGCATCATGCTCGATCTCGAGGGGGAGACTCGATTCGTTCCTGTGCTGACCCGTAAGGGTGGGGTAGGGAAGACCACGATTACGACCCTCATCGGCATGGCGATGTCGCTGGTGCGTGAGGATCGTGTCCTGGCGATCGACGCCAACCCCGATCGCGGCACCCTTGCCGAGCGCGTTGAGCTCAAGAGCGAAAGAACCGTCAGGGACGTCGTGAAGCGTGCCGGAGGGATAACCTCGTTCACGCTTTTCAGCGACTTTGTCTCTCGAGACAAGACCAGGCTCGACGTGCTGGCCTCAGATACCGATCCCATGCTTTCAGAGGCATTCGATGAGGGTGACTACAACGTGGTTGCCGATATCGCCACTCGTTACTACAGCATCTGCCTGACGGACTGCGGAACCGGCATTGTCCACAGCGTTATGCGAGCAATCCTGCAGCGAGCAGATGGCCTGGTTATTGTTTCTGGCGGATCCGTTGATGAGGCGAAGCTTGCGAGCGAGACCCTGACTTGGCTTGAGTCAAATGGCTATGGAGATCTGGTGAAGAACTCTGTCGTTGCACTAAACACCGCAACCTACGGAACTCAACTCGTCAAGCTCGACGAGATTGAAGGACACTTTAGAACGAGGGTAAGAGCTGTTGTTCGGGTTCCCTATGACCCAATGCTGGCTGCGGGTGCGGTTATTCAATTCGACAAGCTTCACCCTGCAACCAGGCAAGCTGCTCGCGATCTCGCAGCTCTAGTTGTCGACGGTTTGGTTGATTGAGCGTTAGGGAAATAAGACTCTTCGGAGACCCCGTACTGAAGAGTGTTTGCGACAAGGTTCAAGACCCTGGATCGGTAGCGACACTGGTTCAGGATCTCCTAGATACAACCTCACTACCTGGAAGAGCCGGAGTTGCGGCCAATCAGATTGGTGTAGGCCTGAGGGTCTTCGCCTACAGCGTCGACGACGAGCTTGGCTATCTGATTAACCCAGAGCTCGTCGAGTTGTCGGGAGAGAAGGTCGAGATTGACGAGGGATGTCTTTCGGTACCGGGACTGTGGCACAAGACTCCGCGCTATGAGCGTGCAACTGCAAGGGGCCTGCAGCTTGACGGAAGTGAAATTGAAATCAGCGGCGAGGGACTGCTCGCGCAAGCTCTCCAGCATGAATGCGACCATCTGGATGGTCTTCTCTATCTCGACAGACTGCTACCTCAGGAGCGTAAGCTCGCCCTCAGGGCGCTCAGAGAGCAGGACTGGTTTCTCAACTAGCGTAGATACGGTCCACGTGAATCGCGAAGTCCTTCAGGACCTCACCACGCTTGATCTTTAGCGAAGGTGTGAGGTGGCCAGATGCCTCAGTGAGCTCAACATCGAGAATCTCGAAGGCTCTTACCTGCTCAGCCTGAGAGAACTTCTCGTTTACCGCATCCACGGCCTGCTGAATCTCTTCGCGAATCTTTGGATGCTTGGTGGCCTCCGCAAGGGTTAGCTTTTCTTCAACGCCGTTTTGCTCGCACCACACCGGCACCATCTCCGGATCTAGCGAAATCAGAGCGCTGATAAACGGTTGAGAATCACCAATCACCACAACTTGGCCGATGAGCGGGTGGGCGCGCAGCGGGTCCTCGATTGGAGCTGGTGCGACGTTCTTTCCACCGGCCGTCACCAGCATTTCTTTCTTGCGGCCCGTGATGGTCAGGAAGCCGTCCTCATCCAGCTCGCCGATGTCTCCGGATCGGAACCAATCCCCTGTGAAGGCTTCACGCGTGGCTGCCTCGTTGCGGTGGTAGCCCCGCATGATGTTGATTCCGCGAAGCAACACCTCGCCATCCTCGGCAATCTTGATGCCGGTTCCGGGAAGTGCACGTCCGACCTTGCCGATCTTTTGCCAGCTGACTCTGCCGATCACGGCGGCGGCCGCGGTTTCGGTCAGGCCATAACCCTCGAGCACGATCAGCCCGATGCCTCTGAAGAAGTGGCCCAGTCTTGCCCCCAGCGGCGCACCTCCCGAGATTGCGTACTTGACCTTGCCTCCCATGGCTGCTCGGAGTTTTGAGAACACGAGTCGGTCAAATAGTTTGTGCTTGACCTTGAGCCCAAGACTTGGTCCCTTGGGGTCGTCCAGGGCTTTTGAGTAATCGATTGCAGTTTGCGCGGCAAGTCTGAAGATATTGCCCTTGCCTCCAGCCTCGGCCTTGAGCTCCGCATTGTTGTAGACCTTTTCAAACACCCTAGGGACGGCAAGTAGGAACGTCGGCTGATAGCCGGGAAGCTCGGCGGCGACCATTTTGGTGTCTCCGAGGTGTCCGACCTTGACGCCCGAGTAGATGCAGAGGGCTGCTACGTAGCGACCAAAGATGTGGGCTAACGGGACAAAGATCAATGAACGCTGGAACTCGTTGCAGAGCTCTGGAACCTCAGCAGCTGCGTTCTTGCAGTGATCTACAAAACTCGAATGCGTTAGCTCGCAGCCCTTTGGATTTCCTGTTGTACCTGAGGTGTAGACGATGGTTGCTAGATCAGGACCCTCGGCATTCTTCCTTGCAGTCTCTAGGTCAGCATCGGAGATCTTTTCACCGGCTTTGTGCAGCTCCGAAAACTCCTTGGAATCGATTCTCCAGACCTGAGAGACCTTCTTTACATTCGCTTTGATTTTGTTGAAGCGCTCGAGATGGTCGTCATTTTCGCAGAACAGCGCCACCGAATCAGAGTCCGAAAGGATCCACTCAATCTGGTGAGGGGAGGATGTTTCATAGATTGGAACTACAACTCCACCAGCAAACCAGATGGCGAAGTCAATTAGGGTCCATTCGTATCTTGTGCGCGACATGAGCGCAACAGCGTCACCGGGCTTTATTCCGGCTGCAATCAGGCCCTTGGCAAGACTCTGCACCTCGCTCAGATATTCCGCCGCACTAACATCGCGCCAGCTGCCATCAGCATTCTTTCTACTGAAGAGCCCGTGTGCGGGATTCTTTGCGACGCGGCTGAGTAGGAGGTCGGTTGCGTTCTCGCGAGGATTCGTCTCAACTCTTAGCGGAACATCGTAAAACGTCATCGTCTATCTCCCTCTGAAGTTTCCTAAACTCTACTCCTCGGCCAGAGCCTGTTAGTGATACCTCGATTCCCGAATACTAAGTGCGCGGAGGCAGTTTCGCCCCTAAAATTCAGGTTTGGCCATCTGTTAGGAGCTCACCTTGCTTAGCGTCGGAATTGATATCGGCGGCACCAAAATCCTTGGCGCACTTGTCGACGAGCAGGGAACGGTGGTTCAGGAAAAGCGCATTGCTTCACCAGCTCAAGATCCCTCTCGCATGGTCGAGGACGTTGCTGGCCTAATAACCGAGCTGCTCGAAATAGAGCCAGAGGTTGCGGGTATTGGTGTTGCGGCAGCTGGATTCATTGATGCCGAGAGGTCAAAGGTCCTCTATGCCCCGAACCTAAATTGGCGTAATGAGCCACTCAAGCAGCGCATTTCGGAGAAGGTTGGGCGTGAGGTTGTAATCGAAAATGATGCGAACGCGGCCGGTTGGGCAGAGTTCCGTTTTGGAGCAGCACAGAGCTACGGGTCAATGATGATGCTCACCCTCGGCACTGGCGTAGGCGGTGCTGTCGTTGCAGACGGCAAGCTCATGCGTGGAGGCTTTGGGATTGGTGGTGAGCTAGGTCACGTAACGGTCGTGGATGGCGGTATCAAGTGCGGCTGCGGGCGACTCGGTTGCGTTGAGCAGTACTCATCTGGAACCGCTCTCCTAAGGGAGTTAAGACGGATTGCGGTTGAGGGCAACTCAGCGGGAGCAAGGCTTCGGGAGCTCGCTGGCGACGCCGAGCTGACGGGTCACCACGCCTACCTTGCTTTTCAAGAGGGAGATCCCGCCACGATCGAACAGGTTGAGGTAGCCGCCGAGTACTTGGCACGTGCCATGGGCTCTCTGGTTGCTGTCTTGGACCCTGAGGTTTTCGTAATTGGCGGAGGGCTCTCTGATCTTGGGGAGGGAATCTTGGAGCCAATAACGAGACACTTCTCTGCTCAGCTCCCCGCCTCGGGCTTCAGGCCGGAGGCAGATATTGTGCTGGCAACCTTCGCAAACGAGGCTGGGGTGATTGGAGCTGCCGATCTATCCCGCCAGGGTGGCCAGTAAGCTTTAGGTTCATACTGGAGAAAAATCGTGACCTATCTGATTCTGAAGAACCTGGTGCTGGGGCCAATCCTGCAGCTACTTTTCAGGCCTTGGGTGCGCGGTAGCGAAAATGTGCCCAAGAAAGGTGCAGCGATTCTCGCCAGCAATCACCTCTCGTTTGTTGATTCGATTTTCCTTCCACTGAAAGTTAGAAGACCAATTACCTTTTTGGCCAAGAGCGACTACTTCACGGGCAAGGGATTCAAGGGCGCTCTGATTCGCTGGTTCTTCAAGGCCAACGGCCAGCTTCCGATTGATCGAAGTGGCGGTAAATCTTCTGAGGATGCTCTAAACACCGGCCTTGGAGTGCTAGAACGCGAGCTGATTCTTGGCATCTACCCAGAGGGCACGAGGTCGCCGGACGCCAAGCTCTACAGGGGGAGAACCGGAATTGCTCGAATGGTTTTGGAGGCCAAGGTTCCAGTGATTCCGGTGGCGATGATCAACACTGAAAAGGTTATGCCGCTTGGCAGCAAGTATCCAAAGATTCGCCGGGTTGGTATGCGTATCGGGGAACCTATGGATTTCTCTCGCTATGCCGGCATGGAATCTGAGCGCGTAGTACTTCGTGCTGTTACCGACCAGATCATTTACCAAATAAAGCAGCTTTCAAACCAACCCTATGTCGACGTATATGCATCGACTATTCGTAACCGTCTCGCACGAAGCACTAACTAAGGAAACACTTTGCAGGATTTTGGACTAGACAACTACCGCGGTCTTCCCGCGGCCCAGCAGCCCACCTGGGCTGACAGTGCTGTGCTGGAGGACGTTCGAGAGCAACTCGCTGCACTGCCTCCGCTGGTGTTTGCAGGTGAGGTTGACACCCTCCGCACGAGATTGGCCCAGGCTGCCAGGGGAGAGGCGTTCTTGCTCCAAGGTGGGGACTGCGCTGAGACCTTCGTTGATGCAACCGCAGACAGAATTCGTAATCGCATTAAGACCGTTCTGCAGATGGCAGTTGTCCTTATGTATGGCTCCTCGCTACCTGTTATCAAGATGGGCCGCATGGCTGGACAGTTCGCCAAGCCACGTTCCTCCGACTTTGAGACTCGTGAGGGTGTAACCCTTCCCGCTTACCGTGGCGATGCCGTGAACAGCTACGAGTTCACCGAGGAGGGCAGAAAGAACGATGCAAGAAGGCTCCTTCAGGCATACAACACCTCTTCAAGCACTCTGAATCTCATCAGGGCCTTCACTCAGGGAGGTTTTGCGGACCTAAGAGAGGTTCACGCATGGAACCGTGGCTTCACCGATAACCCAGCAAACAAGAAGTATGAGTCAATTGCGGGAGACATCGATAGGGCCATGAGGTTCATGGAGGCTTGCGGGGTTGATTCCGCTGAGCTTCGGGCAACCGAGTTCTTCGTATCGCATGAGGGGCTGCTCTTTGACTACGAGCGACCACTAACCAGAATCGACTCAAGAACTCAGCTCCCTTATGTCACCAGTTCCCACTTCATCTGGATCGGTGAGCGAACCAGGCAGCTAGATGGCGCCCACGTCGACTTCTTCTCTCGCGTGAGAAACCCGTTGGGAGTGAAGCTAGGGCCAACCTCAACGGTTGAGGATGTTCTTAGGTTGATCGACAAGCTCGATCCAGAAAGAGAGCCGGGCAGACTGACGCTGATTAGTCGCATGGGCGCGGGCAAGATTAGAGACGAGCTACCTAAGCTGGTAGAAGCGGTAAGGGACGCAGGTGCCACACCACTCTGGATTACTGACCCAATGCACGGCAACGGCATCACAACCGCCAATGGGTACAAGTCGCGAAGATTCGACGATGTTATGGACGAGGTTCAGGGCTTTTTCGAGGTCCACCGCGCACTCGGCACCCACCCAGGTGGTCTTCACGTTGAGCTAACTGGTGACGATGTCGCAGAGTGCCTCGGTGGATCTGAGCAAATCGATGAGGCAACCTTGGAGCAGCGCTACGAATCGGTCTGCGACCCTCGTCTAAACCACATGCAGTCGTTGGAGCTGGCATTCTTAGTTGCGGAACAGTTGGTAGAAACCGCCAGGAGAAAGAGTGATAACTGACCGCGTAGAGAATTGGCTCACGCTTGATCAGGCTGCTGAGCAGCTGGGAATCTCAACTTCAAAGGTCAGAAGGCTGATCGAAGAGCACGTGCTTTTTTCGGTCAAGGTTGAGAAGCAACCCATGATTCCCGCCGAGATAATTGTCGGCAACGAACCACTGAGCAGTATTCGCGGAACGATGCTGCAGCTGATGGACCTCGGTTTCACTGAGGGTGAGGCGGTCGAGTGGCTCTATGAAGAGAACGACATTCTTGGAGAGTTGCCGATAAGGGCCCTGGTGAAAGGCCATAAAGCTCCCGTTAGAAGAGCAGCCCAAGCACTTGGCTAGTGCGAGCGGTTGATTACTTTCTGCGCCAGAGCGGCAAGCATCTTTCTTCCCTGATCGCTGATCTCCAGGTTCGCGAGCCCCTCAATTGCACGGTTTGAGTGCTCCTCGATTAGCCGCTCGGTTTTTTCAAGTGCTCCGGAGTCTGTAATTGTTTGACGCATGAACTCGAGCTGCTCGGAGTCAATCTCGCCACCCATGAGCAATTCGTTGAAGATTCTTGCGACCGAGGATGGGAGTGTCTCGAGCGTAAGAGCCACGAGTACGGTTCGCTTTCCCTCGCGGAGATCATCTCCTGCAGGCTTGCCGGTGACCTCAGGGTCTCCAAACACTCCGAGGACATCGTCCCTGAGCTGAAAAGCGAGACCCAGCGGAATGCCAAATTCGCTAAGCATCTTGAGATTCCCACCTGCCGCACCTGAGAGCGCAGCTCCAATTAGCAGGGGAGCCTCAAGTGAGTATTTGGCGGTTTTGTAGAGCATGACCCTGTTTGCAATCGCGACCGCCTCAGACTGCTTACGAATTGGCGCGGCATTTTCTTCCAGCACGTCTAGGTACTGACCGGCCATGACTTCGAAGCGCATTTGGGAGAACTGAGTGCGGCAGTTGGCCTCATCCTCAGGGCTGACATCCTTCAGAGCCTGGCCAAATAGCTCGGAGCTCCAGGCCAGCATGAGATCGCCCGTGAGCACAGAACCTGCCATGCCAAATTTCTCAGGGCTTCCACTGAAGGTCTTAGTTTGGTGAAGCGATTCGAAGCGTTTGTGGATTGCGGGCTGGCCCCTGCGGGTGTCGGATTGGTCGAGAAGATCGTCGTGCACTAGGGCTGCTGCATGGAACATCTCAAGCGCAGCTGCTACCCCGACAATCGGAGAGTCGACAGTGAGAGAGTCCCGGGTCACCTCGGCAGGCTGGTATCCGGCCCAAGACCAGAAGCAAAAGAGCGCTCGAAAGCGCTTTCCTCCCGAAAGAAGGGATTGTGTGTAGTCAATGATTGGTTCTAGGTCACTAGAGATTTCCAAAAGCTGCTGTCTTTTGTCCTCGCAGAAGTTATCTAGCCTCTGCTGGACGAGCTCTAGCAGGAAATTTTGAGGCACGCGGGATAGCCTAGCGGCACTTCGCTGTTTACAATTTAGAGGGAATGGAGAGCTAAATGGCACTATCCGAGCACGAACAGCGACTGCTGGAAGAGATGGAGCGCAACCTCCTGCAAGAGGACTCGTCACTCGACCAGAAGCTAAAGCGTGTCGGCACTTCCAATCGAAGTGCGGGCAAGCTAGTTGCTGGTGTCTTGACCATGATTGCGGGCATTGGGCTGCTTATCTTTGCCGTTGCAACTCAAGTCACATTCATGGGTGTCATTGCCTTCATCGTGATGGTTATTGGTCTGGTGGTTGCCTCGAGTAACTTCCGTCTTCCGGAACTTCCAAAGGCTAACTTCCAAGGCGGCGGAGGTTCTTTCTTTGAGGATCGCTGGAACAACCGCTTCAATAACGACTAAACCCCTAAGTTATTCCAATTACCCCCGCTCTTGGCGGGGGTTTTTTCTTGCCCAAATTGTGATAAAAATGGTTGCGTTTTGCTGCAAAGTGGAGCAAAGTGGAGTAAAGTGGAGAATAGCTAAGAAAGGGGTGCGGCGATGTTGCTGGGTACTCATACTCCAAAGCTTGACGACAAAGGCCGCATCATCCTTCCCGCGAAGTTTCGCGATGAGCTAGCTGCAGGGGTAGTTGTCACCAGAGGTCAAGAGCGCTGCCTCTACGTTTTCTCAAAAAATGAATTTGAGTCTGTTCACGAAAAGATTCGCCAGGCGCCTGTGACCTCGGAAGAGGCGAGGAAGTATTTGCGTCTTTTCTTGTCAGGCGCATCGGATGACACCCCGGATAAGCAGGGCAGGGTGCTCGTGCCACAACTGCTTCGTGAGTACGCGGGCCTCACCAAAGAATTAGTAATTATCGGCGTCGGCTCCAGGGCTGAGATCTGGGACGCCGCCAGCTGGCAGGACTACCTCTCAAGCAACGAAGAGAAGTTTGCTACTCAGGCGGAGGAGGTGATTCCGGGGCTCATCTAGCCCTGCACTTTGGTCTCTGGCCGAGCCCGGCTTTCTTCCCCTAAGTCGGACCCCGTGAAAACCAAGCTCATGGATTCGGACAGGGACCAAAGGGTAGGGATAGCCCAAGAAGCTATGGAAAACCTTTCCTCAGAACTTCACCGCCCAGTAATGCTGGAGCGCTGCCTGGAGCTACTCCGCACGGGACTCGCTGGAGAAGCACCGGTAGTGGTTGATGCAACTCTGGGACTTGGTGGTCACACTGAGGCAATCCTTGGCTCCTTTGAGAACGTCAAGGTAATTGGCCTAGACAGAGACCCGGTTGCTCTGAAGCTCGCTACCGAGAGGCTGGAGGGGTTTGGCGAGCGATTCACTCCGGTTCTCGCTGTCTATGACGAGTTCGATGAAGTGCTCGAGGAGCTTGGAGTCGACAGCATTGACGGAGCACTTTTTGACCTCGGCGTAAGTTCCATGCAGCTTGATCAGCGAGAACGCGGCTTCGCCTATGCACAGGACGCTCCTCTTGACATGCGCATGAATCAAAGCGCGGGCAAGAGCGCGGCGGAGCTGTTGGCTGAGTTGGATGTTGACGAGCTGACCAAGATTTTCCGTGAATACGGTGAGGAGCGCTTCGCGTTTCCAATAGCGAAGAAGATTGTGGCTCAGCGCCAAGTGCAACCCATCACCACCAGCAACCAGCTGAACGAAATCGTAGAGGCGGTCGTTCCCAAGGCACCTGGCAAACAGTCGGGACACCCCGCAAAGCGCGTTTACCAAGCACTAAGAATTGCTGTCAACGACGAGCTGGAGGTGCTGGCGCGGGCCTTGCCCCAGGCAATTGCAGCCCTAAGGCCAGGCGCCGCAATCGTTGTCATGTCTTACCACTCACTTGAGGATCAAATCACCAAGGATTCCCTTCGTAAGGCGGCAACCAGTACCAGCCCAATTGAGCTTCCCGTTGAACTCCCTGGCACAGGCCCAACCCTAAACATCGTCACCAAGGGTGTTGAGAGGGCAGGGGAAACAGAGCTTTCCAACAACCCAAGAGCTGCTTCAGCAAGGCTGCGAGCTGCCGTCAAACTGGAGGTAGCGGCATGAGGGTAATGATGCTGAGCGAGCAGGACGCAAAGAAACTCAGGCCAAGTGTCGTAGCCGGATTGATCTTCGTGCTTGGAATCGTCCTTGTTTACGGCGTGCAGCTCTCACTCAACATGGTGCTCACCCAAGACGCCTACAAGCTCTCTCAGCTAAAGGCCGACAAGAGGCATCTGGCAACAGAAGTGCAGATCATTCAAGAGGAGGTTGATTCCCTCGCATCTCCGCAAAATCTTGCGGATGCAGCCAACCGTCTTGGCATGGTTGCTAACCCGGCCTCGGTGCTTTTGGATATTCGCTCGGATCGAGTCTTTGGCGATCCCGTGCCCGCTGATCCGGATGAAACGGCGGTTGCTAGCGCCAATATGGTGGCCAACAGCGCCCTAGGCACCGTCTCGGAATTCAGTCCGAGCACCATCGCGGCAAGTGGCTTCGATATGAGTGTTGAAATCGTCTCAGACATAGGTTCGGCTCTAGCTTTGGAGACAGGACTAATTCCGGCATCTCCGACCAGGTAGGCAATATGGGCACTCACGCTAAATTGACCTCCCGTCTCACAGCATTTGTGCTCTTACTTTTCGTTCTCGTTGGCGCCCTGGGTTGGCGCCTCGTTGATTTTCAGGTGGTTCGTGCCGAGGAGATACAGGCCAAGTCTCTAGAGAGGCGAAGTGTCACTCAGACCCTGACGGCGCTCCGAGGCGACATCCTAGATAGCAGCGGTCAGGTACTCGCTAGAACCGTTTTTCGCTATGACGTAAATGCTGCCCCCAAAAATGTAGGTCCGGTATTTCGGGCCGAAGATGGAATAGTCGTAGAGCACTCGGTCGAGGCAATTGCGATGGAGCTGGCCCCGCTACTTGGCCTAAGTCTTGAAGAGCTGCTACCTCGCCTGGAGGGCGACAGCGAGTATGCCAATCTTGCCAAAGCGGTTGATGCGGCGACCTACAACGCCATTCGGGATCTAAAGGTTCCTTGGATCTATTTTGATCAGTTTGCCGACAGGCTCTATCCCAACGGCGCAGTTGCAGGGAACCTGATTGGTTTTGTGGGCAGCGATGGCACCCCCCTCGCTGGCCTTGAGCGCCAGTACAACACCTGCCTAGCTGGCGTTGATGGACAAGAGACCTTCGAGCGCTCTGCTGAAGGGGTAAGAATTCCCACCTCAAACGTTGTCACCCAGCCAACGCAGGATGGTGGCGATCTGAACTTGACCATAGATGCCAACCTGCAGTTTTTTGCGCAACAGGTACTAGCCGACACAGTCGCAGAACTCAACGCCGACTGGGCCAGCGCAATTGTGATTGAGGTCGAAACCGGGAGAATACTTGCCGCCGCTGAGGCACCAACGGTAGACCCGAATGATCCCGCTGCCTCGGATACGGAAAACCGCGGTAGCAAGATCATGCAGTTTGCTTTTGAGCCCGGCTCCATCATGAAGTCGGTCTCAACTGCGATGGTTCTTGATTCCGGAGCGTCAGATGAGTTTGAAACCAAGAGTGCCCCAGACCGCCTGCAACTTGACTACGGAGAGTCAATCAAGGACAGCTTTGACCATGATGAGTTTGAGCTAAGTCTTGCGGGTGTTCTTCGCTACAGCTCAAACACCGGTATCTATGCCTTTGGTATGGAGGTGGATGAGGAGGAGCGTTTTGGTTACCTTCAGGACTTTGGGTTTGGCACAACCAGCGGTTTGAATTTTGAAGGTGAGAGCTCCGGAATTTTGCGGCCCTATGAGGACTGGCAGTACGCGGACAAGTACACGCACCTTTTTGGTCAGGGCGTATCGGTAACGGCACTCCAGATGGGATTCGCCTACCAAACAATTGCTAACGGAGGAGTCCGCCTCGATCCTGTGCTGGTGGATAGCTGCACTGCACCGGATGGCCAGGTGTTGTACCAGCCTGATCAGCAGGGTTATCGGGTTATCTCCGAGGCAAACGCTGATCTGAACCTGGAGCTCATGGAAAAGGTGGTTGAGTTCGGAGGTGTTGGAAAGACTGCCGCGATTGAGGGCTACCGAGTCGCCGGCAAGACCGGAACCGCACAGATTCGAGAGGGCGATGGCTATGGTGACCGCTACGCAATTTCTTTCTACGGCGTCGCCCCGGTTGAAAACCCCAAGTTTGTTGTTGGGGTGACTATCTATCGTCCCGAGGGAGTGAGCAACTCAGCTAAGGCCACCCCTCCCTTCAAGGCGATCATGCAGCAGGCTCTGAAGCACTACAGAGTCCCACCATCGACTACGACCTCTCGCGAGAACATCCCCTCCAACCGTTACGGTGAGCCCGGTGCCTAGCCTTGGCGAGCTCGCCGCAAAATTTGGAGGCAGGGTCAGCGATGGTGCTGAAACTGTTCCATCGGGCGTTGCGATTGGCTCAAACCACATAGAACCCGGCTATTTATTCATTGCGGCCCAGGGCGCGAGAGTTCATGGGATTGATTTTTTGGATGATGCGATTGCGCGAGGTGCGAGTGCAGTCCTCACCAATCGTGAGGCCAAGTATCCGGTCCCGTCTCTCATCCATCCCGACCCTAGGTCCATAGCCGGGCTAGTCGCGGGAGAGATTTACGCAACCTCAAAGGTTTCGCTAATCGGAATCACAGGCACAAATGGCAAGACTTCTACAGCGTTTTATCTCCAACGGCTGCTTTCGAATTTGGGGCAGGATTCAGGCCTAATCACGAGCCATCAGCAATTTGCAGGCGACGAGGTCTTTGATAGTGAACTTACGACCCCAGAGGCTCCAAGGCTGCATCAGCTCATTCACAAAATGTCCCAAGCCGGCCAGAAAGGCGCGGTGATTGAGGTCTCAGCACAAGCTCTGACGCGCGATCGAGTTCAGGGACTGAGATTCAAAGTTGCCGGCTTTACAAACCTTTCGAGAGACCATCTTGATGACTACGAGACTATGGATGCCTACCTAGCTGCCAAAGAGCAGCTATTTACAAGCAGACTGAGCGATATGGCAGTCATCGGCTGCGAGGACGACTGGGGGAGAAGCCTCTATGGCCGCATCGAAATACCCAAAGTCGGCATTGGGAAAGGGCTTGATTACGAACTGGAGCTTCGAACTCGAGGCTTCAAAGTCTCTGGGAAGGCAGAGCTCGAGGCGAATCTTGACATAGCCGGACCGATGGCAAAGAACCTTGCCCTGGCAGCGGTGATGGCCATTGAGAGCGGCTTTGAGCCAGCGAAAGTTGAAGCTGCCCTGCACAAAATTGACCTGCAAGTACCCGGGCGGCTTGAGCCGGCTGTGGAGGGCTCAAATGTTTATGTTGACTATGCCCACACCCCGGCAGGAGTCGAGGCGAGCGTCCAGCATCTGCTCGCTAAGCACGGGGAGCTTGTTGTGGTGCTGGGTGCATCAGGTAATCGGGATCAGGGCAAGCGCTCTGAGATGGCGAGGGCCTGCCGAGGTGTCACAAAGCTTTTCGTTACAGACCAGCACCCTCGAGATGAGGATCCGGCTCTAATTAGGCAACAGCTACTGGTAAGTGCCGAGGAGGCAGAGGTTGATGCCACCGAGGTGCAAGACCCGGCTCGGGCAATCTCAGCTGCAGTTCAATTTGCCGCGGGCAGGGCCGTATTGTGGTGCGGCCCGGGAGCGCTCAAATACAGGGAGATCGCGGGAGTGAAAGAGCCATTTGATGCGAGGAAGCTTGCGCGGGAGGCTCTAGAGCAATGATTAGCTTGACACTTGAGCAAATTGCGGAGGCGGTCTCCGGAGAGATATACCGCGGCAAACCAGAGACTGTTGTGTCTGGCGGATGCGATACAGATTCAAGAAAGATAGAGAGCGGGGGGATCTTCTTCGCAAAGCTTGGCGAGAGCGAAGATGGGCACAAATATTTAGTTGATGCGGCGCTCTCTGGAGCGGCACTGGCAGTGGTTTCAACGCCCAGGGAAGATGTTGAGATAGCTCAGATTGTTGTCGCCGACACGGTTGTGGCCCTCAGCAAGTTGGCAGAGCGAGTTCTCCAAGATGTTCGCGACAAAGGTCAGCTGAGAGTTGTTGGCATCACCGGAAGTAACGGCAAGACCTCCACAAAAAACATGCTCGGAGCAATCTTGGAGCCCAAGGGGGAGACGGTTGTGCCGGTGGCCTCCTATAACAATCAGGTTGGGCTACCTCTGACAGTTCTTCGTATCACAGAGCAAACCAAGTACCTGGTCCTTGAGCTTGGCGCCGCTGGTCCCGGTTCCATCGAGAGGCTCGCGAGCTGGACCAAGCCAGATATTGGAGTGCAGCTGAAGGTCGGAATGGCCCACGCCGGGGAGTTTGGCGGTATTGAGGTCACGGAGAAGATAAAGGCTGAGATGATGCCATTTATCCAAAACGCGGCAGTTCTGAATTTTGATGACCCCCGAGTTCGAGGCTTTGAATTTTCAGGGAAGAGAGTCGGATTCGGACTGAGTCAGGACGCACAGGTAAGAATCCTGAGCACAACCCTCAGCCTCGAAGGCACCCTTGTCTCGGTTCAGATAGGGGATGGTGAGCCCTTCGAGGTGCAGCTGAAGATACTTGGTGAACACCACGCAATGAACTTTGCAGCCGCCATTGCAACCGCGATTGAGCTTGGGATTGATCCTCTAGAGGCAGCCGCAGCGGTGGCGCAGCTGGATGCTCCAGAGCGCTGGCGAATGCAGTTATTGAGGGCGAAAGATGGCTACTCGGTGATAAACGATGCCTACAACGCATCGCCAGAGTCCATGCGCTCAGCATTGCAGTCACTTGCGGTTCTAGGTCGTCAGGGCAGTCGAACGGTCGCGGTGCTTGGCTATATGGCGGAGCTGGGGGAGTACTCCGCCCAAGAGCACGATGCAATAGGCAGGCTCGTCGTCAGGCTCAATATCGACCAGCTCTTTGTAATCGGTGAGGAAGCCAAGCTCATTCACATGGGGGCCATGCAGGAGGGAAGCTGGGATGGCGAGAGTGAATTCATTGACTCAATAAGCGAGGCTTTTGAGGTTATCCGTGAAAAGCTATTGCCTGGCGATGTGGTGTTGGTGAAATCGAGTAACGTCGCTGGGCTTAGGTTCCTCGGTGATGATTTGGCGGGTGTGAAGTGAGAGCGCTACTAGCCGCCGGGGGCATTTCTCTATTCATTTCACTGTTCGCTACGCCAGCCTTCATTCAGCTTTTCAAAAAACTCCAGTGGGGCCAGTTCATTCGGGACGATGGGCCCCAGACTCACCACACCAAACGCGGCACGCCGACAATGGGCGGACTCGTTATCTTGGCTGCCGCAATCATTGGCTACTTTGTAGCAAAGCTCGTCAATGGCGAAACGCCATCTGCCTCTGCACTGCTGGTGCTGTTCATGATGGCGGGACTTGGGCTTGTTGGGTTCATTGATGACCTACTGAAGGTGAGAAACCAGCGGTCTTTGGGTCTTAGCGGATGGGCAAAGATTGCCGGGCAAGCAGTCGTGGCCATTTCGTTTGCAGTTTTGGCGCTGCAGTTCCCGAATGATCGGGGACTGACTCCTGCCAGCACCAACATATCGCTTTTTCGGGATCTCCCTGTCGACCTCTTTTTCTGGGGATCGCTTGTTGGAATGGGCCTTTTCGTGCTGTGGGTGTTCCTTCTGGTTGCCTCCAGCTCAAACGGTGTGAACATTGCCGACGGTCTTGACGGCCTAGCCTCAGGCTCGGCGATTTTTGCAATTGGCGCCTACGTCATCATCGGCTTTTGGCAGTTCAACCAGTCTTGTCGCACGGCCGTCGAGAACATTGCCGCCTGCTATGAGGTTAGGGACCCCCTTGATGTCGCGGTGGTTGCCGCCGCAATTGTCGGAGCCTGTGTTGGCTTTTTGTGGTGGAATACCTCACCCGCACAGCTTTTTATGGGCGACACCGGCTCCTTGGGTCTTGGCGGTGCGCTCGCCGCGCTGGCAGTTGTGAGTCGAACCGAGCTGCTACTTGTGTTGATAGGCGGCATCTTCGTGATTGTCACCGGCTCCGTAGTCATTCAGCGTGCGTATTTCAAGCTGACAAAGCGGATATACGGCAAGGGCAGGCGAGTTTTCAGGATGTCCCCGCTGCATCACCACTTCGAGCTCAAGGGCTGGGCCGAGATCACGATCGTCGTTAGGTTCTGGATCATTGCGGCGCTCTGCGTGGCAGCTGGTGTTGGCCTGTTCTATGTGGAGTGGATCTACGGACTATGAGCGTTCCAACCTCTTGGCACGGGGACTGGTCAGCGCATAAAGCAGTTGTTCTAGGCCTTGGAAAGTCTGGTTTTAGTGCTCTTGACACACTTATTGAGCTTGGTGTTGAGGCAGCTGCGGTCGGTCAATCCGCAGACGAGAGACTGGTTGACCTCGCAGAGGTAATAGGGTCACGATTCATTTCGGATGACAGCCCTGCAGTCTTGGAAACCCTTGGTTTTAGTCCTGACTTCGCAATAGTTTCACCTGGGTTTGCTCCGACGCATCCGCTAGTTCAAGAGCTTTTAGCCAGAGGCGTTGACCTGCTTACGGACATTGACCTTGCCTACAGGCTTCGGGATAAGACTCAGAAGGTTGCAAAGTGGCTGACGGTAACTGGCACCAACGGTAAAACCACGACAACCGAGCTAACCGCTGCAATGTTTGCAGCCGATGGGCTGAGGGCGGTCGCCTGCGGCAACATCGGGAATCCAATCCTCGATGCCATCAGAGACCCTGAGGGTTTCGATTTCTTGGTCGTCGAACTCTCCAGCTTCCAGCTTCACTATCTGGGCGAGATCACGGCGCTAGCGAGCGCATTTTTGAACCTAGCCGAGGATCACCTTGATTGGCATGGAGACATGGAGAGCTATTTCCAGGCGAAGTCCAAGGTCTACCACGGCACCGAAGCAGCAATTGTGTTCAACGAGCAGGACGCAAAAACTTTGGAAGCGGCACAAGAGGCCGATGTCGTTGAGGGCTGTCGAGCCATTGCCTTCTCGCTATTTACGCCGCAGAAGTCAGCAGTTGGTTTCGTTGAAGACATCTTGGTTGATAGAGCGTTTCTAGAGAACAGGGCTGAAGAGGCACTTGAGATTGCGACCGAGTCAGAATTGGCGCAAATCGGCCCGGTGAGTGATCAGCTCCGCGCAAATGTTGCCGCTGCTACAGCGCTGGCTCGTGCCGCAGGAGTGCCACCGCAGTCAATTAGGCGGGCAATATCCAACTTCAAGCTCTCCCCTCATAGAAACCAACTGGTGGCCGAGATTGAGGGTGTGCTTTACGTCAACGACTCCAAGGCGACAAACGCCCACGCTGCGGACAGCTCATTGTCTGCATATGACTCTGTGATATGGATTATCGGAGGCCAGTTCAAGGGGGTCGACCCTTCCCAACTGATGAAAAAGCATGCATCCAAGCTGAGGGGCGCCGTTTTGATTGGCAGTGAGACGGAGCAACTCGCGCAGCTTTTCTCCGAAGTATTGCCAGAGAGCGCAATTAGTGTCATTTCAGGTGATTCTGTGATGAGAGATGCGGTTTTGGCAGCAAAAGAACTGGCCGCCCCCGGCGATACTGTTCTGCTGGCACCAGCAGCCGCATCCATGGATCAATTTCGTGACTACGCCGACAGAGGCGATAAGTTCGAGCAGGCCGTAAGGGAGCTTCGCGGATGACCGGGGTAATGGACGCCCTGAGGCCTAAGTTCAGGGCCCAGTCGAGACAGGCGCTGCTGCTATTGGGCCTTAGTCTTCTGACCGCTGGACTGGGGCTTGCGATGGTGGCAAGCGCCTCGGCAATCGACAGCTTCAAGCAAACTGATAGCGCGGCAACCATGTTCTTCCGACAGGGAGCATTTGCGCTTGTTGGACTTATCGCTTTGGTGGCAGCGAGTAATCTCCCAATGGGTTTTTACCGCCGGATGAGCATGCCAATTCTTTTTAGTGCATTGGGTTTGCAGGTTGCCACTGTCTTGTTTGGTGCGGACATCAACGGAAACCGCAACTGGCTTGATCTGGGTTTTGTCTCCATCCAGCCATCCGAGTTTCTAAAACTTGCACTGATAGTCGCACTGGCTCAGATCCTCGCTCAACTGGGTGGTAACGAGGAGCGCAATAGGCAGTTATGGATATGGGTCTTTGTGCTTTCGGGCGCGGCTGTAGTGCTGGTCGCGGTGATGGGGCGCGATCTTGGAACCGGCGTTGTCATGGCAGTGCTGCTCATGGGTATCTATCTGTTTGCCGGGATGCGTTGGCACAATTGGCTACTGCTTGGATTCGCAGGCCTGGCAGCAGCAGCGGCAATGATCATGGCATCGCCTTCGAGGCGGATTCGTTTTGATGCCTGGCTCAATCCGGAGGGTGCTGACCCCATGGGCGTCAGGTGGCAGTTCGAGCATGGCACCTGGGCTCTAGCCTCAGGCGGAATTTTTGGGACCGGCTTGGGCAGATCCAAACTCAAGTGGAGTTGGATCCCAGAGGTTGAAAACGACTTCATATTCGCAGTCATCGGCGAAGAGCTTGGGCTGGTTGGAGCTGGCGCGGTGATTCTGCTGTTTTTTGCCATCGGACTGGTGCTCTTTGCGATAGTTCGCCTCCAGACTGATCCCTTCAATCGCAACATCGTTGTTGGGGTGATGTTCTGGATAGTCATGCAAGCCTTCATCAACATAGGTGTTGTCCTCGGACTCTTCCCTGTTCTGGGAGTTCCCCTACCTCTGATCTCCGCAGGTGGCTCTTCCCTGATTGCAACGATGCTTGCGATTGGTGTTGTTTTAGCAGTTGAGCGGGACCGCATGAGTCACCTCGGTCGCAGGAGGAGCTAGGTGAGGTTTCTGCTCGCAGGAGGCGGAACCGGAGGCCATGTAAACCCGCTGCTGGCTCTTGCGGAACTGCTTCGCTCCGAGGGCCACGAGGTTATTGCTCTTGGGACCAAGGAGGGTCTTGAACAGAGACTTGTTCCAGAGCGCGGTTTTGAGCTTGCTACGGTTTCTAGGTTGCCACTACCCCGACAGCTCAGCATTGGCGTTTTGAGTTTCCCATTCAAGCTCCTTGGTTCGTCTTTGCAGGTCAGAAAGATAATCCGTGAGCGGCAGATAGATGGCGTGGTCGGGTTCGGGGGATACGCGTCGGCTCCGGCTTACATCGGAGCCTGGCTAACGAAGAAGCCATTGGTTATTCATGAGGCAAATGCTCTCGCTGGTTTTGCCAATCGCCTGGGAGCCAGGTTCACAAGGCACCGGGCGGTTGCATTTTCAAACTCGAACCTCACCGGCGCGACCTTGGTCGGCATGCCTATTAGAAAAGAGCTCGTCGAAGGCACCAACATAGACAAGGACCAGGCTCGCGTCGAGCTTGGTCTTGATCCAGTTCTTCCCACAATTCTCGTGACCGGAGGGTCACAGGGGGCAAGAAGTATCAACAATGCTGTTATCGACTCACTCCCGGAACTCTCAAATGCTGGCATTCAGGTGCTGCACATAGTCGGCGAGAAGGCGGGTCTCGAGGAGGCCAATCAGCCCGGCTATCTCAGGCTTGCCTACTGTGACCGCATGGATGCCGCGATTGCGGCAAGTGATCTTGCGATATCTCGCTCGGGAGCCTCGACTGTGAGTGAATTCTCGGCAGCTGGATTACCTGCCGTTTTTGTGCCCTACCCCGTCGGAAACGGGGAGCAGCGCCATAACGCCAAGAGTGTCGTGGAGGCAGGAGGCGCAGAACTCTGCGATGACAAGGACTTCACGCCGGAGTTCATAGCCGAAAGGGTGATTCCCACCTTGAGTCACAAGGCGACGCTCAAACGTATGTCTGAGGCAGCCAAATCCGTGGGAATCGTGGATGCAGCCGAGCGGCTGCGCGATTTGCTCTATGCGGCGGTGGATACTGGTAGCCATGATTAAGCCCGACTACAGCCAAGAGGTTCCGCGCGAACTGGGGAAAGTGCATTTTGTTGGTATCGGCGGCTCCGGCATGTCGGGCCTGGCGAGATTGCTGATTGGCAGCGGACACGAGGTAACCGGCTCTGACGTGAGAGAAAGTGCCAATATTTCGGCCCTCAGAGACCTCGGGGCCAAGATAACCATTGGGCACGACGAGGCAAATCTAGGTTCACCCGACACAGTTGTGGTCACCAGCGCGCTTTGGCCCACCAATCCCGAGTATCTAAAGGCTCAGGAGCTCGGCATTCCAATCCTGCACCGCTCCGCTTTGCTGGCTCACCTAGCCTCTAAGGGGTCGCTGATTGCCGTGGCGGGGGCTCACGGAAAGACCACCTCTACAGGCATGATCGTGACCGGATTGAGTCGATTAGGGGCCGACCCCAGCTTCGTAAACGGTGGGGTAATTCAGGAGTATGGCTCCTCGGCAGGCTATGGCTCGGGAGAGCATTTTGTTATTGAGGCCGACGAATCTGATAGCTCATTTCTTCACTACGACACCGATGTTGCGGTGATCACAAACGTAGATCCCGATCACCTCGATCACTACGGATCGCTTGAGGCATTCCAGGCTGAGTTTGCAAAGTTTGCAGATGCTGCTGGCAAGTTCGTCGTTATCTCAAGCGACGATCCAGGGGCAGAGGCGGTTAGTGGCCTGCTAAGACACGACCACGTCCTGAGTTTTGGCGAGGCGCCAGGAGCTGACTTCCGGGTCTCTGGAATCGACGCCTCAGGCCCTGAGGTCTCATTTGAGCTGACCCACGCCGATTCAAGGGTGTCCATGAAGCTCAAGGTTCCCGGTCACCACAACGCCTTGAACGCAGCCGGAGCGGTGGCGACCCTGGTTGGACTGGGCTTCGATTTTGCCGAGTCAGCTGCTGCGGTCGAGCAATTCGGCGGCACGGTTAGAAGGTTTGAGCTTCACGGAGAGCGCAGAGGGGTGAAGGTCTATGACGACTTTGCTCACCACCCGACTGAGGTTGCTGCTGCACTCAAAGCGGCTAGAGCTGTCGTCGGCACCGGAAGGCTGATCACGGTGTTCCAGCCCCATCTCTACAGCCGCACCAGGCTGTTCTCAAAAGAATTTGCTGAGGTTTTGATGCTTTCTGACGAGGCGGTGGTGACCGAAATCTATGCGGCCAGAGAGGATCCCGAGCCTGGAGTAACCGCCGACCTGATTACCGCGAAGTGCGCTCGCCAAGAGAATACTCACTTGGTTCCTAACTGGGACGATGTGCCAGCGAAGGCAGCGGCTCTTGCTGAGGCTGGAGACTTCATAATCACGATGGGGTGCGGGGACATCAACCGCATGGTCCCAGACCTACTAGCGGCCCTGGAGAGCTAGTTGGCTCGAAGTGACAGGGAGCTTCTCAGGACCGAGCGGAAGCGCCTGAAGAAGAAAAAGCCACGGCGCATTGGTGTCGGACCGTTCACAATCTGGGCCAGGGTGCTGCTCATTGTCTCTCCATTGACATTGGGCGCTTTGGTGGCGGCAAGCTTCCTAACGCCACTATTCGCGATTGACCGCATTGCCGTAAGCGGCAACGAGCGAATTGAATCAAGCCAAATCACCTCTGCCCTAAGCGACCTCAGAGGAAGACCCTTGACTACCGTCACCGCAGATGAGCTCGCCTCACTGTTGGGCGACATTTCACTCATAGAGACCTTTACCTTCACAGCTGAGCCGCCAAACACCCTGCGGGTCAAGGTGCGAGAGCGGCAGCCGCTATTGGTCTTGTTTCGCGAGGGTGAGAATTGGCTCTACGACGCAGCGGGAGTGAAGATTGAGCCAACTGCGACGCTTGGAGAGCATCCATTTTTGGTCTTTCAGGGGGACCCGACTGAGGACAGCCGCTACAGATACGCGGTGGAACTGCTGCTCTCTCTCCCGGTCGAAACCTACCAAGGCGTCTTCTCGGTCGAGGTCAGTGAGCAGCTGACCAGCAAGCTCACCCTCAAAGAGCGCGATATCACGGTGATCTGGGGGGACAACGACGAGGCGCTATTGAAGGCCGAGGTCCTTGATTCATTGATTGCCACCGGGGTCGAGGAGTCCGTCACCATAGATGTCTCGTCGCCAAATTCTCCGGTGGTCAGATACAGCGATTACTAGGAGTTTTCCAAGTTAATCTGTTGTTTACGACACGCCCGAGTGCCTAGCTAACACTTGCCCCTGCGCCCTCTAACTTCGTGGCGCTAATTGAATACTCTCAGAAAAGTTAAGCCTCAGCCTTAACTTGAGGGTTCATAGCAGGAGGCGAATCGTGACCCAGTCACCTAACTATCAGGCAGTCATCAAGGTCGTTGGAGTCGGCGGCGGTGGAGTGAATGCTCTGAACCGAATGATTAACTCAGGGCTCCGCGGAGTTGAGTTTGTTGCCGTCAACACTGATGCTCAGGCTTTGCTCATGAGCGATGCTGACGTCAAGCTGGACATTGGGCGCGACATCACCAGAGGTCTCGGAGCTGGAGCCGACCCAGAGGTCGGCAGGCGTGCTGCTGAGGAGCACGAGGGCGAAATAGAGGCTGCCATCAAGGGTGCAGACATGGTTTTTGTCACAGCAGGCGAGGGTGGCGGAACAGGCACCGGCGGCGCTCCCGTCGTTGCACGCATCGCAAAGCGCCTGGGCGCTCTGACCGTCGGTGTCGTGACCAGGCCGTTCAACTTTGAAGGTAAGCGTCGAGCAGTGCAGGCTGACGAGGGCATCAAAGCCCTTCGTGAAGAGGTCGACACTCTCATTGTCGTTCCTAACCAGCGACTCCTGGAGATGTCAAACAAAAAGATTTCCGCGCTCGAAGCATTCATGACCGCAGACGACGTGCTGCGTGCAGGTGTTCAGGGCATTAGCGACCTAATCGTGGTTCCGGGCCTAATCAATCTCGACTTCAACGATGTCAAGAGTGTGATGCAGGGTGCTGGAAGCGCGCTCATGGGTATTGGTACCGCCAAGGGCGAGGATCGTGCCATCAGGGCTGCAGAAATCGCAGTCTCATCGCCACTTCTGGAGGCAACCATCGAGGGTGCCCACGGGGTATTGCTCCTGGTACAGGGAGCTTCCGACCTCGGTCTTCACGAAATCGACGATGCCGCAAGGTTGGTTCAGGAGGCGGTTCACCCAGAGGCCAACATCATCTTCGGCGCAACCATCGAGGACACCCTTGGCGATGAGGTCAGAATCACCGTTATCGCAGCAGGCTTCGATGGCGGTCAGCCAAAGTACAAGCGATTTGAGAATGCCGTAATCGGCCTTTCGGAGTCCGAAGAGGTCGAGGCACCCGCTTACCTAGGCGCCGAGGACGCTTCGGCTGTTGAGACTGGCGCTGCCGAGACTGCAACCGAGCTAGAAGAAGTCGATGCTCCCAACCTGGAGAGCCTCGATGAGGGTTCACCTTCCGAGGAAGACCGGCGCGAAAAGGTCAGTGCACCCGGTGCCTTCGGCGATGACCTAGACCTGCCTGAGTTCTTCCGCTAATGCTCTTAGCTGAGCGCTACCGCTCAGTACTGGAGCGAGTTGAGGCTAGTTGTCGAGCGGCCGGGAGACCTGAGAGCGATGTCGAGCTGGTCGTAGTAACCAAAAACCATCCTGCTGATCTTGTGGCTGAGCTCTACGACCTTGGGCACAGGCACTTCGGTGAAAACCGAGACCAAGAGGCCGGACCCAAAGCGAAAGAGCTCGCAGACGGTGGCAGGAGGGACGCGAGCTGGCACTTTGTTGGACAGCTTCAGTCGAACAAGGTGCGCACAGTTTTGAACTATGCGGCAAGCATTCACTCGATAGACAGGCCCAGTCTTCTCAAGGAGCTTAGAAAGCAGCTGTCCAATCGGAGCCTTGAGATTCATGGCTTTATCGAGCTGAACCTAACCGATGACCCAGGTCGAGGGGGAGTGGAGCCGGATAACTTGATCGAGCTCGCTGAACAGGTACTTGAGATTCCTCAAATTAGGCTCATGGGCGTCATGGCGGTGGCCGGATTGGGTGTTGACCCAAGGGTTGATTTTGAAAAGACACTGGCTGCCAGTGAGCAGCTGAAGGGTGTGGTCCCTAGTGCGGACAAGCTTTCCATGGGCATGAGCGAGGATTTTGAACTTGCAATTGAGATGGGTGCGACACACATCCGAGTTGGGAGTGCCATTACAGGACCCAGGCCAAATTACGCATAGTCTTTAGGAGAAATAAGGAGTAGCAATGGGCGTAGTAAATTCCGTGATGTCGTTCTTCGGCTTCGGATCCTCTGAGGGAAAGAGCGAGTCGGCTCCAAAACCAAAGCCTTCAGCACCTAGACCTCGTAGATCAGCTGACATGTCTGAGATAGTGACTCTCGACCCCGAGAGCTACGCCGATGCCAAAGAGGTCGCTGCACACTTCCGCTCGGGTGTGCCGGTCATTGTAAACATTGGCGCAATGAGTGAGGCTGACGCAAAGCGTATGCTCGATTTCATGATTGGCCTGAAAGAGGGTCTAGAGGGACACCTGCGCAGGGTTACCCCGAAGGTATTCCTGCTATCTCCGCAAAACGTTTCGGTGACGGATGCAGACGCCGATGAGGATGACCCCGAAGACTTGATGCAGTAGCCAATGAGCATTGTCGGACTTGTCCTTTACTGGGCCCTGCAAATCTTCTTCTACGCAATGCTGGGTAGGTTTATAGCCGACCTTGTCATGGGAGTTAATCGCAGCTGGAAGCCGAAGGGCATCCTCCTACCGATACTGGACTTTGCCTACACCCTGACCGACCCGCCTCTGCGCTTTGTTCGCAGGTTTGTGCCACCGCTTCGACTGGGCACAATCTCGCTCGATCTGGCTTGGACACTCGTGCTTTTTGCGGTGATTATTCTCCAGGGCTTTGCTCGAGCCCTGTAGGTGGCAATAACATAGCTCTCAGGTTTCAAATGCATGCCAGGAAGGTTGCACAATGGCGTTAACACCAGAGGACATCCTCGCTAAGCGTTTTCAAGTCACAAAATTTCGCGAGGGCTACGACCAAGACGAGGTGGATGACTACCTAGACGACATCGTCGTTGAGCTTCGGAAAATCCTCAGTGACAACGAAGCACTAAGAACCAAGAGCTCTCTTCCTGCCAGTGAGGAAGTCGAAGTTCAGCCATTTCCGGTGGCAAGTGACCCCGCGGTGCCAACTGCAGACGAGGACACTGACCAGTCCCGCAGCATTATTGAACTCGCCCACAAACTCCACGCGGATCACGTCCAGGAAGGTCGCGTGAAGCGTGACCAGATCATCAAGGACGCTCAGGTTCAGGCAGCTCGCATAGTTCGTGATGCTGAGGCTCAGGCTAGAGAGGTTCTGAACCAGCTCGAGCTTGACCGCAGAACTGTTGAAGAGTCAATTTCAGACCTCAAGCGCTTCGAGACCGAGTACCGCGCAAACCTTCGCGACTACATCCAGGGTCAGCTTGAAAACATCCTGAGCGAAGAGGCCTACAGCGATCTTATGGAGGATGTCGAGCCTGCCTCTGCAGCAGATATTTCGCTGGAGTACTACTCCCAAGAGCCCACCGCTCTTGGAGGCGAGGTCGAGGAGCCAGCTGAAGAGGATGATGACGCGGCTCTAGACCAAGAGTCCAGTGAGTTCAGCGCCGAGGATCTAGTTTCCGATAACGACGAGGCCGATGAGCCAAAGCGTGACAAGAAAAAGGACTAAGACCGCAAGGTATCTCTTGTTTGGGGTATCGGCCTCGCTAATTGTTCTTGTTGATCAGCTAACTAAATTCTGGGCAGAGGCTAACCTTGCAGGCCAGGGCTCCGTCCCAGTCATTGGCGAACTGCTTCAGTTTCGTCTTGCCTACAACAATGCGGCGGCTTTTTCACTTGGTGTTGGAGCAACCTGGGTCCTCACGACAATTTCGCTTGCAGCCACGGTTGCTCTTATTGTGCTCTCGCCCCGAATCAAGACCATGACCTGGGCTCTGATTGGCGGCATGGCGCTCGGTGGTGCAGCGGGAAATCTAATCGACCGAGCTTTTAAACAACCTCAGTTTTTCAATGGTCACGTGGTGGATTTCATTCAAATCCCCTTCAACTTCCCAATTTTTAATCTGGCAGACACCTTTTTGGTGATCGCGGTTAGCTTGGCGATCCTGAGAACGCTCCTCGGTGATGAGATCGGCGGGGGCCGTGCAAAGTAAGTTTTTGCAGGTCCCGGATGCCAGGGAGGGTGATCGGCTAGATGCGGGACTTGCAAAGATATTGGGCATCTCCCGCACCGCCGCAGCTGAGCTAATTGCCTCAGGTGGGGTGACCATGGATGGTAACCAGATTGGTAAGAGTCATCGCCTGGTTGCTGGTGAGCTATTGGAGGTGACTCTTCTAGACAAGCCTGCATCTGTGGCACTGACTGCCGAGGATGTACCAGAGCTGAGAGTTGTTTTCGAAGACGAGCACATCGTGGTCGTAGACAAGCCTGCCGGTGTTGTTTCTCACCCTTCACAGGGATTTGTGGGTCCAAGCGTCGGGGGAGTGCTGCTATCAAGAGGAATAGAGCTTGCGACCTCGGGTGCTCAAGAGCGACAGGGAATTGTGCAAAGGCTAGATGTTGGAACTTCAGGACTCATGGTGCTTGCGAAGGGAGAGCGAGCCTATTCGGTGTTGAAACAGGCATTCCGCGATCGAACTCCAAAAAAGACCTATCACGCTCTGGTGCAGGGGCATCCAGATCCCGCGTCTGGCACGATCGACACCCCAATTGCGCGCTCCCAAAGGCATGACTACAAGTTCACTATCTCTCAGAATGGAAAGCCAGCCGTTACTCACTACGAGGTCAAAGAAATGCTGCCATCGGCTGCCCTGGTTGAGGTGGGGCTAGAGACCGGAAGAACGCACCAGATTAGAGTTCACTTCTTTCACTTCCGACACCCGCTTGTCGGCGATCCGCTTTATGGCTCCGACCCAAAACTTGCAGCCAAGCTAAATCTAGAGAGGCAGTGGCTGCACGCGGTTAAGCTCGGCTTCGCGCATCCAATCAGTGGTGAGTGGCAAGAATTCAGCTCTGAGTACCCGAGCGATTTGGAAATCGCCCTTTCAAGGCTCAGGGATGTCGAGTTTCGGCTTTAGCATTGTCACCTGCAAGTAGGAGGTGCTTTGGTGGGAGATAAGTCTTTTGTCCACCTGCACAACCACACCGAGTTTTCAATGCTCGACGGCGCAGCCCGCATCAAGCCACTTGTTGAAAAGGCTGCCGAGCTTGGGATGCCGGCCATTGCGATGACAGACCATGGCAACACCCACGGTGCTTACGAATTCTGGAAGCAGGCCACCGCGGCCGGAATCAAACCAATCATTGGCATGGAGGCGTATCTCGCTCCGGGGTCCAGACTGGAAAAAACTAAGGTCCGCTGGGGGGATGGTGGAGACGATGACGTCTCGGGTGGTGGAGCATTTAGCCACCTAACCATTTGGGCTACCGACAATGCATCCATGAACAATCTGTTCAGGCTCAGCTCAGAGGCATATCTGTCGGGGTACTACTTCAAGCCAAGAATCGACCGTGAGCTTCTCGGCCAGTACGGCAAGGGTTTAATCGGAACCACCGGGTGCCCGGGTGGTGAGGTTCAAACCAGGCTTAGGTTGGGTCAGTATGAAGAAGCCCTGAAAACGGCTGCGGAATTTCGGGACATCTTCGGCAAGGAGAACTACTTCGTCGAGGTGATGGACCACGCACTTGAGATCGAAAAACGTGTGCGCGATGACCTTCTCAAGCTTGCCAAGGATTTAGGCCTGCCGCTGGTTGGTACAAACGATCTCCACTACGTCCACAAGGAAGACTCTGTTGCTCACGAGGCCCTGCTGTGTGTGCAGACTGGAACCAACCTCGACGATCCAAAGCGTTTTCGGTTTGAATCGCAGGAGTTCTATCTCAAGAGCGCAAAAGAGATGCGGAGTCTCTTCTCGGAGATCCCGGAGGCGGCGGACAATACGCTCTTAATCGCCGAACGCTGCGAGGTCAATTTTGAAAAGCAAGACCTCATGCCGCGTTTCCCAGTGCCGGAGGGAAGCACCGAGGCCGAATGGTTCGAAAAAGAGGTCTGGCGGGGCATGGACAGGCGCTATCCCGATGGCTTTTCCGACAGGCACCGGGAACAAGCGGCTTACGAGATCGAAGTGATCGTCAAAATGGGCTTCCCCGGCTATTTTCTTGTGGTTTCAGACTTCATTCGCTGGGCTAGAGAGCAGGGGATTAGAGTCGGGCCAGGCCGCGGCTCGGCCGCCGGTTCAATCGTCTCCTACGCAATGGGCATCACTGAGCTGGATCCGCTGGCCCACGACCTGATTTTTGAGCGCTTTCTAAATCCCGAGCGTCTGTCAATGCCCGATATTGATGTTGACTTCGATGACCGAAGGCGCCCTGAGGTCATCCGCTATGTGACTGAAAAATATGGTGCGGACCGCGTTGCTCAGATTGTGACGTTCGGCACCATCAAGGCAAAGCAAGCTCTCAAAGACTCGGCAAGAGTGCTTGCAAAGCCCTACTCAATCGGCGAGAAGCTGACCAAGGCAATGCCTCCCATGGTGTTAGGCCGAGACGTGAGCCTGGACGACGTCACAAATAAAGAATCTGAGCGCTACGCGGAGGCAGCAGAGTTCCGGGATCTTATTGAGAACGACGAAGACAGCAAGCAGGTCTTTGAGCTTGCCCGGGGGCTCGAGTCACTCAAGAGGCAATGGGGTGTCCACGCTGCCGGTGTGATTATGTCTGCTAAACCGCTGATGGACGTCATTCCAATTATGAAGCGGGAAGAGGATGGCGCCATCATCACCCAATTTGACCAGCCTCCCTGTGAGGATCTCGGCCTGTTGAAGATGGACTTTCTGGGGCTAAGGAACCTGACTGTCATTGATGATGCTCTCGCCAACATCGAGCAAAACAAGGGGGAGAAGGTAGTTCTTGAGGAGCTCGACCTAGATAAAGACGAGAAAACTTACCAACTGCTCTCCAGAGGCGACACACTGGGCGTTTTTCAGCTCGACGGTAACAACATGCGCTCTTTGCTCAGGATGCTAAAACCCTCTGAGTTTGAGCACATCTCGGCCGTAATAGCCCTGTATCGCCCCGGACCTATGGGCATGAACTCTCACACAAATTACGCCCAGAGAAAGAATGGGCAGCAGCAATCAGAGGGTGTTCACCCGGAGCTCCTAGAACCTTTGAGCGAGATCCTGGACCCGACGTATGGCCTGATTGTTTATCAGGAGCAGGTCATGGCCGCCGCGCAGAAAGTCGCCGGCTACAGCCTGGGACAGGCGGACCTGCTCAGGCGAGCAATGGGTAAGAAGAAACCTGAGGAGCTGGCGAAGCAGTTCGAGCTGTTCTCGGATGGGATGCACAAAAACGGCTATTCCGAGGGCGCGGTCAAAGCACTCTGGGACACGCTGCTACCTTTTGCGGATTACGCGTTCAACAAGGCCCACTCCGCTGGATACGGGGTTCTCAGCTACTGGACCGCCTACCTGAAGGCGAACTACCCGGCCGAGTTCATGGCAGCGCTGCTAACTAGCGTGGGTGACTCCAAGGACAAGCTCGGCATCTATCTAAACGAGTGCCGAAAAATGGGCATTCAGGTTTTGCCGCCTGACGTGAATGAGTCAATTGGCACCTTTGCAGCTGTCGGAGATGACATCAGGTTTGGCCTAGGTGCAGTGCGGAACGTTGGAAAGAACGTTGTCGAGAGCATCATTGAAGCTAGAGAGCAGGAGAGGTTCACCTCCTTCCAAGACTTTTTGACGAGGGTCAGTGCCCAGGCCAGCACCAAACGCGTTGTTGAATCGCTGATTAAGGCCGGTGCCTTTGACACCCTCGGACACACCCGAAGGTCTCTCATTGCCATCCACGAGGAGGCTATCGAGGCATCGGCAATGCTCAAGCGCCAAGCCGCCACTGGGCAGGTGGATCTCTTCGGAGACCTCATGGAGGAGGACCCGGCAACCATCGAGATACCAAAGCTCCCTGAGTGGACGAAGCGGGATCTGCTGGCTAACGAGCGTGAGATGCTCGGGTTGTATGTTTCGGATCACCCACTCGCGGGCATGGAGGCCGAGTTGATGCGCTACTCGGACATGGGAAGCGCTGCGCTTCGAGACAGCGAAATCGCGGATGGTGAGACGGTGACTATTGCCGGCCTGATTACCCAGGTGCAGCACAAGATCGCCCGCTCCTCAGGAAATCAATATGCTCAGCTAACTCTCGAAGACTTCTCTGGTGAGATCCCTGTGATGTTTATGGGTAAGACCTACCTGCAGCATCGGGACAGCCTGGTTCCAGATAGCACTGTCACGATAAGAGGCCGAGTTTCTAGGCGCGATGACGAGGTGACCCTCCAGGGGTTCTCAATTGAAAAGCTCGAATCAGGTAGAGAGCTTGGTGGGGTCTTGCAGCTACAGCTCAACGACGCTGTTGCTACCAGGGAGAGGTTGACTCAGTTAGCAGCCATCCTTGAAGCACATCCAGGCCCGGTTGAGGTTCAGGTGAAGCTAGTTTCCAATGGTCAGACCAGCCACTTCATGCTTCCCCAGAGGGTTGCGGTTGGCCACGACCTGTTCGGAGAGCTCAAGGCTCTGCTCGGCCCAGAGGCGGTTAGCTAGCTGTTATCGGCTAACTTGTTACCGATTGCGTGGTAGGCCCTCTGGAAGTAAACCAGGGGCTCCTCTGGGGTTCTCATGACCGATGCACTCAGAGCATCGATAATGACTACCGCATTGCTTTCAATCTCGTACTTCTCGCGAATCTTGCCAATAAGCACTGACGATGCCTGCGGCACGATTGGCAGTCCTTCGGGCCCCTCCAGCTCGTCGCCAACGAATCTACCTTCCTTGTCCCCGGCAAAGCGTTGCGCGAGATGCAAGGACTCGCTATCAAGGGTGTGAAGGGCCACAAATCTTCCCGGCAGCAAATGGGGGTAGCTTGATGAGCCTTGGGCCACGTTGAGCGAAACCAGGGGAGGGTTGGACCCTAGCGAGGTTGCGCTCGAGGCGGTAAAACCAATCGGGTTGCCCTGCACGTCAAGGGCTGTGATCACTGAGATACCCGAGGCATGATTTCTAAATGCTGCCTTGAGAGCATCAGCGCCGGCGAGGTCGAAGGCTGGGGAGTTATTTGTCATTTCTTAGATAAGGTTAGGGCATCTTCTAAAGGCCAAGAGGGATTCTGTAATGCGATCATTTGTCTGGGATGGCGAGGTAACACCCCAGCGGGTCCGTGATCTGCTTCCACGAGCAGCAATCTCCATCGATTCAGTCGCCGAAATTGTCTCGAAACTCATTGGCGAGGTCCGTGCTGAAGGCGCAGCAGCGCTCAGGCGCCATGCACAGGACTTTGACGGTGTTGTCCCTGACACTATTCGTGTTCCCCCTGAAGCCCTGCAATCCAGCAGAGATTCGCTAGACCCAAGTCTTAGAGGTGCAATTGAGGAATCGATTGCCAGAGTTCGAAGAGTGTCTGAGGCAACGTTGCCAAAATCGACTTCAGTCTTGGTATCTGAGGGCGGCAATGTTGAGACCCGTTACGTTCCCGTTGACTCAGTGGGCCTGTATGTCCCGGGAGGCAAGGCGGTATACCCATCCAGCACTGTAATGAACGTGGTGCCTGCGCAGGTTGCTGGGGTGAAACGAATTGTCGTGGTTTCCCCCGCGCAAAAAGACAATGGCGGCCTGCCGTCGCCTGCGGTCTTGGCTACCTGTGAGCTACTTGGAGTCGACGAGGTCTATGCGATTGGGGGTGCGAGTGCAGTTGCCGCCCTGGCATTTGGAGTAGCAGAAGCGGGGCTAGAGCCAGTCCGTCTGGTTACCGGGCCGGGCAACATATTCGTGGCAGCAGCAAAGCGCCAGCTCAGAAGCCAGATCGCTATCGATTCAGAGGCCGGTCCGACCGAAATTCTGGTGATCGCTGACGAGACCGCAAACCCAGCTTTTGTTGCGGCCGACCTGATCTCTCAGGCTGAGCACGACGAAAATGCGGCCAGTGTCCTATTGACAACCTCACAAGAACTCCTAGATGCCGTTCAGCAAGAGCTGAAAATCCAGTCTCCGGAAACGGCAAACAAAGAGCGTGTCATGAAAGCCCTGGCCGGCCACCAATCAGCAGCGGTGTTGGTAAGTGACCTGGATCAGGCTGTCGCCATTGCCAACGAGTACGCCACCGAACACTTAGAGATACAGACTGCGGACGCTAGGGCGCTTGCCAGCCGAATCACAAATGCAGGGGCCATTTTCCTTGGCAATCACACTCCCGTGAGCCTGGGTGACTATTTAGCGGGCTCCAATCACGTCCTGCCCACGGGAGAGCAGGCAAAGTTCTCTTCTGGCCTGTCGGTTATGAGCTTTCTTAGAAGCCAGCAGGTAATTAGCTACTCCAAAGAGGCTCTTCAGGAAGTTGAGACCCAGTTGAAGGTTTTTGCTGAGGCGGAGGGCCTACCAGCCCACTCCGATGCTGTTCAGATTAGGTTTGTCGACTAATGCACTGTCCATTTTGTCGCCACGCTGACTCTCGAGTCATTGATTCGAGAACCTCTGACGACGGGTCTGCTATTCGCAGGCGTAGGCAGTGCCCAGAGTGCCAAAAGCGTTTCACCACCATAGAGACAGCCAGCCTCATGGTCACCAAGCGCTCTGGGGTCACAGAGCCATTCTCCCGAGACAAGATCATCTCTGGAGTCAGAAAGGCGTGCCAAGGTCGCCCAGTAACAGATGCAGACCTGGCCCTGCTCGCGCAGCAGGTTGAGGAGACTTTGCGAGCTACTGGAGCTGCAAGCATAGAAGCGCAGGACATCGGCCTAGCCATTCTGGATCCCCTTCGAAACCTCGATCACGTTGCCTACATGAGATTTGCCAGCGTCTATCAAGCTTGGGACAGCCTTGAGGACTTTCAGGCCGCGATTGAGGATCTAAACAGCTGATGTATCGGCTTTTATTCACTGTTTTTCTGCGAAGGCTCGACCCTGAGTTTGCGCATCACCTTGGCGCTTTTGTGCTGCGTTTGATGTTTGCGCTCAGGATAATTCGTCCGACTCAGAATGGTTCCGTGGAGGTAGCTGGGCTGAGATTTTCAAATCGCGTTGGCATGGCGGCTGGCTTTGACAAGGACGCCAAGCTGGTCAGAGAGCTGCATGCCCTGGGCTTTGGGCATGTCGAGATAGGGACCGTGACCGCGCAGGCCCAGCCTGGAAACCCAAAACCGAGGCTGTTCCGAATACCAAGTAGTCGAGCTTTGATTAACCGCATGGGCTTTAACAATGAGGGTGCGGATGTCGTTGCAGAGAGGCTCAGCAAGCTTCGCGCCTCCGGAGCGCCTCTGCCCGTTATTGGTGTAAACATTGGCAAGACGAAGGTTGTAGAGCTTGAGGATGCGGCAGGTGACTACCGCTACAGTGCCAAGAGGCTCGCCCCAGTAGCGGACTACCTCGCAGTGAATGTCTCCAGCCCCAACACTCCCGGCCTCAGAGACCTTCAGCAGATAGCTTCGCTAAGACCCATCCTCTCGGCCGTTATCGAGGAAAGCCTTGGCAAGCCAGTGTTTGTGAAGATTGCACCTGATGTCTCGGACGAGGACGCAATCGAGATTGCTCAACTAGCAAGTGAGCTGAAGCTTGCTGGTGTCATTGCCACCAACACCACAGTTTCTCGTGCTGCCGTATCCGGGGAGGTGGCGAATCAGGCCGGGGGACTGAGTGGACCGGTTTTGGCCGAGCGATCCAAGGAGCTCCTCGCCCTTCTAAGTCGGAAGTTCCCTGAAATGGTAATCATCTCCGTGGGCGGTATTGAGACCGCGGAGGATGTGCGCGAAAGGCTCGAGCTAGGCGCCGACCTGGTTCAGGGCTACACCGGCTTTGTCTACTTCGGCCCCTTTTGGCCTAGGCAGCTTACGCGGGCCTAGTTTCTGGGCTGATCGTTAGGTCTGGATCGGTCACAATCGAGTCGCCGAGAACCTCGTCAACCTTTTTCATGATTTCTCTCGGAATCTCAACTCCTGCGGCTGCAACGTTGCTGGAAATCTGTTCTGGCCTTGAGGCGCCCACAATAGCGGCCGAGACGTTCTGATTCTGGAGTACCCAGGCGATTGCGAACTGAGCCATGTCGAGCCCAATCTCCTTGGCTAGCGGCACCAAGTTTTGAACCTTTGTGAGGATCTCGTCAGTCATGAACTTTTGAATGAACTGGCCGACCTCCTCGTTGGCTGCCCTGGAACCTGCAGGCGCTGGTTTGCCTGGTAGGTACTTTCCGCTGAGAACACCCTGTGCCATTGGCGACCAAACGATCTGGCCAAGACCGAGCTTTTCAGAGGTTGGGACGACCTTCTTTTCAATGACCCGCCACAACATTGAATACTGAGGCTGGTTTGAGATGAGCCGAATACCTAGGTCAGTTGCAAGTTTGTGGCCCTCGCGGATTTGCTCGGCCGTCCACTCGGAGACTCCGATGTACATGACCTTCCCCTGGTGAACCAGGTCGGCGAAAGCCTGCATGGTCTCCTCAAGCGGCGTCTCGTAGTCAAACCGGTGGGCTTGGTAAAGCTCTACATAGTCAGTTTGCAGTCTTTTGAGAGAGCCGTGCAGCGACTCAAAGATGTGCTTGCGAGATAGCCCCACATCATTAGGTCCTTTTTCTGCCACGGGCCAGTAGACCTTGGTGAAAATTTCGATGCCCTCGCGGCGCTGACCTTTGAGGGCATTGCCCAGAACTACCTCAGCCGCCTGGTTGGCATAAGCATCTGCGGTGTCGTAGGTGGTGATTCCCGCGTCCAGTGCCGCATGGACCGTCTTTACCGCCTGGTCGTCGTTGACCTGGGAGGCGTGGGTAAGCCAGTTGCCGTAAATGATTTCGGATACCTTGAGACCCGAATTTCCTAGATACCTAAATTCCATTCTTTCTCCTTCGATCGAATCTCTAAACGTCTAGTTTTTGAAATCTTGCTACCTGAGGCTTTGGGATCCTCAGGGCACGCATTTGGATGGATCTCATTGCTGCGTACCAGGCAATGCCGCCCTCCAACTTGTCCTCACCAAACTTTCTTGCAACCTTCTTCTTGGCAGCACGTCCAACAAAGGTCGCGTCGATGGCAACAATTGCAAAAAGCCCCCACATTCCAAAGAGGGCGATTACCTGCAGGGCGAAAGAGTCGATGAAGGTGAGTAGTACAACCGCAAATAGCATTGGGAGCACAAGCTCTCCAGCGGTGAAGCGTGCGTCAACAACGTCTCTGGCGAATCTGCGCTGGGGTCCCTTGTCTCTGAGGGTCAAGTAGCGCTCATCACCGGCCATCATGCCCTCGCGAGCTCGCTGGCGCTCAACGCGGAGCTTCTCCTTGTCAGCCTGCCTCGCCTCCTTGCTGCGGTCTCCGACTAGCGGCTTCTTCCGCATTTGCTCCTGTTGTTTGCGAGGGGGTGTTGGGCGTCCCTTGCCCTTTTTCTCACTGGCTTCTTCAGACATCTGCACCTTTCAGAGTGTGCCACTAGATTACTGGCATGTCATTTGCTGAGATTTCCAAAGACAAGTCAATCATCGATAGCTCAAAAGAATTTGTTGACAGCCATTTTGAGCAGGCCATAGAGGACCTGAAGGGGCTAGTGAGGATCCCGGGCATTGCTTGGCCCTCATTTGATCCGGAGGAGCTTGCAAGGTCGGCCAAGGCTGTAAAGGCAGAGCTAGAGAGCTTAGGCTTCTTCGACTTTGTCGAGATTAGAAATGCTGCAAAACCAGATGGCACACCCGGAGCACCTGCGGTTCTGGCTCGGAGGGCAGGTGCGGCCGACGCTCCTCACGTTCTTCTCTATGCGCATCACGATGTCCAACCTCCGGGAAAGTCGGAGCTTTGGAACACCGATCCCTTTGAGGCGACCCAGGTGGGGGAGAGGCTCTATGGACGCGGAGCCTCGGATGACAAGGCAGGCATCATCACCCATGTCTATGCCCTGAAGGCCCTTGCCACCCTTGCGGGGGATCTCCGACTTGGTGTCACGGTGTTTATTGAGGGAGAGGAAGAAGCGGGCTCAGAGTCTTTTTTGAACTTTCTTCAGGAGAACCAGTCTGAGTTGGCATCAGATCTCATAGTTGTTGCAGACAGTGGAAACTGGAGCACCGAGGTTCCCGCGCTTACAGCAAGTCTTAGGGGAGTCGTGTCGCAAACCCTGACGGTCAAGACCCTCGACCATGCCCTGCACTCTGGCATGTATGGAGGACCCGTGCCGGACGCTATGACCGCGATGATCAAGCTCCTAGCCACTCTCACAGACGATGCGGGCGATGTAGCCATCAAGGGACTGGTCTCGGATGAAACGAATGGTCCTGATGTATCGCTAGAACAATTGCGGGAGGAGTCCGGTTTATTGCCTGGGGTTGACCGCATGGGAACGAAGTCGATCACCCAGCAAATTTGGGGCGAGCCCGCGGTCACAATCATCGGTCTAGATACGCCTAGCGTTGCAGTCTCTTCCAACACAGCACTTCCGGAGGTGACGGCAAGGGTGTCGCTGAGACTCGCCCCCAGCCAAAACCCAATTGAGGGCCTTGAGCTGCTCAAGAAGCACCTCCTGGATCATGCACCCTTTGGCGCCGAAATCAGCTTTGGACCTCACGAGATGGGCCCCGGCTATTTCGCCAAGCAGGGCTGGGCCTCAAAGCTAGGACATGAGGTTTTGAGCGATGTCTGGCCTCAGCAGAGCGTCGACATCGGAGTTGGGGGATCGATTCCATTCATCTCTCACTTCGCCGAGCTCTTTCCTGACGCCCAGATTCTGGTGACCGGGGTAGAGGAGCCAGACTCTCGTGCTCACAGCCCGAACGAGTCGCAGCATCTACCAACTCTGAAGCGCGCAATTACAGCCGAGGCTGCGCTGCTGCTGCATGGGAACAAGATGCAGAGAAAGTAGTTAAACTTGGGTATCGGAGGAAATCAATGTCAGACGTTATGACCCATGGAGTGAAGCTCACCGACACCGCGGTAGGGAAGGTAAAAGCCCTACTCGAGGCAGAGGGACGAGACGACCTTAGGCTTCGCGTTGCCGTTCAGCCTGGCGGTTGCTCCGGACTTATCTATCAACTCTTTTTTGATGAGCTGCTAGAAGAAGAGGATGCGGTCGTAGATTTTTCAGGTGTAGAGGTGGTCGTGGACATGATGAGCGTGCCCTATCTCGATGGTGCCGAGATTGATTTTGAGGACACCATCCAAAAACAGGGCTTCACAATTGACAACCCAAATGCCTCGGGATCCTGCGCTTGCGGAGATTCCTTCTCCTAAACCCCTCTAAATGGCCACCCTGGGGTGAAAGTTCGGGGTAAACTTATGGCTATCCGAGCGATTTTGAGGGGTATTTCTTTGACCAAGAAGCGTGGCCGCCTGGGATTTGCAGCTCTCAGCAGCGTTTTGTTGCTGGTGTTGAGCGGTTGCTCTCCTGAGCTTCAGCGAGGGTTCCTACCAGATGCCAGTGGCGTCACCAACCACACAGATCGAATCATTGGCCTTTGGACCACCTCGTGGATCGTACTTCTTGCTGTGGGAGCTCTAGCATGGGGCCTCATGGCCTGGGCACTTATTGCCTACCGCCGCAAAAAGGGTGAGACCGGGCTTCCTCCTCAGCTGCGTTACAACATGCCAATTGAGGCGCTCTTCACCGCCGTTCCTCTGATTTTGGTACTTGGCTTCTTCGCATTCACCGCTCGTGACACTGCCGCCATCGAGGCAAAGATTGAAAACCCGGACGTTCACATACACGTCATTGCAAAGCAGTGGAGCTGGGACTTTAACTACGTGGATGAGAACGTCTACGAATCAGGCATCCAAGCTCAGTTCACAGGCAGCGAAGAGAATGTGATGGAGACTTTGCCGACCCTCTATCTTCCAGTTGGGAAGAGTGTTCAGATTGATCTGTCATCGCGCGATGTCATTCACAGCTTTTGGGTAGTCGAGTTCCTCTACAAGAAGGACATGTTCCCGGGCCAGCAAAACGAGATGTATTTCACTCCGCTGCAAGAGGGAACCTACGTGGGCAAGTGTGCTGAGCTCTGCGGCGAGTACCACTCCATGATGCTTTTCAACGTAAAGGTCGTTTCTCAGGCTGAATACGACAGGCAAATGGCGGCACTTGCGGCCAAGGGCAACGTCGGACAGCTCTCGACGGACTACGACAGAAATCAGAACCTTCCCGGTGGCAATCCAGAGATTAGGGGCTAATGATGGCGACATTTACTGAATCAAGAACTTCTAACCCTTCTTCGTTCACGCCGAAGCGCTCCAAGGGTCAGGTTCTCGTTGACTGGCTGACCACTACCGACCACAAGAAAATCGGTTACCTCTACCTCATTACAAGCTTTATTTACTTCCTAATTGCAGGTGTGATGGCGCTGGTCATCAGGGCTCAGCTAGCGCTGCCGGGTCTCGACATCGTTGCGACCAAGGAGCAGTACAACCAGTTGTTCACCATGCACGGCACGATCATGCTGTTGATGTTCGCAACGCCATTGTTTGCAGGGTTTGCCAACGTACTCATGCCGGTTCAGATCGGCGCGCCGGACGTGGCTTTCCCGAGACTGAACGCAATTGCCTACTGGTTCTTTAGCTTCGGCTCCTTCATCGCAGTTGCTGGCTTCTTCACGCCTCAAGGCGCTGCCTCGTTTGGCTGGTTCGCTTATGCACCGCTTTCTAACACGACGTTCTCACCGGGTATCGGTGGGGATCTGTGGGTATTTGGGCTTGCCCTCAGCGGCTTTGGAACAATCTTGGGTGGCGTGAACTTCATAACCACCATCATCACAATGCGTGCTCCCGGTATGACGATGTGGCGCATGCCCATCTTCACCTGGAACACGATGGTGACCTCCATCCTGATCATCATGTGCTTCCCACCGCTTGCAGCTGCGCTATTTGCTCTGGGAGCAGACAGAAGGTTTGGGGCGCATATCTTTGACCCTGAAAACGGGGGAGCGATGCTGTGGCAGCACCTCTTCTGGTTCTTCGGTCACCCAGAGGTTTACATCATTGCTCTGCCATTCTTTGGAATTGTCTCCGAGATCTTCCCGGTCTTCTCCCGTAAGCCAATCTTCGGTTACAAGACTCTGGTCTACGCAACCATCGCCATTGCGGCTCTTTCCATGACCGTGTGGGCTCACCACATGTACGTCACCGGACAGGTTCTGCTGCCATTCTTCGCTTTCACAACCATGCTTATTGCGGTGCCAACAGGAGTGAAGATATTCAACTGGATCGGAACGATGTGGCGAGGGTCGGTGACCTTCGAAACGCCGATGCTATGGAGCTTGGGCTTCCTCGTGAGCTTTGTATTTGGTGGTCTGACCGGCGTGATCTTGGCCTCGCCAGCTCTCGACTTCCACCTCTCTGACTCCTACTTCGTCGTTGCACACTTCCACTATGTTGTCTTTGGAACAGTGGTGTTTGCGATGTTTGCAGGCTTTTACTTCTGGTGGCCAAAGTTCACTGGAAAGATGCTGAACGAGAGGCTTGGAAAGATTCACTTCTGGATTCTTTTCATCGGCTTCCACACCACCTTCTTGGTGCAGCACTGGCTCGGAGTGCTAGGTATGCCTCGTCGCTACGCCACCTACCTACCTGAGGATGGCTTTACGGAGATGAACCTGCTTTCCAGCGCCGGCGCTGCCATTCTGGCCCTGTCCATGGTTCCGTTCCTGTGGAACGTCTGGATCACCTACCGAAATGGTGTGAAGGTTGAGCTAAAGGACCCATGGGGCTATGGAAGGTCTCTGGAGTGGGCAACCGAGTCGCCTATCCCAAGGCACAACTTCCACTCGATTCCTAGGATTCGCTCCGAGTCGCCTGCATTTGACATGAACTACCCAGAGTATGCCGCTCCTGAGGCGAAAGAGGCATACGTGAAGGAAGGTCGCATCTAATGCGCTCCAACATAATCATCCTGTTGGTGATGGCGGCCTACTTCACCGTTGCAGACATTGCCTACGCGATCTGGACCTATCTAGACACTGGTGCCGTTGAGCCAATTGGGACGGCAGCAATTGGCCTCTTGGTTGTTCTCTCAATCTTCATCGCCTTCTACCTCTACAGCGGCATGCGTAGAACCGCCACGCTTCCAGAGGACAACCTAGATGGTGAAATCGAGGAGGGTGCAGGAGAGGTTGGCTTCTTCTCACCCTGGAGCTGGTGGCCACTATTCCTCGGCGCCTCCAGCGGTTTAGCCTTTGCGGCGCTTGCAGTTGGCTGGTGGCTGTTCTTTATTGCGGTTCCATTTGCCGTTGTTGCAGTAGTCGGTTTTGTTTTCGAATACGACCGCTTCGCACACGCACACTAGGAAATCCCAGCAGCCTTCCACCCTTTGGTGTTATCCTTTTCTGCTGCCCGAAAGGGTTTGAAGATAAACAACTAAACATGGGGATGATCGGTTTCGACACTGTAATGATGAGTGAAAGAAGCGGGTCGAGGATGCACAGTTATCTCGTAAACGCTCTGTGCAAAACTATAGGTGCCAATACAAAGCGCGCCGACTTCGCCCTAGCTGCATAAGCTAGCCCCGAAGTCCGTTTGCCTAGGTTTGATTTCGACCTAGATCCAAGCGTCATTTAGAAATCTTGCTAATTGGGTGCGTCAAAGGCCTAGTTGGGACTTTTTACTTTGACTGGGCTGGTCGGCGTAGTCGCCTCCGACAAATTCCGCAGCCAAGTAGAACGCCTCTGGAGGCTACACCCGTAGAAGAGTCATGAACGCTGCAGTGGACCCGGGTTCGATTCCCGGCATCTCCACAACGCATAGAGCCAGCCATTTATTGGCTGGCTTTTTGCTTTCCGTTATCCTGAGCAATATGGTGACCATTCGACGACTTTCTGAGCCTGAGACAGAGAAGTTCCTAGTCTTCATGGACGGTCCCGCGTTCACGTCTCAACCACAATGGCAGGGTTGCTACTGCCAGGAATACCTCAATACCAAAGCGGAGAATGAGTCTGCATCGCCTGAATCAAACCGTCAGCTTGCATGCGAACGGATCGCAACTGGTGTCATGCAGGGGTATCTAGCGTTCGAACAGCGCGACGGAGAAGAGATTGCTGTGGGGTGGATGGCCGCAAATAGCCACAATAACTTCAGGCTGCTTCCTCCAACTACAGAAGACATCGCCACAATTATCTGCTTCTCCGTGGAAGCGGAGAGTCAAGGAAAAGGGATAGCAACGAGGCTGTTGGAGTTTGCGATTGCCGATTTGCCTGAGCAGGGTTTTAGCAAGGTTCAGGCTGCCCCGCTTGCAAATGGTGAGTTTGCAAAGTGGGGCTATCGTGGCCCCCTGTCGCTCTATAAAAAGTTTGGCTTTACAGAGGGGCCAATGCTGGATGACCAGCACGTGCTGGTAACAAGGGAGTTATAGAAAAACCCCGCAAGACTAAATCCTGCGGGGTTTTTAGCTAGGTTATCTAGAGCTTTTTCTTGAGCTGCTTGGGCTTGCGCTTGGGCTGCTCCTCAATCGCGGGGGAGTGGTCAGCGTGCGCGAGCTCGTACTCTGCCTTTGAGACTGGAGCAATGCGGTCTTCGAAGTAGATCTTGGAGACTGCAGAGCGCAGTTTGGTTCCGAGGGTTATCTTCCCCTTCTTGTTAGGCCTAGGCATGATCGGCTCGTAGTCCTTGAAGTCAACCAGCTTCCACAGCTCGTACTTGTCAACTGGCTCGTGAACCTCGATGTATTCGCCGTGGGGGAGACGGACTACCCTTCCGGTCTCACGACCGTGGAGGGCAATTTCGCGGTCTTTACGCTGCAGGGCTAGGCAGGCCCGCTTCGTGACCCAGTAAGCAATCACCGGACCAATGATTAGCAGTACCTGCATTGCAGTGAGCACGTGGTTGAGCGACATCTGGAAGAAGATGGCAATCAGGTCCGTAGACGCTCCCGCCCACAGAACAGCGTAGAACGTAACTCCGGCAGCACCGATGGCGGTCCTGGTTGGGGCGTTGCGTGGTCGATCCAACACGTGGTGGTCACGCTTGTCACCAGTGACCCAGGCCTCGATGAATGGGTAGACGGCTACCAGCACCAGGAACACCAGGGAGATGACGATCGGAAGCATTACTCCCATTGGAATGACGTAGCCAAAAATGGTCCAGTCCAAGCCACCAGGAGCAAGTCGCAGCGCACCATCGAGCCAGCCGATGTACCAGTCGGGCTGGGTTCCGGCAGACACAGGCGATGGATCATAAGGTCCGTAGTTCCAAATTGGGTTGATGGTGAACAACGCCGAAATTGCGGCAATGACACCGAAGACCAGGAAGAAGAATCCACCAGCCTTAGCCACGTACACCGGCATCAGAGGGTAGCCAACGACGTTGTCGTCTCGGCGACCAGGTCCGGGGTAGTGCGTGTGCATGTGGACAACCAGCAGCAACATGTGGGCTGCTATTAGCACGATGATTAGTGCCGGCAAAATCATGATGTGGAGCGAGTAAAGCCTCGGAATTACCTCTGTACCCGGGAACTCGCCGCCAAAGAAACCAGAGGATACGGCGGGACCGATTACCGGGATTCCCTTGATCATTCCGTCGATAATCCTCAACCCGTTGCCCGAGAGCAGGTCATCTGGCAGTGAGTAACCGGTGAATCCCGCACCCATGCCCATCAGGAAGAGCAAGAATCCAATGACCCAGTTCAGCTCTCGAGGCTTACGGAAGGCTCCCGTAAAGAACACGCGGAGCATGTGAAGTCCCGAGGCGGCAACGAAGATTAGTGCGCCCCAGTGGTGAATCTGACGCATGATCAGTCCACCTCGGATGTCAAAGCTAATGTCGAGCGATGAGGCGTAGGCCACTGTCATCTCAGCACCCTTCAACGGCGCATAGCTACCGTTGTAGTAGGTGTGGGCCATGGAAGGCTCGTAGAAGAAGGTCAGGAAGGTTCCTGACAGCACCACGACCACAAAAGACCATAGGGCCACCTCACCTAGCATGAAGCTCCAGTGGTCGGGGAATACCTTGCGACCAAATTGCTTGATCACAGTACCCAGGGATAGGCGGTCGTCTAGGTAGTCGGCTGTCTTGCCTACCGGTGTCGTTGGTTCCGTTATTGAACTCATTTGCTTACTTCCTCATGTCCCAGAATGATGGGCCAACTGGCTCCAGGAAGTCGCTTTGTGCGACCAGGTAACCCTCGTCATCCACAGCGATGGGGAGCTGGGGGAGAGGGCGAGCTGCAGGCCCAAAGACCACCTTGCAGTGGTCAGCCAGGTCGAAAGTCGACTGGTGGCATGGGCATAGCAGGTGGTGTGTGTGCTGCTCATAAAGAGCCACAGGGCAGCCCACGTGGGTGCAGATTTTCGAGTACGCGACGATGCCGTCATAACTCCAGTTGGCCTTTTCTGGGTCTTCTTTCAGGTCGCCAGGATTGACGCGGACCAAAAGAACCGCAGCCTTAGCCTTTTCCTCCAGTTTGTGCTCTTCCAAGTCCTTCAGCCCCTCAGGGATGACATGGAAGACCGATCCGATTGTTACCTCGGAAGCCTTGATCGGGATGCCGGTTGGGTCCTTCGTGAGCCTGGTGCCCGCGCGCCACATCGTGTGCTTGAGGGTGTCGCCAACCTGAGGACCTAGGTCTCCAAAAATCACCACAGCAGGAATTGGGAAGAAGGCCAGTGCTCCGTATAGAGTGCGCCTGATGAGCTTCCTCCGGGTGAATCCCGCCTCGCCGTCTGCGAGTTTGACAATCTCGATTGCCTTTGCCCGAGCCTCGTCTGAGCTGCGGGATGGGTGGCGAGACTCGCTAATCTCGTTATCAGGCATCAGGGTCTTAGCCCAGTGAACGGCTCCAAAGCCAATGCCCAGCATAGATAGAGCCATGCCGAGACCCATCCAGAAAGCGTTATTTCGGGTCGCAGAGAGATCACCATCAACGATTGGGAAGGCGACGAAGCCCCAAACCGCAATGATTGCTCCCACAATTGAAACCAAGAACATGACTGAGATCTGGCGCTCAGCGGTCTTGGCGTGCTTTTCACTCTTATCGGTTAGGCGAACGCGATGTGGCTCGATGCCAGGATCGGCAATTGGGCGCTCGATATTGGTGGCGCTGCCCGAGTCAAACTTCTTGATCTCACTCATTAGTTAGCCTTCGCTCCCAACCAAACCGTAATTGCGATGATGAAACCTAACCCAAAGATCCAGGTAAACAATCCCTCAGCTACCGGACCGATCGATCCAAGCTCAAAGCCACCTACCGAACCGTTCTCTTCAACGTACTTGAGGTAAGTGATGATGTCTTTCTTGTCCTCAGGTGTCAGGTTTGCGTCATTGAAAACGGGCATGTTCTGAGGTCCGGTGACCATCGCTTCGTAGATGTGCTTTTCAGAAACGCCATCTAGGCCGGGAGCAAACTTGCCCTCGGTCAGTGCACCGCCCGCTCCTACGGCGTTGTGGCACATCGCACAGTTAATGCGGAAGAGCTCTCCACCGTGGGTTGGGTCTCCGTCGGTCCTCAGGTACTCCTCGGGAGGAATTGCAGGTCCAGGAGCCAAGGAAGCCACATAGGCAGCCATTGCCGCAATCTGCTCCTCTGTGAACTGAACTGGCTTCTTGTAGAGCTGTGGGCCGGAGGCCTGTCCCGGCATGCGGCCGGTGCCGACCTGGAAATCAACAGAGGCTGCCCCAACGCCAATCAGGCTGGGCCCACCAATTGCTCCCTCTCCGTTGGTGCCGTGGCAAGAGGCGCAGTTGGCTAGGAACAGCTTGCGACCCTCTTCAACCTGCTCAGGTGAGCCAAACTCCGCCTCAAAGGTCTGAGTGGCTGCTGCGTAACCTCCGCCGGACAGGATTAGTCCGAGGAAGATAACAACGCCAAGAGCCCAAGGGCGACGACGCATCGGCTTCTGAGGGTTCAAATTGCTCTCCATCTTGATTACTTGAGTACGTAGACGACTAGGAATAGACCGATCCAGACCACATCCACGAAATGCCAGTAGTACGACGTGACGATCGCGCTTGTGGCTTCGCGGTGGCCGAAGTTCTTTGCCGCATAAGCACGTCCGATAACCAGCAGGAAGGCGATCAGACCGCCTGTTACGTGCAGGGCGTGGAAACCAGTCGTGATGTAGAAGGCAGAGCCGTAGGAGTTGCTGCTAAGAGTGACTCCCTCAGCAACAAGCTGCGCATATTCCCAGACCTGGCCCGCTACGAAGATGGCGCCCATGAAGTAAGTCAGGAAGAACCACTCGATCATGCCCCATTTAGCGGGGGAGAGGCCCGTTCTACGGGCCTGCATGCGCTCCGCCGCAAACACTCCGAACTGAGCGGTAAAGGAGCTCGCCACCAGAATCAGGGTGTTCACCAGAGCAAAGGGCACATTCAGAATCTGGGTGTCATTTGCCCACAAATCTGGAGCGCCAGCCCTGAGCGAGAAGTACATTGCGAAGAGTCCGGCGAAGAACATAACCTCGCTGCCAAGCCAAACAATTGTCCCGACGCTAGTCGCGTTCGGCCTTTGAATGGTCATAGGAGCAGCAGGAGAGGTTGTTGACATGCCTCAATTGTAACCGCTACCTAGCTCCGGAAGGGCCGTGCGAGGCCAATCTTGTCCAAAATTTCGACTACTTTGGCAGATTTTTTGGGCGTTACACTTTTCGCATGACTCAGACCACTTGGCCAGACGTACTTGCGACGCTTCTTGCGGGGGAGAACCTGAGCCGCGAAGGTTCCAGCTGGGCTATGCGCCAGATTATGGCCGGTGAGGCAACTGAGGGCCAGATTGGCGCCTTCATGATGGCTCTTCGGTCAAAAGGCGAGACAGTTGAGGAGCTGTCTGGACTAGTTGACGTGATGCTCGAGAATGCGCTCTTGCTTGAGACCGGCAGCGATGCTGTTGACATCGTAGGAACCGGGGGAGACCTGGTCGGCACCGTGAACATTAGCTCGATGGCCTCAATCGTCGCGGCAGCCAGCGGGATTCCGGTTCTCAAGCATGGATCTAGGTCGGCATCAGGCAAAACGGGCTCTTCGGAGATGCTGGAAGTTCTTGGAATTCGGCTGGATCTTTCCCCAACGCAGGTCAAAGAGGTCTTTGAGGCAGCCGGCATCACCTTTTTCTTTGCGCCCGTATTCCACCCAGCAATGCGGTTTGTGGCGGCGGTTAGGAAGCAGCTTGGAGTCCCCACCACTTTCAACTTCTTGGGGCCTTTGGCTAACCCCGCCCAGCCGGTGGCAACCGCGCTTGGCGTATCCGATGAGAAAATCGCGCCGCTGATGGCCGAGGAGCTTGCTCAAAGGAGAAGGTCCGCATTGGTTTTCAGGTCAAACGATGGCCTTGACGAGCTGAGCACAACCTCCACTGCGCGTATCTGGCAGGTTTCTGGGGGTGAGGTCTCGACTCATGAATTAGACCCTCAGGACTTGGGACTCGACAGAGCTGAAATTAGTCAGCTTCTTGGCGGTGATGCCAAACAGAATGCCATGGTTGCAAGCAAGCTCTTCGCGGGAGAGGCCTTTGGTAATTCCCAGCAGATTGCCGATGTGGTGGCACTAAATGCGGCTGCAGGAATCGTTGCCTACGAACTGTCGAAGGACTCGAAACTTGCAAACTCTGATTTGACTGAGAGGTTCCAAAAGGCACTCGTTCGAGCGCAAGCGGCTCTTGAGTCCGGAGATGCGAAAGCGAAGCTCGAGAGCTGGACCTCGGCATCTCAGCAGGCCGGCTAAGAAGGCCTACAACCCACTATTGATGCGGGGAGGGGTCAAAAAACATTACTTGACATAATGTTTATTATCGGCCTTATATACATTTACCGAAGTCGCCTCTAGCCGCCCACCTGACAGGCCCGACGAGCCAGTCAATAACTGCTAAACCTTGCCGCTTTTATCAGCTAGTCCAAAAAGCCTCATACCAATCTGGTTCAGGTAACCGATACCCAAGGCAAAGATCAAAGTTCCTTCCCGAACCTGACCGCCGAGCAGGAAGCCGATGGTCACGACGGTGATCTCAACAATTGACCGGGCTTGCCAAAATGGCAGCTTGAATCTCTGGGCAATACCCACGTTCAGGCCGTCTCTTGGTCCCTTCCCCATGCCGCAGGAGATATAGAGGCCAGTTGCGAAGGATATGACGACCATGCCGCCGAAAAACAGCAAAAGCTTGAGCCAATACGAATCGGGCGTGGGAAGGAAAATCAGGGTCAGATCCGCAACCAGGCCAACCATGATGGCGTTCATGATCGAACCCAGACCTGGTTTTACTTTTAGAGGTATCCAGGAGAGCAGAACCAGAAGACTTACTAAGACCGTCGCATAGCCAAACGACAGTGATGTTTGACGAGATATGCCCTGAGCGAGCACGTCCCAAGGTGCAAGGCCCAGCTGCGCATCAACTGTCATCCCGACCCCGACGCCGTAGATGAAAAGCCCCACGACCAACCTTAGAAAGCGGCTGGGAAACTTAGACTGAAGCACTGCTAAATGTTAGGGGTTCAAGTGTCGGAAACTGCCAGCTTTCCCTATTTTGATCCGCCAAAGCCAAGGCTGTTTGCCCATAGAGGCCTCGCGCAGCATGCAGGTTTAGACGAGAACACCATCCCCGCCTTTCTGGCGGCCCTTGAGCACGGGGCCACTCACTTGGAGTCAGACACCCAGGCCACCGCGGATGATGTAGCGGTTTTGTTCCATGATGAGGATCTCAATCGGGTCGCGGGCATCGATGCCAAGATTCGAGAGCTATCCCTCAGCGAAATCAAGAGCTTGAGGCTACAAAACGGTGGAGAAATCCCCACCCTGACAGAAGCTCTAGAGGCCCTACCGAGTGCCAGGTTCAATCTTGACATCAAGACAAAACCCGCGATAACTCCAACCATTAGCGCTATTGAGGCCCTCGAGGCCCACGATCGCGTGCTTGTCTCAAGCTTTTCAAACCCAATTCGCAAGAGTGCCCTTAGGGATCTTTCCAAGCCGATCGCCACATCAGGCTCGCTTTCGACTGTCGTTGCCGCCTGGCTAAGTCACCGTTTCCTGTTTGGACTGGGCTTTGCAGCTATCGTCCGGCACGTCCACGCATTTCAGGTCCCAGTTAGCAGGGGGCCCATTAAGTTTGCGACTAAAGGCTTCATTGGCCGGGCACAGCGACACCAGACTGAGATGCACTTTTGGACCATAAATGACCCTGCTGAGATGAGAAGACTCATAGCGCTAGGTGCCGACGGCATCGTCTCTGATCGAGTGGATCTTTACGAAGCTGGCAAGTAGCTGAGAATAGGAAGGCTTCAGGACTTATCTAAGCCTGAGGCGGGTTCTCCCTTACAAAGGAGAACTTATGGCTGAGACTATGCGCGGTATGAGACTGGGAAGCCAGTCGATGGAGTCTGATCGAGGTGTCGAGCTGTCAGAGCGGCAAAGCATTCATTTCCGTTGCCCTGAGAGTCATGAGTTTGAAATGGTGTTCTCCCTCACCGCTGAACTCCCCGACACATGGGAGTGTAAAAAGTGCGATGCCATAGCAACTCGGTTGGAAGAGGGCAAGGAAGTGGACTTGACTGCGGGTGAGCTCAGCGCACAGCGCAGCCACTACGACATGGTGCTCGAGAGGCGCACGAAGAAGGAGCTTGAGGCTTTGTTGCAGGAGGTCCTGGTGGACATGAGAAAGCGTCGCAGCGAGGGACGCCTTACCGCCTAAACAGCCTTTCAATCCCCCACCGGGTGCAGAGCAAAAACGCCTCAATTACGATGCCCAGCGTCATCTTGCTCTTCCCGCTCTCGCGCTCAACAAAGTGAATTGGAACTTCCACGATCTTCGCCCCAGACTGCGCTGAACGAAGGGTCATTTCGACCTGAAACCCGTAGCCATGTGCCCGCATCTTCTCGAGCGGTAGTTTCGCAAGCTGTCTCGATGAGTAAACCCGGTACCCGGCAGTGAGATCTTTGAGTTTGCTCCCGAGCATCGTGGCGGCGTAGGCATTGCCGATTCGAGAAATAAGAATCCTCGATGCAGGCCAATTCTTGACCTCTCCCCCAGCCGTCCAACGCGATCCAATTACCAAGTCATGAGCCTCAGCTTCGGCAAGCAAGGCTGACAGGTCCGAAGGGCGATGGGAGCCGTCAGAGTCCATCTGGACGATATGGGTAAAGCCCCTGTCCATTGCCCACCGAAATCCTTCGACGTAGGCAAGGCCAAGCCCTTTCTTGGCAGGTCGATGAATGACCGAAACCCTCCTATCTTTGCTTGCAATTCGATCTGCAAGCTTGCCAGTACCATCTGGGGAGTTGTCATCAATGATCGCCAGGTCAATCTCTGGCACCACCTTGAAAAGCTGTTCTACCGAGTGTTCCAAGACATCTATTTCGTTGTAGGTCGGCATGAGCACTACCGCTTTCAACGCCTACTCCTAGAAAGCTTTAGTGCGGCAAAGGCCAGAATTATCGCCGCAATAAGCCAGTCAAAGATCGCACCAATCGTCATTGCAGGCGTGTTCCCCGAGTACAGCGGTACACGCTCCACCATCGCAGCTGGTTCGTACCACTCCACCTGTGAGAGCACGTCTCCGTTTGGGAGGTAGATGACAGAAAGGCCGACGGTGGATATGTTGACCACGGCCCTGCCCGTTTCGATTGCCCTTAGCTGAGCAATTGCGGCCTGCTGGTAGGTCTCATCCGAGTAGCCAAAGTCGGCGTTATTGGTTTGGGAGAGAATCACCTGGGCCCCAGAGGTAGTCAGCTCCCGCAGGATGGAATCCTCGGCAATCTCGAAACAGATCAGAGTTCCGGCAACAAAGTCGTCTATTTCGTAGATGCCATCTCGAACACCAAAGCTGTAGCCCTTGGGAATCATGTCCACCAACTCCGGCGCGAACAATCGCCAGAATTCTCGGTCTGGGGCGTATTCAGCGAATGGCACCGGTTGTTTCTTGTCGTAGTAGTCAACAGGACCCACCCCAGGCAGCCAGAGAAGGGTCGAGTTGAAAGACTCATCCCCGCGAACTGTGAGTGTTCCGAAAACAAAAGGTGCGCCAACAGACTCTGCGACCTGATCAATCTGCTCCCTTGCAGAATTAGACCTTAGGGGGTCTATGTCGGAGGCATTCTCAGGCCAGACCAGAAGGTCGATTTCCTCCGCAAGCTTAGATTCGAACACGAGCTGGGTCGCGTCAATGTGATTTTGCAGGATGGTGCCCTTCTCGACATTGGAGAACAGCCCAGCATTTGCATTGCCCTGTACCGCGGCTATTACCTTCTCCCCCGCAGGTTCTGTCGTCAGCCCCAGCGGAGTAATGACGGGTATCAACATGGTGGCAAGTGCAGTTGCCACAAACCCCCTCCTTGGCAGTTTGCGGTCACCGAAATGGCGAATCAGAAGTGCCAGCAACGCCCCCAGCAGGGCAATTACGAAGCTCAGTAGGCTGAGGCCTCCCCACCACACCCAGTTTGAGAAGATGCTGTCAGCCTGGGTCATGGCGAGCTTTGACCAGGGAAACCCTCCGTATGGGAAGTTGTTGGCAACGAACTCCCTGAGCGTCCAAACTCCGGCTGCAACGAAAGCGAACAGCAAGACATTGCTCCCCTTCGGCTTGAAGCGCAAATAGAGCCAGGAGGTGAGCGCAGTGCCAAGTCCAAAGTAAAGGGCCTCAAGAGTGCTTAGCGCCAGTAGTGGCACCGGTCCTAGATAAAGGGATATCCACTCAATGTGAGAGATGTAAAACGCTTGACCCGCAACGAAGCCGACCAGAAAGGACTTCCAAAAACCAATCCCAAGTGTGGCTAGCAGCACAAGAGCAGGAATTAGGGGCGCCAAAACCCAAATGTTCTCGGTTGGGAACGTGTAGAGCGCAACTAGGCCACCAATGACACCAAGCGGCACTCGCCACAGCAGTTCTCGCATGCTCCCAGCCTAATTTCTATAGGTAGTAGCTGTAGGCAACTATCCCACGCTTCACCAGGTCGATCGCGCGATAGCTGGTCTCAGCCAGCAGCGGGTCAGCGGACTGCGAGAGCTGGTCCAGAAGATCAATAATTTGCTTGCTCCAGCGGATGAAGTCTCCTGCCAAAAGCCCAGCCAGCTTCAACGCATCGTCTAACCTGCTTCCGGTTGCCCAGCGATAGACGGCCCAGGTGATGCCAAGGTCTAGAGGCTGCTCTTTTTTCAGTCGATGCCTTTCTTGGAGCTCGAAAAGGTCCTCCTGAATGCGTTCGGTCTGCTCTAACGCATCGCGGAAATTTCCTTTGGGGAGCTTTGGCTCAAACTCTCCCTCATCCGAGCGCCCCTCATAGACCAGTGACGCTGCCATGGCTGCCATCGCGGCGGGGTCCAGCTCTCGCCAAGCGCCTCGGTTTATACATTCGGCAATTAGTAGATCGCGCTCGCCGTAGATCTTCGAGAGCCTGGCTCCAGAGGTTGTTACCTCATACTCTCCGGAGGCTTTGCTGAGATAGTCGAGATCTGTGAGAAGGTCACAGATGCGGTCAAAAACCTTTGCCACCTGGCCAGTTTTTTGATCCATCTCCCTCAGTGATGCGTCAACCTCTCGCTTGAGCTTGAAGTAGCGCTCGCCCCACCTGGCATGAACCTCTCGGTCAGAGCACTGGTGACAGGGGTGGATGCGTAGCTCTTTCCTGAGCCTTCCGAGCTGCGACTCGATGGTGCGCATCTGCTTGGTTTGACGGATGTCATTTCCAACCCGGTTGCGAATTCTTGAGCTCTCACGCTCAAGGTCAGAAATCTCCCTGCGAATTCTTGCGTATTCTTTGAAGTCGCCAAGGTGACAGCTGAGTGCCTCCTCATAGCCCTTCAAAGATTCCTGCTTGTCTTTTATTACCTGCGCCACACCAACCACTGATCGATCAGCCTGAAACTGCGCAAAAGACCTTTCAAGGACTTCTCTCGCGCGATTCTTTCCAAATGCGGCGATTAGGTTGACCGCCATGTTGTAGGTGGGCCTAAACGAGCTATTGAGCGGGTAGGTGCGCTTTGAGGCGAGGCCAGCGACGATGTTTGGGTCTAGTTGTGCTCCCCAAACAACTACCGAGTGACCCTCTGTATCAATACCCCTTCTGCCAGCGCGACCTGTCAGCTGGGTGTACTCCCCCGCGGTGATGTTCACGCGCGACTCACCGTTGTATTTGTCTAGGCGCTCCAAAACCACTGTTCTGGCCGGCATGTTAATACCCAGCGCGAGGGTCTCAGTTGCGAAGACGACCCTTACCAACTTTCGAAGAAACAGCTCCTCCACAACCTCCTTGAAGGCTGGCAACATGCCCGCGTGATGAGAGGCGAAGCCTCGTTCGAGAGACTCCAACCATTCGAAGTAGCCGAGCGTGTCAAGGTCCTCGTCTGATATTGAGGAGCACCTTGCCTCCACCAGCGCCCTAATCTCAAGCTGCTCTTCTTTTGTGGTGAGTCTGATGCCGGATCTTCTGCAATTAATCATGGCCTGATCGCAGCCCGCCCTAGAGAAGATGAAAAAGATTGCCGGCAATAGCTGCAAATCGTCCAGTTTTTCTACAATTTCAGGCTTATCGAGTCTCGGGAAATTGCGCTGGTTGGGGCCACCGAGCCCACTGCGGCCTTTGCCGTATTTGCCTCGGCTCCGGATGGGTGCTCTGGAGCGAGCCTGGTGCTTTTGCGTCAGTTCAGGATTCACTCTTAGCTGGTCACTGCCACTCTCAAATAGCTCTAGCAACTCATCCCCAAAGAGAACGTGCTGATGAAGTGGCACAGGGCGATGCTCAGAGACGATGATCTCGGTGTTACCCCTAACCTCGGCTAGCCAGGCGCCAAACTCCTCTGCGTTTGAAACAGTTGCCGACAATGACACGACGCGCACATATTTTGGAAGGTGGAGCATTACTTCCTCCCAGACCGCTCCCCTGAACCTGTCAGCCAGGTAGTGAACCTCATCCATTACTACAAAGCCGAGGTCCTTCAGCGACGTGGAGGTCGCATAGATCATGTTTCGCAGCACCTCAGTGGTCATGACTACGATCTGCGCCTCAGAATTGTTGTTGTTGTCGCCTGTTAGCAGCCCGACCCGTTCTTTGCCATAGCGCTTCACCAGCTCCGCAAACTTTTGGTTGCTGAGAGCCTTAATGGGAGTGGTGTAGAAGACCTTTTGCCCGGAGGAAAGGGCGAGGTGAATGGCAAACTCCCCCACGACCGTCTTTCCCGCACCGGTGGGCGCTGCGACCAAGACACCATGCCCTCCCTCAAGTGATCTGCAGGCCCGCTCCTGAAAGTCATCTAATGGAAATGCAAGCTCGGCACTGAAAAGCTCGAACTCGGGGAACTTGGCTTTACTCTTTGCCTTCTTGTAGCGCTCGGCAGGACTCGGCTCAGTCGAGCTCGAGGTCATCGGTGCCCACCAACTTAGCTAGTTTGCGTTCCCTGCGTTTGTCGTTGGCCATCGCAATACCGATTGCCGAGAAGTAGAGCGCGCTCAAAGGTGCCATGAGGAGGAACATCGTCATGGGCTCAGCGGTAGGGGTTGCCAGGGCGGAGACGACAGCGATGATGAATACCGCAAGTCTCCAAGACTTCAGGATGCCTCGTCCAGTTGCGAGGCCGGCGAAATTTAGGAGCACTAGAACTACTGGCATTACAAAGGCAATGCCAAAGATTAGAAGGATCCGGATGGCAAACAGGATGTATTCACTGGCATTGATAACGTTCGAGCTTCCCTCAGGCGTAAAGCCAATCAAGACCACTACGAATCCGGGAAGTGAGGTCCAGGCAAGCGCAGTGCCGGCGAGAAAGAGCGGCACCGCCGCAACCGTGAAGCCTGTCGCGTAGCGCTTCTCCTTCTGCTTGAGCCCCGGAGCAATAAAGGCCCAGAAGTTCCAAAGCCACACGGGAGAAGTAAGGATGACGCCCAAGAAAATTGAAATCTGAATTCTGAGGTCGAATGCCGAGACGACGGTACCGAAGTTGACAATCGCCTCAATGCCTCGGCGCTCGGTGACCTCAATTAGAGGCTCCTGGAGAATCTTGAAAACGGGGTCAAACAGGAACCAGCCAACAACTGAGCCAGCCAGAATGAAACCCGCCGACCATGAAAGACGCGTTCTAAGCTCCCTGAGGTGGGAGCCAAGACTCATTCGGCGCTCTTTGTCTTTGCGCCGAGCCATTAGTCTTGCTTCTTCTCGCTCTCGCTAGCCTCGTTCTTGACCTCGGCGGCCTCGCCGTTCTTGTCGATCTCCTTCTTGAAGATGCGCATCGACTGAGCTGCACTCTTGGCTAGAGCCGGAAGCTTCGGTGCTCCCCACAGCAACAGGACGATTGCAAGAATGATGATCCATTCCCAGCCTTGAAGTCTCATGCCTACCTCTTATCTATTTCGATCTCTCGAATCCGCTGCACCAGTCTACGCTGTCTGTCTTCAGCTTTTCGTGCTCTTGCACGTTTGAGAGCTTGCCTTTCTCCAACAACCCTAATCAGGTCATCGTGGGTTGTGGGAGAGGCGGGCTCAGGGTCCTCGGTCTGGGTGCCAGCAATGTCTGAGATAAATCCCTTGGCGCGCTCGAGTTCTTTCTTCACGGCTTTTACGGCCAGAAGGATGCGGTACGCGCTCAGGCCTAGAGCGTAGAGGCCACCCAGAACGGCGACCCAGATGGCTATGGTCGTTGGGTCCATTAGTCCTCATCTCCCGGTGCAGCCGCTCCCAAGAGTGCTCGCTTGGCGAAGTCCCTGACGGACTGCCTCGCGCTCTCAGGAGAAATTACCCTAACCATGCCCCCATACTTTGCCACATGCCTTCCCAGGGCAGCCAGGCTCCCCACAAGAATGGTGCCCTCAATCAGGTCACCCTTTCGCTTGGGAGTCCCACGGACAGGAAAATTCCAGAAGATCTCTGCTGCCTCGGCGCTCGCCACAACATCCACGAGCTGCTCTTGTCCGGCATCTCCAAACACCTCATCAGGAATCTTCAGTGCTTTGGTCTGATCCGCAACCCTGCTTGAAGTTAAGTCGATGCTTTGTATCCGGTCAAGCCGGAAAGCCCTCAGCTCGGATTTCGAGCGGCAAAAACCGCGAAGGTAGTGCCTGCGACCTATGAGGTCGATGCGCAAGGGCTCTATCACCCTCGTTGACTTGGCGCCGGTCTGGTTCACGTATTCGCACTCAATAGCGTGTTCGCTGAGTATGGCCTCTTGAAGCTTTGCGATTTGCTCGGAGAGTCTCGATGGATCATGAGAGGTAACAGCAGCAGGCGAATGCTCACTTATCAGCTCTCGCAACTCCCTAAGGTCGGAATCAGCCTGAAACTGGGGTATGGCTGCCAGATAGTCAAGACCAATAGCAATAGAACTCAACTGCCGCCTCGAAAGTGCAGGTGGCTCACTCAAACTCGACATACCCTGGGAGAGCGAGACATAACCCTCGTCGAGCTCGTCTACATCTACATAAAAATGAGTCTCGTAGTTTCTAACATCCTCACTGTTTGCAATCGCCAAGACAGCCTTCCGAATTGCAGTCTCACTCACTTCAAATAGTTCAGCAAGATCACTGACCTTCTGATCGCCGTCTCTTAGAACCGAACCAACAATCGAAAGCGAAAGATTAAAAAGCTCGACTCCATCCAACTCTTGCTTAGGCATGATCTTTGACCACCGCCTCGAAACCATGCCTTATTCGATCTGCAAGCGACTGGGGACCGATCACCCTGAGCTCAGAACCAAACTCCATCAGGTCCTCTGCGAGCAGGGCCTCATCCATGAAATGAAGCTCCACGCGTTCGGAGTCCGCGCCAAAATGCCACCAGGCCTCGCTCTCCGGCTCCACCTCAATGACGGCAACATTGGAGGCAGCAAACTGGGCCAGGTCAGCCTCGGCATCAGCTATCTCCGACTCTGTTGCGGGTTCAAATGAAGCCTCGGTGTCCCTCACCCTGCTAATGATTCTTCTGAGCAGAAAGTTCTTAATTTCAGCTTGCTCACGGGCTAACAAGACCCACTCCCCCTCGATGAGGCGCAGTTTGATTGGGTCGACCTCTCGAATCGATTGACTGCCGTCACTTTTGCGGTAGTCGAAGAGGACAGTGGTGCAGGCGCTTATCGCATCCGCCAGCGGGCCGAATGACTCGTGCTTCGCCACCAAACGCGGCGAAATATGCTGCAGCTGTCTGTCAATCTGAACCATGCCCCTGGACTTGAGCCGGGTTAGACCGCTTCTAGCGTCAGACCCAAAGAGCTGAGTATTCCAAGACTTGGCGGCAAGCTCCACAAGACCTAGCTGCTTGGGGTTGAGCTTCATATCCTCTGGCCAACTAAAGCTTCCCCGGCTGATTAGGTAGCGGGAGTTCTCGCCCTCCTCAAAGGAGTCAATGGTTCGCACCTCAAGCTGAACACCCATGTTTCGCAGAGCAGTCTTGTCGCGGTCGAACATCTTCTCAAGCGCATCTCCACCGCGGGATTCCCGGTAGGCGGGCACGGAATCAAAGAGATCTTGTTTGCTTAGCCCAATGACAGGAGAGGCAAGCAGGCAGCAAGTCAGGGTGAAAAGGCGCTCAGCTGGAGTCTGCTTTGCCACCTTGCCCCCGTTTTTTCCTAGTCTTTGCCTAGAACATCAATTACGAATATCAGAGTAGAACCTGCAGGGATTGACCCCTGTGCAGAATCGCCGTATCCAAGATCAGGCGGGATAACCGCTATTACTTGAGAGCCGATCTTCACGCCCTCGAGAGCCTGAACAAACCCCTCGATCAATGAGTTTGAAGAAACGGTAAAACTAGCTGGCGAGATTCGGTCCCAAGAGCTGTCGAACTGCTCACCCTCCCAGGTCCATCCCGAGTAGTGAACGATCACTTGATCGCCAACTGCCACGGGCTCTCCTGAGCCCTCAATTAAGACTGTTCTGCGGAACTCAGTCGGTGGACCTTCTGCGGGAACTTGGATGCCTGGCTGTCCCTGAGGAGCTAGGACGACCGTGGGCATACCAGCCTCTGCAGATCTCGCGTCTCCAACAGCACGAGGCAAGAAGGCATCGACAACATCGAAGACGAAAATGATGCCGTCTTCAGCAGCAATTCCAAGAGCGGGGATGCCGGCTGAGTTGTGCGCAGCCTGAGGGTCAAGCAGAACTGCAACCCGTGAACCTACCTGCACGCCCGTAAGCGCCTTACAAAAGTCTGGGCTGTTGCCCTGCACTAGATCTTGAAAGATGTAGTCATCGGAAGTGAAGTCGCTGGCTTGGAACTGCTCACCGGTTGCGGCATTGAATCCTGCATAGTGAAGCGAAACTCTCTGGCCACCAACAATTTGTCCGCCTGAGCCCTCAATGATGACTTTGGTCTCTACTCCGGTTCCAGCAAGTGGGTAAGGGAAACTAACCTCCGGCTGCTCCCCCAGCTCTCCAGCTGCGGAGATCAGATCGGCGGCATCACCGGTGGAGTAAGCCTCACAGTTGTTCTCTAGCTGCGTGGACATCTGTGCGTAGCCCTCGGGCTCCGTCTCTGTTGCCGCGCATCCAGCGATTAGGACCACGGGCGCCAAAAGTGCCAGGATTTTTTTCAATGGGTTCCCTTCGATGACCTAATTCTTCCGCTTATCTCTCTCGGATGTAACTCTTCTCACGGTCTTTCTCAGCTTTTTCTCACCAATAGGCCTAACACCCATAGCCTCAGGAAGCCAGGTGTCCATATCTTCATCCGAGAACTCAGCCTTGTTGACCCTCCGAGTTCTGAAGTCGGGAAGTTCTGTGTTGTCCGCCAGACGCCTTACGGTTAGCAGGAATCCGGTGTGCCCAATCATTCGATGCTCGGGCCTAACCGCTAGCCCCTCCAAGTGCCAAGGCCTGACAGTGGTCTCAAATGCGTTTGGTGAAGTGAAGCCACCGTGCGACTTGATTTCCTCGACGGTTCTTGACAGCTGGGTCACGGTTGCAACGTAGACAATCAAGACCCCACCTGGCCTTAGCGTCTGGTGCACCGCTGAAATGCACTCCCATGGCGCCAGCATGTCTAAGACTGCCCTATCAACGCTCTTTGGCGCTAAAGCATTGGGTAGCTCATCTTGGAGCTTGCCGATTCGCACCGTCCAGTTCTCTGGTTCAAAATCAAGGAAGTTGGCGACGTTTGCCTTGGCAATCTGGGCAAACTCTTCGCGCAACTCAAAAGAGTGAAGCTGGCCCTTTTCACCGATTGCACGAAGCAGGTATGCAGATAGCGCACCTGAGCCGACGCCTGCCTCCAAGACGGTGGCGCCCGGGAAGATGTCTCCCTCGACAACTATTTGGGCCGCATCCTTTGGATAAATAATCTGGGCACCGCGTGGCATGGACAGCACGTAGTCGGAAAGCAAAGGCTTGAGAACCAGGTACTTGTCCCCGTTTTTGTTTTCAATCACCGAGCCAGAGGGTAGGCCGATTATCTGGTCATGATGGATGTCGCCCTTATGCGTGCCTAGCTTTGCTCCAGCTTCCAGCACGATCGTGTTCACCTTGCCCTTAGGACCCGTGAGCTGCGCCCTGTCACCCGCCTTGAATATCTCACTCATAGATCCTCAATTCATTCAGGTTTGAACTCTTGAGTCCAACCAGGGTCTCAATCACTCGCCTGTCAGGCCCCTCGGAAAGCTCAACCATGTTTCTGACGCCGACCGCGTGGGTGCCGGCAGCTGCGGCGCTGTTCAGCCCAGTCACCGAGTCCTCAAATGCCAGACAATCCTTGGGGTCAACGCCGAGTCTTTTTGCGGCTGTCAGGTAGGGCTCGGGGTGCGGCTTACCAAACTTCACATCGTCCCCAGCGACCACCACATCAAATGCCTCGAAGGGAATTGACTCTGCAACTGCAAGTGCCATCCTGCGCATTGACATTGTCACAAGTGCCGTTTTGATGCCGGCCTGCTTCAAATCCAACAGGAGCTCCAAGGCACCCGGTCGCCATGGCAACACCTGGCGCAGCTGATCAATGACTTCGTCGGTTAGGTGGTCAATGATCTCTTGAACGCTTTTGTCTTGAATGCCGAATTTCTGCCTAATCAGCTCAGATGAATCGTAGAGCGATGATCCAATAACGCCCTTCTCGTCCTCTTCCGTCCAAACCGCACCGTACTGGCCGGCAAGACGATTTTGACTGATTGACCAGTAGTGCTCGGAATCGACCAGAGTCCCATCCATGTCCCACAGCACGGCGAGGGGGAACGTGTTTTTTGACATTGGGGCAAGTCTAGTTTGCGCATTGAATTAGAGTTTTCACCTGGAACAAAGGAGCCCAATGCTTTCTGGTCGAATCCTTGTTGTGGCGTTCGAAGGTTGGAACGATGCCACCGAGGCCGCCTCAGGGGCTCTAAAGGCGATTGCTGAGCAGATTCAGGCCGTGACGCTAGACGCAGTCGATCCAGAGGATTACTACGACTTTCAGTTCTCCCGCCCCATGCTTGAGCTCGATGATGATGGAAACCGAACGCTGAGCTGGCCCGGCACCGAATTGATGCAGGCTTCCAAGGAGCAAATCGAGAAGATACCCGCACTGGATGATCTCTACCTTCTGGTTGGCACCGAGCCATCGAGGCGCTGGCTTAGCTTTGCCGGCGAAGTGCTGGAGATGGTGCAAGACAGGGAAATCGACTACGTGATTATGCTTGGTGCGATGCTCGCAGATGTCCCCCACACGCGGCCGATGCAGGTTTTCCGTTCGAGCCAAAACTCTGCCCTGCGAGACCTGTTTGGCCTTGAGCCCTCTCGCTACGAGGGTCCAGTAGGGATACTCACCGTGCTCTCTCAAGCATTTGAGTCCGAAGGAATTCCGGTGCTTTCACTTTGGGGGTCTGTCCCTCACTACGTTCACAACACCTCAAATCCAAAGGCAGCAATTAGTTTCCTGTCTGAGCTGACCTCCGTGACTCCCTTTGCGTTTGACTCCGACACCCTTACCGAATTGGCTTTTGAGTGGGAGCGTTCAATAGACGAGATGGCAGAGTCGGATGAAGAGATGGCTGCCTACGTGAGCCAGCTTGAAACCAGCCGTGATGAGCTTGATTCCCAGCAGGTCTCCGGCGATGCCCTTGCCAAGGAGTTTGAGCGCTACCTAAGGCAGCGCCCTGATTCACCTAGTGACCAGGGCTAGATAGAGCCGACGGCAAGCCCGAGAAGTAGCAGCGAACCCACCATTACTCGCCAGAGCACAAAAGGCAGGAACGAGCCACGCTCGAGATATCTCAGGAGCCATGCAATCACCGCATAACCTGACACGAAGCTCACCACAGTTGCCGTAATAGTTGCCAGGAGGAGATCCTGCGGCAGATCTCCAAACGAGCTCAGAAACTGCAGACCCCCGGCAGCCAGCACCGCTGGAATTGCGAGGAGGAAGCTGTAACGAGCAGCCGCCTCTCTCGTGAATCCCAGCAGCAGCCCGACGGTAATCGAGCCTCCCGAGCGGGAGACTCCTGGAATCAATGCGAGGGCCTGCCCCAGGCCAAATGCAATGCCTGACCCAACACCAAGCTCGGTAATCGGCTTGCGTTTTTTGCCAATAAAGTCTGCCAATCCAAGAAGCAGTCCAAAGACGATGAGCGTCACGCCAATCACCCAAAGCTGTCGAACGTCGTTTTCAACCTGCTCCCTGAATAGCAGTCCAAGAGTGGCAATTGGCAAGGTGCCGACGATAATCAGCCAGCCCATTCGAGACTCCCCCGGCTGTTTGGACCATGCCTGGAAACCAGACCGCAGCCACGCGGAGACTATGGAAAGAATCGTCTTGAAGAAATAGCTCACGACGGCAAGCTCGGTTCCAATCTGGATTGTTGCGATGAAAGCTGTTAGCTGGGGTCGACTGAGCTCGCTAAGCCCCATTAGCTCCTGGGCAATCTGGACGTGGGCGGAGGATGAGATTGGTAGGAACTCAGTAAGACCTTGTATTAGCCCAAGCAGGATGGCTTCAAAAAAACTCACTGCTCTTCGGCCTGCTCGAAAGGCAAATACTCCCCGTAGGTCTGCTGTAAGGCTTCTTCGTAGCCCAAGAAGGCATCCTCGAGCTGGTCATAGGCATTGTTGAGGGCCTCGTCGCTTCCCTCACGCTTGGTAGCGGCGGCGTCGAGGTGCCGCTCTAGCGCGGAAACCAACCTCTGCAGGGCAACTGCTGGATCCTCATGCATGTCTAAAAGCTATCGCTTTGACACAAGCTTTCCAAGTAACCCCGCTGTTTCTCCACCTGCTTTCATGGTAGATTTCATCTTCGAGTCCGGGTGGCGGAATGGTAGACGCGCTAGCTTGAGGTGCTAGTCCTCGCATAGAGGGTGGGGGTTCAAGTCCCCCCTCGGACACAACTTACGACTCAGTTAGAATCGGCCAGTGACAGATTCCCTTAGCCCCGCAATCAGCTATTCCGTTGAGCGCGCTAGGGAGTACCTATCAGGCAAAAAGACGCTAGTGATTTCTGGCGCTGGCATTTCTACTGACAGCGGCATACCCGACTACCGTGGAGAGGGTCGCGTCCAAAAGCACCCACTTACCTTTGATGAGTTCATGGGCTCGAGGGCCAATCAGGCTCGCTACTGGGCCAGAAGTTATGTCGGATGGAACAGAATCGCCAACGCTCAGCCAAACGCCGGTCACAGGGCAATTGCGGAGGCCGAGAAGAGTGGACTGATTAGCTCAATAATCACCCAGAATGTTGACGGGCTGCATCAAAAAGCTGGATCCAAGTCTGTGCTCGAGCTCCACGGCAGACTCGACAGGGTCCTTTGCGTTGGCTGCGGCGATAGCTTCTCACGCCTCGAAATGGATGAGCGGATTGCCGAGGCAAACCCATCGCTGATTCGAGACTTCAGTGTTGAGTTTTCTCCTGATGGCGATGCCGAGGTAGAGGTCCCTGAGGGCTTCACGGTTCCCGACTGCGCCACCTGCGGCTCTCACTACAAACCGGATGTCGTCTTTTTTGGTGAGCAGGTTCCAAAGCCAAGGGTCGCAGATGCCGAGGCGAGGGTTGAGGCAGCGGAGGCTGTGTTGGTTGCGGGTAGCTCACTAACTGTGAACTCGGGCCTGAGGCTTGTAAAGCGAGCTGTACAAGCAGAGAAGCCTGTCGTAATTGTGAATCTCGGGTCCACCCGCGCTGACGAGTTGGCGAATGTTCGCATCAACGGCTCAACCAGTGAACTACTTGGGGCCATTTTTGGCTAGCGAAACCGTACTAGGCCTCTTCAGGCACGGCCAGACCGATTGGAACATTGATCTGCGACTGCAGGGAACCGCAGACATTCCAATGAACGACTACGGCATAGAGCAGGTGAGAAATGCCTCTCTGCACCTAACTTCAGATTGGGATGTTGTCCTCAGCTCTCCACTTGGCCGAGCAAAGCACAGCGCAGAGATTCTGGCCGAGCGCATCGGGGCAGAGGAAGTCCTGATTGATAACCTGCTTCTGGAGCGAGCCTTTGGAATTGGCGAGGGAATGCTCTATTCGGAGTGGCATGAGAAATATTCGAAGCTCGATGAGATTCCTGGGGCCGAATCCACCCAGGCTGTTGCCGAGCGCGCTAGGAAACTGCTGGGCGAAATCAACTCAAGGTATGCCGGCGCTCGCGTATTGGCTGTGAGCCACGGCGCCCTTATTCGGTTTGTCCTCGCTGAGGTAACCAATGGTGAGATACCGCCCAAGGGCGAGAGGCTTGAGAACGCCTCACTGCACGTCCTGAGGGATGCCGGTGGTTGGTCGCTGGATGCCTGGGCACCAAAGCCCCTAGGAGCCAGCTAGCTCCTCGCAAAGCTCGAGGAAAAGCTCTGCGCTGTCTTCCCAGGTGAAGAACTCAGCCTGGCTGAGTCCTAGATCGCTGTGGAGCTTCCAATCTCGCTTGTCCCCCAGGCGCTTTACCTGCTCGGCGAAGGCTATGGAGTCGGTCGCGGCAAATCGAAGACCTGCAGGACCTGCCACCTCCTCAAAGATTGGTATGTCGCTGAGGATAACCGGGCAACCACGCTCCATTGCTTCAACCACCGGTATTCCAAAACCTTCATCCTTGGATGCGCTGACTAGCGCCTTGGCGGCATGTAACCACTCGTGATACTCGTCCCTTGTTACGCCATTTTCGAACTGAACCTGCGCCCCATTTTCATCCGCAAGAGCCTGCAACTCGACCTTTCGACTTTCGGTAATCCGGCTTAGCAACACCAACTTGTGGTCAGGCAAATGCCGCATCCCTCGAATCAGTGTCTCCACGTTTTTGTAGCCGATGAAGCTACCCATGTAGACGAGGATCTTTGAGTCGTGGCGGTTTACCTTGTCAACGCGCTCAGGTGCCTCGGCCGCGTTGTGGATTACGTAGATCGGCTTCTTCGTTAGTCGATGCCTCAGCATTTGGTCTCGAGTCGTCTCCGATACTGTGGCGACTGCATCAGCCATATTCAATAGCCTCCGCTGAGGCCAGTAGCTCAGGTGATACAGAAACCAGATCGCCCGAATCAGTGGGTTGAAATTCGATGGCGGGGTTCGATGACGGTAGTAGATCAGATCATGCAGGGTGTAGACGAGCTTAAAGTTTCTGCCCAGCCCAGATGTGGTTTGCATGGGAGAGAAAAGCACCCTGATTTTTTCGCGATTCAGCTTTCGGGTTGAAAACAACTCCTTGGGTGACGCTACTGGGTTCGTGAAGAAGAGGGTCAGGTTCTTACTCGTGGGCAGCAGTTCAGCCTGCTGCTGATTGTCAACCATCACCGTGAGTGGATGCACCCTCAAAACTGCCCTGATTAGGCCCAGCGAGAAGCTGGTGATGCCATCCGGCTTTACCGGATTGATGTATCTGCCATCAAACCAAATACCCTTCATTAGGCCACCAAGAATTCACTCAGGTGACTTGCAACTTCGCTGGGCCTCTCATAGTGGGTTAGGTGTCCCACTCCCCTGATGACTCTGAGGTCGGCGCCAGCTAGCTCAGCCAGCTTCTGTTGACCCCCAAGCGGAGCAACGAGATCTTTATCGCCGGCGATCGCCATGAGCTTCTTTGGAAGATGCTCTACGAAGTCCAGAACACTGGAGGTGCTGGCAGCTTTGTAGCCCTCCGCAACACTTTGGTTGCTCTCGAAAACCGAAAAATAGCTTGAGTGCTGCCTGTGAATGAAACGACGCAACATTGGATTCTTAGTCTTTGCCAGCGCTATAGACATTCCGCGCACCACAAGCTGTGAGCTTAGAAGGTTTGAGCCTGCCTTGGAACCGCGTTCGTAGTAGCGATCAGCGAGTCGATTCGCAAGTGAGGAGCTCTCGCTGGCCCTTGTTGTTATGGGGTTCTGTAGCGCAACCTTTTCCACGCTCAGACCTTGACTGAGCGCTGATGAAACAACCAGTGAGCCAAAACTGTGTCCAAGTATGAGGTCATAACCCCTTGAGCTGGCTGAGAAGTCCGCTAGCCAGCGGCCATAATTTTTGAGGCTGTGGTCGCTTTCAAGACCTGGAGTTTTCCCAAATCCTGGAAGATCTGGAATTGTGAAGCGAACCTCTGGCAGCGCTCCAGCTATACCCAAAAGGCCATGATGATCGCCCCGGAAACCATGAACCAGCAACACTTTGGGTCCGCCATCACCGAGATGCCAAGTGGCCGTAGAGCCAACATCTTCACGCCTTAGCCGTAGCTCAGCAAGCCGAAACAGGCTCTGGGGAGAACTTTTCAACACCAGCACTCGACAAGTCTAGGTTCCCCCAAGCAAAGCAATAGGGTGCTCTCAGGAGATTAATAATTTGCTCGATTTTGACTTCGAACCGCAGACCCCTGAATGGGCCAAGAAGCTGGCGGTCTTTGATTTAGAGACCACCGGCCTAGATGTCAAGACGGCACGAATAGTGACCGCGTGCGTCGCGGTTATCAATCAAAATGGCCAGACAGAGACTCTCTCAGAATGGCTTGTAAACCCGGGTGTAGAGATTCCTGAGGCCGCAAGCCGCGTCCACGGAGTTACGACCGAAGTTGCCATCAGAGATGGAGCCGAACCTGCAGGCGCTGTGGGGGAAATCGTTGAGCACCTACGAAACCTCAACAAAGAGATGCCTTTGGTGGCATTTAATGCCTCATACGATTTCAGCATTCTGCAATCCGAGGCAATGCGCTATGCAGTGGAGCCTCTGGACCCAAAGCCGGTAATCGATCCTCTTGTAATTGATAGAAAGTTAGAGAAATTTCGCCCCGGCAAGAAAAACCTCGCGACTCTGACCGCAATTTACAAAGTCGAGCTTGCCGACGCACACAACTCGACCGCAGACGCGATAGCTGCTGGTCAACTCGCTCAGCGAATGGCCGCTAAATATCCAGAATTGGACATTGACTTGCTTGAACTCCATGACCTCCAGGCAAAGTGGGCTGACGAGTGGCAACTTTCAATGCAGGAGTTCCTTAGAAAGCAAAACCGCCCGGATTTCCGGGCGGAATTGGGTTGGCCAATAAAGACTTAGCCGAAGTTCTTGTAACGCTCGTTGAAGCGCTCGACCCTTCCAGCAGAGTCCATGATGCGCTGCTTGCCTGTGTAGAAAGGGTGGCTCGCAGAACTGATTTCGACGTCGTAAACCGGGTAGGTGTTTCCGTCCTCCCACTCAAGAGTCTTGTCGCTCGTGATGGTTGAACGAGTTAGAAAGGCAACGCCGGACGCGAGGTCGCGGAAGATGACCGGTCCGTAGCTTGGGTGAATATCAGCCTTCATGTTTTCCTTTTTTGGTGGTTTGCGTTGCATGGAGCAACAGCGGCAAAGCTTATCAGGTTAGAGCTCTGAGCGCTAGCGTGCTCGGGCTCTGAACCTTCCATCCTCCATTGTTACCGTGAGCGGATAGCGGAAGGTTTCGGAGATAGCCTCGGAAGTTATGGTCGAGGAGATTTCTCCCCTAGCTACGATCGCACCATCTTGCAGCAGGAGTGCATGGGTGAAGCCCGCGGGAATCTCTTCGATGTGGTGGGTAACCATTGCCATGGCAGGTGCGGTGTCGCTCTGGGCGTATCCAGATAGCAGACCTATCGTTTGCTCCCGCGCAGCCATGTCGAGGCTAGCCACAGGCTCATCCAGCAACAGCAATTCGGGGTCCGTCATTATCGACCGGGCAATCTGGACACGCTTCTTTTCGCCGTCGCTGAGGGTGCCAATTGGTCGGTCTTCAAACTCTGCGAGTTCCCACTCAGCAAGGACCCTGCGAGCCCGACGTTCATCAATCGCATCATATTCCTCGCGCCATCTGCCCGTGATTCCGTAGCTTGCAGTCATTACAGCGTTTAGCACGCTCTCGCTGTTTGGGATCTGAGCGGACAGGGCATTTGATGCGAAGCCAATTCTCGTTCTCAGCTCGAAGACATTAACCTCGCCCAGGTTTTCATCCAGGATCGTCGCTTTGCCAGAGCTGGGTTGAATCTGCGCGGCAAGCACTCTAAGAAGGGTTGTCTTTCCCGCTCCGTTGGGTCCTAGGATCACCCAGCGTTCAGAATCTTCCAGGGTTAGATTTATGGCCTTGAGGATCTCCTTGTTAGAGCGTTTGACAACTACATTCTGGAGATCAATTACCTTGGCCATCGCAGAGAATCCTAGCCCTGGAGGGCCCGGTTATAGACCTCAAGCGTGCGAGTCGCAATGGTCTCCCAGCTAAATTCTTCGATCACGCGTTTCCTGCCGGCCTGTCCGAATTCCTCTAGCTGGTCTGACTGAATCGCTTTGGTCAGAGCGGCACCAAAATCAGAGATGAACTTTTCCGGATCCTTCGGTGTTCCACTGCCATCTTTGTGCTGATCTATAGGTACCAGCCACCCAGTCTCGCCCGGGACCACGACCTCAGGTATTCCGCCGGTTGCGGTGGCTATTACGGCCGCGCCGCAGGCCATGGCCTCCAGGTTCACGATTCCAAGGGGCTCATAAATCGACGGGCAGACAAACAGGTCAGTCGCAGTGAGAATTGCTGCGAGTTGCTTCTGAGGAAGATGTTCCGGGATCCAAATGACTCCGTCTCGCTCCCTACTTAGTTCAGCGACGAGCTTTTCAACCTCAGAAAGAATTTCCGGAGTATCAGGAGCTCCAGCGCAGAGAACTAGCTGTACATCCTTGGGCAGCTCTCGAGCGGCCCTTAGGAAGTAGGTAAGCCCCTTCTGACGGGTGATTCGTCCAACGAAGCTTACGATGGGACGCTTTTTGTCGATCCCATGTTTTGCGAGTAGGGCGTCATCTGAAACGGGAGCCCATTTCTTCGAGTCAATGCCGTTGTGGACTACCTCTACCCTGCTGGGATCAAGCTGCGGGTAGGAGCTCAGGATGTCTGCTCTCATGCCAGCGGAGACCGCGATTATTCTCTGGGCTTGCTCGTAGGCGCTCTTCTCAATGAACGAAGAAACCTCGTAACCCCCACCCAGTTGCTCTCTCTTCCATGGCCTGAGCGGCTCGAGAGAGTGGGCTGTAATTATGTGAGGAACGGAATGAAGCATGGAACCGATGTGTCCTGCAAAGTTTGCGTACCAGGTGTGGCTGTGGATTATGTCGCTACCAGCCAGGTTCTTCACGATTTCGAGGTCAGTCGCCATGGTTTGTAGGGCCGCATTGGCATCCTTCATTGCCAAAGGTGTCTCATACCCGTAGGTAGAAGACTCGGCAACAGGAGTCCCGAAAGCGTGCACTCTTGCCTCGATACGTTGCCTCAAAACCGCAACCAATTCGGTGACGTGGACGCCCGCTCCTCCATAGATGTTTGGCGGGTACTCTTTGGTAACGAAATCCACACGCATACCCAAATGCTAGTGCGGCTCACCTTTTTGGGAACTAACATTTGCCTATGGCAGTGGCAAGAGTCTTTGGAATGGTCCTCGCTGGAGGCGAGGGAAAGAGGCTTATGCCGCTCACAGCAGATCGTGCAAAACCCGCAGTGCCATTTGCCGGAAGCTATCGCCTAATCGACTTTGCCCTTTCGAATCTCCTAAATTCCGGCCTTCGCCGAATCGTGGTTCTTACCCAGTACAAGTCGCACTCTTTAGACCGCCACATTTCTCAGACCTGGCGTATGTCCCCCTTGCTGGGAGGCTACGTTGCGTCCATTCCCGCACAGCAAAGGCTCGGCAAGCGTTGGTATACCGGCAGTGCCGACGCGATTTTGCAATCAATGAATGCCCTCAGCGATGAACGTCCCGACTACGTAGTTGTTGTGGGTGCCGACCATGTCTACCGTATGGACTTTGACCAGATGCTCCAGGCGCACATTGAATCCGGCATGGAAGCCAGCGTTGCTGCTATTAGGCAACCAATATCGCTCGCAAGCCAGTTTGGTGTTATTGAGGTCGACGCGAAGACTCCGGGCAAAATCGCTCAATTCCGGGAGAAGCCTGCTGACCCCAAGCCAGTGCCGGGTGACGACTCCCAGGCGCTCGTGTCTATGGGTAACTACATTTTCAATGCTGAGGCCCTGATAGATGCAATTCAGCGCGATGGCGACAACGAGGGCTCCTCACACGACATGGGTGGCGACATCATTCCAGCCTTTGTTGAAGCCGGCACCTGTGGCGTATACGACTTCACATTCAACGAAATTCCGGGTGCGACCGATCGGGACAAGTCCTATTGGCGAGATGTGGGAACGATTGACTCTTACTACGAGGCCCACATGGATCTGATCTCCACTATGCCTATCTTCAACCTTTACAACTCCGACTGGCCAGTGTTCAACCAGCAGATCAATATGCCTCCGGCAAAGTTTATTCACGACTCAGAGGGAAACCAGGGTCGCACCAACGACTCGATTACCTCCCTGGGGGTTGTGGTGACAGGCGGCATCGTGGAAAGAAGTGTTCTCTCCCCCATGGTTCGAGTTGGCTCGAGATCTCTGGTTACTGATTCAGTTCTGCTTGATTCCGTTCAGGTGGGCCGCGACTGCACCATCCGAAAGGCCATTCTGGACAAGAACGTGATAGTTGCAGATGGCGCCAGCATTGGCGTTAGTCGGGAGCGGGATCTAGAACGTGGCTTCACAGTTACCGAGTCAGGTCTTACGGTTGTCTCGAAGGGACTGCTGGTCACCCCTTGACAAGGTTTTTAGTCGTATTTGATGTTGATTCAACCCTCATAAACGAAGAGGCGATTGAGCTGCTCGCCGAACATTCCGGCAATCGCAAGAGAGTCGCTGAGATAACCGAGAGGTCCATGCGGGGCGAAATCGATTTCACGACCTCTTTAGTGGAGCGGGTTGCGACGCTTAGAGGCCTGCCAGTTTCAGTCCTGAAGGAGACCTCAAAATCTCTGACCCCTACCTTTGGTGCGAAGACGCTGATAGGCGAAATACACGCAAGAGGCGGAAAGGTGGCAGCAGTATCCGGGGGTTTTATTCAGCTGCTTGATGACCTTAGGCAGGGGCTCAGCTTGGACTATGCAATGGCAAACACCCTTGGCGTGCAGGACGGCCTGCTAACGGGCGAAGTTGTCGGTGAACTAATCAATCGTGAGGCCAAGGCAAAATACCTCGAGGGCTGGGCGTCAGAAAACGGGCTCGAACTATCTCAAACCATCGCAATTGGCGATGGTGCAAATGACCTGGGCATGATGGCCAAGGCCGGTCTATCTATTGCTTTTTGCGCTAAGCCCGTGGTTAGAGAGAACGCCGACGTGGTGATTGACGAGCGGGACTTGTCAAAAGTAATCGGACTTCTACCCTAGGCACCAGTTGAGTGCAGCCCACCATCTACGTGGATCATCTCACCGGTAGTAGCTGGGAACCAATCGCTCAACAGGGCAACCAGTCCCTTTGCTGCCGCCTCAGTGTCGGTTAGATCCCAACCCAGTGGTGCTCTGCCTGTCCAGAGTTCCTCCATGGTGGAAAACCCAGGGATACCTTTTGCCGCTGTCGTGCGGAGAGGCCCGGCAGAAATAAGGTTTACTCGAACTCCATGCTCTCCCACGTAGCGGGCTAGGTAGCGTGAGGTCGATTCGAAAGCGGCCTTAGCAACGCCCATCCAGTCATAGACAGGCCATGAAACTGTCGCGTCGAAAGTCAGTCCAACCACAGAGCTTGGATTGTTGAATACCGGCATCAGAGCAGTTGTGATCGACTTCAACGAATAGGCCGAAACCTCAACCGCAGTTGAGACGTCTTCCCAAGCGGTGTCCATGAAGTTGCCTCCGAGGGCGGTTTGTGGCGCAAAGGCAATGGCGTGCACCATTCCATCGAGCGAGCCGAGCTTTTCTTTCACTACCCCAGGGAGCTTCTCGAGGTGCTCGGCATTGGTGGCATCAAGTTCAATAACCTCTGCAGGTTTTGGAAGTCGTTCGGCGATCTTTGTGGTGATTGGCAGCATGCGTCCGAAGCTGCTCAGCAGCACCTCCGCGCCCTCCTCTTGGGCAAGTCGTGCCGCGGAGAAGGCAATAGATGCCTCGGTCAGTACTCCCGTGATAAGTATTTTCTTGCCTTCTAAGATTCCCAAGCTTCTCTCCTGCCCTTTGCTAAAAACTACTACCTAGTGACCCATTCCTAGGCCACCATCAACCGGAATCACTGCTCCCGAGATGTAGCCCGCATCCTCACCAGCAACCCACGCAACGACCTTGGCAACCTCTTCAGGAGCGGCGAAACGCCCTGCTGGAATCTGGGAACGATACTTATTCGCTAGATCCTCACCGAGCTCCTTCGTCATGTCTGTGTCAATGAATCCGGGTGCAACGACATTTGCTGTTATGTTCTTGGCTCCCAGCTCTCGGGTAATGCTTCTTGCCATGCCAACCAAGGCGCTCTTGGCTGATGAATAGTTGACCTGACCTGCACTCCCTAATAGCCCAACCACGGAGCCAATTAGGACCACGCGACCGTACTTTGCTCGAAGCATGGACTTAGTGACTCTCTTTACGACCCGAAATACACCTGTGAGGTTGGTGTTTATTACAGACTCAAACTCCTCATCGCTCATGCGCATCAGGAGGGTGTCTTTGGTTATGCCGGCGTTGGCAACAACAACCTCTATGGGCCCAAGCTCGGCCTCGACCTTTTCAATAGCCAGATCTAGCGATGCCGAATCTGTAACGTCGGCCTGAACCGCAAGGGATCCCTTTGGCCCCTCGCCATTTCTGGCGGTTACAGCGACCCTGTGACCTTGGGCGATGAACTCCTCCGCGATGGCATAACCAATGCCCCTATTCCCACCTGTAATGAGGACGGTCCTTGGCTGCGACATCTTTTCATCTCCTTGCGGGAATACCATTGAAGCTGTGGCGTTATGAATACCACAGTCTAGTAATCACAAGGTCAGGAACCCCTTTGGCAAAACGGCAAAGCGTCACTTCGCTGGAGCTATCCCCAGAGGAAGAGCGCAAGCAGCGCATGATTCGCTACTCGATTGCCATGTCTATCCGCACGCTCTGCATCATTTTGGGAGTAGTTACCCAGGGATTCTGGATGTGGTTCTTTTTTGCGGGTGCTATTTTCCTGCCGTATTTCGCCGTGGTATTGGCTAATTCGCAGGGGCCGAGTCGCTCCAAGGCTCAATCCGGCGTGATAGCGCCGAAGCTTTCTGTGAAAGCAAGTGAAATAAAAATCGAAGATGACCGCTAAGTGCTCCAGGGCCGGATGCGGGCAGGGAGCAACCAAGCTCATTGAGTGGGCAAACCCAAAGATTCACTTCGGCGGCCGCACTAAGACCTGGGCAGCGTGCGATGACCACCTCGGCTATCTGGTTGACTATTTGTCAGCACGCAACTTCTACCTAGGAACCAGGGATTTTGAAGCAAAGCACGATTAGACGCTGGGGCCCATGGCTCGCGCTCGTGCTGCTTTTTGCGATTGCAACCTCACTTCTGAGCTGGTGGCAGTTCTCTCGACGCGCTGAGCGAGTTGAGAGAATCGATCAAGTCATCCAGAACTATGACCTAAAGCCTGTGCCCTACGAAGAACTCGACTGGGCAATCAATCCAGACGGAACATCGGACCAGGAGTGGACTCCTGTAGAGCTCGCGGGAACCTATTTGCCGGAGCTGGCCACAGTCGTTCGAAATCGCCCCCTCAATGGTCAACCGGGCTTCCTTCAGCTGGTTCCTCTCGAGCTGGAATCGGGGGAAATAATCATCATTGAAAGAGGCTGGCTAGCCGCATCCTCTGAGCTTGTAACACCAGAGGTGAACCCCCTCCCCGACCAAGCCCTGCATAACCTCACGGTTCGGCTCAGAGTCTCCGAGCCGGACCTCAATCGAGATGACATTCCTGGGCAAATTGCCTCCATTGACCTACCACGTCTTGCAGATAGGTTTGAATTCGCGGGTGAGGTCATTGTGGAGCACTACGGCCGAGTCGTTTCAGAGGAGCCTGGTTACCAGAGCAGACCACTACCGATGCCCAAGCCAACGTTGAACGAGGGAAACCACCTCTCATATGCCATCCAGTGGATCATCTTTGGCGTCATGGCCTTTGCCGCATTCATTTGGGCCTACAGGAACGACCGTCGGATCAGGCTCGAGGAGGCTGGATTGCTCGAGCCAAAGAAGCAAAAACGAACTCAGGCAGTTATCGATGCTGAATACGAGGATTCAAACCAGTAAACTGCTTCAAAACCGGAAGGATTCGGATGTCTATTGCTCAAGCGACTCTGGTCGACAGAATTGTTCCTCGCTCTCTAGTGAGCGACGTCGCACTCGTGTTCGGTGGTGCTGTGTTGACAGCCCTCGCAGCTCAGGTACAGATTCCGATGTATCCGGTTCCCATGACACTGCAGACCTTTGCCGTGCTCCTTGTTGCGGCAACCCTAGGAGCGGCTCGAGGCGCTGCGTCAATGGGTGTTTACCTTGCGATGGGGGCGGCCGGCCTCCCCGTGTTTGCGGGAGCCAAAGCTCTCACGGCAGTTCTACCAACCGCAGGGTATCTAGTGGGCTTTGTTGCAGCTGGATTTGTAGTTGGCGCTCTGGCAGCCAGGGGCTTTACCACCACCCCGATAAGAGTTGCGGCTTCGTTTGCTTTGGGTAGCGTGATTATCTACGCCCTTGGAGCTGGATGGCTGATTGTTGGTCTGGGACTATCGTTCCCCGCCGCGCTAACGGCAGGCGTGATCCCATTTTTGATCGGTGACGCGCTCAAAGCGGTTGCCGCTGCAACACTGCTGCCGATTGCTTGGAAGCTCGTTCGCTAGATAGAGAACCCGATCGACCGCATCATTTCGCGGCCGTCCTCTGTGATTTTTTCTGGACCCCATGGCGGCATCCAGACCCAATTGATGCGGAACGCCTCGACGACTCCGTCCAACGCCTCCGCCGTCTGCTCCTCGATTACGTCGGTTAGCGGGCAACCTGCTGAGGTCAACGTCATGTTGATCAGCAGCGCCCCATCTTCGGATTCCTGCAGCCCATAGACCAGGCCAAGATCAACGATGTTGACACCAATTTCTGGGTCGATGATGTCCTTCATCGCTTCGATCACTTGGTCGTAGCGCTGAGGCGAGAGTTCCTTGGGCTCGCTCATACCCCGGCCTTGGTGTAGCGGTCGTAACCCTCGTTCTCGAGGCGCTCTGCCAGCTCGGCACCACCCTGCTCGGCAACCTTGCCGGCCACGAAAACGTGCACGAAGTCAGGCTTGATGTAGCGGAGGATTCGGGTGTAGTGGGTGATCAGGAGCACTCCTAGGCCGTTGTCGGCGTGGGCGCGGTTTACACCCTCCGAAACAACCTTGAGCGCGTCGACGTCAAGACCCGAGTCGGTCTCATCCAGGATTGCAATCTTTGGCTTCAGCAGCTCCAGCTGCAGAATCTCGTGACGCTTTTTCTCTCCACCAGAGAAGCCCTCATTCACGTTTCGCTCGGTGAAGTCTGAGTCCATACGAAGGTTGCCCATGGCATCACGCAGGTCTCCAACCCACTCGCGAAGCTTTGGCGCCTCTCCGCTCAGCGCGGTCTTTGCGGTCCTCAGGAAGTTAGATACCGATACGCCAGGAATCTCGACGGGATACTGCATTGCCAAAAAGAGACCGGCGCGGGCCCTCTCGTCAACGCTCATCTCGAGTACGTCTTCGCCGTCTAGGAGAATCTCGCCGTCAGTTACCTCATACTTCGGGTGCCCAGCAACCGAGTACGCAAGTGTTGACTTGCCGGAACCGTTTGGCCCCATGACCGCATGTATTTCGCCGGACTTGATGGTCAAATCGACGCCGCGAAGGATTTGCTTGCTGCCCTGGTCGGTCTCTACCGAAACGTGCAGGTTCTTGATTTCTAGTGTTGTCATTCTCTTCTTTCCTAAGGTCTTAGTCTTCGTATTCGACGAAGATCTCGTCGTTCTCGATCAATACTTCGTAGGTCGATACCGGCTCGTAGGCGGGCAGCGAGAGGGGCCTCCCCGTTTCGAGGTCGAACTTTGCTCCGTGGGCCCAGCACTCAATGGTCTTGTCATCGACAAAGCCCTCGCTCAGCGAAATCTCACCGTGAGAGCACTTGTCATCCAGTGCCTTGACGTCTCCAGATGGAGTGCGAACAATTGCAAGGGCGTGGTCGCCAATCTTGACCCTAAGAGCCTTGCCAGGCTTCAGGTCGTCGAGGGCACAGATTCTTACAGCCATTTACGCACCCGTCTTTTCTAGCTCGGTCTCGATAGCGGCGATGAGTCGTTCCTCGATTGACTCGATTGCGATTTTCTGGATTACCTCACTGAGGAAGCCTCGGACCACCAATTTCTTCGCCTGCTCCTCTTCAATTCCTCTAGCCATGAGGTAGAACAACTGCTCGTCGTCGAAGCGACCCGATGCACTTGCGTGCCCAGCTCCCTCGATCTTGCCGGTTTCTATCTCGAGGTTCGGTACGGAGTCAGCTCTAGCCCCATCGGTAAGTAGAAGATTTCTATTGAGCTCATAGGTGGTGGTGCCAACCGCAGACTCGCGTATCAGCACATCTCCCACCCAAACCGTGTGGGCACCGGCACCCTGCAGGGCGCCCTTGTAGGCGACGTTGGACGTGCAGTTCTCCGCGATGTGGTCAACGTAGGGCCTGTGCTCAAAATAGTTACCACTGTTTGCAAGGTAGACCCCATACATGTTGACCTCTGCGCCTGGTGCACTGAGCGCCACGAAGGGTACGACTCTGACTACGTCGCCACCCATGGAGACCACAACGTGCTTCAGAGAGCTGTCCCTTCCAAGCTTTGAGAACTGGGTGGAAACATGCGTTGAGCCTGCCTCCCACTCCTGGAGGCTTACGAAATTCAGTTGAGAGCCGTCACCGAGGATGATCTCGACGTTTTCGCCTAGAACTCCAACGCCAACGTGGTCGAGCGCAATCGTGGCCTTGGCGTGGTTTCCCACAACCACAACCACGTGGGCGGCTTTCGCGCTGTCATCGGCCGGCGCTATTTTTACGAAAGAAGGCTCCGAACTCTCGGCCTCCTTTTCTACTTCAATTACCAGGGTCTTCGACGCGTTGGTCCAAGCTGCAGCGGATACTCGCTCCTCTGGCAGGCCTGCACTACCCACGAGTGGATCAGTTGAGTCAACCCAGCGCATTGAAGTTCCCGGGGCAAGCTCTGCGGTTACTTCTTTTACAGAGAGCTCCCCCATGACAGCCTCATCAAGCCCGCGCAGCTTGTCCACCGGGATGTAGCGCCAGATCTCCTGGCGGTTGGTGATCTCCGGAAAATCGTTGACACTGGTTGAGCGAGGTCGCTCGCTCCTGGTCTGAATTGGAACGTTCCCGTGTGAATGGGCCTCTAGGCCATGCTGAGCTGCCACTATCCAACGGCCCCTTCCATCTGCATCTCGATAAGTTTGTTTAGCTCCAATGCATACTCCATAGGGAGCTCCTTTGCGATTGGCTCAATGAAGCCGCGGACGATCATTGCCATAGCCTCGTCCTCTTCGATACCCCTCGACTGGAGGTAGAAAAGCTGCTCTGCGCTGATCTGTGAGACGGTAGCCTCGTGCCCCATTGCCACGTCATCCTCGCGGATGTCATTTGCGGGGTAGGTGTCGGACCTTGAGATCGTGTCGACCAAAAGAGCATCGCAACGAACCGTGTTGGCAGAGTGGTGAGCTCCAGGATTGACCCTGATTTCGCCTCTGTAGGAAGTTCGTCCGCCACCGCGTGCGATGGACTTCGAAACGATTGAACTGGTGGTGTGGGGAGCAAGGTGAATCATCTTGGCTCCGGCATCCTGGTGTTGACCCTCACCCGCAAAAGCAACCGAGAGCGTCTCCCCGCGAGCGTGCTCACCGGCAAGAATTACCGATGGGTATTTCATGGTGACCTTTGAACCGATGTTTCCATCGATCCACTCCATGGTTGCGCCCTCGTGAGCGATAGCGCGCTTGGTTACAAGGTTGTAGACGTTATTTGACCAGTTTTGAATCGTGGTGTAGCGAACGCGAGCGTTCTTTTTGACGATGATCTCCACTACCGCGCTGTGTAGTGAGTCAGACTGGTAGATCGGTGCGGTGCAGCCCTCAATGTAGTGAACATAGGATCCCTCATCTGCGATGATGAGCGTCCTCTCGAACTGCCCCATGTTCTCGGTGTTGATTCTGAAGTAGGCCTGTAGCGGGATCTCGACCTCAACTCCCTTTGGCACGTATACGAACGAGCCACCTGACCAAACTGCCGTGTTCAGGGCCGCAAACTTATTGTCTCCCGCGGGGATCACGGTGCCGAAGTACTCCTCGAAGATCTCGGGGTGCTCCTTGAGAGCGGTGTCGGTGTCCAAGAAGATGACGCCCTGCTCTTCCAGGTCCTCGCGGATCTGGTGGTAGACGACCTCCGACTCGTACTGAGCCGCAACACCAGCGACGAGTCGCTGACGCTCGGCCTCTGGGATACCTAGACGCTCGTAGGTGTTGCGAATGTCCTCAGGGAGGTCCTCCCAGGTCTGAGCCTGGCGCTCAGTGGACCGAACGAAGTACTTGATGTTGTCAAAATCAATCCCGCTAAGGTCAGATCCCCAGGCTGGCATCGGCTTTTTGCCGAAGAAGTCATAGCCCTTCAGCCTGCGTTCCAGCATCCATGCTGGCTCTTCCTTGCGGGCAGAGATGTCACGCACCACCTCTTCATTGATACCCCGCTTGGCTGAGGCTCCGGCACTGTCCGAGTCGGACCATCCGAACTCGTAGTTACCCAGATCGTCGAGCTCTGGCCGATCGATGATTTTTTCTGACATTTAGCCTCCTGGCGTCCAATCAATACAACTCGCGTGGTGCCCAGCTATTCCGGAATAAAGCAGAGAGATGGGCGGGTTTTGAGTGAGGTAATAGGCTAAAACAGTTAGCTTTCAAAAACTAGTAAGGCATACCTAAGTTGACCTCAATTCTGACCCCGGTGAGAAACCTCTGGCTTGAGCGTCTTACTTCGCCTGCTCGGCTAAGGCTGTATGTCTGGCTCTCCCTAGCTACCCAGATTCTCATCGTGGTGACCGGCGGTTTGGTGCGGCTTACCGGCTCAGGTTTGGGCTGCCCCACCTGGCCTAAGTGCACAGACGAGTCCCTGGTGAGCACATCGGAGATGGGCATTCACGGGGTAATCGAGTTTGGTAATCGGCTCCTGACTTTTGTGTTGCTTGTGGTAGCTCTACTAACTTTTGCGACAATCATCCGCAGGCTTGCTGATAGGGCCCTGCTACTGAGAATCGTCTATGCCTTTTTTGGCTTCGTGGCTCTGTTCGTTGTTGGACTGGCCCTTGCGGTCTCGTCCATAGACACCTTGTCACTGTCTGTTCTCGCAGCGGCAGCTATTGGAGCCCTTGCAACTGCTGGAGGGTTTGCCGTTTTAGCCAGGCGGAAAGACCCGCGGGGTCTCGTGCTTCCGAGTTTTGGTCTTGGTTTTGGCATCATCTTGCAGGCAGTAGTTGGTGGCATAACGGTGCTAACTGAGCTCAACAGCTGGATAGTTGGCCTGCACTTCTTGATTTCCTCTGTCTTGATTGCTCTTGCATCGTTACTGGTTTTCCGAGCGCTTCCCAAGGGTTCTCAGGTCGTAAGCGGCGCATCAAAGGCGCTTGCAATCCCCACCGCTCTAGCGGGTGCAGTCTCGATAGTGGTTGGCGTGCTCGTCACAGGAGCGGGACCGCACGCAGGCGACGCGCTAACCCCAAGAAACGGCCTAGATCTCGAGGTCTGGCAGCACTACCACAGCTACCCCGGCTACCTCATGCTCGGGCTGATTGCACTGCAGGTCTTCTTCCAGAGCAGAGGTGCGGGCTTTTTTATGTCGAATCTTGCGACAAGGACCCTCACGCTCTTGTTAACTGCCTCAATCGCTCAGGCGCTGATTGGTGTGGCGCAGGCAAGGCTGGGAGTCCCGGAGTTTTTGGTAGCGCTGCACATGCTTGGCGCCGCGGTACTTTGCTCGCTGCTTACCTTCCAGTTCTTGGTGCTAGCGAGAAGAGCTTGAAGTCCCTGTTCTGGTTCCGCCGAGATAGGCGCATCCAAGACAACCTTGCTCTAAAAGAGGCCGCTGAGGCCTCAGCTGAGCTGCACACTCTATTTGTTTTCCCTCGCTGGATGCATCAGCGATCCTTGCTGAGACAGCACAGTATCTTGGAGTCCGCCAAGGCCCTAGGTGACTCATTACCAGGGGGTCTTTCGGTGGCACAGGGCAATCCTGCACAGGCAATTGCCCAGTACTGCCGGAAACACGGCATCGAAAAGGTCTTTGCAACCAGGAGCTTTGACACCGAAGGCATAGCCATCCAGGAAGAGGTCCAGCTTGAGCTGAGCGAACTGGGAGTCGCACTTGAGCTGGTTGACAGTTATTACACAATTGAGCCTGGAACTGTCAGGAAAGACGACGGCTCTCCCCTGAAGGTGTATACGCCCTTCTACAAACGCTGGGCGCTTCATGGCTGGCCTGAGCCCGTCCTGGTAGATGTTGCAGCTGTGAACTGGGCACCTGCACTGCAAACTGACTGGCCAGCAATGAGTGCACCCCCACCTTTCAAGGTGAAGGCAGGAGAGCTGCAGGCTCTTCAGACCCTAGAGAGGTTTCTTGAGAAGGTCTCCCAGTATCACGAACAGCGCAACCGCACTGACTTATCTGGGACGTCTCACCTCTCTCACGCACTTGCACACGGAGAGATTCATCCGAGAACCATTTTGGCAAGGCTTGGGCACAGTGAGGGCGAAGAGGTATTCCGCAAAGAGATTGCTTGGAGAGAGTTCTACGCCGACGTGTTGTATCACAATCCCCATACTCTCCACGAATACCTAGAGCCACGCTTTGGAAGCATGCGCTATGACGACCCCGAGGAGCACGCACAGAAGCTAGAAGCTTGGAAGCAGGGCAAGACGGGCTATCCGATTGTCGATGCGGCGATGCGGCAGCTCGTGCAGACCGGGTGGATGCACAATCGCGCCCGAATGATTGTTGCGAGCTTTCTCGTGAAAGACCTGCATTTTGAATGGCAGGTCGGCGCTCGCTATTTCGAGGAGCACCTGACCGATCACGATCCGGCCTCAAATGCCCATGGCTGGCAGTGGACGGCAGGCTGCGGAACGGACGCCTCGCCCTATTACCGAGTTTTCAACCCGGTCCTACAGGGTGAGAAGTTTGATCCCACGGGCGACTATGTTCGCAGGTATGTCCCCGAACTCGGTCACATACCTTCAGGAAAGGTCCACCAACCCTGGTTATTGGTAGACGGCTTGGCTCATGGCTATCCAGCTCCAATCGTTGACCATGCTCAAGAGCGAGACGAGTCACTTGCTCGCCTGGAGGAAATCAAAGTTCGCTAGATGTAGATCAGCGGATCAATTGCGACTGCGATAAACAGCACAGTTAGTTGCGTGATAGAGCTGTGGAAGAGCCTCATTGGGTTTGCCGGTATTGCGGTCTTCGCCTCTCGATAGAGCAGGTGCGACTCGATGACAAACCAAAGACCAGAGGCAAGAGCGACCACGGTGTAAATCAGCCCCATCTGAGCGACGGGGATCAATAACAGCGAGGCCGCTAGGTAGGCCCAGGCATAAAGAATGATTTGCCGTGCTACAACCTGATTCTTGGCGACAACAGGAAGCATCGGTACTCCGGCACTCTTGTAATCCTCCAGATACCGCATGGACAGTGGCCAATAGTGCGGAGGGGTCCAGAGGAAAACAATCAGGAACAGCACGAGGGCACTTAGCGAAACCTCACCCGTGACGCTCGCCCAGCCAATCAGGGCAGGCATTGCCCCAGCAGCACCGCCCCAGACAATGTTTTGAGGGGTTCGCCTCTTGAGTCCCAGGGTGTAGACGAAGACGTAGAAGAGGATTGCAGAGAGGCTCAACAGAGCCGAGAGCGGATTAATTAGTACTGCAAACCAGATGACCGAGATTGCGCCAATAACCCAGGCAAAAACCAGCGCCTCGGTTTTCGTTAGCTCCCCGGTAACGAGTGGCCGGTTCTTGGTTCGCCCCATGACTTTGTCAATGTCTGCGTCTATGTAGCAGTTGAAGGCGTTTGCACTCCCCGCACTTAGCGCTCCCCCAAAAAGGACCGCTAAAACGAGCCACAGATTCGGCAGTCCACGCTCAGCAAGAATCATGGTCGGCACAGTTGCTATCAATAGCAGCTCAATAACCCTTGGCTTGGTCAAAGCAAGGTAAGCCGCGAGCTTGCGCGCGAGCGAAATTGAAGTGCTTGTGGGAGCTGACATTTGTTCTAGTCTACGTTGTCCGAAGGGTCCTGATTGGCTCAGGGTATAGACTTCAAGGCACATCCAAGGCAAAGTCGCCTCACCTCCGCCATAGGGTTTCTAGCCCTTCAAAGACGGGAAATTCATATTGCTTCAGTGGAACGAAATTGACGAACTTGCAGTCAAGACCGCAAAGGTTTTAGCGGCCGATGCCGTTGAGAAAGTTGGTAACGGTCACCCTGGCACTGCCATTAGCTTGGCCCCAGCTGCCTACCTGCTTTTTCAGAAGGTAATGAGACATGATCCAGCTGATGATCGCTGGATCGGCCGCGATCGCTTCATTCTCTCTGCAGGACACTCATCGCTAACGCTCTACAACCAGCTCTTTCTGGGAGGTTTTGGTCTGGAAAAGAGCGACATTGAGTCGCTGAGGACATGGGGTTCGAAGACTCCTGGTCACCCCGAGTACGGACACACCAAGGGTGTCGAGATCACAACTGGCCCACTCGGTCAGGGACTTGCCTCGGCTACGGGCTTTGCGATGTCGACAAGATTCGAACGTGAGCTGTTCGACCCGAGCTCGAAGCCCGGAGAGTCGGTCTTCGATCATTTTGTTTACGTAATCGCCGGCGACGGCGACATGATGGAGGGTGTCAGCGGTGAGGCTGGCTCGCTTGCTGGTCACCTTGGACTAGGCAACCTAATTGCCATCTACGACGCAAACCAGATTTCCATTGAGGACGACACCAACATCTCCTTCACCGAAGACGTTGCGGCTCGTTATCGCTCCTACGGCTGGGAGACCATGGAGGTCAGCTTCCGCGGGAATGAGTACAAAGAAGACGTCCAAGCCCTTTACGAGGCAATTCAGGCAGCAAAAAAGAACACCGAGCAGCCAACACTTATTACCCTCCGCACGATAATCGGGTGGCCATCCCCCAGTAAGCAGAACACCGGAAAAATCCACGGTTCGAAACTCGGTGAGGACGAGGTCAAGGGACTAAAAGAGGCTCTTGGTTTCGACCCAGAAAAGTCTTTTGAGGTGAGCGACGAGGTTCTCGCTCACACCCGCCAGCTGGCAGACCGAGCAAAGCAGGAACGTGATGCGTGGGATCAAAAGTTTGCGGCATGGCAGAGCTCCAATCCTCAGCAGGCAGCACTACTGGAGAGGCTCTCGAGCGGCGAACTGCCCCAGGACATTGCCCAGGCGCTTCCAGTATTCGAGGCTGGCACAGAGTTGGCAACTCGCGCGGCATCCGGGAAAGTTTTAAACGCGCTTGCCGCCAAGCTTCCAGAGCTTTGGGGTGGGTCCGCTGACCTGGCGGAGTCCAATAACACCACCATCGAGGGGGCTGGCTCCTTTGTTCCGGCCAAGTGGGATACGGCTCACTGGGAGCCCAAGAAAGCTGGTCGAATCCTCCACTTTGGCGTCAGAGAGCACGCCATGGGATCGATTCTGAACGGCATCACCCTCTCTGGCCACACCAGGCCATTTGGTGGCACCTTCTTGGTCTTTTCCGACTACATGCGCCCCGCTGTGAGACTGGCTGCCCTGATGGGGATTGCGCCAATCTATGTTTGGACACACGACAGTGTTGCCCTTGGCGAGGATGGCCCAACTCACCAGCCAATTGAGCACCTGAGCGCACTTAGGGCAATACCAAACCTCAACATCATTCGTCCTGCGGATGCCAACGAGACTGCACATGCCTGGCTTGCTGCTCTGCGCAATAACGAAAGACCATCTGGCCTTGTGTTAACCAGACAGAACGTTCCCGTCTTGGATCGTGAATCTGGTCAGGGATCTGCAGAGCTCACAAGCAAGGGCGGTTACATCTACCAGGAGAGCTCTCAAGATCCAGAGCTGATCCTGATTGCTACTGGCAGCGAGGTGCAGTTTGCAGTCGAGGCGAGGAAGCAGCTCGAGGCAGAAGGCATCCCAACTCGAGTGGTTTCAATGCCTTGCGTTGAATGGTTCAAGGCACAGCCCGAGAGCTACCGCGATGAGGTGCTTCCAGGTTCGGTTCGTGCGAGGGTCTCGGTTGAGGCAGGCCTCACCTCCGGCTGGAGAGAGTTCGTTGGCGACTCGGGAGTCTCTGTAGGCATTGATCATTTCGGCGCATCCGCCGATTACAAGACTCTGTATCGAGAGTTTGGAATTACCACCGAGGCAGTCGTCGCGGCCGCAAAGAAAACCCTGGAGAAGAGCGTATGAACGAAAGACTAAAAGACCTCACAGCTGCAGGGGTTTCGATCTGGCTAGATGATCTCTCGCGAGAGCGGATTGAGTCGGGAAACCTGCAGGACCTTATCGAAAACTATTCGGTACGTGGTGTCACGACTAATCCGACGATTTTTGCCCAGGCGCTTTCATCGGACAGCTACTCGCCCGCCATCGCAGCCGAAAAGGCCGCTGGCAGTGACGCATCAAAGACAATCTTCAATCTCACGACTGAGGATGTGGCAAATGCTTGCAGCATCTTTGAGGGTGTTTACTCAGCAACCGCTGGCGTCGATGGCAGGGTCTCTATCGAGGTCGAGCCAGGCCTAGCTCACGATGCACAAGCAACCATCGCTCAGGCAAAAGAGCTCTATGCAAAGGTCAATAGGGAAAACGTAATGATTAAGATTCCCGCGACTATTGCGGGTCTTGAGGCAATCACCGAGGTCACGGCAGCGGGCATCTCAGTGAATGTGACCCTTATCTTCTCCGTGGAGCGCTATGAGACGGTCATCGACGCCTACATGAGCGGACTCGAGAGAGCTATCGGGGCAGGCGTTGACGTGTCAAAGATTCACTCTGTTGCCTCGTTCTTTGTCTCTCGCGTCGACACGGAAGTCGACAAGCGACTAGAAGGCTTGGGAAGAGCTGACTTGAAATCAAAGGCAGCGCTTGCAAACGCTCGTCTGGCCTACGACCTCTACCAGGCTCAATTTGCTTCTGAGCGCTGGCAGGCGCTCTCGCAGCAGGGGGCCAGAATCCAGCGACCTCTCATGGCTTCGACCGGGGTGAAAGACCCAAACCTGCCTGACACGCTTTATGTAACTGAACTGGTCGCTGCGGATGTAGTCAACACAATGCCAGAGAAGACAATGATGGCGACAGCAGACCACGGAGAAATCCCTGGCAACTCCATCGTCCCAAACATTGCGGATGCCAAGCAGGTTATGCAGGATCTCGCGGATGCTGGAATCGATTTTGCCGATGTAACAGAGAGCCTCGAGAGCGAAGGCGTCCAGAAGTTCATTGACTCTTGGGATGATCTAGTTGCGACTGTGACCTCAGCTTTGGACAACGCATGATCCAGGTCGGCATCTCGGAAGACTTCCGGCCACTGGTTGAGCCTGCAGTCCGTCGTTTGATCGAAGATCAGATCAGTTCGCGACTTGCAGAAAAGGATGACACCATCTGGGGTCCCTTAGCTCAAGAAGAAGCGAGTAAGCGACTTGGGTGGGTCAGTTCAGCATCCGACTCTGCCGGTCTTCTAGGAGAGATATTTGCGCTTCGCGACTCGCTCAGGGAAACAGGTATCGATCGGGTAGTCCTCTGCGGCATGGGAGGCTCCTCCCTTGCTCCCGAGGTCATCTGCAAGAACTCCGGAGTTGACTTGGTTGTGCTGGACGCAACTTCACCCGACCAAGTAGCTGCGGCACTTACAGATCTCGAGAGAACTGTTGCGGTGGTGTCCTCAAAGTCTGGCTCGACGGTTGAGACAGATAGCCAGAAGAGAGCCTTCGAGAGCGCCTTTAGCGCAGCTGGCATTGATGCTAGAGAACGAATTGTCATTGTGACTGACCCGGGGTCACCTCTGGAGGTCGCGTCCCGCGAAGCCGGCTATCGAGTCTTCAACGCTGACCCAACTGTCGGAGGGCGTTATTCGGCTCTTACAGCTTTTGGCCTAGTTCCGGCCGGACTTGCTGGCGCTGACATCTCACAGCTTCTCTCTAGTGCTGCATCTGCCGCCACCTCACTGCACTACGACTCCGAGGACAACCCCGCGATATGGCTAGCAGCGGCAATGGCAGGCGATAGCGCCAGTTGGGACAAGTTCCTGATCGAAAGTGACGCTTACCCAGGGTTTGGTGACTGGGTAGAGCAGTTGGTTGCGGAGAGTACAGGCAAGGAAGGACGCGGTGTACTTCCCGTGGTCGTCACGAGTTCCGCTCCAGAACTAGCTTCCACACCAGCGGACACTGTAACCATTCGAGCCAAGAACCCAAGCGCGCACTGCAGTTTTGAGGGCGACCTCGGTGAACTCTTCCTGCTCTGGGAGTGGGCAACCGCTCTCGCCGGATACCTTTTGGAGATTAACCCGTTTGACCAGCCAAACGTTGAGAGCGCAAAGGTAGCAGCCCGTGCACTCCTTGATTCTCCCCAGCAAGCCGCTGAGGTTGAGTTTGTGGACCGCGGAATGGCTGTCAGCTCAGCGGGGATCGAAATCGTCGGCCAGACGGTGGAGGCAGCGCTGGAGCAGCTCATGTCCCTCGCTAATGAGCACAGCTACTTCTCGTTCCATGTCTACCTAAACCGCATGGAATACCCGCAATTTGAATCCTTGCGAGACATAACTGCAAAGCGCACGGGTCGTCCAACTACTTTTGGGTGGGGCCCAAGGTTCCTCCACTCAACTGGGCAGTATCACAAGGGCGGTCCGAGTCAGGGGCTGTTCATTCAGATCACCGGTGAAGCTGGCATGGACCTAGAAATCAACGAGCGCCCATTCACATTCGGCGAACTCATCGCGGCTCAGGCAGCCGGTGATGCCAGAGTTATAGCGGAGAGCGGTGCTCCTGTAGTGTCCATTCACCTATCTGAACCTCTGGGACAACTTGAATTGTTGAAGAAGATCATCGAGTCGTGAGCCCCAACCCACTCAAGAGCACTGAGGACATCAGGCTCCAAAAGATAGCGGGCCCGTCTGGCCTAATAATGTTTGGGGTCACCGGGGATCTCTCACGAAAGAAGCTGCTTCCTGCAATCTATGACCTGGCCAACCGCGGCTTGCTACCGCCGGCTTTCTCGATTGTTGGGTTTGCAAGACGAGAGTGGTCTCGAGAAGACTTTGAGAAATTTGTCCACGATGCGGTGAAGCAGTACTCGAGAACTAATTGGTCCGAGTCTGTTTGGGAGCAACTGGTTCGGGGAATCAGGTTCGTCTCTGGCCAGCATGATGATGAGATCGCTTTTGGGAAACTCAAGCAGGTTGTCGATGAGCTCGACAGCGAGCGGGGCACGGCAGGTAATCACACCTTCTACCTCTCTATTCCCCCGAGAGACTTCCCCCTCGTTCTGGGGCAACTGGAGAAGTCCGGCCTCTCGCAGGCTGAAGAGGGTCAGTTTCGGAGGGTAGTTGTCGAGAAACCATTTGGCAGTGATCTCAAGAGCGCCATCGAGCTCAACGAGGTGGTGGAGAGAGTATTTCCGCCTGACTCGGTATTTCGAATCGACCACTATCTCGGCAAGGAAACAGTTCAGAATCTTCTTGCACTTCGTTTCGCAAATCAGCTTTTTGAGCCGATTTGGAGCAGTCAATTCATCGACCACGTCCAGATCACAATGGCCGAGGACATCGGCATCGGCGGTCGCGCCGGTTACTACGACGGTATTGGTGCAGCAAGAGATGTGATCCAAAACCACCTCCTTCAGCTTCTGGCCCTCACGGCAATGGAGAAACCGAGGAGTTTTGATGCTGCAGAGCTCAGAAGCAGTAAGGAGGCTGTCCTAGCAGCCGTGAAGCTGCCAAATGATCTTTCAAAGCACACCGCGCACGGTCAATACGTTTCCGGCTGGCAAGGCGGTCAGCAGGTTGCAGGCTACCTCGACGAAGACGGAATCACAGAGGATTCAAAAACCGAGACCTACGCCGCGATGAGGCTGGAGGTGGACACACCCAGGTGGCAAGGTGCACCCTTCTACCTTCGAGCGGGCAAGAGGCTGGGCCGCAGGGTTACTGAGATTGCAGTCGTTTTCAAGCGTCCGGAGCACCAACTCTTCGGCAAGGCCGAGACCGCCCAGCTCGGGGAGAATGCCCTAGTCATCAGGGTGCAGCCGAATGAGGGTGTGACGATCCGGTTCGGCTCAAAAGTTCCTGGACCAAGCATGCAGGTTCGAGATGTGACAATGGATTTTGGTTATGGTCACGCCTTCACAGAAGACTCCCCCGAGGCTTATGAGCGTCTCATCCTGGATGTGCTGCTAGGCGAGCCACCCCTCTTTCCTCGTCAACGCGAGGTGGAGCTTTCCTGGCAAATCCTGGACCCAATTGTCAGGCACTGGGCAACTTCATCCTCACCCGAGAACTATGCGCCAGGTTCGTGGGGTCCAGAGTCTGCTGAGAAAATGCTTGAACGTGATGGAAGGAGCTGGAGGATACCTTGATCGTAGATATGCCCAGCACAACCGTCTCAAAGATTGGTAAGCGACTTCAGGAGCTGCGAGAGGCAGGTGGTGTCGTTGCACTCGGGCGGGTGCTGACACTAATTGTTGAGACTGACCTCCAGAACCTTGAGTCTGCAGTTACCGCTGCAAATGGCGCTTCCAAGCTGCACCCTTCCCGCATCATCGTCCTAGCAAAAGACCAAAGCAGAGGCGGCACAGATCGTTTGGACGCCGAAATCCGGGTTGGAGGGGATGCCGGGGCGAGCGAAGTAGTGATCCTAAGAGCCATGGGAAATGCGGCAAGCAATACAGAGTCGCTGGTGTCGGGCCTTATGCTGCCGGATGCGCCAGTTGTTGCATGGTGGCCCTCGGAGTGCTCTGGCAACCCATCTGAAAGCCCAATTGGGGAGATCGCCTCGAGGCGCATAACGGACGCTTCCTCGCAGCCCGACCCAATGGCCTTCCTGCAACAACTTGCCACCAACTACACCCCGGGAGATGGAGACATGTCCTGGACCAGGATCACCCTCTGGAGATCCCAATTGGCAGCACTCTTTGATGCTCACGGTCACCGCAATGTCGAAAAGGTTGTCGTCTATGGTGCCCTCAGCTCCCCCAGTGCCCATCTGCTGGCAGCTTGGTTGGGGCAGAGTCTTAATGCTAAGACTGAGGTGACAGAGGCTCTGGATGGAAAGACCGTCCAAGGGATCGCTGGTGTAATTGTGAAGTTTGATTCCGGAGAACTTCGGATTCTTCGCTCAGGACAGGTTGCATTGATTTCTCAACCAGATGCACCTGAATCTTCAGTCTTACTCCCCCAAAGAAGCGACATGGACTGCCTAGTGGAAGACATGCGCTATCTCGGAGAGGACAGCGTCTACGGCAAGGTGCTGACTGGGACTTTGGGTAGCTAATGAACACGAATGTACTTGCAGACCCCGCAGCTCTCATAGCTCAAGCTATCGATGACTTTGGAAAACTGGTATCTCGGCTCCGCGAGCAGCAGTCCGAGTTAACTGTGCTGCTGACAGGTGGAACCCTAGGAATCGAATTTGTTGGCGCTCTTGGTAGATCTTCGATTGAGCTTCAAGGGGTCACTTTTATTTTTGGTGATGAGCGCTATGTTGACGTGGATCACCCAGATCGAAATGAGCTACAGGCTCTGGATGTTTTTCCCGAACTGGAAGCTAACCTGCTTCGTTACCCGCAGCCCTCAGGGGGCTTAGATCAAGATGCGGAGCTGTTCAACAGGCGAATTAGTGAGCTGCTGGGACCGGTGGAAATGCCGCGGAAGCAAATTGATCTCGCAATCCTTGGCATGGGGCCAGATGGTCATATTGCTTCTCTGTTCCCAGGAAGGCTCCATGGAAAGGGCTGGATTGTCTCTGAGAGTGATTCACCTAAGCCCCCTAGTCAAAGGTTGAGTTTCAGCTACGAGGCACTCTCTAGTTCCGAGAGAGTGTGGTTCCTAGTCTCGGGTTCTGCTAAGGCAGACTCGTTGAGGAAAGTTTTTGCTGGTGAGCTCCCTGCGGCAAAGGTGCAGGGACTGGGTGAAACGACCTGGTATTTGGATAGCGAAATCAGCGACGCGCTTTAGCAGCGGCAGCCGCTTTTTCTCGACGCTCACGAATTAGCTGAAGCGCTTCATCGAGGATTTGCTTGGCCTCGGCGTCGGTGCGACGCTCCTTGACGTAGGCGAGATGGGTTTTGTAGGGCTCAATCTTTGCAACCAGTGGCGGATTTGCCTTGTCTCTGCCGGCTGGGAAACCGCACGATGGGCAATCAATCTCTTGAGGAATGTCCTCTTCTTCAACGCTTGCTGCGAAAAAGGGGTGGTTTTCGTGCCCATTGGCACAGTAGAAACTGATGGTCACCTTATCTACCTGGTGACCGCGATCCTTCTCCCCCATTGGGCCGGCGCCAACCCTCGCACCTCTAATTGATGGTGATGATGACATTAGGCCCAGCCAAATCTCGTAAATAGTCCGAGAACGATGATCACCGTCACCCAGACAAGCCCCAAAATAACGGTGATGCGATTGAGGTTACGCTCAGCAACCCCTGAGGACTGCATTGAGCTGGTTACACCGCCACCAAACATGTCTGCTACACCGCCACCACGGCCCTTGTGGAGCAGAATCATAAGTATCAGTAGCACGCTGGTGATAGCTAGTAGCACCAGCAGGGCTGTTTGTAGAGCGGCCATTATTCCTCCGAAAACCTCGTCAAATTATAGAACTATGTGCTTTTTATAGCGGGCAATACCCGAAAATTCCTCGGCAACCAAAGATGCACCGCCCACTAGCACACCATCAACCTCTTCACTTTGCAAGAACCCGGCAACGTTGTTTGCCTTCACCGAACCTCCGTAGAGAATCCGAGAATTGGCCGCATCGTCGCCAAATTTCTCCTTCAAGGCCATCCGGATAGCCTTTGATACAGTCTCGGCCTCCTCAGGAGTTGCAACCTTGCCGGTTCCGATTGCCCACACGGGCTCATAGGCGATAACGAACTCTCCAAGCGACTCGTGTCCACCCAATGCTGCGAGGGTTTGCTCAACTGGAACGGCGCTTTGTCCGCGGGTCTCCAGCTCCTCAAGAGTTTCCCCAACGCAGATCACTGGCACCAGCCCCGACTTGAATGCGGCGGCAACCTTCTTATTCACACGATCGTCGTCGTCGCCTGCGAATTGCCTGCGCTCTGAGTGGCCAATTAGCACATACTCGACGTCGAGTTTTTTGAGCATAATTCCCGAAATCTCACCGGTGTAGGCACCAGACTCGTGCTCGGAGAGATCTTGGGCCCCTAGCTTGACCTCAAACTTCTCGGCGTCAATCAGGGTCTGTGCACTTCTGAGGTGAGTAAATGGCGGGAAAATCGCAACCTCGACTTCTTTGTAGTCGTGGTCGGCATCGTTCAAGGTCCAACAAACCTTCTGGATTAGAGCGATCCCCTGGAGGTGGTCCAGGTTCATCTTCCAGTTGCCTGCAATTAGCGGGGTGCGGTTAGTCATCTAGGACCTCCAGTCCGGGTAGGGCCTTGCCCTCTAGATACTCAAGGCTAGCTCCGCCTCCGGTTGAGATGTGACCGAAGGCTTCCTCTGAAAAACCAAGCGCTCTTACAGCAGATGCAGAATCACCGCCGCCAACCACTGATAATCCATCCATCGCGGTTAGAGCCTGCGCTACCGCCCTGGTGCCGTGCGAGAAGTTCTCAAACTCAAAGACTCCCATCGGCCCGTTCCAGAAGACTGTCTTAGAAGCTGCTATTACGGAGGCTAAGTCCTTCGCGGACTCGGGTCCGATGTCCAGTCCAATCCCGGCCGAACCAAACTTGGAGTTGGCAATTTGATCAGCTGCGACAACCTCGTGCTCAGCGTCTTTGCTAAAGCCACTTGCGACGACGATGTCCGAAGGAAGCACTATCTCAACACCAAGACTCTCAGCCTGAGCGAAAAAACCTTTGACGGTGTCAATCTGGTCAGCCTCAAGCAGACTGGAGGCCACATCGTGCCCCTTCGCCGCGAGAAGTGTGAAGACCATTCCTCCGCCCACCAGAAGCTTGTCGACCCGCGGTAGCAGATTCTCGATCACAGCAAGCTTGTCGGAGACCTTTGAGCCGCCTAGAACAACTGCATAAGGTCGCTGGGGGTTCGCCGTCAATGACTGGAGAACCTCGACTTCGCGCTCAACCAGAAGCCCCGCGTAGCTTGGAAGTAGCTCTGCCAGCTCGTAAACACTCGCTTGCTTCCGGTGAACCACGCCAAAGCCGTCACTCACTAGAACATCACCAAGCTCCGAGAGTTGCTTTGCAAATTCCGAACGTTCGGCTGAGTCTTTGGAGGTCTCGAGCGGGCTGAATCGCAGATTCTCCAAGAGCGCAACGCCGCCGTCCTCTAGGACTTTGGATGCAGCTTTGGCCTGCGAACCAATTGTGTCGCTGGCAAAAATCACGGGTTGACCCAATAGTTCCTCGAGACGCTGTGCGACCGGCGCTAAAGAGTACTCCGGTTTTACTTCACCATCTGGCCTACCCAGGTGTGAACAAGCGATCACTCTGGCGCCAGAGTCGATGAGGTGACGAATGGTCGGTAGAGCGGCTCGAATCCTGCCATCGTCGACAATCTGACCTGAATCTAGCGGGACATTGAAATCACATCGCAGGATTACTCGCTTGCCGCTTAGGTCATTTAGCGAGCTGATGGATCTGAGCATTAGAGCTTGGCGGCAACCAGTGCAGTTAGCTCAACCAAACGGTTGGAGTATCCCCACTCGTTGTCATACCAACTTGAAAGCTTGACGGTGTTGTCAATGACCCTAACCAGACCTGCGTCAAAGATTGAGGAGTGAGGGTCGGTAACAATGTCGCTTGAGACAATCTCGTCCTCGGTGTAGAGAAGAATGCCCTTCAGCGGGCCGTCAGCAGCCTCTTTGTAGGCGGCCTTAATTTCGTCAACCGTGACCTTCTTGTCCGACACAAGAGTCAGGTCAGTAATCGAACCGGTAGGCACTGGAACTCTTAGAGCAAAGCCGTCGAGCTTGCCCTTCAGCTCTGGCAGAACCAGCCCAATTGCCTTTGCTGCACCTGTTGAAGAAGGGACGATGTTGAGAGCTGCAGCTCGTGCACGTCTTAGATCCTTGTGCGGGCCGTCTTGCAGATTCTGATCAGCGGTGTAGGCGTGAATCGTGGTCATGAGTCCATTCACAACACCGAATCGATCGTTGAACACCTTTGCCAGCGGAGCTAGGCAGTTCGTGGTGCAAGAGGCGTTGGAGATGATGTGGTGCTTCTCGGGATCGTAGAGGTGCTCGTTCACGCCGATAACAAAGGTCGCGTCCTCGTTAGTGGCTGGGGCTGAGATTAGAACCTTCTTGGCGCCGGCCTCAATGTGCTTCTTCGCCTTCTCGCCGTCGGTAAAGATACCCGTCGACTCGATCACAATGTCTACACCCAAATCTTTCCAGGGCAAGTTTGCTGGGTCGCGCTCGGCTAGAACCTTGATGTTCTTGCCATTCACAACGATGTTGTCACCGTCAACTGACACTGCTGCGCCGAGGCGACCTGTGATTGAGTCGTACTTCAGCAGGTGAGCAAGACCTGCGGGGTCCGACAGGTCATTTACGGCAACGATCTCAAGGTCTGAGTTTTGAGCTAGCGCTGCCCTTAGGTAGTTACGTCCGATGCGGCCAAAGCCATTAATTCCAATGCGAGTCACGAAAGATACTCCAGATTTTTATTGAACAAAAAGCCCCGCGCACCTTTGGGCGGACCGCCCTAGCCTAGCAGTAGAGACTTTGAGTGCACCGAAACCGAGCCGAATCGGCTAGCAACGTCTTCCCAGTTCACAATGTTCCAAAATGCCTTCACGTAGTCGGCTTTTACGTTCTGGTAGTCGAGGTAGAACGCGTGCTCCCACATGTCGAGCATCAGCAGAGGGATGTTACCCATCGCTAGGTTGCCCTGCTGGTCATAGAGCTGACCAATGATCATTCTGTTGCCCAGAGCGTCCCAGGCGAGATATGCCCAGCCCGATCCCTGAATTCCCATGGCGGCTGCGGAGAAGTGGCTCTTGAAGGCTTCAAAAGAGCCAAAGTACTCGTTTATCGCGGCTGCAAGTTCACCCTCTGGGGCTTGAGAGGACGGGCTTAGGTTCTTCCAGAAAATGCTGTGATTGACGTGACCTCCGAGGTTGAATGCGAGATCCTTCTGTAGCTTGGGGAGAGTGGCGAAGTTATCTTCACTTCTCGCCTTTTCCATGGCCTCGAGTGCTGCGTTAGCTCCAGTCACATAGGCCTGGTGGTGCTTTGAGTGATGCAGCTCCATAATTCGGGCAGAGATGTGTGGCTCGAGTGCTGAGTAGTCGTAGTTGAGTTCTGGAAGCTGGTAGGTCATGGTTTCTCCTTCTGGTACTTAGTTCTAAGCGCTGTAAGGCGCGATTATTCCTCGAGCAGGTCTGCAATTACCGATTCTGTGTCCGGAATACCAAGGTCAGCAGCCCGACGATCTGCGGTCGCCAGTAGCCTACGGATTCTTCCCGCGACGGCGTCCTTTGTCATGGGAGGCTCCGCGAGTCTTCCAAGTTCATCGAGCGAAGCATCCTTGTGCTTCAGCCTCAGCTCGCCTGCGTACTTGAGATGTTCCGGCGCATCCGCTCCAAGAATTTCTAGAGCTCGCTGCACCCGCGCACTGGCGGCGACTGCCGCTTGGGCGCTGCGTCTGAGGTTCGCATCGTCAAAATTTGCGAGACGATTTGCTGCACCCCTTACTTCCCTGCGGTTTCGAAGTTCTTCCCACTTATCAACCTGATCCACGCAACCCATTTGCCTCAGCAGTTCGGTGATGCCCTCCCCATCGCGAACGACCACCCTGAAGACATTTCGAACCTCACGCGCCTTCGCGTTTACTCCAAGGCGACGAGCGACTCCCACGAGAGCCATTGCCGATTCGTTACCCGGAGCGGTTACCTCAAGAGATGTCGACCTGCCGGGGTCGGTCAGAGTTCCATGAGCCAAGAATGCGCCCCTCCAAATGGCCCGAGCCTCATCCATCGTGGAGGAAACAAGGGTTGCGGGAAGTCCGCGCACTGGCCGACCGCGGTTGTCGATAAGTCCCGTCTGTCGCGCCAGCAATTCCCCGTCCCGAAGAACCCTGATTTGATATCCACTCTGCTTTCTAAGGCCGCCTGCAGATACCACGCTCAATTCGGCCTGAATCCCGTAGAGCTCCGCTATTGCGCGAGTCATCCTCCGGGCAAGGGTTGCGGAGTCGAGTTCAACCTCGATCGCAATGCGACCAGAAATCAGGTGAAGACCGCCGCAAAACCGAAGAATAGTCGCCAGTTCCGCAGCACGTACAAGGCTGTTGCCGGTGGGAACTCTTGCCAGTTCGTCCTTTATTGCCGCTGTCAGGGCCACTCTTACTCCCTACCCAAGTCTCTGTGCTGCACGCTGATGGTCACATCAGCCTCCTTCTCAAGTCGTCTTGCAATTTCATTGGCCATAGCAACCGAACGGTGCTTCCCGCCGGTGCAGCCGATTGCAATCGTTGCAAATCTCTTGTTCTCATTTCGGTAGCCAGCCAGAACCCTCCCGAGCGAGGCCACATAATGATTTAGAAAGTCCTCAACTCCTGGCTGCTCAAGAACGTAAGCCCGAACCTCATCGTCGTTCCCGGTCTGGGACCTCAGCTCTTCTTTCCAATGCGGATTTGCAATGAATCTGGCATCTGCCACGAGGTCAGCATCAACCGGGATGCCATATTTGAAACCGAAACTCAGCACATTGATCTTCAGGGCCTTGGAATTGGTGGCGAAGGCCTCTGCAACCCTGTTTGTGAGCTGATGAACGTTTGTCTCTGAGGTGTCGAACACAACATCTGCGCTCTCTCTCAGGCCTATGAGCTCAGTGCGCTCCTTTGTGATGCCATCCAGCACGGTGCCGTCTTCCTGGAGCGGATGAGGCCTACGAACCGACTCAAAGCGCTTCACCAGTGCGCTGTCGCTAGCCTCCAGAAAAAGCACTCTAACCGCTATGTCCCTTACTCTAAGCTCGCCGAGCTTGCTCTGAAGCTCGTTGAAGAACTCACCTCCCCGAACATCAGTGATGACGGCGATTTTTGGTAGCTTCGCCTTACTCAGAGCAAAGAGATCACTGATTGGACCGAGCATTTGCGGAGGCAGGTTATCGATTACGTACCAACCCTGATCTTCCAGGGCGTTGCCGACCGTAGAGCGGCCTGCACCGGACATGCCGGTCACAACCAATAGCTCTGGTTTTCTAGAGTCGTCCATCTCTCCCCTGATGATTGGTTACAGGTTAGTCCTTCGGCGTGTCGCGCGTGTTGCCTTCTTGTAAATCACCCAGATATTCGCGAATTTGAGTGGCAAGTTTCAATCCGAATCCATCCAAGGTTGCGATTTCCTCTGCACTAGCCGAGCGGATGCGCTTTAGAGAGCCATACTTTCGAAGCAGCAGTCTGACCTTCCGCTCCCCCAGCCCGGGAATCTCGAGAAGCTGGGACGCTATCGTCTTGCTCCGCTTTGCCCTTTGAGCAGTAATTGCGAATCTATGAGCCTCGTCTCTGATTCGCTGGAGAAGGAACAGCTCTTCTGAGGTTCTAGGGAAAATTACCGGATAGTCACTGCCGGTGGTAAATACCTCCTCAAGTCTCTTGGCTAGCGTCGCGATTGTGATGTCTCCAATGCCGCTGTCCTCGAGGGCCCGGATAGCTGCTCCTCGCTGAGGCAAACCACCATCAATCAGCATTAGCGACGGTCGATAGCTGAACTTTTCACTAGTTTCTTCCCCTAGATATTTCAGCCTTCGCATGAGCACTTGGTAGATCGATTCTGTGTCATCTGCGGTTTCCAGGTTGAATCTGCGGTACTGGTCCTTCTTTGGAAGACCGTCTTCAAACACGACCATGGAGCCGACGGTTCCCGTGCCGGATAGGTGCGAAATGTCGAAACACTCGATTCTTAGCGGTGCCTCTTCCATTTGCAAGGCTCTCTGGATGCCGGCTAAAGCATCTGCCCTGGCGGTGAAGTCGCTACTTCTCTTGAGCTTGTAGCTATTGAGAGCGTGCTCCGCATTCGTCTGGGCTGTTTTGGCAAGGGTTGCCTTCTCCCCTCGCTGCGCCGTCGCGACTTTTACTGGCTTCCCTCGCTGGCCAGACAGGAATGCCTCCACTGGGGTTTTGTCTTTTGGTAGCTCGGGCACCAATAAAAGCTTTGGAATTTCCATCGAGGTTCCCTTTGCGTTTGGAGTGTAGAGCTCTTGAATTAGGTACTCGATGAGCTCCGAGTTATTTCTATCTAGCTCCAGGTCAACCACCATTGATCGGTTGCCTCGAATCCTTCCGCCGCGAACAATAAAAATTGACACGGCAGCACTCAGTTCATCTCTCGCAAGTCCAATGAGGTCAGCGTCTGTCTGATCAGACAGCACCACAGTTGTCTTCTCTAGCACTTTTTCCAGTGCCGCTACGTCATCTCTAAGGTTGGCGGCAAGTTCGAAGTTTTCCGCATCACTGGCCTGCTGCATTTTTTCTCGAAGTTCTGCAACATGATGCTCGCTTCCGCTGGCAACGAAATCCCCCAGTCGCTTCGCAAGTGCCTTGTGTTCGGGTTTGGAGATCCGGTCGACGCATGGCGCCGAACACTTGCCGATTTCGGCAAGGAGGCACGGCCTCCCGGAGCGGACAGCGCGGTCATAGACACCCTTAGAACAGGACCTAACGGGATAGACCTTCAGCAGCGTGTCCAGAGTCTCCCTAATGGCCCAGGCTTGGGTGTAGGGGCCGAAATACCTAAGTCCACGTATTTCACGGTTACGGGTTATGAAGGCCCTAGGCACGTCCTCGGAAACAGAAATGGCCAGGTAGGGATAGCTTTTGTCGTCGCGAAAGCGAACATTGTAGGGAGGATCGAACTCCTTGATCCACATGAATTCAAGCTGTAGCGCATCGTATTCGGTGTCAACGATGGTCCACTTCACATCTGATGCCGCAAGCAGCATTCTCTGGGTTCGCTCATGGAGTTTGCTGAAGGTGCCAAAGTAGCTCGTTAGCCTCGACTTAAGGTTCTTGGCCTTGCCTACGTAAAGGACTCTTCCCCGTTTATCTAAGAATCGATATACGCCCGGTTGGGTTGGGATCTCAGAGGTTTTGGGTCTAAAGCTGAGTTGAGTCATGACGCTATGCCAATAGCTCAGCCAAGAACTTACCGGTGTGCGACGTCTTGCTAGCCGCAACCTTTTCAGGCGTGCCCTCTGCAATCACCTGTCCTCCGCCACTGCCACCTTCGGGACCCAGGTCAATAACCCAGTCGCAGCAACGAATGACATCTAGGTTGTGCTCAATCACAATGACGGTGTTTCCCTTGTCGGTGAGGTCCGAAAGCACGTTCAGAAGTTTCTTGGTGTCCTCGAAATGGAGACCAGTGGTCGGCTCGTCTAGAACGTAAATGGTCCGACCAGTCGACCTGCGCTGAAGCTCTGTTGCAAGCTTGACGCGCTGCGCCTCACCACCGGAGAGCGTGGTCGCACTCTGCCCCAACCTGACATAACCAAGGCCAACATCCACCAAGGTATTTAGGTACCGAGCAATTGAGTTGATAGGGGCAAAGAACTCGGCAGCCTCGCTAATTGGCATCGCGAGGACGTCTCCAACGGACTTCCCTTTGTACTTCACCTGCAGGGTCTCACGGTTGTAGCGAGCACCTTTGCAGTCCTCACAGGTCACATACACATCCGGCAGGAAGTTCATCTCGATGCGGATGGTTCCGTCACCGCTGCAGCTCTCGCAGCGACCACCTTTCACGTTGAAGGAAAACCTTCCCTGCTGGTAGCCACGAACCTTGGATTCAGGAGTCTCGGCGAAAAGCTTCCTGATGTGGTCAAAGACTCCGGTGTATGTTGCCGGATTTGACCTGGGTGTGCGACCAATAGGCGCCTGATCGACGTGCACAACCTTGTCCAGTTGCTCAAGTCCCTCAACGCGAATGTGTCGCCCAGGAACGCCTTTGGCGCCATTGAGCTTGTTGGCGAGCACCTGGTAGAGCACGTCGTTTACCAGAGAGGATTTGCCGGAACCACTAACGCCAGTGACAGCTGTCATCACTCCAAGTGGGAAGCTCACATTGACGTCTCTCAGGTTGTTTTCCTTGGCCCCAACAACCTTTATCTGACGCTCTTTGTTTGTCTTGCGTCTTTTCTTGGGAGTTTCAATCTTTATGCGGCCTGAGAGGTAGTCCCCGGTTATCGAGTTGCGATTGTCCAAAATAGCTGCATACGAGCCGGAGTGGACAACTTCACCGCCACCCAGGCCAGCTCCAGGCCCGATGTCTACCAGCCAGTCCGCGGCCTTGATGGTGTCCTCATCATGTTCCACGACGATCAGAGTGTTACCCAGATCACGGAGCTTTATAAGGGTTTCAATGAGCCTGCGATTGTCTCGCTGGTGCAGGCCGATGGAGGGCTCATCAAGGACATAGAGGACACCAGTCAGTCCAGCCCCAATTTGGGTGGCGAGCCTGATTCTTTGAGCCTCGCCTCCGGAAAGAGATCCCGCACTCCTCTCAAGTGAGAGGTAGTCCAGCCCCACTGCTAAAAGGAAATCAAGTCGAGCACGAATCTCTCGAAGCACCTGAGCCGCAATCTTCTGCTCACGGGTCGAGAGCTTGAGACCTTCGAAGAAACTGTGAGCCTGGCCCAGTGAGTAGATTGCCACATCGTGGATAGATTTCCCGTGGACTTTGACTGCAAGTACCTCTGGCCTGAGCCTTGCTCCCTGGCAGGCAGGGCACGGTATCTCTCTAAGGAACTCCGCCCACTTGCCTCTTGCCCAGTCAGAATCCGACTCGTGGTAGCGCCGCTCGACATAAGGCAGCACCCCTTCGAATCCTGATGTGTAGCGCATCTCCCGGCCGTACTTGGAGCGCCACTTTACCTGCACCTCAAAGTCGTTGCCATTTAGAACGGCGTCCCTCACGGACTCGGGTAACTTCTCCCAAGGAGTATCGAGGTCAAACTCAAGGTCACTCGCAAGACCCGCGAGGAGTCTGGTGAAGTAGCTGTAGAGGCCCTTGCCTTGGGTTGACCAGGGCAAAATGACCCCCTCATTGATGGTCGAAGCTGGGTCCCCAACAACTAGCTCTGGGTCTACCGCCATCTTCGTACCGAGGCCGGTGCAATCTGGGCAGGCTCCGAAGGGGGCATTGAAGGAAAAGGTTCGAGGTTCAATCTCGCTAAGAACTATCTCGTGCTCGTTTGGGCAACTAAGCCGTTCGCTGAAGGTTCGCTGCTTTTTCTCATCGACAAAATCGACAACGACCCTGCCGTCGGCAAGCTTTAGGGCTGTTTCAACGCTGTCGGTGATTCTGCCCTGCGCATCAGGCTTTACCACGAGACGATCGACGACTACCGAAATGTCGTGTTTGTAGCTTTTCTTTAGCGGCTTAGCCTCAGAAAGAGTAACGGTCTCTCCATCCACTACCGCACGCGCGTAACCCTGGGATTGAAGGGAAGCAAAGAGGTCTACAAACTCCCCCTTTTTCTGCTGGACGATTGGAGCTAGCAGCTGGAACCTTGTTCCCTCTTTGAAGGCCATCAGCTGGTCAACAATTGCTTGGGGCGTTTGCTTGGAAATGATCTCGCCACACTCGTGGCAATGCGGCACACCAATCCTGGCCCAGAGAAGCCTCAGGTAATCATGAATCTCGGTGATGGTGCCGACGGTCGAGCGCGGATTCCGGTTCGTAGATTTTTGGTCGATAGAGACTGCCGGTGACAACCCTTCAATGAAGTCCACATCCGGCCTGTCAACCTGCCCCAGGAACTGGCGCGCATAGGCGCTCAGAGACTCAACATAACGACGCTGCCCCTCGGCAAAGATGGTGTCGAAGGCCAGAGATGACTTCCCAGAGCCGCTGAGACCCGTGAAGACCACCATGGCATCTCTTGGAATCTCTAGGTTTAGATTCTTCAGATTGTGAACTCGAGCACCTTTGATTGCTAGATGCGGGCCTTTTGGGTTCTCGATGATCACCGTAGAAGTCTATGCATGGCCGGCTTGCTCAAATTGCCTTAGCTCTCTTTTGAGCTCCGCAATCTCATCGCGAATCCGAGCCGCGAGCTCAAACTTGAGTTCGGCTGCTGCTGCTTTCATTTGGGCATCAAGATCAATGATCGTAGCCAAGAGCTGATCACTTCCGGCCTTACCAATGTCTCTGCGTCCACGCATCGGCGTTGATGCCACCTTTCTGGCAGGCTGCTTTCTAAGGCTTTCCATGAGTGCTTCGGTATCAAGTTCCTCACGATTCAGGCTGTCCGTTATGTCGGCGATCTTCTTTCTCAGCGGCGTGGGGTCAATACCGTTTAGCTTGTTGAATTCAATCTGCTTCTCGCGGCGACGGTTAGTCTCGTCGATTGCCCTCTTCATCGAGTCGGTAACCTTATCTGCATACATGTGGACCTCACCATTCACATTCCTTGCGGCACGTCCTATCGTCTGAATAAGTGAGGTGGTAGAGCGGAGGAATCCCTCCTTGTCGGCATCGAGAATTGCTACGAGCGAAACCTCCGGGAGGTCGAGACCCTCTCTCAGCAGGTTGATGCCGACTAGCACGTCGTAGAGACCCTGACGCAACTCCCTGAGGAGCTCTACTCGTCGTAGGGTGTCCACATCAGAGTGGAGGTAGCGCACACGAATGCCCATCTCTGTTAGGTACTCGGTCACCTCCTCTGCCAGCCTCTTGGTGAGGGTGGTAACAAGGACGCGTTCGTCGCGCTCAGTCCGGGTTTTGATCTCCTCGAGTAGGTCATCGATTTGGCCCTTTGCGGGCTTGACGTGGACCTCCGGGTCGACGAGGCCGGTAGGGCGGATAATTTGCTCAACAACACCGTCTCCGAGATTCAGCTCATAGTCGGCTGGGGTTGCGGAGAGGTAAACCGTCTGGCCAGTCCTCTCAAGAAACTCTTCAAAACGAAGGGGCCTGTTATCAAGCGCTGAGGGCAGTCTGAAACCGTGCTCGACGAGGGTACGCTTCCTTGAGGAGTCGCCGTTATACATTGCCCTAATTTGAGGAATGGTTACGTGTGACTCATCGATGACTGTTAGGAAGTCCTCTGGAAAGTAGTCCAAGAGACATGCAGGCGGCTCCCCCTGGCTTCGGCCATCTATGTGCCTTGAGTAGTTCTCTATCCCGGAGCAAAACCCAAGCTCCCGAATCATCTCGAGGTCGAAAGTGGTGCGCATCTTGATGCGCTGTGCCTCAAGGAGCTTTTGCTGCCTCTCAAACTCTCGGTATCTATGTTCCAACTCATTCTCGATGTCTTCGATTGCCTGTGCCATGCGTTCTGCGGGTGCAACGTAGTAGCTGGCTGGATAGATCGCTACACTTTCGCGCTCCATCAAAATCTCACCGGTCAATGGATGAATGCGGTAGATCCTCTCAACCTCGTCACCAAAAAATTCAATACGCGTCGCCTCTTCGTCATAGACGGCGATGACCTCCACGGTGTCACCCTTGACGCGGAAGTTGCCCCTGATGAACTCAACATCATTTCGTTGATATTGGATCGCAACCAAGGCGCGAATCAGTTCATCTCGATCTATCCGCTGTCCCACGCTAATCGGGAGTGACTGCGCAAGGTACTCCTTGGGAGCTCCGAGGCCATAGATGCAGCTAACTGTTGCAACCACGATCACATCTCTTCGAGACAGAAGCGACATGGTCGCTGAGTACCTGAGTCTCTCGACCTCTTCGTTGATGGTCGAATCCTTCTCTATGAAGGTATCCGTCTGAGGAACATAGGCCTCAGGCTGGTAGTAGTCGTAATAGCTGACGAAGTACTCGACAGCGTTTTCTGGAAACAGTTCCCGCAATTCACCCGCTAGCTGGGCTGCGAGGGTCTTGTTATGGGCAATTACCAGCGTTGGGCGCTGCAGTCGTTCTATGAGCCAAGCGGTGGTAGCACTCTTTCCCGTTCCGGTTGCGCCCAAGAGAACGACGTCTCGCTCTCCCGCTCGAACCCTGCGCTCCAGTTCGTCAATAGCTTTTGGCTGATCACCAGACGGTGTGTACTCGCTGATGACCTTGAAAGGTCTTTGGCTTTGCTCCACCACTAAAGCCTAGGAGAAAGTCGCAAAGACCTCGTCGGCTCTTGAAATTAGCTCATCCATTGGACAGTTTGAGTCGATCACAGTATCGGCCCTTGCCTCCCGCTCGGCATCGGAAGCCTGCGCAGTAATTCTGCCCATAGCCTCCTCCTTCGACATGCCTCTGAGAGTCACGAGCCTGTCAATCCGAACAGCTTCATCACAACTCACCGTGACCACTCGGTCGAATTCCAACTTCGAGCTTGTCTCAGCCAAAAGGGGAATCGTGTAAACGATGACTCCACCCAGGCCTTTGACGCGCTCGGCGGCCAGCCTTTGGATTCTTGGATGCAAAATAGCCTCTAGGTCTTTGCGGGATTGGTCATCTGCGAATGCAACCTTGGCCAGCGCACCCCGGTCCAAAGAGCCATCTGCCAAGAGAATTTCCTTGCCAAAACGTTCGACAATTTCGGCTAGCCCCTCGGTACTAGGCTCGACCACTTCCCTCGCGAGTAAGTCAGCGTCAATCTCGCGAGCCCCTAGCTCGACCCAGCGTGCTGCAACCGTTGTCTTCCCGGATCCAATACCGCCAGTTAGTGCAATGAGCATCTTGCAAGGATAAAGAAAAACGGAGGGCCCTGCTGGACCCTCCGTCTTGATTTCTTAGATTTACTACTTGTCTTCTGAGAGCTGATCGCGCAATGCGGCTAGCGACTCGTCTTCGGCGAGAGTGCCGGAGTCCTGAGCCTCGCCAGAACTTACGCTGGCCTGCTCGGCTGGTGCAGCATCTGGAAGCGCGGCTAGCTGCTCGCGAATTGCCTTTACCTGAGTCTTGTGGAGTTCCCAACGCTGCTGGGATTCCGCATAGTCAGCCTCCCATTTTGCCTTGGCCTCATCGAAGCCTGGCTTCCACTCGTTAGTCTCAGGGTCAAAGCCTTCTGGGTAGCGGTAGTTACCCTTCTCGTCGTAATCGGCATCCATACCGTAAAGAACAGGGTTGAAGTCCGTGCTGTCTGGGTCTACCTCGTCAACTGCCTGCTTCAGGGATAGCGAGATTCTCCTGCGCTCTAGGTCGATGTCGATGAGCTTGACAAAGACTTCCTGGTTCACGGTGACAACCTGATCCGCGTGCTCAACGTGCTTGCTGGAGAGCTCGGAAATGTGAACGAGACCCTCGATACCATCTGCTACGCGGACAAATGCACCGAAAGGCACGATCTTGGTGACCTTGCCTGGGATGTACTGCCCAATGGCGTGGGTTCTTGCGAATACCTGCCATGGATCTTCCTGGGTCGCCTTCAGAGACAGTGAAACGCGCTCCCTGTCCTGATCCACCTCGAGAACCTCTACGGTGACCTCCTGGCCAACCTCTACAACCTCGCTGGCGTGCTCAATGTGCTTCCAGCTCAGCTCTGAAACGTGGACGAGACCGTCTACGCCACCGAGGTCGATGAAGGCACCAAAGTTGACGATCGAGGAAACCGTTCCGGTCCTGATCTGTCCCTTGGTTAGGTCATTCATCATGGTTGAGCGGCTCTCGCTCTGACTCTGCTCCAGCAGTGCACGACGAGAGAGAACTACGTTGTTGCGGTTCTTGTCTAGCTCAAGAATCTTGGCCTCAACCTCGGTTCCGAGGTATGGACCTAGGTCGCGCACGCGACGCAATTCAATTAGCGAGGCAGGAAGGAAGCCACGAAGACCGATGTCAACGATGACACCACCCTTCACAACCTCGATAACAGTTCCCTTGACGATGCCATCGGCGTCCTTGACCTTCTCGACATCTCCCCAGGCGCGCTCGTACTGAGCACGCTTCTTGCTGAGAATCAGACGGCCTTCCTTGTCCTCCTTCTGGAGAACTAGGGCCTCTACGGCGTCGCCAACATTGACGATGTCGTTTGGATCTGCGTCCTGGCGGATTGAAAGTTCGCGGGATGGGATGACGCCTTCGGTCTTGTAACCGACGTCTAGGAGCACCTCGTCACGGTCAATCTTGACCACGGTGCCGGAGATGAGATCTCCATCGTTGAAAAATTTGAGTGTTGCTTCGACCGCTGCTAGAAAATCTGCTTCTGAGCCGATGTCATTGACTGCTACCTTGGTGGTTTTTGCGGTCGTCTTGGATGCCATATGTGTGGGTACTCCACTTGTTTTACTCGGGTCGCGCCTACACCACAAAACTTTCTGTGGTTTTAGCCCGACGAACGGACAGGGATGGTGCCCTGAGGCACCTGGGAAAGCTTAGCGCCATTTCTAATGACCCGCTAGCTCCCAATTCTCCCCAATTCCTATGTGTACATCGAGCGGGACTGATAATTTCGCGACATCGCGCATCTTTTCGAGAGCAACCTGTCTGACCTTCTCGGTCTCGCCTGGTGAAACAGCAATTACCAACTCGTCGTGTACCTGGAGCAAGAGCCTTGATTTCAGGCCTGCAGCACTCATACCGGACTCAACCTCGATCATCGCCAACTTCATGATGTCCGCTGCAGTTCCTTGAATTGGAGCGTTGAGTGCGGCCCTGCGAGCGTTCTCGCGGACCTGGAAGATTTTCGACTGCAGGTCAGGAAATGGGCGCCTGCGTCCGTAGACGGTAGTTGTGTGACCAAGGTTTTTAGCTCGTTGGACGACGGTGTCCAAATACCGCTTCACACCACCAAAACGCTCAAAGTAGTCACTCATAAGCTGTTTGGCCTCCGCTTTTGAGATTCTCAGCTGCCTTGCCAGTCCGTACTCGCTCAGCCCGTAGACAAGTCCGTAACTCATCGCCTTGACCTTTGACCTCATTGCACCTGTCACAGCCTCCGGCTCAACTCCGTAGATCCGAGCTCCGACAAAATTGTGGAGGTCTTCCCCCTTATTGAAAGCCTCGATAAGGCCCTCATCCTCAGATAGGTGAGCCATGATTCGCATTTCAATCTGCGAATAGTCGGCAGTAAGCAGGGTCTCATAGCCCTCTCCCGCGACAAATGCGCTTCGCAGCCGCATTCCTCTTTCGGTTTTGATTGGAATGTTCTGCAGATTGGGGTTCTCACTGCTCAGGCGCCCGGTTGAGGTTCCAACCTGTGAGTAGCTGGTGTGGATGCGGCCATCGGCTGCGATCGCCTTGATTAGGGTCTCGGTAATTTGGCGAAGCTTCGATGAGTCCCGATGAGCAAGAAGCTTTTCCAAGAATGGGTGCTCCGTCTGCTCATACAAAGTCGCCAGCGCCTCTGCGTTTGTTGAGTAGCCGGTCTTCACGCTTCGCGTTCCCTCCATCCCCATCTCTTCGAACAATACGGTCTGCAGCTGCTTCGGGCTCGCGAGGTTTACCTCGTGACCAATGATTGAGTACGCCTCCTGGGCAATCTGCTCCACCTCGGCACTGAGCTCATCAAATTGACTTTGAAGCACATCCCTTGCGATTGCTATGCCGTGAACCTCCATGCGCGAGAGCACACCAGCAACTGGTAGCTCAATGTCGGTATAAACCGAAAACGATCCTTCATCCTTTAGCCGATCACCAAGGACAGCCCAAACTATTGAGTAGCACCAGGCATCCAGCGATGGCTCAGACTCGCTAAGCAGTTGGTCGGCATCCGCCCTAACGACATCGATCCCTGCGTAGGTTCGGACAAGTGAATCTGGTCCCAGGTCCTTGTTCGTTGGATCAACGAGATAGGCGGCCAACAGCGCATCGTTGCTCAGCTCTCCTAGCTCGATGCCTGCCTCGGCACACTTTCGATAGGTATTCTTCGCATCCCAGGAGCCAAAGCCGCCTCGGGCAACAAGCTCAAGTGAGCTCGAAACATCTTTGCCATCCCAATCAAGCCGCCTCGCCGGAGTCGCGGCTCCCAGACCAACCAAGGCACCTTCCGAAATCTCCAGGTTCAAAAAGGCACCATCCGCTACGAGTTTCTCAATCTCAGCAATGCCCACCACTTCTGCGGTCGGTGCTTCGATTGGCAAGTCAGGCAGAGAACGGTGTTCCGAATGAACAGCAGGCTCGTTACTGGGTGTGTCACCCTCGATCTTCGCTGAGATAACCCGGTGCTGGGTGCCGTTTTCTCCGCGAAGCTTCAACACTCGGGACAGGAGGGTGCGAAAAGAGAGCTTGGCAAAGACTTCCTTGACTTTGTCCTCGTCCACAGAACCAAGCGCAAGGTCTTCCATTGAAAAGTCAAACTCGAGAGACCTAACCAGTTCATTGAGTCTGCGGTTTCTCACCGCAAGCTCCTTGTTTTCTCTGAGACTTTCTCCGACTTTGCCGGGGATATCCTCAGCCTGGTTCAGGATCTCATCCAGCGAGCCGTACTGCTGGATCCACTTGGCCGCAGTCTTTGGCCCAACTCCCGGAATGCCCTTGAGGTTGTCGGAGGTCTCGCCCACCAGTGCCGCAAGCTCTGGGTACTGCTTCGCATGAACGCCGTATTTTTCATAGACAGCCGCATCGTCCATGCGAGCAAGATTCATCACTCCCTTAACCGGGTAGAGGATGGTGGTCTTCTCGGTAATCAGCTGAAATGTGTCACGGTCACCAGAAACCACAAGCACCCTCATGCCTGCCTTCTCACCGAGGTGAGCGAGCGATGCAATTAGGTCGTCAGCTTCATACATCTCTCTAGAAACAGAGGTAATTCGCATTGCGCTTAGGGCTTCAACCAGCAGCTCAGTCTGACCAATGAATTCCTCCGGGGTCTCTCCCCGTGTTCCCTTGTACTCAGGTAGTTCCTGGGTGCGAAAACTCTCTCGCGAAACGTCGAAGGCCACGCATAGGTGAGTCGGTTTCTCACCCTCAAGAATGTTGAGCAGCATCGAAATAAAACCATGAATGGCGTTGGTGTGCTGCCCTTCCTGGTTCCTAAAGTTGTCAGGATTGAGCGCATAGAAGGCCCTAAACGCCAGGGAATGCCCATCAATAAGTAGCAGAGTAGGCTGTTCCGAGGACATGCAGTTAGCCTACTTTGCGGGAGGTGCCGGGGTGGACAAGGACGAGGTAGTCACCTCTGAACAGGCTCTTGAGGTCATGAAGCAGCGGGGACTCGGAGCGCTAGCGGACTCAATGGGTATCAAACTCGTGGAACTGAGTGCGGAGCGTGCCGTTGCGACTATGCCCGTCGAGGGCAACACCCAGCCCATTGGCCTCCTCCACGGCGGAGCTCACGTTGTTCTGGCTGAATCCCTGGGTTCATTTGCCGCGAACGTTCACGCTCACCCATGGGGCTATGCGGTCGGCATTGAACTGAATGCCTCACACCACGGATCAATCAAGTCAGGATTGGTGACCGGAACATGCACTGCGGTAAAGCTGGGTAAGACCCTGACTACTCACGAGATCAAGATGACAGATGAAGCTGGTCGCTTGCTCTCTACAGTGAGAATTACTAACTATCTTCGTCCGAAGGGTTCTTAGGACCAAGCTGCTCAATTACAGCCTTAGCAACCTGCGCCATCGAAAGCCGGCGGTCCATAGAGGCTTTTTGAATCCACCTAAAAGATTCTGGTTCAGTTAGCTTCATTTTTGTCATGAGAAGACCCTTTGCACGGTCCATCAGCTTCCGCGTCTCCAGGCGATCTGATAAATCCGCAATCTCTGCCTCCAACGAAGTCAATTCCTCATGTCTTGCAAGGGCTATCTGGATTGCCGGTAGTAGGTCTGCGGGCTTGAAGGGCTTGGTGACATAAGCCATGGCTCCCGCCTCAGCCGCCCTGGAGACGAGATCGGCCTGCGAAAAGGCCGTCAAGAGTACGACCGGAATCTTTAGCTCAGCAACCTTTTCGGCAGCACTTATGCCATCGAGCTTCGGCATCTTGATGTCCATGACAACAAGGTCAGGCTCCAGATCAGTGGCTAGCGCAACAGCTTCTTCACCGTCGGACCCTTGACCGATGATCTCAAAACCGGCCTCCTCCAAGGTGGCCACGACGTCCATGCGGATCAGCGCCTCGTCCTCTACGACGACGATTCTTAGGGGGTCTGACATGCGAATACTCTATCGGTGCCCCATCCACTACACTTCTAGCTGCCAGCCGGAATGGCGGAACGGCAGACGCGGAGCACTCAAAATGCTTTGTCCGAAAGGGCGTGTGGGTTCAAATCCCACTTCCGGCACAAATACAAAAGGACGGTGAGATTCACCGTCCTTTTTGCAATTGTTTGTTAGCTGTTTTGGTATGCCGGAGCGGCTACGTAGACCGCGTCACCAACGCGGTGAACCCTTAGTGCATTAGTTGAGCCTGGGATTCCAGGAGGGGAACCAGCAACGATGATTACCTCGTCGCCTACCCTGCATTTACCACTTTCAAGCATGATCTCATCTACCTGCTTGACCATCTGGTCCGTATGGGTGACCTTGTCAACACGGTAGGTTGTAGCGCCCCAGATCAGAGATAACTTTCTTCTGACCTCCTCGTTTGGCGAGAAGGCAAGCACTGGGATTCTTGAGCGAAGCCTAGAGACGCGCCTTAGGGTGTCTCCAGACTCGGTGAATACGCAGACGTACTTGCTTCCAAGCAACTCGGCGATTTCCAAAGCGGCCCTAACGACAGCACCCGAGTGGGTGTGCGGTTTGGTTCCGAGCTCAGGAATCCTCTCCAGCCCGTTCTCTTCAGTCGACTCAATGATGCGTGCCATAGTCTGAACCGTCTCAAGCGGGTACTCGCCCACCGAAGTCTCACCTGAAAGCATCAGAGCGTCTGCTCCGTCGAGGACCGCATTTGCCACATCTGAAGCCTCGGCTCTGGTTGGCCTGGAGGCAGAAATCATGCTCTCGAGCATCTGGGTTGCGACGATAACGGGCTTAGCCCACCTTCTGGCTAGCTCCACGGCTCGCTTCTGCACTAGAGGGACCTGCTCCAATGGCAGCTCCACACCTAGGTCGCCTCTAGCAACCATAACTCCATCGAATGCGTCAACAATTTCCTCAAGGGCAGCAACCGCCTGAGGTTTTTCAATCTTGGCGATAACTGGGACAAAGATGCCCTCTTCCTCCATGATTTCGTGGGCGCGAACTATGTCTTTTGCGTTCCTGACAAAGCTAAGAGCCACCATGTCAGCTCCCAGCTTTAGCGCCCAACGCAGGTCATCCTCGTCCTTCTCGCTAAGTGCTGGAACATTCACCGCAACACCGGGGAGGTTGATGCCCTTGTTGTTTGAGATAGGTCCGCCAATCTCTACTTCGCATACAACGTTGTTGCCCTCGATGCTCTTTGCTCTCAGGGCAAGCCTTCCATCGTCGATTAGCAACGGATCGCCAACCTTGACGTCTCCAATGAGACCTTTGTATGTGGTGGAGCAGATGCTGCTTGTGCCCTCAACCTCGTCCACGGTTATGGTGAAGGTTTCACCGGCCTTGATGGTCTCTTTGTCGTTCTTGAACCGGCCGAGCCTAATCTTTGGACCCTGCAAATCGACAAGAATTCCGACAGGCTTACCGGCCTCTTCAGCCGCCTTGCGAATTGTTGCGTAGACCTTTTCATGAACCGAATGGTCCCCGTGGCTGAGGTTCATACGGGCAACGTCGACTCCGGCTTCAATGATGGACTTTGCCATCGCTTCATCACTTACCGCAGGCCCAAAGGTGGCCACAATCTTGGCGCGTCTCATCTATTGTTTCTCTTCTCTAGCTGTAGACAGCAATTGGCTGATCTGTTGGCTTCACGGGGAAAGGCAGCTCGGTCTCGCCTTCGAGATACTCATCAATAGCGGAGGCTGCTGCTCGCCCCTCTGCTATCGCCCAGACTACTAGGCTCGCCCCCCTACCAGCATCGCCTGCGGTAAATAAACCTGGCGAGACTTGGTACTTGCCATCTCGCTTAATGTTGCCCTTTGCATCGAGCTCAACCGCGGACTGCTCAGCTATTGACTCTGACTCGTTGCCAACAAATCCAAGTGCCAGAAGGACAAGGTCTGCGGGAAGAATCCTCTCGGTGCCCTTCTTGGGAAGCCTCTTACCATCCACAAACTCAGTGTCGGCTACCTTTACGCCGGTGACCCTGCCGTTCTCACCGACGAACTCGACGGTTGAGTGAAGGTACTTGCGCTCTCCAAATTCCTCGTGCGCACTCTGGACCTCGAAAAGGTTCGGCACCATAGGCCAAGGCATGTCCTCGGTCCTGTCCTCTGGAGGCTTCACCCCAATTGCGAGGGTGGTCACGCTCTTAGCTCCCTGCCTTGTTGCGGTCCCGAGGCAGTCTGCTCCGGTGTCGCCACCGCCCAGAATGATTACGTGCTTCCCATCCGCGTGGATTTGATCGGGAACATCGTCGCCGGCAACTCTCTTGTTGGATTGAGTGAGGTATTCCATCGCAAAGTGAATGCCCTCTAGCTCGCGACCTGCTACCTCGAGGTTTCTTGGCTTTAGCGCGCCTGTGGCAACGAGTACGGCGTCATAACGCTTCTTTAGCTCTGGCCAACTGATGTCAACACCTATGTTGACTCCGGTGCGGAATCGGGTTCCCTCTGCCTCCATCTGGGAGATACGTCGCTCAAGGTGAATCTTCTCCATTTTGAAGTCTGGTATTCCGTACCGCAGGAGCCCGCCAATTCGATCATCTCGCTCGAAGACGGCAACGGTGTGGCCGGCACGGGTGAGCTGCTGAGCGGCTGCGAGACCTGCGGGTCCGCTACCAACTATGGCGATAGTCTTCCCGGTTAGTCGTTCGGGAACCTGAGGCGTGACAAAACCCTGGTCAAAGGCATTGTCGATTATCGAGACCTCAATCTCCTTGATCGTGACTGCAGGTTGATTGATGCCGAGCACGCAGGAGTCTTCACAAGGTGCAGGGCAGATGCGGCCGGTAAACTCTGGGAAGTTGTTGGTGGCGTGAAGCCTGTCGATGGCTTCCCTGCCTCTCCCCCGGTGTGTAAGGTCGTTCCACTCCGGAATTAGGTTGCCAAGCGGGCAGCCTTGATGGCAGAAAGGAATACCGCAATCCATGCAGCGACTGGCTTGTCTTGCTACCACCTCACCATTTCGTTCGGCATAGACCTCTTTCCAGTCTTTGATCCTGACTGGGACAGGGCGTCTCGGAGCAGTCTCCCGTTCTGTTACCTTGAGAAAGCCTCTCGGATCAGCCATTTGACACCTCCAAAATCTGGGTCCAAACCTCTTCGCCGTCTGGCTCGTAACCAAGCTCTTGGGCATTGCGTTGAATTTCCATTACTCGCGCATAGTCACGAGGAAGAACCCGCACAAAGTTCTGAGCTTCGTTCTCGAAGTCAGCCAAGATGCGTCTCGCATTTGGAGATCCGGTTTCGGCAAGGTGCTCTTCAAGAAGTGACTTGAGTTCAGCAACCTGCTCAGCATCAGGAGTACCTAGCGTGATTTCACCAAGCTGTAGTGCTTCGCGATTTACCCTTGCCTCTGAGAGCTTGTAGACGTATGCGATGCCGCCTGACATGCCTGCTCCAAGATTGATTCCAGTCTTCCCAAGAATCACAGCTCGGCCACCGGTCATGTATTCGAGGGCGTGATCACCAACGCCCTCAACAACTGCTTCCGCGCCAGAGTTTCGTACTAAGAAGCGCTCCCCCACGATTCCATTGAGGAATATCTTTCCTGCAGTGGCTCCGTAGCCGATTACGTTGCCGGCAATTACATTCTCGCCGGCAACATAGGCCGCTCCCGCCGGTGGCTTCACAACTATTGTTCCGCCAGAGAGCCCCTTGGCTACATAGTCATTGCAATCGCCTGCGACAGTGATCTTGATGCCCCTTGGCACGAACGCACCTAGAGACTGTCCAGCGCTGCCTGTGAGCGAAAGCTCCAGTGTCCCAGGCTCTAGCCCCTGTTCACCCCACTTGTAGGTGAGCTCATTTCCAAGCATGGTGCCGATCGCCTGGTTGGTGTTGTTGATCTCCCGCTCGATGAAGCAACTCCTACCTTCCACCAGGGCAGCCCTCGCCTCTTCGATTAGTGGGTAGTCGAAGTGGTTCTCAAGCTCGTGGTCCTGGACGGTAGTCCGGTAGAGGGCTGAATCGGTCTTTATCTCCTTGGCCGCGAAGATTGGGGCTAGGTCTAATCCGTCAGCCTTCCAGTGCTTGATTGCGTCGTTTGCATCTAGCAGTTCAGCGTGTCCAATGGCCTCTTCCAAAGTTGCAAAGCCAAGTTCAGCCAGATACTCCCTGACCTCCTGAGCCAAGAACTCAAAGAAGTTGACCACATGGTCAGCCTGTCCGCGGAAGCGCTCACGAAGCTCTGGATTTTGGGTGGCAACACCAACTGGGCAAGTGTCGAGGTGGCACACTCGCATGAGGATGCAACCCTCGACTACCAATGGGGCAGTTGCAAAGCCAAACTCCTCGGCACCAAGCAGAGCGGCGATGATCACATCCCGACCCGTCTTCATGGAGCCGTCAACCTGAACCGTGATTCGATCCCGCAGTCCATTGAGAAGCAAGGTTTGCTGTGCCTCGGCAAGACCGAGTTCCCATGGAGTTCCGGCGTGCTTTAGGGAGTTCAGTGGGCTTGCTCCGGTGCCACCATCGTGGCCAGAGATGAGCACAACATCAGCCTTAGCCTTTGCCACACCAGCGGCAACCGTTCCCACGCCGAACTGACTGACCAGCTTGACGTGAATTCTTGCCCGTCTGTTGGCACGCTTTAGGTCAAAGATCAGCTGCTTGAGATCCTCGATTGAGTAGATGTCGTGGTGAGGTGGCGGGGAGATGAGCCCAACTCCTGGTGTCGAGTGTCTCAAATCCGCAATCCATGGATAAACCTTGTGAGGTGGCAGCTGCCCACCCTCTCCCGGCTTCGCTCCCTGGGCCATCTTGATCTGGATGTCATCTGCGTGGGTGAGGTACATGCTTGTCACGCCGAAGCGTCCGGACGCTACCTGCTTGACGGCCGAGCGCCTCTCCCTGTCGAGAAGCCTCTCAACGCTCTCTCCACCCTCGCCGGTGTTGCTCTTTCCACCCAGCCGGTTCATCGCAATGGCAAGCACCTCATGGGCCTCTGGGCTGATCGCTCCCATCGACATGGCGCCCGTCGCAAAACGCTTGACAATTTCCGAAACTGGCTCGACCTGCTCAATTGGAATTGACTTGCGCTGATCAGTTCGCAGTTTAAACAGTCCACGAATTGTCATTAGGCGTTCAGCTTGGTCATCCACGGCCGAGGTGTACTGCTTGAAGATGTCGTAGCGCTTCTGCTTTGTTGAGTGCTGCAGTTTGAAGATTGTCTCGGGGTTGAAAAGATGCGGTGGTCCCTCGCGACGCCATTTCATCTCGCCACCCACCTCTAGTGGCATGTGGACGCTGGTAGCACCCTCCAGCGGATAGGCGTGGCGGTGACGCTTCTCAATCTCGGTGTGGAGAACATCAAGCCCAACTCCACCAAGCTTCGAGATTGTTCCAGTGAAGTGCTTGTCAATCAGCTGCTGAGAAAGCCCCACAGCTTCAAAGCATTGAGCACCTGCATAAGAGGCAACCGTCGAAATTCCCATTTTGCTCATGATCTTCAATACGCCCTTGCCCAGAGCCTTGATCATGTTCTTACTCGATCTCTCAGGGGTGATTCCAGTAATGAGGCCTGTAACCACCATGTCTTCCGCCGTTTCAAGGGCAAGGTAGGGGTTGATAGCCGATGCCCCGTAGCCAAGAAGGGTGGCCATGTGGTGAACGTCTCTGGCATCGCCGCACTCAACGATGAGGCCAGCCATTGTCCTGGTGCCGCGCCTGATGAGGTGGTGGTGGATTGCTGAGCAGCTCAGAAGTGACGGAATGGGAGCTAATTCGCGGTTCGAATCACGGTCCGAAAGAATTACAAAGGTTGCACCGGCTTCCAAGGCACGGTCTACCTCATCACACATTGCATCGAGACGTTCTTGCAGCGCCTGCTCACCCTCATCGACCCTGTAGAGGCAGGAAACCGTGATTGCCTTGCCGATGTTGTTCCCTCGATCGATGTGTTTGATTCGAGCGAGCTCGTCGTTTGTGAGGATTGGGTAGTCGAGAACCATCTGCTTTGCATGCTCAGGCGAGGCATCCAGTAGGTTCCTTACTGGCCCGATACTTGCCGTCATCGAGGTGACAACCTCCTCGCGAATTGCATCGAGAGGTGGGTTGGTCACCTGCGCAAACTGCTGGGTGAAGTAGTCGAACAGCAGCCTAGGGCGGTCACTAATCGCGGCAATTGGAGTGTCGCTGCCCATAGCGCCAATGGGCTCTTGGCCAGTTCTGGCCATTGGCGATATGAATTCCTTTAGGTCTTCTTGGGTGTATCCAAAAACGCGCTGTCTTCTAGCCACCGATGAGGACGAGTAGCGAATGTGTTCACGCTCTGGTAGATCCTTGAGGTTGATTCTCTCGGCGTCAAGCCATTCGCCCCATGGCTCCAATGAGGCAACCTCAGCCTTGATCTCCTCATCCTCAATGATTTGGCCAGCTTCCGTGTCAATCAGGAACATCTTTCCTGGCTGGAGGCGACCCTTTCTCACGATGCGATCCGCTGGGATGTCAGAAACCCCAATCTCGCTCGCAAGGATTACAAAGCCATCCTCGGTAACAACGAAGCGCCCAGGCCTCAAACCATTTCTGTCAAGAGTTGCTCCGACGAGACTTCCATCCGTGAACACCACTGCCGCTGGACCGTCCCAGGGCTCCATGATCATTGAGTGATATTCAAAGAAGTCCCGCACCTTGGGATCTATGTCTAGCTGTTTCTCCCAAGCGCCCGGAATCATCATCATCATCGCGTGAGGCAATGACCTCCCGCCGAGAACGAGAAGCTCTAGCACCTCATCGAATGTCGCACTGTCGGAGGCGCCATCGCTCACAATTGGCTTTAGCGATTCCATGTCACCGAGTAGTTCCGAGGACAGCTGGGACTCTCTTGCGGCCATCCAGTTCGCATTTCCCTTTACGGTGTTGATTTCACCATTGTGGGCAATGAACCTAAATGGGTGCGCAAGTGGCCAGGACGGGAAAGTATTAGTTGAGAATCTGGAGTGAACAAGAGCTAGCAGGGATTCAAAGCGCTCGTCCGACAGGTCCTTGTAGAAAGGCTCCAGCTGCAAGGTCGTGACCATGCCCTTGTAGACCATCGTGCGCATCGAGAGCGAAGGGTGATAGATCCCAATCTCCCGCTCGCTTCGCTTTCTGAGCCTGAAAAGTGCGCGCTCAAGCTCTAAGCCAGCCAGACCCTTTCCTGTGAGGAATACCTGACGAATTTCGGGCATGGCTTCCCTTGCCAGGTCTCCTAGCACCGAAGGGTCGGTGGGCGGGGTTCTCGTGCCTAGAAGCTCCAGACCCTCTTCGCCAGCCAACTTGGCAAATGCTGCGAGGTCCTTCTTTGCCGAGCTGGTGTCGAGGAAAACAAGTCCAGCACCGTAGCTACCCTTTTCCGGAAGTTCAAAGTCGACCACTTCCCGCAGGAAACGATCAGGAATCTGCGTGAGGATGCCAGCGCCGTCTCCGGTTCCGGCGTCAGAGCCAACAGCGCCTCGGTGCTCGAGGTTGCGCAGTGAGTTGAGAGCCATCTCAACGATGTCGTGACCAGCCTGACCCCGAAGCGTTGCCACCATTGCCAGCCCGCAGGCGTCCTTCTCAGCCGCTGGGTCATAAAGTCCCTGAGCAGCGGGAAACGTGCTGAATCGCTGAAATGGTGAAACGGGCATGCCTCTCCAATCGAATACCTATGTTGAGTAGGGACTTCGTCGGCCCAGGCGTAAAAGCTAGCTGTTCTTTTCCTCGGCAGAGTCTACTGCGAGAGGTTCGTTTGTGCCCTCAGGAGCAGGTTCTCTGCCGGGCATCCAGATGGATGGTTCTAGGCCAGGGTGGCGGCGCGATTGAACCAAGAAAATCAAGATTCCTAGTGCTAGTCCGATCAACGCTGACCAGATGTTCACTCGGAGACCAAGAATAATCTCACTTGGGTCGATTCGGATACTTTCAATCCAGATTCTTCCCGTTGAATAAACAATCAAATAAAGCGCGAAGACCTTCCCCCATTGGAGATTTAATCTTGCGGCAAGCAGCAACATTAGCGCTGCTCCCGTGAGATTCCAGATCATTTCATAGAGGAAAGTCGGATGAAAAAGCAGACCATCCGGCAGGCCATTTGGATAAGCGGGATTAGTTGACGAGATCTGCAGGCCCCACGGCAGTTCCGTGGGAAGACCAAAGAGTTCCTCGTTGAAGTAGTTTCCGAGCCGCCCGATGCCTTGGGCAATCAGGATTCCAGGTGCCACTGCGTCGGCGACGGTCAGAAAACGAATGCCTAGCTGCCTAGCACCGATGTAGGCGCCTATCGCTCCGATGGAGATCGCACCATAAATCGCAAGACCGCCCTCCCAAATTCGCAAGGTGGCTAGTAGGTCTGCGCCCTCATAAAAATAATCGTCTGGATGGGTGACTACGTGGAAGAAACGTCCTCCCAAAATGCCGAAAGGTACCGCCCACAGAGCTATGTCCAGCATGCTTCCACGCTCTGCACCGCGCTTATGCAGCTTGCTATCAGCAAGGGCGGTGGCGATGACTATGCCTGTGAGAATAAACAGAGCGTAGAAGTGAACCCGAACTGGCCCGAGGTCGATGTAGCTAATTTCAGGAGAGGGAATACCCGTTAGAAAGTCCACCTGTTTAGCCTAAACCACTTGCTAACTCTCGAGTTTTCTCAACCAGGGCCTCAAGTCCGCCAGCTTCGTAGGCTGCAATCAGAGCCGTACCGACTATTGCCCCATCGGCGTAGCTATTGACATCCCTGACCTGTTCCCCAGTAGAAACCCCCACCCCAACGCATGTTGGAGATTTGCCTACAGCTCTAACTCGCGTCGCCACCTCGCGAGCCAACTTATCAACCTCAGCCCTTTCTCCGGTGATACCCATGGTTGAAACCGAGTAGACAAACCCGCGAGAAGCCGCAGTATTGGCGGCGACGCGATCATCCGAGCTACTCGGGGCAACCAGAAACACGCGATCTAGGTCGTTTTGATCGGCAGATTCGAGCCATTCACCTGCTTCGTCTGGAATTAGATCAGGAGTTATCATTCCCTGCGCTCCAGATTCCCTCAGCGCCTGGGAGAACCTCTGCACTCCGTAGCGAAGCACTGGGTTGTAGTAGCTCATTACGAGCATCGGGGTCTCCACACGAGCTCGCACACCTCTGATGACCTCAAAGAGCTGATCAAGTTTGAAGCCATTTTCAAGTGCCTTCTCTGTGGCCTTTTGAATTACAAGTCCGTCCATGACTGGATCCGAATAGGGAACCCCGACCTCCAGAATGTCGCACCCGTTCTCTGCGAGTGCAACGAAAGCGTCAATTGAGTCCTCGACTGTCGGATAGCCAGCTGGGAAGTAACCCACCAGGGTCCCCCTCCCGCTCGCCTTGTTTGTCTCTAGGACCGATTGAACGCTCATGCGCCTAAGAGCCCGAAGTAACGACCTGCAGTTTCCATGTCCTTGTCGCCTCTCCCCGAGAGGTTCACAAGCACTGACGCTCCCTTTGGTAATACCTTGGCAAGGTGGGGTATGCCTGCAAGAGCGTGGGCAGTCTCAATGGCAGGAATGATGCCCTCTGTCTGGGAGAGAAGTCGCATGGCATCCATTGCTTCCTTATCGGTTACGCCGTGGTACTGGGCGCGACCGAGGTCCTTCAACCAAGAGTGCTCGGGCCCAACGCCGGGGTAGTCGAGCCCCGCCGATATTGAATGCGACTCTGAGGTCTGGCCGTCCTCATCCTGAAGCATGTAACTCTTCGCACCGTGCAGAACTCCGGGCACACCCCGACTGAGAGTTGCAGCGTGCATTGGGGTGTCAATGCCGTCACCCGCTGCCTCAAAGCCCCACAGCTGAACCTCGGGATCGTCCAGGAATGCGTGGAAAATACCGATTGCGTTTGAGCCCCCACCAACACACGCTGCAACTGCGGCAGGCAGCTCCCCCGTGAGCTCAAGCAGCTGTTCCTTGCTCTCTTTGCCAATGATGCTGTGAAAGTCTCGGACCATAGTTGGGAAAGGATGCGGTCCAGCAACGGTTCCAAGCAGATAGTGGGTTGTTGCAACATTGGCCACCCAATCGCGTAATGCTTCGTTGATGGCGTCTTTGAGAGTCCTTGACCCTGTCTTGACTGCGACCACCTCTGCGCCAAGTAATTTCATGCGCGCGACATTGAGGGCCTGGCGCTCAGTGTCGACCTCGCCCATGTAAACCACGCAGTCCAGTCCAAAGTATGCTGCCGCAGTTGCTGAAGCCACTCCGTGCTGGCCCGCGCCGGTTTCAGCGATTATCCGCTTCTTACCCATTCGCTTGGCAAGCAGTGCCTGCCCCATAACATTGTTGATCTTGTGACTACCGGTGTGGTTTAGATCCTCTCGCTTGAGAAAGACTCGCAATCCCCCAGTAGCCGCCGCAAAGCGCGTAGCCTCCGTGATAATCGATGGCCTGCCGGTGTAATTCCTGTGCAAATCGGCCAGCTCGTTCTGAAATGCCTCATCTTTTTTCGCAACTTCATAGACCTCGGCCAGTTGGTCAAGAGCGGCAATCAGGGGTTCAGGCACAAAACGGCCTCCGTACTCGCCAAAGTACGGGCCAACCTGCTCACCTAGCTTTTGGGACATGGGTAAATCCTAAGAGACTGAAATGAATTGAGGAATCAAAGACTTCCAGTCACCGGTTACTAGGGCCTCTCCAACAAGCACGCAATCAGCACCAGCATTCCGGTAGCGCTCAACATCGCCAACGTTCTTGACAGATGACTCGGCAATTTTGATGCACTCCTGGGGCAGCTCTGCCGCCAAGGACTCGAAAAGTCCAATGTCGGTCCTAAATGTCTCCAGGTCTCGCGTATTGATTCCAATGAGTCGCGCGCCAGATTCGGCCGCAATCTGAATCTCCCTGTCGCTATGCGTTTCAACCAGAGGCTCCAGGCCAATTGACCTCGCAAATGCAAACAGGTCTCTGTATTCAGATTCTGATAGGTGCGCAAGTATCAAAAGGACCATTGACGCACCTGCGGCCCGAGCCTCAAGAATCTGATACTCGTTTGAGATGAAATCCTTTCGAAGTGTGGGAATCGACACAGCACTACTGACCTTTTTCAGGTCCTCAAGGCTTCCGCTGAACCCCGTTTCCTCAGTGAGCACCGAAATTGCGTGGGCTCCAGCTCTCTCATATCCCAAACCAAGCGCCTGGGAGTCTGATATTTCAGCGAGAAAACCTTTGGAGGGGCTTGAGCGTTTAATCTCCGCGATTAGTTTCATCGTGGAGCTGGGCGCAAGAGCCTTTAGGGCGTCAACTGCTGGATCTAGGGCTTCACATAGCTTCTCTAGATCTGACCGAGAAACTGCCTTCTCGCGAGTGTTTGACGCTTCAAGGCTCGCTTCAAAAAGTACCTGGAGCACTAGTGAGATGAGGTCTTGGAGCCACCGACTCCGTAGCCAGCTTGCTTCAGAAAGTATCCAACCGCAGGGCTAATGACAGCCAGTCCAGCCGAGAGCCAAACCATCAATGCATTGTCAAGCCAGAAAAAGAGAGTTCCTACTGCAAAAGCAAGTGTTACAAGACCTACTGTTACCCAAGCTGCCAGTGAGTTGCCGTGGCCCGGCTCTTCGTTATGGGACATCTTTTCCTCTCGAATTAGTCAAATGATACCAACTACTCCGACTGCTCGTCCCAAAGGTCCCTGTTGTCGGTCTCACTTCCCTCAGTAGCCCCTGTAATCGGCTTTTCTTTCTGAAACAGAAGTGCTATTGAGAATACTGCAAGCGCCAGGCCGACCACGCCGAAGACTGTTGCAGTTGGTGAGAGAGCGGCGGTAATCTCGCCCCCTCCTGCGATTCCTGAGATTCTTTCCCTGGCTTCGATGACAGCGGGCGAAGCTTCCAAGTCCCCGACAAGAGCCAGTAGAGAGGAGCTCAGTAGAGCTAGAGATGAAACAACGAAGAGGAGTTTCGGGAGCTTGCGATAAAGGGCGATGAGTAGGGACAGAGCTGATACGGCAGGTAGCAGGGCCATTGTCTGATTCAGATCCGCGCCAATAAGAGACTCGCCTGCAACGCTCACCCAGGGCAATAGCAACAGCGACCACCAGCCGCCGATGAGCAAAATCAGCGTTGTTACGGCTCTAGTCATTTTGCATCGCGTTAGCGGCAGCCACGGACCTGAGCACAACGGCGGCCTTTGCCTCAGTCTCGGCATGTTCACTTGTTGGAACAGAGTCGAGTACGATTCCAGCTCCAGCCTGGATATGGGCAATCCCATCGCGGATCAACGCCGTGCGAATTGCAATTGCAAGATCAGAATTCCCCTCGAAATCAAAGTAGCCCACGACACCGCCAAACAGCCCTCTGTAGTCGGACTCAAGGTCGTGAATGATCTCCAGGGCCCGAGGCTTTGGTGCACCTGAAAGGGTTCCGGCTGGGAAAGTAGCGAGCATTGCGTCAACCGCTGAAACGCCCTCTCGCAGTGTTCCTTCAACTGTTGAGACCAGGTGCATGATGTGGCTGAAGCGGTGAATCTCCATAAACTCCGTGACCTCAAGGCTCGCGGGTTCGCACACCTTGAGTAGGTCATTTCTGGCAAGGTCAACGAGCATTAGGTGCTCACTTTTTTCCTTGGCGTCCTCACTGAGTTCCTTTGCGAGCGAAAGATCCTCTGCCGCGGATGCCCCACGCGGCCTTGATCCGGCTATTGGATGTGTAATTGCCTTTCCGCCACTCACTTTAACCAGCGCCTCGGGCGATGAGCCAACGATGGCGAAATCCCCGCGGTCGTCACTCCAGCGAGTTAGGTACATGTAGGGCGAGGGGTTTGTGGCACGAAGCGCTCGATACACGTCCAGCGCATCGGCCTGCAATTCTGCTTCAAACCGCTGTGAGATCACGACCTGGAAGACATCCCCCAGTCGAACGTGATCTCTAGCGGTCTCGACCTTCGCAAGGAAGTCACTCTGCTCCGTGTTGGATGAGTACTCCGGATCTGGCCATCTTGGACTCACTAGCTTTGGAGCCAATGGTTCTTCGATGGCCTTTTGCATGTGGTCAATCGACTCAACAGCAGACCGGTACTGCTCCTCTAGTGTCGATTGCCCATCGACGAAAATAACGCTAACGAGCAAGATCTCTGCTCTGGAATGATCAAGCACCACTAGGTCAGAAAACTGATTGAAACCAAATAGTGGAAGTTCATAAGCCGCCGGCTTTGCTGCCGGAAGCTCTTCAATTAGATTTACGAGTCCCCAGCTTGCAAAACCCACTAGTCCAGAACTGAGTGGAAAATCAACCGGAGCTGAGTGCCAACTGCTTTGTAGCTGCTTCAGTGCCTCAATTGGATTCTCCGAGAGCTCTGCCTCTGGCGTAGCTGGTGCGTCGGAGATCCAGTTGGCCCTGTCCAGCTGAGCTGTGAGGGTGCCTCGGCTTCTTACTCCAATGAAGGAGTACCGGCCCCACACTCCCTGCTCCGCGGACTCTAGAAGAAAAGTGTCCTTTCGCTCCCCACACAGCTTTTGGTACAAGCCAATTGGGGTCTCGATGCCGTTGAAGAGCCTTTTAACCACAGGTATTACGTTGTACTGAGTGGCTAGCTGCTCTACCTCGATGAGTTGAATCAATTCTCCTCCTCGAAACATGAGCGCGTGCCCCTGTGGCAGGTAGGTCCCTCGGGTTGAACAGACACAAGCAGAGCATCGCTGTCGCAGTCCGCCTTGATGTCGACAACATACAGGTAATTGCCGCTTGTCTCCCCCTTCAGCCAGCGTTGATTGCGCGACCTCGAGAAGAACACCATCCGGCCGTTTGCGAGAGTTTCGTTCAGAGTTTCTTCATTCGCGTAACCAAGCATAAGAACATCCTTGGTGCGCTCATCCTGGATGATTACCGGGATGAGACCTTGGGGGTCGTAGATCAGTGAGGCAGGGTCGATCACAACCTCACCTCCACGTCCGCATCCGAAAGGGCTTTCTTTACCTCTGCAATACTAAGTTCGCTCTGGTGGAAGACGCTTGCGGCCAGCACGGCGTCGGCTCCCGCCTTCGCCGCCTCAACAAAGTGCTCTGCGGTTCCTGCGCCTCCAGAGGCGATGATGGGGAGTTTGGAGAACGCTCGGATCTGACTGAGGGGCTCAATGTCAAACCCGGTTTTGGTGCCGTCGGCATCGATCGAATTTACTAACAGCTCTCCTGCGCCAAGGTCTTCAACGATTTTGATCCATTTCATAGCGTCAAGTTCGGTCAGCCTCTTACCCCCATGGCTAGTAACACCAAACCCACTTGGTGTCTGAGCTCGCTTTAGATCAAGAGAAATAACAAGCACCTGGGAGCCATGCTCTGCGACAATCTCCCCAAGTAGTGCGGGATTTGAAATGCCTGCGCTACCCACCGATATCTTGTCCGCCCCAGCAGCGAGCAGGGCTGTGACATCATCAAGAGATGAGATGCCCCCTCCGACGGTTAGTGGGATGAACACCTGTTCCGCGCACTTTGTGACAACATCCAACATCGTTTTTCGGTTCTCGCTTGAGGCGTGCACGTCGAGGAAAGTAACTTCGTCCGCTCCCTGCGCAAAGTAGCGTGAGGCAAGCTCCACAGGATCACCGATATCTCTGAGATCCTCGAAATTTACCCCCTTGACTACCCTTCCATCAGCAACGTCTAGGCACGGTATGACTCGAATCGAGGGCACTAGATTCTCGCAGCGTGAATTGCACTAACGAGAATCGCCCGCGCACCGAGATCGTGAAGCTCGTCCATTATCTGGTTAGTTTCCGCAGCTCTAACTAGCGCTCGTATGGCGACCCAATTTTCATCTGCAAGTGGCGAGATAGTTGGGGATTCAAACCCAGGAGTAATACTCGAAGCCTTGTCCACTAGCTCTTTGGGGCAGTCATAGTCAATGATTACGTACTCGCGTGCGACGATTACTCCCTGCAAGCGTCGTAGCAACTTCGCGGCAGAGTCGGCCTTACCCGGCGCAGCAATAAGGCGTGCTGTCGAGGCAAGAATTTCAGGGCCAAACACGCTTAGCCCAGCCTTTCGAAGCGTATTACCAGTTGAAACGACGTCTGCTACCGCATCGGCGACACCCAGCCTTACGGCCGACTCGACTGCGCCATCCAGCCCAACAACCTCGCAAGCGATGCCATTTGCTTTCAGGTAATCACCAATTAGCGTTGGATAGGCGGTAGCAAGGCGCTTACCAGCCAAATCTGATGGGGAACTAAAACCTGCACCCGGTTCAGCGGCGAATCTAAAGGTAGATCCGCCAAATCCAAGATCGGCTACCTCTTCGGCGGAAGACCCTGAGTCAAGGAGCAGATCGAGCCCGGTTATACCTACATCCAGTGATCCCCTGCCGACGTAAGTGGCAATGTCCCTCGGTCTGAGGTAGAAAAACTCGACGTTATTGGCCTCGTCTACCAGGTGCAGTACTGCGGCATCTCTTCTGGTTGCGTAGCCCGCCTCCTTGAGCATGGAGATGGCACTGTCAGACAGTATTCCCTTATTGGGGATTGCAACTCGAAGCATCAGAGCACCTTTTCCACTTCAGTGATAGAGACTCCCTTGGCAACCAATAGCAACTGCAGGTGATAAATCAGCTGTGATGCCTCAAGCGCAAGGTCCTCATTCGACTCATATTCCGCGGCCATCCAAACCTCTGCTGCCTCCTCAACGATCTTCTTTCCAATTGCGTGGACGCCAGCATCCAAGAGGGCTGCTGAATTGCTGCCAGCAGGGCGGTCAATGGCGATTTGACTCAGCTCCGAAAAGAGCTCGTTGAAGGATTTCATGCCCTCTAGATTACTGACTGCTCCCTGCCAGGGCAGATTTTCTGAGTTCGAGAACACGTGAAGCACGGTCTGCCGACCCAAAAACGGCACTTCCTGCGACGAATGTGTCGGCACCGAGCTTTGCCAACTCGCCAATGTTGTCGTCAGTAACCCCGCCATCTACTTGGAGAGCGATTTCAAACTTTGAGCCTGAGATAAGTCGTCTTGCCTCAGCAATTTTTGGAAGTGTCTCGTGAATAAGCGGCTGCCCGCCAAACCCGGGCTCGACTGTCATCACCAGGAGCATGTCGATCTCCTCTAGTAGGCCGCTAATTCGCTCCACAGGGGTTTTTGGCTTAATGGCTATTGCCGCCCTTACACCCATGCCACGAAGCCTTCTGCAAGTGGCAACTGGATCTCTCGAGGCTTCAAGGTGGATGGTTACGGACTCTGGCCCTAATTCTGCGTACTTTGCCGCCTCTAGATCAACGTTTTCAATCATCAGGTGGATGTCGGTCGGAATTGGGGATAGCTGAATCATGCGCTCAACTACGGGCAGCCCAAAGGTCAGGTTCGGAACGAAGTGGTTATCCATGACATCGAGGTGAGCGGCGTCTGCTGAACTAATGGCGGCCAGCTCCGTCTCAATGTTGCCAAAGTCTGCTGACAGAAGTGATGGGTGGATGTGCACGTCTAAAGCCTATTTCTTTCTCAGTGCCGCTATGAACATAGCGTCTGTCCCGTGGACGTGCGTCCACAACTGAACAGTTTTCCTTTTCTGATTTAGGGCTAGTTTCGGCGAAAGTTTCGTCATGACTGGCTTGATGTCAAGCAGCTCGAAATCGCGGTGCTTTGCAAGCGCATCTTGAACTGGCGTAACCGTTTCCTCAACCAAGGGCGAACAGGTTGCATAAACGACAACGCCTCCCGGCTTTAGAGCCTTGTATGCGGCCTCCAAAAGCTCCCGTTGAACCGAGGTGAGGCTTGCTAGCTGATCCTGCTTTTTACGGTGTCTGGACTCTGGCTTCCTCCGCACCGACCCAAGTCCAGAGCAGGGCGCATCAAGCAACACCGTGTCGTAGTGACCGACCTTGGCGTCTTGGCCCGGTGCAACAATGACATTTGCAATTGAGTTGTCCCCCAGCGCGTCTCTAACGAGCCGCGCCCTGTGTTCCTGAGGTTCCATGCAATCCAAGCCTCCTCGGCTTGGCCTGATGCGGCCCTGAAGGATTGCGGATTTCCCGCCAGGCCCACTGCACATGTCTAGCGTGCTCCCACCCATGTCGCCGAGCTCAGAAGCTACCAATGCCACCAATTGCGAGCCCAGGTCTTGGACCCGAATGTTTCCAAGCTCAAGGAACGGCTCGGGGTTTCCATCCACCGCGTAGCCAATAGGAGACTGATCACTGAGATTGAGTCCTTGGTCCTTGAGTGCAGCGGCGGCAGCCTCGTCGGCAGCGGCAAGAAAGGTCTCTGGAGTCTCATTATTCGACTCCAGCAGCCGAGTTAGTTCATGCTCGCGGCCGTCTAGCCTCATTGACTCGCGCAGTGCTTCGATCACCCAGGCTGGATGTGAATAGGTGATTGCAAGCCGATTAGTATCCGAATTGTCGCGGCAGATCTCCTCTACGAGTGATTCGAGTCCAGCTCGCTCCGAATTTCTCAGGACAGCGTTCACCAGGCCGGCGGCTTTTGGCTCTAACGTCTTTGCAAGGTTTACAGTCTCATTGATTGCCGCGTGAACGGGTATGCGCATGCGAAAGAGTTGATGAAGCCCCAGTTGTAGAGAGCCCCGAACCTGGTCAGACAGGGTTTTCCCCTTGGTCAAATGGTCGATGATCGCGTCGTATTGAAGCTGCCATCTAAGCGATCCATAGCTCAGTTCTTGAATCAGACCACGCTCAGAATCAGGCACGCTGTGTCGCGACAGCGTCTTTGGAAGTAGCAGGTTGATGTAGGAGTCACTCGAGTGAACTCGCATGAGTAGCTCATGAGCAATGAACCTCGAGTTAGCCAAGGGTTACTCTTTCTTGCAACCCACGGAACCAATCAAGAGCATTCATTGCCCGCTTTCCCGCTGGCTGCAAAAGTTGGAGCTGAAGCCTTGTGCCTTTTCCGCAGGTCACTAGAACTTTCTCGCCAGAGAGTTCAACGCTCCCAACCACGCTCTCTTTGTCCTCGAGAGAGGACCAATCAATGCTGCCGACTGATTTGGCCCGTAGGATTCTGATCGACTCACCCGCTGACTCTGTCCACGCAACAGGCTCGGGATTCATGGCCATCACCTTGCGCGCAATGACATCAGCGGACTCAGTAAAGTCAAGCCGCGCATCGGCCCGGCTCAGTTTGGGGGCATAGCTCGGCTCACCTTGCTGGGGAAGAGCCGCCGCCGGCGCCTCCAAAAGCTCAAGGGCAAGCTCAGCACCCTCCTTAGCAAGGATTGGAAGCATCTCCGCGGCAGTTTGCTCACTGTCGAATGTTTTGGGAATCGTCCCGACTATGTCACCGGTGTCCATGCCCTCATCGAGCTTGAAAATCGTCAGCCCCTGTCCATCGGAGTGCATGATCGAATGCTGGAGGGGAGTAGCGCCACGCCATTTTGGCAGCAGGCTGAAGTGTAAATTCCACCACTCCAACAACTCCAGGGCGGCCTTAGGTAGCAACGCACCGTAGGCAACAACAAAACCCAGTTCGGCTTCCTTTGACCGGATTCTTTCGATCTCAACTTGGCCAATCCGGCTGGTTTTCAGTGTTTCGATGCCCATTTCTGCCGCCAGGTCGGCAACTGGTGATGGCGTCATAACCTTCTTTCGCCCAACTGGAGCATCTGGGCGAGTGATAACCAGGGCTATCTCGTGGTTTGCGGCTAGCTCCCTAAGTGCCACGGCCGCCACATCCGGAGTTCCCGCAAAGATCAGCTTCATGAGTTCAAGGCTCTCATGTCGTCCATCACTACCTTCAACCCTCTCCGATTTCCTGAAGAGGTGTGTCTTGCCACGGCTTTGACCGCGACGGCCCTGAGGGCTTTCGACACCTCCGCTCCTTGGGAGTATTTGAACTTGATCAACGCCTTTCCCCCGACGTTGCGAAGTACTTCTGCTCCCCCGGCAGTTGCTTTCGAGACTGCCTCTTCGATCACCTTCGGAGCCCCCTCCAGGGATGCAATTCGAACACTTGGAGGCAAGCCGAGCGATGTAGTGTCGGCCAAACCGGCTTTGGCAAGCTGCACGTGCTGCCAGAGCGCAAGCGGTTGGCCGAGATGCTTGCCAAGTCCTTCAAATACCGCCCTCCCCTCTGGCGCAAGTAGTTCCAAGGCTTCGGTCCAATCCCTCATGGCTAATTGCTCTGCTGTCAGATGCTGCATTGATAGCCAGACGTCGCAGTCGAGTACAAGCAAACCTGAGTAGCCCCCCAATAACCGAGGAGCGGATCCTGGCGTTGCTACAACGATTACGTTTGGCTTCTCTGAGACAGTGGGTACCTTCTCTGCGGTGGCTTCATAAACCGTCGCATTCGGAAACGCTTTTCCGATCTCGGCAACCGTTCTGAGACTGCCGGTCCTCCCGCGTTTCAGGTTTGAACTGTTGCAGTCTTGACAGCTGGTGTGCAGGGTTGAGCAGATTCGGCATTGAAACTTACCTGCCTCAGGCTCCCAGATGAACCCGCCACAGCTGCAGCGTTGCCTTTCTCCGCAAGCCTGACAGTAGGCAGCGGCAGAGGAGCCCTTCCTGGGCAAGAGAACCAAAAGCGGACCACTCTTTATGGAAGCCTTCGCCATGTCGAAGCTTGCCGCCTCGAAACGAAGGCCGGGTTCAGTGAAGGATATCCGGGGAGGCGGAGACGTTTGGCCCCTCTCAATCAGATAGCCAATTTCAACAAGGCGCTGCAGCTCCAGCGACCGGTATGGCGCAGCGAACAGCAGGCTAGCTTTATCTCCAGCCCTCATTAGAGCTAGTTCTCTGGTGTGGGTATTGGGAGAGCCCTGTTCGCGCCAGCTGTCATCCAAATCATCTGCAAGGCAAATTAGCCCAAGGTTTGCCACTGGTGCGTAAATGGCACTCCTGGTTCCTATCACCACTTGCGTTGCTCCCAGCAGCGAGTGAAACGCTTTGAAGCGTTCTGAGCGCTTTTGGTTTGGACTTATTTCAACTGGCGCTAAACCAATCTCATCGCAGGTGATTCTCAGCAGCTCAAGATCACTGACCTCTGGGACTAGTAGTAAAGCCGAGTGCCCTTGGGAGATGGTCTCCTTGGCCCGCTCAGCAAAGACTTTCATCCAGGTTGGGCACAAGATTTTGCCCACACTCTCCTGACGACCACTTGAAAGGGCGACCTCCCTGAAGACCTCAGATGGGAATGCTTCCAGAGAAGTTTCCGGAGCTTCAATAGCCGTCCTTGCCATGTGGTCAGGCACTGCGGCATCAAGTATCTCCCCGATGGCAACGCATTGCCGGTTTGCCACTTCACGAGCAAAGTCATAAATCTCTCGAGTAAGCGGCGGCCTATCACCAACCATTTCAACAAGAGACGAAGTGGCGAACTCACTAGAGTCCAACAGCTCGACTACAAACCCCGTCTGTTTAGTCTTGGACCGCCCGATGAAGAAACTAACCCGGCTGCCAAAAGCAATGCTGCTCTCAAGTTCGCTGGGAACGATGAAGTCGAACTGCCTATCTAGTTGCAGCAGTTTTGACTCTACGACCACCCGCGCGAAGCGAGGCATCTATCGTCCTGCAGCCTCGCGGAGAGCATCCGCCCGATCAGTCTTTTCCCAGCTGAACTCTTCTAGCTCACGGCCAAAGTGTCCGTAGGCTGCAGTTTTTGAAAATATCGGTCTCTTGAGGTCTAAATCGCGAATTATGGCCGCTGGCCTGAGGTCAAATACCTCCATGACGGCCTTTTGAATTACTTCAACTTCGACCTTCTCGGTTCCAAAACACTCGACAAACACAGCGACCGGTTTTGCGACACCGATTGCGTATGCAACCTGAAGTTCCACTCGGTCTGCCAACCCAGCCGCTACAACATTCTTCGCTACCCAGCGCATGGCGTATGCAGCTGAGCGGTCAACTTTTGAAGGGTCTTTACCACTGAAGGCTCCACCGCCATGCCTTGCCATCCCGCCATAGGTGTCAACGATTATCTTTCGACCGGTAAGGCCGGCATCGCCCTGCGGACCACCAATCACAAAGCGTCCTGACGGGTTGATGATGTAGCGAACGTTTGAGGTGTCGAGCTTGCTCTCAGCGAGTACCGGAGCTATCACTTTGTCCAATACGAGGCTTGCCAGCTCATCTTGGGCAACGTCAGCATGGTGCTGCGTCGACAACACAACGGTGTTGATGGCGACGGGAGTGTTTCCGTCGTAATCAACTGAGACCTGAGTCTTTCCATCTGGCCTGAGGACACCGTTATCGAGCTCTCGCCGGACACGACTGAGATTCTCGGAAATTCTGTGAGATAGCAGGATTGGAGCGGGCATAAGAGTGTCAGTCTCGTTGGTTGCGTAACCGAACATCACGCCCTGATCGCCCGCTCCCAGTTTGCTGATCTCGTCCTGTTCACCGGCTCGAGCCTCTAGTGCATCATCGACACCACCCGCGATGTCTGGTGACTGAGCTCCAATGGAGACAGAGACTCCGCAAGAGTTGCCGTCGAAGCCGATGTCAGAGCTTGTGTAGCCGATGTCAAGAATTTTTTGCCGGACAAGCTGAGGTATCTCAACGTAGCTGGAGGTAGTGACCTCACCGGCAATGTGAACCAGTCCGGTTGTAACCAGAGTCTCCAAAGCCACCCGAGCATCTGGATCCTGGTCCAGCATGGCGTCGAGGATGGTGTCGGAGATCTGATCGCAGATCTTGTCTGGATGACCCTCTGTGACCGATTCCGAAGTAAATGTTCTTAGCGTCATAGACGCAAAGTGTAGTAACTGGCTAAGACAATTGCTCGGCGACTAGCCTCAAGATTTCCTTTGCAACCTTGCGCTTAGATCCCGACAGTTCAACCGTGCTGTCTGCAGTCACAAACTGGACAGTTGTGTCATCGCTCTCGAGCGAGTCCGCTCTATTCGCAACTATGGCCCTAACACCTTTTGCCTGGAGTTTGATTCTTGCAACAGAGAGAAGATCTTCTCCATCGTCAACGAGTGCAAATCCCACGGCAAACGAGGACGCGTTTGCCGCTGTGTAGGCGGCAAGTAGGTCCTGGGTTGTCTCAAGTTGAAGCTCTGGTACCTCATGACGACTGAGCTTTCCACTGTGCGGATTTGCCACCCTGAAGTCGCTTACAGCCGCAGCCATAATCAAAATGTCGCTCGCAGTCTCGAGAGCCTGCTCGAGCTCATCAACATTCTCAACGTGCACCACCTCAACACCTCTTGGTGTGCTGGGTAGGTTGCAGGCAATTAGCCTCACTGAGGCGCCGAGATCTCTCGCGGCGATGGCCAGTTCGATGCCTGTTTTACCTGATGAGCGATTTCCGATAAATCTGACATTGTCAATGCGCTCCCTAGTGCCACCCGCTGTAACGGTGACCGTCTTTCCGGCTAGCGGACTGTTCGAAAATAGAAAGCTGACGATGTCTTCAACTTCAGGAAGCCTTCCGGGCCCAGAATCCTCTCCGGTCAATCTCCCTGATGCGGGCTCCATTACCCTTACGCCACGTGCCCTAAGCGTTTCCACATTCTCAACGGTCGCAGCGTTCTGCCACATTTCGGTATGCATGGCGGGAACTACAACAACTGGAGCATGGGTGGCCAGCAGTGCATTAAGGAGCAGGTCGTCTGCGATTCCAGATGCGTAGCGCCCAAGGAAAGCGGCTGTGGCGGGAGCAACGACAATCAAATCGGCTTCCTGGCCAAGTTGGACGTGTCTGACGCTGGCTACATCGCCATAAAGATCGGGGTCGATGTTCTTGCCACTGAGTGCCTCTAATGTTGCATCGCCGATGAAGCGGAGGGCATTTTCAGTGGGTAAAGCGGTAACTTCGTGGCCGAGCTCACTCAGAGCTCGAAGCAGACCTGCCGCCTTGTAGGCAGCGATTCCGCCCGTGATGCCAAGCAGAATACGCAATTTGTAACTTCTAGTCGGTCTTCTTGGTCAGCTTGCCCTGGTGAAGTTCGTGAAGGGCAATCGAGAGAGCCTTGTCGTCAATCGATGAATCAACCAGTGGACCTACGTAGTTGAACAGCGAACCCTCGTGAAGTGCCGAGTAGTACTCGTTGATCTGCCGAGCGCGCTTTGACGCGAAAATCACGAGCTCGTAGTTTGACTCGACCTTCTCGAGTAGTTCGTCGATTGGTGGGGCGATGATGCCTTCTGCCTGGGTCATTTGCTTCTTTCTCTCACAGTCTCAACGATTTCTGCTGCGCATTTAGTCAGATTGTCGTTAGTGACTTGGTGTCTAAACTCTCCCGCTGCCTGAAGTTCCGAGCGGGCGGTGCCAAGTCTAGTTTGAATTTCCGATTCTGTCTCCGTTGCTCTTTCTCGCAGTCTGCGCTCGAGCTCTTCCCACGATGGTGGATGCACGAAAATCTCAATTGCATCTGGCTCATGGGAGCGAACTTGTCTGGCCCCCTGCAGGTCGATTTCGAGTACTAGGTGTTTGCCCGCATCCTCAGCACGCCCAAGTTCGCTCTTCGGGGTCCCATAGAGATGCAGACCGTGGACCTGTGCATGCTCTAGCAGCTCGTCCTGGGCAATCATCTGCTCAAAACGGTCCAGAGTGACAAAGTGGTAGTGGACACCATCGACCTCCCCTTCACGAGGCTCTCTAGTGGTAGCGGAGACGGAAAGCATGAAGTCTTGTTCCGTGCGAAGAATCTCACGGACAAGCGACCCCTTGCCCACGCCGGCCGGCCCCACGAGAACTACCAAACTCATAGTTGCGACTTTAGCTTCTCAATGGAGCGTATGAGCTCCTGCGGACCGGCTTCGGTGGCAGCGCGCGAGACGTTGCAAATGACCCTTTTGGAGCTTGCTCCAAAGACATCCTCCATCTCATCGAGCTTCGCCCCTTGGAACCCATAGCCCGGCGCGAGGATCGGTATCCCCACGTCAGTCGTGGCGACAGATTCGAGCCCAAGCTCCTTGAGATCCTGTGTTGCACCAATCACAACACCGCAGCTGGGGCCTAGTTTTCGGGCCTGGTCGACGACCTTTGAAGCAACTGTCCCACCGCCAAGCTTCGCCGTTTGTAGCTGCTTTGCTTCAGGGTTGGAGGTAGCGGCGAGCAGGAAAAGTCCAGCCCCTACATCTTCGGCATAGCCGAGTGTCTCTGCTAGTGATGTAGGACCGAGATAGGGAGATACGGTTAGTGCATCAGCACGAAGCGGTGAATCGTCACCAAAGAAGGCCTGGGCATACCCAAGCATGGTTGAACCAACATCACCTCTCTTGGCATCTGCTATGACCAGGAAGTCAGCATCTCGTGCCGCTTGCAACACTTCCTCGAGTGCCGCGTAGCCGGCAGCTCCAAACCTTTCAAAGAAGGCGACCTGTGGCTTCAGGATCCCAACTCGCCCCTCGGCGGCCTCCAAAAGCGTGAAAGCAAACTCCCGAATGCCATAGGGAGTATCTGGAAGCCCCCAGTCAATAAGTGTCTGCTCTGCCGGATCAATGCCGAGACATAGTGGTCCGAATTCGGTCCGTGCCTGCTCCAATTTCTCCAGATAGCTAGCCAATGAGCAACCTTCTTCTATTAGCTGCGTGGTCTTGCAGTGGGGTCACTTCAAAGCGTCCCTTGCGAATCACTTCGAAAGAACCAATCGCCGCGCTTAGCTGAGCGACAGTCGTGAAGATTGGCTTATCGGCCGCGGTGGTTGCGGCCCTAATTTCGTAGCCGTCAACTCTGGCAAATGCACCTGAAGGCGTGTTAACCACAACATCAACTTCACCGTCGGTGATCATTTGGACTATCGAACGCTCCCCTTCTGAAGCCTTTGAGTGCTTGATGACCGTCTCAGCTTCGATTCCGTGCCGCTCCAACATCTTGGCTGTTCCCTCAGTGGCAAGGATTCGATATCCCATCTGAGAGAGCCGAGCGACCGGAAGGATGATCTGGGGCTTGTCGCGATCTGCAACAGATACAAAGACAGATCCCGCAAGGGGAAGTGCCGATCCCGAACCTGCTTGGGACTTGGCAAAGGCTGCTGGGAAGGTTTTATCTATACCCATAACTTCCCCGGTCGAGCGCATCTCCGGACCAAGCAGGCTGTCTACATAGCGACCGTCTTTAGTGGCAAATCTCTTGAACGGTAGAACTGCCTCCTTGACTGAAATCGGGGTGCCGCTTGGTAGGTTCCGGCCGTCTGCCTCAGGTAAGTGGCCTTCGGCAATGAGCTGCCCAATTGTTTTGCCGATCATCACTAGAGATGCAGCTTTGGCCAGAGTGATTCCCAGTGCCTTAGAGACGAATGGAACAGTTCTTGATGCTCTCGGATTAGCCTCCAGGACGTAAAGAACATCCCCTGCCAAAGCGAATTGCACGTTAATAAGTCCCCTAACCCCAAGACCACGCGCTATCGCCTCGGTTGCCTCGGAGACCCGCTGGATTTGAGATTCGCTCAGAGTTATTGGGGGGAGGGTGCAGCTCGAGTCACCCGAGTGAATACCTGCCTCCTCGATGTGCTCCATAACTCCACCCACGTAGAGCCTCTCCCCGTCGAATAGAGCGTCAATGTCAATCTCAATTGCATCATCGAGGAAGTGATCTACGAGCAGTGGATGCGTCGCGTCTACAAGGGCATGCTCGGCAATTCGGTCGAAGTAACCCTCAAGGCTCTTCTCGTCGTAGACGATCTCCATGCCTCTTCCGCCAAGTACGAACGATGGCCGAACAAGTACTGGATAGCCAATACGCCTCGCAATCTCGACCGCCTCAGCTAAGTTTGTTGCGGTTCCGTTAGCGGGAGAGATCAAACCAGCCTGATCCAGAATTCTCTGGAATGCCCCACGCTCTTCGGCCATGTCAATTGCTTCTGGTGAGGTTCCCAAGATAGGTATTCCGGCGTCGCTCAATCCGTTGGCCAATCCGAGCGCGGTTTGGCCACCAAGCTGAACCATCACGCCTAAAAGCTCTCCCGAATGGGACTCCGCGTGGATTACCTCCAGGACGTCTTCCAGTGTCAAGGGCTCGAAATAGAGCCGGTCCGAGGTGTCATAGTCGGTGGAGACAGTCTCTGGGTTGCAATTCACCATGATTGTCTCAATACCTGCCTCGCGCAGTGCAAAGGCAGCGTGAACACACGAGTAATCAAACTCCACGCCCTGACCAATTCGGTTCGGACCGCTGCCAAGGATGATGACCTTCTTGCTTTGAGATGGAACGACCTCTGTTTGCTGGTCGTAGCTGCTGTAGTGGTAGGGAGTCAAGGCGGGGAATTCACCAGCGCAGGTATCCACCGTTTTGAACACGGGACGCAAGTCGAGAGAGTGGCGTAACTGTCGGATTTCTTGCTCTGCTACTCCCCTAATTTGGGCAATCTGCGCATCGCTGAATCCGTGACGCTTAGCACGCCTTAGCACGGCCTTACTCAGTGTGCCTTCGTTAGCCAGCCACTCTGCGATCTCGTTTATTAGGACAATTTGATCTATGAACCAGGGATCAATCTTTGTCCTTTGGAATACTTCATCTGCGGTCGCACCTAATCTGAGCGCCTGCTGCACCTGCACTATTCGCCTGTCCGTTGGGGTCTCAATAAGTTCGAGCAACTCATGCTTTGTATTCGTGGGCTCTTCCCAGTGGAAGGAGGAACCCCGCTTTTCGAGTGAGCGGAGTGACTTTTGTAATGCCTGGGTGAAGTTCCTTCCGATTGCCATCGCCTCACCCACGCTCTTCATAGTGGTGGTCAGAGTGGGGTCAGCCGCGGGGAACTTCTCGAAGGCAAATCTTGGTGCCTTCACTACGACGTAGTCCAATGTGGGTTCAAAGCTCGCAGGGGTCACCTTGGTGATGTCATTAGGGATCTCGTCGAGGGTATAGCCGATGGCAAGCTTCGCCGCAATCTTGGCTATCGGGAAACCTGTCGCCTTTGAAGCAAGAGCCGAGGAACGCGAGACTCTCGGGTTCATCTCAATGACAATTACACGGCCATTCTCAGGGTCAACGGCAAACTGGATATTGCAGCCTCCAGTGTCGACACCTACGTCACGGATGATCTGGATACCGATGTCACGAAGATTTTGATACTCCCGGTCAGTCAGAGTCAGAGCCGGAGCAACGGTTATTGAATCCCCAGTGTGTACACCTACCGGATCAAAGTTCTCGATAGAACAAACAACAACGGTGTTGTCGTTCTTGTCACGCATTAGCTCTAGCTCGTACTCCTTCCAGCCCAAAATCGACTCCTCGAGAAGCACCTCAGAGGTTGGTGAAGCCTGAATGCCAGCTCCAGCGATCCTCCTAAGGTCCTTTTCGTCGTATGCAAAGCCGGAACCTAGGCCGCCCATGGTGAAACTGGGTCGAACCACAAGCGGGTAGCCGAATTCACCCGCAACTTTCAGGCAGTCATCGATGCTGTGGGCGATGGCAGAGCGCGCGACGTCAGCCCCAGCTGCCAGGACAAGATTCTTGAATTCCTGCCTGTCCTCACCGGCCCGAATCGCGTCCACATTGGCGCCAATGAGTTCGACGCCGTATTTTTTGAGTGAGCCTCTCTCAAAAAGCGCCATTGCGGCGTTGAGTGCCGTTTGACCCCCAAGGGTTGGGAGTATGGCGTCTGGCTTCTCCTTTTCAATAATGGCCTCAATCACATCCGGAGTAATCGGTTCCACATAGGTTGCATCTGCAAAGTCTGGGTCGGTCATGATTGTTGCTGGATTTGAGTTGATCAGTATTACCCTGACTCCCTCCTCCTGGAGCACTCTGCAGGCTTGAGTGCCTGAGTAGTCAAACTCGCAGGCCTGTCCGATAACAATTGGGCCCGAGCCGATTACAAGGACGGAATTGATGTCTGCGCGCTTTGGCATTACTTCTCCACAATCAAGCTAAGGAATTTGTCAAACAGGTAGTGGCTGTCATGGGGGCCTGCAGCAGCCTCCGGATGGTATTGGACCGAGAAGGCCGGGATGTCCAGGCATTCGAGACCCTCGACGACGCCATCATTTAGACCACGATGAGAGACCATTACTCTTCCGAATCCCTTTGGCGAATCGGCCTGGTCCTCCTCGAGCCTGACTGCGAAACCGTGGTTGTGTGCCGTCACTTCAACCTGCCCAGTTGCCTTGTTTTGAACGGGCTGATTGATGCCTCGATGCCCAAACGTCAGCTTGTAGGTCTCAAAGCCCAAAGCACGTCCAAGCAGCTGATTGCCAAAGCAGATTCCGAAGAAAGGCTTACCGGCGGCGAGAAGCTCCCTAAGCATCTCAACCTGCGCATCGCTGGCCTCTGGGTCGCCCGGGCCATTGCTGAAAAACACCCCATCAGGACTTGAATCGAGTATCTCGCCTGCACTGCTGTTCGATGGGAACACTTCCACATCCAACCCGCGCGCATTCAGGTGCTCCAATGTCGAGCGCTTGATTCCCAAATCTAGAATCGCAACCTTGCCCCTCTTTTGACCCGAGGCGGGAAGGGTGTAGCGCTCTGGCGCTGTCACCTGGCCCGAGAGGTTTTGTCCCTTCATCTCTGCACTCGCACGAACCTGCTCGAGCATTGACTCTGGATCAACAACATCAGCTCCCGAGAATATCCCTGCTCGCATCGCCCCTGCATCGCGTATTCGAATAGTGATGGCTCTCGTGTCTACCTCTGCGATTCCCACGATGCCCGAGTCCAGAAGCGCAGCTTCCAATGGCTTCTCGGACCTGAAGTTGCTTGGCATCCTGCTTGGCTCCTTGACCACGTAACCCGCGACCCAAATGCGATCTGATTCCTCATCGCGCTGATTAGTGCCAACAATGCCAATGTGGGGAGCTGTCTGGAGGACAATTTGTCCCGCATACGAGGGGTCTGTCAGGGTCTCCTGATACCCAGTCATGCCGGTAGCGAAGACGAGTTCTCCGAGAGTCTTACCCCTCTTCCCATAGGCCTCGCCTTCGAAAACGGACCCGTCTTCGAGAACAAGGTAAGCACTATCCAATGTCTGCTCCTGTCACGTGTGCAAGCTGCTTTAGAAATCCTGAGGGGTCAGAAACGACCCTGAGATGTGTCACCAAACGTTCAGAGCCGTGTGTCCAATGGATGGCGATTAGGCCATCGAGCTCTACCCCCTTGTCTATGGTGGCAGTCTCCCTCGTAAATCCAGCAATGTCTTCGGCCGGTATGAGGAAGTTCTTCTCTCCCACCCGTTCAATCGATACGCCATCCTCCGAGGCAAAAACCTTAGCTTTACCTCTCGCGCCTAATCCAAACGCCCACAATCTGTCCAGAGGCCTGGATGCAAAGACCGTTGACACATACAATGCCTGCCCAAGCTCAAGACCCCCGCGAGAATCTCTCAATGCAGGGAGCCTGCTTTCCTGCAGGGCTCGGCGACCTTTAACAGACCTCCAAATCCGAAATGCGATGGCGAAGACCAGGGCTATAAGCATCGCTCCGATGAGCTCTCTAAGCATTCGCAACCTTTCCATCCCGGAGGCTAAATTCGCCCCGGAAGATTGTGTGAACTACCGCTCCCGAAAGCTCGTGACCAGCAAATGGATTGTTCGTTGATAGGGAGTGGGTCTTTGTCTGTATGACTCTCTTCGCGCTTGGGTCAAGCAGGACAATATTTGCAGGCCTACCCTCCTCGATGGCACCATGACCCGCCAGCGAACCAATCTCAGCAGCCTTTGATGACATAACCTCACTAAATCGGTCCCAATCCGTGGCCCCCGAGTCAATCAGGACGGACTGAGCCACCGATGCTGCGTGTTCGAGACCAACCATTCCAAAAGCCGCTTGCTCCCACTCGCAATCCTTCTTCTCCGATGAGTGTGGTGCATGGTCTGTCCCAATGATGTCAATGGTGCCATCGATTAGGCCCTGCCTGAGGGCAAGAGTGTCCTCCTTGGTTCGTAGCGGAGGATTGACTTTGTAGACCGGGTCGTAACTGCGCACGAGATCCTCTGTGAGCATGAGATGGTGAGGTGTCACCTCCGCAGTTATGTTGATGCCCCTCGCCTTTGCCCACCTAACGACATCTACTGCTCCAGCGGTCGTCAGGTGACAAATATGCAGTCGCGCACCTATTTGCTCAGCCAATAGGGCGTCTCGTGCGATTATGGATTCCTCCGCGACGCTGGGCCAACCCTTCAGACCGAGCTCAGTTGATAGCGGACTGGCATTCATTTGAGAACCCTCAGTCAAACGTGGTTCCTGAGCATGCTGAGCAATAACTCCACCAAGGCCCTTGACGTAGGTCAGTGCACGCTGCATCACGAGTGGGTCGTGAACGCAATGACCGTCATCGCTAAAAACTCTCACCCGAGCTGCTGAGTTTGCCATCATCCCCAGGGCGCTTAGCTCTGTGCCACCAAGGTTCTTTGTCACTGCGCCTATGGGCCGAACTTCCAGTAGCCCAGCCTCCTCGCCCAAGGTCATGACCTGCTCGACAACAGAAGCGTTGTCGGCCACCGGATCGGAGTTGGCCATTGCAAAAAGTGCCGTATAGCCTCCGGCAACGCCTGAGCGTGAGCCGGAGAGAACCGTCTCACTCGCCTCATAGCCCGGTTGCCTAAGGTGCGTGTGGAGATCAACGAAGCCTGGGAGCGCCATAAGTCCAGAGCAGTCAAGACCAGAGGCTTGAGATTTCCCTATCTTCGACACTGCTCCACATTCGATTGTTATGTCGGTGAGTTTTCCATTCGAGAGCTGAACGCCTTTGAGAACCTGCATTAACCCTCCCCCGCCAAGAGCTTGTAGAGAACAGCCATGCGAACGGACAAGCCATTCCTGACCTGGGTGAGCACCGCACTCCTGGGGTCATCCGCGGCCTCATCTGAAATTTCAAATCCCCTGTTCATTGGTCCTGGGTGAAGTATTACCGCGTCGTCCTCAAGCATCCTAAACCTGGCCCCAGATAGCGACCACTTAGCTGCATATTCGCGCTCCGAAGGAAAGAAGACTCCCTGCATGCGCTCCCTTTGTACCCTCAGCATCATGACAACATCTGGCTTGTCCTCGAGCGCCTCCTCGAAGGAATAGACAACTTCACAGCCAAGCTCTCTAAACCCCTGGGGCAGAAGGGTTTCGGGCCCAGCCAGCGTGACTTTGGCACCGAGCAAGGTAAGTAGCAAGACATTGCTCCTTGCAACGCGCGAGTGTTGGATGTCTCCAACTATCAAGACCTTGATGCCCTTTAGGTCTGAGCCCGAATTTTTGATTTGGCGAATGGTCAGGGCGTCAAGCAATGACTGCGTCGGGTGCTCATGCGAGCCGTCACCTGCGTTTACCACCGAACCTGAGATCCAGTCCTTGGTTGCAAGCGTCTGAGCAGCGCCACTCATGGGGTGGCGGATGACTATCGCATCTGCACCGAGAGCCTCTAGCGTTTGCGCAGTATCTTTCAGGCTCTCGCCTTTGCTCACTGAACTGGTAGCCGCGGCGAAGTTGATTACATCTGCACTTAGTCTCTTTGCGGCGATCTCGAAACTAATACGAGTTCTGGTTGAGTTCTCATAAAAGAGATTCACGACCGTCTTGCCCCTGAGTGCCGGTAGCTTCTTTACCTCTCTGGCATTCACAGCGGAAAGCTCTTGGGCGCTGTCGAGAAGGTCGATTGCGGCTTCTCTGTCTAGTTCTCTAATCGAAGTGAGGTGCCTCATTGTTCGATCACAACCTGATCGGTTCCGTCGGTCTGCACGAGCATCACATTCACTCGCTCGTCGGCAGCAGTGGGAAGGTTCTTACCAACGAAATCTGGCCTTATAGGAAGCTCTCGGTGCCCGCGATCCACTAGCACAGCAAGCTTGACCTGTCTCGGGCGCCCATAGTCAGTTATTGCATCAAGCGCGGCTCTGACGGTTCTTCCTGAGTAAAGAACATCGTCTACTAAAACAACCACTTTGTCGTCGATTCCACTTGTCGGGATACGTGTGGATCGAACCTCACGCTCGGAACTCAAAGAATCGTCCCGATACATAGTTATATCCAGCTGACCTATTTGTGATTGGTATGAATCATCTATCTCGGAGAGAGTGGAATCGATTCGCTCGGCTAGCTCGACCCCTCGCGTTGGAATACCAAGCAGGACGAGATCTTTCGAACCTGAATTAGATTCGAGAATTTCATGGGAAATGCGCTTCACTGCACGTGAGATATCAGAGCTATCCAGAACGGTGCGCAGTGGCATAAGCCTCTCCTTCTTCGCCTCTCTGGACGAACTTAAAGGACGTTTGCCTACAGCATAACAGCTTTAGATAGCCTCGCTACCTTTCGCCAGGCGCGCCAGAACACCGTTAATGAATTTTGGCGATTCCTCTGTCGAAAGTTCGCTTGCGAGATTGACCGCCTCTGAAATAGCCACCTCATTTGGGACTTCAGGATTGAAAAGAATTTCCCAGGCACCCATTCTCAGGATTGCCCGATCCAGATACGGCATGCGCTCAAGTTTCCAGCCCTCGGAGAGATTTTGGAGTCTAGAGTCCAAAGCATCTCGATTTGTCTTGACGCCCGTAACAATCGTTTCGGCGTAATCGAAGATTGCATCCTGGTTTTGGCGGCCCGCACTTGATTCTTGAGCGCTTGCAAGAGCCTCAAGTGAATCTACTTTGTTTAGCTCTGCTGCGTAGAGAGCGTCTAATGCCCTCTTGCGCGATTTAGTTCTGGAGCTCAACTATTCACTTGCCCGACCAAGATACTCACCGGTACGGGTGTCCACCTTCACCTTGGTGTTGTTCTCAATGAACAGTGGAACCTGAATCTGGTGTCCCGTCTCAAGCGTTGCGGGCTTAGTGCCACCGGTTGAGCGATCGCCCTGTAGCCCGGGCTCGGTGTAGGTGATCTCGAGTGTCACCGAAGGTGGAAGCTCGACATAGAGCGGAGATCCATCGTGAATTGCGACCGTTGCAACCTGATTCTCAAGTAGGAAATTAGCAACATCTCCGACGACAGCTGCATCCAGAGACATCTGATCATAAGTTGAGTTGTCCATGAACACGAAGCCTGATCCATCGTTGTAGAGATACTGCATGTCGCGCCTGTCGACAGTTGCGGTATCGACCTTTACTCCTGCGTTGAAAGTCTTGTCGACCACCTTGTCTGACTTCACGTTCTTCAGTTTGGTTCTTACGAATGCCGGCCCCTTGCCAGGCTTTACATGCTGAAACTCGATGACACTCCACAGCTGCCCGTCAATCAGCAGCACCATGCCGTTTTTTAGATCGTTTGAAGTTGCCATGACTCTCCTTGATAAACCTGAAGAAGTTTAGCTGCCTGCAAGCTGCCGCAGCGCCAGCTTGTATGAGTCAAAGCCAAATCCCGCTATTTGCCCGGTCGCCACTCCTGAAATCACCGAGTTCTGGCGGAACTCTTCGCGGGCATGCGGGTTGGAGATGTGAACCTCGATTAGCTGTACCCCAGCACCTGTGAGAGCCGCACAGGCGTCTCTGAGCGCGTACGAGTAGTGGGTAAATGCGGCCGGATTAAGTACGACTGGCGTTTTCGACTCGAGGGCTTCGTGGAGCCAGCCAATTAGCTCGTCCTCGCTATTGGTTTGCCTGAAATCGACCTCGCTACCAAGCTCTGAAGCAGTAGCCGAAAGCAGGCCCTCAAGGTCATTCAGGGTAGCCATTCCATACACATCAGGCTCCCTTGTGCCCAGGAGATTTAGGTTGGGGCCGTTCAGTACGAGGATTTTCATACGCCTACGCTATTCCACAATCGCCTGAAATGCCGTGAATAGCAGCTCTGGTGTAGGTGCTGCAAGGATTCCCGGTTTTCCAATCTTCTCGAGCACCACGAATCGCAGCGCACCGCTTCTTGCCTTTTTATCCCGCTGCATGACCTCTAGTAGCTGCGGCCATTTGTCTGCCTTGTAGTTTGTGGGCAAACCAAGCTTGCTAAATACACTCCGATGTTTCTCTACATCGCTCTCCGAGAGCTTTCCCGAGAGCATTGACAGTTCAGCTGCAAACGTCATTCCGATCGAGATTGCAGCGCCGTGACGCCATTTGTATCGCTCAGCGTGTTCAATTGCGTGTCCAAGGGTGTGCCCATAGTTCAGAAACTCGCGCTGTCCACTCTCTCTGAAGTCCTCGGTGGTAACTCTCTCTTTGATTGATACAGAGCGCCGAACAAGGTCTTCAAACACCTCCGAAGTGGTGTCGGTAGCCGCATCATCCGAAAGTACAATGTCGAGAATCTCCGTATCCGAAATGAATCCGTACTTCACCAGCTCCGACATGCCCGCAATCAGATCGTTCCTAGGCAGGGTCTCCAAGGTATCTAGGTCAATAAATACTTTCGTTGGAAGATGAAAGACACCCACCAAGTTCTTACCCTCTTGGGTATTTACGCCTGTTTTCCCTCCGATGGCGGCATCGACCATTCCCAAGAGAGTCGTGGGTATCAAGTAGGTTCTCACCCCGCGGAGCCATGTACCTCCCACGAATCCAGCAAGGTCTGTGGTTGTACCCCCGCCGAGACCAATGACCGCGTCGTTGCGATGGAAGTCTGCCTGCCCCATGATTCCCCAGCAGAAAGCAGCCACCTCAACGCGCTTGGCTTCCTCGCTCTGCGGAACCTCAGCCAAGAACGCCTCGAAGCCCTCTGTTCTTAGAGTCTCACTGAGTAGTTCAGCGGTAGCGGCCAATGGCTGCGGGTGAACAATCAGTACCTTGCTAACACCGTCCAGGCTCTTAGGAATCTCGTCGAGAAGACCACGACCAATCAAGCTATAGGACATCTCTAGCCTTACTCTCTAGTTCCTCAAGGACCACTCGGATAGGTCGGTTTGCCGTAACCACAGTTGCCGTCGCTAGCTGCTGATAGTACCCGAGTCGCTCCTGGTAAAGCATTTCCCACATGCTGGGATCCGACTTCAGCAGGGGTCTTTTGTCGAGATTTATTCGGGATAGAACCCAATCGGCACTTGTATCCAAAAAGATGGTGGGGATGTCCTGAAGGAGTTCCCGGTTTTTTTTGGTCACCACCACTCCACCACCGGTTGCAATAACCGCAGGCGACTTTAGGGCCTTCTCAAGGGCCGCCGTCTCGAGGGTGCGAAAGCGATCCTCACCCTGGTCTTCAAAGATCTTTGGTATCGGACCGTGACTCGCTGAAATCATTCGATCGGTGTCCAAAAACTTCGTTTCAAGAAGCTTCGCAAGCTTTCTTCCGAGCGTGGACTTGCCTGCCCCCATGGGCCCAATAAGGACGAGGGGCTTAGCCACTACGGTTTTGCGATCTTTGACTTGAGAGTCTCTGGAATTGCCTCCAGGTATGACTGGAGATTGCGCTTGGTCTCGCCCACCGAGTCGCCACCAAACTTCTCGAGCACGGCATTTGCAATCACCAGTGCAACCATCGCCTCGACAACGATTCCAGATGCCGGGACTGCGCACACATCGCTGCGTTGATGGTGCGCAGTAGCCTTCTCGCCAGAGGCGGTGTCGATAGTCTCCAAAGCCTTTGGAACAGTGCTAATGGGCTTCATTCCAGCACGGACACGAATCACCTCACCGTTGCTCATTCCGCCCTCTATGCCACCAGCGCGGTCCGTCTTCCTAGAAACCTCTCCGCCCTCTCTAGTGATTTCATCGTGTGCCACGGATCCGCGGCGTTTGGTGGTTTCTAATCCATCGCCGATCTCGACTGACTTCATTGCCTGAATACCCATTACTGCGGCCGATAGCTGAGCATCAAGCCTGCGATCCCAGTGGACGTAGCTCCCAATTCCAGGGGGCATACCGTATACGAGTGTTTCCACGACGCCACCTAGGGTGTCTCCTGACGAGTGACAGTCGTCGATTTCTGCAACCATTGCCTTAGAGGTCTGCTCGTCGAAACAGCGCAGCGGGTCAGCGTCAAGGGCGGGCAAGTCTTTCGGTCTTGGAAGAATCTGACTTGAACTTGAGACAGGTCCAATCGCGACAGTGTGCGTTACAAGCTCGATACCAAGCTCTTTCAGAAAATTCTGCGCTATGCGACCCAGCGCTACCCTGGTTGCCGTCTCTCTGGCACTGGCCCTTTCAAGAACTGGCCTCGACTCATCAAACCCGTACTTCTGCATGCCCGTGAAGTCTGCGTGACCGGGTCTTGGTCGTGTGAGCTTGGCTGCTCTGCCGCCACTTAGCTCTTCTTCAGCAACAGGAGCGGCACTCATTACGGTCTCCCACTTAGGCCACTCAGTGTTTGCGATTCTTAGTGCGACGGGCCCACCTTGAGTTAGACCGAACCTCACGCCTGTTGAGAGCGTGACCTCGTCCTGCTCAAACTTCATTCGCGCCCCACGACCGTAGCCAAGGCGTCTTCTCGCGAGAGCATCTTGGATGTCCTCCGCGAGCACAGGTACGCCAGCGGGGAGGCCCTCAATTACTCCGATAAGCTCAGGACCGTGAGATTCACCCGCTGTAAGCCACCTAATCATGCAACTATTCTCCCATGCCCAGCGCTGTCCTCATGGCAGCAACTATTTCTGCCTCTGTAGAAAGCGGCTCCTCAATTGCACCACCTCTGAAAAGTCGCTGCTGGCCTACGGCCTGCCAAAGCAGCATCTCCAGTCCAGAAATGGAACGCGGAAAGCCCTCTACCGGTGAGTTCGCATAAACAACATCAAGCAAGGTGCCCCGATAGACTCCATCGGCTAACTCATGGATAACACCCTTGGGAACTGTGGAGATGACTAGATCCGCCTCCAGCACTTCGGTCAGCGATGCAACCACGGCCCCATAGGCCTGCGAAATAGCTGCGGCCTTATCTGTATTTCTGGCCCAGACCTTCACATCATGATCCTCAAATGCGACTGCGGCGCTTCTTGCGGTCGCACCGCTTCCTAGGATGCCGACGGACTTGAAATCCAGATCATTGACTGCATACTGCAGCCCCATGACGTCAGTGTTGTAGGCAAGCCAGGTGTCTTCATTCTTCACGAGCGTGTTTGCGGAACGAGTTGAGATGGCGAGAGGGTGAAGCTGGCTGGCAACATCTAAAGCCTCTTCTTTCAGCGGCATCGTCAGTGACAGACCCATCCAGCTGGCATCAAGTGAGTTTGCGAACTCGCTGAGGCCCGAGGCAAGCTCAAGCGCCTCATAGCTCGCATCAATCCCCGAGCAGCCAAAAGCAGCTTTGTGAAGAACCGGGGAGAGCGAATGGCTTATAGGCGAGCCAAGCACCGCAAACTTGCTAGTCATCCCAACCTGGATTGTCTCTGAGCCACTGGCGATAAATCTCAGCAGCCCTCTCGTGCTCCGCCAGGGTCTCGGAGAAAACGGTCTCTCCAGTAGCGAGATTTATGGCTACAAAGTAAAGCCAATCCCCCACTGCAGGATTGACGGCAGCATCAATGGCGGTCGCGCCTGGCGAGCTTATTGGCCCAGGTGGTAGGCCCGGGTATACGTAAGTGTTGAAGGGATTGTCGCTGTCGGCTAGGCCCTCTTGGAAGCTATCAATGGAACCCTCGTAGTAATACTTCACCGTTGGATCAGACTGGAGGGCAACGTTTTTCTCTAGGCGATTGTTGAAAACCGTTGAGATCTTGTACATGTCGTCCTCAGCCCGCCCCTCAAGCTGAATGATGGAAGCGAGAGTCAAGATGTCGAAGCCTGTCTCCACATCTAGCCCTTGACCCTCTAGCTCAGCCTCCATGCGGGAAAGCATTGTGTCGATAATCGTTTGCGCATTCACCCCAGGGTCAAAGGTGTAGCTGGCGGGGAACAGCCAACCCTCAAGCGTTTCACCCGGATACACGTCATTAGCAGCTTCAATTGCAGATAGGAGCGCCTCTTCAGAAACCTCGAGCTCCTCAGTCAGAACGTCCACAATCTCAACAAGCTGAAGTCCCTCAGGGATAGTGACTTGAACGACGACTCTGTTCTCCCCTGCTAACAGGATTTGAAGTGCCTCAAGCCCAGGAATCTTCGTAGGGAACTCATAGTGACCTGGGTAGATGGTCAGCTCCACGTTCAACATGTCGCGATAGATCGAATCAAAGCTTTTTATGACGTCTGCGTTTAGTAGCTTTCTTGCGACATCCTCTCCCGTGTCACCTTCCTCAATGACGATTACCGTCGGAGGACCCGGGTCACCGTCGTAGTCTTCAACTGTAAAGCGACTTATCAGAGCCGAGACACCGCCTTCAAAGGCGTCTCGAAAAGTGAAGTAGCCTGCCGTCAGACCGCCTCCCACAATTGCGAGTGAAACTAGCGCAGCAATCCAGGACTTAGAGCGCTTCGGAGGAGCATCGGTAGCTTCAAATTCATCAAGCATCTATGTCTCCAATCTCAATTGCAACATGCGGTGACGAGAGTGCAAATTCCAAGATTCCGCGAGCACTCTCCGCGTCTATAAGGGACTTAGATTCTTTGCTGCTCTTACCCACCTGGTGAAGATTGCGTTGGGCCGAGACCGTGGTGAGCCTCTCATCTACAAGTGAAATCTTGATCTCTGTGAGACTCGAGAGGTTGCGTGCAAAGTTGATTGCCAACTGAGAGCTCTTCGTCCTCTCACCGGAAAGAGAGAGTGGCAGTCCTACGAAGATACTCGAGACCCCTTTTTCCGCTGCTAGTGTTGCCAGATTCTGTTCGGCAGCCTCTGAAAACTCGACTACGCCATGGGCTAGTGCGAGCGCCCCCTCTGAAAAGGCCACACCTATACGTGCAGCTCCAACGTCCAGGCCCATCGCTCTCAAACTTGCGCCTTCGCCTCCGCCAAAGCAACGTCCAGCTGGGATGTCTCGGGTCCGCCACCCTGAGCGAGGTCCTTTTTCCCGCCACCGCCGCCGCCAAGCACTCCGGCTGCCTGCTTGGCTATTGCACCAGAATCAAACCCTGCAGCTACGGCGTCTTGTCCCGCAGCAACCATTACCGTCGCGCGCCCTCCAGAAACTGCTCCTAGAATGATGACCGAGTCAGAACCAAGGCGATCCCTAAGAGCAAGGACCAAAGAGCGAAGCCCCTCCGCATCCTGCTCTCCAACGTTGGCTGAAACGACTTCACGTCCATTCTGAGAAACCGCACTCTCAGCCAGGCTAGGTATTAGCGAAAGTGCTGCCTTGGCATTGGCCTCAGCCAACTGCTTTTGAGTCTTCTTCAGATCTTCAAGAGACTCGGCAATCTTGGCTTCCACTTCGCCCACTGGCGCTTTGAAGGAGGCTGCAATTCTCCTAATCGACTCTCTTTGCTCAATCAGGGACTTTAGAGCCTTGAAGCCGACCTCAGCCTCGATACGGCGGCTACCAGACCCGACTGAACTCTCGCCGGTAATTGAAACAAGTCCGATCTGCGCGGTCCTAGTTACGTGGGTACCACCGCATAGCTCTCTGGACCAGGGTCCACCCACCTGGACTACTCGAACCATTTCGTCATAAGTCTCATCGAAGAGGGCAATTGCTCCCCAACTCCTGGCGTCTGGAAGCGTCATAAATCTTGCGCTTACGGCTAGGTCTGAGCGAATGGCCAGGTTCGATACTTCTTCAATTTCACTCTTTGTGGTCTCGCTGAGCGCCTCTCCCCATGCGAAGTCAAGTCTCATGTAGCCGGGCTTGTTGAAAGACCCAGACTGCAAAGCCTGCGGGCCAAGAACCTGCCTCAAAGCAGCGTGAACAACGTGTGTCGCGCTGTGCGCCTGGCAAGCGCCAAGACGCCATTTAGGGTCTACCAGTGTTTGAGCGACCGAGCCTGTGGAAACTTCGCCAGACAGCACTCTCACGGTGTGTGAGAACAGGCCTCTAACTGGCTTCTGTACATCCAAGACCTCTAGTTCGAAGCCGTCTCCCCTGATCAGGCCGGCGTCTGCTGCCTGCCCACCAGACTCTGCATACAAAGAAGTTCGGTCAAGGATGATTTCGCCAATTTGATCTTGGGCAAGACTGGTTACGGCCGAGCCGTCTCGAACGAGTCCGAGGACTTTACCCTCGGTCTCTAGGGACTCGTAACCTTGGAAATCCGTTGCACCTGCAGATCGGAAGTCGCTGTACACCTGAAGCTGAGCACCACCGGACTTCTTCGCTTTCGAGTCTGCTTTGGCTCTCTCGCGCTGCTCCTGCATCAACTCATCAAAGCGCGACCTGTCAACCTCAAGACCGCTTTCCCCAGCAATCTCAACGGTTAGGTCAATTGGGAATCCATAGGTGTCATGGAGCAGGAAGGCAACATCGCCGTCAAGGATTTTCTTTGATTGCGAGATTGCGTCATTTAGCACTGCAGACCCCGTTTCCAATGTCTTGCGGAAACCAGCCTCCTCCGCAATTGCAGCTCGCTTTACCCTGTCATAGCTGTCCGACAGCTCAGGATAGGCATCCAGCATCGCTTCATAGGATGCGTCAAAGAGAGATTCAAAGGTTGGCCTATCGATACCGAGCAACCGTAGAGCCCGAACCGAGCGCCTCAACAGACGGCGGAGCACATAGCCCCTGCCTTCATTTGAGGGGGTAACACCGTCACTCATCAGCATGAGCGAGGAACGAATGTGGTCTGCAATCACCCTCATCCGAACATCATCCTGCTCATCGGCGCCGTACTTCTTGCCGGAGAGAGAACTCACTAGATCGATTAGCGGCTTTACCTGGTCTATCTCATAGATGTTCTCGACGCCTTGAAGTAGGAAGGCAACTCGCTCGAGACCCATGCCAGTATCGATGTTTTTGCTAGGTAGCTCTCCAAGGATTTCGAAGTCGTCTTTTGTGCCGCCGTCGGCTCTCTCGTACTGCATGAAGACGAGATTCCATATCTCGATGTAACGATCCTCGTCCGCTTCTGGCCCGCCCTCTGAGCCATACTCGGGACCACGATCAAAATAGATCTCACTGCACGGACCTGCTGGCCCACGCTGGCCGGTGGACCAGTAGTTATCAGCCATCCCGCGCTTTTGGATGCGCTCCAGAGGCACCTCAGTCTGGTCGAGCCAGTATTGAATCGATTCGTCGTCGTCTTTGTATACAGTTACCCAAAGTCTCTCGGGGTCAAACCCATAACCGCCATCTTCGACCTTAGAAGTCAGTAGCTCCCAAGCAAATGAGATTGCTTCTTTCTTGAAGTAATCGCCAAATGAGAAGTTCCCATTCATCTGGAAAAAGGTGCCGTGGCGGGTTGTCTTGCCGACCTCTTCAATGTCCAGGGTGCGAACGCACTTCTGGACACTTGTGGCGCGGTCGTAAGGAGCGGGCAGCAGCCCGGTCATGTAGGGAATGAATGGCACCATGCCAGCAACCGTGAACATAAGCGTCGGATCTTGGCTGACCAACGAGGCACTGGGAACGACGGTGTGATTCTTCTTTTCGAAGAACTCAAGCCAACGCCGCTTAATTTCGGCGGTCTTCATTTACTTCTTCGTGTTTGGGGTGCGCTTGGCGGGCTTGCTAAGTTCTTCCTCGCGCTCGCGATAGCCATCGGCCACGGCAGCACCAAAATCCTTTGCGGCCTCGTAGAGCTCATCAACGGCCTGTTGTGCCTTTGGGTTGTCCCTCAGCTGAACTACCGCGAAAGCGCCAAGCCCTATACCCGCTAAGAACCATGAAAGTCTTGACATTTTCTACCTCCGCTTTCCCAGGGTCTTAGCTACACCCTGGACGACACCGACAAGTTTAGTTAGTGGTGCACCAACCGAGGCTGTGAATACTGCAACCAGGGAATTGATATTCTCGGTGACCTGCTCGACATCCTCAGTGATCTGGTCGAAGCGCTTGAGCTGACGATTGGCCTCGGCCATGGTTGTTTTCGCTTCATCAAGCAGCGGCTCCAGCTCGTTGTTGAAGATACGCACGGTCCTTGCTGACTCGTCAATTAGGCGTCCGAGCTTCATCAACGGGAGCCCCAGGAAAAGCACCAGCAGCGCTATTGCGCCGCTGATGATAATTCCCGCTAGCTCGCCGCCGGACAATTACTTACCTTGCTGCGTAGTACTCAACAACGAGCTGAACATCACAAGTTACTGGAACTTCAGCGCGCTTTGGCTTGCGGACCAGTGTTGCGTGAAGCTTGTCGAGCTCAACTGACAGGTACTCGGGAACGGCTGGCAGGACATCTGCGTGACCGCCAGCGGCGGCTACCTGGAAAGGCTCGGTGCGCTCGCTCTTCTCGTGAACGTGAATCATCTGTCCAGGCTTCACCCTGAAAGAGGGTCTGTCTACACGCTGTCCGTCAACGAGAATGTGGCGGTGCACAACCAGCTGTCGAGCCTGAGCCATTGTGCGGGCAAAACCTGAACGAAGTACGAGTGCGTCAAGTCGCATCTCCAATAGCTCAACCAGTGTTTCACCTGTCAGGCCCTCGGTGCGCTTGGCCTCCTGGAAGGTCTTACGGAGCTGAGCCTCACGAATGCCGTACTGGGCACGTAGACGCTGCTTCTCCCTAAGTCGAACTGCGTAGTCAGAGTCTGACTTGCGCTTGGTGCGGCCGTGCTGTCCTGGCCCATATGGGCGTTTCTCCATGTATTTCGCAGCTTTTGGGGTCAATGCAATCCCTAGAGAGCGCGAAAGGCGCGTCTTGCTGCGTGTTCTTGATGTCTTAGACAAAAAGGTACCTCTCAAATAATTTGGTTTGGGTTTTGCTCGTCTTCCAGCCGCTGAAGCTGAGCAACTCGCAAAATCCTAGCAGCGATGGGCCTAGATGTCACTAGAGCCGAGAATCTTCCTAATTTGCTCTAACCGCTCCCCCAGGGTCTTCTCGAACCCATGAGTACTTGGCTTGAAGTAGGTACCGGCGTCTGAATACTCCTGCCTCACAATCCCAACATCCGAATCATGTGGGTAGACGTACCCAACTGCCCCGGTCGACCTAAGGTGTGGGGGCACCGGAGAAAAATTTCCGTCCCTTACCTGCTCAATCGCGGAATCAATTGCCAGATAGGCCCGGTTGGACTTCGGCGCTAGGGCTAGGTAGATGGTCGTCTCGGCTAGTGGAATTCGACCCTCGGGCATTCCGATCTTCTCAACAACAGAGGCACAGGCCTCGGCAACAACCATGGCTTGCGGGTCCGCCAGCCCAATGTCCTCGCTGGCGAGAATCATTAGACGTCGTGCTATGAATCGTGGATCCTCGCCCCCGACAATCATTCGGGCTAGGTAGTGCAGAGCACTGTCCACATCCGATCCTCTTACACTCTTTATGAATGCAGAAATGGTGTCGTAATGCTGATCCCCTGTGGCGTCATAAGCAATAGCGTGGGCTGCCGTTTCCTTGATGAGCTCGAGGGTTAGGTTCTTTACTCCTCGACTGGCTGCGGCTTCGAAGAGCGAAAGCGCCCTTCTCGCATCACCTTGCGAGACAGCAGCGAGGTAATCGAGGGCATCGTCTTCTACCTTCAAGGATTTAAACTCGGGTTCCATCCGAGCCCGCTCGAGGATGGTCAGTATGTCTTCCTCTTGCAATGGTGAAAGTTCAATTACAAGTGACCGAGAAATTAGTGGTTTTATCACGCTGAAACTGGGGTTCTCGGTGGTCGCGGCCACCAGAGTTATAACGCCAGATTCCACGGCCCCTAGCAGGGAGTCCTGCTGGGCCTTGCTGAACCGGTGAATCTCATCAAGAAAGAGAACGGTGGGCCTTTCAAAGCTATCTCGTAAGTTACGCGCCTCTTGGATTACTTCTCTTACTTGCGAGACGCTTGAGTCAATTGCGCTGAGCTCTACATACTTTGCTCTTCCGCTAACTGAGATCAATCTCGCCAGAGTAGTTTTCCCACTACCGGGTGGTCCCCAGAGCAACACAGAGCACATGGAGCCACCCTCCTGGCCACCTACGAGGCGTGACAGGGGTCCATTTGGCACCAGGGCAGACTTCTGGCCCACAAAATCATCTATGGACTTGGGCCTGAGCCTTTCGGCAAGTGGTTGCTGAGACACACGCCGATTGTATTCCTCCACCTAGAATTACCTGCTGGAGAGTGAGCATGAAATCATCTGAAAAGCTAGCGAACTACGAAGCCAAGCAGCAGGTCGTAAGAAAGCGACAAGAACAGAACAAGAAGGACAATCGTCTTGCACTTATTGGCGGTGCGATCGCGGTAGCTCTTGCCCTAGGCGGCCAGCTGGCCTATTTCAGTTTCGGCCCCGGCGCAGCCGATGAGGAGGCCGTTGCCGTGGCTGGTGAAACCGATAACCAGGTCACTGATCAGCCAGCCGAGCAGGTTCAAGATCCAGACGTTCCTGGCGTTGAACTCTCTGAGTATCGAAAGTGGCAGGGCGCAATGTCCGTAGCTGGCGAGTCTGTGGCGTTTGAGCTAGATGGCGAAGCTGCCCCGCAAGCCGTTGCAAACTTCGTCAGCCTCACGCAGGAAGGCTACTTTGAGGGCATCACTTGCCACAGGCTCACAACAGCGGGCATCTTCGTCTTGCAGTGTGGGGATCCAAGCGGTGATGGAACTGGTGGGCCTGGATACAATTTCGGACCCATCGAGAACGCCCCCACCGATGATCTCTACCCAGAGGGCACCATTGCAATGGCAAGACGCGGTGGAGATGACTATTCGATGGGGTCACAATTCTTCATCGTTTATCAGGATTCCCAGATTCCCTCAGATAACGTGGGGGGTTACACCGTCTTCGGTTCAGTGACCGAGGGACTCGAGGCCATAAAGGCGATTGCCGAAGCTGGTGTGTCCGGTGGAGGCACCGATGGGCCACCATCTGAGACAGTCACACTTGAAAATGTTTCGGTAGAGTAAAGCGTCGCAGGTCGGGAGAACAATTGACAAGCAATGAGTTTGGTCGCGTAGACGAAAAGAACAACGTCTACGTCATCGATGCTGGTAACGAGAGGCTCGTCGGGCAATATCCCGATGTCACAAGGGATGAGGCCATGGCCTTCTTTGTGAAAAAGTTTGACGACCTCGAGGCTCAGGTTCGCATTCTTGAGCAGCGCATCGCCTCCGGTATCACCGATGCCAAAAGCCTCAAGGCAACCCACGAAACACTTACGAAGGACTGCGCGGAACCGAAAGCCGTCGGAAATCTGAAATCGTTGAGGGACCGCCTGAGCGCGCTCGCTCCAGCCATTGAGGCCGCTGCAGAGAAGGCCGCAGCGGCACGCGAAGAAGCCATTGCAAAGGCCATGCAGGAGAAGGAAGCCATTGCCGCCAGGGCCGAGGCAATCGTGTCAAACCTCGGCGGAATCAACTGGAAGAAGTCAGCGGCTGAGATGACAGAGATGTTTGAGCGGTGGCAGGCGATTCAAAAAGAGGGACCAAAGATCCCAAAGGCACAAACTGACCCCATCTGGAAGCGCTTTTCACAGTCTCGGGCCAAGTTTGAGTCTGGACGCCGTGCTTATTTCGCAACGCTTGACAGTAAGTTCAAGGAGGCTAAGGCTGCAAAGTCCGAGCTTGTTTCTAAGGCTGAGGCGCTTGTTTCTAAAGGCGCAAAAGCGGCTTCGGACTACCGGGCACTGCAGGAACAGTGGAAGGCTGCGGGCAAGGCTGGAAAAGCCGAAGAGAGCCTTTGGAAGAGCTTCCGGGCTGCTGGAGATGCAATCTTTGCTGCCAAGAAGGAGCAGGACGCGGAGTTAGAAGTCGAGCACAAGGCCAATCTCGAGAAAAAGCTTGACCTCCTGAAGAAAGCTGAAGCTATCGACGTCGCAAACCTGGATCTTGCCAAGAAGGCGATCAGCGAAATACAGGCCGCTTGGTCAAAGATCGGACATGTTCCCAAGGACCAGGTGAAGTCTGTCGAATCGAGACTTCGTGCTGTTGAATCTAAGATCTCGGAAGCACAGAAAGAGGCTTGGCAGCGAAGCGACCCTGCGGCGAAAGCAAGGAGCAACTCTCTTGCCACTCAGCTCGAGGGTGTTATTGCTGTACTGGAGGCGGAGCTAAAGTCTGCTCCTGCCACCAAGAAGAAAGAGATCCAGGCACAAATCGACTCGCGCAAGGCTCTTCTCGAAGCTGCTCAGAACGCGGTCGATTAGGCGCTCTTTACCCGATAAACGTCATAGACGTTGTCGATTCTTCGAACCTGATTCAATAGGTGATCGAGATGCGAGGGGTCTGCCATCTCAAAGACGAACTTTGAAATCGCCACCCTGTCCCGTCCCGTAGTGACCGATGCGCTCAAAATGTTGACATGGGACTCGGTTAGTACTCGCGTCACATCAGACAAAAGCCCTGATCGGTCAAGGGCCTCTACCTGAATTTGTACCATGAAGACACCACGTGCCTCATCGGCCCAGGAAACCTCAACGATCCGCTCTTGCACAAGGCTTTTGACGTTCTTGCAGTCGACGCGGTGAACGGACACCCCTTCGCCTCGCGTGATAAATCCAGTTATGTCGTCTCCCGGCACAGGAGTGCAGCAACGTGCCATCTTGGTCATAACATCGGGGGAACCTTTGACCAAGACACCCTGATTATCGTTCCTAGGACCTCGCAAAGAACGCGGAACCTGCACCGGAATCTCTTCAGTGTCTGGGTCTGGGCTTATCCCCTGAAGCAGCTTTAGTCGCTCGATAACCGTCGAGGTCGACAGCTGCCCCTGGCCTATGGCACTCAACAGAGCGCCTGAATCGGCGAGCTTTTGCTCCTCTGCAACCTCATTAAGTAGGTCGTTGTTCATAAGCGACTGGACCGGCAGTGATGCTCTTCTCAGCGCCTTCGCGAGAAGCTCCCGACCCTCTTCGCTTGCAAGCTCTCTCCGCTCCTGAGTGAAGTGATGCTTTATCTTGGCTCTTGCTCTGGGTGAGGCAACGAAATTCAGCCAGTCCTTGCTCGGCCCCGCGGTCTCAGACTTTGAGGTGAGCACCTCAATGACATCCCCTGCTTGCAATTTTGTTTCAAGGGGAACAAGCCGCCCATTTACTTTTGCACCAATGGTCTTATGTCCCACTTCGGTGTGAACCGCGTATGCAAAGTCGACTGGAGTGGAACCTGCGCTGAGCCCAACCACCTTGCCCTTTGGCGTGAAGACATAGAGCTCTTTTGCGCCAATTTCGAACCTGAGGTTATCTAGGAACTCCCCCGGATCTGCGGTTTCCTCTTGCCAGTCGCTGAGTTGCTTCAGCCATGCAAAGTCCACCTCTTTGTCTCCGGTCTTTCCCGATGACTGCTTGTACTTCCAGTGAGCTGCGACACCATACTCAGCTCTCTGATGCATCTCCTGAGTTCTTATCTGTATCTCTACGCTCCGGCCTTCGGGCCCCACTACGGTCGTGTGCAGCGACTGATACAGATTGAACTTTGGCATCGCGATGTAGTCCTTAAACCTGCCAGGCAGCGGAGACCACCTTGCGTGAATGGCACCCAGGGCCGCATAGCAGTCCCTAACGGTTGGGACAATGACCCTGATGCCGACCAGGTCGTAGATGTCATCGAACTCTCTGCCTCGGAGCACCATCTTTTGATAAATCGAGTAGTACTGCTTAGGCCGGCCGTCGATTCGCCCCTTTACCCTTGCGCCGCGAAGTTCTGCGTCGATCTCCTCGATTACCTTGTCCGTGTAATCAGAGCGAGAGGGATTGCGCTGACCAACAAGCGAAACGATTTCCTCGTAGACCTTTGGATAAAGCACTGCAAAGCTGATGTCCTCAAGCTCCACCTTCATTGTTGAAATACCTAGGCGGTGAGCGAGGGGAGCATAGATTTCGAGCGTTTCTTGAGCTTTGCGTTTTGCAGACTCAGGGGAAACAAACCCCCATGTTCTAGCGTTATGTAGCCTGTCTGCCAGTTTGATCACGAGTACTCGCACGTCCCTGCTCATGGCTACGACCATCTTTCGCATGGTCTCCGCCTGAGCGGTGTCACCAAACTTCATCTTGTCGAGCTTTGTCACACCATCTACAAGTAGAGCAACCTCTTCCCCGTATTCGCCCCTCAGTTGCTCAAGTGAGTAGTCGGTGTCCTCAACAGTGTCGTGAAGCAGAGCAGCTGCGATTGTCGCCGGTCCACTGCCGAGATCGGCAAGAATTCGCGCAACAGCTAGGGGGTGAGTTATGTAATCCTCTCCAGACTTACGCTTCTGTCCCTGGTGGTAGTGCTCAGCCGTTCTATATGCGCGCTCGACAATTTGGTAATCGGATCTCGGGTGGTTGACCCTAACCGTTCGAATAAGTTCGTTGAGCTCATTGGAGAGCAGGCCCGTTGAGCGGGTAAAAATTCTGGGCAGCCTGGAGCGAAGAGAGCTTGCGAGGCTATCTGACATCTCTCACTCCTTACTAGGTAGTGAGAATTCTATTGGCGCCCGGCCAAAACCCTCTCGGAAGCTTCCTTGAGCTCCTTCTCGCCGGAGCGCAAGTGGGCATAAATCGGGGCTGCTAGGAAGATTGACGAGTAAGTTCCAACAATCGTTCCAACGAACAAAGCGAGCGCAATGTCCCTCAGGGTTCCAGCTCCCAGTATTAGCGATCCGATAAAGAGAATTGAGCCGACCGGCAATACAGCAACTACAGAAGTGTTTATAGACCTCACCAAGGTTTGATTGACCGCAAGGTTCACCATCTCGCCAAAGGTTCTGGTGTCGGAGAGCTCGATTTCAAGTGTGTTCTCCCTAACCTTGTCGAACACAACAACGGTGTCATAAAGCGAATACGCAAGAATCGTTAGGAAGCCAATTACCGCAGCAGGAGTGACTTCAAAGCCAACACCGGCGTAAACACCTGCCGTCAGCACCAAATCGTGTGCAAGCGCTAGCAGCGCAGCAACCGACATCTTCCAAGACCGGAAGTAGAACGCCATCAGCAAGGAGACGAGCAAGAGGAAGACCCCGAGCCCAATCAGTGCCTGCCGTGTTACATCAGCACCCCAGTTTGGTCCTACGAAGCTGGAGGCAACCTCAGCAGGGTCAACACCAAAAGCTTCAGCTAGCGCGAGCCTAACCTCCTCAGACTCAACGTCCTCAAGTTGTTCGGTCTGAACTCTTAGGTCGCTAAAGCCAACGGCCGCCACATTTACCTGAACCCCAGGAACTATCTCATTGACTGTCTCTGCGGCTAGCGCCTGAGGTAGTTCTTGAGAGTTATTGACACGGAACTCACTACCGCCGCGGAACTCAATGCCAAAGTTGAAACCTCCCCGAACAAAGGGAAGGGCAACGGCAAGGATGACTGCCACGGCAGCAATCGCATACCAAAGATTCTTTTTTCCAACGAAGTCGAACGACCGCTCACCAGAGTAAAGCTGGTTTCCGAGTTTTCTGAATTTACTCATCGCCGTCCTCCAATGCCTGACGAGCCTTGCGTTCGGCGATGGTCTGCCTACGTTGTGCCTCTTTCGAAGACTTCTTGACCTTGTCGGCCGAAACTTCAGCTGCAACCCTGAACTCTCCCCGACCACGATAAGAAGCCTTTGCAGCACTTAGGTCGAATCCTGAGAAGCGGTGGCCCGAGGCAAAGAACTTGTTTCTCGCCAGCAGCTGAACTACCGGATGGGTAAAGAGCGTGACGATCAGAAGATCAATCAATGTCGTGAGCCCCAAAGTAAATGCGAAGCCACGCACCGAGGAGGAGGTCAATAGGTAAAGCACAACGGCGGCCGTAAAGCTAACCGCGTCAGACACGAGGATCGTTCTGAATGCCCTCTTCCATCCGGCCTCAACCGCAATCTCGAGGCTTCTGCCGTCTCTAAGCTCGTCTCGGATACGTTCGAAGTAAACAATGAACGAGTCGGCGGTGATGCCAATCGCAACAATAAGACCCGCTACACCAGCAAGTGAAAGCCTGTAACCCTGCCTCCAGGACAGGAATGCAATGAACAGATAGACAAGGAGCGCGGCAATTATGAGAGAGCCGAGAACAACGCTGGCAAGCCCGCGGTATTGGAATGCCATGTAGATCATGACGAAGATCAGACCGATCAAACCTGCGATGAGGCCGGAACGGAGGGATTCGTCACCTAAGGTGGCTGAGATGTTCTCCTGCGACTGAACCTCAAAGCCAATTGGTAGCGCACCGTACTTCAGCTGATCAGCCAGTACCGTAGCGCTTTCTTGCGTGAAGCTGCCGGTTATCTGTGCTTGACCATTTGTAATCACGGCATTTGTTGACGGGGCAGTGATAACTAGACCATCTAGCGTAATTGCGAACTGATTCTGTGGGCTTGGGAGTCCGAATAGACGTGACGTTACAGCTCCAAATGAGTTAGTACCCTCGGCATCAAACTCAAGATTGACCGCCCAGGTGTTGGTTGAGGCTCCGGTTTGCGTTGTAATTGTGCCGGCGTATGCGTCCGAGATGTTTTCGCCCCTGACTTCAACCGGTCCAAGAACGTACTTGAACCTCAAAAAATCATCACAGGTGACCAAGGGCTTCTCTGGGTCGTCAACCTGACCCGGCGTTCTGAATTGGCTGGAGCAGTCAAATTGCTCAAACTCCGCGAGAACTCTCTCTGTTAACCAGGCAGTATCAGATGCATTCACGGGCTGGGTCGAAGGCTCGTCACTGAGCGATTCGAGGTCCACCGGCTCCGCATTCTCAGCAAGAGGAATTGAATCCGAGTAGGTAATTACCGGCCTGAATTCGAGTAGAGCGCTTGCCTTGATCAGCTGGAGTGTGTTCGCATCGGGCGTTCCGGGGATGGCGACGACAATGTTCTCATTGCCTTGAATCGTTACCTGGGCTTCACCAACACCCGAACCATCAATTCTCTGGCGGATGATGGAAACAGCCTGGTTGAGCTGCTCTAGCGATGCCTGCTGTCCGTCTGCGATTGAAGGGGTAAGGATCAGCTGCGTGCCACCCTGGAGATCAAGCGCCAATTCCGGCGCCCAGCTGGCGCCGGGTTGAGCGGTTACTGTCCCCCAGGTAATGAGTGCGACAAAAAATGCAGCTATACCGGTTATCCAGGAAATTCTGCGACGGGCTGACCTGGCGGTCGTATTTTCAGCCAACTATTACTTCTCCTCAGCGGGGATAACTTTTCCCACCGCACCACGAAGCACTCTGAGCTTCGTGCCTTTCACGGATTCAATCTCAAGCTCTTCCTCAGAAACCGTAAGAACCTTACCCATGATGCCGGCATGCAGGACTACTTGAGATCCAACCTCTAGAGAGGACTGCATTGCCTCCACTTCCTTCTTACGACGTCGATTCTGCGTCACGAGGAAGACGATCATTAGAGCTAGAACAGCTAAAAGTAGAGCGTCCAAAGATTTTCCTTACCGAGATAGTCCCCCGAAATTATAGGCGTTTCTGTCCCTGCGTGGGGCTAGGCACCCAGGTGGGCGATGCCCGCTGGTGTAATTTCCCGCCCGCGCGGCGTCCGCTGGATGAAACCGATGCGAATCAAGTAGGGCTCAATTACAGCTTCTATTGTGTCTGGCTCCTCGCCTATTGCCACCGCAAGAGTTGATAGGCCTACAGGCTTCGAATTGAACTTGGTGGCCAGCAGCGTGAGTAGCTGGTTATCGACTCTGTCAAGGCCAGCCTGATCGACGCCGAAGAGCTCCATTGCCTCATCCACAACGGCCTCGGTTATCAGGGAATGCTCTCCAACCGACGCAAAGTCACGGGTCCTTCGCAAAAGACGGTTGGCCACTCTAGGAGTTCCGCGGGATCTTCGTGCAAGCTCATCCCTCGCCTCCGGAACAATCTGAACACCTAATCGAGCCGCGCTGTTTTGAATAACAACAGAGAGCTCCTCTGCGTCGTAGTACTCAAGAAATGCAGTAAATCCGAAGCGATCACGAAGTGGGTTCGGGAGCATTCCGCTTCGGGTAGTAGCCCCAACAAGAGTAAACGGAGCTATGTCGAGAGAAATAGAAGAGGCGCCTGGCCCTTTCCCGACCATAACGTCTACTCGAAAGTCCTCCATGGCCAGGTAGAGCATCTCTTCGGCTGATCTCGACAAGCGATGGATTTCGTCGATAAACAGGACATCTGAGGGTTCAAGGGCGGAGAGAATCGAAGCCAAATCGCCTGCCGACTGAATTGCGGGTCCACTCGATAGCTTCAAGGTTCGTTCTGCCTCCGCGGCGACAATCATGGCAAGTGTCGTCTTACCTAGACCGGGAGGCCCAGCAAGCAAGATGTGATCCGCACTTCGATTGTCTTTCTTGGCAGCGGCAATTACTAGCGAGAGCTGCTCGACGACTCTGGATTGACCGACGAATTCGCTGAGGTCTTTAGGTCTTAGTGCTGCTTCCAGCTCCAACTCTTCGTGGCTGAGGTCGCTCATTTGAGCTTTGCCTTGCCTAATAATGCCAGGGCAGAGCGCAGGGCCTCAGACTCCCCCAAGGTTGAATCGACTTCTGCCAAAACTGACTTTGCCTGAGACTCATCTGTCCCGAGTTGGATAAGCGCCTGCAAGACCCGCTCACGCTCGGGGTTTGCAGAACTAAGACCCACTTTTCCACCTAGTGAGATAAGGATTAGTTTTGCCGTCTTAGGTCCAATTCCCGGAATTGCTCTGAAAGCCGCCTCGTCTTGATTGTTTACGGCATTAGCGATTGCTGCTGCATCCATTCCGGCAAGGGCCGTCATTGCAAGCCTGGGGCCGATGCCGCTGACCGAACACAGCAGATCAAACTGCTCGCGTTCCTGGACCGACTGAAAGCCGAAGAGGCTGAGCTCGTCCTCCCTGACCACAAGCCGAGTTTCAATTTTTGCGTCATCTCCTGCGCGGAGCTTGAGAATGTGACGAGGGGTGAGGTGAACCTGTAGACCGATCCCTCCAACCTCCAGCACACATGAGTCGACACCTAACGAAGCCACTTTGCCGGAGAGAGTTGAAATCACAGGGCTAACCTAATTGCCCACGCGCCGCTTTGCTGGCTGCGACCCACTTACGCTGGGCAGCCGTAGTGGCAAAGGAAGAGCGCTTTTGGGCACACAGCGCAACTGCAAGTGCGTCTGCCACATCGGGTGCCTTTGGTAGGGAATCGATTTTCAGGATTGACTTAACCATGAGCGACACCTGCTCTTTGTTCGCTCGGCCGTTGCCTGTCACAGCTGCCTTTACCTCACTCGGGGTAAAGAACTCTACGGGGATGTCTCGCTTGTGGGCGGCCGCCATAAGGGCGCCAGATATTTGCGCCACGCCCATAACCGAGCGGAGGTTCGCTTGTGCGAAGACCCTCTCCAATGCGATGAGCTGGGGCTTATGGCGGTCTAACAGCGCTTCTAGCTGGGTCGCAATTGTTCCAACTCTTGTGGCTGGATCTTCGGTGCTTGCCGTCTGGATTAGTCCAAAGTCGGTGGCATTGTCTAAATCCAGTAACCCATAGCCGCACCTAGTGAGTCCGGGATCTACACCAAGGATTTTTGCCATCAGTCAGCTAGCTGGCTTAGAACCTCGTTTGAGACATCCATGTTGGTATACACCTCTTGAACGTCATCGAGATCCTCTAGGCTCTCTACGAGACGCACGATCTTGCCAGCGGTGTCAGCATTCGCCTCAACCTTTATTGAAGAGACAAATTCAACATCGGCAGATTCGTAATCCAACCCGGCATCTTGAAGGGCCTGGCGAACAGGCACCAAGGAACTCGCCTCACAGGTTAATACCAACGAGTCCGCTCCCTGCTCGATGTCCTCGATGTTGTGCTCAATTGTTGCCTCAAGAACAGAGTCCTCTGAGGCTTCGCTAGCAAGCACAATGACGCCCTTACGTGAGAACTGGTAGCTAACCGAGCCTGGGTCCGCGAGGTTACCTCCGCCCTTGGTGAAGGCAAGGCGCACCTCTGCCGCAGCGCGGTTTTTGTTGTCGGTGAGGCACTCAATGAGAATCGCTACCCCGCCAGGGCCATAGCCCTCGTAGAGGATGTTCTGGTAGTCAACCGCGTCTCCCAGAGCACCTGATCCGCGTTTTACAGCACGGTCAATGTTGTCCCCAGGGACTGAGCTCTTTTTTGCTTTGTAGATAGCGTCGTACAGAGTTGGGTTTCCATCAGGGTCAGGGCCTCCGGTCCTCGCCGCAACCTCAATGTTACGGATCAACTTTGCCCACAGCTTCGCCCTCTTGGCGTCGTTAGCTGCCTTTTTGTGTTTCGTGGTTGCCCACTTGGAATGTCCTGACATGGTTACCTAAATTACATCCTCAATTGCTCTGAACGGCGCTTAGAAACCGTCTGTGGAGTTCTTTTGCACCGGTGAGTTCGGGATGGAACGTTGCACCAAATAGCTTTCCATCGCGAACAGCAACGGGCTCACCCTCGTAAGTTGCTATCACTTCACACTCCCCCACGTCCAGAATTCTTGGGGCTCGGATAAAGGCAACTCTCTCGCTGGAATCCCCGAACTCGACCTCAGCCTCAAAGCTGTGTGTCTGGCCTCCGTAGGCATTTCTTTCGACAGCTACAGCCAGGCCACCTATCAACTGCTGATCTTCGAGCTTGCCAACGACTTCATCACTCAGCAGAATCAGCCCGGCACACGTGCCCAGTACTGGCCTCTCTCTGACGAACTTTCTTACCGGCTCCAGCAACTCATAGTTCACGAGCAGCTTTGAAATGGTTGTACTCTCTCCACCTGGAATTACAAGTCCAGTGCAGCTAGCTAACTCTTCTTGACTGCGAACAGGCGTGGCACTTTCGCCCAGGTCGCTGAGTATCGCTAGATGTTCCCTTACATCTCCCTGAAGAGCTAGAACCCCAACTGGCAATTACCAGCCACGCTCCGCAAGGCGGTGCGGCGCAGGAAGGTCTGCGACGTTGATGCCGACCATTGCCTCGCCAAGGCCCCGAGATGCATCCGCTACCTTCTTGGCATCCGAGTAGTAAGTAGTTGCCTTGACGATGGCCTTGGCCCGCTCGGATGGATTACCCGACTTGAAGATTCCACTACCAACAAAGACGCCGTCGGCCCCGAGCTGCATCATCAAGGCTGCATCCGCCGGAGTCGCAATTCCTCCGGCAACGAACATCACCACTGGAAGCTTGCCTGTCTCAGCGACCTCCTTCACCAGCGGGTATGGCGCTTGGAGTTCTTTCGCTGCGACGTAAAGCTCGTCTGGGCTCTTCGCTGCAAGCGCTGCGATCTCTCCCCTGATGGTTCGAATGTGCTTCATGGCCTCGGAGACGTCCCCAGTGCCAGCCTCACCCTTAGAGCGAATCATGGCTGCTCCCTCGGTGACTCGGCGAAGTGCTTCGCCCAAATTGGTCGCTCCACAGACAAACGGCACGTTGAACTGCCACTTGTCGATGTGGTTCACGTAGTCCGCCGGGGACAAAACCTCAGATTCATCGATGTAGTCCACCTCTAGGGCTTCAAGAATCTGCGCCTCGACAAAGTGACCGATACGAGCCTTGGCCATTACGGGTATCGATACCGTTTCTATGATCTGCTCAATCAGGTCCGGGTCACTCATTCGAGCAACCCCACCCTCTGCGCGTATGTCGGCTGGGACTCTCTCAAGTGCCATGACTGCAACGGCGCCGGCGTCCTCGGCTATTTTCGCCTGCTCGGGTGTTACGACATCCATGATTACGCCGCCCTTGAGCATCTCTGCCAGGCCGCGCTTAACTAGGTCAGTACCTTCGTTCTTGTTCTGGGACATTCGATAATCCTAAGCTTCGCTGACCCAGTTATTAGCAATTGTTTCTCTAACCTCACCTAGCAACCTGGGCATTGCTTTGGTTTGGGCGACGATTGGGAAAAAGTTGGAGTCATTTCGCCAACGCGGAACTATGTGTTGGTGAAGGTGTGAGGCGATGCCGGCTCCAGCAACCTCTCCCTGATTCATCCCGATATTAAACCCATGTGTGCCACTCACATTCCTAAGAGTCACCATTGCCTGCTGCGTAAGCAAAGCCATCTCTGCAACCTCATCTGCAGTTGCTAGGTCGTAGGTGTCCACGTGGCGGTATGGGCATACGAGCATATGGCCGGGGTTGTATGGAAAAAGATTAAGCAGCACGAAGCAGGTATCACCTTTTTTGACAACAAGCCCGTCCTCGGGGTCCTTGTCTGGCGCGGCGCAAAAGGGGCAGTCCTCATCGGCAGGCTGCTGCAATTCCTGGAGATAGACCAGTCTGTGCGGTGTCCACAGTCGCTCAAAACCATCCTGCATCCCACCAAAGTTGTCCAAGGGATCGGCCATCTAAACCTGCCTCCGCTCAGAGATCGCCTCTAGGATGATTCTCTTCGCCTCGTCTAAGCCAACATCATTTACCTGTTCGCCGGATCGGTATCGGAAGCTCACTGTCTTTGCGCTCGAATCCCTCTCGCCTGCAAGCAGAAGGAACGGGACCCTATCGAGAGTATGATCGCGAATCTTCTTTTGCATTCTCGAGTCACTTCGGTCCACGAATCCCCTGACACCTTGAGCGCTCAGGTCAGACAAAAACTCCTCGAGATACTCGGCGAACTCATCTGCAACTGGTACACCCACAACCTGCACCGGCGCCAGCCAGGGCGGGAAATGCCCCGCATAGTGCTCAGTCAGTACACCAAAGAAGCGCTCGATAGATCCAAAGAGTGCCCTGTGGATCATGATTGGTCTGTGACGATTTCCATCGCTTGCCACATATTCCAGCTCAAACCTTTCTGGCAGGTTGAAGTCAAGCTGGATGGTCGACATTTGCCAGGTTCGTCCAATGGCATCTCTAGCCTGAACGGAAATCTTCGGCCCGTAAAACGCAGCTCCACCTGGGTCAGGAACCAATTCAAGACCACTGGCCTTTGCCACCTTCTCTAATGTTTGGGTAGCCGAAGTCCAAATAGAGTCGTCACCAACGAACTTGGGGTTTCCCTCTTCTTTCGTCGATAGCTCTAGGTAAAAGTCATCGAGCCCGTAGTCCCGCAGCAGGTCGAGCACGAAATTCAGAACTCCGGTCAATTCGCTCTCAAGCTGCTCGGGAGAAACAAAGAGGTGAGCGTCATCCTGCGTCATGCCCCGGACTCTAGTTAGGCCGTGTAAGACCCCTGATTTCTCGTATCTGTAGACGGATCCAAATTCGAACATTCGCAGCGGCAGTTCTCGGTAGCTTCGCGACCTCGACTTGAATACCAAGATGTGAAACGGGCAATTCATGGGCTTCAGGTAATAATCCTGACCCTGTCGCTTCACGTTCCCCTTTTCGTCAAACTCAGCATCTAGCTTTAAGGCCGGAAACATCCCGTCGGCATACCACTGAAGGTGTCCGCTGGTTTCAAAAAGGTTCGACTTTGTAATGTGCGGAGAGTAGACAAACTCGTAGCCAGCCTCCTCATGGCGCTGACGACTGTAGTCCTCCATTACCCTTCGGATAATTCCGCCCTTTGGGTGGAATACGGCTAAGCCTGAACCAATCTCCTCAGGGAAGCTAAACAGGTCTAGTTCTGCACCGAGCTTTCGGTGGTCTCTTCGCTGCGCCTCAGCCAGACGTTCCAAATAGGCCTCTTTTGCTTCAACCGTGGGCCATGCAGTGCCGTAGATTCGCTGAAGTTGCTTGTTGCTCTCGTTTCCACGCCAGTAGGCAGCGGCAACCCTGGTGAGAGCGAAACCCTTGCCGACCATGCGGCTGCTTGGTACGTGGGGGCCTCGGCAAAGATCAAACCAGGCAACTGAGCCGTCTGGGTTTACGTTCTCGTAAATGCTCAGCCCACCAGCGCCAACCTCGACTGAACCCTCGCCAACGTCTGAGCTCTTCAGCCCAATGAGCTCCAGTTTGTAGGGCTCTTTGGCAAGGCGTCTCTTTGCCTCAGCATCGCTCACTTCAACTCGAACGAATCTTTGACTCTTACCGACGAGCTCCTTCATCCTCTTTTCAAGACGCTTTAGGTCTTCAGGATTGAAGGGTTCATCTACATCAAAGTCGTAGTAGAAGCCATCCTGGATAGGCGGCCCGATTCCAAGCTTGGCGTCTGAAAAGAGTTCCTGCACGGCCTGAGCAAGAAGGTGTGCAGTTGAGTGCCTAAGGATGGCAAGTCCCGAATCACTATCGATGCTGATTCCCTCGACATCATCTCCTACGGCAAGGGTGTATGAGAGGTCTCTCTCTTCCCCATTTACCAGCAAGGCAATGATTGAGCGGTCCTCAAAAAGATCAAATCCGGTGGCACCCTCACTTACCTGGTGAGTCTTCCCGGCGAGTTTTATCTGCAACTTCGCTCCTAACCCGCCCAGTCTAGCCACGAAGTAAGGCTTGCCTTGCTAGAGAAATGACCTGACATAGGCAATAGTGTCTTCGTGTCTTCTTCAAGTGATCGCGAACTAGAGCGAAAGCTCAACTGGCTCAGAGCCGCTGTACTGGGCGCAAACGACGGCATTGTGTCGGTGGCGGGAATGGTGATGGGAGTCGCCGGAGCCGGCGCAGATCGCCCCACGGTCCTGCTCGCAGGTATCGCGGCACTCGTTGCCGGCTCGATTTCAATGGGTGGTGGCGAGTACGTCTCGGTTTCTGCCCAACGAGACACAGAACTCTCCTACGGACGCACGCCGAATGAGGTCAACGCCCATCCCTGGGGTGCAGCCTGGAGTTCGTTCTTAGCTTTCGCAGCTGGCGCAGTGCTGCCATTGATTGCCATTACTGGGCCTTGGGAGGCATACCGCGAGGTTGCCACAGTCGCTGCAGTCGTGGTGGCCCTGACCCTCACCGGTTGGTGGGCAGCATGGGCAGGAGGATCATCACCGGTGAAGTCGATCCTGCGCAACGTTGCCATTAGCCTTCTCACAATGGGCATCTCCTACGGAATCGGCTCTTTGCTGGGCGTAACCGTCCTCTAAGCCGTTACCCTTATTACATGCCCGAGCTAGAGAAATATGACGTCGCGCTTGTTGGTGGCGGCATCATGTCCGCGACACTCGGCGTACTCATAAAGCTTGCAGAGCCGAAGACTCGCGTCGTCATGTTTGAGCGTCTTGGTGAGGTGGCGGAAGAGTCATCGGATGCTTGGAACAACGCTGGAACCGGGCACGCTGCCCTCTGCGAGCTCAATTACATGCCTGACAGCAAAGATGGCAGCCTGCCAGACGCAACAAAGGCAATCTCAATCAATGAGCAGTTCCAGGTCTCCAGGCAGTTCTGGGCTTATTGCGTTCAAAAGGGAATTCTGGAAAAGCCAGAGACTTTCATCCGCACCGTCCCCCACATGACTTTTGTAAAGGGCGAAAAAGACGTCGACTACCTCTCCAGAAGGCACACGGCGCTAAAGGAGCAGCCGTTATTCGCGGGCATGGAGTTTTCGGAGGATCCAACCGAGATTTCCAAATGGATACCGCTCATGATGGATGGCAGGGCCAAAGAGCAAGTTGCCGCCACCTGGATAGAGCAGGGCACAGATGTTGACTATGGAGCGATAACTCGCCAGATGACCTCATGGCTCGAAAAGTCGGGTGTCGAGATCCGCAGATCGAGCGAGGTTAAGAACCTTTACCAGTACAAGGATGGCTCCTGGCAGCTCTGGCTTGGCTCGCAAGGTGATTTCGTAGCAGCCACAAAGGTTTTCGTTGGCGCGGGCGGCTACTCTCTCAAGTTGCTTCAGAAGTCAGGGATCCCTGAAATTGACGGATACGGCACATTCCCCGTTTCGGGCCATTTCCTTAGGACCGACAATCCTGAGCTTGTAAAAAGGCACAATGCCAAGGTCTACTCTCAGGCGGCCGTCGGAGCTCCTCCAATGAGCGTTCCCCATCTGGACACCAGGGTAGTTGATGGCAAGCAATCTCTATTGTTCGGGCCATTCGCAGGGATTAAGCCTAAGTTCCTCAAGAACGGCTCGGTTTTCGATCTCCCACTGTCTGTTAGGCCTAGGAACATACTTCCTTATCTCTCCGTTGCCCTGAAAAACTTGGACCTTTTGATTTACCTCATCAAAGAGATAACCAAGTCCAAGAAAGCCAAATTGGAAATGCTTCGTGAGTTTGTGCCAACTGCAAAGCCAGAGGACTGGACTTACTACGAGGCGGGACAGAGGGCGCAGATCATCAAGCCCGCGGGACGTCTAGGGACGCTCCAGTTCGGCACCGAGGTGGTCTCTTCGTCAGATGGCACTATCGCTGGTTTATTGGGCGCAAGCCCGGGCGCGTCTGTGTCCGTTTGGGCCATGCTGGACGTTCTTGAGCGACTCGCTCCAAAGACGCTTGACGCCTACAGCTCTGGTGAACTGGCCGGTGCCATAGACGGATTCCGAACTAACCTCAACACCACCCCTTCTAAGGCAAAGCGCCACCTGAGCGCTACAGCAAAAGTCCTGAAACTGAGCAAATAGAAAAACCCCCGATCCGAGTGGACCGGGGGCCTTTCCTATCAGCTAGTAACCAATCAAGGTCACTCGACCATCAGTTCCCGAGTAGATGGAGGTTGCAGGTATCTCTGGATATCCGCTGTCTCCAACAGGGAAGCTCTGGAGGAATCTCTTCAGAGCATCTGCATAGTCTGGTCCAATCTGAACTGGGGTGTACTTCGCGAAGGTTGGGTAACCATCGCCACCAGCTCCGATGAAGGCGTTAGTGGTAACGGTGATGTCCGGAGCACCAGAGACGATGACACCGTCCTTGATGATCTCAGTTCCATCGTCGAGGGTGAAGGTGCGAACCCTGTTTCCCTCAACTGCAATTGAGTCCTCGTCGTCCGACAACACCTGGGCCGTGTAGCTGGCGTCAAACGTCACCTTCGCACCAGCGATCTGGAGGAAGGCTCCATTGCTGCTGTTTGCAACAGCTGCGCTGCGCTCTAGAAGCGAGCGAACATCTGCCGGAGACATCTCAACAAATACGACTTCCTTGTTTGCAAATGGCATGAAGTTGTAGACGTCTTGCATTGAGATGTTGTCAGTTCCAGCCGCTGGGAAGTCATCCCCGCCATTCTGACGAAGCCCACCACCGTTTTGAACAGCGATGACGTTCTCGGTCGGCAGTGACAGCTCCGCGGCAATCAGGTTGTAGGAGTAGAGCTGAGAGTCTGTTGCAAGGTTGCCCATTGCTGACTCTCCATTCCTCATTGCTGGTCTTGACCTGTCAAGGTTCAAGGTGGTCGAGGCAATGATTGTTGTTGCTAGTGCATCCGTGCAGGTCTCAACAGGCGTCGTTGCAAGCGCCTTGATAACTGCATCCTCAGTCACTGCATCCGTCGCGCCCACGGCAGTAGACACGGCGTCCTCAACAATTACTCGGCGAGGGTAGGAGTCGGCATCCCAGCCCTTTACGTGGCCGTCAGCGTCGAACCTCACATCGAGGCGACCAAGATAGTTGTAATTACCCTTGGCGGTAACCATTGGGACAATCATTCCTGACTTGTTGCGAGCAATTATCGGGTAGTCGCCCTGAATGTCCTCACGGTCACCAGGGAGCATCTTCAACTGTGCTCCAAGACCAAGAGGGGCCTGCAGCAACTCATCGCCTCCACCGGCAACTGCAACGTCGACATCTTCTAGAAGAGAGACAAGCTCACGATCGTTAGCAAGGCTCTGAAGGTGGCTCACGAGAATGATCTTGTTGACGCCAGCGGCAGTCAAGGCATCAATCTCGGCCTGAACCACGACTGCTGTGTCGGCGATGTTACGAGTGGTAACCGTTGCGGTTCCAGGACTTGAAACAGTAGGAAGATCCGGATACATCGAGCTCACTACGCCGAATACCTCGCCGGAGACGGGGTCAGTGTGGGTGTAGCTCTTTCCGAGGGTTCCAGCCGCTGCGAGAGCGGAAAGGTCAGCATTCTCGCTGAAGTCCATGTTGCCCGATATGAAAGTGTGGTCTGACTTTCCAGACTGGGCGGTAACAGTGTTGATGAATCGCTTCAAGAAGTTTGTACCGAAGTCGAACTCGTGGTTACCAAGAATGTGTACGTCGTACTCCATCAGCCCCTGCGCTACCGCGTCGTAGACAGTCTGAGTGCTGTCCTTAGTTGATGGAGCGGAACAGTTGAGAGCCGGACTGGCGAGATAGCTATCGCCAGCATAGACAGTAAGGACGCTGTTTCCCTGCCCACGGGCATCAGCAATCTCTCTGTCCATGACTGAGGCGAACGCCGCAATACCGCCGATCGTAAGATTTGCTCCCGATGGCAGTTCGTACTCGTCTGAAGAAAGTGCCGATTCCCCATCGTTATTGTGCAGGAGCGACAGAGTTACCTGATTGTCACTGTGACCTGCAGAGATAGCAGCCGCTGGCGCAAGCGCAATGGCAATGCCTGCAGCCGATACTGCAGCAACTATCCCCCTTATTTTGCTTTGCATCATTGATCTCCTGACCTGTGCTCTGAGAGGCCAGAACCATCTTTGAGTTCGGCCTCATTCAAAACCTAGTGCCGAACATCTTGGGAAAGTTAACTCAGTTAAAACTCAATTCAACTAGTGGATGAAGGTTTTTCATGGTGGGCGATACTGGGTTCGAACCAGTGACCTCTTCCGTGTCAGGGAAGCGCGCTACCACTGCGCCAATCGCCCGGGTTGTAGCTAGAGGTGAAGACGGGATTCGAACCCGTGTATACGGCTTTGCAGGCCGCTGCCTCGCCTCTCGGCCACTCCACCGTTTCAGGGTGAAACCTCTGAGAGCGGATGACGAGACTCGAACTCGCGACCCCAACCTTGGCAAGGTTGTGCGCTACCAACTGCGCCACATCCGCACTGCTCCATATGGAACCTTTGAATTATGCCATAAAAGAAACACCAGTGGGCAAAGCTAAAGGGGCGAGATTTCCCTCGCCCCTCTAGCCCTATGTTTTGTCTAGGACTTAGCCTCTGCGTCCTGGCCGAAGCTGTATGCAGCCTCACCGTGAACGACTAGGTCAACGCCTGCGATCTCTTCCTCGCTCTTGACCCTGAAGCCAATCGTCTTCTCGATTGCGAAGCCAATGACAAGGGCCAGTACGAAGCTGTAGATGAGCACTCCAAAGGCTGCAACGGTCTGAACCAGAAGCTGGCCAGCGTCACCACCAGTGAAGAGTCCGGTGTCGATGGCAAAGAAGCCCAGGTAGAGAGTTCCTACTAGACCAGCCACGAGGTGGATTCCAACTACGTCAAGAGAGTCGTCGTAGCCGAGCTTGAACTTGAGGTCTACAGCCAAAGCTGAGAGCACGCCAGCCAGAACACCCAACACCAGGGCCCAGAATGGGGTTACGTTGGCACATGCTGGGGTGATTGCCACCAGACCTGCAACTGCACCTGAGGCGGCACCGATTGACGTTGCCTTACCCTCCTTGACCTTCTCGATTGCTAGCCAGCCGAGAATGGCGGCTGCGGTAGCGCCGAGAGTGTTCACAGTAATCAGTCCCACGTTCTCCATGTTGTTTAGGAACTCTGCACCTACGTTGAATCCGAACCAGCCGAACCATAGGAGTGCCGCGCCCAGAAGAACGAGGGGAACGTTGTGTGGTTGCATGATGCCCTTTGCAAAGCCAAATCGCTTACCCAGCACGATGGCAAGGGCGAGAGCGGCAGCACCCGCGTTGATGTGAACTGCTGTTCCGCCCGCGTAGTCGATTACGTCAGCGGTACCAAACCAGGTTCCAAGTTCCATGATCCAACCGCCACCCCAAACCCAAGAGGCCACAGGGAAGTACACGAGTGTGGCCCAGATCCCGGCAAACACGAGCCAAGGGCCGAACTTGGCGCGGTCAGCAATGGAGCCTGAGATCAAGGCAACAGTAATAATCGCGAAGGTCGCACCAAACGCCGCACCAATCAGGTCATCGTTTCCGAGACCATCGAGCGCGAAGGTGGCGAATGGGTTTCCAGAGAAGTCTGTTGGGCTCTCAACAGCAGACATGCTGAAGCCGTAGAGAATCCAGAGCACTCCGATGAGTGCCAGCGAGCCGAAGCTCATCATCATCATGCTTACAACGCTTTTTGCCTTAACCAATCCCCCGTAGAAAAAGGCCAAACCTGGCGTCATGAGCAGGACGAAGGCGGTAGCAGTTACCGCCCAGCTAAGTGAACCTGTGTCCAACATTTAATTACCTTCCTTTGAATGACCGAGTGGCCAATGCAGAAATGTTGGGGCCTCCATGTTTCAAAAGGCGTCTAGTTTTGTTAATTCCCTGTTACATCGATGCGTCCACAGTCAGGCAGGTGGAAATCTTTAGAGCCGGAAATCTCTTATCCTTTACTGGAACCTAAGGAGACGAATGAAAAGCGATAGGTCCGCAGCGCTACTGCTCATGGGAGCCGCAATTCTCGGCCTCGTGATCGCCAACAGCCCCTTTGGGCCCGCTTTTCTAGATTTCAAGTATTCATACGTAGGGCTGGAGGAACTTGGGCTAAAGCTGACCGTAGAGCACTGGGTCTCGGATCTGCTTCTCGCGACCTTCTTCCTTGTAGCGGGTCTGGAGCTCAAATATGAGCTGACTGTTGGTGTGCTCTCGAAGCCCTCCACGGCGCTTGTACCGATACTTGCGGGTGTAGGTGGAGTGGTGGTTCCGGCCTTGATTTATACCGCCTTCAATTGGGGCAGCGACTACATGGTTGGCTGGCCCATTCCTACAGCAACCGACATTGCCTTTGCACTTGGCGTGCTGGCGATCTTCGGTCGTGGAATGCCAAAGCCCGCGCGGGTTTTCCTTCTTGCACTAGCGATCTTTGATGACCTTGTAGCGATTCTGATAATCGCAATCTTCTACACCGAGGACGTTCGAATCGAATGGCTGTTAGCAGCCGCTATTGTCCTTGCAGGTCATTCACTTGCAGAGCGCTTCAACAAGCTTCCGATCAACTACGTCCGGATTCTAACCTTCCTACTTGTTTGGTATGCCGTTTACCAGTCCGGTGTTCACGCAACCATCGCTGGAGTAGCCCTGGGGCTAATCATTCCTGCGAAGAAGACCCACGCGCTGGTTGGGAAGATACAGCCATGGACCAACACAGTCTCGCTACCAGTCTTCGCATTCTTTGCGGTTGCCATCGCGCTTCCAACCTTTGACGGTAGCTTCTCGACCGTATTTACCGGCATCAGCGTTGCCTTACCAGTTGGAAAGATCGTGGGTATCACTGCCCTTGCATTCATTGCCAACAAGATAGCCAAGGAAGAGGCAAGGCTTGAGCTGGAGCTTCCTGACTTTGCGGCTATAGCTGGGCTTGCCGGAGTGGGCTTCACCGTCTCGCTCTTGATGGCAAACCTTGCGTTTGTCGGTGCACCTCAGATACTCGCCGAGGCCACTCTGGCGGTCATCATCGGCTCACTGCTTTCAATGGCCTTTGGTGCTTGGCTTTCTCAAAAGCGTGGCCGCTACTACATGGCGAAACATCGCGAGGAGAATGCCGCCTAGAGCTCTGAGAGGGCGCCTAAGCGGCTGACAGCCCTGAGGTATTTCTTGCGGTATCCACCTTCGATCATGGTTTTTGAAAACACCTCTGTTACAGCCACATCCCCTGAGCTGCGAACAGGTATCTGCATTTCATAGAGCCGATCGACAAACACAACAAAACGAAGCGCGGGAACCTGGTCATGAAGTTGTTGGACGTTCGAAATTGCGAGGCTGCCTACGGCCGAGAGCAGCTTGCGAAACTTGGTGGGGTGAAGAGTTGCTAGATGTGCGAGCAAATCATTGAAGGAGTCCAAGTGTGCGCCTGTCTTGGCTGCCCAAGCCATGAGCTCAACGGGGTTCAAGATCGGTGCATGAGCATCAGGGTCGCGATGACGGTAGTCCTCTCCGTCGATTCTGAGCACTTGGAAACGCTCCCCTAATCCCGCAATCTCTCGGGCAAAGTCCTCTGCTGCAAACCTGCCTTCCCCAAGCGCGTTGGGGGGTGTATTAGAAGTTGCGGCAAATTTGACCCCGCGTCCCGCAAGCTCCTTGAGCAGCCTTGAGAGGATCATCGTGTCGCCAGGATCGTCAAGTTCAAACTCGTCTATACACACTAGCGAGAACTCCGAAAGACGCCGAACGGCCTCTTGGAAGCCGAGGAACCCAACTATTGAGGTGTATTCGAGGAAGGTTCCGAATGCCTTCTTACCTCTGAACTGGTGCCAAATGCTTGCCAGCAGGTGTGTCTTGCCAACCCCAAAACCGCCATCCAAATAGACACCCGGTGGTTGCTCACCTCGTCCAAACAGCTTGCCCGTGTTTCCCGTTGCGAATTGTTTAGCTGCGTTAACAGCCGCCTGTTGGCTAGGAAAATCGGGGTCAGGTAGATAAGAATCGAAGGTTGCATTATCGAATTCGGGAGGTGGCACCAACTGTCGCATAAGCTCTTCTGCAGAGATGTCTGGAGAATAGCTACATAGGGAATTGGGTCCCGAAGACCGCTGTTCACCCAAATGTCATCACCACCAGACCGCTAGTTTATGGAGATAAGTGCAGTCAATGAGCGAACAAGACAAGATTTCCCAGTACTCACGCCCCGAAGCGTTGGTGACCACGGAATGGCTTTCCGGCAATCTCAGTGATGTGACCGTTGTGGAGTCCAATGAAGACATCCTGCTCTACGACACAGGCCACATTCCCGGAGCCGTGAAGCTCGATTGGCACACCGAGCTAAACGATCAGGTGAGGCGCGACTACCTAGATGGCGAGAACTTTGCGAAACTGATGCGCGACAAGGGGATCTCTAGAGATGACACCGTTGTCCTATACGGCGATAAATCAAACTGGTGGGCCGCTTACGCATTCTGGGTCTTCAAGCTATTCGGCCATGAGGACGTCCGTCTTCTTGATGGAGGCAGAATGAAATGGATAGCCGAAGGACGTGAGCTCACTACCGACAAGCCTCTCCGGCAGGCTGGCGATTACGAGACGGTAACCAGAGACGACAGCCGTATCCGAGCCTTCAGGGATGACATTGCCAAGCACCAGCCCTCCCCCATCATTGACATCCGCTCACCGCAGGAATACACCGGAGAGCGTCTTCACATGCCGGATTACCCAAATGAGGGAGCCGCTAGAGCGGGACACATTCCGAGTGCAAAAAACATACCCTGGGGAAGGCTCGTTCAAGAGGACGGCACCTTCAAGCCCCTTGGGGAACTTCAGGAGATTCTTTTTCAAGAGACTGGCGCGAAGCCAACCGATAAGTTCATCACCTACTGCCGCATTGGAGAGCGCTCGTCGCTGACTTGGTTCGCCCTGAAGTATCTCGTTGGTGTCGAAGATGTAAGGAACTATGACGGTTCTTGGACCGAATGGGGCAATCTAGTCGGCGTTCCAATCGCCCAGGGTGACCAGCCAGGGGTTTTTGCTTGAGTGCAAACGACATAGTCGAGGAGTTCAGTCTGATGCCGGACTCTGAGAAGCTTCAGTTGCTCCTCGAGTACAGCGAGGGTCTTCCCGATATTCCTGCAAAGTATGGAGAGAATCCAGAACTCATGGAACGCGTGGAAGAGTGCCAAGCTCCAGTATTCATAGCGGTCGAGGGCGACGAATCAGCAGTTGAGCTGTTCTTCTCAGCACCCAGGGAAGCTCCCACAACTAGGGGCTTCGCAGCCGTGCTACATGCCGCTCTAAATGCGAAAACAGCCCAGGAGATTATTGACCTCGACGATGATTTTCCAGGGCAGTTGGGTCTTGAGAAACTCATTTCCCCTCTTCGCGTAAGGGGAATGCGAGGTATGTTGTTTCGAATCAAGAGAAAGACCAAAGAGCTAGTTGCGAGTTAGCGACATAGACCTAGGACTAGTCACAGCATCATTGGTGGTCTCTCCATCTGGCGACCACGTCGGCAGCGATGGAACTAGCAAAACCCTTGGTGGCCAGGCTGATTTTGAGTGGTTTATTAGTCTTAGAAATCGTGTAGAGGTGATCCTCACTTCGGGCAAGACCTACCGGGACGAAAGCTATAAGCCACCGAAAAAAGCTCAACTCGCAGTATTTTCAACTAAGCACGGCAGCGCAGACCTCTTTGATGGGGCAGTACGAATTGGTCCCAAGCAGGCAAGCGAATACGAAGGAGCAGTGCAGTATCTGCTTACTGAGGGTTATGGCTCAATTCACTGCGAATTTGGACCCAAAGGCTTTATTGCCCTTGCCAGAGCGGGCTTTGTCGAGTGTTACCTGAGCTGCGAAACCACCGCGGGAATTCGAGCATTTTCAGAAAGGTACAGTCTCGACTACACGATTGCCGCGGACGAAGAGCTTGTGATTGCACGGATGGGCAGCGTGGCTGTCCTCTAAATGGGTGATGTCGGGGTAATTTTTCGGTTGTGAACCTTGAATTGTCCGAAGTCTCAGAGACATTCAAGGGCATGCTCGCTGGAATCCAAGAAGTAAGTTCCAGGGAAGAGATTGTTCTGACTCAGATCCCATCCCCAAAGGGGATCGCTCCGGAAGCAATCGCAATAAGTGCCGAAGTCGCACACGAAACCGCCTCAGACCATGGAGTGAGCAGGCTCGTGTTTTGTCGCGACCCTCAGATGCCAGAGGGCTGGCACTCCGAATTTAGGATCATTGGTTATGCCAAGAGTCCTATTGAGCTAGAGATGGCAAAAGATGACTACACATCTGCCATGCCATGGGAGTGGCTTCGCGACAGCCTAGAGTCCGCAGGAGCGAAGTTTGCCCACGAAGCGGGCACAACAACAACGGTTGTCTCTACGGGGCATGGAGCCCTGGTAGCCCAGCCTCAGCACGGAGAGCTCGAGATCCGGGCGAGCTGGGCACCACTGGATTTCGACCTTTCGAATCACTTGCGCGGCTGGATTGAGCTGGTCGCGCTTATCTCCGGCCTTCCCCCAGCAGATGGCAAGGTCGTGAGGCTCGGTTGAAGCTAGAGACTCCAAGATTCCCGGTTATCTATGTTGCGACGAAGGAAACCCTAGATGAACTCGTGGCAGACCTCGCGCACCAGGAGCTAATCGGGCTAGACGCAGAGCGAGCCAGCGGCTTTCGATACTCCCACCGGGCCTACCTCGTCCAAATCTCGACTCGTGCGGGCAAGAACTACCTTGTAGATCCGGAGGCATTCACCGAGAGTGAGTGGGCAATCAAGCTCGCGCAGGCAATGGCGAACAAAACCTGGATTCTCCACGCGGCGACCCAAGACCTACCCTGCCTCGCGGAACTCGGGATTGTTCCCACGAAACTCATCGATACCGAGTTGGCCGCGCGCCTGGCCGGGCTTGAGCGATTCGGACTCGCCTCGCTTGCAGAGTCCTTGCTCGATATAGAACTTGCCAAGGAACACTCCGCAGCCGACTGGTCACAGCGCCCGCTGCCGGAAAGCATGCTCAACTATGCGGCGCTAGATGTAGACATTCTGTTTGAGCTGTGGGATGGCCTAGAGACCTTGCTTTTAGAACAGGGCAAACTCGATTGGGCTTATCAAGAGTTTGACCACCTCACGCATTTCAAGGCGAAGGAGCCCGCGACTGAGCCATGGCGCCATCTGCCTGGCATGAGCAAGATCAAGGATCTCAAGAAGCAGCAGATTGCGGCGTCGTTGTGGGAAGCGAGAAATCGAATTGCCCTCGAGAAGGACGTGGCTCCAGGAAGGCTCATACCAGACCGTTCAATTGCTGCGGTAGTGTCCGATCCACCCAAGAGTAAATCTGAACTTGCAGCAAATAAACAGTTTCAGGGTCGCGCCTCAAGGAGCATGCTGGATGTGTGGTGGAAGGCTATTGCCTCACATAAAGAGATAGAAATTGGTGAAGAGCCGCGAAGTGCAGACTTCATGCCGAATCATCGATCTTGGGAAAAGAGATTTCCAGAGGCGCATCAGCGACTTTCTTCTATTCGCCCGCTGATCGCATCTAAGGCCGAGGAGCTCGGGATGCCTGTTGAGAACCTGCTGACTCCCAACACACTGCGAAGAGTTTGTTTTGAACCCGGTCCTGATATCCAAAAACAACTGGATCGACTCGGGGCTCGTCCCTGGCAAATAGCGACTTGCTTGCCGCTTATTGAGGCTGGTCTTGCTGCTCCTGCGCCAACAGAGGCTTAGCTTTAGGGACTCTGGTCCCAACCACCTGCTCGACAACCTCCATAGCAATTTGTTTGTCAGTGAGACCGAGTCGCTCGAGTATTTCGTCTCTTTCGGCGTGCTCCAGGAACTCCGCTGGGATTCCGACCTCGTGAAGACCAGTGTCGATCTGAGACTCTCTTAGGCTTTGACGCAATCTGGAACCGAAGCCTCCGACCCTGACACCATCCTCGAGGGTGACAACCAGTCGATGCTTGGCGGCTAGCTCCACGAGGTCTCGATTTATGGGCAAGATCCATCGCGGGTCAACAACTGTTGAGCCAATCCCCTGTTGCTCAAGGAGATTCGCAACTCGCATTGCCAGATGGGCAAAGGGTCCAACACCGACCAATAGCACGTCCTGTGTGTCAGTATCGCGAAGCAAATCTGCGCCATGCTCAAGTCTTCTCAACGCTGGCAGGGGTCTTGCAACACTGCCCTTCGGGAAGCGGATAACCGAGGGCGCATCCTCGATCATCGTGGCTTCACCAAGGTTTACACGAAGGGCTGATTCATCTCTGGGCGCTGCAATCTGAATCCCAGGAACAACCTGAAGCATTGACATGTCCCACATCCCGTGGTGGGAAGCTCCATCTGGACCTGTAACACCCGCTCTATCCAAGACGAATGTGACTCCAGCCTTATGAAGGGCAACATCCATCAACACCTGATCAAAGGCGCGATTGAGGAAGGTGGAGTAAACAGCAACAACAGGGTGGAGGCCACCAAAAGCCATGCCAGCGGCAGCTGTGACAGCATGCTGCTCCGCGATGCCGACGTCAAACACTCGGTCGGGATACTTATCAGCGAGTGCGTCCATCCCAACTGGAATGAGCATGGCTCCCGTAATTCCCACGAGCTTTTCGTTCTTGTCCGCAAGCTTGACCAGTTCGTCGCCGAATACTGAGGTCCAGCTCGGCTCGCTTGAAGCCTTGATGGGCAGTCCACTCTCGGGGTTTATTTTTCCCACGGCGTGAAACTGATCCGCCTGATCTTCCAATGCCGGCGTGTAGCCACGACCCTTTTGCGTAATCGCATGAACTATCACTGGCTGTCCCAGCGTCTTGGCCTGTTTTAGAACGCTCTCTAGCTCCTCTAGATTGTGCCCATCAATCGGACCGAGATGCTTGATGTCGAGGTTCGGGAAGATTCCCTTGGGCACGCCGAAGCTAAGAATTGAGTCAAGGAAGGCATGCGAGGCGTTGAAAAGTACTCGACCAATTGGACCCAGCAGAGAGAAGACTCTCTTAGAGATTCGATAACCTTCGCGGTACCAAGGCTCGGTACGAATGTTGGAAAGACCACGGGCTAGCCCACCAATGGTTGGAGCATAGGACCGACCGTTGTCATTGACGATGATGACAAGGTTCCTGTCGTTGTCGTCTGTGATGTTGTTCAAGGCTTCCCACGCCATTCCACCGGTAAGAGCACCGTCGCCAATCAAAGCAACGACATGCCGATCTGTTTGTCCAGTTGCCTTGAAAGCCCTAGAGATCCCATCCGCCCATGACAGAGACGTCGACGCGTGGGAGTTCTCAACGACATCATGTTCCGATTCAGACCGTTGCGGGTAGCCAGCAATACCTCCTGCCTGCCGCAAAGCTGAAAAGTCTTGCCTGCCGGTCAGGAGCTTGTGAACATATGACTGGTGTCCAGTGTCAAACACGACGGCGTCGTTTGGCGAATCGAAGACCCGGTGGATTGCCATCGTAATCTCAACCACGCCTAGGTTCGGGCCTAGGTGGCCACCAGTCTTCGACACAGTGTCGATGAGGTACTCGCGGATCTCCTGCGTGAGCTTGTTTAGTTCGCTCTTATCAAGATTCCTAAGATCTTTGGGCGAGCCGATTTTCTCTAGCATGCTCGTGTCAACCCCAATTGTCCCCCGGTTATGCCTTATGCCACCAATGACCTCAACACATACTGCAGGATGCCACCGTTTCGGTAGTAGTCGGCCTCGCCGGGCGTATCGATACGCACCACAGCGTCAAACACAATGTCCTGCTTTCCCGTTGGTGAGTGAGAAGTAGGGCTAGCCACAACTCTTACAGTTTTTGGAGTCTCACCCTGGTTGAGCTGCTCAATGCCGGAAACGGTAAATGATTCTGTTCCGTCGAGACCCAAAGAAGCCGCGGTCTGACCAGCAGGGAACTGCAAGGGCAAGACGCCCATGCCAATTAGGTTGCTGCGGTGAATACGCTCAAAGCTCTCCGCTATAACTACTTTTACTCCAAGCAAGGATGTGCCCTTGGCTGCCCAATCCCTAGACGACCCGGATCCATACTCCTTGCCCGCAAGCACCACTAGTGGGATGCCTGCTTTCGCATAGTTTTCGGAAGCGTCGAAGATGAAGCTTTGGGAACCGTCCGGAGTGGTGAAGTCTCTCGTGTAGGTACCCTCCACGTCTTCAAGCAGTTGATTTCGCAGTCTGATGTTTGCGAAGGTTCCACGAATCATCACCTCGTGGTTTCCCCGCCTCGAGCCGTAGGAGTTGAAATCAACCCTCGAGACTCCCCTGTCACTGAGGTACTTACCGGCTGGAGAGTCCACCTTTATAGATCCAGCTGGGGAGATGTGGTCTGTCGTTACCGAGTCACCAAGCTTGACCAGCACCCTGGCTCCCTCGACGTCGTTTACCGGCTGCGGCTCAAGTTTCATGCCTTCGAAGTAAGGAGGCTTCTTGACGTAGGTGGAGTTATCATCCCATTCGAAGAGGGCGCCCTCAGGGGTCGGCAATGACCTCCAACGATCGTCGCCGTCAAATACTGATGAGTACTGCGAGGTGAACATTTCGCTGCTTATGGAGCTGTCGATAGTTGCCTGTACCTCATCTGGCGTTGGCCAAATGTCAGACAGGAACACGTCGTTACCATCGCTATCGGTGCCGAGCGGGTCGTTTTCAAAGTCGAAGTCCATGGTTCCGGCTAGTGAATAGGCAATAACCAGCGGAGGCGAAGCGAGGTAGTTCATCTTCACATCTGGGTTGATGCGACCCTCAAAGTTTCTGTTACCGGAAAGCACAGCCGTTACCGCTAGGTCGCCCTCATTCACGGCACTTGAAATCTCCTCATCCAAGGGGCCGGAGTTACCAATGCAGGTCGTGCAACCATAGCCAACGAGGTTGAATCCGAGCTGGTCGAGGTAGCTGGTTAGCCCAGACTTCTCGTAGTACTCGGTAACCACCTTGGAACCTGGTGCAAGTGAGGTCTTCACCCAGGGCTTTGCAGTAAGGCCCTTCTCGACCGCCTTCTTTGCAAGCAATCCAGCCGCAAGCATTACTGATGGGTTCGAGGTGTTGGTGCAGGAGGTAATAGAGGCAATCGTTACTGCACCATGGTCAATCGCAAAGTCCTTGCCATTTACTGGCACAGGAGCACTGAATGCGTCGGCATAGCTCTCAAGATCCTTTGCGAAAGAGCTCTTGCTGGCGGTCAGGGCGATTCGATCCTGGGGCCTCTTCGGCCCCGCTATTGACGGCACGACCGTTGAGAGGTCTAGTTCGAGATATTCGGAGTAGACAGGCTCAATTTCGGGGTCGTGCCATAGCCCCTGGGCCTTGGTGTAGGCCTCGACCAGTGCTACCTGCTCATCAGAGCGGCCAGTGGTGCGTAGGTAGTCCAGGGTTACTTCATCGATTGGGAAGATGGCAACGGTTGAGCCAAATTCTGGAGACATGTTTCCAATAGTTGCGCGGTTTGCAAGAGGAACACGGGTTACACCTTCACCATAGAACTCAACAAACTTGCCGACAACGCCGTGTTGTCTAAGCATCTCGGTAATTGTCAGAACGACATCTGTTGCGGTGGCACCGACGGGGATGTCGCCGGTGAGCTTAAATCCAACGACCCTTGGAATAAGCATAGAAACGGGCTGACCCAGCATTGCGGCCTCCGCCTCGATGCCTCCGACTCCCCAACCGAGGACTCCCAGACCGTTAACCATGGTTGTGTGGCTGTCGGTTCCAACGCAGGAATCTGGGTAGGCGACAATGTCGTCTCCCACCTGCTTGGTCATCACGGTGCGGGCGAGATACTCGATGTTGACCTGGTGAACAATTCCCGTCCCGGGAGGTACCACCTTGAAGTTGTCAAAAGCCGTCTGTCCCCAACGTAGGAACTGATAGCGCTCTCCGTTGCGCTGGTACTCATACTCCACATTGCGCTCGGCAGCGTCTGGGCTACCGGCTACGTCGATTACCACCGAATGATCGATTACCATCTCTGCTGGGGCTAACGGGTTTATTTTCTGGGGATCTCCGCCCAGCTCCTGGACTGCCTCGCGCATGGTTGCCAGATCAACAACACAGGGCACCCCAGTGAAGTCCTGCATGATTACCCTGGCAGGCGAAAACTGAATCTCCGTGTTTGGCTCAGCCTTTGGGTCCCAGTTCACAAGGGCTTCGACGTGAGCATCGGTGACGTTTGCACCGTCTTTGGTCCGCAGCATGTTCTCGAGAAGAATCTTCAAAGAGTAGGGAAGTTTTGACACCCCAAGTGACTGCATGTCGAAGTACTTATAGGTCTTACCGCCAACCTCCAAATTGGTTGCACTCGATAGATCTGGTGTCATAAAAGAGTCTTCTCCTAGTTATTCTCTGCCTCTAATTTACCCTGCGCGTCGGTCGCAATTCTCTTGAGCATGATCCACGTAAGTGCGAGTAGTCCTGCGTAGGCGGGCGCTCCCATGACTACTCGAGATGCGGCTAGTAACTCAACTTCGCCTGCAAGGTATAGCGGGACCTGTACGGCAAGCCTTGCTCCGAAGAAGCCCACCCAGATGAGGCTGACCAGCCTCAATCTCTTGTACTGGGGAGAGTTACGCCAACCCTGAATACCAAACAGCAGCTGTGCAACGTAGCCCATGAGTGGTCTTCTAATTAGCACGGAAAGCAAAAATGCTGCTCCGTAGGCTGCGTTGGTGAAGAATCCGGGTAGAAAATAGTCGGCAGCCTGGCCACCGTCTCTAAGCGCTAAAAAGGCCGCTAGCGCGATCGCTAGGGCACCAATTACGGCCTGCTGGAGCGACTGACGCCTCACAAGCCTGAGCAAAATAAAGGTGAGAGACAGACCTGCAGCCCCTCCGACCGCATAGATAGCCTCGGTAGTTATGGCATAAATTATCGAAAATGCGGTTGCTGGAAGCACCGCCTCTGCAATACCAAGAGTCCCGCCAATCCCAGCAAGCAGGGACTTGGAGTTAAGTTCGTAACCACTACCGGACTTCTCAAGACCCAGCCTGCGAGCGACATCCTCTGGGTTACTCATTTTCACCAGTGGGCAGTTTGAGGGGTAATAGGTCTCCAGGAGGCATCGCTACATCGCCCCTATTGACGGCGGTCGATCTGAAAATGGCAATCAAGCGCTCGTAGTTTGCACCCATGAGCTCGGGCCCTGACATCACTCCTCTTAGAAACCACCGAGGCCCGTCAACCCCTAGAAAAACACTCCTGCGCATCACTTTGGTGTCACCAGCAATTGCGGGCACAGAGGCGTGCAATTCAGGCCCTATAGCCCCTTTTAGCTCCTCTGCCTGACCGCCTTGAGACGCTATTCCGCTTGCAAGTGCCTGCATAGTTGTGGCCCACAGACCATCATTCTTTGTGGAGGCGAATGCTTGAAGCTGTATTCGATGCGAATCAACCTCGAGTGTTAGAGCAACAACCCGCTTGGATTTCTCATCAATGTCTGCCCGTATTTTCATGTCGGGATAGGGCGAAATGCGTATAGAGCCAAAGTCAAGATATGGCGTCAGAAGGCCAATCTCGGATACATCGAAAGGTCCTTTGGTAGCGCGATCGGTTGGCGCGATCTTTTCTGACACTAGTTTTTCCCCGAAGAGCCAAAACCACCATCGCCCCGAGCGGACTCTGGTAGCTCTGATACAGCAATGAAGTCTGCCCGATCTACCCTCTGAAAGAGAAGCTGAGCTATGCGGTCGCCCCTCCTAACCTCGAATGGCTCGTTGGAGGTATTCAAAAGAGTGACCATAATCTCCCCTCGGTAACCCGCATCAACTGTTCCAGGAGTGTTCAAAACCGTAATGCCATGTTTTGCTGCGAGCCCTGACCTTGGGTGGACCAGGCCTACGTAGCCATTAGGCATAGCAATCTTGACGCCAGTCTTAACAAGCTGCCTTCCACCAGCTGGAATCACATGGTCCTCGGTTGATTTTAGGTCAGCACCGGCATCGCCAGGCTTGGCATAGACAGGCTCAAAACCAGGTTCTGCGATTATCAGTACTTCAACGCTCACCCGACGAGCGTAATCTATTGGGGTGCAGATGGCGATTTACCGTGAGCGGCTTTACCCTTCTTTTTCATTCGTCTTGGCTCTAACCCTGTCTGGGCCAATGGTTTTGCTCGCCGCACTCCCCTTCGGAATGTCAGTTGCGATCACCCTTGGTGTCCTTGTTCCACTCGCGCTCAACGTTGTGGTGTTCTTGCTCTCGCCTGCGATAGAGGTGTCTGATGGTCGCCTGCGGGCTGATCGAATACGCATTCCTGTTGGTGCGCTGGGCGAGGTTGTGCCGCTGGACAGCTCCCAGTTCAATCTCAAATTGGGGCCAGAGGCGAATCCAAGGGCGCAACTGATGATTCGAGGCTACATAAAAGGAGGGGTGCAAATTCCAGTTCTGGATTCGGAGGACCCGACCCCCTACTTGCTGTTGAGCTCTAGGAAACCGAAAGAACTAGCTGTTGCACTCGAGGCAAATAGGGCCTGATCGGCTCTTTTTGCCAAGCTGTGCCCGTGGCTTGACCAAGAAGCAATTGATGCAGGTGAACTCGTTTTCCTGTTGAGGCAGCACAACAACCTCAAGTTCCTCATTTACGACGTCTGGGATGGTGAAATTATCGGCGTTATCAGCGTCATCGTCGGAAATTGACGGCTTTGACGGAATGCGTTCCTTAATGGCCTCAATGGACTCGGTGTCATCATCGGTTTTTCTCTGCGCATCGTAGTCGGTTGCCATTTAGCCTCCTGTGCTTCTTGCGCGTGAACTATGCCCTAGCCAGAAAGAATTTGCAAATCTGAAACGCGCCTTTCGAAAACTGTTAAGAACTCGCCTAGGTCAAATAATCCGATTGGCATCCCGCGGTGCCAGACTTTCAAAAGAAGGAGACTCCGATGGAACTTAGATTTGTCAACCGAGAGAGTGACTTCCTAGTCTTTGAGACCAGCGATGGCGAGAAGCTCCGAGCCCTCATAGACGACCAGCTGCGCGAAGCTATCAGGAATACGCAGCAGCTCGGAAGCTCCGGAATCTCACCAAAGGATGTTCAGAATCGCATCCGCCAAGGTGAATCCGTAGAGCAAGTTGCCACAGATCTTGGGGTTCCAGAAACCACTATCGAACCATTCGCAGCGCCCATCATTGACGAGCTGAATTACATTCTTGAAGCTGCACTGGCAACTGAGGTAAACGACGGCAGCAACATGCTTCCTTTCTCCCAGCTGATCGGCGAGGAAAGCCCGGGCGCCACCTTCGCTATCAGAAGAGAGGATGACAAGTGGATAGTTACTGTTTCTGGATCAAAGCAGATGCAGTGGCACTTTGATAACAAGAGCCGTCACTTGGAGCCGATGGACACAAACGCCTCCACCGTTGCAAAGGTTCACGCAAACCGCGACATCGTCACATCCACGATCGCCGTGGTTGAAGAGGCCTCAGAGCCAGAGGCCGAGGCAAGTGTTCACGATCTTGTTGAGGAGCTACGTTCAAGGCGCAACAAGGAGCCAATCAAACCCGCCACAGCGAAGGGGCGTGCGTCACTCCCCAGCTGGGATGAGATAGTCCTAGGCACATCGAACTCAGAGCCCGAAGCGCAGTAGCGGGATTCGCATCTCGGCCGCTGAAATCGAGCCGTGGTGAGCGACCATGTCAAAGGCCCGCTGTTTTGAAAATCCTGTGTGATACAACGTGAAGTTCGATCTTGCTTGCAAGATGACCTCAGGCATGCGGTTGGTGGCCTCCTCCCCCACATCTCCAAACCAGCCAGCCCGAATCAAATCTGACGCACGGTGGGCATGAAGTGCATAGGAGAGAGGCTGGAGATTCTGAATGAGCTCGTCGACCGCGGAATCATCGGACAGGTAAATGTAGCTACTTCGCGTATCGCCACCAAAAAACTCGAGCCCGAAGTCCAGGTAGTCATCCAAGACCAGCTGTCTATCCTTCTCTGTCTCTATCATCCCGTGATCCGAGGTGACAATTAGCCCGCTGCCTGGGCCCATTGCTTGAGAGAGTCGTTGGAGTCCAGCCCCTACCTCTTCTAGGAGCGCAGCCCATCCCGGCGAGGACCAGCCGAACTTGTGTCCATACTTGTCTAGCTCTGGAAAGTAGAGATAGCTCAAGGAACTAGCTCTCGACCCAAAAACCTCAATGGCTCGATCGATTCTGGCTGAGATTGCGTCAGCGCCAAGGAACTCTGCGCCGCGCATCGTTGCGAGGCTATATGGTGTTGAGCGATACTCTTCAGCGGCAATTACGTTGACGTGAATACCCGCCTCTGCGCCCCGTTCGGCAACTGTTTGATGTGGTTGCCAAATGAGTGGATCGGTTCGTTCGTTCCATCCAACAAGAAGATTTATGCGCTCGTCGTGGTGCCTATCCCAAACCTGATGTCCGATCAGGCCGTGCGCCCCGGGCATTAAGCCAGTTGCAAAGCTTCCAATGTTTGCACTCGTGGTTGCCGGGTAGGAGCAATAGGTGATGGTGCTGGGACCAAGGGCGTTTGCGAGGAAAGGTGCGTGGCCTGCTCTTTGCTTAAGTTGCTCTGCTCCGAGTCCATCCACCACTGCCACAATGATGTTTTGCCTGGGCGGAAGTCCCAGTTTGTTGGGGCGTCCACAGACTGCTTCCAAGGCTGAGGAGAACACGTGTGAAATAGAACCGAAACCCCTAGGCGGTGCGGGTAGAGTCGGATTCACCCGCCAAGTTTCGCACAGCAAGGACCAATGGACAAAAGCACAGAGCGCATCGTAGACATCGATGTCGCAAGCGAAATGCGGGAGTCTTTTCTTGAGTACTCCTACTCGGTCATCTATTCGAGAGCGCTTCCGGATGCCCGCGATGGCCTCAAGCCAGTGCAGAGACGCATCATCTTTCAGATGGGTGAAATGGGGCTCAGGCCGGATCGTGGACACGTAAAGTCCGCTCGTGTCACAGGGGAAGTAATGGGCAAGCTCCACCCCCACGGGGATGGAGCCATTTATGACGCCCTTGTGCGGATGTCTCAAGCATTTACGTTGAGGCTTCCGCTGATTGACGGTCACGGCAACTTCGGATCACTCGATGACGGTCCCGCAGCAGCTCGCTACACCGAGGCAAGGCTGACCGCAGCCGCAACCGCCCTCAACGAATCACTGGACGAAGACGTGGTTGATTTTCTTCCCAACTACGACGCCCAACTCACAGAGCCTGAGGTGCTACCCGCGGCCTTTCCAAATCTCTTGGTAAACGGTGCCAGCGGTATCGCTGTTGGTATGGCCACAAACATGCCACCCCACAACCTAGGCGAGGTCGTCGCAGCGCTTCAGAAGCTGATTAGGAATCCAGAAATCAAGACTCAAGATTTGATGAAAGCAGTACCTGGACCCGATCTTCCAACTGGCGGAGTAATCCTCGCGGGAGAAGCCTTGAATGACGCTTACGAGACCGGTAAAGGCACGTTCAGAATTAGAGCCAAGCTGACAGTGGAACAGGTTGCCCCGCGAAGAACTGGGCTAGTAGTTACTGAGTTGCCCTACCTGGTCGGTCCAGAGAGGGTAATTGAAAAGATTAGGGACGCGGTAAACGCAAAGAAGCTGGAAGGCATACACAACGTCGTAGACCTTACCGATCGAGACAACGGGCTGAAGCTCGTAATCGAGCTAAAGAGTGGTATCAACCCCGACTCAGTTATCGAAGCGCTTTACCGTCTGACACCTCTGGAGGAGTCCTTCGGTATCAACAATGTCGCGCTCGTTGGCGGTAGGCCAAAGCAAATGGGTTTCAAAGAGCTGCTTGAGGTTTACCTGGCCCACCGATTAGATGTCACAACGAGGAGAAGTCAGAACAGGCTCGATAAGCGAAAGGCCCGACTCCACCTAATCGAAGGCCTTCAGCTTGCAGTTCTAAACATAGATGAGGTCATTGAGGTAATTCGCACTTCCGATACCGCAGATGATGCCAAATCACGCCTAAAAACAATCTTTGACCTCAGCGAGCTCCAGGCTGAATACATCCTCGAGCTCAGACTGAGAAGGTTGACAAAGTTCAGCTTGCTCGAGCTAGAGCAAGAGTCAGATGAATTGCGGCGCGAGATTGAGAGACTCCAAGAACTATTGACGAACGAAGAGCTGCTTCGGGAGACGGTATCTAACGAGCTAGCTGCTGTTGTGAAGCTCTTCGGTACCCCTCGAAGGTCTCAGATCATTGATGCAAGTGGCATGGAAGTTAGCCGAAAGCCAGTTCAAGTGACAGAGCTGGAGGACAGTGAAACTGTTGTTGTCTTCTCCCCTACTGGCGCGGTTTTCAGAACGGCCGGGCAGATTGAATCATCTGGACTGACGACCAGCCTTCGAAGTGATGTCGGGTTCGTCGTCGAAGATGGGACGGCAATCCAGGTTCATGTGGCAGACCTGCCCCAGGGTTCTGGGTTGGATACGGGCGTGGACGCTGAGGCCTTTTTGGGCACTAATCAGCGCGTCGTGGGTCTCATCGATTGGAGCTCTGGAAAGAACTATGCCGTTGGGACTAAGCAAGGAGTAGTAAAGCGCTTTGTGAGCCAGCTCCCCGACAAGCATGAAGTGGCCGTCATCTCTCTGAAAGAAGGCGACAGCGTAATTGGGGTATCGGAGTGCAGCGATGACAGTGATTTAGTATTCGTTTCCGACGCTGCCAATTTGCTGACCTTCCCCGCCAAGGCCGTGAGGCCACAAGGTCTTGCTGCCTCCGGAATGGCTGGGATTAAGCTTGGATCGAGCCAGGTAATCTTCTTTGGCGCCGCTTCGAAAGGTGACTTAGTTCTCACCGCAGCAAACGACTCCCAGGCCCTTGGGGCGACAGACCCTGGTAGCTGCAAACTCACTCCACTAACGGAGTTTCCGTCTAAGGGTCGAGGGTCAATGGGGGTTCGCTGCCATAAGTTCCTCAAGGCCGAGAACCAGCTTTACTTTGCGTCTGTTGTCTCCGCACAGCCGAGGGCGTTTGATGCGGGAGGCCAAGAACTTGAGCTGACAAGCGAATTAGCAAAACGAGATGCAAGCGGCTCAGCATCGCCTGGATACATCCAGGGAGCAATCTAGGCGTCGATTCTCTCCCTATCAAACTCATCAGCCGAGCCAACGATGAACTCTCTTCGCGGCGCGACCTCGTTGCCCATCAGGAGCTCAAAGATTTGATCTGAGGCTGCTGCATCTTGCGCTGTGATGCGTCTCAACAGGCGGTGGGAAGGGTTCATGGTCGTTTCGGCGAGTTGATCAGCGTCCATTTCTCCGAGGCCCTTGTAGCGCTGGATGGGCTGCTGGTAGGACTTACCGCGCTTATCAAGGTCTCTTAGCAAATCATTTAGCTCGGCCTGGGAGTAGGTGTAAATCGTTTCCTTGTTCTTGCCGGTGCCGACGACGACTCTGTGCAGCGGCGGCACTGCGGCGTAGACCCGGCCTGCCTCAACCAAAGGCCTCATGTAGCGGAAAAATAGGGTTAGAAGAAGCGTTCGGATGTGTGCCCCGTCAACGTCCGCATCACTCATCAAAATGATCTTTTCGTACCGAACATTCTCAAGTTCAAATGTCCTGCCCGAGCCAGCTCCGAGCACCTGGATGATTGCGGCACACTCTGCATTGGAAAGCATGTCTGCCATTGAGGCCTTTTGGACGTTCAGGATTTTGCCCCTGATTGGTAACAGGGCTTGAAATGCACTATCCCGGGCGAGCTTGGCAGTGCCAAGGGCACTATCACCCTCAACAATGAAGAGCTCGGAGCCCTCTGTTGCTGTGGCTCGACAATCAACGAGCTTTGACGGCAGCGAACTGGATTCCAAGGCATTCTTGCGTCTTTGAGTGTCTTTCAGTGTTCTGGCACTGATCCTCGTCTTGGCCTCACCGACAACACGCCCAAGGAGTTTCTCGGACTCCGCTCTGGTGCCCCTGATTTTCCCGGCCAGGAAGTCATCAAAGTACTCAGTGATTGCACTCGAGACAATGTTCTTGATTGCTGGTGTGCCCAGAGTCTCTTTGGTTTGCCCTTCAAATTGAGGCTCAGGGAAGCTCACTGTTACAACTGCCGTGAGGCCCGTTAGCACGTCATCCTTTTCTATCTTTAGGCCGGTGGCCTTGAACTTTCTGGCAGAAGCTTCGATTGCCGCTCTGAAGCTTTTTGTCAGGCCCTGCTCGAAGCCGGTCAGGTGAGTGCCACCTTTCGGAGTAGCGATGATATTTACGAACGACCTGACCTGGGTATCAAATCCATTTCCCCACCTAAGAGCAATGTCCACTTTGCATTCCCGCTCAACCAGCTTCGACTCCATGGTTCCGCTTTTCTCATTCAGTACCGGAACGGTTTCTGAGAAGGTTGCGCTCTTGGTTATCTGTTTCGTCGGAATCAACTCAGCGTCTGGAGCGAGGTGCGCCACGTACTCAGTGATGCCGCCGGCAAAGTTGAATGAGTAACCCTCCCCTTCAGCACCCTTTGCGCTCAGAGTTAGCCCGGGTACGAGAAAGGCGGTTTGCCGCAGTCTGCTCTCAAGATCTTCGATTGAAAATTCTGCGGCCGGTTCAAAGATTTGCCGGTCCGGCCAGTATTTGACCCTGGTACCAGTTATGCCCTTGGCGACTTTGCCGACCACGGCAAGCTCGCTCTTTTTCGTAAATGGTTCGAATGGAGCATCTGGCCCATCACCCGAAAATACGCCTGGCTCCCCTCGCCTAAATGACATTCGATGCGTTTTGCCACCCCGGTCAACCTCAACATCCAACCGGGCGCTAAGGGCATTTACAACCGATGCTCCGACACCATGTAACCCTCCAGATGATGTGTAGGAGCCGCCGCCAAACTTGCCACCTGCGTGAAGTTTCGTGAATACGACCTCAACACCTGTAAGGCCCGTCTTAGGTTCGACATCAACAGGTATTCCTCTCCCGTGGTCGGCAACGGCAATGGCACCATCTTCAAATTGCTCAACCTCAATAGAGTGTCCATGCCCAGCAAGTGCCTCGTCGACTGAGTTGTCGATGATTTCCCAAAGACAGTGCATCAATCCACGGCCGTCGGTTGAACCTATGTACATGCCCGGTCGCTTACGAACCGCCTCGAGGCCCTCGAGGACTGATAGGTGATGGGCTAAGTAGGTTTCCACGTCGAAAGAATAGAGCGCCGATCTCTCAGTACTTAGCTGCCACTTCGCAGTTAGCGAAACAAGGGTGATAAGCGGATTATTTGTCGAAGCCGAAGGTTATAGTTCATCAAATGGAAGAGACACGCGAACTACCCAACCTGCTGGCAACCGATCGCTGCGACGTTTGTGAAGCGCAGGCTTACATTCGTGTGGAGCTTGAGTCGGGGCAGCTGCTGTTCTGCGCCCACCACGGCAAGGCCAACAAGGAAAAGCTCGAGCCGCTTGTGATCAACTGGCACGACCAGTCTGAAGAACTTAACCGGCGCTAATTTCTCTAATCTTTTCGATCCACTCGAGCTTTACAGGATCTAGCTCGCTCTGGACTCCAAGACCTCTCAGGAGATCGCTCAGGTAGCTCGGGTTCTTCGCTAGAAATGGCCCAAACAGGCTTGTAGCAACGAACAGACCCTTTCGGTGCACAATAGGCAAATCGAGTTCAGTGTTTCTGTACCCAAAGTACTCACCCGACACAAACTCACTCTTTCTGGGCATCTTCTCTGCAGTTAGCCCTAACTCTGACGCAAAGAACTCGTAGCTAGAGCCGGCCAAAAGGGTTGGATGTCCCGCGCTCATACGATTCCGCACTGAAGGCAATAGTCCGCGAAGCTCCTCGGCATAATGGCGCATGGCAGCCCGCGAAGCATCGCCAATCAGGACGAACTCAGCAGCTTCAACCGTCTTGGACTTGCCGTGCTTGACGCCTGCGCGTTCCAGTTCGAAACGCAGAACTTCAATGTTCCCCTGATCTCCGTTGTTATCGAAGTGTTCGGGGTGAAACGTAAACAACTTAATCACTTAGCCAACCCCGCTTGCCTTCTAAACCGCCGCATAGAATCTGCGCTAAACAAAATTGTGGGAAGCTCACCACGCAGGCTCATAAACGCAGACTTCGCCTCGGCGACATCAGGGATAACCCTGCCAACTTCAACTCCGGCATAGCTGAGGCGCAATGCAAGGTCAAAAGCGTTGAAACCAGACACAATGTCTACTTTGCCTACGGAGCTGAAGTCAACCGTCCAAAGCCAACTTGGATCGTGAATGTCAGAACCTGCCATAAACATCAGCGGACTATTCGAAGGTCCAAGCTCATCCACATTGAGCTGAAAGCTCGTGGGGTTCTGAACCAGTCGCAGATTAACCTCGATGCCATCCAGAGAGGTCAACTCATTGCGGGCGAACACCCCGCTAACTGAATCAATCGTTTGCTGAGTCTTAGCCATGTCCAGTTCAACGAGCCTGGCCGAAGCAGAAATCGCTAAGGCGGTATTCAAAGCATGAGGAATGTTTTGATCCTTCAGGGCAACGGGTCCAAGTGCTGTGCTTAGAGAAAGTTCTTTCTTGCCCCCAACTAACCACGCATCTTCGATAGCTGGTGGCGAATCAAACCTGAGCGCATACTTAGGAGCCTCGGAAGAGCCCTTCAACTCCGTGCTGAGGTCCACGGCACCTGAAACGTTCTGCAGTGCCATGCTGCGCAGGTTTGGATCGTGGGCATTGAGCACCACCTGCTTTGCAGAGATTGCCAAGTTTTCTAGCTTCTCGATAACAAAGTCAGGGTCCACAAATCTATCCAGTTGATCGCTTAGCACGTTTGTTAAAACGACCAGACGGGGCTTGAGGTCGCCAACCAGGGCTGAACCGTGACCCTCATCAACCTCTAAGACAGCGATGTCATAGTTCAGGCGACCGAAGAGGTCACCTTCTTTCAGGACTGCGGATACCAGACCCTGCTTGATGTTGGCGGTAGAGGGGTTGGTAAATACTTTCTTGCCATGGGCCTCTAGAAGCTGCACCAGAGTGTGGGTCGTCGAAGACTTGCCAGCGCTTCCTGTGACCAACACAACACCCTCAGGTAGGGTCCTGAGCGCATTTGACAGCAACCTTGGTTGGATTGCTCCGGCAATCAGCCCTGGTAACGCACTTCCCCCGCCCCTTCGGATAAGGCGAAGTAGAAACCGGAGTGATTTCCCCAGCGAAACAGCCAGGAGGGAAAGCATTTACCCGTCCAGGTAATCTCTGAGCAGCTGGGAGCGGGATGGGTGACGAAGCTTCGACATTGTCTTTGATTCGATCTGGCGAATCCGCTCTCTGGTAACGCCAAACTTCTCACCAATTTGATCAAGAGTCATTTGAACGCCATCACCCAGGCCGAAGCGTGATCGGATAACACCGGCTTCCCTGGGGTGGAGGGAGTCAAGAACCCTCTCGAGTTCCTGCTGCAGCATGGTGAAGCCGACCGCGTCTGCAGGAACTACCGCCTCGGTGTCCTCAATCAAATCGCCAAACTCACTGTCGCCATCCTCACCCAGCGGAGTTGAGAGGGAGATTGGCTCGCGGCCATATTTCTGAACCTCGACAACCTTCTCTGGAGTCATGTCCAACTCAGCGGCCAGCTCTTCCGGCGTTGGCTCCCTACCAAGGTCCTGGAGCAGCTGCCTTTGCACCCTAGCAAGCTTGTTGATTACCTCAACCATGTGCACAGGGATACGAATGGTTCTCGCCTGGTCGGCCATGGCCCTAGTGATTGCCTGGCGAATCCACCATGTTGCATAGGTGGAGAACTTATAGCCCTTGGTGTAGTCAAATTTTTCAACCGCACGTATCAGACCTAGGTTGCCCTCTTGGATCAAATCAAGAAACTGCATGCCTCGACCGGTGTAGCGCTTGGCGAGTGATACAACAAGACGCAGGTTGGCCTCTAGCAGGTGGCTCTTGGCCCTTTGACCATCCTTCACAACCCAGTTCAAATCTCGCCTGTCAGCTGGGCTTAACTTTGAAGCAGTTCCGAGCTTTTCCTCTGCAAAGAGTCCGGCTTCGATGCGCTTTGCCAGCTCTACCTCGAGCTCGGCGTTGAGAAGCGCAACCTTACCGATCTGCTTTAGGTAGTCCTTAACTGGATCCGCCGTTGCACCACTTATCGTGAGATTCTGAACCGGTATGTCGTCTTCGTCATCGGTGAGGACCATGAGGTCCTTGGGAAGCTCGATAGTGCCGGTTGGAAGATCCTCTTTGCTGTCCTCTGGGGCTTCTGTTTCATCGTCAGCGGTGAGGTCTACGGCCTCTTTCGCCTCGGAGACAATGTCCTCTACCGAGTCGTCCTCATCCTCATCCATCTCCTCCTGATCCTGCGTTGCCTTAGCGCGGGCACGTTTAGGAGTGGCCTTGGTGGATTTGGCCTTGGCTTTGGAGACAGTTGCGATGATGTCCTCTTTGTTTTGGGCAGACTATAAACCCTTGTCAAGTCGCAAGACCTGAAAGGGTTTGAGCGCCAATTATGTCACAGAATTAGCGTCGTAGGAGAGATATAAGAGTATTTGCTAAAGGTTTATTCCTCGTCCTTGCGCTTTTGTTGCATAGTCGCAAGGTACTTTTCTAGATCATCCGCAATTTGGTCTGCATCTGGGGTTTCTTGACGCGGCTTGCCAATTGGCGCCCTAGCGGGACCGGAGTCGCCGTTGGCATAGCCCTGTTCTAACGTGGCAATCAACTTGGCCAACTCGGCATTCTCCTGGACCTGTGCGTCAACCTTTGCGTCGAACTTAGTGGCTCGGTCGCGAATCTCATCGGATGGGAAGACCAGACCCGTAGCCGCAGTGATCAACTCGAGTCCCCGGAGTGCAGCTCTTGGCACCTCGTTGTCTGCAAGGTAATGCGGAACAAGCAACACAAAGCCGGCCGTATCGAAACCTGCCTCGCCGAGCCTGTACTCGAGCAGGTGAATCACATTGCCCGGGACCTGTGTCTGCGGTTTCCACTCGGAGAATCGAGTAATCATGTCTTCGCGGTTTCCGCTCACAGTGATTCCTGTGGGCCGCGTGTGTGGAATTGGGAAAGGTATGGCGTGCACCCAGGTAAAGGACTGAACGTCATACGCCTCGCAAAACCGCACTACTGATCTGGCGAATGCCTCCCAGCGCATGTCTGGCTCGTAACCATCGAGGAGCAAGAAAGGCTGACCAGCCTCATCCCACACCAAATAAACAGCCAAAGTTGCCGGCTCGTAACTCTCAATGTGGTCTTTGTCAAAAAACAGGGTGGGCCTTCGCGACCTGTAATCAAGAAGTTCATCGTTATCGAAACGAAGGACTAGCTCATGTTTTAGAGAGGAAAAGAAGTGGTCCGATAACTGACCTATCGTGCTCCCGGAATCGGTGAATCCGGAAAGCATTGCAACCATCGGAAGCGACTGAATGTCCGACTGAGTCTCGAATTGTTGATAGAGCTCACTCATGGCCCGATACTAACCCACTTACACTTATCGACATGCACAACATAGAACTGCTTACTGATCTCCCAACAGCCCCTTACCAGCTCGCAATTCCCTATTCGGATTCATCGCAGGACCTTTCCGGCTTCGGCATCAAAAAATCAGATTTGGACACCTACAAGGCCGAGCCCAAAAAAGGAAATGTAGCTCGATTGCCTGCCGAGAACGGTGTCGTCCTGCTGTTAGGTGGTAAGCAGTCCACCAAAGACTTCGCAGCTGCAGCATGCAGGGCCGCCTCTACAGCACTCCCCCTAGTCATTGAAGCTGGCAATGAGGCCAGCGACGTGCTTGAAGGCGTCCTGCTTTCTGATGCGACACCAACCAGTTACAAGGCGGCCACCTCTAAAGCGCCACTCGAGGTAAAGGTAGTCGGCGGGAACTCCGCAACGCTTGAGGTTCAGAGAGTCGTAGCAGAGGAAATAGTTGCCGCGCGCGAGATCATCAACATGCCCGCCAATGACCTCTATCCAGAACGGCTGGCCGCAATAGCAGCAGAGCGCGGAAAGTCTGCTGGTGTTGATGTCGAGATTTGGGACGAATCGAGACTCGAGAAAGAGGAGTGCGGGGGCATACTCGCTGTCGGCAAAGGGTCAAAGCGTCCTCCACGGCTAATAAAGCTCACCTATAAGGGCGGCGGTAAGCACCTCGCCCTGGCAGGTAAAGGTATTACTTTCGACACCGGAGGTCTATCACTCAAGCCCGCCGAATCAATGGTGGGGATGAAGTACGACATGGCGGGGGCCGCAACCGTCATGGCAGCCACCCTGGCAATCGCCAGGCTAGGGCTCAAAGTAGACATCACAACAGTGATGTGCGTGGCTGAGAACATGCCCTCAGGTGAGGCGACTAGGCCTGGCGATGTGATCAAAATTCGAGGCGGAAAAACTGTCGAGGTTCTAAATACCGACGCAGAGGGACGATTAGTGCTGGCGGACGGACTAACCGTGCTATCTGAATTGAGACCCGATCACATTGTGGATGTGGCCACGCTTACAGGTGCAGCAACTATCGCACTGGGCAAGCGCTACAGCGGCCTCATGGGACATGGCGCTGCCGTAGAGAAAGTCTTGGAAGCTGCCAAGGCCTCCGAGGAGCTTGTGTGGCACATGCCGCTCGCTGAGGATCTTCGCAGCACATTGGATAGCGATCTGGCAGACATGACTAACGTGAAAATCGGAAATCGTGCTGGGGGCATGATTGTCGGAGGTCTCTTCCTAGAAAAGTTCGTTCCGGAGGGAACCTCCTGGGCCCATCTAGACATTGCTAGCGCGGCTAACAACGATGGCTCGCCCTACTCCGTTTATCCCTCTGGGGCCACAGGAGTAATGGTTCGCACATTGGTGAATCTTGCAAGAAGCATCTAGGGGCCTGGGTAGTAGACTTGCAACCTGTTTTGGGTAAACAGACGGAGCTTTAATGGCAAACACCACTTTTGACCTTGTAATTCTAGGTTCGGGCTCGGGCGGCTATGCCGCAGCCCTAAGGGCTGCTCAGCTGGGTATGAGTGTCGCCCTCATCGAACGAGACAAGCTAGGTGGTACCTGTCTTCACCGAGGTTGCATCCCTACCAAAGCTCTGCTGCATTCTGCTGAAGTGGCCGACACTGCAAAAGAAGCCGCCAACTACGGCGTCCAGGCGACGTTCCAGGGTATAGACATGACCCAGGTAAACAAGTACCGCGACTCCATCGTCGACAAGCTTTACAAGGGCCTCACCGGGCTGGTCAGCTCAAAGAACATCACTTTCGTACAGGGCGAGGGTCGCATGACCGGCCCTAAGCAGGTCACAGTCGGATCTGAGGTCTATGAAGGTAAGAATCTTGTTCTCGCCACCGGCTCAGTTTCCAAAACACTCGGCATTGAAATCGGCGGCAGGGTTATAACCAGCGACCAAGCCCTACAGATGGACTGGGTTCCTGGCAAGGTTGCAATCCTTGGTGGCGGCGTCATCGGAGTGGAGTTTGCCTCAGTGTGGCGCTCATTTGGAGCCGAGGTGGTAATCATTGAAGGCCTAGACAGGCTGGTTCCAAATGAGGAGCCTGCTATCAGCAAGGCACTTGATCGCGCCTATCGCAAGCGAGGCATCGAGTCAAAGCTGGGCAACAAGTTCAAGTCCGTTACTCAAGATGACAAGCAGGTCACTATCGAGCTTGAAAATGGCGATCAGGTAGTCGCAGATATCCTCTTAGTTGCGGTCGGCAGAGGGCCAAACGCGACTGGCTTTGGCTATGAGGAGCAGGGCATTTCAATGGACCGTGGCTGGGTCCTCACCAACGACAGGCTCGAGACCAACCTTTCGGGTGTTTACGCGGTAGGCGACATCGTTCCTGGACTTCAGCTCGCTCACCGCGGCTTCATGCATGGAATTTTCGTTGCTGAAGAGATTGCTGGACTAAAGCCGGTGAAGGTTGATGAAATGGGCATTCCCCGTGTGACCTATTGCGAACCGGAGATTGCTTCGGTTGGGCTTACCGAGGATCAGGCCAAAGAGAAGTTTGGTGCTGAGGGCATCTCTACCTATGAGTACAACCTCGCTGGTAACGGCAAGAGCAACATCCTTGGTACCGCAGGAGTAATCAAGCTAATTAGGCAGAACAACGGCCCCGTAGTTGGTTTCCACATGATCGGTTCGAGGGCCGGCGAGCAAATTGGCGAGGCGCAGCTAATCGTCAACTGGGAAGCCTATCCGGAGGACGTAGCACCACACATACACGCACACCCAACTATGAACGAGGCAATCGGCGAGGCGCACCTAGCGCTCGCTGGAAAGCCTCTTCACGCACACGCATAGCCTCAGTCAGGAAAAGGAACGATGAGCGAAGTAGTACTACCAGCACTAGGTGAGTCGGTAACTGAAGGAACCGTTACTAGGTGGCTGAAGAAGGTCGGAGACACCGTGGCCGTGGACGAGCCACTAGTCGAGGTGTCAACTGACAAGGTAGACACCGAGATTCCGAGTCCAGTCGCTGGGGTAGTTCAGCAGATTCTGGTTCAGGAGGACGAGACAATTGAGGTCGGTGCCGTCCTCGCAATTGTCGGCGAGGGTGCCGCCCCAGAGATCGCTCCGGCAGCACCAGCTGAGCCAGTCGCCTCAGCACCAGCAGCCCCAGAAGTTCCCGCTGCCGCTCCTACTCCCCCGGCGCCTCCAGCACCCGTTGCTGCTGCACCGGCTACTCCACCAGCCCCACCTGCGCCTGTGGCTGCCCCACCTGCACCTCCCGCCCCAGTCGCCCCGCCAGCTCCTGCCGCTCCAGTTGCACCTGCTGCGCCAGCTGCGAGTGAAAGCGACCCAAACTATGTCACCCCAATCGTTAGAAAACTCGCCTCCGACCTAGGCGTTGACCTAGCGAATGTTCAGGGCACGGGAATTGGCGGCCGTATTCGTAAAGAAGATGTTGTCGCCGCTGGGTCTCAACCAGCAGAGCAGGCACCAGCTGCGCAGCCACCTGCCGCTCAAGCACCAGTTGAGAGCAGTGCACTAAGGGGAACCTCAGAACCTATGACCAGGCTTCGCAAAGTGCTTGCGGAACGCGCCGTTGCCTCTATGCAGCAATCAGCCCAGCTCACGACTGTCGTAGAGGTAGATGTCACTGCAATTGCGCAGCTTCGTGACAGGGTGAAGGCCGACTTCCTGGCAAAGACCGGAAACAAACTCAGCTTCATGCCCTTCTTCACCCTTGCGGCGGCAGAAGCACTTAGGGCGCACCCAAAGATCAACAGCACTGTCGAGGGAGAAAACATCGTCTATCACGATGGCGAGAACATCTCATTCGCTGTTGACACCGAAAGAGGGCTTCTGACTCCTGTGCTTCGCAACACCGCCAGCATGAGCATTTCTCAGCTAGCTGCTCAGATTGCCGACATGGCAGAGCGCACCAGGAACAACCAACTCAAGCCCGATGAGCTTGCCGGCGGAACCTTTACGGTTACCAACACTGGTTCTCGTGGTGCACTCTTTGACACCCCTGTCGTCTTCCTGCCTCAATCTGCAATTCTTGGCACCGGAATCGTGACCAAACGACCCGCCGTTGTCAAGGACGCTGCTGGAAACGAAGCAATTGCAATTAGGTCAATGGTCTACCTGGCACTCTCCTATGACCACAGGATCATTGATGGCGCGGATGCTTCTAGGTACCTGGCAGACGTAAAGACACGCCTTGAGGCCGGAGCATTTGAAGCCAACCTCGGCATCTAGTTCCTTGGTTGGACTCAACGCCTCAAAGGCCTTGGCCTAACCATGCCACTTTTTGAGCGAATCGGATTTGATCCCGATTTTGTCTCATACTCTGACGGATACCAAACACAGCTTTCTGTGCATGCTGAAGTGGTTTCGGGGCAGAGAGAAGATACCGTCCTACTTCTAGAGCACTCAAGCGTTTATACAGCTGGCAAACGTACTGAGATGCACGAGCTCCCCAGAGACGGAAGCGAATTTGTAGAGACCAATCGTGGCGGGAAGATTACCTGGCATGGCCCTGGGCAGCTCGTCGGTTATCCGATCATGCGTCTTCCCCAACCGATAGATGTTGTGAATTACGTGAGGTTCTTGGAGCAGACACTGATCGATGTAATTGCTCAATTTGGCATCACTGGTCAAAGAGTCGCCGGCCGCACGGGGGTCTGGGTTGAAGACAAGGGTGACCTGGTCAAAGTGGCAGCAATAGGCATCCGCGTCTCCGAAAAGGTGACAATGCATGGTTTTGCTCTCAATTGCAACAACTCGCTAGAGCCCTATGAGCACATAATTGCCTGTGGCATTGATGATGCACGCAGCAGCACACTCAGCGAATTAGCATCGAAGGAGATAACTCCGATTGAAGCAGCTACCCTTGTAGAGCAGATTATGAAAGAGATCCCAAATGCCAGAGGCTAATCCATCGAGAAAACTTCTTCGTTTGGAGGTTCGCAACTCGCAGGTGCCCATTGAGCGAAAGCCCGAGTGGATTCGCACCACTGCAAAGATGGGACCCGAATACAAGCAGCTTCATTCACTGGTAAAAGACCAAAACCTCAACACTGTTTGTCAGGAGGCAGGTTGCCCCAACATCTTTGAATGCTGGGAGGACCGAGAAGCCACATTCCTCATTGGAGGCTCGCAGTGCACCAGAAGGTGTGATTTCTGCCAGATTGACACCGGCAAACCTGCTGCCTTCGATGCGGATGAGCCGAGGCGTGTTGGTGACTCGGTCAACAAAATGCAGCTGAGGTATGCAACAGTGACCGGCGTTGCCCGCGATGATCTTCCAGATGAGGGCGCTTGGCTCTACGCAGAAACCATTAGGCAGATCCACAAACAGTCACCCGGAACCGGTGTGGAGATTCTTGTGCCTGATTTTTCGGGTAACCCAGAGCTTCTAAAGCTCGTCTTCGACGCCAAGCCCGAGGTCTTTGCGCACAACGTGGAAACGGTGCCCAGGATCTTTAAGCGCATCAGGCCAGCTTTCGACTACCAGCGCTCGATGGACGTAATCACGCAGGCCAGAGACTACGGCCTGGTTACAAAGTCCAACCTCATACTTGGAATGGGCGAGGAGAGAGACGAGATCATCCAAGCCCTGCACGATCTCCACGATGCCGGAACCGACATCATCACGGTCACCCAGTACCTGCGACCTTCGCCTCGCCACCACCCCGTAGAGCGCTGGGTAAAGCCCGAAGAATTTGTGGAACTGGCTCAAATCGCCGAAGACATTGGCTTCCTCGGAGTCCTGTCGGGGCCATTAGTTAGGTCCAGCTATCGTGCCGGTCGCCTCTGGGCCAAGAGCATGATTGCAAAGGGGCGGGAGATTCCTGAGGAGCTAAGGCATCTGGCCGACAAATTAGAGTTCGCGCAAGCCAGCGCGATTGCCTAAGTAGACTAGGCGCGTGGCAAAGAAAGATAAGGCACCTGGGAGACTAAAACAGCTCCTGCAGGTTTATAAGTCGACCGCTAAGAATGACCCCACTAGCGTTTGGATCGCAGCGCTTGGCTTCCTACTAGCCTCCGGCGGCGGACTTCTCGTTGGCTTTCTGCTCGGCGGCGGAGAGCCTTGGAGCCTAACCATTTGGACGATTTCCGGAGTGGTCTCCGGAATCTTGATTGCCATGATCTTGATGTCAAAGCGTGCCGAGCGCAATGCCTATCAGCAGATTGAAGGTCAGGCAGGTGCTGTTGGGGCTGTTCTAGACACCCAAATTAAGCGCAGCTGGCGAGCCTCGTCAGTTCCGGTGGCTGTCAACCCCAAAAGCCGTGAGGCTATCTACCGCATGATCGGCCCTGCTGGCGTCGTCCTGATAGCCGAGGGAACCTCAGCGAGGGTAAGTCAAATGCTGCAGGATGAAGCCAGGAAGGTCAACAGAGCGGCCCCTGGAGTGAAGGTCCACCAACTAAGAGTGACTATCGATGATTCAGGTGTGCGCCTCTACGAACTCCTAAAGACCGTCTACAAACTTGGAAAGACCCTAAGGCGTGCCGAGGTAGCTGTAGTTGCGAATCGCTTGGACGCTCTGGGAGGGCTCTCAATCCCAATCCCTAAGGGCATTGACCCAACAAAGGTTCGGGCGCCAAAGCGCAAGTTTTAACATTTCTGAAACATAAGTTCAGTAGTTTTTACCCATTCCCCGCGGGAACTCAATTCACCTAAGAAAGAGATACCTATGTTCAAAACAGCCTCTGAGGTGTTGGCATACATCAAGGAAAATGACGTCAAGTTCGTGGATGTCCGTTTCACAGACCTTCCTGGTGTTCAGCAGCACTTCAACCTTCCTGTTTCACAGATTGACGAAGACTTCTTCGCGAACGGGCAGCTATTTGACGCCTCCTCGATTCGAGGCTTCGCTGCAATTCACGAGAGCGACATGCAGCTGATCCCAGACGTTACAACTGCGTGGATTGATCCGTTCCGTGTTGAGAAGACTCTCATCATGAACTTCGACATCTACAACCCAAGAAATGGCGAGCTTTACCACCGCGACCCAAGACAGGTTGCGCACAAGGCAGAGCGCTACCTGCAGTCCACTGGAATTGCGGACACTGCATACTTTGCACCAGAAGCTGAGTTCTTCATCTTTGACGAGGTTCGCTACGAGGTAAAGGCCCACACCGCATATCACATGGTGGACTCCGTTGAAGGACCTTGGAACAGCGCCAAAGCTGAGGAGGGTGGAAACCTAGGTAACAAGACCCCTCACAAGGGTGGCTATTTCCCTGTGTCCCCAACCGACCATCTGGCTGACATCCGCGATGCAATCGTGCTCGAGCTTGAGGCTGCAGGTCTCTCAGTGGAGCGTTCACACCACGAGGTGGGAACCGCTGGACAGTGCGAGATCAACTACCGCTTCGACCAGCTCATCAAGAGCGCTGACGACATCCTGAAGTTCAAGTACATCGTCAAGAACGTGGCAACTCAGTTTGGTAAGACCGCTACATTCATGCCAAAGCCTCTCTTCGGAGACAATGGTTCGGGAATGCACGTTCACCAGTCACTCTGGAAGGACGGCAAGCCGCTCTTCTACGACGAATCTGGTTACGGCGGTCTAAGCGACACTGCCCGTTGGTACATCGGAGGCATTCTGAAGCACGCGCCAAGCATCCTCGCGTTTACCAACCCAACCATTAACTCTTACCACCGACTGGTTCCAGGCTTCGAGGCTCCTGTTAATCTCGTTTACTCTGCTGGTAACCGCTCGGCCGCAATCCGTATCCCTATGACCGGTTCAAACCCGAAGGCCAAGCGTATTGAGTTCCGCGCCCCAGACAGCTCAGGTAACCCATACCTCGCGTTCTCTGCAATGTTGATGGCAGGTCTGGATGGAATCAAGAACCGTATTGAGCCACACGAGCCAGTCGACAAGGACCTCTACGAGTTGCCTGCAGAGGAAGCTGCCGCGATTCCACAGGTTCCAGGAAGCCTTGACCAGGTACTGATTGCCCTAGAGAACGACCACGAGTTCCTGCTCGAGGGAGATGTGTTCACCAAGGACCTAATCGAGAACTGGATCGACTACAAGCGTGAGAAGGAGCTGAAGCCAATGGCGCAGCGTCCTCACCCGTTTGAGTTCGAGCTTTACTACGGAGTCTAAGCACTTCAACAAAGTAATAGGGAGGCAGGGAAACTTGCCTCCCTTTTACTATTTCGCGAATAGCTGCTCGTAGACTGCCCTCGCCTTACGTGTGGTGCTTAGGTAGGTCTCCTCAAGCTCCGAGGCTGAACCTGGCGCAAGCTCAAGGATTCGCGCCATTGCCTCCAGTTGCCGCCTGTCAGTCGGAAGGATGTCAATAAGCTTGTCCACAGCTAGAACAAGTGCACTCCTGCATCTAGAGGAGAGCAGCCAGGCCGCTCTCAGGGCAGCACCATCTTCGCTTGATACTTCTCCAGACTTTTCGAGCGCTGCAAGCGCATCAAGAGTTCCTAATACTCGAAGCTCGATTTGCTGATGCGCGAGACGCAACTGGTAAAGCTGAACCAGCCACTCGACATCGCTAATGGAACCTTTGCCTAACTTGAGGTGCCTTGCGGGGTCCGCGCCCTGTGGAAGTCTCTCGGCCTCAACTCTCGCCTTTATGCGCCTAATCTCCACGAGCTGCTTATTGGTCAGCTCGACCGGATATCTGAAGCGATCGATCAGCTCTGTGAATGAAGCAACAAGCTCCGGACTACCTGAGATAACGCGGGCCCGAAGCAGGGCCTGAAACTCCCAGGTGTCTGCCCACTTTTCAAAGTACGCTCTGTAGCTTTCAAGGGAGCGAACCCGTGGTCCATTTTTACCCTCTGGCCTGAGTCCAAGGTCCAGCTCGAAAGCCATGATTGAATCCTTAACAAGACTTAGGAGCCTAGACGAAACCTTTTCGGCTAGTCCCTGGGCATCCTCTGGGCCAGAGGCATAGACAAGCATCGCGTCTGCATCGGACCCAAACCCCAGCTCCCGGCCACCGAGGCGCCCCATTGCCACAATCCCTAGATCAAGCTCTTGGCCCTCTTTGGCAATCTCAAGCATCGCCCGAAGATAGGCATCCATGATCGCGGTCAAACCCTCGCTTATCTCCGCCATGGAGCTAACTCCCAGCACTGCACCAATTGCCACGCGGAGAGTCTCACGTCGGCGAATGTTTCGAATCAAATCGGCAGCCGCCTCAGGGTCCTCCTGCCTCGAAATAATGGCTGCCATCTCCGCCTCAATGGCCTCCAAACTGCGCGGCGAGAGCTCAGTGTCATCTCCGAACCAAGATGTCGAATCTGGAATCCGCTCTAACACCCTCGCGATCATCCCCGAGGATGAGAGCACCCGCATAAGACGTTCTGCGGCACCCGATGAGTCTCGAAGCATCCTAAGAAACCAGGGGGTGTCCCCCAGCTCCTCGCTAAGTCTGCGGAAGCTGACCAAGGCTCTGTCAGGGTCTGTCCCCTCTGCCATCCAGCGAATCAGAACTGGAAGGAGGGTTCTCTGGATCACTGCACGCCTGGAAACCCCAGTCGTGAGGGCATTGATGTGGTTTAGCGCGCCCTTAGGGTCAACAAAGCCGAGGGCTACCAGTCGCTTTTCAACATCCTCCGCGCTTAGCCTGATTTCTCCTGGAGTCAGCGCAGCAGTTGCGGCAAGTAGAGGTCGATAGAAGACGGAGTCGTGAAGCTCTGCGACCTCAGCCCTCACAGACTCAAGTCGATTAGTTAGTTCGTCGGAGCTGAGCCCCAAACCTCTCGCAACACGGCGGAGCTCCTCAGGCTTGCTTGGAACCAGGTGTGAGCGCCTTAGGCGCTGGAGCTGAATCCGATGTTCGACGGAGCGGAGGAAGCGGTAGTGCGCGCTGAGTTTGGCCCTGTCGGTCCTGGAGAGCAGTCCGGCATCACTGAGTGCCTCGAGAGCAGACAGCGTATCCATTACCTGGAGACTAGGGTCGCCAACGCCGTGAACGAGCTGCAGAAGCTGAGCCGTGAATTCCACGTCCCTCAATCCACCTCGACCAAGTTTCAGGTTGCTCGAGCGCTCTGCTGGAGGAATGTTTTCAAGCACCCGCCCTCTTAGATGCCTGGCGCTATCGACAATGGCGGAACGATCCTGATACGCCCAAATCATGGGCTTTATGGTGTCTATGTAGGCATTGCCTATCTCCGCATTTCCTGCAGCAAAACGTGCTTTCAAGAGAGCCTGGAACTCCCAAGGCTCTGCCCACTTGTCGTAGTAGGCGACATGAGCCTCGAGCGTTCTCACCAAAACACCAGACTTACCCTCTGGCCTTAGGTTTGGATCAACCTGCCAAAGACCGGGTTCAACCTCAACGTCGTAGATGACGGCCTGCATCCTTGTCGCAATCTTGATTGCCGTGTCGATCTTTTCGGCCTCTGTCGCAACGTAAATGACATCGACGTCGGAAACGTAGTTCAGCTCCTGTGCCCCGGTCTTACCCATGGCAATCACTGCCAAAGGGCAAGAACTAGCGTCAGCTTCGGAGATACGACCCTCACTGATGAGCTCCTGGGTTGCAACGGAGATTGCACTCTCTAAAGTGCCGTCCGTAAGCCGCGTCAACGAAATCGAAACCTCGGCAAAGGCAGCGCTGGCATCTAACTGAGCCAAGTCCCAATCGATGATCTGAAAAAGTGCGTTGCGGTAACCAACACGCAATTCAGACCGCGAAGCGGTAGGAATCGTGAATTTGCTTGGCAGCGCTGGCTTTTTTTGAATTATGAGCGAATCAGGATGACGAAGCAGATGCTCCGCCATGCCATCTGAGGCCCCCACGACCCGGCACAGCCTCTCGGCCTGCTTTGCATCCGAGAGAATCTTTGCGATCGCTTTTGGCTTTGTCTCGGACATCCGCAGGAGGAAGTCCAACGCCTTATCCGGTGAAGCTGAGGAGGCCAGTGGGGTTAGAGCAGAATGCCCCCAATCCCCTACCAACTCGACTAGCCGTTCAAGCTTGGCAACAGTCTCACTTAGATTTTCAAAGCCGAGCCTTGCGAGCTCACTGAGCGGATTGCTGCGTCCTCTAGTCATTTAGAGGTTGCGGAGATTTTGCTCGATCTCAAAAGGAGTCACCTGGGAGCGATACTCAGCCCACTCGTTTCGCTTATTTGCCAAAACGTATGAGAAGACGCGCTCGCCAAGTACCTCGGCTGCCAACTCACTCGACTCAAGCTTTCTGATTGCGTGGTCTAGAGATTGCGGCAGTGCTTCGATTCCCATTGCCCTTCGTTCCATGTCACTTAGCGTCCAGACGTCATCCTCTGTCTCGGCAGGAAGCTCATAGTTCTCCTCAATGCCCTTGAGGCCGGCAGACAGCAGGAGTGAATAGGCCAGATATGGGTTTGCCGCACTGTCCATTGCGCGGTATTCCATGCGAGTGCTCTGAGCCTTCTCTGGCTTGTGAAGGGGAACTCGAACTAAAGCGCTGCGGTTATTGTGACCCCAGCTGACATAGCTTGGAGCCTCTCCCCCACCCCATAGGCGCTTGTAGCTGTTTACAAACTGGTTTGTGACAAGGGTGATCTCAGGCGCGTGACGGAGAACTCCAGCTATGAACTTGCGCGCCGTGTTTGATAGGTGGTACTCGGCACTTGCGTCAAAGAAGGCGTTCTTGTCCCCTTCAAAGAGTGAGAAGTGCGTGTGCATGCCGCTGCCAGGGTGATTGGTGAACGGCTTTGGCATAAAGGTCGCGTAAACACCTTGCTCTATAGCCACCTCCTTAACCACCGTCTTGAACGTCATAACGTTGTCAGCCATAGAAAGCGCATCTGCGTATCTGAGGTCGATCTCGTTTTGACCTGGTCCACCCTCGTGATGAGAGAACTCAACGGAGATTCCAAGTTGCTCCAGCATCGTGACCGCACGACGCCTAAAGTCGTGCGCAGTGCCGCCGGGCACATTGTCGAAATACCCTGCCTGGTCAACCGGAACTGGAAGGCCGTCTGCGCCCAATTCAGCGGACTTCAACAAGTAAAACTCGATCTCCGGGTGTACGTAGAAGCTGAACCCCAGGGAAGCGGCCTTGTCAAGGGCTCGCTTTAGAACATTTCTTGGATCAGCCGCAGCTGGCTGCCCGTCCGGGGTTGCAATGTCACAAAACATCCTCGCCGCTGGGTCAACACTGCCTCTCCACGGAAGAATTTGAAAGGTGCTTGGGTCAGGAATTGCGAGCATGTCGGCCTCGGAGGTGCGAGCCAAACCCTCAATGGCGCTGCCGTCAAATCCGATACCCTCGGCAAACGCGCCTTCAATCTCAGCGGGAGCAACCGCCACTGACTTCAGAGTCCCGGCAACATCCGTGAACCAAAGCCTTATGAACTTAACGCCGCGCTCTTCAATGGTGCGAAGTACGAACTCCTGTTGCTTGTCCATTCCAGCCTCCTGACACTCCTAATAGGCTAGTGGCTGTGCAAGAAATCCGTATTGGCTTTGGCCAGATAAACCCCGTCGTGGGTGACTTCGCGCACAATTCGAAACAAATTCTGCATGTCATGGATGAGGCCTCGGGCAAGGTTGACCTTCTAGTTTTCGGTGAACTGGCACTTTGCGGATATCCCCTGGGGGATCTCAGCTACCGAACAGACATCATTGCCGCAACTGAGGACTCGCTTTCGAAGCTCATAAGCGTCAGCGCTGAATCCAAATACAAGGACCTGACGGTGGTACTGGGCCACGTGAGCCTCGCAACAAAGGCGCAGGACAATCAGTCTTCCTTTGCGGCAGCTCACAACTCAGCAACCGTCTTCAAAGCGGGAAAAGTTATTGGCCGATACGACAAGAGATATCTTCCAAATTATGACGTCTTTGATGACTGGAGGAACTTCGTTCCGGGTGAAAATGACCTTGTCTTCGAGCTAAACGGACAGCGGGTGGGAGTATCTATTTGCGAAGACATCTGGCACCCAGAGAGCCCGCAGCGCGAGTCTCTAGCTAAGGCCGGAGTGTCACTTCTAGTAGTTCCCAACGGGTCTCCCTACACACGTGACATCCAAACCCGCAGGCGTAACTCCGTCCGAGAGTTTCAAAACGGCTTCGCTGTGGCCTATGCAAATCTCGCGGGGGGCCAGGACGAGCTCGTCTTCGACGGCGATAGCTTTTTGATAGATCAAGACGGCAAGGAAGTTAGCCGAGCCGGCATGGGACCTGGCTTCTATCCAGCTATCGAGACTGAACTTGAGCCTGTGCTTGACGATGAGCCTGAAAGGCTTTATCAGGCACTCGTCACCGGTTTGCGCGATTATTGCGCTAAGACAGGGCAGAAGAGAGCCGTTCTCGGTTTCTCCGGAGGCATTGATAGTGCACTCTGTGGCGCAATCGCAGTGGATGCGCTGGGAGCTGACGCGGTCCTCGGAATAGGCCTCCCCTCCAGGTATTCATCAGACCACTCCCTAGATGATGCAAAACAGCTGGCAAAGAATCTTGGTTGTGAGTTCCGAGAGATAGGCATAGACCGCGCACACAAAGCCTTCGAGTCAATGGTGGAGTTGGAGGGGCTTTCCGGCGAAAATGTGCAGGCAAGAATCAGAGCGGTGACCCTCATGGCAGTTTCAAATGCTGAGGAAAGGCTTCTTCTAACAACTGGCAACAAGAGTGAGATAGCCGTGGGCTATTCAACTATGTATGGGGATTCGGCAGGTGGATTCGCGCCTATCAAAGACGTCCTCAAGACCGATGTTTGGCGACTAGCGAAATGGCTCAATGCCTCCAGGGGTAAAGAAATAATTCCGGTCTCCTCAATTGAGAAACCACCCTCAGCCGAGCTAAGACCCGGCCAGCTTGATACTGACTCGCTGCCGGATTACGAACTTCTTGACGACATTCTGCGCCTATTGATCGAGAAAACCGCGACTGTTGATGAGGTAGTCGCCCTTGGCTTCGAGAGAGAGCTAGTTAGTGACATCGATAACAAGGTTCGAGCTGCAGAGTGGAAGAGATCTCAGGGGGCAATCGGAACGAAAACAACCCAGGTCGCGTTTGGATCAGGGCGTAGAGTACCTATTACTACCCGTTTCGGAAAACTATGAAAATCAGAACCTCGACTCTTGCCAAGTTCAAGCAGGAAGGCAAGAAGTTCAGTTGCCTGACCAGCTATGACCAGCAGACTGCAGAGATTTTTGATGCTGCGGGCATAGAGGTCCTCCTGGTGGGCGATAGTGCCAGCAATACAGTTCTTGCGAACGATGACACCATTTCGGTCACGCTCGAAGAGATGATCCCTTTTGGCAAGGCGGTAGCGAGGTCTGCGCGGAGTTCACTTGTGGTTTTTGACCTGCCATTTGGCTCCTACGAGGAGTCTGCGGAGCAGGCTCTGCACAATTCCATACGCGTAATGAAAGAAACTGGCGCCCATGCAGTAAAGCTTGAGGGGGCTAAGTCGGAACAGATCAGACGCCTAGTTGAAAGTGGCATCCCGGTTATGGGGCACGCAGGCTTCACACCACAATCTGTACACGCACTTGGTGGCTACAAGATTCAAGGCAAGGACGATGCGGCCGCAAGCCGCCTCCGGGATGACTGCCTAATAATTCAGGAGGCTGGAGCATTTGCAGTAGTTCTGGAGATGGTCCCGGCGGACCTGGCTGCGGAAGTCACGCAGGAACTCACTATCCCGACAATTGGAATTGGCGCAGGCTCGGGAACCGACGGTCAGGTACTGGTCTGGACAGATTTTGCGGGTCTGTCAGGTAGGTCGCCATCATTTTCTAAGAGCTACCTGAACCTTCGCGAGCTGCTACTTAAAGCTGCAAGTAATTTTCGTACGGAGGTGGCAGAGGGCCATTTCCCTACCGACAAGGAAAGCTTTTAGTCCTCGTCATCCCACTCGCTCTGGTCTTCTTCGCGTAATCTCCGAGCTCTCTCCAGAATGATTTGTTCGGCCCTTGATGCCTCTTCAAAGGAATCAAATGGGCCCAATCTGCTCATGGCAAGAGACTTTGGTCCCTCTTCAACCTTTTTTGTTTCTTGATTGAACCAATACTTCAACTCGTCGGCCATGTAACCAAAGATAGTGGCTCGGAAAAATAAGATAACCCCAATGCCCGTAAATGTTGATGGTCACCTAATCCCAGGTCGGGTGTCTCCGCGTAGAGAGGTTCCGGCATCAATCCAAAGACCGGAATACGTGGGTAAGAAATCTCCGGCACCCCACACAACTGGCGACCGATACGACGAAAAAACGATCGGCAAGATCAAAATTGCATCAAAGCTTGCAGCGACTGCTCGAGAGCTCATCCTTGGCAGCGCAAAGCCCGGCATGACAACAGATGACCTTGATGAAATTGGGCACAAATTTCTGATCGAGAACGGGGCCTACCCCTCCACTCTCGGATACCGAGGATTTCCCAAATCTATTTGCACATCACTCAACGAAGTTGTCTGTCACGGCATCCCTGACGACACCGTTTTGAAAGATGGCGATCTGCTCAATGTCGACATCACCGCTTACCTCGATGGGGTGCACGGTGATACCAATGCAACAGTTTTGATTGGCCAGGCAACCCAGGAAGCGGCAAACCTGGTCGAGCGAACCCAGGAGGCAATGCTTAGAGGGATCAAAGCAGCACTTCCCGGCAGAGAGGTGAATGTCATTGGAAGGGCTATCGAGTCATACGCCAAGCGGTTTGGGTACGGAGTTGTTCAGGATTTCACCGGTCATGGAGTTGGGACCAGTTTCCACACGGGCCTGATAGTTCCGCACTATGACGCACCTGAGTACTCCACGGTCATAGAGCCCGGCATGGTCTTCACCGTGGAGCCGATGATCACCCTTGGAGGAATTGAGTGGGACCTCTGGGATGACGGCTGGACAGTAACTACCAGGGACAAGTCGCTAACAGCGCAGTTCGAGCACACAATTTTGATTACCGAAGACGGACCGCAGATACTGACGGAGGCCACATGAGCAAGAAGGCATTGGGTATTGATATCGGTGGCACTGGTATCAAAGGTGCTCTAGTGAACACTAAGTCGGGGCAACTGCGCTCTGAGAGGGTGAAGCTTGGAACGCCGGAGGGCGGTGAACCCGAGGCCATTGCAGAGGTTGTCAGGGAAATCGCTCAGACGGTCGATACAAAGGAAGATCGTGCGCTTGGCATCTGCTTTCCGGCAGTTGTTATCCATGGGGTGACCAAATCTGCTGCGAACGTTAGCAGCAGGTGGATTGGCCTAGATGCCGACGAACTTTTCTCGAACACGCTGGGAAGGCACGTGCACGTCATAAATGACGCTGATGCTGCAGGGGTCGCTGAGGTCAAATACGGAGCGGGCAGGAAGCGTGACGGGCTGACCATCATGACAACGTTGGGCACAGGTATTGGCACTGCCTTGTTTTATGACGGAACCCTGATCCCTAATGCAGAACTTGGGCACGTAGAGATCGACGGGGTTGACTACGAGACCAAGGCCTCCTTTGCCGCAATGGAAAGAGAAGGTCTGTCCTTTGAAGAGTGGGCCGAGCGGTTGCAGTTCTATTACTCGACCCTCGAGAAACTACTCTCACCCGATTTGTTCATTGTCGGAGGAGGAATTAGTAAGTCACATGAGCAGTTCTTGCCCCTGCTCCGCCTAAAGACGGAAATTGTTCCTGCAGTGCTGCAGAATTCTGCAGGCATCATTGGCGCTGCCGCACTGGCTCACGAGAACTAACGATGGGTCGGCCGATACGCCGGGTTCTGTAGCGCTAAAGCGCTGACGGTCATCTATCTCGGCCTCTGGTTACCCAGAGGCTCTAGCAACCTACCCGAAGGCATTAGGCGAGCAGCCCTGCCTTCTGCTTGGTCTTGCTCCAGGTGAGGTTTACATAGCCGGGAAAGTCACCTATCCCGCTGGTGGTCTCTTACACCACCGTTTCACCCTTACCCTTGCGGGCGGTTTACTTTCTGTTGCACTATCTCTCGGGTTACCCCGGGTGGGCGTTACCCACCACCTTGCTCTGTGGAGCCCGGACGTTCCTCGACAATGTCGCGACCGCCTGGCCGACCCATCCCTACAAGCCTAGTTTCGGATCAGGTGTTGGCAAGAGTTCATTACAAAGACCTCTGCGAAGTTCATGTCGAAGAAACGATAAATGCTTATGCCACCTGGAGATGAATTGAGGTTGAAGTAGGCATTTTTGGCCCCTCTGAAGGCTGCTGCGGCAAATGCCCTGGTGGGCATCATGTGAGTCGCTACTCCCACGGACTTCCCTCTGTTCTGGTCAATGATCTCTTCGAGGGCACTCCAGACTCTGCCCTGCATGTCGTTCACTGACTCTCCGCCTGGCGGTGCAACATCGAGTGAACCTCTCCAGGCACTCACTAGTTCCAGTTCGTCGGTCTCAAGCTGAGCCATTTCGAGCATTTCCCAGTCCCCAAAGCCAATTTCCTTGAGCCTTGCATCAGCTAACATCTCCAGCTTCCCCATTGCGAGAGCCTCGGCAGTCTGAGTCGTTCTCACCATTGGAGAGTGGTAAACAACAGAGAGTTCTGGAAGGCCGAATTCTGAAAGCAACATAGGCAGCTGGGCAGCAGCAGCGTTGGCTTCAAAAAGCCCGAGCTCACTTAACTGGGGATCAGTTCCCTGGCCACCCGAGATTAGATTTTTCTCGGTGTTGACTGTGTGCCCGTGCCGGACAACTGCGATCGTTGTCGGCTCCTGGTTTTGCCTAGGTGCGCGAATTGATCTCGGCTGTATTGCACTGAGTTCGAGGTTTGCCGCGGGACTGCTTGAAAAGTCTCCGTCGTCAAGGGCTTTATTGGCATTCGCATCCGCATGAGAGTTTTGCTCCCTGGGCACCCATTCAAACTTTGCGTCAAATTCGCGTAATAGCGCCTGGGCCTCAATTGCCAGCTCCTGCATGTTTGAATTCTTGATCTTCCAGCGACCAGAAAGCTGTTCAACTACCAATTTGGAGTCAAGCCGAATCGTTACCTCTCGGTATTCGGTCTTTGTCAGATACCTAAGGCCGGCAATTACCCCCGAGTATTCAGCATGGTTATTCGTAGCAATTCCCAAGCCCTCGCCAAAGTCCGCGATTGGATTTCCCTCCGCATCCACAATGTGGACACCGTAAGCCGCAGGCCCGGGATTACCCCTTGAGGCTCCGTCCGCGTAGAGGTAGATCACTCTCTCACCAACATCGCGGAGCACTCTGAGCAGGTAGCGAGCTCATCAAATGGCACGCGGTTGATCTCTGCCATGGCAGTGGAATTGAGGCTCATGTTGCAAGCGCTACAACTGGAACCTGACAGCTTTCCTACCGCAGCGCCTCGTTCAAGCTTCTTTTCAAACAGGGCTAATAGCTCCTGCGGGACCGTGCCCTTGAGCTCGTTTATGAGCTTCACAAGGTCTTCGTTTTGAACCTTAAGCGACTCGAGCTCCTGAGCGATACCTGCCTTGGTTTGCTCAACCGCACCCTCGGCCTCATCGCGCTGTTTCTCAAGTGCCGATAGTTCCTCGCTTGCGACATCGCGCTGCTCCATGAGCTCAAGTTCGTTGTCTTCTAGCGAGCTAAGCCGGCTCTTGAGCGACTCAATCTCATGTTCAATCCCCGCAATGTCCTTTGGGTTTGAGGACTGGTTTAGCCTTTCAGCATCTTTTGAAAGGCGCTTTTCGACAAGTTCGACATCAGACTCCAACCTGTGGATGTCGCGCTGTATCTCCTCCATGCGTCCCCGTTGCTCCGAAAGCCTCCCCGTTACATCCGCCAGCTCAGCACGAGCATCCTCAATCGATGACGAAGAGGTTAGTTCTCTAGCTTTGGCGACTATCGCCCGCTGCGAATAGATGTTCCTCTGAATTTCGAGCAGAGTCTCTAACTGGTCCCTTGTAGCCTTCACTGCATCACCGCAAAATCCCACGGGTCTGTCCTGAGATCGCTGACTAGGAATTCGACACCAGTGTGCTTTTTAGAAAGCTGGGCAGCAGCAGAGTTTAGCCAGAGCCACTCAGCCGCCCAATGCGAGACATCTATTAGCGCGGGTCCGTCAACAACTGCTGAGAGTTCCATAAAATCCTGGGCTGGGTGATGACGAAGGTCACTGGTTATAAATACATCGACATTTGCAGCAATAGCAGCGCTGAGGAAGCCATCCCCGGCCCCTCCGACTAAGCCGACACCGCTGACCATTCGTTCAGGATCGCCTGCAACCTTTACCCCACCTGCAACCGACGGCAGTACTTTGGCGACATGACGAGCAAAGTCAACAAGACTCTGAGTTGCGACCTGACCAATGCACCCGTGTCCACTGACTTTGTCCAGTGGTTCGATTTCCGTGAGTCCCAAGGCTGCGGCAAAGGATTCAGAAACTCCACCTCTGGCGATGTCCGCGTTCGTGTGAGCGGCGTATACCGCTAGAGATCCTCGAACAGCTTTGGCAACCACGTTGCCCTTAGCGGTCAATTCGCCAAGTTCATGTACTGGCCGTAGCAGCATCGGGTGGTGGGTGAGAAGTAGCTGCGCCTTAGCCTCTAGAGCCTCTTCCACAACTGCACTCGTGATGTCCACACTCAACAGGACTTTTTTGACTTCGCTGCTTGGGCTTCCGAGCATTAGCCCGACGTGATCCCAATCCTCCGCAGTTGAGGTTGGCCACAGCTCCTCAAAGCTTTCGATGAGGTTCGCTAAGGAGGTCATACGTAAAGCAAACCAGAAAAATCTGGTTTGGATTTGTTTTTGTTCGAAGTGGGCCCTACCGGGCTCGAACCGATGACATCCACGGTGTAAACGTGGCGCTCTACCAACTGAGCTAAAGGCCCGGCCGAAATACTACTACAGATAACTTCCTAAAGAAGTTCAAGTGCACTGCGATAACTGGCAAGATCACGCGCTTCACCAGGCGGGGTCGTGAACTTAGCGACAACAACATGGTCGTGGTTAAGCACGTAGGTTGCGCGAGTTCCATGGCCGCGTTCTTCCAGGAAAGCGTCATAAAGCTGCGTCACCTCTCCATGAGGCCAAAAGTCTGCTAGCAGTTGAAAGTCGTAGTTTTCCGCCGCAGCAAACGCGGCTTGGGTGAACTTGCTGTCAACGCTAATTGCGACAAGCTCAACCTGTGAATCTTTGAACATCGCAATGTTGTCCCGAAGCTCACACATTTCACCGGTGCAGGTTCCGCTAAAGGAGAGTGGGTAAAACACAAGGACCACCGGCTTGCCGCGGTACTCGCTTAGCTTGAACTCCTCGCCGTGTTGATTTGGCAATGCGAAATCTGGGGCAATGTCTCCTACTGATACGGCCATTAGAGCTCCTTCTTTTAGGACTTAGGACTATAGCTAAACAAATGAATGAATACCTGAATAGACTTTAGTGGCCCACAAAATGGGAACCTTTGGTAAACAGCCACGAAAAGAGGCTCTAGCTGTGTCGATTAATAATCAAGATGCATTCGCTGTCAACAACCCCGACAGGGACCCTCAAGAAACAGCCGAATGGCTTGAATCCCTCGACACACTAGCTAAGACCCACGGCCGCGGTCGAGCCAGAGAGATCATGCTGAATCTGCTCAGGCGCTCCCACGAGCTCCAGCTGAACGTGCCGCTGGTACCAACTACTGACTACATCAACACCATCAGTCCCGAGGACGAGCCTCAGTTTCCCGGCGACGAGCAGATCGAGCGTACCTACAGGGCCTGGATGCGCTGGAATGCGGCAATCATGGTTCACCGTGCGCAGCGCCCAGGAATTGCAGTGGGTGGCCACATTTCATCATTTGCATCCAGTGCATCGCTCTATGAAGTTGGCTTCAACCACTTCTTCAAGGGCCACGATCATCCAGACGGTTCCGACCAAATCTATATTCAGGGCCACGCCTCCCCCGGCCCCTATGCGCGAGCATTCCTTGAGGGAAGGCTCACAGAGGCCGAGATGGACTCCTTCCGCCAGGAAAAGTCCAGGCCGGGCAGGGGGCTACCCTCATACCCACACCCGCGACTCATGCCAGACTTTTGGCAGTTCCCGACCGTTTCGATGGGCTTGGGCCCAATCAGCGCCATCTACCAAGCGCAATTCAACCGCTACCTCATGGCAAGAGGTTTCAAGGACACTTCCAATCAACACGTGTGGGCGTTCCTTGGTGATGGAGAGCTCGATGAGGTAGAGAGTCGAGGGGCGCTCCAGCTGGCTGCAAACGACGGGCTCGACAACCTGACCTTCGTGGTTAACGCCAACCTACAGAGACTCGATGGGCCAGTCCGAGGTAACGGCAAGATCATCCAAGAGCTTGAAAGCTTCTTCCGAGGTGCTGGCTGGAATGTCATCAAGGTGATCTGGGGTCGTGAGTGGGACGCGCTGCTGTCAAAGGACCACGACGGTGCACTGGTTGACCTAATGAATAGAACACCCGATGGTGACTATCAGACATATAAGACTGAAGACGGCGCCTTCGTCCGTGAGAATTTCTTTGCTCGCGACCCGAGAACCGCCCAATTGGTTGCTGACATGACGGACGATCAGATTTGGTCGCTGAAGCGTGGTGGCCACGACTACAACAAGATCTACGCCGCATACAAGGCTGCAACCAGCCACAAGGGACAACCAACTGTCATCATCGCCAAGACAATCAAGGGTTATGGGCTTGGAAAGAGCTTCGAGGGTCGCAACGCAACCCACCAGATGAAAAAGCTCAAGCTAGAAGATCTAAAGCAGTTCCGCGACGAGATGCGGGTTCCGATTTCTGACGCCCAGCTTGAGGCTGACCCCTACATGCCGCCCTATTACGTGCCCGAGGGAAATTCGCCAGAACTTGATTACATGCACGAGCGACGGAAGCAGCTAGGTGGATATTTGCCAGAGCGTCGCAGTAAGTACGTGGACTTCAAGCTGCCAGAGGTAAGCGCCTACGACGTCCCTCGTAAAGGGTCGGGAAACCAAGAGGTTGCCACGACTATGGCGTTTGTGCGAATGCTCAAAGACCTACTCAAGTCAGAGGGTGCGGGCGAGCGAATTCAGCTCATCATCCCCGATGAGGCAAGAACGTTCGGTATGGACGCTTTCTTCCCAACCTCAAAGATTTACAACCCCAATGGAATGAAGTACATATCGGTAGACCGTGAACTACTGCTGAACTACAAAGAGAGCGAAGCAGGTCAAATTTTGCACACCGGCATCAACGAAGCCGGATCAGTCGCAGCCTTTACTGCATCGGGGTCTTCATACTCGACGCACGGTCAACCGATAATCCCCATCTACATCTTCTATTCAATGTTTGGATTCCAGCGCACAGCAGACTCCCTCTGGCTCGCAGGCGACCAGATGGTGCGAGGGTTCCTCATCGGTGCTACAGCTGGAAGGACAACCCTGACTGGTGAAGGCCTCCAGCACGCAGATGGACACTCCCCCATAATCGCCTACACAAACCCGGCAGTCATTAGCTACGACGCCGCCTATGGATATGAGATCGCCCACATTGTGAAGGCCGGCTTTGAGCGCATGTACGGAGGTCAGCATGAGGACCCCAACGTCATGTACTACCTCACGGTCTACAACGAGCCAATGCTCCAGCCAGCTGAGCCAGAGAACCTCGATGTTGATGGCGTCCTAAAGGGTATCTACAAGCTCAGCAACGGCAATGCAGCCGGCCACAAGGTGCAGCTGTTGGCCTCAGGTGTTGCTGTGCCATGGGCGCTCGAGGCACAGGGACTCCTCGCCGAGTACGGTGTCGCAGCGGATGTTTGGTCGGTGACTAGCTGGGGAGAGCTGCGCAAGGACGGCCTCAAGGCTGACGAGCAGAGGTTCCTTTTCCCAGAGCAAGATGCCCCGATGCCCTACCTAACTCAGAAACTCGCAGATGCCGAGGGTCCATTCCTGGGTGTCAGCGACTACACCCACTCGCTACCCGACATGATCAGGCCATGGGTTCCAGGTGACTTTGCAACTCTTGGGGCTGATGGCTTTGGCTTCTCAGACACCAGGCCAGCTGCAAGGCGCTTTTTCAAGATTGATGGCCCATCGATCGCCGTCAGGGCTTTAGAGCAGCTTGTCGCTCAGGGCAAGCTGGATGCAAGCATCCCCCAGCAGGCAATTGACAAGTTCCAGCTCCACGATGTTGCTGCAGGCAGCAGCGGATCGGCCGGTGGTGACGCCTAAGCACCTCCCATGGCTTAGATCCATTGCCGGTGACTTGGCAACGGCGACCCTAACCCGCCTTGAGGAAACACTCCCCTGGTATTCCCAGATGCCTCCAGCAAGACGTGCGGCCGTTGGATCGGTTGCACAGAGCGGCATAACCAGCTTTATCCAGTGGTACGAGGACCCCGGCTCTCAGCCCTGGGTTGCGGCAGATGTATTCGCGGGTGCTCCAAGGGAGCTTCTGCGCTCAATCTCGCTGCAAGAGACTCTCCAGCTCATCCATGTAGTGGTTGAAATGGTCGAAGAGAGGGTTGTCTCTGAGCACCCTGACCTGCGCGAGGCCGTGCTGCGATATTCTCGCGACATCGCCTTTAGTGCTGCGGATGTTTATGCCAGGGCAGCCGAGGCGCGAGGGCTTTGGGATGCCCGCCTAGAAGCGTTGGTGGTGGACAGCATCATCAGCGGCGAGACCTCTCAGGAGATAAATTCACGAGTTGCAGCCTTAGGCTGGCGTGCCGATGGTCAAGTAGCCGTCCTCTTGGGGACCACCCCCGATTCGCCAGACCCTGACAATATTCGCAAGATTGCAAGAAAGTCTCAGGCGGATGTCTTACTGGGGATTCAGGGGCGCAGGCAAGTTGCTGTGATAGGACTCCCAGAGGTTTCGAAGTCACCAACGAGAGAAATACAGAGCGTTGCAGAATCTATTGGAGAGTGCTTTGGCTCAGGTCCGCTAATTCTGGGGCCGGTGGTGAACACAGTTTCAGAGGCACCCAGGTCCGCTCGTGCCGCACTGTCTGCAAATTCAGTCGCGGCAAGTAGAGAAGTCAGCTCGAGGCCAGTGCAGGCTGATGATTACCTTCCTGAGAGGGCACTCGCAGGCGACCAGCTCGCTAAACAAACCCTAATCGGCAACTATTACCTACCCTTGGCGGAGAGCTCTAAAGAGCTACTTGGAACACTGAAGACTTATTTCGAGCAGGGTGGCTCTTTAGAGGCAACTTCTAAGGCTCTTTATGTGCACGCGAACACAGTGAGGTACCGGCTCAAGCGAATTCATGACCTCTTGGGAGAGGATGTGACCGAATCGAGGACTAGCTTCGTCGCGCAGGTGGCATTGTCGCTGGGGCTCATTAGCGATGCAGAAAGCGGAATCAGGAGAGACTAATGCTCATAGTTGCTTGCCCGGGTCAAGGGTCACAGACACCAGGATTCCTGGCACCCTGGCTAGAAAAGTATCCAGATCTACAACAGACTCTTGATGGCCTAGGGACTGCATGTAATGCCGATCTCATCCGGCTTGGAACTACGGCCGAAGAAGACGAAATCAAGGACACCGCAAACGCGCAGCGCCTGATTGTAGGTAGCTCGATAGGGATCTATCGTGCCGCCCTGCGGGAATTCAAGGTGGATGGCGTACTAGGCCACTCCGTAGGAGAGTTCGCTGCTGCCGCAATCGCAGGAGTGCTAAGCGATGCGGATGCAATGAAACTAGTGGGACGGAGAGCGGATGCGATGGCGTCCGCTGCTGCCGAGGCTGCAACTTCAATGGCCGCGGTATTGGGTGGTGAGGAGAGCACCGTCTTGGAAAGACTCACTGAGCTGGGGCTTGAGCCAGCAAACTTCAACGGCGCTGGGCAGCTAGTGGTGGCCGGACCGAAGAGCGCAGTTACTTCCCTCTTGGAATCACCCCCGGAAAGAGCCAGGGTGATCGAGCTGAAGGTTGCAGGAGCATTTCACACGTCGTTTATGGAGGGTGCGAAGGCACCCGTTCAGGAACTAGTTGACGGCGTTGAGGTTTCCGATCCAGCGATTAGCCTCTGGAGCAACGTTGACGGTCAGCTGGTAAGCAGAGGATCGGAGTTCGTGGCATCGCTCGTGAGCCAAATTTCAAACCCCGTCCGTTGGGATAAATGCATGGGCTCCCTGGCAGGTAGTGCAGCTACGCTGCTGGAACTTCCTCCAGCAGGAGCCTTGGCTGGACTAATCAAACGAGGCGTTCCAGACGCCACTGCGATAGCCTTGAAAACCCCTGCTGATTTAGAGAAGGTTTCAAACTCTTGAAGACCCTGAAGCAAAACGATCCAGTTCAGTTCTCGAGGATCTATTCGCTAGGAGCTTCAAGGGGAGCATCTAAGGTCGCCAACGACGAAATCGCTGGGCCCATCGATTCATCTGATGAGTGGATACGACAACGCACAGGAATCGTGACAAGGGTTCGTGCTCCTGAGGGCCAGAGTCTGATGGACATGGCAGTTGAGGCATCCAAAGAGGCCATTTCCAAGGCTGGCATCGATCCAACTGAGATTAATGCAGTAATTTTGGCGACTATCTCTTTCCCCTATGCAACGCCTTCTGGTGCGGCTTTGCTGGCATCGGAAGTTGGTGCAAAAGATGCAGCGGCATACGACATCAGCGCTGCCTGCGCTGGTTATTGCTACGGCATAGCCCAAGCCGACTCGCTAGTTAGGTCCGGCACTGCAAAGTTTGTATTAGTCGTGGGAGGCGAAAAGCTTTCTGACTTCATTTCCCCAACTGACCGCTCGATCAGCTTCCTTCTGGGCGATGGAGCCGGCGCGGCCATTGTCGGTCCGAGCGACCACCCTGGAATCTCGAAGACCATCTGGGGTTCAGATGGCGAGAACTGGGACAAGGTCGGCATGACCGGCTCAATTCTCGACTTCAGAGACGGCAAGGGTGAGTGGCCCACCCTCGTTCAAGAGGGCCAGTCGGTATTCCGCTGGGCAGTGTGGGAGATGGTAAAAGTTGCCAAGGAAGCCCTAGAGGCGTCTGGGCTGGAGCCGGCTGACCTTGCAGCTTTGGTGACTCACCAGGCAAACGAGCGAATTATTGACGAGTTCGCAAAGCAGTTGGGCTTACCCGAATCCGTAGTAGTTGCGAAGGACATCGTGGACACGGGCAACACCTCTGCTGCCTCAATCCCACTGGCAATGCACCGGTTATTGGATGAAGGCAAGATCAAATCAGGCGGATATGCCCTGGAAATTGGTTTTGGCGCGGGGCTTGCCTATGCGGCCCAAGTTGTAGAACTCCCATAAAATAAAGCGATAATCAACGACCCAATTAGGAGAAAACCATGGCTCTATCTGAACAGGATGTACTAGCAGGACTAGCTGAGCTGGTAAATGATGAGACTGGCATTGCAGCTGACGCTGTTCAGATGGACAAGTCCTTCACCGACGATCTCGACATTGACTCAATTTCGATGATGACCATTGTGGTGAACGCAGAGGACAAGTTCGGCGTCAAGATTCCAGATGAGGAAGTAAAGAACCTCATCACCGTTGCTGACGCAGTCAACTACATCACCGCAAACCAGGGATAGTTTTGCGAAGAGTTGTCGTTACCGGCATTGGGGCAACTACTCCCCTTGCCGGCAACGCACCTGATAGTTGGAAGTCCCTCCTGGACGGTCACTCAGGTATTTCAACTCTTGAACAAGAATGGGTTGCTAGGCACGAGCTACCCGTAACTTTTGCCGGCCAGGCCAAAGTCTTGGCGAGCGAGGTTCTCACTCCTCAAGAGGCAAAGCGACTTGACCCCTCGTCCCAGTTCGCCCTAATTTCGGCCCGCGAGGCCTGGGCTGATGCTGGAGAGCCCGAGGTCGAGCCCGAGCGTCTTGCCGTTGACTTCGCAACCGGAATCGGCGGTGTGTGGACCCTCTTGGATGCCTACGATGCACTGAACGAGCGAGGCCCCAGGCGAGTACTGCCCATGACAGTACCAATGCTCATGCCAAATGGTCCTGCAGCAGCGGTCGGCATGGCTCTAGGTGCTCGGGCAGGTGTTCGAACGGCTGTTTCAGCATGTGCCTCGGGCAATGAGTCAATTGCGAATGCCTTCCAGAGAATCGCTCGTGACGAGGCGGACGTCGTGGTTGCGGGTGGCGCCGAGGCAGCGATTCACCCGCTGCCGATTGCTGCATTTGCAGCCATGCAGGCACTCAGCAAGAGAAATGATGACCCGCAGGCAGCATCAAGGCCATATGACACCGGGCGCGATGGTTTCGTTATGGGCGAGGGCGCCGGAGCATTGGTGCTCGAGGAGTATGAGAGCGCCAAGTCTCGCGGTGCCAAGATTTACTGTGAGATCGTCGGTGGCTCAGTGACGTCGGATTCTTATCACATCACTGCTCCCGACCCAGAGGGATTAGGAGCCGCTCGAGCCATGCTGGCAGCACTGGAGCAGGCAGACGCCAAGCCAGAGGACGTGGAGCATGTAAATGCCCACGCTACCTCCACACCCGTTGGAGATATCGCCGAGTACACGGCTTTAGAGCGAGTCTTTGGCTCCCACACTTCAGAGCTAATTGTCGCTGCAACCAAGAGCTCTACGGGTCACCTGCTAGGAGGGGCAGGGGCAATCGAAGCCGTTTTCACCATCCTTGCTCTCAAGGAGCAGACCTCGCCAGGCACGCTAAACCTTGATGATCAGGATGCTGCAATTCCTCTGAATGTCCCAAAGAAACCACACTCTCTTAGCCGTAGGGATGCTATCGCCATCAGTAACAGCTTCGGTTTTGGTGGTCACAATGCCGTGTTGGCATTCAGGAACGTCTAAACAGCCCTGGGTAACTGGCTCACCCGCAAACTAGCGAGTCTGTAAGGCTCGAGCAGATCCAGCCAAGCGGTCCCCTTTTCAATGCGTATGAGGCGTTCCAGCTCGCTGCGGCTTCCACCTGCCTCGGCGAGTAGTCTCTCGAGCTGGCCAACCCGAATGACAATTTCGCCGCTTGCGTCGATCGCGAGCCTTTTCAGTCCCAAACCGGGGTGCCCCAAGATAAGAGCGGGTTCAGAAGAAAGTTGAGTTATCTCAAAAGCTACCCCAAGGCGAATCATTGACTCTGAGAGCGAGACGACCTTGGAGTCTTCAAGATTTGCGGCTATCCGAGCTTGAACTGTGCCCGGAGTATTGGGTTGCGGCAGCCAATTGGGCGTTAGCTCGAATGAGCGAAGCCGCTCTTGAATCTCGAACACGGAGTTTTTCGGCGCACAAAGCACCCAGATGTCGGTAACAGACATCGCAACCTCCGATCCAGTGTCGTCTTCCCCTACGTCCTGAATCGGTCTTTCGAGGTTAGTTGACCGCCGTGAGGCTTGTCAAAACTTATCCCGCGCGTTCTCTTGCTGAACGACTTCGTCTATGTCTTTGAGCTTTCTGAGACTGGAGAGGGCATTAGACATTCGGAAGTTGCCGCGTAACTTCTCTTCGTTCTTACTCATGAATTTCCAGTACCCGGCCGTGAAGGGGCAGGCGTCGTCTCCGAGGCGCTTCTTGGGGTCAAAAGGGCATCCTGAGCAGTAGTTGCTCATTCTGTTTATGTAGGCGCCACCTGCGGCGTAGGGCTTTGTCGACATCGCTCCACCATCTGCATACAGAGTCATACCGATCACATTTGCTGGCATAACCCATGGGGTCCCATCTACGAAGGCGTCGATGAACCAGTCGTTTGTGGCGCTGGGGTTATAGCCGCGCTGCAGCGAATGGTTTCCCAGAACCATCAGGCGTTGGATGTGATGGGCCCATCCGTAGTTGCGCACGCTCGAAATGGCGTCGGCCAGGCATTTAGCCTGGATTGCATCTGGGTCGAGTTCTCTCATCCACTCGGGCAGTGGAGAATCAGCATCAAGGTGATTTGCGGCCGTGTAATCCTCATCAAAGTGCCAATACAGGTTAAATACGTAGTCCCGCCAACCAAGAATCTGTCTTATAAACCCCTCTACGCTCGACAGCCTTGCTTTGCCGTCTGCGTAGGCCTGTTCGGCCATCCGAACAACCTCTATTGGATCGAGCAAGCCTAGGTTCATCGGGACGGAAAGCAGAGAGTGAGATAGTGTCCAATCCCTTTCGTCCATCGCGTCTTCGTAGGGACCAAAGAGGTCGAGCCTGTGATCAATGAAGTGCTCCAGGGCAGACCTTGCTTCAACTTCTGTTGCCGCAAATCTCCTTGGGCCATCCGCGCCGATGAACTTGACTCCCCCTCTCTCGAGCTCGTCCAAGGTTTGCCGAACGGCATCATCGAGCTCGTCCTCGACAGGAGTCCATGCTGGTGCGACTGCTAGGGGCTCTTTTGGAGGAGGCAGCCGGTTCTCAGCATCAAAGTTCCAGGCCCCGCCCACGGGACTGTCTCCATCCATAAGGACACCGAGACGCCTCCGCGACTGGCGATAGAAATCCTCAAGCTTCAACTTCTTTCCGGTTGCGTACTCTCGCCACTCGTCCTCTGAGCTGCAGAAACCCCGGGTTGGTATCTGCTGCAGTTCCAGAGACTCTGCAAGAGCAACCATTGGCCTGGTTGTGGGCTTAACCGCAACGGACAATTCTTTGTAGTCCCTGAGTTCTCGATAGTTCTCAAGCGATACCAGCTCCACCCTCGGGTCCATCGCCCTTGATCTGATTGCATAGAGAATTAGGTGGGCCTTTTGGCGGTGGTAAGGACGCTTTTTGAATTGGGACAAAACCTCAGGAAGCAGCATTTTCTCTCCCAAATCAAAATGTGATCCGAGTTGGTCTGGAAATAACAGCTGCAATGGGCTACCACCTATACACTCAAGGCAACCATCATGAGCAAGCTTTACTTCCGCTTCGGGGCGATGAACTCAGGAAAGAGCACCGCCTTGCTTCAAGCCGCCTACAACTACGAGGAGCGCTCACAATACGTGCTGCTCGCTAAGCCAGCGGTTGACTCAAAGGGTGACCGCAATGTCGTCAGCCGTCTAGGTGTTACCCGCGAAGTTGATTTTCTTGTCGAGCCGCGCGACAACCTCCGAGAGCTGTTCATACAGCACTCAAGTGACTTCGAATCCAGGAATTCGCAGCCAATCGCCTGTCTCCTGCTTGATGAGGCCCAGTTCCTGACCCCGGAACAGGTCGACCAGGCGCTCGAGATTGCAGTCTTAGATGGTGTTCCGGTGCTGGCGTATGGCATTCGCACAGACTTTCAAACCAAATCCTTCCCCGGCTCCAGGCGGCTCCTAGAAATCGCCCACAGCCTTGAGGAGCTAAAGACAATCTGCCGCTGTGGACGCAAAGCCATGTTCAACGGCCGCAAGCTAAACGGACAGTTCACCTTTGATGGAGAGCAAGTGGCCATTGACGGTGACAAGGTCACCTATGAGTCGCTTTGCGCTAGCTGCTACCTTGAAAAACTAGAGGCTCGATAAGCCATAAATTTCTTTGTGAAGTTAATGTAACGATGCCGTTACCCTCCCCCCTTCGCTATCCCCCAAGGGCTAGCTTTTATAGAAGCGAACTGTGTTTCAAAAAGGCAGTGCGCCCGATTTCTTGAAAGGGGAATTGATGAAGAAAGCAACACTATTCGTATCGGCTCTGGCTGTCGGAGCTTTGGTACTCAGTGGTTGTGCGGCAGATGACTCAAGTGAGTCGGCCGCAACAACAACTACTAACAACAACTCAAGCAGCACGACCGAAACCGCTGTTGAGACCGTGTCGATGCTGGAGGCCGTTCAGGCCGCTGGCACTGTTCGTTGCGGTACTCGTGACGCCCTACCAGGGTTCGCTGTTCTCGATGAGAGCGGAGAGCACGTCGGTTTCGACTCTGATTTCTGCCGTGTGATTGCGGCAGCTGTCCTTGGAGATGCAACCGCTGTTGACATGGTTGACCTTGAGACCGCAGACCGCTTTACCGCTCTGCAGAATGGCTCAATCGACGTTCTCGTTAGGAACACCACCTGGACCGCAACCCGTGATGGCAGCGAGGCAGCAACCTTCTTGCAGCCAACCTTCTACGATGGTCAGGGCATGATGGTCGCTTCCGACAGTGGTTACAGCTCAATCAACCAGATGAATGGTGCCGTTGTCTGTGTCGCTAAGGGAACCACCACTGAGGGCAACGCAGCTCTCGAGTCCTCAAGGCTTGGCCTTGGCTGGGAAGTTCGCGCCTTCGATGAGGTTGACCTAATCCTCGAGGCGTTCCTCGCCGGACAGTGTGATGGTTGGTCATCTGACGTCAGCCAGCTAACCGGTCTGCGCAGTGCCTACCCAGATGGTGCAGCAGCACTGACAATCCTGCCTGAGGTCTTCTCTAAGGAGCCTCTGGGACCAGCCGTCTTGGATGGTGACACCCACTGGGCTCAGGTTGTCAACTGGGCAATTCTGGCCACCATTCAGGCTGAGGAGTTTGGCATCACAAGTGCAAACGTGGATGACATCCGCAGTAGCACCACCGATGTCGGAATCCTTCGCTTCCTTGGTGCTGAGGTTCCAACAAGCGACGGCTCTGCCGTGCTGGATCCAGGCCTAGGCCTACCAACTGACTTTGCCTACCAGGTAGTCAAGCAGGTTGGAAACTACGGTGAGATCTTCGAGCGCCACCTGGCTCCTCTTGGTCTCGAGCGCGGTGTGAACTCACTTTGGACCGATGGTGGTCTGATGTACGCACCTCCTTACCGTTAATTCGCTAAGGTCAAATAGCTAAATAAGTAGGTTCACTTGGGAGGGAGTTTCAAATGAGCTCTCTCCCAAGTGCACCCGCTAAAGTCCCAATCTGGAGGGACGTCAGGGTCCTAAGGTGGCTCTTCCAGATAGCAGTTCTGGCCATTGTGGGCCTCATTCTTTATTGGATCTGGGGTAACTACCAGACCAACGTTGAGCGCAGCAGCGTTCAAACAGATCTTCGTTTCCTCGACAACCCGGCAAGCTTCACGATTCCCGGCAATGATTTTGACCAGAGCTCTCCAGTAAGAGCCGCATTCGTTCAGGGTTTCCTAAATACGATTCAAGTCGCGATAGTCGGCATCTTTTTTGCAACCATTTTGGGAACCCTCGTAGGTATCGCAAGACTTTCAAAGAACTTGGTCGTGCGCTCGATAGCGGCCGCTTACGTGGAGGTCATTAGAAACCTGCCACTTCTTCTGCTGCTTACGTTTATGAACCTGGCGGTAGTCCTGCAGACATTCCCGCGAATCGAAGACGCGTGGAAGCCGCTGGATCTCTTTGTCATTTCCAATCGCGGCATTGCAATCCCTTGGTTTGAAGGAAGTGCGGGGCAGCTGAGTCTGCTAATTCTCGCTGGTTTGGCTGCCGCTTTTTTGGTTGTAAAGGTGGAGCGCAGCCGGGCCGACAAGACGGGGCGTCGATCCAGGGGTCTGCTTTTTGGGACCGTGGCCCTACTTTCGCTGCCGATTATCGGGTGGCTGGTTCTTGGTTACAGTTGGACTCTTCCATTTGTGGATGGAAGAGGGACCTCAGGAGGGCTCCGACTAGATCCATCGTTCTTTGCCCTGATTGTGGCTCTGGTTGTATACACGAGCAGCCACATTGCCGAAATTGTGCGGGGTTCAATCCTTGCCGTACCAAAGGGTCAGGGAGAGGCAGCGGATGCACTTGCCCTGAGTGGTTCGCAGAAGATGCGAATTATCATCCTCCCCCAAGCATTTCGAGTCGCAATGCCTGCTCTGGGTAATCAATACCTGAACCTCATCAAGAACTCCTCGCTAGGCGCGACCATCAGCTACTTCGAGCTAACCCAGATTGCTCAAATTACAGTTGGTAATGGAAGTCCGGCCGTGCCCGCCTTCACCTTGACCCTGCTTGTCTACCTGTCGATTTCTCTGTTCACCTCTCTCTTTGTGAACTACTTCAACCGAAGATTGGCTTTGGTAGAGCGATGATTGCCTGGCTGAGAAGAAACCTGTTCAGGACCTGGTGGGACTCCATAATGACCCTGGTTTTTGGCTATGTCGGGTTATGGGTCATCTGGACAGTAATTGAGTTCGTCTTTGTAACCGGGCGCTGGGAGATTATTCAGGTAAACCTAAAGCTTCTGCTCGTTGGAAGATTCCCGGATGAGCTGATGTGGCTTGTGGGGGCATCTGTGACAGCACTTGCCTTCTGGGTCGCAGGGGTTGCTGGAGGGGCCAAGGTCGACCCAAACGACATTCAGTCGCTCCCCCAAAAACTCCTTGATTACACTCGCAGATTTGGCCTGATCGTTGGACTCGCCGGACTTCTTATCTTCCTTGCAGCAGACGTGGCTGCCCTACTGCTCGCACTTCAGGTGCTGGGTGGCGTGGTGGCTGGAAGACTGATTGGCAGTCTCAGGCGCAAGCTGAAGGTGATTTCGGCAATCCCAGGAATTATTTGGCATCCAATGCTCGGTTCACCCGCGATTGCACTAGTCCTGTTAACCCTCATGGAGTCAACTCTCGAAGAGTGGGGCGGCTTCCTAATTAACTTCTACATGGCAGTGATAAGTATTGTGCTGTGTTTCCCCCTTGGCGTTTTGCTCGCTTTGGGAAGAAGATCCTCTTTCCCGATTATCAGACTCGTCACTACCACCTACATCGAGCTGATTAGGGGTGCGCCACTGTTTGTGCTGCTGCTTTTGGCGGGCGTGGCTCTAGAGTTCTTTATTCCACCCTCAATAGCCCCAGACGCCATCTTTAGGGGCGTAACGGTATTTACCCTGTTCACTGCCGCATACCTGGCTGAAATTGTCCGGGGAGGGCTGCAGTCGATTCCTAAGGGGCAAACCGAAGCAGGGAAAGCCCTGGGCCTTAGCACCACGAAGATCACCTATCTGATCACCATGCCACAGGCGCTTAGAAATGTGATCCCTGCGCAGATTGGACAGTTCATCTCACTGTTCAAGGACACCACGCTCGCTGGTGCGGCACTGAATATTCTTGATGTTCTAAACGTTGGAACAGCAATCACGAAGCAGCAAGACTTCTTAGGCCAGGGGCTCATCTATGAGGCCCTGGCCTTTGTGGCGCTGCTGTTCTGGGTCGGCTCCTACGTCATGAGCCGTGAGAGCCAGAGACTAGAAAAGAGACTGGGAGTTGGTGTGCGATGAGCAAAGAAGTCTTCAAGGACGCAATGCGTATGTCTGGGGATCGCTCCTCAGAAGATGCGATAGTCACAATGGAAGGCGTTTATAAGCGCTTCAAGGACTTTGAGGCCCTGAAGGACATCAATTTCCAAGTAGGCAAGCAAGAGGTTGTTGTTGTCATTGGCCCAAGTGGTTCGGGTAAGTCAACACTGATCAGGTGCATCAATCGCCTTGAGGAACACGACGACGGCCGGATTATCGTGGACGGCACCGAGCTCACCACGGACGTTCGCAACATTCAAGAGATTCGCAAAGAGACCGGCATGGTCTTCCAGAGCTTTAATCTCTTTCCTCACCTCACAGTGCTTGCGAACATTGCTCTTGCGCCACGGCAGGTCAGAGGAGTGCCCAAGGGCGAAGCCGAGCAACTTGCCAGAGAACTGCTCGAACGAGTAAAGATTCCAGAGCAGGCCGATAAGTACCCTGCCCAGCTCTCAGGAGGTCAGCAGCAGCGCGTTGCGATTGCGCGATCATTGGCCATGAAACCCAAGGTAATGCTGTTTGATGAGCCGACCTCCGCGCTGGACCCAGAAATGATTAACGAGGTATTGGACGCAATCAAGCAGCTAGCCAAAGAGGGAATGACTATGGTCGTGGTGACCCACGAGATGGGCTTTGCCAAAGAGGTAGCTGACCGAGTCGTCTTCATGGCAGACGGTGAGATTGTTGAGGTCGGCACCCCAGCCGAGATTTTCGACAGCCCTCAGGAAGAGCGCACTAAGAAGTTCCTGGCTCAGATTCTCTAGTCCTGGAACAGGACCATAGTTGTTTGGCCTGCTACCTCAGCAGCGCCTGTAACCTCACCCAAGGCGGTGGTTCCCGACCTCTCCCCCTCAACTGCGATGCTCCAGCTTCCCGCAGGAAGATCAACCGAAACAGAGGCCTCGTTTGGATTGTGGATAACGACAATCTTCGACCAGGAATCCCCAGCTGACTTGCCATCTAATTCATATGCAATCACCGAGGTTGGGCCAAAGAATTCAAGGTTTCGCTTCACAGCACTCGCGGTCCTCATCCGGAATGCCGGATGTTCCTTACGCAGCTCTATCAACCCCTTGAAGTAATCAACTGTGGTGATATTTTTGGGACGCTCAGCCCAACGTAGGGCATTGACAGAATCTGGAGACTTGTAGCTGTTTTCGTCTCCGTCCTTACTGCGCTCAAACTCCTGACCAGCATGAATAAATGCGATGCCTTGCGCCAAGAGCGCTATTGAGCTTGCGAACCTATGAATTCTGCCGAGATCGTCTTCAGAAGCCCCTGGGACACTGGCGACAAGTTTGTCGTGGAGGGTGAGGTTGTCATGGGCCTCCACGTAGCTAACGGACTGCGAGGGAGCTATTTCACCCCACTGGCCGCCAATGCCGCCACCGAAGTTGATCTGCCCCACAATGCCCTCCATGACCTGGTTGCGAGCTGAGGTCTTAGCCGTGGCCCAGCCATTGTCGCTGGAGTTGAAGACAGATCCCTTGATGCCGTCTCTAATGCCGTCATTGAAATGCGCAATTCCAGGCATCTGATAAGCATTGAGCTGGTTTGCCTTGAGCTCGGAATCAAGAATGTTCCCCATGTTCCAGCCCTCGCCAATGATGATGAAGGTTGGATCAATCTTGCTGACCTCTGCACGAATCTGATTCATGGTCTCCACATCGTGAATACCCATAAGGTCAAAGCGGAACCCGCCTAGGCCATACTCCTTGGCCCAGAAGGTTGCACTCTCAACAATGAACTTGCGCACCATTGAACGCTCCGATGCGACCTCGTTGCCGACTCCGGTTCCGTTTGCCCAGCTGCCGTCAGAGTTCGTCCGGAAGTAATAACCGGGGACAATTTTCTGGAAACTGTGTGTGGTGACGTCGTAGACGTGGTTGTAGACCACATCCATGATGACCCTTATGCCACGTTCGTTCAGGTACTTGATTGCCGTTTTTAGCTCAAGTATCCGGTTGACCGGATCGTAGGGGTCCGTCGCGTAACTTCCCTCCGGCACGTTGTAGTTCAACGGGTCGTAACCCCAATTGAACTGATCGTTTCGCGTCTCGTCGATCGATGCGTAGTCGTAGATTGGTATTAGCTGAAGGTGTGTGATGCCTAGCTCAGCTATTGCGTCAATACCGGTTGGATTTGCAGCTGAACCTGTCCCCTCCTCGGTTAGTGAGATGAACTTTCCAGGGTTGCTAATTCCACTGGATTCATTCATGCCTAGATCTCTCACGTGTAGCTCGTAAATAACAGCATCGGTTGGATTGCCGCTAAATGGGGCTCTCTGCGCCCTCCAGCCGGTTGGATTGGTCCTTGTCAGGTCAACAATGACGCCCCGCTGCCCGTTCACCGTAGCGGCATAGACGTAAGGATCAACTGCCTCAGTCTTCTTTGTCCCGAAGAAGACCTCATAGTTGTATACCGTTAGGTGTTGGTCACCGGTTAGTCGATGCTCCCAAGTTCCATTTGGCCCCTTGGACATAGGTATCCTCATGTCCAAGCCGCCCTCAGTTGACTTATAAATCAATAGGTTCACGTCTGAGGCGGTTGGCGCCCAAACTCTAAGCGTGGTTGCGGTGCGCGAGTAGATTGGCCCCAGCTCACCATCAAAGTGGTAGAGCTCGGCAAATGCCTCTGAGCCAAACACTCGACCTGGCACCAAAGATCTCGCGCCAAAGTACTGACTCGTTACCTGGTAGCTCTGGCCCAGATCTATGTCTTGCGCAAGCTCAATCACGAGCTCAGAGGAAACTGGGTTTACAAACTTTGATTTGAGCACTCCAGGGATCTTTGCTCCATCTTGTGAAACCACGAATATGAAGTCCTCTGCGACAGCCGCAGTGTCGACCTTCTCATTTGTGGTGATGCTTATCTCCCGCAGGGAATCAATGCTGGCACCTAGGAACTTGGGTCCGGTCTCAGGTTCTTCGTAGTAGATTTCCGACTCTCCTTGGACCAACCAAATCTCGGCGACGCCAGATTCATCAAATTGACTCACAAACCGATCTTCGGCCACATCTTTTGCCCAATCATTTGTTCGCACGATGATGCCTACGCTCGCGACATCTGCGGTGTCTGGAACTGTGGCCCTAGCAACAACACCGAACTCGTCTTCCTCGGTGAACTCATAAACAGCACCCTCAGCGCCCTCTGGCCAGAGCCACAGGTTCCATGGGTCGTACTCACCGTCATAACGGAGGTAGTGAACGATAAGGGTCTTGTCCTGGGTTTCAGGAGAGGCTTGCTCGGATGCCGAGGGTGTGGGTTGCTGAGCAGATGGAGTAGGTGCAGGAGCCACGCAGCCCGCGAGCAAAACTAGAACCAAACCAAATAGCCCAAGATGTCTTACCGTCTTCGACATGCCTCTCCCCTTTGAGAACAATTTAGATCGTGGGGCGTGCGGGACTTGAACCCGCGACCGACGGATTATGAGTCCGCTGCTCTAACCGGCTGAGCTAACGCCCCCAGCCAGTGACGAGTTTACCCGCCACTGGGCCAACCAGCTCCACGCTCTAGAGGAGGTTTGGTATCTTCTGCTCAGCTGCGAGGTTTGCCCTTCTGAAGACCAGGGTCACTGCCGTAGAAATCAGCACAATAAACAGTGAATAGAGCGCTGGGACCAACAGGATCTGGTCGATGCCTGGGTTATCGATGTAAACGGCGATAATCACGGCAATAGCCAGCGGACCGTTGTTAATACCCGTCTCGAGCGCTACTGTGCGAGCGTTCATTGGGTGCATGCGGAAGAGCTTCGTTAGGTAGTAGGCAACCGTGATACCGACAAGCCCCATACCTATCGCAACAGCGTAGGTTGGCCACTCTGTCGTCATCAGAAGCTGCCAGTTCCTTGGCACCCAGATGATGATGAGGAATGGGATAAACAACAGACCCAAAGCCCCACCAATGAGCTCCAAGACAGCGCCGATGTTTGCACTGAGGCGCCTGATTAGCATGCCCAGACCGACTGGAACTATAAGTCCAAATATCACGAGGGCAAGCTCGCTGAATTCGATGCTGAGGGACTCGTCCAGCCCGAGGAAGTTGGAGTATAGGAACAGTGCTGCCGGGGTCATTATGAAGGCCCAAAGTGTCGAATTCACCGTCATCGTCACGCTCAAAGCCAAGTTTCCCTTTGAAAAGTATGTGAAAAGGTTTGAGGTTGTTCCGGCCGGGACGCTTCCCATAATCAGCGCTCCCAGGGCCACAAGAATCATTCCCTCGGTCGAAGAGAAGGGTAGGAGCACAGAGATGATTAGCAGGTAAGTCACTAGCGGCATGATGCCAAACTGAGTCAGCCAACCTATGACAAGTCCCCAGGGTCGCCTTAGGGCAAGCCCAAAGTCCTTGGGAGTAAGTCCGGCACCTAGACCGAACATAATTGTCACCACGAAGATGCGAAGCAGCAGCTCCTCAAACTCGTTGACAACAGTTGCTGCGTTGGCAGTCTCGTCTGCCAGGATCATTAGTTCCATCATGGCTATGCTCCCTTGCTTGCTTCGCCGGCCTTGGATCCGGCAAGTGCTGAATCCCTGAGTTCTCTGCGAAGAATCTTTCCGATTGGGCTCTTTGGCAGCTCATCTACGAATGTCACCACGGCTGGGACCTTGTAGGCGGCCATGTGCTCCCTACAGTAGGAGATGATCTCGTCCCGAGATGGCTCCTGGAGAGAGGAGACGACAAAGGCGGCCACCTTTTCGCCGCTCTTTTCATCAGGGATCCCGATGACGCCAACCTCGGTAACGCCATCCATCGCTGCGATGGTCTCCTCAATCTGGTTTGGATAGACGTTGAAACCGCTGACAAGAATCATGTCCTTCTTGCGGTCAACGATTTTGAAGTAACCGTCCTCGTCCATTTCTCCGATGTCACCGGTGTGAAGCCAACCATCGACGAGGGTTGACTTGGTCTCATCCTCACGTTGCCAGTAGCCCTTCATAATCTGCGGACCCTTGGCGACCAACTCTCCCGCCTCGCCCTGCTTGACAGGCTTACCGTTTTCATCAACGCATCGCATGAGGGTCGACGGAACTGGGATTCCAATGGACCCGACCTTTACCTTGCCACCTAGGGGGTTGAACGAGAGCACAGGCGAAGACTCTGTGAGGCCGTAACCCTCGACAATTGGTGTCCCCGTAACGCTCTGCCATTTCTCTGCAACCGACTCGTGCAGCGCCATTCCACCGGCGGCAGAGGCCACAAGGTGCTTTGGAGGGCTATCCGTGAACCATCGCTCATTTAGCAGAGCATTGAAAAGGGTATTCACGCCGCTGAGCCATGTGACCTTGTAGTTCTCGAATGCTCGTCGGAGGTTCGAAGGTGGCCTCGGGGTTGGAATAAGGATGTTCCTGGCGCCCACGTAGTAGAAGCCCAGCAGGTTAACCGTGAAGGCGAAGATGTGATACAGCGGCAAAGCAGTCAGAACAATCTCTTTGCCATCGCGGATGTACTTGCCGTTCATTTGAAGCATCTGAATGGTGTTTGCAACCAGGTTCCCGTGGGAAAGCATTGCTCCCTTCGAGACTCCTGTGGTGCCTCCCGTGTACTGGAGTGCCGCGAGGGACTCACTGTCCATGCCAACCAAGTAATCCTTGCCAGATGCCTTTGCTTTGCCCTTTGCTATCGCATCCCTAAAAAGGGTGTGTGAGACCTCGACAGGCGGCAAGGATCTGCTCCAGAATCGCTGGACGCCACGGATAACTTTGTCGACGACCTTCGGGAAATACTCAGAAATTTTGACGGTCACGACGGTCTCGATGTTGGTCTTACCGATGACCTCTGGCAACCGATCCGCAAACATGTCGATTACTACAAGCGCCTTTGCACCCGAATCCCGGAACTGGTGGACCATTTCGGGGGCGGTGTACAGAGGGTTGGTGTTGACAATGACGCAACCGGCCTTCAGGATGCCAAAGGCTACGACTGGATAGCTCAAACAATTTGGCATTTGAACGGCAACCCTGTCCCCTTGGGCGAGACCCAGTTCCTCGCGCAAATAGGCCGCAAAATAGTCTGAAAGCTCGTCGACCCTCTCGTATGTTAGGGTGCCGTTCATTCCATTCGGCATTACCTGTGTGAAGGCCTTCTGCCCGGAGTACTTCTTGGAGGCCTCTGAAAGCATTGAAGGCAGGTGCTGGTGGGGAATCTCGGGAAGTTCTTTTGCTACCTCTGGCGGGTAGTTGTCAAGCCAAATTGCGTCGGTCATGGACTCTCCTTCGTCGACTACCTGGTCCGACGAAGCGCCGGCACTGGAGTCTTCTAAGAAAGATTGTAGGCAGAAACCTGCTGGCTCGTAGAGAAACTTGCCATTTGCATTGGCAGAACTGTAGTGACTACTGCCCGCGACGCTTACGAATCTTCTTGGCCTGTCGCTTGACCTCAGCGCGTAGCTCACCAATTTGCCCAAGAACTCCCTCTCGGACACCCGATAAACGCTCTCTCGCCTCTTGGCCTATATCCTCAGCTCGCCTGCGCAGGGCCACCGCGTCCTCGCGCCATTCATTTAGACGGGCACGCACAGACTCATTCAGTCTTCCGATAGGCAGCATGTAGGCAGGTCTGTTGTCGTCCGTCGTTGGCACGGCCTCGCCAATACCCTGGTAGAGGTCTTCGAAGATTTTCAATGTCCGCTCTATGTCATGCGAACGAATCAAGTGGAGTGAGTTCTCACTAAGCCTGGCTAGTTCGGCCTTGTCGGCTCCAAGGACCCGTCGGAGCCTATCTGCTAGACGGTCGACATCTCCTGGAGGGAAGAGGTAGCCGTTGTCCCCGTCGTGAACCAGATGCGGCAGAGCCATTGCGTCAGCTCCAATGACGGGCCTACCGCTGGCCATCGCTTCCATGGTTGCTATCGATTGAAGCTCAGCGATTGAGGGCATCACAAATACCGTGCAGCGCTCGTAAATCCCGGGAAGTTCTTGATCGCTGACGTGTCCCAAAAAGCTGACCCGGTCTGAAATTTCAAGGTTCTCCGCAAGGGCCTTGAGTCTCTCGCGCTCACCTCCGTCGCCGACAAGTTCTACGCGAAGGTTTGGATACTCGGTGAGTTTTGCAGCAGCTCTGAGCAGGACGTCAATCTTCTTCTCGTCGTCGAGACGGCCGAGGAACAAAGCCACTGGATTTGAATTGCTGGTGGGGGTGTTATTTGCAAACCTTGAGGCATCGATGCCACAGCTGATCGCGAGGACTCCCCTAACCCCAGCTGCATTTTCGAGAAGTTCCGCTGCGCGCTTCGTCGGTGTTGTCAGAGCGTCCATTTTCCTAAGGATGCGGCCTGCGTCAGCCCAGATGATCTTCATGGCGAGAGGATGTAAGAAATTTGGTAGTAGCGAATAGCGCATCAAATTCTCTGGCATTACGTGGTTGGTTGCTATCACCCTTAGTTTTTGCCTACGGGCTGCGCGCAGGGCGAAGCGCCCGACCATAAGGTGGGACTGGATGTGGACCGCATGCGGTCTGACCTCTGCGAGCACACCCGCAATCTTTTTCGTCATACCCCAGGGCTCAGGCCAACGAAGAGTCTTGTGCTGCGGAACCTTGTGAGAGCGAAGGCGGTGAACAATCATGTCCACGCCGTCATGGTTTTCGATCCTTGGCCCCTCCGAGGTATCAAACGCAGGGGCGATGATGTGGACCTCGTGACCCTTTCGAACGAGCCCTCCCGCTAACCGCTCGGCGAACCGAGCAGCTCCGTTGATGTCTGGGGCAAAGGTGTCACATGGGATGACAATACGAAGTGAACCTGCCATAACTAGCTGTCTCCTGCCAGCTGCGGATGAACCTTCGAAAGCATTAGGACTCCTGCCATTGCAACAAACCCCGCAATGATAAACCCAATGACGTCTGCAAATTGCGCTTGCGACGCTTCTCCAAGAATGACGATTGCGATCCCAACAGCAATGGCCGGGTCAATGACCGTTAGGCCCGCAATTACAAGGTCCGGAGGGCCAGAGGCATAGGCGTTCTGTACGAACCAACCTCCTAGGAACGTTGCTCCGACCAGCGATGCTGCTGCCAGCAGGGTGAGCAGATCAAAATCCCCTTGATAGAGCCTCTGGATGACAACTTTGGCCAAAGATGCCACAAACCCGTAGAGCACACCCGCCCCCGAAATGTAGGTAAGAGGCCCTACTTGACCCCGAGTGAATGCGAAGCCAAAGGCGAACAGGGCTAAAAGCAAAAACAAAATGCCCACGACCTGGAGTAGCTTCTCGTCACTCATTTCGGCATTCACGGCGGAGGATGCCGCAAAGGTAACAAACGCCCCAACTCCCAGCATTGTCAACGCTATGGCCGTAATTGTCTTCAGATCTAGCTTTATCCCGTAGATCCTGGCGTTGAGCACTGAGGTGGCGATTAGAGCAATGGCGCCAATAGGTTGAACAACGATTAGCGGAGCTAGGGCTAGCGCTCCGAGCTGAAACAAGACAGCTAGAACCAGAAACGTTGTCCCGGTAAGCCACCTTGGCCGCTTTAGCAGATCGACAATTTGACGTATGTGGAGCGATCCGATTTTTGGTTGATCAGGGGCGTGATGTTTTGTCACAGCGTCGTTTTGAAACTGAGCACCTAGCGACAGAAAAGCAGCTCCACATATAGCGAGGAGAATTGCGAGTGCTCTTAGCAACTCAGGTGAAGACAAACTGGAACTCCCGTCTGCAGAGCAGCCCTACCAGCCTAAACCACCCCTGATTTTGAATGTAGATTTGGGGAATGAGCATCTTGCCAATCCGAATCACTGGGGACCCGGTGCTGCACCATGCTGCTAAGCCGGTTCAAGAAATCACAGCTGAGATTCGGACACTGGTGCAGGACATGTTTGAAACCATGGATAAGGCTCCGGGGGTTGGACTCGCGGCGCCACAGGTTGGTGTTGGACTGCGTATTTTTGTCTTTGATTACGAGGTCGAGGATGTGAGATTCCGAGATGTCGCGATAAATCCCACCCTTGAGATTGAGCCCTATGACGAGTCCGAACCAGATGAAGAACTTGAGGTAGAGGGTTGTCTTTCAATTCCTGGTGAGAGATTCCCACTCAAGCGCTCCCCCAGCGCAATTCTCAAAGCGACTGACATCACGGGAAACCACTACGAGATAACGGCCGAGGGATGGCTCGCGCGAATATTTCAACATGAATTTGACCACCTAAATGGCACTCTTTACGCCGATAGGCTCATCTCCCCATACAGAGCAGAACTAGAAGAGGTTGTTGAAGATCTTGGCTGGGGCGTAGAGGGTCATAGCTGGATGCCAGGAGTCGACTATCTAGAGCCCTAGCGCTCGAAGCCCCGCGGCTACAAGCGCACCCGCAAGGACAACCAGAATATAAGGCGCCCTGATGGCCAAAAGAACTGCAGCGACTGCAAGAGCTCCGACTCTCGCATCGAGCACAAGATCACCATCTGAGCTGAAGCCTTGAATTGCTACCAGTGCGGCAAGTAAAGAGACCGTAACCCTGTCGGCAAAACGCTTGAAATTCTCAGTTATGAATCGTTCGGGAACCAGATAACCAATCAGTTTCCAGCTGTAGACGGCAATTGAGGCCAAGACAACGGTAAGGATCATTTCTTACCCCCAAGCGGCAGAAGCGCAACCGCGGCTGCGAGCAAAATCGGGACGCCGGAGGGGAGCAGAGGGGTAGTCACGAGTGCCACTGCTGCGCCGAGCAAAGCGAGCTGCCACTGGTTTCTTAGTCTTGGCCACAGCAGTCCAAGAAAGGCCGCAGCTGCAGCTGCATCCAGTCCAAATTCCTCTACTGACCCAATGAGGTTTCCAGCCAGAGCACCAATCAAGGTAGCCGTGTTCCAAAAGACAAAAACAGCAATACCTGTGGCCCAGTAGCCGACCTTTTGATCCTCAGGCTTGGGCTGAGCTGCTGAAACGGCATTCGACTCGTCGATGGTTAGCTGAGCGGTGAGAACCTTGAAGAGCCCTCTTGGGCCCAAAACGCTAGTGAGCCGAAGCGCATAGAAGGAATTCCTAATGCCCATTAGCCAGGCACTTGTGATTGCCGTGATTGGAGCTCCCCCAGCGGCTACCACTCCCACAAAGGCGAACTGAGAAGCACCCGAGAACATAAGCAGGCTCAAGAGCATCACGGACAGCACATCAAGACCTGCTGCGACGCCAATCGCGCCAAAAGAAATTCCGTAGAGACCGGTTGCGAGTCCAACTGAGATTGAGGTAGAGAGAACCGCTCGATTCATGTACACCTCTGAGATTTCGCTCCCCGGCCTGGACTCGAACCAGGAACCCTTCGGTTAACAGCCGAATGCTCTGCCAATTGAGCTACCGAGGAATAAGCCCCAAGGGGCCTTAGAAACTGTAGCAGAAAACGCACCTAGCGCATAAGTGCGCGGCGCTCTGCCTCAAGGCTTATCAGTTGCCTTTGAATTTGGTCTATCTGCTCGGTGCTCGAAGACCCTTCCAGCCTCTTGAGCGCTGCCAACAGGTCAGTCTTCTCTCGCGTGAGGGTCTGCAGCATTGCCGCATTCACAATCCCCGATGCATAGCGCTCCAGATCAGCCTCGCTGGTTACGGGAAGTGGAGCTAGAGCGAGCCTCCTGACTAAAGGCAACAACTCCTCCGAAACAGAATTTGCAAGTTCATTGGCAAAGTTCTGGCCCCCGAGGCTTTCGGGGTTGCGCAGAATAATGTCAACAAGCTCTCGATGCTCTGACTCATTGAATCCTGCCGCCTGCATGCGTCTAAGCTGCTCAACCGAGAATGCTGAGGGCTGCTGCACCAGAACCTGAAGAATCTGTTCCTCGTGTTTGCGCTGAGGTGAGTTTTCTTGCTTCGCAGGTTCACTCGTACGCATTGGCTCAACCCGCTCCCGCACACCTGCGTGTTTGTTTCCATTCACGAGAGCCGAGACATCCGACACCTCGAGGGATACCCAATCTGCCAGCTGACGCGTATAGCCACCACGTAGCGCTGGGTCAACAATGTCTGCCACAACAGGCGCTGCGGCTCTTGCCGCTGCCACCCTCGAATCCAGGTCCGTCAAGGGAAACTGACTGATTCGATGACGAATCACAAACTCAAACAGAGGCTTCTTGCCCTCGAGCATCTCGGTAATGGCGCTGTCCCCGCGCTCCTTTCTCAGGTCTGCCGGGTCGAGACCTTCCGGACCTGCGGCAACGAAGGTGAGCGCATTGAATTTGCTGCTGTCTCCATAGACCCTGAGTGCAGCCTTTTGTCCCGCAGCGTCGGGATCAAAGGTGAAAATCACACTCGCTGGGTCGCTGGACTGGCCGAGGAGTCTATTGATTACTCGGATGTGGTCTTCCCCAAATGCCGTGCCACAGGTGGCGACGGCAGTTTGGTGTCCGGCAAGATGGCATGCCATTACGTCTGTGTAGCCCTCAACCACAATCACTTCGCGTCTTTTGACAATTTCCTTACGCGCAAGATCTAACCCGTAGAGCACGCCAGACTTGTGATAAACGGGGGTCTCCGGGGTGTTTAGATACTTTGGCCCCTCATCGTCCTCATAAAGCTTTCGGGCGCCAAAGCCAAGAACCTGCTCATTCGCGTCCTTGATTGGCCACAACACTCTTCCTCGGAACCGGTCGTAACCGCCTTTGTCGCTGGGCATTGCCAGACCAACCGTGACCAGGTCCTCTAATTTGTAACCCTTGCCAGTTAGATGATCCATAAGATTGCGCCAGCCTTTGGGGGCGTAGCCGATGCCAAAAGTCTTGGCGCTAGCCGCGTCAAAACCTCTGGAGAGTAGGAACTCCCTTGCTTTCACGGCCTCCTCGGAGCCGAGTTGAGTTTGATAAAAAGCAGCAGCCAACTTGTTGAGCTCGAGAAGCTTTGAACGGTTCGAGGTCTCGGGCGCCCCCTCCTCGTAGGTGAGCTGGTAACCCACCTTTTGGGCGAGTCTTTCAACTGCATCTGTGAAGCTGATGCTCTCGATCTCCTGCAGGAACTTGTAGACATCTCCCCCAACCCCGCAGCCAAAGCAGTGATAGAAGGCAGGGTTTGCCCTGACATTGAAACTTGGCGTCTTCTCGCCATGAAAAGGGCAAAGCCCCTTGAAGCTTCCCGAGCTAGCCGGCTTCAGAGATACATAACCCCCGATTATCTCGACAATGTCGGCCCGTTCTTTCAGCTCTTCAATGTCAGAGGACTTAACGCGGGAGGCCATAGTTGAATCTTACGAGCGCAAACTCTCATGCATCGCAACTGCGATCGGGTCAGTCAAGGACGCCACCTGATCAACGATGACCCGCTTGCGCTGCTCATCACTGTTTGCATCTCTCCACGCCTCGGCAGAAACGGAGTCAAGATGATTGCCGTTCGAGGCCAAAAGCGTCTCTGCGAGCTCAATTAAGAGGGTCCTCTGATCCTCGTAATAGCCTTGCCGATCGTCGCTTGTCATGACCTGGGAGGCAACGATGCCCTTGAGGACTGCTATTTCGCTCCTAACCTTGGAGGGGATTATTACCCCTGCACGATATCTGGTCAAAGAGGACCTGGATGCATTTTCAAGTATGGATTCGCAGGTTCTAGACACAAACGAACCAATTAGGTCGCTGGTGAGGTTCTTGAGCTGCGCCAGTGCACGAGGGCTTCCATCAAATTCTCTTAGCCAGTAGCTCGATTGCTGGAGAAGCGCAAAGGCCTCTTCCAGCTGAACCTTGGCCAACATGCCACCTGACCACTTCCCGACCTCCTCAATCAGCGCCTCGGCCGATGCTGGGTCAGAGATTACTGCGGGGTCAATGAAGCCTTCAACGATGGCATCCTCAAAGTCGTGGACGGAGTAGGCGACATCGTCTGCAAAGTCCATGATCTGTGCTTCCACGCACTTTGCGCCATCAGGTGCATCGCGTCGCATCCACTCAAAAACTTCAAGGTCGTCTGAGTAGACACCAAACTTGATTTGGTTTCCATACTCTGCTGCCTGGTGCAACTGCCATGGATACTTCGTGGCTGCATCCAAAGAGGCTCTGGTCAAATTCAGACCCCTAGAGACCCCGTTATCGTCGTAGATCTTGGTCTCCAGACGCGTGAGAATTCGAAAAGTTTGAGCATTGCCCTCAAAGCCACCGACATCTGCCGCCCACAGGTTCAAAGCCGCCTCGCCGTTGTGACCAAATGGGGGGTGGCCAAGATCATGCGCCAGGCAGGCCATGTCGACCAGGTCTGGGTCCACGCCCAAGGCATTTGCAAGCTCCCTGCCGACTTGAGCAACCTCAAGAGAATGAGTTAGCCGAGTCCTTGCAAAATCTCCGGAGGAGGGCGAGAGCACCTGAGTCTTTGAGCTGAGTTTGCGAAAAGCTGCGGCATGCAGAACTCGCGCTCTATCGCGCGCAAATTCGCCCCTTCGTACCATCGAGGATTTCGGTTGCGGCACATAGCGCTCGCGGTCGAAATCGCTGTAGCCGGACTCTGTTGCTTGGCTCATCATCCCCCCGACACCGACAACTCTGCGAGCTCAAGCTGGGAGCGGTGGGCCTCGCTCAATTCCTGAGAGTCAAGCCAGTTTTCTGGCAGGGAGCAGCTCTTCACGCCCCCGAGCCTACCCCTGGGACCCTCAGCCTCTTCACCCGGGTATGGGGAGCCTCTGTCGAGCTCGCCCAAAAGTTCTGCGATCTCCGTTAGAGAGTTAGACATAGCCAGCTTTGCCCTAAGCTCCCCACCAACCGGGTAGCCCTTGAAGTACCAAGCGACATGTTTCCGAATGTCCCTACAGGCCCGATTCTCTTCCTCAAAGAACTCAGTCAGGAGCTCTGCGTGGCGGTAGAAGGCATCCGCCACCTCACCTAGGGTCGGCATCGCACTTTCAGTTGGTGCGCTGGCTCCCTCTAGGTAAGCGCTGATGGAGCGCTGAAGATCTCCAAATAACCAGGGGCGACCAAGGCAGCCTCTACCGACTACGACCCCATCAACTCCAGTTTGGCGCATCATTTCAACTGCATCCTCGCCACTCCAGATGTCGCCGTTTCCTAACACCTGACAATCGGGAAGTGCTTCACGAAGTTCTGCGATCGCGGACCAGTCAGCCTGACCCGAGTAGAACTGCTCGGCGGTTCGCCCATGGAGTGCGACGGCAGCCACGCCGGCATCTCTTGCTGCCTTGCCAGCGTCAATGAATGTCAGGTGAGAATCGTCAATGCCCTTGCGCATCTTTACGGTGACAGGAACCTCCCCGGCGGCCGATACGGCCGCGGAAACAATGGCAGAGAACAGCTCCTTCTTCCAAGGCAGAGCGGCTCCCCCGCCTTTGCGGGTCACCTTAGGCACTGGGCAGCCAAAGTTCAGGTCAATGTGGTCAGCTCTATCCTCCTCAACAAGCATCTTCACTGCACTCGAAATCGTCTTTGGATCGACACCGTAGAGCTGGATAGAGCGGATCTCTTCGGAGGGATGGTGCTGGATTAGTCGCATGGACTCTGGGGTTCGCTCAACCAAGGCACGAGAAGTAATCATCTCCGACACGAAGAGCCCGCCGCCGTGTTCGCGACAAAGTCTTCTAAAAGCGGTGTTTGTTATTCCTGCCATTGGTGCCAAAACAACGGGCACCTCAATGGTGTGCTTTCCGTACTTGAGGGCCAAATTAGCCTTGCAGCCTCTCGAAGAGGTAGCCAGAAACCTTCTCCAGTGGAATGCGCTCCTGGGCCATACTGTCGCGCTCGCGAATAGTTACTGCTTTGTCTTCCAGCGAGTCAAAATCAACCGTGATGCAGAAAGGGGTGCCAATCTCGTCCTGACGGCGATAACGCCTTCCAATAGCCCCCGAATCGTCATAGTCAACGTTCCAGTTCTTCCTGAGAGTAACGGCAAGCTCCTTGGCAACCGGGTTTAGCTCTTCATTTCTGCTTAGTGGTAGAACAGCCGCCTTGACGGGCGCCAGTCGGTAGTCAAGTCGGAGAACTGTTCGCTTATCCACCCCTCCCTTTGAGTTGGGAGCCTCGTCCTCGGCGTAGGCGTCAACCAAAAATGCCATTAGTGACCTAGTGAGGCCTGCTGCTGGCTCGATAACATAAGGAGTCCAACGCTTCTCCTCAACCGGATCGAAGAAGCTCAGGTCAACACCTGAGTGCTCGGAGTGGGTTCTGAGGTCGTAGTCAGTGCGATTTGCCACACCCTCGAGTTCGCCAAACTCTCCACCCTGGAAGCCAAAGCGGTATTCGATGTCTACGGTGCGCTTTGAGTAGTGCGACAGCTTCTCTTTCGGGTGCTCAAAAAGACGCAGGTTCTCAGGATCTATACCGAGATTCACGTACCAGTTGTAGCGCTCCTGGATCCAGTATTCATGCCACGTCTCGTCCTCTCCGGGCTTGACGAAGAACTCCATCTCCATCTGCTCGAATTCGCGCGTGCGGAAGATGAAATTACCGGGGGTGATTTCGTTTCTAAAGCTCTTACCCATTTGGCCGATACCAAAAGGGGGCTTCATCCGTGCCGAGTTGAGAACGTTGTTGAAATTGACGAAGATGCCCTGTGCGGTTTCAGGTCTGAGGTAGTGAAGGCCAGACTCATCCTCGACTGGACCAAGGGAGGTCTTGAGGAGACCATTGAAATTCTTGGGTTCTGTCCAGGTCTCTTTACCGCCACAGTTGGGGCAAGGAATCTCGCTAAGCGAGCTGGGTGTGCGACCCTTTTTTTCTTCGAAGGCCTCTTCTAAATGGTCAGCCCTAAATCGCTTGTGGCAGCTTGTGCACTCGATTAGGGGGTCGACAAATGCCTCGACATGCCCCGATGCCTCCCAGACCTTTTTGGGGAGAATGATCGAGCTGTCGAGGCCAACAACATCATCACGCGAGGAGACCATCGAGTGCCACCACTGGCGCTTTATGTTCTCTTTCAGCTCCACCCCAAGTGGCCCATAATCCCAGGCTGATCGGGAACCGCCGTAAATCTCTCCCGCCTGGAACACAAAGCCCCTGCGCTTCGCTAGCGAGATTACTGAGTCAAGTTTTTGGGATGCCATTAGTCTCCACAGGCCGTATACGGTGAAGCCCTAGTTTAGCGGGCTGTCGACAGCTCCCCCGAAGCGTCGCTGACGCTCGGAGTAATCAGAGATCGCTTTCCAAAGGGTTTCGCGAGTGAAATCAGGCCATAATTCGTCCATGAACACGTACTCCGCGTAGCTTGCTTGCCAAAGCAAGAAATTGCTAGTCCTGATCTCCCCGCTGGAACGTATGAAAAGGTCGACATCCGGGATGTCTGGAAGATAAAGCTCCCTCTCAAACTTCGCCTGTGTCACCCTAAACGGGCTTTTTGCTGCAGCTGCCCTATCGACAAGTGCCTGCGCAGCATCCAAAATCTCCTGGCGCCCACCATAGTTGACAGCCATTGTCAGGGTCATGCCCTTGTTTTTAGCTGTCAATCGCTCGGCTTCCTCGAGTTCACGGATTACCGATGGCCAAAGCTTTGGGCTTCTGCCTGACCATTTGATCCTGACACCCCAGTCCATAAGGAGATCTCTACGTCTTCGCAGTACTTCCTTGTTGTAGCCCATCAAAAAGCGCACCTCCTCGGGCGAGCGCTTCCAGTTCTCAGTTGAAAACGCGTAGGCCGTCAGGTTTGAAACCCCTGCCTCAATTGCTCCTGCGATAACCTCCAGCAAAGCGGCTTCTCCGGCTCGATGCCCCTCGGTCCGGGTGAGTCCACGCTTGTTAGCCCAGCGTCCATTGCCGTCCATCACCACCGCAATGTGATTGGGTAGGCTCTCAAACTCCGGGGCTTTGCGCTTTGGGTCAAAAAGGATCATGCTCGCTCCACAAAGCTCAGCGACCTCAATCCGCGCTCGAGTTGCCATTGCATGTAGCCGGCAACGACCGAACTGACTGCTTGCTTAGTTTTCACAGTCTGCTGACTGACCTTGTCCCACTCACCCGCCATCAGGGCCTGCATGTGGGCAAGGCCTTCTCCTCCAATTTTGACCGAGCCCGCAGCAATGCACTGGGAACAGGTGACCGAACCGGTATGCATTGAGAAACTGCTTGGCTCGCTTCCACACTGAGAGCAGCTATCTAAGAGCGGCACCCATCCGGAGAGCGCCAGCGCCCTAAGTAGATAAGAATCCAACACCTGCGAGGGCTCAACTTCACCCTTGGCTAAAGTCCTCAGGGCTCCTACTACCAGCAGGTAGTGTCTGTCATTTGAAAGCTCTCGGGTGAGCTTCTCCGCGGCCTCAACGATCGTGGAGGCAACCGTGTAGCGAGAGTAGTCATTGACTATGTCCGCACCATAGTTTGCAATCTGCTCAGCCTGCGAGACGGTGTCTAGATTCTTACCCTCATAGAGCTGCAAGTCACACGCCATAAACGGCTCAAGCCTTGCCCCAAACCTGCTGCTCGTCTTTCTCACTCCCTTGGCCACGGCTCGCACCTGGCCGTGATTTCGGGTGAGTAGCGTGAGAATGCGGTCCACCTCACCCAGCTTGTGGGTTCTCAGGACAATGGCTTCGTCACGGTAGTGGGGCACCTGCCAAGTATTTCAGCAGAACCGGCAATTAGCTCGTAACGGCAAGCCTCAGGGCTCGGTTTACACCACTAATCAAGGCCTTCAGCGAAGCGACAGCGATGTCTCCATCGATACCTACTCCCCAGAGAGTCTTACCCTCGACGTCCATTTCGATATATGCTGCAGCGTTTGCGTCGCCACCAGAGCTCATCGTGTGCTCGACGTAGTCAAGAACCCGAACACCGACGCCCTGCTGGCTCAAAATGTCCGTGAAGGCGGAGATTGGCCCATTACCGGTTCCATTTGCGGCAAGCTCGCCCTCGCTATCGCGCAAAACAACCTCGAGGTTCACTACCCCATCCATTTCGCTCTCTGAGCGCATTCTCTTGAGCTCAAAGCGTCCCCATTTGAGCTCATCGACAGATGCTGGAAGATACTCGTCCTGGAAGATTTCCCAGAGTCTCGCACTTGACACCTCACCACCGAGCGAGTCGGTGTGGCCCTGAACCACACGAGAAAACTCAATCTGGAGCATCCTCGGAAGATCGAGCGAGTGATCCGTCTTCATGAGGTAGGCAACCCCACCCTTTCCGGACTGGGAATTAACCCTGATCACAGCCTCATAGCTTCGTCCAACGTCCTTGGGGTCAATTGGAAGGTAGGGAACCGCCCAGGTGTGATCGTCCACCTCATTTCCGGCCATCTTTGCATCGCGCTCAAGGTGTTCGAAACCCTTCTTGATTGCATCTTGGTGGCTCCCAGAGAAGGCTGTGTAGACAAGGTCACCGCCGTAGGGTGAACGCTCTGGAACAGGAAGTTGATTGCAGTACTCTACGGTCCGTTTGATTTCGTCAATGTCACTGAAGTCGATCATCGGGTCGATTCCCTGGGAGAAGAGATTCAGGCCCAAGGTCACCAGGTCAACATTCCCGGTTCTCTCGCCATTGCCGAATAAGCAACCCTCTATTCGATCAGCGCCCGCCATGTAGCCAAGTTCCGCGGCTGCGACAGCTGTGCCCCGGTCATTGTGCGGGTGGAGAGAGAGGATTATCGAGTCTCTCGGGGCGAGATGCCTGGACATCCACTCAATCGAATCTGCGTAGACATTTGGAGTAATCATCTCGACGGTCGCTGGAAGGTTGACGATCATTTTGCGCTCTGGAGAGGGCGCAATGATTTCCGCCACCGCATTGCAAACCTCAACTGCGAACTCAAGCTCGGTGCCCGTGTACGACTCTGGGGAGTACTCGTAGTAAACCTCAGTTTCGGGAATTGTTGCTTCTAGCTCGAGGCACTTCTTTGCGGCATCGGTGGCTATTTTCTTGATACCGTCCTTGTCCTGACCGAAGACCACTCGACGTTGCAACACAGAGGTGGAGTTATAGAAGTGAACGATTGCCTGCTTCGCACCAGCAATCGACTCGTAAGTTCTTTCAATTAGATGATCTCGTGACTGCGTCAGTACCTGAATTACGACATCGTCTGGAATGAGGTTTTGCTCAATGAGAAGCCGGACAAAGTCGAAATCTGTTTGAGATGCAGATGGAAATCCGACCTCGATCTCCTTGTAGCCCATTCGCACAAGCAGCTTGAACATCTCCAGCTTTCGCTCGGGACTCATCGGATCAATAAGAGCCTGATTGCCGTCACGAAGGTCTACCGCGCACCACCTTGGGGCTCGCTCGATCCGTTTTGTGGGCCAGGTGCGGTCCGGTAGTTCAACCTTGACCTGCTCATGGAATGGCAAATAGCGCCCAAAGGGCATTTTTGATGGTTGCTGCGCGTCTTTCATTTCTCTCCTGGTGGTCGCGAATTTGGCCGTTAGCTAGCTCCGCGACGAGTGGTGGCCTTGGACTAAGCCCCGTCGCGGCCGCTAAGCAGGAGTGCGAAACGCATGCTGTCAGGCTAGCACCAGATTTGCGCCTTGGCTAGAAACCCAACTTGCCTAGCTGCTTGGGATCCTGTTGCCAATTGCTGGCGACCTTTACTTGAATTGCGAGATGGACCGGTTCTCCAAGGTGCTGCTCAATGGCCGCTCTTGCCTTCGAGCCGATCTCCTTTAGGTTTTTGCCACCCTTGCCAATAATGATTCCCTTTTGGCTGTCACGCTCAACCCAAACGCTAAGGAAGATCTTCTTTTTATCTTCCCGCAGGATTTCGTCCAAGGTCACAGCAAGCGAATGCGGTAGCTCCTCCTCAAGGCGCTCTAGCGCAGCCTCACGAACGAGCTCACAGATGATGTCCTCATTCTCTTCCTCGGTCGACTGATCCTGCGGATAGAGCATGGGGCCCGCGGGCATCAAGCCGATCAATAGCCCAACAAGCAAATCGACCTGCTTACCGGTTAGGGCAGAGACGGGGACGATTTCTTCCCAGTCTGCAAGCTCCGATAGTTCAATCAGGTGCCTGGCAGTTTGATCTCTCCCGGCAGCATCGATTTTTGTGGCAATCGCAATCTTTTTTGCCTTTGGAAACTTTTGGATTTCCTCAACAATTCGCCTGTCACCCGGGCCGATTGCGTCCGTGACGGGAGAACAGAATGCAATGACGTCAACCGAGCCGAGGGTCTCGTCAACCACTGCGTTCAGGCGCTGACCAAGGAGCGTTCGAGGCTTGTGAATTCCTGGGGTGTCCACTAGCACTAGCTGACCCTCTTGTGTTGTGTGGATGCCACGAATTGCTTTGCGGGTGGTTTGTGGCTTGGAGCTGGTGATCGCAACCTTTGACCCGACTATTGCATTTGTGAGAGTTGACTTTCCAACATTCGGCCGGCCGACGAAGGTAGCGAAGCCAGAGCGAAAATCACTCATCGCCCGGCAGCTTTCGCACAATCACAGAGAGAATACGGCCCCTGCGAGCATCGACCCTCTCGGCGGTTAGCTCCAAGCCAGCTATCTCAACGACCTCTCCTCCCGAAGGCAGCTGACCGACTGCCTTTGTTAGCAAGCCCGCCACCGTGTCAACATCCTCATCCTCGATTTCGAGCTCACAGTGCTCGGAGATTTCATCGAGTGTCACCCTCGGGCTCACGCGGTAGCGGCTGTTTCCAAGGTCCTCGATGCCGCTTTCTTCTCTGTCGTACTCGTCACTGATCTCGCCAACAAGCTCCTCGATGAGGTCTTCAATTGAAACCAGCCCTGCAACTCCCCCGTACTCGTCAGCAACCATCGCTATCTGGGTCCTCGAGAGCTGCATCTCCCGGAGCAGCTCTGATACGACCTTGGTTTCAGGGACAAATACCGGCTTGCGACAGATCTCGGCGGCAGTCTTGGTCTCAAGGTGCTGAGGGTTTTGATGAATAACCTTTGTTACGTCCTTGAGGTAGAGAACGCCCACGACATCATCAACGTCCTCGCCAATCACAGGCAATCTTGAGTAGCCGGTGCTGATGAACGCCGAAAGTGCCTTCTCTAGGGTCACATCGCTGTCGAGAACCTCGATGTCGACTCGTGGAACCATGACCTCCCGGACGACTGTCTCGGAAAACTCTTCGACTGACTCCATTAGCTCCTGCTCGTAACTCTCAAGCTGCTCCGGAGTCTTGAGCCTCAGCGGCTTAACGAGATTCGCCCATGCGGAAACAAGCGAGTCGGCCTTTTGGGCCAAACGAGAAGCGAAGGCAAACCTGCCAATGCGGCGCCCCAGAAACTGCTGAATCAACCAAATGAGGAACAGGGATCCAGCGAGGATCGCACTAAAGAGAGTGAGTGAATCCGAAATCGAAATCCAGAACGCGGCTAGGACGACTAGCAGAAAAGCACGTGCAATTGAAAGAGCTCCAGCCCTCTCATCCTCCTCTATTTCAAGGTGAGTCTGAATCGCCGCGAGGAAAGTCAGCAAAACCAAAGCGCCAAGGCCCAAAGAGAGCTCAAGCATCTTTTTCTCTCTCGTAGAACGAGTCGAGGAGTTCTTTTTGAAGCGCGAACATTTCTTTCTCCTCCTCTGGCTCTGCGTGATCAAAACCGACAAGGTGGAGCATGCCGTGAGTAAGTAGCATGAGCATCTCGTTCATCTCTGGATGCCCCGCCACCTCCGCCTGTCGCCTTGCAACCTGCGGGCAGATGACAACATCTCCAAGCACGCCTTCGGCACTGAGCATCTCGTCGGAGCCCGGTCTGAGCTCATCCATGGGAAAACTAAGGACATCAGTCGGACCAGGCTCATCCATCCAGCGAATATGCAGGTCGGTCATTGGGGCTTCATCGACAAATATGATCCCGACATCGACCAAGGGGTGCAGTCTCAGTGATTCCCGGACGTGCTCAGCTAAGAGCTGGACACGTGTGAGGTCGACGGCAACCTCAGATTCGTTCGTGATTTCGATTGTCACTTGTTACCCGCGCGATCGTAGGCATCGACAATGCGCGTCACCAGCTCATGGCGAACCACATCCTTGCTCGAGAGCTTTGCAATGTGCAGGTCTGATACATCAGAAAGGATCGACGTGGCAACATCCAGGCCCGACTTGCCGGTGGGCAAATCAACCTGCGTGACATCGCCGGTCACAACCATCTTCGAGCCAAAGCCAAGCCTGGTCAGGAACATCTTCATCTGTTCAGCTGTGGTGTTCTGTGCCTCGTCAAGAATGATGAAACTGTCATTAAGCGTTCGCCCGCGCATGTATGCAAGCGGGGCAACTTCAATTACTCCCGACTCCATGAGTTTGGCCGTTGCGTCCGGCTCGAGCATCTCCTGGAGTGCGTCAAAGAGTGGCCTTAGGTAGGGATCGATTTTCTCGCTGAGTGTCCCAGGGAGGTAGCCAAGTCGCTCACCGGCTTCAACAGCCGGTCTGGTCAAAATGATTCTGCTGACCTGTTTGCGATAGAGCGCTGAGACGGCCTTAGCCACTGCCAAGTAGGTCTTTCCGGTTCCAGCGGGTCCGATGCCAAAGGTGATTGTGTGATCGTCTATTGCCTGCAGGTACTGCCTTTGGCCTAAAGTCTTTGCCCTCACGGTTTTGGCCGGCGTCTGAATAGAACCAGCACCCAAAACCTTTGAGGGGATCTGGTCAGACTCCAACATCCGAATGCTCTCTGTCACCATTTTCTTGTCAGGGCTCACACCCTGCTTGATTAGCTCAGCTAGCTCAAGTACGACCCGCTGACCAGTTTCGATTGCAGACTGGTCACCCTCAAGGGAGAAGTCGTGGCCACGGTTTTGCACCTTTAGGCCTGGAATCTCTTTTTCAAGCTGACGGATCAAGCTGTCTTCGCTACCCAAGAGGTCCAGTAGCGCAACTGGAGGTGCTTCAAAACTGAGTTTTGGCACTAAACCGCCCGTCCCGATAAAACATGAGCGTGGGTGTGGAAGACGGTTTGACCCTCGAGTTCTCCGCTGTTGAACTGTAGGCGAAATTGCCCGTCGGTAAACTTCGCCGCAACCTCACGAATCAAGGAATGTAGTCCAGTCAGAACAGCCGAATCTGTGATCTGTGCGATGTTTGCAGAGTGCTCGCGCGGCACTACCAAAATGTGCGTCTTCGCCAATGGCTTGATGTCGCGAAATGCAACGGCATGGTCATTTTCGGCGATGATTTCCGTGCCGAATTCCCCAGCGACAATTTTGCAAAAGATGCAGTCCAACTAGACCTCCAATTTCATACTACGCAACTTCACCAAAGCCCGCGCATAGTCTTCAGAGCCGCAATCGCAGCCGGTCCAGCGGTACTGGTGCGCATGACCGCGTCACCCAGGCGATAGGAGACGAACCCAGCTCGCTTTAGCTGATCAATTTCAGAGTCAGAAATGCCGCCCTCTGGGCCCACGACAATCGAATAGGACGCAAACTCTCTGTCTAGCTCTGCCAACGACAACTCTGCGGTTGGATCCAAGATAATTCCGTGACCTAATGGTCTGAGTGCCGCTGTCGATAAAGGTCCCGAGATTTCAGGAAGAAAAGCCTGCCGGCTCTGCTTCATTGCACCAATTGCGATCTGCTGCCAACGCTCCCGGTTCTTGTCCTCTTTTCCAGTCCATCTGGAGACCGAGTGTTCTGCCTGCCACGCAACTACGGATGTGCAGCCGAGTTCAACAGAGGCCTGGAGAGCTAGCTCGTCGCGGTCACCCTTGGCAATGCCCTGAATCAATTGAATCTGGAGTGTTTCGGGAGCTTTGTGCTCTAAGGATTGAACCCGCACCTCGCCAGTGCCAGGATTTGCGGCCTCACAGAGAAATACGCCTCCCCGGCCGTCAGTCACGACAAGCCCTTCTCCTTCGCGAATGCGAAGCGACTTGAAGTGTTGAACCTCGTCCACTCGAACCTTGCTGGATTCGGCTGAGAAGGTCGGGTCATAGAACCAGTGCACTAAAAGCGGCCCTTTGCTCGCCGGCTGCCAAGTCTTGGGCCGTCTCCTTTGTGGAGTTCTCGCAATTTCTTAAAGATGTCTTTCGACTTGGAATCCAGCCTGGAGGGTGTCAGGACGTTTACCTGGAGATGGAGATCTCCTCGACCTCTCCCCCTGAGTCTCGTGGCACCAAGACCTTTGAGAGTCACAACATCGCCGTGCTGGGCACCTGCCTTCACCTCGACCTTGCTTGGTCCGTCAAATGTCTCGACCTCTGTTGTGAAGCCGAGCGCCGCGTCAGCAACCGGCACTTCAAGAATCCCAACTAGGTCATCGCCGTCTCTGGCAAACACCGGGTGCGGCCTGACCGAAACCTCGAGATAGATGTCCCCTGCTGACCCGCCTGCAAATCCAACCTCACCTTGGCCTGGAAGATGAAGACGCAATCCATCGCTCACACCCGCAGGTATCTCAACGTCCAGGTCGCGCTTTGCCCTGATTCGCCCCTGCCCGCGACAATCGGGGCAAGGCGAAGGAACAACCTCGCCAGCGCCTCGACATACGTTGCAAGGTGCGGTGGTTACCATCATCCCCATGAACGACTGAACCTGCCTTTGAATCTGGCCACTACCGCCACAGATATCACAGGTCTTCACGCTGGTCCCTGGCTTAGCCCCGCTCTGCGAACAAGTGTCGCAGCCAATGGCGGTATCTATGGTGAGAGTCTTGTTAGCCCCAAAAATCGACTCGTCTAAATCCAGATCCATGCGCAGAAGGGCATCTTGACCTCTCTCGGAGCGAGATCTTCTTCCCCGCTGCGGTGCACCAAAGAAACTGTCGAAGATGTCGCCGAGACCAAACCCCTGCTCACCGCCACGGTCATATTGAGCTCTGGCATTAGGGTCTGAAAGGACTTCATAGGCGTGGGTCACGAGCTTAAATCGCTCCTGGGCGTCCTCTGCTGGATTGATGTCAGGGTGGAGTTCGCGCGCGAGCTTGCGATAGGCCTTCTTGATTTCCTCCGAAGACGCGTCCGGAGATACTCCAAGGACCTGATAGTGGTCACTCAAGAATTACCCTCCAGAAGCTTCGTCAGATACCTTGCAACCGCTCTTACCGAGGCAATGTTCCCCGAGTAGTCCATGCGCGTTGGACCCAAAACCCCAAGCTTCGCAACCTCGGTTCCGCTCTTTTCGTAACCACTTACGACGAGAGAGGTGTGGGTGAGGTCAGCAAGTCCCAGCTCTGAACCAATCCGGAGCCCAACACCAAACTGGTCGGCATGAAGCTCATCAAGAAGCTTTAGCAGTACTACCTGCTCCTCAATCGCCTCGAGGACTTTCGAGAGCTCGCCAGAAAAATCCTGGTCCTGCTTTACCAAATTCGCAGCGCCAGAGACGACCAGCTTCTCCTGGCGGTTGGCCTCGACAAGTGAAATCAAGGAATCGAGAATCTTGCTAACAGTGCCCCTTCGCTCAGGAGAAAACTCCTCGGCGAGGTTCCTTAGCTTCTCCTCAACACCGGCAAGCTGGCCTCCGGCAAGCATGCCATTTAGCCTGCCTCTGAGCTGATGAATCAGCTCCTCGTCAATCGCATCGTTGCTTTCAATTTGAAGCTGCTGAATCCTTCCGGAATCCACGATGAGCATCAGCAGTACTCGCTTTTCACTAAGAGGGATGAGCTCGATGTGCTGGACTGCTGACCTGCCAAGTGAGGGGTATTGAACCAGGGCAAGTGCATTGGTTAGCTGAGACAGGCTCCGTGCGGTGCGCTCCACAACCTCATCAAGATCATTTGCCTCGTCCAGGAAACTCTCAATTGCGTTGCGCTCTGGCGAAGACAGCGGCTTGATTTCCCCGAGGTGATCAACAAAGAGCCTGTACCCCTTTTCCGTCGGGATTCTGCCAGAGGAGGTGTGAAGGCCGGTGATCAATTCTTCTTCTTCCAGAAGGGCCATGTCGTTTCTCACGGTTGCCGCTGAGACGCCAAGTGGATGACGATCTAGAAGCGACTTAGAGCCAACGGGCTGGTTAGACGAAATGAAGTCCTGGACAATCGCCCTTAGGACATCAAGAGATCTCTCTGGAATCATTGGCACTCACCTAACCTGAGTGCCAATTCTAAACATTCATCAGTCAATGGCTGAGAAATTTCAGCACCAGCCCATCAACTATGAGCCGTCCCTTGGCCGATGCCCGCAATCGATCGCCTTCAATTAGCTCCAGGTTACCTCTTGCCAGTTCATCCGCCACCAGTTCCGCGGGCACCTGTAGTTCGGTAAACGTTGTTCTCGCAACACCCCACTTTGTCCGCAGCATAAGGAGCAGGGTCTCCTCTAGTACTTGCCTCCTAGACAAGCGCTCCAAGCCAGCAGCCGGGGAGCCCTCCACAAGGTGCTTTTGATAGGTCGTTGGGTGTTTGTGGTTCCAAAAGCGATTGCCATCAATGTGAGAATGCGCGCCCGGTCCGTACCCCCACCAATTCTGCGACTGCCAATAGGCGCTGTTGTGACGCGAGGGCTCACCCCAGTTTGAGACCTCGTACCACTCAAGACCCGCCCCACCTATGAGCTGCGTTGCAATCTCGTACAGGTGAGCATTTAGATCCTCATTGGTTTCGCTTAGCTCCCCAGCAGCTATCTGGCGAGCAAGCTTCGTACCCGGCTCAATAATCAACGAATACGCCGAGATGTGGTCAGTCTCAAGCGCAAGTGCCTCACTGAGTGTCTCGGTCCAAGACTCGACGGTTTCACCAGGTGCCCCGTAGATCAAATCGACGCTGACGGCCAGGCCAACGTCCTTGGCCGCTTGAACGAGGGACGCCACTCGCTCTGGATTGTGCTGCCTGTCGAGAGTTGCTAGCACGGCCTTGTCAAAGCTTTGGACACCCATGGACAAGCGATTTATACCGGCCTGCGAAATTTCCTCTAAATACCGCTCCGAAGTGGATTCGGGATTTGCCTCCAGCGTCAATTCGCAGTTCTCTGCTAGCCCGAAGGTGTCACTCAATTCACCCACGATTTGCTGGATCTGTTCCGCTGAGAAGAGCGATGGCGTTCCACCACCGATAAATACGGACGAGAGTTTCGGCATCTCACCAAGAACGGCATGGGAAAAGGCGATTTCCCTAATTAGTTGCTCATGAAAAGAGGACTGACTAACACCACCTAACTCCTTGGCCGTGTAGGTATTGAAGTCGCAATAACCGCAACGAACCTCGCAGAACGGAACATGCACGTAGGCATGAAAGCTGCGCGGTGAAGAATCTCTCTCCAGCCAGTTATCTTTGGGCCAGGGGGCTCCTACAGGCAGAGCGCTTGGCACCTATTTCTTCGCCGCCTTGGAATCGTCAGAGCTGAGAGCCGCAATGAAAGCTTCCTGTGGCACTTCGACTCTGCCGACCATCTTCATGCGCTTCTTGCCCTCTTTTTGTTTCTCCAGGAGCTTGCGCTTTCGTGTGATGTCACCGCCATAGCACTTAGCCAAGACGTCTTTACGGATTGCCCTGATGGTCTCTCTCGCGATAACCCTCGCACCAACTGCCGCCTGAATCGGAACCTCAAACTGCTGCCTCGGGATCAGCTCCCGCAACTTGCCAGCAATCCTGACACCGTGGGCGTAAGCCTTGTCCTTGTGAACTATTGCCGAAAAGGCGTCAACCTTCTCTCCTTGTAGGAGCAGGTCTACCCTCACAAGATCTCCGACATTGAACCCGTCGTCCTCGTAATCAAGGGAGGCGTAGCCCTGGGTCTTACTCTTTAGCTGATCAAAGAAATCAAAGACGATTTCTGCCAAAGGCAAGCGGTAACGAATCTGCACTCGATCTTCGCCCAGATATTGCATGTCCATCATGGTTCCGCGCTTGGTCTGGCATAACTCCATGATCGTTCCCACGTAGTCCTTTGGGGCCAAAATGGTTGCCTTCACCATCGGCTCCTCCACCTCCGCGATCTTGCCGTCGGGATACTCAGATGGATTGGTTACGACGAGCTCTGTGCCATCGTCTTTGCGCACGTGATAAACCACAGACGGGCTTGTAGCGATGAGGGCAAGACCAAACTCTCTCTCGAGTCTCTCGGTGATGATCTCGAGATGTAGAAGGCCTAGGAAACCGCACCTAAAGCCGAATCCAAGAGCTGCAGAGGTCTCTGGTTCGTAGACCAGGGAAGCATCGCTGAGTCTCAGCTTGTCCAGCGCCTCTCTTAGATCTGGGTAGTCGCTGCCGTCAATTGGATAGATGCCCGAGAAGACCATGGGCTTCGGCTCTGCATAGCCCTTCAGCGGTGAGGCCGCAGGCTTCGTCTTGGTGGTTACAGTGTCACCCACCTTTGATTGACGCACGTCTTTTACGCCGGTGATCAGGTAGCCAACCTCCCCCACACCTAGACCCTTGGTCGCCCTGGGTTCAGGAGAAATAACGCCAATCTCCAAAAGCTCATGAACAGCCTTGGTAGACATCATTTGGATGCTTTCTCTCGGCTTGAGCGAACCGTCGATCATCCTCACATAGGTAACGACGCCGCGATACGAGTCGTACACCGAGTCGAAAATCATGGCTCTCGCGGGAGCATCAGTGTCACCCTTTGGCGGGGGAACCCGCTTGACGATTAGGTCCATCAGCTCGGAAACTCCGGCTCCCGTCTTCCCTGAAACCCGCAAGCAGTCATCAGGGTCTCCCCCGATCAAATTCGCAAGCTCCTCGGCAAACTTTTCGGGTTGCGCAGCTGGCAAATCAATCTTGTTCAAAACAGGAATGATCTCTAGGTCATTTTCCAAGGCTAGGTAGAGATTGGCTAGCGTCTGAGCCTCGATGCCTTGTGCAGCGTCGACGAGCAGAACAGCTCCCTCACAAGCTGCCAGGGACCTTGACACTTCGTAGGTGAAATCCACGTGTCCGGGTGTATCAATCATGTTAAGCGCGTAGGCCTGGCCATCCGCCTCCCAAGGAAGCCTCACAGCCTGACTCTTGATAGTGATTCCCCGCTCACGCTCAATGTCCATCCGGTCTAGGTACTGTGCGCGCATCTCACGCTCGGACACGATCCCAGTGAGTTGTAGCATGCGATCGGCAAGGGTGGACTTGCCGTGGTCGATGTGGGCAATGATGCAAAAATTCCTGATGAGCTCAGCTGGCGTCTGACTCGGCTCTAGAGCCTTGGGTGCGCTGGGCGACAAACTAACCTCATTTAGGGAAAAGCAACGGAGGCTCCAATTCTCTCAGATGCTTGCCCAGAAATAATCCCCCTGATAGAGTTTTAGCTTGTTCTGGGGTTTCTCCTAAGAAAAAAGATTTTTCATTTTAGAAAGTGAAACATGGCCAACATTAAGTCCAAAATCAAGCGGATTGGAACCAACCGCAAGGCGGAAGAGCGCAACAAGGCTGTCCGCACCGAGCTGAAGAGCGCAGTCCGCGCCGCTCGCGAGGCAGCAGCATCAGGCGACAAGAAGGCCGCCGAAGCCGCTCTGCAGAATGCAACTCGCAAGCTGGATAAGGCTGTTAGCAAAGGCGTAGTCCACAAGAACCAGGCTGCCAATCGCAAGAGTGCAATCGCGAAGAAAGTCGCAAGCCTCTAAGTTTTTAGATCTAACTAGGGCCAGGAGAAATCTTGGCCCTTTTAGTTTGCCCGGGCCATGGCCAGCAGGAGACGCTCAACCGAGTATTCGGGGTCTCGAGAAGCTCCCTTGACGTCCGCATCTGTTTGGGCGGCAAGCTGAACGAGACCCGCCAACTCCTGTTCCTGCCAACCGCTGAGCTCTTTCCTAGCCTTGTCTATTTGCCACGGTTGCATGCCAAGGGTCGCAGGGGAAGCGTTTCGATCATTGAAGAGCCTGGCAAGCTGGCGAATCCTCATGCTGAGCGCAGCGACAAGAGCAACCGAATCAATACCGGTTGCGAATCCGTGGCGGAAAAGTCGTATAGCCTCCGCTGCGTTTCCAGAGAGCGCCGCATCCGCGATTTTGAATGCGTTTGTCTCCACCCGCCCTCCAAAAGCAGCCTCAACGTCTTCAAGCGCGACCTTGGCATGTGTGGAGCTCAGTTGGGAGCAAGCGGCGCCAAGCTCGCCAAGATCGGAGCTGAATGCGCTAATTAGTGCGCGTATTGCCTGTTGATCAATCGGCACGCCTGCTCGGGTGAATTCACGCTTTACAAAGTCAATGCGTTCAGAATCCTTTTTTAGCTCCTCACAGCTGACACTCAGCGCCTGCTTCGCAAGTTCCTTTCTGATCTTGCCGCTGTGACCAACCATGTTCGGTAGCCTCACGACGACCGTGCAGCCATCAACTGGATCTGCAAGCAGCTGCTTCAGATCCTCGAGTAGCCCCTCCCCTGCGCCATGAATGATTACCATCCTGGGCTCGGCAAACAAAGAAGGAGAAGCAAAGTCGAAGAGCTTTCCTGCTGTGTATGTTCCCTCTTGAATTTCACTTACTTCGAGTTCTGGGTTTGCCTGACGAAGCTGTTCACGGATGGTCCTTATCGACTTCGATGCAAGGTAACTCTCGGGCCCCACAACCAGGACAAGCGGAGCAGGCTTCGCTTCAAACCAGTGCACTGTCCCGCTCACGCGGTCAGTTTACCGCTGTGGCGATATCGAAGTTTCTCGTCGAAACCGAACGCGATGTGCCCCAACCTGTCAGTGCGAACCACCTCAGCCGCACTAAGCCAGCTAAGCGAAAGTGATGATTTAGCCGGATGACCATAAAGATTTGGCCCAACGGAAAAGACTAAATATTCCGACCCAAGGGCTCGATAGAGAGGGCGTGATTGATCCGCGGAGCCATGATGGGCGACCTTCGTCACCAGGACTTTGTGCCAGAGCTTTTCAATCACCTTTGGATGTCGCCGAAGAAGCCTGTCTTGCCCTTCCTCACCAAGGTCGCCCAAAAACAAAGCCGCATATTCCGGCCGCTCCAAAAGAAGCACAAGTGAGGAGTCATTACTGTCCTTGGCCTCTGATGCGGTTGCCGAGGGGGAAAGAATTTTCCACGTGAAGTCTCCAAAGGTGCCACTCAGGCCCTCGAAGCCGATGGATATTGGAACACCTTTGCCACTGGCCACCTCTCCAACTAGCTCAACCAAGGGCCTGTCATCTTGAAAGCCAGAAACCACAATCTCTCCAAAGGAAACTTTTTCTAAGGCAAGCACTCCACCAACGTGGTCTGCATCGAAGTGGCTCAGGATCACCCTGTCCAGCTCTATGACTTCGGCTGCCTCTAAACAACTCGCAAGAGATTCGCTTGTTGGCCCAAGGTCTATGAGCATTGTCCTCCCTTGGCTACGGACCAAAGCTGCGTCGCCCTGTCCAACATCACAGAAGAAGAGTTGCCAGTCGCCAGCAAAAGTCTGGCTCCTAAAAATGTCTGTTCCTACCCACGTCAAGGCAACAATCAGCAGTCCAGACATGGACGTACCCGCTCCAACCCGAAGAGCAGGCGTCTTCGCCAGATAAAAGAGGGAGATGGCAAAAACAAACAACACTGCAAGCAAGATTCCAAATGGCCCGTCGATGAAATGTAGTCGAACAAGTGGCATCGGAGCCAGAGTCTTAGCGACCACAACAATCCAATTGCTGCCGATAGAGGCTATGAAGCCGATAGCCGCAGATAGCGGAGGAACCCAAATCGTCATAACGGCCAACAAACCCAAAATTGTTATCGGTGCAACAAGCGGCTCAACCAAGAGGTTTGCGATCACCGAGTAAACGGGAAGCGAGGGTTGAAGGTAGAGGATTATTGGAAGCGTGTAGAGCTGGGCGGATACCGTCGCCGCTACGCCGATTGCAAGAAGTTTTGGCAGCTTTGGCTCGAGAGCCGAATACAGCTTTGGTGCCAGAAGCAAGAGCCCAGTGGTGGCCAGAGCAGAGAGGCCGAAACCCACATCCACCGAAAGTCCTGGATCAATAGCGAGTAGAAAAATGATCGCTAGGCTCAGCGAAGCCAACGGGTTGGTGCCCCTGCCTAGCCACAAGCCCACCATGACAAAAAGTGCCATCGTCGCCGCACGAATAACAGATGACTCGGGTCCAACCAGAAGTACGTAGCAGGCCATGACGAACAGTGCGAGGCTGAATCTTAGGTTTCGCCTGATGCCCAGCTTGGCGGCAAGTAGATAAACGACACCCATAACTATGGCTAGGTTGGCGCCAGAGACCGCAACCAAGTGGGTCAAACTAAGCTGCTTCATCTCATAAGCCAGCGAATCCGAGATTGCACCGCGCTCACCTATGGTCAAACCAGCAACCAAACCGGCCGCATCGTCGGATACTCCATGTAGCAGATCCAGAAAACGTGCTCGAACACCTTTGATGAATGGAATCTCTGGATAGCTCAGTTTCAGCAAAGAACTAGCCTCTGGAGGTGCGAAGGCCCAAAGCAGCAGCCAATAGCCACCGGCGATGAAATAAATCACAAAGTCAACTGGTCTCTGATTGAGGCAAGTAGCTTGCTACCGATGCCCGGAACCTGAGTTAGCTCCTCGATTGCTGAGAAGCCCCCATTTGCCTCGCGATACTTGATGATTTTTTCGCTCGTTGCAGGACCGATGCCGCTCAGAGACTCAAAATCGGCTTGAGTGCCTCGATTCAGCGAAACCTTGCCGCCTGAATTTCCCGCAGCCATGGCCTCGATAGAAAGAACCGTTAGCTGCTCTCCGTCACTCAAGATTCTTGCGAGGTTGATGCTCTGCTGTGCGGCCTCTGCCGTTAGGCCTCCTGCGCTTTGAACCGCATCCGAGGCTCTCGAACCAGTGGGAAGTTCATAAAGCCCGGGATGTGCAACCTCGCCAACTACATGAATGTGAATCGTAGAACTGATGGGAGCTAAAGCCTCTGGAGGCAGCAGCGGGACCGACTCTTGCTGTTCCTCTCTGCCGCTTAGCCAGACCCCGACAAGCCCGAGCATGAGCAGCACTGCGATTAGCCCACGCTTTTTCTGGCTCTCGGTTAGTTGGTTATAGCGCTCTAGTAGTGACTTCATTCCGCCATCATGCAAATGATTCCTGGCGGGCCGGCCCGGGATCAGAATGTGGTGGAGAAATGCCTACTTGGTTGAAATGTTGACAAGTTTCGGGGCCCGAACGATTACGTTCTTAGCTTCCTTGCCTTCAAGAGCTCGCTTAACGGCCTCTGAGTTCATGGCCAGGGTTCTCAGTTCGTCCTCAGTGATAGAGGTCGAGACCTCAAACTTGTCCCGGAGCTTGCCGTCCACCTGAGCCACTGCTGTCAGTGTTTCTTTCACTAGTAGCGACTCATCTACTTCTCTCAGCTTCGCAAGAGCCACTGAGGGCTTATGTCCCAATAGTTCCCACATGTCTTCAGCTGTATAGGGGGCAAAGAGGCTAAGTGCCTTGGCGAGCTCCTCGGCTCCCTCGCGAACCGATGAATCGTTAGGCCCGCAACCCGAATCGATTGCCTTCCTAAGCACGTTGGTAAGTTCCATACACTTGGCAACTCCAACGTTGAACTTGAATGACTCGATCGACTCCTCAAATGTCTTTAGGAAGGAGTGGGTGGCGCTCCGCACGGTTTTGTCGCCGCTGGTTTCTTCGGCGCCAACTTTGCTTGACACATCCTTAGCGACCCTCCAAGCGCGTGCCAGGAACTTCGATGAGGCCGCTGGCGAAACATCTGCCCAATCGATGTCGTCCTCTGGAGGTCCAGCAAATGCCATGGTTAGACGAACTGCATCAACACCATGCTCGTCGAGCTGCTCACTGAGTCTTACGAGGTTGCCCCTAGATTTACTCATAGCCTGGCCGTTCATAAGCACCATGCCCTGATTCAAGAGCCTGGTGAAAGGCTCTTCAAAATCAACCAGCTTCATGTCAAATAGCACTTTGGTGAAGAACCGTGAGTAGAGAAGATGGAGAATCGCGTGGGTCACTCCACCGACATACTGGTCAACCGGTGCCCACTCTTCTGCGGCCTCGGCGTCAAAGGCAAACTCTTCGCTGTTCGGGCTGAGATACCTGAGGAAATACCACGAGCTGTCCACGAAGGTATCCATGGTGTCGCTGTCACGCTTGGCTGGTGAGCCACATTTTGGACAGTCAACGTTTATCCAGTCGTCGGCGGCTCCTAGAGGTGATGTTCCCTTCGGCTGGAGGTCAAGTCCCTCGGTTGGGGGTAGCTCGACAGGCAACTGATCCTCGGGGACCTCAACCTCGCCACACTTTTCGCAGTGGACAATTGGAATAGGTGTTCCCCAGTAGCGCTGTCTGGAAATCAGCCAATCGCGTAGGCGGTAGTTCTTTGCCTTCTGTCCAGAGCCTTTTTCTTGAAGAATCTCAATTGCCTTCTCGATTGCCTCGGCCTTACGCAGCCCATTCAGGGGTCCTGAATTGACCATCACGCCATCGCCGGTTGTTGCAGCAAATGATTTGGCGGGGTCTTCCTCGCCCGTATCAACAACCATTCGGATCTCGATACCCATCGCCTTGGCAAACTCGATGTCTCGCTCATCATGCGCGGGGACACCCATGATTGCCCCGGTTCCATAGTCAGCTAGCACGTAGTCGGATACCCAAATCGGAAGTCGCTCGCCATTGAGCGGATTGATTGCATACCGTTCCAGAAACACACCAGTCTTCTCGCGGTCGGTAGCAAGTCTCTCGATGTCGTTTGCCTTCTTGGTCTGCTCGAGGTAACTGTGGAATTGCATGCGGACTTCAGGAGATGATCCGGCAGCTAGCTCGCTTGCCAGATCAGAGTCGGCTGCTACAACCATGAAAGTTGCGCCAAATAGGGTGTCGGGCCTCGTGGAATAGACCTCGATTGGCTCTTGCCGTCCTTCAATTTCAAAACTCAGGTTCGCACCATAGGAGCGACCAATCCAGTTTCGCTGCATGGTGAGAACTTTGGAGGGCCAATTGCCTTCCAGGGTCTCCAGGTCATCTAGGAGCCGGTCGGCGTAATCAGTGACCTTGAAATACCACTGGGTCAGAGCTTTCTTCGTCACCTGAGTGTCGCAGCGCTCACAAAGACCATTCACCACCTGTTCGTTAGCCAGAACTGTTTGGCAGCTTGGGCACCAATTCACATTGCTGTTCTTGCGGTAGGCGAGACCGCGCTTATAGAACTGGAGGAAAAGCCACTGGTTCCATCGGTAGTAAATGGGGTCACAAGTTTGCAAGACCCGATCCCAGTCGAAGCTACACGCATAGCGGCGCATGGAGCTTTTTTGCTGGTCGATGTTCTCGTAGGTCCAATTCCTTGGGTCAAGACCGCGCTTAATGGCCGCATTTTCGGCCGGTAGTCCGAAGGCGTCCCAACCAATTGGGTGCATGACGTTGTAGCCACGCTGAACCCAGTAGCGAGCGATTACATCACCTAAGGCATAGGCCTCAGCATGGCCCATGTGAAGATCCCCAGAGGGGTAGGGAAACATGTCCAAGACGTACTTCTTGGGCCTTGAGTCATCTGGATTGGAGGAGTCAAAAGGTTTTATCTCATCCCAGATTGGCAACCACTTATCTTGGATTGCCGCAACACTGTATTCCTCTTGCAACCTGTTTCCTTAGACGAATAGAAAGTAAAAGGTTACCAACGTAGTTGGGCACCTAGTGTGCTGGCGAGTGCGGTGGCCTTCAATTGGATTTCCTCGTGCTCAGCCTCGGGCGCTGAATCTGAGGTTATTCCTCCCCCGATTCCAATTGAAACTTTGTCGTCCTCAAAAATCGCCGTCCGGATAACCATGCCAAGCTCCATGTCCCCGTTTTGAGCAATCCAGCCGATAGCTCCTGAGTATCCGGCTCGCTTTTCGACCTCTAACTTTTCAATAAGCTCCATTGCCCTAATCTTTGGCGCACCTGTCATCGAGCCACCAGGAAACAGCGCTGCCAGGGCATCGAGCGATGTATTGCCTTCTGAGAGCTCTCCAGAAACGTCGCTCACCAACTGATGCACGGTGGAGTAGCTGCGAATTGCCAACAGGTTTTCGACCTGAATGCTCTCGGGATCGCATGCTACGGACATGTCGTTCCTTATGAGATCAACAATCATCAGGTTCTCAGCGCGCTCTTTCAGATCGCTTCCAAGCTGATTCATAAGCTCTTGATCTCGCTCAAGGTCCTCGGAGCGGCTCCTTGTGCCTTTGATCGGTGAGGAGACTATTCGCGAGCCGTGTGCAGAAATAAACAGCTCTGGTGAGATTGAGACGTAGGTGCTACCAGGGAGTCTTATGAAGCTTGCGTAGGGTGCCGGGTGCTCGCGCCTCAGCCTAAGAAAGAAGCTAAGCGGATCCCCCGTGAACTCTCCGCGTAGCTTGGTTGTGAGACAAAGCTGGTAGACATCTCCGGCTGCAATGTGGTCTTTTACCCGGCGGATCTTGGCCAGGTAATCTGCCCTGCTATCGACTGCTGCCAGCTCTGCCGATGTCGCAGCTGGTTTGGAGAGCTCATAACTTGAGCACTCGCCGCCAACTAGGGCAAGCCGCAACAGCGCAGCACGATGCCAATCGTCAAAGGCCTCACGAGTCTCAAAATCGCCAATGAAGTACATGGCCTTGGCATCGTGGTCATAAACAAAGGCACGATCCACACTTAGCAGCTCATATTCGTTGAGATTCTGGGTAGAAGATCCGTAGTGAATAACTCCGATGTAACCAGGCCTGAAGCTAAATGGCACATCCAGCGCTTCCACGGCCATGCTTGGCCTGAATTCCTTTGCCGGCACACCAGCGCCTATGACCGAGTAGCGAGCGGTGGGATGATGTTCGCGGTCCAGCCAGAAAGCCCCTGGAAGATGCCCAAAAAATGAGACGAACGTATCGCTCAGTGATGTCCAGGCACTAAGCCGTTCGCTAAACAGTGGCATGAGGCACCCCTTTAGCCTCGTAGTCTAGTAATCGTGAGCGTTTCAGGTGATTTCTTTCAGTTCCGCTCTGGAGAGCTGAAAAGGGTCGACATTTCCCTGTCAGATTCCCTCACAGTTGCGGACAGTTGGTTGGTCTCTAAAGGCCATGCTCGTGCCCTAGAAAGACACTTTCACCGTTTTGCAAGCTCCATCGCGGACCAAAAGACCAGAAAACAACTGCCCGCTTTTTTTGCAGCTCTCGTAGGGCAGACTCCTAAAGAAGGTGAGTGGTTTCCACGCATCGAATACCGAGAGTCCCAGCCGGTGGGTGAGCGGCTCTTTCTTAGAATGCGGCCGGCCCCAGAGCGCACCGAGACCTGCACGCTATGGACCTCAGATAAGTCCGACCCTCGGGTCGCATTTGAAGTAAAGGGTCCCGACCTCTCGAGTTGCCAAGCGCTGCGACGAGCAGCAAACCTTCACGGTGCCGACGAAGCGGTAATTCTTTCCCCGTCTGGAAATATTGCTGATGGCGCATTGAGCTCCATTGTTTGGTGGCGAGGAGATGTGCTGTACGGACCAGATGGATCCACTGATTGGCTCCCGTCGATCACCCGCGAACTAGTCTTTGAAATCGCCGGCCAGGCAGGTTTTCAGACCATGGAAGATGCAGTGGCTCCAGAGAATCTTGAGGGTTGCGAGGTTTGGTCCCTGAGTGCGCTCCAGGGCATTCGCGGTGTGACCAGCTGGGGAGAGATTCCGCTTGGGGAATTGAGAATGCAGCGCTCCTTTGTAAAGCGGCTTTCGATGCTGAACCAAGAGCTTCCTACCCCAGATGAGATCTTTGAAAGTTTTGGGGATTTGTAGCAGATGTGTGGAAGGTACGTAGTCGCCAAAGAGGTTGGTGGGATAACCGAGCTTTTCGAGCTTGATGAGGTGCCAGAGGACTTCAATCCAATTAGCTACAACATTGCTCCAACGCAGCAGGTTGGGCTCATTGTTGAGCGGGAGATAGAGGGGCTACCGTCCAGAGAGTTGCACTCAGCGAGGTGGGGCCTTATCCCCCACTGGTCCAAAGAGATGCCGGCAGCACCACTTTTCAACGCCAGGAGCGAGAGCGTTCTTGAAAAGCCGAGTTTCAAAGATGCTGCGCTAAAAAAGCGCTGCGCCATACCCGCTTCTGGGTACTTCGAGTGGCTAAGCGAAGGCGAGAAGAAGAGACCTTTCTACATTCATCCAGCCGAGGGGGTGCTTGCATTTGCCGGAATCTACTCGTGGTGGCGAGATCCCAGCAAAGACGCCAGCGACCCCGCTAGGTGGCTTCTCAGCTGTTCAGTTTTGACCAAGGCGGCCTCGCCTGCACTGAGTGAAATCCACGAGCGCAGCCCGATCTTCCTCTCCCCCGAGAACCTTGGCTCTTGGCTGGCACCCGACTACGAGACAAGTGGGGAGCTACTTGCTGCACTCAGCGCCGAGTCCGACGAGGTTGCGCAGAGTCTTGAGTTTTACGAGGTATCTGGGGCGGTGGGGAGTGTTTCAAATAACAATCCGAGCCTGATTGAGCGTGTCTAGCTAGCCAGTTTTGAAAATGTCTGGCGTTAGCCATACACTATTTATTCGAACAAATGTTCGATAAATGGGCAGGGGCTAGAAATGCAGGCAGAGACCCTTTCGGGTGTTGTTGTGGACCTAGATGGTGCACCGGTCTGCTTTGTATGGAGGGGAAGCGAATACCTGGTCTCCTCTAGGCCAGTCCGCTGGTATTCCAGGAGGATTTGGTGGGAAGAAACCTCCTCTGCACCCAAGGGCACTGGTGGGCCCCTGATGGAGGTTGAGATGTGGCGGCTCTGGGCCAGCTCCCAATCCTCTAGAACTCTTTTTGAACTTAGACACCTGCAGCCAGCAGACAGCTGGGAGATCTATCCGCTGGAGGACTGATGGGATTTACTCATCTAAATCTGGCAAGCGCCTATTCGGCTCACTACGGAGTTAATCGTCCCGAGCAGCTGGCTGGTGCCGCAAAAGCCCTTGGATTTGAGGCACTCGCCATCACAGACAGAGACGGTCTCTACGGAGCCGTAAAGCACATTGCCTCCTGCATCAAAGAGGGGCTACATCCGATAGTCGGAGTGAACCTTGAGGTGACTGAAATGGGCCGAGTTGTGATCCTTGCTCACGGCCATAATTCCGGAAGCGGCTGGGGGCTTATTTGCAGGGCAATCTCTCGAGCACACAACTCAAGAGGCAAAGAGCGAAGACCGAGGCTTGACCTCGAAGAGCTAGCCGCAATGGTTAGAGAAAACCCAAGTTGCAGCATCTTGCTAGGACCCGAGAGCACAGTGGCAAAGAAGCTGCTTCCTAGCCCTAGCGATGCCAGAAGAGATCTTGAGTGCTGGCTAGGAGCACTCCCCCAAGCCGGGGTATTGGCAATCGAGGTGGTGAACCAGCTGAGCGAACCTGGAAGTGTGGCATCAGAGGAGCACGCCAGGGCCATGCTCACCTTGGCAGATTCCACAGGGCTTCCTGCTGTCATGACAAATGCAGCTAGGTATTTAGAACCGGATGATGCAATCACCGCCGATGTGCTGGACTCCGCTCGGCACCTTGAGCAGCTGGGGCTCTTTACGATGCAGCCAAACGCTCAGGCCTGGATGAAACCGGCTCCGATGATGTTCCGTCTGGCTTTGGATGTTTGCGAAGACACAAAAAGAGCGCAAAAACTAATTCAGAAGACTCAGCAGTTAGCAGAGCGCTGCCTGCTGGATGCCGAGAGTGACTGCGGCTTTGGCAGGCCAAAGACTCCTGAGCAAGAGGCTCTTGGAATTGAGGGAAACCCCTTTGAGGTGCTGTGGCAAAAAGCACACTCCGCCATCCATGAGCGCTATCCCGGTGCCAAGGCTCCCGAACTTGCCGAGATTCAGCACCGGCTATCAAAAGAGCTAATTGCAATCAATGAGCTTGGTTTTGCCACCTACTTTCTAACCGTTGCAGATGTCGCCCAAATGATTCGGGACATGAGGATTCGCAGCGCTGCAAGGGGCTCTGGTGCCGGATCTTTGGTCAACTACCTGCTTGGGATAAGTGGGGTTGATCCAATAGCTGAGGGTCTACTGTTCGAGCGTTTTCTTTCGACTGAAAGAAGCACGCTCCCGGACATCGACATTGATGTTGAGTCCGCCAGGAGACACGAAATCTACAAAAACATCTTTCGTCGCTATGGAGGCAAGCGGGTCACTTTGCTTTCAATGCAGTCCACCTATCGCAGTAGGGGTGCAGTTCGAGACAGCGGCATGGCCCTGGGGATCGACGATGACGAAATAGATGAGATTGCAAAGAACATTTGGAGGTTCTCGGCTAAAAGCTTTCGGGGTGCGGTTGATAGAAAGCCTGAGCTTGCAAAATTTAATAGCGACATAAAAGTAAATGACAGGCTAAACCTTCTGGTTGACATCACCGAACGGCTAGACAGGCTTCCAAGGCACATCTCTGTTCACCCATGCGGAGTCATACTGGGAAACTCAAGCCTGCTATCGCTAACCCCAACTGAACCCAGTGGTATTGGGTTACCCATGAGCCAGTTCGACAAGGACGATATGGATCCGATGGGATTTCTCAAGCTTGATGTCTTAGGGGTCAGGATGCAAAGTGCCATGGCCTACACCATCAGAGAAATTGCGAGGGTCAAAAAGAAGAAGGTTGACCTAGACAGCGTTGACAGAGAAGACAAGAGGGTCTTTGAGCAGATTAGGACCACAAACACCCTTGGGATTTTTCAGATTGAAAGCCCCGGGCAACGTGAGCTAACCGGAAAACACCAGCCAACCAGGTTCAATGACCTAACCCTCCAAATATCGCTATTCCGGCCCGGCCCAATGAAGGGCAACATGATCAAGCCATACCTAGATGGCAGGCACGGACTAATAACACCGGACTATCTCCACCCCGATCTGAGACCGATTCTCGAAGAAAGTTACGGGGTTGTGGTCTTTCACGAACAACTCATGCGAATCATGCAGAAGATGACCGGCTGCAGCCTCGCTCAGGCTGATGAGATGCGTCGAAAACTTAGCAAGGAGGCAAAGGCTGCCAGTGTCTCAAACTACTTCCACAAGGCGGCAGCAGCCCGCGGCTACCAAAAACAACTCATCGATAAGGTTTGGTCAATCATTGAGGGCTTTGGAAGCTTTGGTTTCTGCAAGGCACACGGCGCCGCATTTGCCCTTCCCACATATCACTCTGCCTGGCTAAAGACCCACTACCCAACCGAGTTCATAGCGGGACTTTTGACTCATGACCCTGGAATGTACCCAAGAAGACTTCTCCTTGCAGAAGCTAGGAGGCTTGGGGTTCGGCTCCTTCCGATTGATGTGAATAGATCAACAAACGAATACCTGGTCGAGAAGGCAGCTGAGGGATTCGGGGTTCGAATGGCTCTGACCGAGATTGTTGGAATCTCAGTACGGGAAATAGAAAGAATTATCTGCGAACAGCCCTTTAGAGACATTGCCGATTTCTACGTCAGAGCAAGGCCCGCAAGGAGAACTCTTGAAAGGCTCGCACTAATTGGTGCTTTGGATAGCCTCGCGGGGATATCTGGCGAGGATGCTCAGCACAGCCGTGGTGACCTACTTGTCCACATCAGGCAGCTCACTGCTAAACGACCTGCAGCCGAGGATAAGAACCAACTTAGCTTTGCACTCGGATCTCTAGACAACCTCCCCAAGGGAAATCCAGCACCGCCAAGGCAGGAAAAACTGGACCAAGAGCTCAAATACACAGGCATGGACATCTCAGAGCATCAGATTGAGAGATTCCAAAGAATGCTGGATGACCTGGGGGTTGTGAGGGCATCGGAACTAGTTGACCTCAGGAGCAACACGGAGGTTTTGGTTGCGGGAGTGAGGGTGGCCACGCAAACTCCTCCGATGCGAAGCGGCAAGCGCGTGGTGTTTATCAGCCTCGACGATGGCACTGGATGCGCCGATGCCACATTCTTTGACGAGGCTCAGCGCAGATGCTCAAGTCTGCTTTTTCAAAACCGACTACTCCTGATATCAGGAAAGACCCGCCGCACTGGTGTGCGAGGGGTCTCGGTCCTGGCCGAAAATGCCTGGGATCTCAGGCAGCTTTGGCTCGAGTGGGAAAAGAAGGCTTCCTAGTCGTTATTGAAGATTGCCAGCATTCTCAGAATCTCGACGTAGAGCCAGATTAGGGAGGCAGTCAGACCAAACGCTGCCCGCCACTCCATCTGCTCAGGCCAGCCCTGCTCAACTCCCTGGCGGATAGTCTCGAAATCTAGATTAAGAGTGAAAGCTGCAAGCCCAACACCAACGAGGGCGATAAGCCAGCCAAATGGGCTGGTGTAGACGCTAATGCCGGCAAATAGAGCAAAGCCGAGGTTGACCATCGCAAACACAAAGTAGCCCATGATGGCAAACGTCATGATGCGTGTGAATCTGGCATCAACTTTGACCCAGCCGAATCGATAGGCGGCGAACATCGCGCCCGCGGTCGCAAAGGTACCAATAACCGCTGTCTGAACGATTCCCGGATACATGGCCTCAAAGATGCCGCTGATGCCGCCAATGAAGACACCTTGGGCGAGGGCGTAAGCCATCATCACACCAGGACGAACCTTCTTTGAGAAAGCTGCCCAGAGTCCAAGCCCAAGACCAACAAACATTGCAGGGAATGCAAGGCTGTACAGGCCAAGGAACCAAGTGACGCCAGCTCCAGCCAAGACAGCCAAGAACATACCCATCACCTTGGAAGTGGTACCTTCCATGGTCATCCTTGTTTGGGTGATGCGCCCAAACTCCTCATCAACCACGCTCGGCGAGATGCGCTCTGCCATAAGTCCGGTCTTCAAAGACTGATTGAAAGCAGGATTGTGTGACAACTTAGCTCCTTCTAATAACTAGGTCTGGCCTGATTCTAAGTGAGGAAGCTGGAAAAATCCTGCGAAGTGGCTGTTTGGAGTGGACCTGAGGGGACTTGAACCCCTGACCCCCTGCATGCCATGCAGGTGCGCTACCAGCTGCGCCACAGGCCCAAAAGCTTTGTAAGTCTACACAAGAATCATTCGGTGGGCACAACCGGACAATCACGCCAAAGCCTCTCGAGCGAGTAATACTCTCTCTCCTGCTCATGCATGACGTGAACAACCAGGTCGCCAAAGTCCAATAGGACCCAGCGACCTGTTTGCTTGCCCTCTCTAAAACGAGCTTTTACGTCTTTCTTCGCAAGCTCATCTTCAACTGCCTCCGCGATAGCAAGCGCCTGACGCTCATTCTTGGCCGAGACAATTAGGAAAACTTCGGCTAGGGCAAAAGGGTCAGTGACGTCCAGCGCGACAAGCTCCTCACCAAGCTTCTCCCTGGCTGCACCTGCAGCAACTTTGAGAAGAGAGATTGTCTCTTTGCTTGCAGCCAAGCCTTATCCCCCGACCGCGCTCAGAATCGTCATAACGGCAATGATTGCTGCGACTATGAGTCCTGCCGAGCCTGCACCAACGGCCCAAGGTTTCCACCAACCCTTTCGAAGGACCTTTGCCGGGACGGCCGCGAAACCCGAGCGCTCATCGATTAGTTGCAGGGCGCTGATTGGTTCAACAGTTGAAATAACTCCGGTAACGCTCTCGCCTTCTTCGGTGTCAATACCATCCATCCCCTCAAGTGCTGCTGTAGTCGGGCCCGTCATCGGACCCGAGATGACCTCGATTGAGCCTGTGATCGCAACCTCCCCAGTTTCAATGGGGAGGGAGATGGCCTCAGGCATAGAGTCCAGGATGATGGATTCGGTTGAAGGCTCAGCAAGCAGATTTTGTCCAGTGAAGGTTGGCTCAGGGAAGTCGACCTGCGGAGGGTCAATCGTCTTTGGCTCGACCGCCGCTGCTCTCCTGGCTCTTCTGGAATCCGGCTGCGCAGAAGACTTCTCTAAAACCGCAGGTCTCTCATCTATTCTTGCGGGCGATCCCAGAAGACCCTGCTCTCGCATTTGTCTTCTGGTGAGCTGCTGCTCAGTGCGTGCCTCCTGTGTGGGTGTCGCAACTGGTTTCTGCCTTGCAGGTGAAGGACTGGCAGGGGCAGTATGACTCGGGTTCGCGGACTGCAAGGGAGTTACCTCTCCCCTGCGTTCCGCCTCGCGAAGCTGACGCCTAGTTAGCTGCTGAGTCACCTAGTCCCCTGTATAAACGGTGCTTGGCAATGTACTGGACAACTCCATCAGGCACCAAATACCAAATTGGCTTCCCTGCCGTTGCTCTGTCCCTGACGTCGGTCGATGAGATTGCCAAAGCCGGCACTTCAAGCTGCGTAATTTTGGCTCCCTCTGCCTGAGGCAGCTCCAGGGCATGTCCAGGTCGAGTTACCGCAACAAAGTGAGCAAGATCCCAAACCTCATCGATCTGCTTCCACACAAGAATCTGGGCAATGGCGTCGGCTCCTGAGATGAAGAACAGCTCCGCGTCTGGCTTTGCCTTCTTTATCTCTTTCAAGGTGTCGACGGTGTAGGTGGTTCCAGGTCGATCAATGTCTACCCTGCTCACCTCAAATCTTGGGTTCGCAGCTGTAGCGATTACCGTCATGAGGTAACGGTGCTCAGACGAGCTAACTACCTTCTTGTGCCAAGGCTCTCCCGTTGGAACAAAGATAACTTCATCTAGTTCGAAGGCGTCGGCTGCTTCAGAGGCGGCAACCAAGTGGCCGTGGTGAATTGGGTCGAAAGTTCCACCCATCACGCCAACGCGTGGCCCCTTGGCGTTCATGGTTTACTAGTGGCCCGCCTGGTGGCTTGAACGTCGTGGATTGCGATTGGAGACGTCTCGATACGACCATGTCACTGCACCCAGTGCCACAAAGCCAACAAGTGCTATCAGGCCATACAAAACAGCAGGCATTGGCAGCTCGTTGTGGTGAACGATGGCTTCTTCAAGAAGTATTGAAATCACAGAATCTCCTATCTCTACTTCAAGTTTAGCTTCGGACTTGGCCGTTGCCTCTAACCAGCCACTTTGTGCTGGTTAGTTCGCTGAGGCCCATTGGGCCACGAGCATGAAGCTTTTGGGTTGAGATGCCAACCTCTGCTCCAAATCCAAACTCTCCGCCATCGGTGAATCTCGTGGACGTATTTACCATGACAGCAGCCGAGTCCACGGCGCTCAAAAACCTCTCAGCATTCGCAAGGTCAGATGTAACGATTGACTCGGTGTGATGAGTTGAATATTTGGCGATGTGCTCCAAAGCGGCATCGAGGTCATCAACAACCCGCACCGACAATTCCAGAGCCAAATATTCGGTCTTCCAAGTGTCATCGTTGGCTGGCTCAGCCTCAATGTACTTGCGACTCTCCTCGCATCCGTGAAGCTTGACTCCAGCTTCAACCAGTGCTTTGCCAATATCGGGCAGCAACCTCTCAGCTGCAGCCTTGTGGACAAGCAGTGTCTCGAGGGCATTGCAGACAGATGGGCGATGGGTCTTTGAGTTGATTACGAGAGGTAAAGCCATCTCAAGCTCAGCAGTCTCGTCGAGGAACATGTGAACTATGCCGTCTCCAGTTTCAATGACCGGAACTTTCGAATTCTGGACAACGCTCTGAATCAGAGCTGCGGACCCTCTGGGGATTAGAACGTCGATGAAACCCCTAGCCTGCATCATCTCGGTGGCGCCGTCCCTGCCGAACTCGTCAACTGTTTCAACAGCCGAGGCGGGCAAGCCGCTCTCCTTCAAGCCCTGTTGTATTAGGGAAACGAGCACCTGATTGGTCCGCTCGGCAGCTGATCCACCCCTTAGCACGGCTGCGTTCCCACTCTTCAGGGCTAGTGCAGCGATGTCCACGGTGACATTTGGCCTCGCCTCGTAGATGCAACCAATTACGCCAAATGGGACTTTTACCTGCTGAAGAGCGATGCCGTTTGGAAGAGTCTTTCCCTGGACGCTGACCCCCACTGGGTCTGGTAGGGCAATAATCTCCGAGATTGAGTTGGCAAGGCCCTGAATCCGAGCCTGGTCCAACTTGAGCCTGTCTAGCAGCCCTTGGGCTAGGCCGTTTTCTTTGCCTCTCTCAAGATCTTCGCCGTTCGCGGCCACGATGTCTTTGGCGTTTTCCAACAAAAGGCCCGCGATGTGCCTCAGAGCGGCATTCTTAGCATCAGTTGATGCCACGGCAAGTGTTGGAGAAGCGGACTTAGCCCGCTCGAGAATTGCTTGAGTGCTCATTGCAGAATCCTAACCAACAGCCTCAGCGATGGGTTCAAACCAGGTGTGATTTGGATTCCCAGTCGCAAGCTCGCCAACCAGCTCTGTGGCGGTAAGGATCACTCCCACTCCACCTTCTGCGGCGTAGCGAGCAGCAGCAAGCTTTGTAAGAGCTCCTCCAGTTCCGTAGCCGGTTGAGGTTCCCGACACCTGTATGTGCGATAGGTCGTCACCCTGCGTGACCGACAGGATGCGTTCCGCGCCAGCCTCCTGAGGAGGTTTTGAGTAGAGCGAGTCCACATCACTGAGCAAAATCAGCAGATCAGCCTTGGCCAGCAGCGACACCCTCGAGGCAAGCCGGTCGTTATCACCAAAGCGAATTTCTTGGGTGGCGACAGAGTCGTTTTCATTGATGATCGGCACCACGCCTATCTCCAATAGACGTTCTAGCGCCCTGGATGCGTTAGTCCGCGGCTGCTCCTCATCGAGGTTGTCAACGGTAAGCAGGATCTGGCCTGGAATCAGCTTGTGCCGGGCGAGAGAGCGCTCATAGCGACCCATTAGCCTTGCCTGTCCAATACTGGCAAGCGCCTGGCTTGTCGCGAGATCTTCCGACTTTACTGCCAGACCAATCAGCGGCGCGGCAGTAGCGATTGCGCCCGAGCTGACAACTATTACCTCTTTGCCGCCAGCCACTTGCTCGGCAACAAAATCAACAATTAGGTCGAGGTTGTGTTCGTTTTCGCCCGTGATTGAAGAGGAGCCAATCTTTATAACGACTCTTTTTGCCTGCGACAGGCGCTCTGCGGTGTTCACTCGTCCTCCGAGAAAATACTTGACTCTCTTACCGCTTCACGTTCAGCTCGGCCCTTGGCCCGTTCATCCATCATTTCGTGATACTCGGCTCGACGCTGCTTGTTGGTCCTTCTTGTGTTGGGCTCAATTCTTTCAGCAACCTCACGAGCATCCGTGATTTCCGCTAACGATGAGATCAGTGGGTTCCAATCAAAGACCACTCCGTCGCCAGCGCCGATTATCACCGTTGAACCAGATCTGGCCCCCAGCTTGGTGAGTTCGTCTTCGACACCCAGTTTTTGCAGCCGCTCGGCCAGATAGCCCACTGCCTCCGCATTTCCAAACTCTGTTTGAGCAACCCAGCGCTCAGGCTTCTGCCCGACTACGCGGAATATCTCTTCGCCAGCAAGTTCCTCTCGCGTAACGCTGAAGCCTGAGGACTCAGACTCGGTTTGGAGAAGCGAGAAACGTCTGTTTGTCTCTTGAATAACTTGCGAACGGCCCTGCTCGGCCAGTGCGCCAAGTGCAAAACCCAGTTCGCGGAGTCCGGCATGTGTTGCGGTCGAGACTTGGTAGACGGGATAACCAAGCTCCTCAAAGTCTTTCTGTACGAAGTCGGCGAGCTCCTTCGCGTCGGGAATGTCAATCTTGTTGAGCACAACAACCTGCGGACGATCCGCGAGGGGCGTCTGGCCGTCTGGGACTTCATACCTCTCAAGCTCATTCAAGATGACCTTGAGGTCGCTAAGAGGATCTCTGCCGGTTTCCAAGGTTGCGCAATCAATTACGTGGCAGAGTGCGCTGCACCGCTCCACATGCCTTAGAAACTCAAGACCGAGACCCTTACCCTCACTGGCACCTTCAATGAGTCCCGGCACGTCAGCGATCGTGAACCTTTTGTCGCCAGCCTGAACTACTCCAAGATTGGGGTGAAGGGTCGTGAATGGATAGTCGGCAATCTTCGGCCTTGCCGCGCTCATTGCGGCAATAAGCGAGGACTTACCTGCCGATGGGAAGCCGACCAGTGCAATGTCAGCGACCGTTTTAAGCTCGAGGACAATGTCGCCCTCCCAGCCTGGAACCCCGAGAAGATGAAAGCCAGGAGCGATTCTCCGCCTGTTGGCCAAGGCTGCATTTCCCAGTCCCCCCTGACCGCCCTGGGCAACAAGTAACTCCATCCCTGGATGAGCCAGATCCGCGAGAATTTCACCTGACGGGGACTTGACCACCGTTCCAACGGGAACCGGCAATTGCAGGTTTTCGCCACGATAACCGTTGTTGTAATCACCCTGGCCGTTACCTCCGGATTCCGAGCTCCGATGTGGTCGGTGGTGGTAGTCGAGCAACGTGGTGACATTGTTGTCAGAAATTAGCGAGATAGACCCGCCGTCTCCTCCGTTACCACCATCCGGGCCGGCGAGTGGCTTGTATTTTTCGCGCTTGATGCTAGTGCAGCCGTTTCCGCCAGATCCGGCGCGCAAGTGGAGAGTTACCTGATCAATAAAACTGACCATGATGCTCCTCTAACTAAAAGAGGCGGACCCGAAGGCCCGCCTCAATTGAAATTTGTCTCTACTGGGAAACCACGTTTACTACGCGGCGTCCTGCCTTGGCTCCAAACTCAACTGCACCGGCGGCCAGTGCAAACAGAGTGTCGTCCTTGCCACGGCCGACATTCAGTCCCGGGTGGAAGTGGGTTCCGCGCTGGCGGACCAAAATCTCACCGGCATTGACCTGCTGGCCATCGTGGCGCTTGACGCCTAGGCGCTGAGCATTTGAGTCGCGACCGTTCCTGGTCGAGCTAACTCCCTTTTTGGATGCCATTTGTTCTACCTGCCTACTTGATTTCGGTGACCTTGACGCGGGTCAGGTCCTGCCTGTGACCCTGTCGCTTTTTGTAACCGGTCTTGTTCTTGTACTTCTGGATAACAATCTTTGGTCCGCGAGTCTGGTCAAGAACCTCAGCAACAACCTTGACCTTGGCAAGCGCCTTTGCATCGCTGGTGACCTTCTCGCCGTCCACAAGGAGCAGAGCTGGAAGCTCGATCTTGCCCGAAGTCGCGGCAATGCGGTTCATGGTGACGATAGTGCCGACCTCAACCTTTTCCTGGCGGCCGCCTGCACGTACTACTGCGTAAACCACTTTGAAACCTATCTTTACGGGGTATCTCTCATCCGAACCTGGACGAGCAACAGCGCCTAAGTTTAGTGAAGTTTGGACCCTCGGTCAACAAATATCGGGGCTATTTAGGTCTCTTTTTGAGCCTTTTTTGCTCGCGGCTTTTTCACCGCGCTTGTTGCCCTCCGAGATTTCGGCTTTGGCTTCGGCTCTGCCTCTGGGAGAGCCTCCAATACCGCATTCAAGATCTCCGTCTTGCCCTCGGGTTCTTTGGTCTCCGAAGGCGCAACTCCTGCCATTTTGTTGAAGACGTCCTTGGCAGCATCTGCCTGCTCGGCAGTAACGACCTTCTTGACCACCTCAGGCTTCTCAGCCTTCTTCCTGGAGCCCTTTTTGGGGGTCTCTTGGGACTTAAACCTAGGCTCGTCGTGGATCACGACACCCCTGCCCGCACAGCACTCACAGGGCTCGCTGAATGTCTCTAAGAGTCCCAGGCCAATCTTCTTGCGGGTCATCTGAACAAGACCGAGAGAAGTTACCTCACCTACCTGGTTCTTGGTGCGGTCACGGCTGAGACACTCCAGAAGCCTTCTGCGAACAGCCTCTTGATTAGAGTCCTGAATCATATCGATGAAGTCGATCACGATGATTCCACCGATGTCACGAAGCCTAAGTTGGCGCACCAGCTCCTCGGCTGCCTCGAGGTTGTTCTTAGTAACCGTTTCTTCGAGGTTTCCTCCGGATCCAATGAATTTCCCGGTGTTGACATCAACCACCGTCATCGCCTCGGTGCGATCAATCACGAGGGAGCCTCCGGATGGGAGGTAAACCTTTCGATCCAGTGCCTTGGCTATCTGGTCGCCTATGAAGTAGCTGTCGAAGATGTCGGTCTTCTTCTTGTACTCCACAACCCGCTCCATGAGGTCTGGGGCAACAGCCTGCAAATACTCACGAATCGTTTCATTGGCTCGGTTGCCACTAATCACAAGCTCTTGGAAGTCCTCATTGAATACATCACGAATGATCTTGACCAGAAGGTCAGGCTCGCTGTGGAGAGTGGCTGGAGCCTTGCCGGTCTCCGCCTGCCTGGAAATCTCTTCCCACTGCGTCTGAAGCCGCTGCACGTCCAAAATCAACTGCTCTTCAGAGGCGCCCTCAGCGGCCGTTCTGACGATTACACCTGCATCTTCGGGAAGGGTGTTTTTGAGAATCTGCTTGAGCCTTTGACGCTCACCTTCCGGCAGCTTTCTTGAAATACCCGACATGTTGCCCCCAGGCACGTAAACCAAGAAGCGACCCGGCAAAGAAATCTGCGAGGTTAGTCGGGCTCCTTTTTGACCAACTGGGTCTTTGGTCACCTGGACGAGCACCTGGTCACCAGACTTCAGTGCAAGCTCAATTCGTCTTGGCTGGTTGCCAGTCTCCGCGGCTTCCCAGTCAACCTCACCCGAATAGAGAACAGCATTGCGACCGCGTCCGATGTCCACAAATGCAGCTTCCATGGATGGCAGAACGTTCTGGACTTTGCCAAGGTAGACGTTGCCGATTATCGATGCACCCTGGGTCTCGGTCACGTAGTGCTCGACAAGCTGGCCATCCTCGAGGACACCAATTTGGACGCGCTCATCAACTTCTCGCACAATCATCTTGCGGTCGACAGACTCGCGCCTCGCCAAAAACTCGCTCTCGGTGATAGTCGAACGACGCCTGCCACTATCGCGCGAGTCACGTCTTCGCTGGCGCTTGGCCTCGACCCTGGTTGAGGAGTCGACTTCCTCTTCCTTCTTCTTTGCTGCGGGCTTTGTGCGCTCCTTGGGAGCTTCTTTCCTGGTTCGCTCGCGCTTCTTGGGTTCGGGCTTAGCGTCGTCTGCAGGTTTGCCAGAGCGCGGGTTGACAACGGGTGTTGGTAAATCTGGGGCCTGGAAGATTAGCTGGGTTGCCAGCGGCTTCTTCGGCTCTTCTTTTTTCTTAGCCAAAATGTGCCTCATGACCCTTGGTTCACACCCTCAGGGCCATTTGTCGTGACTCGAGCCGCAGCCCGAATCTAATTCTTCGTGTCACCAGCAAGTTCTGGTGAAAATCCTTCGATGCGAGTGTGTTCGCATCTACCTTGAAGTATGCCATGAACGTTATAAAAATGCGATAATCGCGGCATGCTGTTTCCCTTTTTCCTGATTGGCTTTGGCGCCATGGGCTGGATCGCTAGCTTCGGCCTCACCCTGGAACGCATCAAGGTTGCCGGTGATCCCGGGGCGGCTACAGCATGCGATATCTCGCCATTTATTAGCTGTAAGTCCGTGATGCTTTCAGAGCAGGCAGCGCTGTTTGGGTTTCCAAATCCACTAATTGGACTCGCGGCCTTTTTTGCTCCGGTAGTCGTGGGCTTTGCTCTCTTGGCCGGCGCGAAGTTCGCGAGCTGGTTCTGGCAGGGTTTGCTAGCAGGTCACATCCTGGCCATGGTCTTTGTCTTTTGGCTGTTTAGCCAGAGTGTTTTTGTAATTGGCTCTCTGTGCATCTACTGCATGGTCGCCTGGACCGCCACAATCCCCCTGTTCTGGGCGATCTTCGGGAGAGCGGGGAGAGATGGGCATCTAGGTTCAAAGCTCAATCGGGCTGGTGAGTTCATTTATGAGTGGGCTTGGGTGCTGACTCTCGTGACTTACTTGAGCCTGGCGACCGTAATTCTGATCTACTTCTGGGACTTCTGGCCCACGCTGTTTTAGAACCAGATAGCAAGCTCGCGCTGGGCAGTCTCCTCTGAGTCAGAGCCATGCACGAGGTTCTGGATTACCTTGGTTCCCCAATCCCGAGACAGATCACCGCGAATTGTTCCAGGTGCTGCGACAGTTGGGTCTGTCGCCCCTGCCAAGGACCTGAAACCCTCGACAACCCTCTCCCCCTCAAGCTTGATGGCAACGACGGGCCCAGAGAGCATGAACTCCATAAGGGGCTCATAGAAGGGCTTTCCCTCGTGCTCTGCGTAGTGCTTCGCGAGAAGCTCCCTTGATGGCTGAACAAATTTCATGTCGGCAATCGAGTAGCCCTTACGCTCGCAGCGAGCGATAATCTCGCCAACGAGATTGCGCCTCACTCCGTCAGGCTTGATTAGTACCAGCGTCTGCACCGGACTCTCCCATCATCTTCGTGTAATTCTCCCGAGCTTTGTCGATGGTGCCACCAGCAATGAGGGCCCAGGTCCACATTCCAACGAGGATTGCACCAATCAGGAACATGCCCCAGAGCCAAAAGCCGCTCACCAAAAGTGCCGCCTGGATAACCCATCCAACTAGGTAGCCCGCGGGACTCCTCAATACCGCTGGGGTCAAGATAGCGGCAATTGCGAAGCTGAGGCCGATTGCCCAAATCGCTGTTGTGCTGGGCAGATTGCTCGCTGGGTCTGCACTCTTCAGACCAAACGCAGCCAAAGTGGCAAAAAAGATTACAAACGACTCAAAGCTAAGAACAATCGAGGCCAAAGCTCGCTTGGAGCTTTTACTCTTCCTCATTTAGTTCCTCCTGCAACATCTCGAGCACCGCGCCAACTAAATAGAGCGAACCCGTGACAAACATGGCATCTTCCCCAACAAGCCTAGATGCCATGGCGTAGGCCTCAGGAATTGACTCCTCCACCGCAATAACTTTCCCGCCCTTTTCACGGATTGCCTCGGCAAGCTCTGAGGCCGCCAAAGCTCTCGGCCCTTCAACCTGGGTAACTATTAGCTCATCAAAGGCTTCTGCCAGCTCGGCCGCGGCAGCGGCAATGTCTTTATCGGCGAGCATTGCGACAACCGCAATGGACCGCTCTGGCTTGAAGTGCCATTGAATGCTGCGCTTTAGAGAGCGGAGTCCTGCAGGGTTGTGGGCGCCATCAAGAACTATCAGAGGCTCTTTGGATACAACCTGAAGACGACCTGGGCTTAGCGAGTCAGCTAAGGCGGACCTCAGAATCTCGTCCGCAATTGCCCTACCGCCCAGGAACATTTCTACCGCTGCAATTGCGGTGGCGGCATTCTCTGCCTGGTGCTCGCCGATGATTGGCATCCAAAGATCTGGATACTGGCCTGCGACACCTCGGACGCTAAAGCGAGTCCCGTAGCCATCTGGCTGAGCACCGAGAAGCTCGAAAGAGTCTCCCGCAAAGTGGCTTTCCTGCTTTGAACGGGACTTAATGATTTCGGCGACACTCTCCCATTGGGCGCTTGAGACGACCACTGACTTTTCCTTGATAATCCCTGCTTTGGTTTGTGCTATCTCCTCAACGGTGTCGCCAAGAGTTTTGGTGTGGTCGAGGTCAATCGCGGTGAAAACTGCAACGTCTCCGTCAGCGACATTCGTGGAATCCCACTCTCCCCCAATGCCGACCTCCAGTATCAAAACGTCTATTGGTGCATCTGCAAAGAGCTGGAAAGAGAGCGCCGTGAAAGCCTCAAAAAAAGTGAGAGGTGCCTCTGATTGCTCAGCAAGACGACCTTCTACCAGCTCAAGCAGCGGCTTGTTTTGCTCGTAGTTCTCGACGAATAGCTCGTCGCTTACTGGATCTCCATCAAGCGAAATTCGCTCGTTGAAGCTGATCAAATGTGGAGAGGTGACGCGACCGGTCTTGAGGCCCATCTCTCGCAATATCCGTTCGATGATTCTTGCTGTTGATGTCTTGCCGTTTGTGCCGGTGAGGTGTATCACGGGATACGCCTGTTGGGGATTACCCATTATCTCGACGGCTAACCGGGTTGGCTCCAGCCGCGGCCGCATCTGATTTTCCGGCTTACGTGCATAGAGCTCCTGCACGACCTGCGCCATGCGATCAGAAATCGAACTCACTTCTTTGCGAGCTCAATCTCAATGGAGCCGCTGTCACCAACTGAAAGCACGGCTGCCGGGGCGCCTATGCTGATTTCAATTTCCTCCGCGAGGGTCTCCCGCGCGAGAAAGTCCTTGTGCTTCAGCAGTGCGCTCTGAGTTGCCTGGTCTGCCACGACCTTCAAAGAGATTCGGTCAGAAACATCAAGGCCAGCATCTTTTCTCGCCTGTTGGATGTGCCTGACGGCGTCCCTAGCGACGCCTTCCTCGGCTAACACCTCGGTTACAACCGTGTTCAGCAGGACAAAGCCCTGCTGTGTTATTCCAACGCTGCTTTCTGAGGCATCGCCGCTTGCAACCATTGAAATGTCAAACTCTCCAGCCTCTAGCGTGTGATCGCCGACCCTCACGCTCTCTCCGTCAACTCTCCAGTCGCCTGACTTGGCGAGCTTGATGACTTCCTGAACCGCCCCTCCAAGCCTTGGGCCAAGCGCCCTTGCATTGACCACCAAAGACTTAGTTAGTCCAAACGAGGCGGCAACCTCCTCAGTTGCCGCGACTACGGTCACTTTCTTCACGTTCAGCTCATCGGCCAGTAGTTCGGCGTAGGCACTCAGGCTGCCCGGTTCACTCACTGCAACAGTGAGTTCACTTAGAGGAAGCCGAACCCTTAGGCCCGCGGCCTTCCGAAGAGATAGGGCTACGGAGGCTGCCTCTCTGATCGCATCCATGTCCCGAACCAGCTGGGCATCCCGTGGGAACTCGCCAGCATCGGGCCAGGATGTCAGATGCACCGAGCGGCCGCCTGTTAGACCCCGCCACATCTCCTCCGAGATGATCGGCAGTAGCGGTGCTGCAGCGCGCAGAACCGCCTCTAGAACCGTGTAGAGCGTGTCAAAGGCGTCCTTGTCACCCTCCCAAAAGCGATCCCTGGAGCGACGGATGTACCAGTTCGTCAGCACCTCCGCGAAGTCCCGCAACCGAGCTGAAGCCTGAAAGCTGTCGAAATTATCGAGATCCTCTTGCATCTGCTCAATTAGCTCAGCGGACTTAGCCATGATGTAGCGATCAAGCAACTGGGAGGAACCATGAGATGGTGATGCTTCGTAGCCGGCGGCGTTCGCGTAGAGGGCAAAGAAGTAATAACTATTCCAAAGTGGTAAGAGCGCCTGCCTGACACCCTCACGGATGCCCTGCTCGGTTACGGCTATGTTGCCTCCACGAAGAATAGGAGAGGACATCAGGAACCAGCGCATCGCATCCGAGCCATCGCGGTCGAAAACCTCGTTTACATCTGGGTAGTTTCGAAGCGACTTGGACATCTTCTGTCCATCATTTCCAAGCACGATTCCGTGGCTTATGGCGTTCTTGAAGGCCGGCCTGTCAAATAGTGCGGTCGAGAGAACGTGCAGGGTGTAAAACCAGCCCCTTGTCTGCCCCACGTATTCGACGATGAAATCACCTGGGAAGTGAGAGTCGAACCACTCCTGATTTTCAAACGGATAGTGGACCTGGGCAAATGGCATAGAGCCAGATTCAAACCAGCAGTCAAGAACTTCAGGTACCCGTCGCATAGTTGACTTGCCGGTTGGGTCATCTGGATTTGGTCTTGTCAGCTCATCGATAACCGGCCTGTGAAAGTCTTCTGGGCGCACGCCAAAGTCGCGCTCAAGCTCATCCAAGGAACCGTAAACATCGATTCTCGGGTAGTTAGGGTCATCCGATTTCCAAACTGGGATTGGTGCACCCCAGAAGCGATTTCTAGAAATCGCCCAATCGCGCACGTTTTCAAGCCACTTACCAAAGCTTCCATTCTTGGTGTGCTCGGGAACCCAGTTGATCTCTTGGTTTAGCTCCAACATGCGATCGCGAATCTTGGTGGTCTCGACGAACCAGGAAGAAACAGCCTTGTAAATGAGTGGATTCTTACACCTGTAGCAGTGGGGATAGCTGTGGTCGTAAGAGGCCTGCCTCAGCAGCCTTCCCATGGACTTGAGGTCACGTGTGATTGGTTTATTAGCCTCAAAAACATGCTGACCCTCGTAGGGGGCAATCAGTGAGTTAAACTCTCCACGCTCATTAATGGAAACGTATGTTGGTATTCCTGCCGCGCCGCACAGCAACTGGTCATCCTCACCGTAAGCAGGTGCCTGGTGAACAATGCCGGTTCCCTCGTCTGCAGTTACGTAATCCCCGACGAGAATCTGCCAGGCATTGCCAACCTCGTACTTCTCCGAGTCGGCATAGAAGTCAAACAGGCGCTCATAGTGCAGACCAGCAAGCTCCTTGCCGAGCAGGGTTCTCTGAATTGACTCTGAGGCCTCCTCTTGCGAATCAAAACCAAGCTCCTTTGAGTAACCAGCAAGCAATGTCTCTGCAATTAGGAATCTCTTATCTCCGAGGGTGCTATTGGGTGCGTGCACAAGGGCATAGGAGATATCCGGGCCTACGGCCAGCGCGAAGTTAGTTGGCAGGGTCCACGGGGTGGTTGTCCACGCCAGCAGGTTGACTCCGTCCAGTTCATGGTCTGGCTCACTTATGGGAAAGGTAACCGTTACAGACTGGTCCTGGCGGTTCTTGTAGACCTCATCGTCCATGCGTAGCTCATGGTTCGAGAGCGGAGTCTCACATCGCCAGCAGTAAGCCAGCACCTTGAACCCCTCATAGATGAGGCCTTTGTTATGAAGTTCCTTGAAGGCCCAGATCACGCTCTCGGTGTAGTTCTGGTCAAGAGTTTTGTAATCGTTGTCAAAGTCCACCCACCTGGCCTGACGGGTGACATAGCTGCGCCAGTCCTCTGTGTACTTCAGAACTGAGGTTTTGCAGAATGCGTTGAACTTTGCGACTCCGTATTTTTCAATCTCGGGCCTGCCGCTTATGCCCAATAGCCGCTCGGCCTCAACTTCAGCGGGAAGCCCGTGGGTGTCCCAGCCAAACCTGCGCTCGACGCGCTTGCCTCTCATGGTCTGGTAGCGGGGCACCAAGTCCTTGGTGTAGCCGGTCAGCAGGTGCCCGTAGTGTGGCAACCCGTTTGCAAAGGGCGGGCCGTCGTAGAAGACAAACTCCTCTGCCCCAGTTGCAGCTCTCTGGTCAATCGACTCTTGAAAGGTGTTGTCTTTTTCCCAGTGCTCAAGCACCTCTTTTTCAACATCGGGAAAAGAGGGAGAGGCCACAGGGCCAGCTTGAGAATCTTTGTGCTTTGGGTACATCACGGCTTTCGAACGGAATCCTGAGACTAACAATGTTAATCTAGTGAAGCTAAAGAACCCGAGGTCTCAGTGAATAACGCAAAACCCAATCCGCTTACCCCCGCCCAGGTACCTGAGAAAGCAAGCGTTGACGGGCTCGAGGCCAAGTGGGTACCCACCTGGGAAGCTGAGAAGGTCTATCGCTTTAATCAAGAGGCGTCTAAAGAAAACATCTACTCAATAGACACCCCTCCACCGACAGCCTCGGGATCGCTTCATGTTGGTCACGTGTTCAGCTATACCCACACCGATGTCGTCGCACGGTTTCAGAGGATGTGCGGGAGAGATGTCTTCTACCCAATGGGCTGGGATGACAACGGACTGCCAACCGAGCGTCGGGTTCAGAACTACTACGGCGTGCGTTGTGACCCCACGCTTCCCTACGAAAAAGACTTCACTCCCCCGCAAACCGGTGGAGATAACAAGAGCACCAAGGCCGCTGACCAGATGCCGATCTCTCGTCAGAACTTCATCGAGCTCTGCGAAGAGCTAACCGAGGAAGATGAGAAGGCTTTCGAGAACCTGTGGCGCAATCTTGGGCTCTCCGTTGACTGGTCTCAGAGCTACCGCACGATAAGCAAAGAGGCGCAAAAGGTTTCCCAGCAAGCATTTTTGAACAACCTGAGCCGAGGAGAGGCATATCTCTCGATGGCACCAACGCTCTGGGACGTAACCTTCCGAACCGCTGTTGCCCAAGCAGAACTCGAGGATCGCGAGATGCCCGGCGCTTACCATCGCCTGGGGTTTGACGGCCCCGAGGGCAAAATCTTCATTGAAACCACAAGACCTGAGCTTGTCCCTGCGTGTGTTGCGTTGGTTGCCCACCCGGATGATGAGCGCTACCAGCACCTGTTTGGGCAGAGTGCAAAGACGCCAATTTTTGGTGTTGAGGTTCCGATTGTCGCTCACCGCCTTGCGCAGATAGACAAGGGTTCCGGAATCGCGATGATTTGTACCTTTGGAGACGTAACCGACGTTGTTTGGTGGCGGGAGCTAAAGCTTCCAATGCGGCCAATCATTGGCTTTGATGGCCGAATCCTCGCAGATGGCCCGAAAGAGGTCGTCGAGGGCGAGGGATCCGAGCTTTATGCGGCAATTGCCGGAAAGACAGTCTTTAGCGCCAAAGAGATTTTGGTCAAGGCCTTTATGGAATCTGGGGCCATGGTCGGAGAGCCCAAACCAATCACGCACCCGGTCAAGTTCTTCGAAAAGGGCGATAAGGCTCTAGAGATTGTCTCCACCAGGCAGTGGTACATCAAAAACGGCGGTAACGATAAGCCCCTTGCTGAAAAGCTAATTGCTCGCGGTAGCGAAATGAGCTTCCACCCTGCGTTTATGAAGGTGCGACTAGAGGACTGGATCAACGGCCTGAATGGGGACTGGCTCATCTCGCGTCAGCGCTTTTTCGGCGTTCCTATCCCAGTCTGGTATCCGCTCAACGAGTCAGGGGAACCTGATTATGAGAATCCAATTGTTCCAACCAACGAACAATTGCCTGTGGACCCATCGAGTGATTGCCCCGCTGGTTTCACTGAAGACCAAAGAGGCAAGCCGGGCGGCTTCCAAGGGGAGCTTGACATTATGGACACCTGGGCAACTTCCTCACTGACTCCTCAGCTGGCCGGAGGATGGCTCGCCAACCCAGAGCTCTTCGACAAAGTCTTCCCATACGACCTGCGCCCACAAGGACAGGACATTATCCGCACCTGGCTCTTTTCAACACTTGTGAGAAGTGAACTCGAGCACAACCAGGTGCCGTGGTCAAATGCTGCAATCTCGGGATGGATTCTCGACCCAGACCGTAAGAAGATGTCGAAGTCGAAGGGAAACGTGGTAGTTCCCAATGAGCTCCTTGAGACCCACGGCTCTGACGCAGTTCGTTACTGGGCAGCGAGTGCTCGGCTAGGGACCGACGCCGCTTTTGACGAGGGTCAAATGAAGATCGGTCGCAGGCTCGCAATCAAGCTCCTGAATGCAGCAAGGTTTGCCCTTAGCTTCGACATGCCGAAGGGCGTCACAGAGGTTAGCGAGCCGATCGACAAGGCCATGTTGGCCCGACTGGGGCAGGTCATCGAAACCGCCACTAAAGCTTTCAATAGCTACGACCACACCAAAGCCCTAGAAACGACTGAGACTTTTTTCTGGACGTTTACCGACGACTACCTTGAGCTTGTAAAAGAGCGCGCCTACAGCCAAGAGGGCTACTCCCCCGAGGAGATAGGCTCCGCCGTCCTGGCACTCCGACAGGCACTTGGTGTGCTGGTTAGGCTCCTCGCGCCATTTCTTCCTTTTGCAGCAGAAGAGGTTTGGTCTTGGTGGCAAGAAGGTTCTGTTCACCAGGCAGCGTGGCCAGTCGCCGCGGAGATAAGCGGTGAGTCACCTGAGTTGCTCACTGCAGCATCCGAGGCGTTGATTGCAATAAGAAAGTCGAAGACTGATCAGAAGCTCTCCATGAAGGCTGAGATTTCAAACATGGTGCTCGCTGGACCGGCGATTTTGGAACAAGCGCAGCGTGACCTGGCAGCGGTAGGAAGAATTCAGAATCTAGAGCTGAATACAGCGGACAAGGTTTTTATCGAGTCAATGGAGTTTGCTGAGCAGCAATAGCATTGCAGGATGACAAATCCGCTATTGCAGCTATCGACTCTCGAGTACGAACTTCCTAACTTTTCAGAGCTAAAAGACGAGCACTACCTACCTGCGTTTGAGGCTGCTACGAAGGCACATCTTGCAGAAATCGAAGAGATCGTTTCTCAGCCAGAGGTAAATTTCGAAAACACCCTCGTTGCCCTTGAGTCATCGGGCCAATTGCTCACGGCAATGATGTATGTCTTCTACAACAAGACCGCCTCAGACACAAACGAGGAGATTCAGGGACTTGAGGCCATAATCTTCCCGAAGTTTTCAGCCCACCAAGATTCCATTCAATTAGATCCGAGGCTTTTTTCGAGGCTTAAGTCCCTTGAGGAGCAACGCGCAAACGGCGAGATTAGCCTTGACGTTGAGTCAGATTGGCTCCTGACCAAATACCTCGAGGACTTCCGTCACGCAGGTGCTGAGCTCGCAGATGAGCAGCGCAAAAGGGTCGCTGAAATCAATGAGCGACTAGCCGGTCTGGAAGCAGAATTTGACAAGCGACTTCTCGCGGACAGCAACGATCTGGCTATTAATCTTCCCGACTCAAAGCGGCTTGAAGGCCTAAGTGAGACTGAGATTGAAAGCTGCAAGCAGGCGGCCGAAACCCGAAACCAGACCGGCTACACGATTCCGCTGCTGAATTATTCTGGGCACCCAATGCTCGCGACCCTCGAGGATCGCGAGCTTCGCAGGGAGATACTCGAGCGCACCCTCTCTAGGGGATCGAGAGGAAATGACAATGACACCTCAGAGATTGTCCGAGAGGCTTTAGACCTAAGGCGCGAAAAGGCCAAGCTATTCGGTTATGAAAACTACTCGCAGTATGTTACGAGCAAGCAAACGGCGAAGAGCCCGGAGCGCATTCATGAGGTCCTCGGGCGAATAGCTCCAATCGCAAAACGCAATGCTGAAGCTGAGGCTGGAGAACTTCAGAAACTGATGCAGCGCGAGCAGCCAGGAGAAGAGCTCAGGGCTTGGGACTGGGACCGCTATACCGAGCAGCTACGTGCCGAGAAGTATTCAGTGGACACCTCCGTTTTGAAGCCTTACTTCGAGCTCAAGAGAGTGTTAGAGCAAGGGGTCTTCTTTGCAGCTGGCGAGCTCTACGGGCTCAATTTTGAACCGCGGCCAGACCTAACCGGCTACCACCCAGACAACTGGATCTACGAGGTCTTTTTTGAGGATGGTTCTGGGTGTGGGCTCTACATCTTCGATCCCTACGCCAGACCTTCTAAGTCTGGTGGTGCCTGGATGAACAACTTAGTCGACCAGTCAAGGCTTCTTGGAAAGCTGCCAATCGTTGTCAACAACATGAACATCCCTAAGCCTGCAGCTGGAAGTCCAGCGCTCATGACCTTTGATGAGGTGAACACTCTCTTCCATGAGTTTGGGCACACGCTCCATGGACTCCTCTCCAATGTTCAATACCCCAGGTTTAGCGGCACCAACGTTGAGCGCGACTTTGTGGAGTTCCCGTCTCAGGTGAATGAGATGTGGATGCTGTGGCCCGAGGTGCTCGCAAACTATGCCGCTCACTACGAGACTGGCGAAAAGCTCGATCCGATTTGGATTGACAAGATTCAGGCGACTGAGAGTTTCAATCAAGGCTTTGAAACAACGCACTATCTCCAGGCCGCAATTTTGGACCTAGCCCTCCACGAAAGCGAGACGACCCCTGAGGACCTTGTTGAATTCGAACGCGAAGCGATTGCAGCTTATGGACTCGAGTTCCACCCCGTCCCAACCCGCTATCGGACAAACTACTTCGCCCACATATTCGCCGGAGGCTACTCGAGTGGCTACTACGGCTACATCTGGAGCGAGGTGCTGGATGCTGAGAGCGTCAACTGGTTCAAAGAGCGTGGTGGACTAAACAGGGCAAATGGGCAGATCTTTGCAGATGCTCTGCTCTCACGCGGAGGTAGCCACGATTCAATGGATTTGGTGCGCAGCTTCTTGGGTCACGAGCCCACAGTTGAACCGCTAATGAAGCGGAGAGGGCTGCTCGACTAGGCGGTTTTGTCTTTGAGTCTTTGAGGCAGAGGCTGAATCTTAGGAATCGTGTGATTTGCCACGTTATCTGCAGTAATTACAACCAGCCCCTGCTCAGCTGAACCCGGCAGCTCAAACATGATTGGGCTCAATAGCTCCTCGAGAATCGCCCTGAGGCCACGAGCTCCTGTCTCTCGCTCAACAGCCAGGTCGGCAATCATTTCAATTGCTGCTGGTTCAAATTGCAGCTCAAAACCGTCAATTTCGAACATGCGTTGGTACTGCTTGACGAGAGCGTTCTTTGGCTCGGAGAGGATTGAAATCAGGGCTGGCTTGTCTAGTTGATCGACAGTTGCGACCACTGGAAGCCTTCCGATGAACTCTGGGATAAGTCCAAATTTCCTAAGGTCCTCCGGCTGAACCTGGCGGAACACATTCGTCTCGTCGGTCTTCTCTTTTAGCGGAGATCCGAATCCAATGCCCTTCTTTCCGGTTCTCTCGCCGACTATCGTCTCTAGACCCGCAAAGGCCCCTGCAACTATGAACAGAACGTTGGTAGTGTCGATCTGAATGAACTCCTGCTGGGGGTGTTTGCGGCCACCCTGTGGAGGGACGGATGCAACTGTTCCCTCGAGAATCTTTAGAAGCGCCTGCTGAACACCTTCACCCGAAACATCACGTGTGATTGAAGGGTTCTCCGCCTTGCGAGAGATCTTGTCGATCTCATCGATGTAGATGATTCCGGTTTCCGCGCGTTTTGGGTCGTAGTCAGCTGCCTGCAAGAGTTTCAACAGAATGTTCTCAACATCCTCGCCGACATACCCGGCCTCGGTGAGTGCTGTGGCGTCCGCTACCGCAAATGGCACGTTCAGCCGCTTTGCAAGAATTTGAGCCAGATAAGTTTTTCCACAACCGGTTGGGCCGATCATCAAGATATTGCTCTTCGCTATCTCGACATCATCGTGAGGCTTTCCCGCGTTGGTCAACGTCCCAGTGGCACGAATTCTCTTGTAGTGGTTATAGACAGCAACCGAGAGCTGCTTCTTTGCGTCATCTTGGCCAATGACGTATTCATCTAAGAAAGTCTTGATTTCTTTGGGAGTTGGGAGCTCGAGAGACTCGGTGGACTCCGCTACCTGCTGACCGAGCTCTTCCTCGATGATTTCGTTGCACAGCTCAATGCACTCATCGCAGATGTAGACGGAAGGTCCAGCAATTAGCTTGCGGACCTGCTTCTGGCTCTTGCCACAGAACGTGCACTTCAGCAGGTCGCTTGTCTCACTCAAGGTCATGGCTAAAGCCTATATCTAGCCTTGATTGATGCACTTAGGAGCTCTCGGAGTGTTTAACCCTTGCGAGTGGTAAGAACTTGGTCAATCAAGCCGTACTCGACCGCTTCAGTTGCAGTCAGGATCTTGTCCCTGTCGATGTCTTTGTTGACCTGCTCCTTGGGCTTTCCAGAGTGCTTTGCGAGGGTGTCCTCTAGCCACTCACGCATACGCATGATCTCTTTAGCCTGAATCTCGATGTCCGAGGCCTGGCCCTGTCCCCCGCCGCCTGTTGCAGGCTGGTGGATCAGGATTCGCGCATTCGGCAAAGCTAGACGCTTACCCTTTGCGCCTGCCGCTAACAGCACAGCCGCTGCAGAGGCTGCCTGGCCAAGGCAGACAGTTTGAATCTGAGGCTTGATGTATTCCATGGTGTCGTAAATGGCGGTCAGGGCCGTAAACGAGCCACCTGGGGAGTTGATGTACATCGTGATATCTCGATCTGGATCCTGAGACTCCAGCACCAGTAGCTGCGCCATGATGTCGTCAGCTGAAGCGTCATCCACCTGGACCCCAAGGAATACGATGCGGTCCTCAAAGAGCTTCGTGTAGGGGTTGTGGCGCTTGAATCCATAGGAAGTACGCTCTTCAAACTCTGGAAGGATGTAGCGGGCCTCTGGCATCGCGATGCGGCCTGCGCCGGTCTCAATGAAGCTCATTTACTTGCCCTTCCCTACTCCGGTCGATCCTGAAGCAAACTCCTGGATGTGGTCAATAAAGCCATATTCGAGCGCTTCAGCAGCAGTAAACCAGCGGTCTCTGTCACCATCGGCCATGATCTGCTCTACGCTCTTGCCGGTCTGCTCGGCGGTGAGGGTTGCTAGCTGTCGCTTCATGGACATGATCAACTCGGCCTGAGTCTGAATGTCAGATGCGGTGCCGCCGAAGCCGCCTAGGGGCTGGTGCAAAAGAACTCTGGTGTTGGGCGTTGCATAACGCTTTCCCTTGGTTCCGCTCGATAGCAGGAATTGACCCATGGACGCTGCCATGCCGATGCCGACAGTGACGATGTCATTAGGCACATACTGCATCGTGTCGTAGATGGCCATGCCAGCGGTTATCGAGCCACCAGGAGAGTTGATGTAGAAGTAGATGTCCTTTTCGCTGTCCTCAGCTGCCAGCAGCAGGATCTTGGCACAAATCTCGTTGGCGTTCTCGTCGCGAACCTCGCTGCCAAGCCAAACGATGCGGTCTTTTAGCAATCTTTCGAAAACGTTATTGCGCTCTAGTTGTGGCATTGCCATCGAATACTCCTTAGCTATCTAGTAAACGATAGCCACGGGCCATGCTGAATTTGGCCCTTGTTCGCCCCAGGCGTTAGAGCTTGTACTCGACCTTGTTGCCCTTGGTGTCGGTAATCTCTGCGTTGGCGACTAGGAAATCAACGGCCTTGCGCCTGGCCAATTCATTTGCATAGAGCGCAACCTGTCCATTTGATGCAACCTGTTTGATGAAGTCGTTAGGGTCCATGCCGTAGCTTTGAGCGTTCAGAGCTAGATACTCAATGAGTTCCTGGTCCTCAACCTTGATTTCTTCAGCCTCGACGACCTTGTCCAGAATCAATCTTGTCTGGAAATTCTTCTGGGACTCTTCCGTGACCTCTTTGCGGTGAACATCGTCATCTAGACGACCTTCACCCTCCAGGTGATTGTGCACCTCGCGCTCGATGGCAACATCAGACATCGGAATCTTCGCCTTGGAAACAAGCTCGTCAACGATTTTGTCCCTTGCCTGAAGCACCTGCTTGCGACCGAGCTGCTCCGCGACCTTCTTTTCGATGTCGGCCTTTAGCTCGTCTAAGGTGTCGAACTCGCTTGCGAGCTGGGCAAAGTCATCGTCGGCATTTGGTAGCTCACGCTCCTTCACAGCCTTCAGAGTTACTGAGACCTCTGCGTCCTTGCCTGCGTGCTCGCCACCGACCAGCTTGGAGCGGAAGGTTGTGGACTCCCCTGCGGTGAGGGTGTCGAGTGCCTCATCGATGCCATCGAGGAGCTGGTTCGAACCAATCTCGTAAGAAATGTCGCTGGCTGTGTCAATCTCCGCTCCGTCTAGAGAGGCAGTGAGGTCGATGGTTGTGAAGTCGCCCATTTTTGCAGGGCGCTCGACCGTCTTCAGAGTTCCGAAACGAGCCCTTAGGGCATCGAGCTCTGTCTCAATATCCATCTTGGCCACCTTGACTGAGTCAACCTTGACCTTTAGGCCCTTGTAGTCGGGCATCTTGAACTCAGGCTCAACTTCCACCTCGATGTCAACAATGAGCTCCTTCGTCGGCTCTTGAGCGTTTGGAGCTGACTTGATGTCAACCTCCGGGGCTGCGAGCGGGCGAAGCTTCTCGCTCAGGAGAGCCTCGCGGTAAAAGTCGTCAATGCCATCGTTTATCGCCTGGCCAATGATCGCGTCTTTACCAACCCTCTGGTCCAGAACTGGTGCAGGAACCTTGCCTTTGCGGAAGCCAGGGATGTTGACCTGCGCCGCAATGGTCTTGTAGGCCTTGTCCATGGCTGGCTTGAATGCCTGCTCATCAACGGTTACGGTCAGCTTGACGCGCGTGGGATTGATTTTTTCGACTGTGGTTTTCAAGTCCTACTCCAAGGGGTTAGTTGATCGACTGGTCGGGATGACAGGATTTGAACCTGCAACCCCCTGTACCCAAAACAGGTGCGCTACCAAGTTGCGCTACATCCCGGGGATTTCATAACAAGCGTCATGAACCCTGACACTCTATCCCATAGAATGGGGAGTCGTCTAACGATGCGCGAGTGTAGCTCAATGGTAGAGCCTCAGTCTTCCAAACTGATTACGCGGGTTCGATTCCCGTCACTCGCTCCAAGACTTCAAACCACGAGTCATGCCACTTCCAAATCGGCAAAAGACAAGTCCCGCGAATCTGTCTGAGCAACCTCTTGGGCCCTGAGTGCGGGAAGCTAAGGTTTCACCGCAGAAATTTCATCCAGAATCGATTGAGTCCCGCGAAGCCCTTCCGGTGATGGAATCAGGGGATAAACGTGCAGGGCGCCTCTTTCGTAGTGCAGGGACACCGCTACCTTCGCCTCTATAATCCTCTGACTCAAGACCAGCGCATCGGGAAAGAGCAGGTCAAAATCGCCAATGAAAATTGAAGTTTCCGGTAGGCCTGTCATGTCACCCCTGAGCGGACTTACCTCAATCCTTCTTGCATCGCCACGGTTTGACCACACTGTTGCGATGTAGCGAAGCGATTGGGCAAGTAGCCAAGGGTCTCTGCGTTCGTATGTCTCGAAGTTTTCGTAGGCCCACTCTGAGTCGACCCATGGGGCAATGAGAATCAGCCTGGATACTGCTTTTTGCCATGCCGGCTGCTGTGCCAGGGTCAGTGCGAGCCCGCCCCCCGCTGAATCTCCCGCCAGAACGACTGGCAACCCAGTAGCCACCACTTCTTGCCGAACAAGTTCCAAAAAACCCAAGGCGTCATCAACGGTGTATCTGGATGCCAGACCATACCTAGGCACGTAAACAACACTCTGTGTCTCCCGAGCAATCCTTCCTATGAGATCCCAATGTTGTTTTGCGATTGGTTGGACGTAGCCCCCGCCGTGAAGATAGAGGACAGCTCTTGTAGGAGCAGTAGAACTTCTAACCATGTGCATCTGGAAGCCACCCAATTCATGGGTTTCGATTTGCAGGTCCCTAAGTTGGGACTTCGTTGGGCGGGCCGGAGGGCGAGCGGGGCGACCCAGGCGGGTAAGCCCGAGCTTTTTCTTAGCGAGGAAGAAGAGCCAGATAAGTCTCATCACAATGCTCACTGCTGACACCTCGAGCAAAAGTAAAGCTTCCTAGAGGCCATGAGCTCAAGAGTTATTTCATGGCCACATTCTCGACAGGGAAGGCCCTCTCGCTTGTAGACGTAGTAGCGGTCGGCGAGCTTCGGTCGCCCTTTCAGGTAGCCCTCACGTGTGAGCATCAAGCCGGTTCTTACGCCGATTGGCATCAGGCTCAGGCTGTCATTCCAGATTCGGTCGGCCAGCTCCTCTGGGATCTTGTTGCCTGGCGTGTATGGGTTTATGCCAGACCTAAAGAGCAGCTCTGCCCTATAGACGTTTCCGATGCCTGCGATGACGGCCTGATCCATGAGCTGTTGCCCGACGGGGGTCTTACGCGAGGTCAATTTTTGGACGAACCGTTCGCGTTCACTTCCCCTTCGGTCCGGCCGAAGGGGATCAGGACCAAGCCGAGCCTGAACACCCCTGACACCTTGCTGGTCAACAACCTCACATGCCGTCGGGCCCCTCAGGTCTGCAGTCAAGCCTGGAACCTGGAACCTTGCCCTAATCTGCCCCACAACATCCGGTGTTTCGCCTTTTGTAAATCGCCACTTCCCATAGATTCCTAGGTGGATCCGAATTGCTAACTCGTCAAAGTGGAGAAAGAGATGTTTACCCCAGGCCTCTGATTTAGTCAGTGTTCGGCCGCTCAACATAGCGGCATCGGTGAATCGACCTTGGGGAGAGCTGATTTCCAGGCTGGTTCCGGCAAAGTCTTTTTGAAATCGCTTTGCAATCCGATGAACTGTGTGTCCCTCAGGCACGGCTAGTAGAGGACCTCGCCCGTGGCCTCATAGTGTGAAATCTTGCCGATTCGCCGCACATGTCGCTCATCCTCCGAGAAAGGCTCTGCGATGAAGGTCTTCACCAAAGCTAGAACTTCTTCTTGGCTGTGCTGGCGAGCGCCGAGTGCAATCACATTGGCATCGTTGTGTTCTCTCGCGAGCTTGGCTGTGGATTCGTTCCAAGCTAGTGCGGCACGAATGCCTCGGACTTTGTTCGCGGCCATTTGCTCCCCATTGCCACTTCCTCCGAGCACGATACCGAGGGCCTCCACTCCAGACTCGAGGTCTTGAACGACGGCCTTAGCCGCGGCTATGCAGAACCCGGGGTAATCATCCAAGGCATCGTATTCCACCGGACCGTGGTCAATTAGCTCGTGACCTAGGGCCGACAATTCACTAACGAGGTAGGCACTGAGCTCCATACCAGCGTGGTCTGTCGCGATGTGAATTCTCATCTACGCCATCCTCTTTCCGATTTCCCTAAGCTCCTCGTCAGCGCTATCAGTTCTCACGAGCACCGTCTCACCCTTTCGGGTAACAATCTCGATTACCTCACCTGAATTTGGTAGGAACGCAACCTTCTTTCCGGAAACCCTGAGCCCTAATCCACCGAAGGACTTCCAGCTCGCCACAGATCTCCTAGCACTCTCTATTTCGCGGTATTCGACCCGGAACATCGGGATTCCCCTGAGATAGACAGTCAGGCTGTCTCCAATGTCAATCCTTGGCTTGGCCATGAAAAGAATCAAAAGCACTGCCACAGGTGCCAAAACAATAAGTAGTGGGAACTCCAACACTGAATCCCTTGCATCCATTAGGCCTATCTGGGAGTCAATAGCTGCAATCTGAATACCCGCCATAGTCGCAAACGAAACGCCAGTAACCAGCATCAGCACAATCCGAATGGTTGACGGGATCTTTGGATAAAGAAGCACAACGGCCCAAATGGCTCCAGGTATCAAAAAGGCTGCCCCTGCTGCCCAGAGGTGCTCATTCAGGCTTGAAAAGCCGTCAGCCTCTCCACTGGGACCCCAGTGAGTAGCCAGAGGATCTGGAAGTAGCCCAGCTGTCTGGAGCGAGTTGGCCCACCAGTAATACCAGGCAAAAGCCGCTACAGGAATCAATGCCAAAAGGGTTGAGAGTTGTCTTTGCACCCCTCCAGCCTAAAGCCACCCGTAGGCTAGTTGCGGTCAATGGAGCCGGTGCTCAAGATGCACACATTAGACCTATGGAGATGAAAATGCCTGGGGAAAACCTAACTCGTCTAGAGGCCAGCGAGAGAGCCGAGCGACTTGAGGTCGAGAGCTACCTAGTCGAGCTCGATGTCACAACCGACGAGAAGACCTTCCAATCAAAGACCACCGTCAGATTCAGCTGCAATCAGCCTGGCTTCAGTACCTTTATCGACGCCCAGACTGCGAGCGTTGAAAAAATAGTGTTGAACGGCAAAAATCTGGACCCAAAGACCCACAGCGACAACACCCGCATCACCCTCCCGGAACTGGCTGAGCAAAACGATCTCTACATTGAAGCCACTGGTAGGTATTCAAACTCGGGAGAGGGTCTCCACCGTTTTGTTGACCCTGTCGACAACGAGGTTTACCTCTATACCCAGTTTGAGGTTCCTGACTCGAGACGGATGTTCCCGGTTTTTGAGCAGCCTGACCTGAAGGCAACTTTCGAATTTCACGTCACCGCTCCGAGCTATTGGAAGGTCACCTCAAACTCCCCCACACCCGAGCCTGAGGCCGTTGATGACAAAAAGAGCATCTGGAGGTTCGCTCCCACGCCAAGAATCTCGAGCTACATAACAGCGCTTATTGCCGGCCCCTACACAGAGTGGCGGGATTCATTAACCAGTTCCGATGGTAGAGAGGTGCCTCTAGGGGTCTTTTGTCGCGGGTCGCTTGCCGAATACATGGATGCCGACTACATATTTCAAAAGACCAAAGAGGGCTTTGAGTTTTTTGAGAAACTCTTTGACTTTCCATACCCCTTCGAAAAATACGACCAGCTTTGGGTTCCCGACTTCAATGCCGGTGCAATGGAGAATGCAGGTGCGGTCACCTTCACTGAAAACTATGTCTTCCGCTCTGCGGTCACCGACGCCATTAGAGAACGCAGGGTAGTCACTATCCTCCATGAGCTGGCTCACATGTGGTTTGGCGATTTGGTGACCATGAAATGGTGGAACGACCTGTGGCTAAATGAAAGTTTTGCTGAGTACGTTTCAACACTGGCGACCGCAGAGGCGAGCGAGTGGAGCGAGGCATGGACGACGTTTGCAGCTCTTGAGAAGAACTGGGCCTATAGACAAGACCAGCTCCCATCTACCCACCCAATCGTGGCAACCATCAACGACCTAGAGGATGTTCAGGTCAATTTCGATGGCATCACCTATGCCAAGGGGGCATCGGTGCTCAAGCAACTCGTGGCCTGGGTTGGTCGTGACGAGTTTTTCCGCGGAGTTGCCTCTTACTTCAAAAAGCACCAGTGGAAAAACACCGAGCTGAAAGACCTTCTCATCGAGCTCGAAACAGAAAGCGGCCGCGACCTTGGTGAGTGGTCGAAGCTGTGGTTGGAGACAGCCGGCGTCAATACCCTCAAGCCTCAAATAGAAGAGTCAAACGGAAAAATCACCTCATTCGAGGTCCTACAGACCACTCAAGAGGGCCACGACTACCAGAGGCCTCACCGCATGGGCATTGGCTTTTTCTCTCTTGAGGGCGGAAAGCTCAGGCGCACTCATCACCTAGAACTAGATGTAGATGGCCCCCAGACCGTCGTATCGGAACTGCACGGCATGGAGCGGCCTGATCTGGTGCTGCTGAACGATGCCGACCTCGCATACGCCAAGGTGAGGCTTGATGAGCAGTCAAGACAGGTAGCAATGGATAACCTCAGCGGCATCGAGGACTCACTTGCGAGGACACTGGTTTGGACGGCCGCTTGGGATGCAACCCGCGACGGAGAAGCCCCTGCTCGGGACTTCATAAAACTGGTGCTCAGGCATATCGCAACTGAAACCGAGTCCACCACAGTCACAACTCTCCTGAGACAGCTGATCACAACGGGAACACTTTATGTGAGCCCGGCCTCAAGGGAACAGACCCTGACAGAGATTGCAGCCGGACTGATTGACTTGGCCGAGGCTGCAGCTCCTGGTACTGACAACCAGCTGCAGTTTGCGAAGTTTGTTCCGCAGTTTGCGAGAACAGAGGCCCAGTTGGGATGGCTCCGCGAGGTTCTAATTGGAAACAAGGAAATCAGCGGCTTGCAAGTAGACCAAGACCTTCGCTGGGAACTACTCACGGGTCTGGTGGTTGGCGGAGCAGCCAGCGAGGAAGAAATCTCCAGTGAGCTAAAGCGCGATAACACCGCAGGAGGCCAAAAGTTTGCGGCCGCGTGTAGAGCAGCGCTGCCAAGCGCCGAAGCCAAGGCTGAGGCGTGGCGTGTTCTAACTGAGACCGAGGACTATAGCAACACCCTGGTAAACAGCGCCTCGCTGGCTTTTGGTCGAGTGAATGACCTGGGGCTCCTCAGACCATATGCGCAGCGCTACATGGACGTCGCACTTCGAATTTGGAACGAGCGCAGCTACCACATTGCCTCATACCTGCTAACCAACCTCTACCCAATACAACTTGCAAGCGAGGAGCTCCGCGAGCTGACTGAGAAGTTGATCTCCAGCCCAGAGATAGCGGAAAAGCCCGCATTGCGTAGGGTATTAGTAGAAAACTTGGCTGGTCTTGAGCGAGGTCTCAAGGCGCAGCTGGCCGATAAATAGGAGCGACGAAGATGAGTTTCCAAGAATTCCTCTCCCAGTGGTCACTGGCCATCTCGGTCTCCGCGATCATCCTCGGCGCCATTGTGCTCCGCGTCATCGTCCGCGTTGCAACTAAGCGCGCAGTGAAGACGATTGTGGCTGGCGTCAACAGAGTCAAGGAAGACGAGCGCCTCGATGCCGTCATGGCCGAGCAGCGCCTGGCCCAACGAACCAAGACCATTGCGTCGGTGCTGGACAACTTTGCAACCTGGGCCATCACCATCACGGCAGTCGTGATGGTGCTGAGCGAATTCGGTGTGAATGTAGGGGCCCTAATTGCGGTGTCAACGGTCTTGGGTGCAGCAATTGGTTTCGGTTCTCAGTCGCTTGTGAAAGACCTGCTTAGCGGCATCTTCATTGTCTTTGAGGATCAATACGGTGTCGGAGACTGGGTTGACCTCGATGGAGTTTCGGGCGAGGTAGAGCGTGTGGGCCTCCGAGTTACAGAGGTCAGGGATATCCACGGGACACTTTGGTTCGTTCGCAATGGTGAGATTCTCAAGGTCGGGAACTCTTCTCAGGAGTGGGCCGCTTCACTGCTCGACTTCTCGTTCGCCTACGACAATGACGTAGACAAGGTTGAGGCAATCATTCGTGAGACCGCCGAAGCTATGCGCAAGGACCAAGAGTGGGCTGACATTATGACCTCAGATGCCGAGGTCTGGGGCATGCAGCACGTCTCTGGAGAACAGTTCATCCTCCGCACTTCGATTAGGACTCTTCCAAACAAACAGTGGTCAGTATCGAGAGAGCTCAGAAAGCGCTGCAAGGCAGCATTTGATAAGCAGGGCATCACCCTGCTTGAAGCGCAAAAGATCAACCTGGCCAAATAGTTGCAAACGCTCTTTGATCGCGTTGGCGGCAGCGCCACTTTTGACAAGCTTGCCAAAGAGTTCTATCGAGGCGTCGCCTCGGATCCGCTTCTAAAGCCGATGTATCCGGAGCAGGATCTTGGTCCAGCCGAGCGCCGGCTAAACATGTTCCTTCAGCAGTACTGGGGAGGCCCAGACATCTACCAACAGGAGCGCGGTCACCCAAGGCTCAGGATGCGACACGCCCCCTACAAGATCGGCCCTAAGGCCAAAGAAGCCTGGCTTGGCCACATGCGAAATGCAGTCGATTCTCTCGAGCTCTCGCCAGCAGATGAGGCCGAACTCTGGGACTACCTGGAGCGCGCTGCGACCGCGATGCTCAACACCTTTGACGACTAGGCGATTTTAAAGCTTTGCTTTGAGAGCACATGCCCGTGAGCAGAACTTAGTCTGACCCAGCCTTTGGCTGTGTAGACCTTGATCTCCTCGTCTTTTTGCATGAAACCGAGACCGGCCATGGCAAATGCAGCGGCCCCTGGCAGATGAAACTCGAGGCTCACAGTCTTCCCCCAGATTCCGAGCCTCACCCTGGCCGCTATCGAGCTTCCAACAGATGAGGGCAGGGTATTTGCAACTTCTGCAATGCCATCCTTTGCCCACTGACTAATTTGGGCTTGGCTCACAGTTCCCGATTCCTCCCAGTCCTGTCGAGGTGGGGTGACTCCGCTCCAGGCAGCGCGGGTTGATTCTTGAGGCAACTCGAGCTGCATGCCTTCAACTGCCGGCGAGGCAAGTCGTTCTTGAATGGAGGCAATTGTGAAGGTTGCGTCAAGCTCGGCTTTTTCTATCTTCATGGTTCTCAGACCAAGAACCGTAGGTCCATCACCCATAAGAGACCCAGAAAATATAGGTGATACGTAAACGGCCAAAATGTCACCGAATGCTCGAAATTTCACGCAGCCATCATCGTCAAGCTTCCTTGCCCGAGTTAGGTAAGAGCTGAGGTCTGCGATGTCTCGCTGATCCAAAAAACGAATGGTGTTTGTCATGCCGAAACTAAACTAGCGGCTCTGGAGGTTTTCCCATGAGCGACCCAAAGATTCCCTTAGACCCGATTGCGGATCTACTGGATGTCCTAGAGCTCAAGAAGATATCCGAGACTGACTTTGTGGGGAGGTCTCAGTGGATGCCGCAAGGCAGGGTTTTTGGAGGCCAGGTTCTCGCCCAGTCACTTGTCGCCTCAATGAGCACACTCCCCGACACCCGAAGAGTTCATTCGCTTCACAGCTACTTCCTGAGACCAGGTGATGTTGACCAGGAAATTAATTTCGAGGTTGAAGTGCTGCGAGATGGGAGGTCTTTCAGTGCAAGGCGAGTAAAAGCGATCCAATTGGGCAAGCCAATCTTTGTCCTAAGTGCTTCGTTCCAGGATGAGGCCCCGGGACTCACTCACCAAGAGCCAATGCCCGCAGGGCTCCCAGAACCTGAGTCACTGCCGAGTGCAAAGGAGGTACTCGGAGAGAGCGACCACCCAGCTGCAAAATACTGGGCCAACGCTAGACCCTTCGATTTTCGCCACATAACCGAGCCGATCTATCTTCGGCCAGCAAAAGATAAGTCGGCCGACCAAATGATTTGGTTCAAGGCTATTGGCGAAGTGCCAACCGAGGAGAAACTGCACACCGCAGCCCTCGCCTATGCCTCTGACTACACAATTCTTGAGTCAATACTGAGAAACCATGGGCTTTCCTGGGCCTACCCCGGCCTCAACATGGCAAGCCTGGATCATGCGATGTGGTTCCATGGAAAGCCAAATGTCAATGACTGGATGCTTTATGTCCAACACAGCCCATCTGCCTCAGGCGGCAGAGGCCTGGCCTTTGGCTCCATCTATTCCAAAGAAGGCGCGCTGCTCGTGTCGATTGCCCAAGAGGGCATGATCAGGATCCCTACCTATCGCTAGTCGCGAGTTAGTCTCCGGTAGCGGCTGCGATGTGGCTTCGCGGCCTCTGGGCCGAGCCTTTGAATCTTGTTTTCCTCGTAGGCCTCGAAGTTGCCCTCAAACCAGTACCAACGATCCGGCGTCTCGTCGTCTCCCTCGTAGGCGAGGATGTGCGTTGCAACGCGGTCAAGGAACCAGCGATCGTGAGTGATCACCACAGCACAGCCAGGGAACTCCAGTAGCGCATTCTCAAGCGAGGCAAGCGTTTCAACATCCAGGTCGTTGGTGGGCTCGTCGAGCAAAAGAAGATTCCCGCCCTGTTTCAAGGTGAGTGCAAGGTTCAGGCGATTCCGCTCACCACCAGATAGGACCCCAGCCTTCTTTTGCTGATCAGCACCCTTGAAGCCGAAGGCCGCAACATATGCCCTGGAAGGCATCTCAACCTGACCAACCTGAATGTAATCGAGGCCGCCAGATACGACCTCCCAAAGAGACTTTTGAGGATCGATTCCAGCCCTGTTCTGATCCACATAGGAGATCTGAACCGTTTCACCGATCTTGAGCTCTCCACCGTCGATCTGCTCTATTCCCGTGATGCACTTGAACAGCGTCGACTTACCGACACCGTTCGGTCCGATAATTCCGACGATTCCGTTGCGGGGAAGAGTGAAGGAAAGATCGGTAAATAGCTTCCTGTCATCGAAACCCTTGGCAATCTTCTTTGCCTCAATAACCACGTCACCCAATCTGGGGCCGGGTGGAATCTGAATCTCCTCGAAGTCGAGCTTGCGAGTCTTCTCTGCCTCTGCTGCCATCTCTTCGTAGCGAGCTAGACGAGCCTTGCTCTTGGTCTGCTTGGCCTTTGGAGTTGATCGCACCCATTCGAGCTCATCTTTTAGGCGCTTCTGGAGCTTGGCATCTTTCTTACCTGCAACCTCGAGTCGCTCGGCCTTCTTTTCAAGATATGTTGAGTAGTTGCCCTCGTAAGGGTAAGCGCGACCTCTGTCTAGCTCGAGAATCCACTCGGCTACATTGTCAAGGAAGTACCTATCGTGGGTGACCGCTAGCACAGCACCGGGATACTTGGCGAGGTGTTGCTCAAGCCAGAGAACACTCTCTGCGTCGAGGTGGTTAGTTGGCTCGTCCAAGAGCAACAGGTCGGGCTTTTGGAGGAGCAGCTTGCAAAGAGCCACTCTTCTACGCTCACCACCTGAAAGATTGGTGACGGGCAAATCACTCGGAGGACACCTAAGCGCGTCCATTGCCTGCTCCAGCTGATTTTCTAGATCCCAACCATCAGCAGCGTCAATGTCCTCTTGGAGCTTTCCCATCTCCGCGAGCAAGGTGTCGTAGTCCGCATCTGGGTTCGCAAGCTCTGCACTGATCTCATTGAAGCGATCAATCTTGCCCTTGAGTTCCCCAACAGCCTCCTCGACGTTGCCCAGAACTGTTTTCTCCTCGTTAAGTGGAGGCTCTTGAAGCAAAATGCCAACAGAGGCATCTTCTGCAAGTCTCGCTTCTCCATTGGACGGATTGTCTAGGCCGGCCATGATCTTCAAAAGCGATGACTTACCGGCTCCGTTCGGTCCAACCACGCCAATTTTCGCCCCCGGGTAGAAAGCCAGAGTCACATCGTCAAGAATCACCTTGTCGCCATGCGCCTTGCGCGTTTTGATCATTTGATAAATGAATTCAGCCACTTTTACCCAATCGATTTAGACCGAGGAAAAACCCTCTTTGCCACGTGCTCGGGATAGCTTATCCCAGTGAGTCTGGCCTGCGGCCTTGCAAATGCAGTGGCAAAGAGGGCTTTGGGATCCAGTGGGTATTGGGGGCGCATGGATCCCTCGAAAGCTAAGCGGGTTGAAGCTCAGCCTCCGAATCTTCACTATCTTCTTCAGCCGGCTCAGCCCGGCGGAACTCTGTTGTGCCGAAGGTGAGGTCATGTCCGATTGCCTCGGCGTCAAGCTCGACGGAGGTGCCGCTGCGCTCTCCGTTGTCCCAGTCTCGAATCTTTAGCTTGCCGCTAACCAAGACGCGGTCCCCTTTGGCAAGTGAGCTGTGGGAGTTTTCCGCTAGCTTTCTGAAGCTGGAGACACTGAACCAGTTGGTCTGGTCGCTTGTCCACCTGCCTGCCTCAGCATCAAACCTGCGCTGAGGCGCGGCAAGCCTAAAGCTCAGCACGCTCAGGCCTTTATCGGTTTCAATCAGTCTTGGGTCAGTTGCAATCAGTCCACGCACTACAAGGGTCTCTGCCATCGATTTTTCCTATCTCTAAGTTGGGCGCTAGTTTGCCCAGCAACAAAGAGTTAGGAAAGAGAGTTATGGCTAGCTGTGGATAACTTCCCTATTTTGGAGTATGTCTACTTCACGAGGTGTGCGAAGCTCTGGCGAACCTTGCCGACCTTCGGAGCCACGACTGCCACGCAGTACCCCTGAGTGGGGTTCTTTGCGAAGTAGTCCTGGTGGTAATCCTCTGCCGGGTAGAACTTTTCTAGCTTTGAGATCTCTGTTACCACTCTTCCGCCCCAATTCTCGTTTGCCTTCAAGAGAGCATTCTCAAACAAACTTCGCTGCTCCTGGTTCTCATAGAACATGGCCGAACGGTACTGCGTGCCGACATCGTGGCCCTGGCGGTTTAGCTGGGTGGGGTCGTGAACGGTGAAGAAGACATCGAGAACAGTCTCAGGAGAAATCACCTCCGGGTCGAAAGTTATCGAGACAACCTCGGCGTGACCCGTGGTGCCATTGCAGACACTTTCGTAATTCGGATTGGGATCGTGGCCTCCGGCATAGCCACAGGTCACATCTTCAATGCCCTTGAGCTGAATGTATGCGGAGTCAAGGCACCAAAAACATCCGCCGGCGAGAGTGAAAGTTTCCATTGCAGTTCTAAACTTTCCTCTGGTGGCATTTCATTCCACTTCGAAAGGTATGGCGCAGCCTAATTGACCCAGAAAAACCCCACGCTTGGCGTGATTTATGCACTTGTTGCGGCAATTCTTTTTGGCATAAATGCCTCCACAACAAAGGTCATAATCGGCAGCGGCATTACCCCTGAGCAAGTTGTCTTTTTCCGCTCGCTGAGCGCGGGCCTGATTGCGTTGACCTGGGTGCTTTTCACTAACCCCAAGGCCATGAGGGTGCCGGTGAGACTCATTCCAAGGCTGCTGCTTCTTGGGGTTGTGGGTGTTGGCATGCTCCAGTGGACTTACAGCCAGGCTGTTTACTACCTGCCTATAGGAATTGCCCTGCTGATCGAATACACGGCGGTGCTGTGGGTGCCAATCATCGCTCTGTTGATATTCAAAGAGCAGGTTGGCAAGCAGATTTGGCTTGGAGCTGCACTCGTTCTAATTGGGCTAGCGGTAGTGGCAAATATTTGGGAATCCCAGCTCAGTGCACTCGGCATCTTTTTCGGTTTTGCTGCGGCCGCATCACTCACCACTCATTTCTTGACGGGCGAGAGGGTTCAGCGCTACCTCCCCACTAACGTAACCATGGCCTATGGCATGTCGATTGCGACGATTTTCTTTTTGCCGTTCTCTAACCTCGGCTCGCTCAGTCCCGAGATCATCGGCGCAAGCATGGACCTTGGGGGCAATCTCTCCGGTACTTCGGTGCCGCTGTGGGTAGGCCTAGTGTTCATGGGAGTGTTTGGCTCATTTGCGCCAATGGCCCTTATCTACCTGGCACTCAGAAACTTGTCTGCGACGCTGGTTGGAGTCGTTGCAACTGCAGAGACAGTTCTTGCCGCGCTGTTCGCACTGTGGTGGCTTGGGGAGACGATTTCTGGGACTCAGTCCATTGGGGGTATCGTGGTTATTGCAGGAATCGTTCTTGCTCAGACCGCACGCAAACAAAAAGCAGTGAAAGTAGTTGATTAGACATGGCCACGATGGAGCTCACGCTCGAGAATTTTGAAACCACGGTTGCCCAAGATGGCATTACGTTCGTTGACTTTTGGGCAGAGTGGTGCGGCCCCTGCAAGATGTTTGGCCCAATTTTCGAAAAGGCTGCCGAAGACAACCCCGAGATTCGTTTTGGCAAGGTCGACACCGAGGCTCAGCAGCAGCTGAGCGGCATGGCTGGTATCAGCTCCATTCCAACCCTCATGATCTTCCGCGATGGCATTCTGCTTTTCAACCAGGCTGGAGCGCTGCCTGGACCTGCTCTAGAGGAACTAATTGGCAAGGTCAAAGAGTTAGACATGGACGAGGTCCGCGCCGAGATTGCCAAGCAACAGGCTGAGGCTAAGCCAGAGAACTAGTTGATGGGAGGCGCCGTTGCGCAATAACTCCCTTGCAATGCTGGGCACGATTGTCGCGATCGCAATCCTTGCCTGGTGGATTGGCTACTTCGATCCCACGACCTGCACCCCAGATGTCCAGCAAGCAGGCTGGACCTCATGTGAGGAGATAGCCAGAGATCGCAACCTCGCTCTCGCGATTCTCATCGCACTGGTGGTCTTCGTCGTTGGTTTTATAGCAATCAGGTCAAGAAAGAAATAACTACAAAACCTCTTTCGTCTCCACACAATCGAGATCCTCGAAGGCGTGCGCGACAGCGGGGTGGGTCACCTTACCCTCGTGGGTATTGAGTCCGAGAGCCAGGGCCGCATCGTCCCTCAGAGCCTGCTGCCAGCCCTTGTTGGCTAGTGCAATCACATAGGGAAGAGTTGCATTGGTGAGTGCTCTGGTCGAGGTGTTTGGGACCGCCCCAGGCATATTTGCAACGCAGTAGTAGACGCTCTGGTGAACAGGGAACGTGGGCTCATCGTGGGTAGTGGGACGAGAGTGCTCAAAACATCCGCCCTGATCGATCGCTATGTCGACCAAAACTGAGCCTTGCTTCATGCCCTGAACCATCTCGTCGGTTACCAGCTTGGGCGCCTTCTCCCCCGGAATAAGCACAGATCCGATTACAAGGTCTGCATCCCTAAGTTGCTCCGCAATTTCATAAGAGGTTGAGACGCGGGTTTGGACCTCCCCGTTGAACCGCTCTTCAATCTCTCGAAGTCTCGGCAACGATAGGTCGATAACGACCACGTCCGCTCCCATGCCGTTGGCAACGTATGCGGCCTCGGTCCCAGCCACCCCGCCGCCGATAACCACGACTTTTGCTCGGGGAGTGCCCGGCACCCCACCCATGAGCACACCGAGACCACCCTGGGTCTTCATGAGCTGATAAGCCCCTATTTGCGCAGACAGCCTCCCGGCAACCTCACTCATGGGCTGCAATAGCGGTAGCGACCTGCCAACCTGAACGGTTTCGTAGGCGATTGCGGTAGTTCCGGAAGCCAGCAGCGCCTCGGTGCAGGGGCGGGAGGCTGCTAGGTGAAGGTAGGTGAAAAGGACCTGCCCCTTACGCATCAGCTTGTATTCAGGCTCGATTGGCTCCTTGACCTTCACGATCATCTCGGCCTCAGCCCAGACCTGCTTTGCCTCGCCGGCTATGTCTGCGCCCGCCTCGACATAGTCGGTATCCAGGAATCCAGAACCAACACCAGCGTTTTTCTCAATGAGGACCCTGTGGCCGCGCTGAGTTAGCTCGTGAACTCCGGCCGGCGTCATTGCCACCCGGTTTTCGTTGTTCTTTATTTCTTTTGGTACACCTACAAGCATTTGTGCTCCTCAAATTTCTATAATTTTGCAAGATGTTCGAAGAATTTGTGTTTGACCTGTATTTTCTGCGGCAATAAACTCATATTTTGGAGATAAGTCGATGTTTGGAGAAGTTTCTTATGCCTGAACCGAAGAAAATTCAGCCCCAGATTGCACTAGACAAAATTGACCGCGAAATCCTGAGACTGCTCTCCGAAAACGGGCGGCTTTCAAACTCAGATCTCGCGGCCAAAGTTGGTCTAGCACCATCTACCTGCCTAGGCAGGGTCCGAAGGCTTGTCGACGAAGGAGTCATCAAGTCTTTCAGCGCAGAAGTCTCCCCCGAAGCAATTGGACTCGAGCTCCAGGCGTTGATCTCAGTCACCCTCAGAGCCGGGGCAAGAGCAAATCTTGCAACTTTCATGCAGCAGATGCGGGAGCACCCGCAGGTGGTCCAGGTCTTTTTCCTCGGTGGTCAAGAGGACTTCATCGTCCATGTGGCGGTAGAGAACTCGGAGGCGGTGAGGGAGTTCGTGCTTGAGCAACTGAGCAATAATGCGTCTGTGGCAAACACAAGAACAAACATCGTCTTCGACCATCACCACAAGGGCCCAATTAGTTAGAGTTAGGCGAGGTCAAAGGAGACAAATAATTGACTATCGCCATGCACTCTCCCGGAGAAGATAACGGGCTTAGAGAGGCAATCTTTCAATACGCAACAGAGCGGCTGGACTATAACCCCCCTCCTCTGGATGGACCAAAAACCCTGAGCTCATTGGCAGAGTCCGCTGGAGAAACCATCACTGAAGAGGGACTAGGCGGTCAGCAGGCACTCAAACTATTTGCCGACACTCTTGCCCCCGCAACCATTTCCACAGACCACCCCGGCTATCTATCTTTCATTCCGGCGGCACCTACCGAGGCGGCAAGCCTTTTCGACCTCGTCGTGTCCGCAAGCAGTATTTATGGGGGATCCTGGCTCGAGGGTTCTGGAGCTGTGTATGCGGAAAATCAAGTACTCGATTTTCTTGCGGGAGAATGCGGACTGCCAAAAGGCTCAGGCGGCGTTTTCGTCCAAGGTGGAACGCTGGGAAATCTCTCGGCACTTGTGACCGCAAGAGAAGTCGCTAAGGAAAAACTCGGCGACAAAGACTTCACGATTATTTGCTCGACCGAGTCACACAGCTCAGTCAAAGCGGTTGCCAAGGTAATCGGCGTCAAAACCTCTGCTGCCGACTCAGGAGAATCCGGGGCGATCGACTATGCAGCAGCTAAGGGCGCCTATGACTCCGCGTTGGCGGAGGGGCTTACCCCATTTGCAATCGTTGGCACGGCCGGAACGACAAATTTCGGCATTGTTGATGACCTAGAGGGGCTTGCAAAGCTTGCTAGCGAACAGGACCTTTGGTTTCACATCGATGGAGCCTACGGTCTTGCGGGGATTCTGGTGCCAGAGCTCAAGCAGCTCTACAGCGGAATTGAGAATGCCGACTCGCTGATAGTTGATCCCCACAAATGGTTGTTTGCTCCCTTTGATGCTTGTGCGCTGATCTACCGTCAGCCAGCTTTGGCCAAAGCAGTGTTCTCGCAACACGGGGAGTATCTCGAGCCGGTAAATAAAAACAAGGACGAGTGGAATCCTTCTGATTTCGCGATAAACCTCACCAGGCGCGCTCGCGGTCTGCCTCTGTGGTTCTCACTGGCAACCCACGGCATCGGTACCTATCGTGAGGCCATAAGGGACAACGTAAACCTCGCCCACAAGATTGCTCAGGAGATAAGGACCCGAGACTATCTGCAGCTGGTGCGCGATCCCCAGCTATCGGTGGTGGTCTTTGAGCGAATCGGTTGGGAGCAGAAAGACTATGACGCATGGAGCGAGAAGCTGCTCGCCGAGCAGATTGCCCTGGTTTTGCCATCGAGCCTTCGAGGGCGTCCACACACCCGCTTTGCGATAGTGAACCCAATGACAACCTTCGAGCTACTGGTTGAGATTCTGGACACCATGAAATGAAACTGACTATCGCAGAAGCCCCTGGCTCTCCCGCACGAAAGAAGCCGGCAGAACGAGGCAGCGTCAGGGTGGCGCTCGTTCAGCTCAGGTGGCATGAAGATGCCGCTAAGCACGAGGACAACATTTCGAGAGCCGTAGCCCTAGCGGCAGAGAATGGCGCCAGAGTGGTATTTCTTCCCGAGCTCACGCTCAGCCGTTACCCTGCGGACACTCTTCCCGAGGGAACCCCAAGCGAGATTGCGGAGGAGCTGGAGACAGGCCCCACATACGCCCTGCTATCCAAGCTCGCAATGCAGCATGGGATTGCAGTTCACGGATCCCTCTATGAGCGCACGGGATTTGAAGATGGACGAGGTTTGAATTCGGCAATCATCGTCGGGCCAGAGGGCGAGCTGCTCGCAAGAACCCCAAAGCTACACATTCCCGTGACCGAAGGCTATTTCGAGGACAAGTATTTCCAGCCAGGACCTGCAGAGACTCCATACCCCACCTATGAACTGGCTATCGAGGGGGCACCGCGACTCGGGCTCCCAACCTGCTGGGATGAATGGTTTCCAGAGGTTGCAAGGGCGTACGGCCTAGCAGGAGCAGATGTCCTCTGCTACCCAACAGCAATTGGCTCTGAGCCAGATCATCCTGACTTTGACACTGAGCCTCTCTGGCGCCAGACAATCGTCGGGCACGCAATTGCTAATGGGCTTTTCATAGTTGTTCCCAATCGCTACGGCAACGAGGGGCTTGTCACCTTCTACGGCAGCTCCTTCATCGTTGACCCTTACGGCAGGCTGATAGCGCAAGCAGCAAGAGAAGGCGATGAGGTTTTAGTCGCGGATCTAGATCTAGACCAACGAAGAGATTGGCTAGATCTGTTTCCCTTCTTCGCAACAAGGCGGCCTGACACCTATGGGGCGCTCTCAGATGCTGTAGTCAACCCCCGCACCCAAAATGGCGATGGCGAGCACGGCGGAATAGCGGGGCTCAGACCATGAGGCACATGCCTCCAGAGTGGCACCCTCACGAGCGCACATGGGTTGCCTTCCCTCACCACGGCTACACCCTTGGCGAATCCGCCCAAGAGCAAGTGGCCGCCCGGAAGACCTGGGCTGAGGTGGCGAACAAGGCCTCAGACTATGAGCCAGTCACCGTGGTGACCCACCCAGAGGATGCAGCCCTTGCAAGAAAACAGCTCAGCTCACAGGTTGAGATTGCCGAGCTAGAGATTGATGATGCGTGGATAAGAGACAGCGGACCAACCTTTGTAGTTGAAAACGGGGCACTTGCCGCCGTGGATTGGGTATTCAATGGCTGGGGAGCTCAGAGCTGGGCTAAATACGAAAAAGACGCCCTTGTTGCCAGGGAAATCGCAAACCTGGTTGAAACCAAAGTCGTCTCCAGCGACCTGGTTAATGAGGGCGGAGGTATTCACGTCGATGGCGCTGGAAGAGTCCTGCTCACGGAGACCGTTCAGCTCGGCAAGGAGCGTAACCCCGGCCGAAGCAGGCAAGAGGTAGAGGCAGAAATACACGACAAACTCGGCACCACAGAGGCAATCTGGATAAAGCGCGGCCTAACACGCGACTATGACGAGTTCGGAACCAAGGGGCATGTGGACATCGTTGCCTGCTTCACCCCCGATGGCAAGGTGCTGTTTCACGAGCAGAGAAGTGAGAACCATCCGGACTTCCTAGTGTCTAGAGAGGTCAAGGAGACCTTGCAACGTGCAGGTTTAGAAGCCGTTGGAGTTAGCGCCCCAGAGGTGCAAAAGGACGCTCACGGCTATGTCGATTACAGCTACATCAACCACTACGTGCTGAACGATGCGGTGCTTTTGTGCAGCTTCGATGATCCTGAGGACAGGGAAGTAGCAGCCCAGCTGCGAGAGATCTACCCGGGACGAAAAATCGAGCTGATCGATGCCCGGGAACTCTTTGCTCGTGGAGGCGGGATTCACTGCATCACCCAGCAACAACCTAAGGTTTAGAGCAGGAAGAAAGGCGCGCAATGAAGCGAGAAGAAACAGCAATTGACAAGATCGCAAATGACTGGGTGAAGCACCTAGCCAAGAGGTCCCCTTCCTATGCCACCTACCTTGGCTTTCCGGGCGGCGAAAAAGACGTAGATGATTTCTCGCCGGATGCTTTGGAGCAGGACCGGCATGACTATGCGGACCTGATTGCAAGGCTCGAAGCTGAGGAACCGGTTGACGAGGTAGACCGGGTCACCAAAGAGGCAATGATTGCCGATGCCGACCTAAGTGTCCGCACCTACGATTCAGGGCTGCTGTTTAGAAACATGAACAACATCGCATCGCCAGCTCAGGACATTCGAGACATCTTCGATCTCTCGCCAACAGAAACCGCCGAGCATTGGGAAAACCTTGCCAGCCGAATGTCCAAAGTGCCGGAGGCAATCTCCGGCTACATCGCATCCCTCCGCGTCGGCATCCAACGTGGTGATACGCCTGCCAAGCGCCAGGTCGAGGAGATCATTACGCAGGCAGGCCAGATTGATTCTCCTGACGGCTTCTTCAGAGAGTTCGCCAAGGCAGAAGGCAAGGATTTGCCCGATTCGCTTCGCAAGGAACTGGCTGAGGCAGGCGAAAAAGCCACCGAGGGGTATCGCAACTTTGCTGATTTTTTGAAGACCGAACTCTTGCCAGCTGCCAAGCCAGAAGACGCGATTGGTGCGGAGCGCTACGCATTACTGAGCGAGCGGTTTCTGGGCGCAAAGATTGATCCGGACGAAACCTACGAGTGGGGTAAGCAGGAGCTGGCAAGAATAGTCGCCGAGCAAACCGATGTTGCGAACCAGATAAAGCCTGGAGCAACGGTGGAAGAAGCGGTGCAGCACCTCGAAAAGGACCCCAGCACCAAACTCCACGGCACGGATGCTCTCCAGAAGTGGATGCAAAAGCTATCGGATGAGGCAATTGAGAAGCTTGCCGGCACTCACTTTGAGATCGCGGAGCCCCTAAGGAAGCTTGAGTGCATGATTGCGCCCACCAAGCACGGTGGCATTTACTACACCGGGCCAACCGATGACTTCTCGCGTCCAGGGAGGATGTGGTGGTCAGTTCCTGAGGGAGTGAACGAGTTCGATACCTGGCGTGAAACTACGACCGTCTACCACGAAGGCGTTCCCGGTCATCACCTTCAGGTTGCGCAGCAGACCTACGTCAAAGACACCCTGAACGACTGGCGCCGATTGGCGTCGTGGACCTCGGGCCACGGTGAGGGATGGGCCCTCTACGCCGAGCGACTGATGGACGAGCTGGGCTACCTCAGTACACCCGCAGATCGCCTGGGAATGCTGGATGCGCAGAGAATGCGAGCTGCCAGAGTGGTTTTGGACATCGGCGTTCACACCAAGAAAGCAAAGCTGGAAGGCAGCGGCGTGTGGGACTTTGACTACGCGCTTGGGTTCATGGGTAGCAACGTGAACATGTCTAAGGAGTTTGTCCGCTTTGAGGTGACCAGGTACTTTGGCTGGCCCGGTCAGGCACCCTCCTACAAGGTAGGCCAGCGTATCTGGGAACAGATCAGAGATGACTACCGCTCACGCAAGGGTGATTCATTCGACATCAAAGAGTTTCACAAGACTGCCCTGAATCTTGGTGGGCTCGGACTTGACACCCTCAGAAGCGCAATGGCTAGAGCCTAATCCCGGCAAATTCGTTACGCTTTAGCCTGTGTCTAAGGTTCTAAGTTCTCTCCCCACAGGTCAAAAAGTGGGCATCGCCTTCTCGGGCGGGCTCGATACGTCAGTTGCGGTCGCCTGGATGCGCGAGAAAGGTGCAATCCCTTTCGCCTATACCGCGAACCTCGGCCAATACGACGAGGACGACATTGACTCGATCCCAGGCAGGGCAAAAGAGTATGGGGCTGAGGCCGGGCGTCTTGTTGACTGCAGGGAATCGCTCGCAGAGGAAGGCCTCACGGCAATTGCTTGTGGCGCCTTCCACATCCGCACCGGATCGAAGGTTTATTTCAACACCACTCCCCTGGGCCGAGTCGTTACAGGAACGCTTCTGGTTAGGGCCATGAAGGAAGACGGCGTTGACATTTGGGGCGATGGCAGCACCTACAAGGGCAACGATATTGAGCGCTTCTATCGCTATGGCCTGCTCGCTAATCCCGACCTAAAGATATACAAGCCATGGCTGGATAGCGATTTTGTGGCTGAGCTTGGTGGACGCGAAGAGATGTCGGAGTGGCTTCAGGAACGCGGGCTCCCCTACCGCGCAAGCACAGAGAAGGCCTACTCGACCGATGCAAACATGCTCGGTGCCACCCACGAGGCCAAGAGCCTTGAGTTCCTAAACACCTCCATGGAAATAGTTGAGCCAATCATGGGCGTCAAGCACTGGGATCCCGCTGTTGAGATTGCAGACGAAGAGGTGTCGATCGGCTTCGAGCAGGGTAGGCCCGTGAGCATCAATGGCAAGCGCTTTGATTCCTCGGTGGAGCTCATGCTCGAGGCAAACGCCATTGGCGGGCGTCACGGTTTGGGTATGAGCGACCAAATTGAGAACCGCATCATCGAAGCCAAGAGCCGTGGCATCTATGAGGCACCCGGTATGGCGCTGATCCACATTGCCTATGAGCGGTTGGTGTCCGCGATTCACAATGAGGACACGATTGCGGCCTATCACAACGAGGGTCGCAGAATGGGAAGGCTGCTCTACGAGGGTCGCTGGCTAGACCCCCAGACGCTAATGCTCAGAGAGTCGCTGATGCGCTGGGTCGCAGCTGCCGTGAACGGCACTGTCACTCTAAAACTTCGTCGTGGTGATGACTACTCAATCCTTGATACAAAGGGAGAGAACTTCTCTTATCACCCTGAGAAGTTGTCAATGGAGCGCACGGAGGATGCAGCCTTTGGCCCGGAGGACCGAATCGGTCAGCTGACCATGCGAAACCTAGATATTCAAGACACCCGCCAGAAACTGGACCTGTACAGAAAGCAGGGCCAGATTGACGGCGGTCAGTTCGAGCTGACCTAATGAGCATCCACATCGCGGCCAAGCCGGGTGAGATTGCCGACACCATCTTGCTTCCCGGAGATCCCCTCAGGGCAAAATGGATTGCCGAGACGTTTCTTGAAAACGTTGTCCAGTACAACAGTGTCCGAAACATGCTTGGCTTCACGGGCGAGATTGAAGGAAAAAGAGTTTCAGTGCAGGGCACTGGCATGGGCGCCCCATCCATCGGCATCTACGCCTATGAGCTTTTCAATGATTACGGCGTGCAGAACGCGATTCGTGTTGGTACCAGCGGTGGACTGCCTCCAACAAAATTGCGAGACGTCGTCATCGCAATGACCGCATCCACTGATTCAAACATCAACCAAAGGGCCACCGGAGGCCTGGACTTTGCACCCGCTGCAAACTACGAACTACTAGAGAAGGCAGTTGCCAAGGCAAGAGAGCTTGGCATCGATCACCACGTAGGCATGATCGCCTCGGGCGACCTTTTTTATGACGAGACTGACTCGCTGGAGCAGTGGAAGAAGCTCGGAATCCTGGCCCTCGAGATGGAGACGAATCAGCTCTACACCCTCGCTGCGAGATTCCGCCGAAAGGCGCTGAGCATCGTCACCGTCTCAGACATGATGGACGGGTCGGAGCAGACCAGTAGCGAGGAGCGGGAAACCGGTTTCAAAAACATGGTTACCCTCGCTCTCGCCGCAGCCAACTAGCACTAGATTCTGCCTGTGCCCTCTGCAGCTAACATCCTTGGCTTCACCCTCTTGGCAATAGTCATAATTGTTGTCCCAGGGCCGGGTGTGCTCTTTGCAGTCGGTAGGGCCTTGGTGCTTGGCACCAAGCCAGCACTGCTCTCTGTCTTAGGCAATGCACTGGGTGTTGGGGTTCAGATCGTCGTGGTTGCATTAGGCCTAGGAGTCCTTATCCAGAGCTCGCCGGAAGCTTTTTTTGTAATTCGGCTGGCAGGTGCACTGATGATTGGCTATCTCGGAATTCGAGCCATACTTCACCGGAGACAATCGCTCGAGGATGGGGCAGATAAGCCGCATTCTAGATCCACGATTCTCAAGGAATCGGTGGTTGTTGGGCTAACGAATGCAAAGACTCTCGTATTTTTTCTTGCGGCCCTGCCAAGCTTTGTCTCGGTTGAGGATGGAAGCCCAATAATCCAGATGCTCCTGTTGGGCCTAATTTTTTCAATCATCGGCATCGCCTCTGACTCGGTTTATGCAATTGCAGCCGGAAGGGCACGAGACTGGCTTGCAACATCCGAGCAGCGTCTTGCAACTTTCAGAGGTTTGGGTGGTCTTGCGCTGACCCTGCTAGGTGTTTACATGCTTTATGAGGCAATCGCGCACTAAGAACATAGATAGACAGCTATCTATGTATAGTTGAATTATGAGCGAGTGGAACTACACAAAATGCTCGAAGCCATTCGAGTCCGAGCAGGCTGCCCTTGAATTCATGCACGAGAAGGACTTCGCCGGGCTAGTCCTAAAGCGAGACGAGGGCTATGCGGCTGTTTGCCCCACCTATCCGGATGGCTACTATCCCGATGCAGTGGTTGTTGCTGAGGTTGAAAACTCGAAGCGTGACTTGGCGGCTGAGAGAAAAAGCCTGCCGATTCAAAACTGCTGCTAGAGCGCCCTCGGTAGGAATCGAACCTACGACCAAGAGATTAGAAGGCTCTTGCTCTATCCACTGAGCTACGAGGGCAGACTAAGAATTCTAACTGCCAGTTTCCCCTAGAGTGTTAGTGCTTGTAGTGTGAAACAAGGTGAAAATGGCGCTAAAGACGACGCAAATTCCAACTATCTCCGGGAAACCAGAGCTAGTCGAGGCGTCCATAGCTCTGGTAGATAAGTGGGTCTCAGAGGCCGCCAAACTCAAGGAAAACAAGTCGTCCCAAAGGCTTAGTGGGCTCCTAAAAGATCCAAATGGTTTAGATTTCGCGGTTGGCTTCATCGACGGCGTCATAAGACCAGAGGACATTCGGGTTGCGGCGACAAACCTCTACCAACTAAGAACCCTTACACCACGATTTCTGCCTTGGCCTCTGAGGGCTCTCCTCGGGCTGGGGGCCAATCTTGCGCCTCTACTCCCCTGGCCCGTAATTCCGATCGCAAGGATGGTGCTGCGCTCATTTGTCTCACACCTCGTGATTGATGCATCGCATAGCAAGTTCCGCCGTGCCACAAGGAAACTTCGACTCGACGCGACCCTGAACGTCAATCTCCTTGGCGAGGCTGTCTTGGGTCATGCTGAAGCGGACAAGCGCCTTAGCCACGTGGCAGAGATTCTGTCCCGCCCAGAGACTGAGTATGTCTCGGTGAAGGTATCGGCAATTGTTGCCCCTCACTCCCCCTGGGCTTTTGACCAGACGGTGCAGGAAGTCATTGAGAGGCTCACCCCTCTTTACAAGATTGCTGCCGACTCGCCCAAAAAGAAGTTCATCAATCTGGACATGGAGGAATATCGCGATCTGGACATGACGATTGCGGTCTTCAAGGGACTTTTGGCCAAGCCAGAGTTCAAAGAGCTCAGCGCTGGCATCGTGCTCCAGGCCTACTTGCCAGATGCCCTAAGAGTCATGATTGACCTGCAACAGTGGGCTGCGCTGAGGGTCATTGACGGTGGTGCTCCGATCAAGGTCAGAGTCGTGAAAGGCGCCAACCTTCCGATGGAACGGGTCGATGCTGAAATGCACGACTGGCCGCTTGCAACCGTTCCATCCAAAGCTGAGGCTGATGCCAATTACAAAAGAGTCTTGAACTACGCCCTCACCCCAGAGCGGGTCAAGAACGTAAAGATTGGTGTGGCTGGGCATAACCTCTTTGACCTCGCATTTGCTTGGCTTCTTGCCTCGCAACGCGGCGCACAAGACGGCATGGATGTCGAGATGCTACTTGGTATGGCGCCCAACCAAGCCAGCGTGATCAGCAAGAGCGTTGGCAAGTTGGTGCTCTACACCCCTGTTGTCTACTCTCAGGAATTTGACGTCGCCATCGCCTACCTCATCCGCAGGCTTGAGGAGGGCGCCAGCTCCGAAAACTTCCTCTCAAACGCGTTTGAGCTAACCAGTCAGCAGCCCTACGAGCTTGAGCGCCAGCGCTACATGCACTCACTAGATTTGATGGGCACCGAGGTGCCAGTGCCGAACAGGTTGCAGGATCGCTCGTTGGATGAAGCGCATCTCCCTGTTGGGTTTAGCAATACACCGGACACTGATCCCTCGACAGCAGGAAACCGCAATTGGGCCAAGGGCATCTACCGACGACTTTCGGACACCGAAATCGGGATCGACCTGGTTGAACGTCACACTGTCACCAGTGAGGTCAAGCTCAACGAGTTGATTGTGAGCGCTAAGGCTGCCCAAAATCGCTGGCAATCGCTTGCCCCGGAGGAGCGCGCGAACAAGATTCACGAAGTTGGGGTGGTGCTAGAGCGAAACCGCGAATACCTCGTTGAGGTAGCAATGGCCGAGGCGGGAAAGACTCTAGATCAGGTGGACACCGAGATTTCGGAGGCAATCGACTTTGCCCATTACTACGCCGAGCAGTCTCTAAGGCTTGAGAACCTGCCAGGGGCTAAGCCGGTTCCAAGAAGAATCACCGTTGTGACACCACCTTGGAACTTCCCCATCGCCATTCCTGCAGGTGGGGCGCTTGCTGCTCTCGCGGCTGGCAGCGCGGTGATTTTCAAACCCGCAGGTCCGGCGGCTCGCTGTGGTGCAGTGCTTGCAGAGTTGATCTTGGAGGTCATTGACCCAGAGCTGTTTGTCCCAATCCACATTGGTGAGCGTGAACTGGGCCAAAGACTGATTGGCCATGAGGACGTGGACCAAGTAATCCTCACTGGCGGTTACGAGACTGCCGAGCTCTTTAGAGGCTTCAGGCCCGATCTCAGGCTACTTGCCGAGACGAGCGGGAAAAACGCAATCATTGTCACCCCGCACGCAGATCTGGACTTAGCCGCGAAGGACATTGCCTATTCGGCATTTGGCCACGCAGGGCAGAAGTGTTCCGCAAGCTCGATAGTGATTCTGGTTGGCTCAGTTGCAAAGTCGAAGCGGTTCAGGCGTCAGCTAATGGATGCGGTTTCCTCGCTGAAAGTTGCCCACCCAACAGACCCAACAGCTCAGATGGGCCCGATGATTGCCCCTCCCGAGGGAAAGCTTCTGACCGGGCTCACTAAGTTGGAGCGCGGTGAAAAGTGGCTTATGAAGCCCGAGCAGCTTGATGAGACTGGAAAGCTTTGGTCACCCGGGGTAATCGAACATGTTAGGCCCGGCTCGAGATCTCACCTTGTTGAATACTTCGGCCCAGTGCTTGCCATCATGACCGCGCCAAATCTGAATGCGGCAATAGCGCTTCAAAACAGCGTTGATTATGGCCTGACGGCGGGTATTCACTCTCTCAATAGCCAGGAGATTACGGATTGGCTGGCCCGCGTTCAATCAGGAAACGTCTATGTCAACCGCGGAATCACTGGCGCCATAGTCCAGCGTCAGCCTTTTGGGGGCTGGAAGAAGTCGGCAGTTGGCCCAGGTGCGAAGGCGGGTGGTCCGAATTACCTCTTTGGCCTGACCGACTGGACTACTGAAGAGAACGGCGCCCTAGAGCCTATCGAGACCAAAGAAATGAATGCACTTTTGGCTCAGGCAGCCATGAGTGAACTGAGCGACGATCAAGTTGCGTCGCTGATTCGATGCGCTCAAAGTGACCTGGCTGCGCTGAGGCATTACTTCTCGGGGGTCAAGGATGAGACAGGGCTTGAGGCCGAGTGGAACTACCTCCGCTACTTCCGTTCCGACTGCACAATCCGGGTTCAAGCTGGAGCATCAGATTATGAGACCTGGAGGGTATTGGTCACCGCAACTGCGCTAGGCAACATCGAAATAAGTGCCGAAAGTCTTCCAAGTAATCTCATGGGACTGCTCGGCAGGGTTGGTCTTCGGATCAAGCTTGAGAGCGAAGAAAATTGGCTGGAGAGTCTCAAGCTTCGGCCTCGAAGGGTGAGGGTGGTTGGTGAGCTTCCAGAAGTCACTTCGGATTCACCCCTGGCAAATGTGGACGTGGCAATCTACGACGGCCCCGTGACTGAATCAGGAATCATCGAGGGCTTGGCGTTTTTCAAGGAGCAGGCGGTTTCCGTTACGACCCACCGGTTTGGCAACCCCGCGCGACACGTGCAGATGGTTCGACTCTAAAGCTTTACCCATCAAACTCCCAGAGAGCTATCTGGCGATTATGGGAGTATTCTTCTCAGTTGGCCTGTTTAGGCTATGTAGGTAATCATTCGAGGTTCTTTTGTTCAAACTTTCCAAGCTTTCACTTGCAAATCGCGCCGTTGTGGCACTCATCACCGTCATCGTTGGTGCCTTTGGTTTTATCTCCGTAGGCGGCCTAAAGCAAGAGCTGATTCCCTCGATTGAGATACCGTCAGCCGCAATCGTTACCTCCTACCCTGGGGCCTCTCCTGAGGTTGTCGATGCTCAGGTCTCTCAGGCTATAGAGCAGTCGGTTATCGGGCTTGAGGGGATCGAATCGACGACGGTTACCTCCACGACCGGATTGTCTGTGCTCAGGGTGTCCTTCGAGTTTGGAACTGCGACAGAGGATGTTACCCAGAGGCTCAATGAGGTCATTAGCGATCTCGCGTCCGTTCTGCCTGAGGATGCAACACCGAGTGTCATCTCGGGAAGCTTTGACTCCGTGCCAATCATCGTGCTTGCAGTTAGCGCCGATGACGGTGACAACGAGGCCATCGGCAAGAAGCTCGAGGAGCTTGCTCCCACGCTCTTTCGTCAGGTTGACGGCATCAGGGACATCGCTGTTTCTGGCGCCAAGGAAAAGCGCATCAACCTTGAACTCGATCAGGTGGCTCTGGCCCAGGCTGGCCTAAGTCAGCGAGACATTGTCTCTGCCATTAACGCCAACGGTCTCATCCTCCCAGTCGGTTCCATCGTTGACGATTCTGGCTCGATTGCCATCCAGGTCGGTTCGGCGGTGGACTCAGTTGAGCTATTTGAATCTCTTCCCTTGATTCCTTCGACCCCGGCCCCTGGCCAGTCCCCTTTTACTGTGGGCGATGTTGCTGAGGTCACCTTCGAGGATGCGCCTGTGACATCCATTGCTCGAACCAACGGCAATGAGTCGCTGGCTGTTTCTATCGTGAAAACCCCGGACGGCAACTCCGTCGCTGTATCAAATGGAGTTCAAGACCTGATTCCAGAGCTCGTTGCGGGCCTTGGCGGTGGCGTAAGCGTGGTTACAACGTTTGACCAGGCGCCATTTATTGAAAAATCGATTGAGGACCTTGCTGTTGAAGGTCTCCTCGGCCTCACCATGGCTGTGCTGGTTATTTTGGTGTTCCTCTTGAGCTTCAAGTCGACCATCATTACGGCGATTTCGATACCGACTTCGGTCCTGATCACCTTCATTGGTCTTTCAGTTGCTGATTATTCGCTGAACCTGCTCACGCTTGGTGCCCTGACGATTTCGATTGGTCGCGTTGTAGATGACTCGATTGTTGTTATCGAAAATATCAACCGTCACCTCAGTTATGGCGAGAAGCGAAAGACAGCAATTCTCACAGCGGTCAAGGAGGTTGCTGGAGCAATCACCGCAGCCACTATCACCACGGTTGCTGTGTTCCTACCAATCGCGCTGGTCGATGGCCTAGTGGGCGAGCTGTTCAGACCATTTGCCTTCACAGTCGCGATCGCTCTGCTCGCGTCATTGCTGGTGAGCCTCACGATCGTGCCGGTCTTTGCCTATTGGTTCCTCAGGATGCCGAAGAGGCTCAAGGCAGCTAAAGAGGCCGACCCCAAGAACTTCGAAAAGAAGCAGCGTATTGAGGAAGAGGAACGCGAGAAGAAGCAGATTCTGCAGCGAATCTACATCCCCATTGTCCGCGGCAGCACAAGGCACCCTTGGCTGACACTGACCGCAGCACTGCTGATTCTTGGTTACACCTTCTCGCTGGTGCCATTGCTGAAGACCAACTTCATTGATGGTGGGGGTTCAAACCAGTTCACCGCACGACTCTCGATGCCTGCCAGCACCACTTTTGAGGAGCAGGACGAAGCCGCAAAGAGCCTCGAGGATCAGATTCTCGCCCTTGAGGGCGTCGATGTTGTCCAGTCGACCGTCGGCTCAGCTGCAGATGGTCGCGTGGCATTTGGTGCAGCGGCTAGCGGCATCTCTTTCACCATCATTGCCGACGAAGATGCCGACATTGAGGCTATGCAGTCAAAGGTGCTTCAGCTCAGCGCGCCAGAGGACAGTGAGATTACTACTAGCCAGGGTGGCGGTTTCGGCTCCTCTGAAACCATTGACATCCAGGTGCTGGCAAGCGACAACGAGCTCCTTCAGGAGGCTGTTGATAAGGTGGCGGATGCCATGGAGGGCATTACCGATGTCAGCGCCATTACAACCACACTTGAGGCCGACGAGCGAGTTCTAGAAATCATTGTCGACCGTGAAAAGGCTGCCAGCTACCTTCTAACTGAGACCGCCGTTACCGGAATCGTTGCTTCACAGCTGCGCCCAAGCCCGCTGGGAACAATCAGTGTCGAGGGTAATGACGTTCAGGTGTTTATCGCAGGTGCTCAGGCTCCCGAGTCAATCGAAGAAATCAGAGAGCTCCAGATCCCGACATTCCAGGGGCTGGTTCAGCTAGATCAGATAGCAAGTGTCGATGAGGTTCTCAAGCCAACCTCAATCACTTCAGAGCGTGGCAATAGGACAGCCGAGGTTCAGCTGAGCACAGAGGGCGACAACCTAGGAGCCATTTCCGCAACAGTCACCGAGCGACTTGATGCCCTTGAGCTTCCAGTTGGCGTCACGGCTACCGTTGGAGGAGCGGCTGCTGACCAGGCGGAGAGCTTCCAGCAACTTGGGCTAGCACTGCTAGCTGCCGTGGCGATCGTTTACATCGTCATGGTTGCGACGTTCTCGAGCCTGATTCAGCCGCTATTACTTTTGATCTCGATTCCATTTGCGGCCACCGGTGCCTTGGGGCTTCTTCTCCTTACCGACACCGCGCTGGGTGTCCCTGCGCTTATCGGTATGTTGATGCTGATTGGAATTGTGGTCACCAACGCGATTGTTCTTATCGACCTCGTGAACCAGTATCGAGCCCAGGGCTACAGCGTCCAAAAGTCACTGATGCAGGGTGCGAGACAGCGCCTGAGGCCAATTTTGATGACCTCGCTGGCTACCATTTTTGCCCTCACCCCAATGGCCTTTGGTCTTACGGGAGACTCGGGATTCATCTCGCAGCCTCTTGCAATCGTGGTGATTGGTGGACTGTTCTCATCCACCCTGCTAACTCTGGTGCTAGTGCCAACCCTTTACTGGCTTGTTGAAGGCCGCAAGGAGCGGAAGAAGCTTCGCATCGAGCGCAGAGCAAACAAGAAGGCTCAGCGTCAAGCAAAGAAGTCAGGTGCTGCAACCCCTCAATCAGCTCCGGAGGCTGTAGCCAGTGAGCCCGAGCCCTCAACAGCTGAGGCAAATGTAATGACCATGGTCAAGGAGGAAGATCCAATTGCTGATGCAATGGAGCAATCCTTCACTCCCGCCACCAGTGCCCCGGCTCCAGAGATGCCTTGGTCGGATGATGACATCGCAAACGCACTGGCGGAAGACATGAAGCTGGACGACGAGTCTCAGATGCGTTGGTCAGAAGAGACCAGCGAGGAGCCTCCTGCCAAGGCAGCTGCCGAGAGTGGAATGCCTGATTTCTTGACAAGTGAGATGCCGATTGTTTCCTCTCCGGAGGAAACGATGTCCGCAGAGGAGCGCAGGGAGGCAAAGAAGCAAGCCAAACGCGATGCTAAGGCCCAGCGCAAGGCGGCTAGAGACTCAAGGCACTCGGGCTAGATCCATGTCTGATTACATCGTTTGGATCGACTGCGAGATGACAGGTCTAGATGTCGAAAAAGACGAGCTTTGTGAGATTGCGGTTGTCGTTACCGACCAGGAGCTGGTCGAGCAGGACGAGGGGCTCCAGATAGTCATAAACCCCTCTGAGGGTGCCATGGGAAACATGGGCGAGTTTGTCACAAACATGCACAAAGAATCTGGCCTACTGGCTGCAATCCCTTCTGGCGAGAGCGTTGCGACTGCAGAGGAAAAGGTCCTTGAGTACTTGGGACGCTGGGTAGCAGAACCGAGAACCGCTCCCCTGGCCGGAAACTCCATCGGCACAGATCGGATGTTTCTCAACCGCCAGATGCCAAGGCTCGACTCTTTTTTGCACTACAGAAACATAGATGTCAGCTCGATCAAGGAGCTAACAAGGCGCTGGTACCCGAGGGTCTACTTCCAGCTTCCCAAGAAATCTGGAGGTCACCGGGCGCTTGCGGACATCAAGGAATCCATTCAGGAATTGCGCTACTACCGCAAGACCGTAATGGTTGAGCAGCCAGGGCCAGATTCAGAGGCCGCAAAGAAAGTGGCTGATTCCCTGGACGCTGATACAATCTAAGCGCTCTGGGTTAGCCCAGACATGGTGGGTATAGCTCAGCTGGTAGAGCGCCTGGTTGTGGTCCAGGAGGCCGCGGGTTCAAGTCCCGTTACTCACCCCAATTAGCTTGCGGCTCGCTCCAAAATCAACTCTCTAACCCTTGCGGCATCAACCTGGCCACCCATGGCCTTCATCACGGCACCAATCACGGCACCAGCAGCCTGAACCTTGCCCTCGCGAATCTTCTCGAGAACATCTGGCTGCTCGCTTAGTGCCTTGTCGATTGCGGCAATCAACGCACCTTCGTCAGTGACTACTTTGAGGCCTCGCTTTTCAATTACCTGCTCGGGCTCACCCTCGCCAGCGACAACTCCAGCCACAACCTCACGAGCCATGCGATCGGTTAGCTCTCCGGCATCGATCAGCTTCTGGATGGTGGCGACCTGGGAAGGAGTTATGGCTAGCTCGCTTGGACTTAGGTCTTGGGCATTGGCCTGCCTTGATAGCTCGCCAGTCCACCACTTCCTGGCTGCCTGGGGTGTAGCACCGGCAGCCACGGTTGCCTCAACCTGATCGAGCAGATCTCCGTTAACTACATCCCTAAACTCAAGCTCGCTGAAGCCCCACTCCTGTGCCAAACGCTTGCGGCGCTGCTGGGGGTTTTCTGGCAGAGTCTCACGAATTGACTCAATCCAGCTTGCCTCCGGTTCCACTGGAACCAAGTCTGGCTCTGGGAAGTAGCGGTAGTCATCGGCATCGGACTTTGGTCTGCCCGCTGAGGTGTAGCCGCGATCCTCATGCCAGTGACGGGTTTCCTGAGTGATCGTGCCGCCTGCATCGAGTATGTGAGCCTGGCGCTGAATTTCATAGCGCACGGCATTTTCGACACTTCTAATGGAGTTGACGTTCTTGGTCTCCGTCCTAGTGCCAAGCTTCTCCTGACCCTTGGGCCTGAGGGATACGTTCGCGTCGCACCTAACGTTGCCTCGCTCCATCTTGGCGTCTGAGACATCCATGGCCTTGACAATGTCGCGAATGCTTCTCACGTAGGCACCGGCAAGCTCCGGTGCACTTGCCCCGGCCCCAAAAACGGGCTTGGTGACGATTTCGACGAGAGGAACTCCGGCGCGATTGAAGTCAACCAGGGAGTATTCCGCTCCCTGAATTCGACCGGTTGCCCCTCCGACGTGAGTTAGCTTCCCTGCATCCTCTTCCATGTGCGCCCGCTCGATGAGAACCTCAAATACTTCCCCGCTCGAGATCTCAACATCAAGCTTTCCCTCGAAGGCAATTGGTTCGTCATACTGAGAAGTCTGAAAATTCTTTGCAAGGTCTGGATAGAAGTAGTTTTTCCTTGCAAATCTCCCACTCGGAGCGATCTCGCAGCCGAGGGCTAGTCCAATGGCAATAGAAGACTCGACTGCTTTCTTGTTTACTGCCGGCAAGGCACCAGGAAGCCCAAGGCAGATTGGGCAAACGTTTGTATTTGGCTCGGAACCAAAGACATTTGCGCAGCCACAAAACATCTTGCTTCTCGTGTTGAGCTCGACGTGAACCTCAAGCCCAATGACGACCTCGAATTTCTCAATCGCCTGATCAAAATCCATAAGAGGTTCTTTAGCCACGGCTACTCTCCAATCCTGGAGCCTGAGAGATAAGAGGTGCTCCCCACTGATTCACGTAAAGCATTTCAATCAGTGCAGCAACCTGATACATACGTGCGTCTTGCTTTGCAGGAGCCAGAATTTGAACACCAGATGGGAGTCCGTCTTCTTCTGCCAACCCATTGGGAACTGACATGCCCGGTATGCCGGCAAGATTTGCGGGAATGGTCGCGATGTCGTTTAGATACATCGCCAAAGGGTCATTGACTTTTTCACCAATCTTGAACGCAGTGGTTGGTGCAGTCGGCGTAAGCAAGACATCTACCTTGCTGAAGGCATTCTCGAGATCCTGCTGAATCAAGGTGCGGACCTTTTGAGCGGAGCCGTAGTAGGCGTCGTAGTAGCCGGATGAGAGTGCGTAGGTTCCGAGGATGATTCTTCGCTTTACCTCTGGACCAAAGCCTGCCTCACGCGTTGCCGCCATAACCCGCTCGATAGTCGGATTACCCTCTGGTTCAACTCTCAGTCCAAATCTCACGGAGTCAAACCTCGCAAGGTTGCTGGAGGCCTCAGCAGGGAGAATCAGGTAGTAGGCCGCGACTGAATACTCGAAACTCGGGCAGTCAACCTCAACAACCTCAACACCCTCTGCAGTCAGTTTCGAAATTGTGTCATCAAAACACTTCTTCACGCCGGGCTGGAAACCATCTGAGCTCAGCTGCTTCACAACTCCAACCTTGAGGCCCTTGAAGTCAGCCGCCTTCACAGCATCAGCCATAGAGCCAAGCGACTCTGGAAGTGATGTTGAGTCGTTGGGATCGTGACCAGAAATGACATCCTGCAACAGAGCTGCGTCCAGCACGGTGTTGGTCACGGGTCCAACCTGATCCAGCGAGCTTGCTAGCGCAATCAATCCATATCTAGAAACTGCCCCGTAGGTTGGCTTTGCACCTACAGAGCCTGTGACTGCGGCTGGGAAACGGATTGAGCCTCCGGTGTCGCTTCCAAGAGCCAATGGAGCTAGGTGACCCGAGACTGCCGAGGAAGACCCACCCCCACTTCCTCCGGGGATTCTCTCTAGGTCCCAGGGGTTTCGAGACGGGCCATAGGCCGAATACTCGGTTGAGGAACCCATTGCGAACTCGTCCATGTTGGTCTTGCCCAGAATCGGAAGTCCGGCAGCGCGAATCTTCCTAACAACGGTCGAGTCGTATTGGGGAATCCAGCCCTGGAGGATCTTTGACCCTGCTGTCGTGGGGGCGTCAGTTGTAGTCAGATTATCTTTGACGGCAATTGGAACACCGTGCAGGGCTGAGTGGCGCTTGCCACCGGCGAGATCTCTATCTGCCTGCTTTGCGGCGCTAATCGCGTTATCGCGCTTTAGGTGCAAAAAACTAAGAGTAAGGTCGTTGAGTTTTTCCGCACGGTCAAAAAAGGCCTCAGTCACCTCCAGCGAGGAAACCTCTTTTGACTCGATGAGGGTTGCAAGCTCACTTGCAGACTTGGTTATTAGCTCGCTCAAGTTTTAGTCCTCATCCAAAATCGCTGCAACTTTGAATCTTCCCTCTGCGCTATCCGCAGCGCCAGATAGGGCCTGCTCCTGTGAAAGGGAGGGGGCAACTTCGTCCTCCCGAAACACGTTGCTCATTGGGATTGGGTGACTTGTCGGCACTACATCGCCGCTGACAGCCTTGTTTACAGTGGCAACGGAGTCAACAATTACCCCGAGCTCCCCTGAAAGCTTTTCAACCTCATCCTCAGTCACCAGGATTCTGGACAATGACGCCAGATGGCGGACGAGATCGGGAGTGATTTCAGACATACCTAAGCTCAATTCACTGGTTTGCTTGTCAAAAACCCAAGTCTAGTTTGTGGCGGCGGTCAACTTTGCAATAAATGCGCTCTCGTCGATGACCTCGACTCCCAGTTGCTCCGCCTTCTGGAGCTTTGAGCCTGCCCCAGGTCCCGCCACAACAAAAGAGGTCCTCTTTGACACCGAACTGGCGGCTTTGCCGCCGAGCTCGATGATCTTCGCTTCGGCCTCATCACGGGTCATTTGGCTTAATGTTCCGGTTACGACGATAGACATCCCGCTAAAGGGGCCTTCGCTAATTGCTGACCCTGGGCCCAGATGACCCGGAATGGCGAGCTGAACCCCCGCCTGTCCCCAGCGACTAACTATTTCTTGATGCCAAGGTTCTTCCCACCATTGAGTGATTGAGCTTGCAAGAGTGGGGCCAACCCCTTCGACCTCTGAAAGCTCAGCTTCGGTGGCGGTGAAAATGGCCTCTAGTGAGCCGAAGTGATTGCAGAGCGCCCTGGCAGCCACTGGGCCAACGTGGCGAATGGAGAGCGAAACAAGTATTCGCCAGAGATCTCGGTTCTTAGCCTCCTCAAGGTTGGCAAGAAGCTTGATCGCAACCTCACCTGGCTGACCGTCCTTCTTGCGAAAGAAGTCTGTGACCTTTGGGTTTCCATCAGCGTCGTGCTTGGGAAGGCCAGTATCCGGGTCGAGCACGAAACTCCTAATTGGGAGTAGCTGCTCGATGGTGAGATCGAATAGGTCCGCCTCAGACTTCAGCGGCGGCTCCTTTGGCTCGATTGGTTGAGTCAAAGCCGCCGCACTCACGTAACCAAGTGCCTCGATGTCCATGGCCGCCCGGGAGCCGATGTAAGCAATGCGCTCTCTCAGCTGCGCCGGGCAACTCCGAGCATTCGGGCAACGCAGATCAACATCTCCCTCGACTGCTGGTGCGAGCTCGAATGAGCACTCTGGGCAATGAGAGGGCATTTGAAACTCTCTTTCAGCACCAGTTCTGAGGGCCGAGACGGGACCGAGGATCTCAGGTATGACATCTCCAGCCTTTCGAAGGACAACGGTGTCGCCTATGAGTACACCCTTGGACCGCACCTGATCTTGGTTATGGAGGGTGGCAAACTCAACCTCACTACCCGCCACTTTTACGGGTTCAAGAACCGCGAATGGTGTAGCCCTACCAGTGCGCCCAATGGAAACTCGAATATCGATAAGCTTCGTGTTCACCTGCTCAGGCGGGTACTTATAGGCGATGGCCCAGCGTGGTGCTCTAGATGTTCTACCCAGCTCGCTTTGCCGGGTCAGCTCATCAACTTTGATCACCACACCATCTATTTCGTGCTCAATCGAGTGTCTAGCATTCTCAAGCTGTTCGATGTACTTGTAGGCGTCCGCGGCGTTCTGAACCACTGCGTACTTGTCATTGGTGGGAAGACCCCAGGAGCTCAAGAGCTCATAAACCTCACTCTGATTGGAAACGTCTATACTCCAGGCTCCAAACCCATGCACCAGCATTTGCAGTGGTCTTTGGGCGGTTATGTTGGGGTCCTTTTGTCGAAGCGACCCTGAAGCCGAGTTCCTTGGGTTTGCAAAGGGTTTTCCGCCAGATGCAACGATGCTCTCGTTTAGTGCAGCAAATGCGGCCAGCGGAAAGAACACCTCACCGCGTATTTCAACCTGGTCTGGGTGATTTGTGCCCCTCAAGACATGCGGGATGGTACCTATCGTCTTTATATTGGCCGTGACGTCCTCTCCGACCTCCCCGTCTCCTCTGGTTGCAGCAGAAACCAGCTTTCCCTCTTTGTAGGTAAGGGAGACTGCAAGTCCATCGATCTTTGGCTCGCAAAGGTATGGCCCACCACCTGCCCGCTGGTCCCAGGCAAGAAGCTCCTCAAGAGAAAACGCATTGTCTAGAGAGAGCATTGGCTCAAGATGGCGATGGGGAGCAAAGAGCGAGGTTGCTGCTCCCCCTACCTTCGCCGTTGGCGAGTCCTCCGCAAGCTCAGGGTTGTCTCTTTCGAGATCTCTTAGCTCTCTCTCGAGGGCGTCATACTCGGCATCGGAAACAAGCGACTCGTTTTCTTGGTAGTAGGAGGCTCTGTAGCGCTCGATTAGGGCTGTGAGCTCCTTAGCGCGCTCGGCCTTAGACAACTGCGGCTTCCGCGCTCTTGGTGCTGTCAATGGTGGTTTGACCTAGGACTCGTGTGCCGAGGTAGATGACCGCTGTCTGACCAGGTGCAACTCCGTACAGAGGCTCTTTGAGCCTAATTACCAGCTGCTTGCCAACAACGGCTGCCTCGGCTGGAACGGTGTCACCGTGAGCCCTGACCTGAACCTCGCAATCGAAGAACTCCCCTGAATTCTCGGGGGCCTTCCCGCACCACGAGTAGCGGCTCCCGGATAGCTCTGAAATCTGCAGCGCAGCCTCGGGACCAACCACGACCTCAGAGGTTTTGGGCCTGATCTCGAGGACGTAACGTGGTTTACCATCCGCTGCGGGACGACCAAGCTTGAGGCCCTTGCGCTGACCGATTGTGAAGCCAACATGGCCATCATGTTCTCCGACCACTTCACCCTGCTGGTCCACGATTTGTCCTGGGCTGGATGGCACAAAGTCTCGCAGCCACTCTCTTGTGTCGCCCTCAGGTATGAAGCAGATGTCGTAGCTATCTGGCTTATTTGCGACCGTGAGTCCGCGCTCGGAAGCTTCCTTGCGAACCAAATCCTTTGAAGCAGTCGCGCCCAGCGGGAACATCGCATGGGCCAATTGGTCTTGAGTGAGAACCCCAAGGACATAGCTCTGGTCCTTCGCCATTGCTAAGGACCTGTGCAGCTCCAGATTGCCTTCTGAGTCCTCAGAAATGCTCGCGTAGTGGCCAGTTCCAACCGCATCAAAACCGAGTGCTAGGGCTCTCTCAAGAAGGGCTGCGAACTTGATCCGCTCGTTGCATCGCATGCATGGGTTTGGAGTTCGCCCTGCCTGATATTCCGCAACAAAGTCGTCAACTACATCAATCTTGAATCTCTCTGAGAAGTCCCAAACATAAAAGGGAATTCCGAGCTTCTTTGCCGCCCTCTGGGCATCCATAGAGTCTTCGATTGTGCAGCAGCCCCGGGAGCCAGTGCGCAGAGTCCCCGGCATTCGGGACAGAGCCAGATGAACGCCTACCACCTCGTGACCCTCATCAACCAGGCGCGCAGCAGCAACGGCGGAGTCAACCCCGCCGCTCATGGCTGCTAAAACCTTCACCTGATAAGTCTAATTTGCGCTCTGGGCGCTCTGTGAGGCCACTAAGGCTCCTGGGTGAATCTTGACCATCGCCCTAACAAAGCTTTCTGCATCCTCCTTGGAGGTAGTGTGGCCGAGGGTGACCCTCAGGCAGGCCCCGGCCAGTTCCTCGGAGTAGCCCATGCCTAGAAGCACATGGGAGGGACCCAAAACCCCCGCTTGGCAGGCGCTACCTGCCGAGACACTAACTCCCTCCTGATCAAGGAGGAACAGAAGGTTGTCGCTCTGGGCGCCAGGGAAGATGATGTGCGAATTCTGCTGAACGCGGTCGGAATCCCCTGCTGTGATGATTGCGCTTGGTATCTGGTGAGATATCTCAGCCTCAATCTGATCCCTGAGTTCCTCGAGCCTTGACTGCCTGCTCTGCATCTCGACTACTGCCTCTTCAATGGCAGCACCCAGTGCTGCTGCTAATGGGTAGTTCATGGTGCCAGACCTTAGGCCACGCTCCTGGCCGCCGCCGTGAAGCAGGTTCACCGGCGAAAAGTCTCTCGAGACCACAAGTGCGCCAACCCCAATCGGTGCTCCGAACTTATGGCCTGAAATGCTCATGGCGGTAAGGCCAGACGCCGAAAAGTCGATCGGGACATGCCCAACTGCGGCTATCGCATCGCTGTGAACAGGAATGGCATAGGCCTTTGCGAGGCTGCATACCCTTGGAATGTCGGTGATCACCCCTGTTTCGTTGTTGACCCACATCAAACTAATAAAGGCGATCTCTTCATGCCGTTGGCTAAGGATTAGCTCAAGTGCGTCGAGATCAACCATTCCTGTTGGCAAAACCGGAACATGGACAACCTCAGCACCCTCGTGAGCCACGAGCCAGTCAATTGGGTCGAGCAGGGCATGGTGCTCGGTTGCGGCTGTCACGATCACCTTTCGCTTTGGGTTCTCAGCTCTTGCCCAATAGATTCCCTTGACTGCCTGGTTGTTGGCTTCCGTGCCGCCGGACGTGAAGATGATTTCGCTTCGATTCGCACCAAGTGCCTTTGCGACCTGGTCTCTGGCATCTTCCAAGATGGCCCTGGTGTCCTGCCCGTGGGCGTGGACTGAGGATGGGTTTCCGAGGTGCTGAATAGCCCTGTTTAGCGCCTCCAGTGCAACCTCTCTGCAAGGGGTTGTGGCGGCGTGGTCTAGGAACACGGGCATAACCCAAGTGTATTTGAGGGCTTTGGAAAGCAAAGACCTATAGCCTTTGTTGAAAAGGCAGTATGTTGGCGCAAAAATCTCAAGACCTCGCACCCCTAGGTATGACCCTGCTCGACGGTGGTGGGGTCTTTGGTGTTTGGTCAGAAACTGCGAGCGCCGTAAAGCTTCACATTCTCGACCCGGAAGACACGGGCACAAGCATTCATGAGATACCTCTTGAGCAATCCGATGGTGGGATCTGGACTGCAGGAGATGACCGACTCAAGCGTGGCATCAAATATGTCCTACGAGCTGAGGGACCAGAGGGTCCAAGGCACGCATTCAACCCAGAGCGCAATCTTCTGGACCCCTACGCTCGAGGACTGGTTCGAGAGAGTCACAAGAGCTATCACTGTGTTGCCGTTGACACTTCCTTCGACTGGGAGGGCGTAGAGCAGCCCAATACTGAGCTTGGCAAAACAGTCATCTATGAGGCACACGTCAGAGGACTCTCGAGGGTCAACCCCGCTATCCCAGAGGACATCCGCGGCTCCTACGCAGCGCTTGGACACCCAGCAACCATTGACCACCTAACCTCGTTGGGCATCACAGCGGTAGAGCTACTGCCGATTCAGGCCTTTATTTCAGAGCCAAGGCTTGTGAACCTAGGGCTCATCAATTACTGGGGCTACAACACCATCAATTTCTTTACTCCCCACATGCGGTACGCGTCGGAAGCGAAGCGAGCCCAGGGACCAGAGGCGATGCTCCTAGAGCTAAAGACTGCCATCAGGGAGTTGCACCGCGCAGGCATTGAAGTGATTCTGGATGTGGTCTACAACCACACCGCAGAGGGCGGCCACAAGGGCCTGACCTACTCCTACCGCGGTCTTGATAACTCCAGCTACTACCGCCAGGATGATCAGGGTAACTATCACGACACCACTGGGTGTGGTAACTCGCTAAATTTCGGTCAGCCAATGGTGCAGCGGCTTATGCTCGACAGTCTTCGCTATTGGGTTGAAGAGCTGAAGATTGATGGCTTCCGCTTTGACTTGGCAGCAACTCTGGCCAGGGACGAGAACAATCACTTCAGCCCTGAGCACCCGGTTCTTAGGGCAATGCAGGACGACCCGGTCATAAGCTCCGCAAAGCTAATTGTTGAACCCTGGGACGTTGGGATGGGCGGCTGGCAGACAGGTAACTTCCCTCCCGGATTCCCAGAGTGGAACGACCGCTTTCGCGACTCAGTAAGAAAGTTTTGGCTTCAAGATGTTGCCTCCTACCGCTCCTCTGGCAACCACCACAACGGTGTCCAGGAAATGGCAAGTCGCATTTCGGGCTCCCAAGATGTGGTGAGTGAGGGTTCTCCGCTTGGAACCGTGAACTTCATAACCGCGCACGACGGCTTCACGCTGTGGGACCTGGTCTCCTACAACGTCAAGCAGAACTCAGCTAACGGCGAGGGAAACCGTGACGGCGGCAACAACAACCTCAGCTTCAACCACGGTCACGAAGGAGAGACCACGCAGAGTTCCGTAAATTTCGCAAGGCGAAAGGCAGCCAGAAACCTCATCGGTACGCTGCTGCTGTCATCGGGTGTCCCGATGATCACCGCTGGTGACGAAAGATTGAAGACCCAGGGCGGGAACAATAACGCCTACTGCCAAGACAACGTGATCACCTGGCAGAACTGGGATCAGGATCCTCACAGGCTCGATTTCCAAAAGACTGTCTCGCACCTAATCAAACTTCGCCACGAGATCCCCGCACTGCGATCAAGAGTCTTCACAAAGCTAGATGAGCCAACGAAGGATTACGACCAGATGCTCTGGTTCTCCGTCCGCGGCGATGAGATGACTATTGAGGACTGGCATAACCCGGAGCGCAGGACCATTCAGCGCCTGACCTATCACCTCATGAACGATGGAACCAAGCAGGGGGTGCTGTTGGTGGTAAACGGCACCGAGGCAATCAAGAACGTTGCACTACCAAAGCCCAAGGACGCTGCCGGCTTTGAACTGCTTTGGGATTCGGCACTGGAACTTCCGCCCAAAAGAGACCTCGTTTTGGCCCCTGGGGCTAAGCTCCGCATGGTCGAAACCAGCATGCAGCTATTTCGGGTTATCTAGCTTGGCGGGCCTTTTTCTTTGGTTATCACCGTGGCCCTTAGTAAATTGGGGTGGTGGATAAAGCTGAATACGCGGTTGGGCGCTTCCCAATAGTCGCTACCTGGCCGGTCGTTGACGGTGGCCGATACCCCGTCAAGGCATTTGATGGTGAGGTCCTTGAATTTGGAGCAACCGCATTCAGAGAGGGCCATGACAGGCTTGCAGTGGAGCTTGTGCTCACCTCACCTGCAGGCAAAACCACTCGCCACAGGATGCAACCGGGAAAGCCTGGGCTTGATCAGTGGATCACGAAAATCCAGCTAACCGAGGTTGGAACCTATCGCTACCAGATATCTGCCTGGGACGATGAGTTTGCCTCGTGGGAGCATGCCACCGGGGTAAAACTCGAGGCTGGCGCGGATGAAGAGTTGATGATCCTTGAGGGGAAAAACTTAATCAGCCGAATTGCAGCTGGCAAGGCGAAAACCACCGCTCAAAAGTTTGATGCGGTCATCAAGATTCTTGAAGACAAAAAACTCAAGCCGCAGGAGAAGTTTGAGAAGGCACTCGCCTCAGGGTTATCCGACCTTGCGAACAAGCACCCGCTACGCGAGCGTGAGACTCTCTCCGACGCTGTGTCGATCCTCTGCGAGAGAAAGCTTGCGGGGAGCGGGAGTTGGTATGAGTTCTTCCCGCGCTCAGAGGGTGCAAAGCAGAACCGTGATGGCAGCTGGGTCTCGGGAACATTCAAGAGCGCAACAAAGAGCCTTCAACGGGTTGCGGATATGGGATTTGAGGTTCTCTACCTCCCGCCCATCCACCCAATCGGAACCACCCACCGCAAGGGAAAGAACAACACCCTCGTGGCAGAGAAGGGAGATCCTGGTTCCCCCTGGGCAATCGGGAGCAAAGAGGGTGGCCATGACACCGTTCATCCCGACCTTGGAACCGAAAAGGACTTCGCGGCGTTTGTGAAGGCCGCAGGCAAACTTGGTATCGAAGTTGCGATGGACCTGGCTCTTCAGGCCTCTCCCGACCACCCATGGGTGAAGACAAACCCGGAGTGGTTCACCACCAGGGCCGACGGTACCATCGCATACGCAGAGAATCCTCCAAAGAAATATCAGGACATCTACCCGATCAACTTTGACCAGGACCCACAGGGGATCCACGTCGAGGTCATGAGGGTCTTGGAGAAGTGGATTTCCCTCGGCGTAAAGATCTTCAGGGTCGATAACCCCCACACCAAAACCGTCGAGTTTTGGCAAAAGCTCATCGCCGAGGTCAACGCCAAGCACCCCGATGTAATTTTCCTCGCAGAGGCGTTTACGCGCCCGGCAATGATGCACACGCTCGGAAAAATCGGATTCCAGCAGTCCTACTGCTACTTCGCATGGCGCAATACAAAGAATGAACTAACCGGCTATCTCAACGAACTGGCGCACGAGTCTGCAGATTTCTTTAGGCCAAGTTTCTGGGTGAATACCCCCGATATCCTCACCGAATATTTGCAGTTTGGCGGCAGACCCGCATTCAAGATTCGCGCCACCATCGCAGCCACCGCAGGCCCAAGCTGGGGCATGTATTCAGGCTTTGAGCTTTACGAGGCAGTTGCTCGTCCCGGCAGCGAAGAGAACATTGACAACGAAAAGTATGAATACAAGTCACGAGACTTTGTAGGCAGTGAGGATAGGGGCGTAAGCCTCGCGCCTCGCATCAGGCTGCTAAACAAGATCCGCAAGGAAAACCCAGCACTGGGTCAGCTGAGAAACATCACCACCCACTACAGCGACGATGAGCATATCTTGGTTTACGCAAAGCGGCTGGAACCCGAGTTCAACTCGGGCAAAGACAACACAGTGATTGTGGTTGTGAACACCGACCCGCACTCTGTTCGAGAGACCATGGTGCACCTCGACCTGTTGGCACTTGACCTACCGAACAGCTTCGAAGTTGAGGACCTAATCTCGGGTAAGAAGTTCAGCTGGGGCGAGCACAACTTTGTTCGCCTCGATTCCTTCAGTGAACCTGCCCACGTCCTCAGGGTGGTGCGATGAGGCTCGATGACTCGGTTTATGAGCAGCTTGCGCACGGTTCTCATCACTCGCCGCACGATTTCTTAGGCGTTCACCCAGAGGGTAAAGGCTGGGTGATCCGAGCTCTCAGGCCACTTGCAAAGTCAGTGACTGCAAAGACAAAGACCAAGTCCATCGCTCTCGAGCATGTCCATGCAGGAGTATGGGAAGCGAGGGGAAAGACGAAGGCTCTCGACTACAGGCTGGTTACTGACTACGAGGGCTCTACGTGGGCTACAGCAGACTCATACAGTTTCCTACCCATGATTGGCGAGCTGGACCTACACCTGATTGCGGAGGGGCGTCACGAGGAACTCTGGAGGGTCCTCGGCTCACATGTAATTGAGACGAAGGACGCGATCGGTAAGATTTCTGGCGTCAGCTTCAAGGTCTGGGCACCCAATGCATCTGCAGTCCGGGTGGTTGGTGATTTCAACTCCTGGGACGGGACAGCGCATGCAATGCGTTCGCTTGGCTCGAGCGGTGTTTGGGAGCTGTTTATTCCAGACCTGGGACCAGGAACGCTCTACAAGTATCAGATTCGGACTCGTCATGGTCAGTGGATTACGAAGATTGACCCAATGGCGCGGAGCTTTGAGATTCCTCCAGCAACTTCATCCATAGTTGAGAAATCGAGCTACAGCTGGGGTGACGGGGCTTGGATGAAGCAGCGGGCTAAGCGCGATGCAATGCGCTCCCCCATGTCTACCTACGAGCTGCACCTCGGCTCGTGGCGAGGGGCAAAGAACTATCGTGAGCTGGCGCCAGAGCTAATTGGACACATCAAATACCTTGGTTTCACTCACGTAGAGTTCATGCCTCTTGCGGAGCACCCTTTTGGTGGTAGCTGGGGCTATCAGGTCACCGGCTACTTCGCACCGACCTCTCGATTTGGAACCCCAGATGACTTTAGATATCTGGTTGACCAGCTCCACCAGGCGGGTATCGGGGTCATCATGGACTGGGTCCCTGCGCACTTTCCAAAGGACGATTGGGCCCTAGCTCGGTTTGATGGTGAGCCGCTCTATGAGGATGCGGATCCACGAAGGGGCGATCATCCTGACTGGGGCACTCACGTATTCAATTTCGGCAGAACCGAGGTAAAGAACTTTCTGGTAGCGAATGCCCTTTACTGGCTGGAGGAGTTCCACATCGACGGGCTTCGTGTTGATGCGGTGGCATCGATGCTCTACCTGGATTACTCACGCGAAGATGGCGAGTGGCTACCAAATGTCTTCGGCGGCAGGGAAAACCTCGACGCAATCAGCTTCCTGCAGGAGACAAATGCGACTGCGTATCGCAGAAACCCCGGCATCATGATGATTGCTGAGGAGTCAACCGCTTTCGCGGGCGTGAGCTCCCCCACCGACACAGGTGGTCTGGGCTTTGGGTTCAAATGGAACATGGGCTGGATGCACGATTCCCTGCAGTACATCGAGAGAGACCCGATGTATCGCTCTCACCACCACGGAGAAATAACCTTCTCGATGCTCTACGCCTATGACGAGAAGTTCGTGCTACCGATCAGTCATGACGAGGTAGTCCACGGCAAGGGATCGCTACTGGCCAAGATGCCCGGTGATCACTGGCAGAAACTTGCAAACATGCGCGTCTACCTGGCATTTATGTGGACTCACCCGGGAAAGAAGCTGCTTTTTATGGGCCAGGAATTTGCCCAACCCTCCGAGTGGAGCGAATCTAGGGAGCTTGACTGGTGGCTCACCGACCACGCTCCTCACCGCGGCATCCAGCAACTGGTGGCGGATTTGAATTCCCTTTATGCCAAGCATCCCGAGCTGTGGGAGCTCGACCATGACCCTGCAGGTTTCCGCTGGATCGATGGCGGTGATGCGAACAGAAATCTACTGAGCTTCATCCGAGAGGATTCTTCTGGTAACCAACTAGTGGTTATTGTCAATTTCGCAGGCAACCCTCACCACGACGTCGTCTTGGGTGTGGACAACGCAGGTGACTACCGGGAGCTTCTCAATACCGACGCTGAGACCTACGGGGGCTCCGGGCACGGAAACCTTGGCAAGATTTCAACGAGCCCGATTCAATCGCATGGAAGCCCAAACTCGCTCGTACTTAGCGTGCCGCCGCTTGGCGCCTTGGTTCTCCAGAAGATCTAGAACATTAGCGATGCTAGGCGCCTGCGGGCTGCTAGCACTGCAGGGTGGTCGTTTCCCAAGATCATAAAAAGCTTCAACAGTCTGTCTCTGATTTGATCTCGGTCTTCGATGCGCTCTGCGAAGAGCCCAAGCAGGTGCTCAAAGGCTCCTTCGGCATTGTTTGACGCCAAGAGCTGATCAGCACCAAGCATCGCTGCCTCGAGCTCCGAAAGTTTTTCCTGGCCTTGGAGGCGCATCATCAGCTCGACCTGCGCAAGGCCGGCATGAGCTTCCTGGTCATTTGGATACTCGACCAAAATTTTTTCGTAGGTTGACTTTGCACCCTGGAGGTTCCCCTCCTCGATTAGGGCAAAAGCCGCCTGGTGCTCGGGACTGAGTTCTTTCTCAGGCTCGGGATTAGCTGCGGGCTGGTTGGATACTTTGACAGTGCCAGTTATGTTGTTTTGCTTTGCCAACTGCAACACCTGAGAGAGCACCTGTAAAAACTGCTCCTGAGCGATGTTTCCCTGGAAGAGGGGCGCAGGCTGCCCAGCCAAGATAGCGAGCATCGCTGGCGCCATGCTGACACCGACCGCCTGAGCGAGCTGCGGGGTCTTTGACATGCTGATCTCAATGCCTGCGAAGCGGCCCTCACTCGCCTCAAGGGTCTTTATCAAAAGAGCTCTAACTGATGCCGAGTCGGGGCTTTCATCACTGATGAGGACCAGCACCGGCACCTTTTCACTGAGCTTGAGATAGTCCCTAAGCTTCTGCTCATCTCCGGATACCAACCACGCAGAGACGGTGTTACCGCCGTCTTCATCGGATAATTTGGAAAGATCGAAGGCGTTGCCAAATTCAGTCATTATGACCCTAAGGCTACCGCGGTCAGCAGCTGCTGAGTCGCGCCAAGCAGCCTAACCTGTGCCTCTGAGCCGGTCGCTGGAACATGGAATAGCAGCATTGCTCCGTACCGAGTCTCAATTCCAGTTGCGGAGCCGCTTGTGCCAAGAAGTATCGCCTCATCTCCGGCAATGGCAACTGCATCCCCCGGTTCCTTCGGGATGATTGTGTAGGTATCAATCATGTACAGCCCAACCAGCGCCCCACCATCGAGGGTGGAAAGCAAAACAATGGGATCTTCCGTAAGTTCATGTGCAAAATCCAAGTTTGCATTGCTGAGGGTCTCAGCGAGACCCTGCTGCACTGACGCAACATCCTTGATGTAGTCGTTGTTGGGGTCGACTATGTCCACCCATAGAGAATCAACACCGTTATTCAGCAAGTCCCCAACCGCATCCCCCAACAAACTTGGAGAGACCATCAAGAAACGGTTATCGAGCTTGAGAGCATTCGCGCCAGTTAGCTCAGACGCAACGTCTGGGAACTTTGTTCCTGGCAATAGAGCCATGTACTGAAAGAGCTTGTATTGCTCCCTAGGCCCCTCTTGTCTCAGCACCAACATTTGAAGCTGTTCATCGCCAGTCACAACCATTACGTTTCTTGGCCAGGTGTCAGTAGCAGGTGGCAGAAAGAGTTGAATCGGGCCTTCAAGGACTGGATCGAGAGAGCCCTCTCCATCCTCGAGTCTGGAAACTAGGTTGTAAGCGAAGCGCCTCATCTCTAAGGCGGGGCCGGTAACCCTCGTCTCCAAAGACTCACGGTCGTTGTTCTCATCCGCAACCCTTACGACCTCGGCGATGTCAGCCAGAATGTCGCTCACCTGGGTCTTCGTTAGGGCAGGGGTGAGGACCCCGGGGCTAGCCAGCGGGCTGGGCGACAGCACTGGGCTTTCGTATTCCGCGACGCAACCCGTTAGCAGTGCGCTGCTTAGCCCTAAGGCAATAAAAGCGTCAGGGCGCAATGCCCTACGGCCGCGACGAGGGCTGGTGCCTGCTTGAGAAACAGCTCGCCGTGGCGCTCTCCTTCGCGGTGGCTTTGGACCTCTGCGCCTGGATGAGCGATGTTTATTGGCAAAACCAATTGCAGCCCAGAGGCCAGCAATCGAACCGAGAGCCATAAGCCCGACTCCCACGTATGTGATTGGGGGTATCTCAACCTGCTCATCTGGAATGTCCCACTCGATCGAAATGCTTCGCGGAGCTAGCTCCAGTCCGTTAGAGGCCACAAGTATGGCGGTCTGGTTGTCTGGCTCGATATCCAGAGAAACACGAGAGCGGCCCGCAACCTCCGTGATCCACAGGTCAGACCCTTCCGGGGTAACCAGGTTTCCATTGCCGCTAACCAGCACCTCGGCTAACTCGGCGGTCTCACGCGCGATGTCGATGCTAAGCCGCAGTTCCACATAAGGGCTCCCCTCCAGCCACGACACCAAATCACTCTCGCGAGCGGTAGCGATGAAGATTTCACCACCGCGAACAGTGATTTGAGGACTTGCGCTATAGGCAGTGAGGAGCTTGTTAGGGATTATGACGTAGGTGGTTGGCTGATCCAGCTGCTGGGAGGCGATAATCGTCTCAATTGGGGTGTTTTCAACCTGATTGACAACCCCGATGCTGCCCGCTGTCAGTCCCCCTACGAATAGGACGAGGGCAAGCCAAAAGCGCATGTGATTAGCTCCGAGTAGACTTTGCTAGCTCGCAAAAGTTTAGTCGCACATCGGGGGTTATCTCTTGGCAGCAAATTCTCGCTTTGAGATCGTTCGTCGCGGCTACGACCCTCAGCCTGTCGAGCGTGAGCTCAAATCGCTAAACGCTGAGCTTGTCAGACTCAAAGAGCAGAATTCCGAGCTGCAACAGCAGGTCGCAGACTTGGCGCAAAAGCTAGCTGACGCCGATGTTGAAATAGGCCTCAGAACCCAACCCAGCTATTCAGCTTTGGGCACCAAGGCTTCATCCCTACTCTCCACGGCAGAGCAGGTCGCGCTTGAGCTTGGAGAAAAGGCTCGAGAGGAAGCTCGCGTGCTAGTTGAAACCGCTGAGGCGGAGCTTTTCGCCAAAACTGAAGAAGTCGAGAGGCGATATCAGGAGCAGCTGGATGCTGCTGAGAGGCGCTCGGCAAGGAGAATTTCAGAGGCCACCATCGAGGCCGAGCAGATTGTCGCTAAGGCTGAGCGCACAGCAAACGGTTTGATTGCTACCGCTGAGGCCGAGGCCGGCAGATTACGAGGCCAGGTTGCGACCGAAATTGCGGCGATGCGCACCACAGCAAAGCGCGAGCTCGAGGCACGTGAGCAGGAACTCGAGGCAAAATATGCATCTAAAGAGTTTTTGCTCACCTCGGACATCGACATTGACGACAAGCGCAAGGAAAAACTGCTTGCAGAGCTCGAAGCGCAGATTGCCCAGCGTCGAAAAGATGCAGAGACTGAATACCTGGCAAAGCACAACGAGGCCGTCCGTCAGACCCAGCAGTACTTGGAGTCGGCCCAAAAGGACATCACAGACTTGAAGCAAGCGGCAAAAACCTTGCGACTCGAGGTTGAAACCCTAGAGCTGGAGACTTCTAAGACCCAGGCTCGAATGCTTGCGGAAGCTCGGGAGAAGGCTGAATCTCTGGTCAGATCAGCTGAGCTCGAGGCAGTTGCAATGGGCTCAAAGGCACAGGATGAGGCAGCAAACCTTGTTCGCAATGCACGTGCAGAGCTCGCTGAGCTTGAGAACAAAGTGCTGTCAAGCAAGACTTATCTAGAAAACCTGCGTAGCGTGGTTGCAGAGCTAGAAAAGGACTAGGTAGATGGAGCAGCGGGCAAGGGTAACAAACGCCTTCCAGATGGGCCTGGTGGGTGGTCTTGGCGTTCTCACGGCCATTCTCTTGGGCGCCGCAATCACTCAAACCGCAACAATCCTCACCTACATCGGCATCGCCCTTTTCATCGCCTTGGGAATGGACCCAATCGTGAGGGCTCTAACCAAATGGAAGCTCCCCAGGCCACTGGCGGTAATCATCGTGATCGCAGGCTTTTTGGGGGCTGTAGCGCTTCTTCTCTGGGCAATTATCCCGACTGCGGTCACTGAGGCCGGAAAACTTATCAACCGGATTCCGACGATTGTCACGAACGTAATTTCCAATGATCTAATCGCAACTTGGGATGCGCAACTTGGTGGCAGCATCACAGCAGCAGCAGATGGTGCCCTTGAGTTTGTGACCGATAGTTCTAACTGGCCCACGCTTCTTGGAGGCGTCCTTCAGGTCGGATTTGGTTTGCTAAGCGGAGTTGTTGGTTTCATCATTGTTGTTATCCTCAGTATCTATTTCATGGCTTCCTTGGAGCCAATGAAGGAGTATCTGTCTAGGCTGACAGCCGCATCAAAGCGTGAGCGTTTCAAGAAGCTCACCGACCAGGTCGCTCTCTCTGTGGGTCGTTGGGTGATGGGTCAGACTTCGGTTGCGCTATTACACGCAACCGTGCTGTTCATATTTTTGACCGTTGTTGGATCGCAGTTCTCGCTTCTACTGAGCCTCTCGGCATTCTTGCTGTCGCTAATTCCGCTAGTCGGTCCTGCCTCTGCAGGTCTGCTGGTGGTTGGAGTCAGCTACCTCTCGGGTTCCAGCTATGCGCTCTGGGCACTTATCTACTACCTGATTTACCTGCAGGTTGAGGCCTACCTCATCAGCCCAAGAGTGATGAAGCGTGCGGTGTCGGTACCGGCATCAATCGTTGTGATTGCAGCCCTCATGGGAGGAACACTCATGGGCATTCTTGGTGCGCTAATTGCAATCCCAGTTGCTGCATCAATCCTGCTGATAATCAGAGAAGTCTGGATGCCAACTCAGCAGCTTCGCTAGTAGCTGGTGGGTAGCGTACCCACCTCAGGACTAATTTCCGCAACGATCTGATTTAGCACGCGCCTAGTCGCGCTCTCTCCAACCCACAAATGCTTCTCGCCATCAAATGCAAGAACTTTTGAATGCGGGACAATGGCAAAACGGCTTGCAGCCTCTTCGGGTTTGAGGAACTCATCCAGCTCCGGGACAAACGCAATCAAAGGCCTGGCAAACTCATTCCAGCGGCCTAAATCTTCGGCAGTCGCCCTGTGAAGTGGTGGTGAGAGGAGGATTGCTCCCTCTATGTCGTGGTCTGGGCCGTATTTGATTGCTAGCTCAGTACCAAAAGACCAGCCAATCAGCCAAATGTTTCTAAGGCCCTGGCTCTTTACAAAGTCCACCGCCGCGGCCACATCGTGAGATTCAAGTCCACCGCCATCGAAAGCTCCGGAAGAGGTGCCTCTTGGTGATGATGTGCCTCGGGTGTTGAAGCGCAGGACCGCCATGTTGGCAAGATGTGGAAGTCGATTTGCGGCTTTGCGAAGAATGTGGGAGTCCATGAATCCGCCGTGCGTTGGCAGCGGATGCAGCGTTACCAGGGTTGCTGATGGAGCCGTCGACTCAGGCATCGCAAGCTCTCCAACTAAGGTCTGACCGTCTGCTGTCTGGAGCTCAACGTCCTGGCGGATTGCGGGCAAGACGGTGTTTGAGGTTATTTGGTTCAAGGAAGTATCCCGTCGAATAGCTTCCAGCAATGGTTATGAAAGTGACGTCGCGACTGAACGCCTCTGTGGATGTCCCAGGCGACTGTGTGGACAATTCCTGGTTCGATTATCACGACACATACGGGGCACACCCAGGTCTTACCCTCCTCGGCGTTGCTGCCCATTGTCTGCTGGACCTGAAACTCTCCGCCCCGCTTTTGCTCGGTGTGAGGAATTGACATTCGCAACCTTGTAACGTCGAGCTCCTCGTACTCTCGCTTTGGCGCTCCCCTACGTCGCTTGCCTCTTGCCATCAGTACCAGTTCTGCTCATCAGAGTGCACTAGAGCTGCACACGGAGAGCCGTATCTGCCGTCGATGTAGCCAATTCCCCAGCGCACCTGAGTCTCGGGGTTAGTGCGCCAGTCTGCTCCCGCCTTGGCCATCTTGGTGGCAGGCAAAGACTGTGGGATTCCATAGGCACCAGAGGACTTATTGGTGGCGTTCCAACGCCAGTTGCTCTCTCTTTCCCAGAGCTTGACAAGACAGGAGAACTGGTCGTAGTCCCAGCCTTTTGACTCAACTTGGGCGAGGGCAAATGCCTTGACGCTGCCAGGTTCTGGGGTTGGCGCCCTCTTGACCGTGATGGGCCTTGCCTCTTCGCCTGTGAGAACCTCAAAGCTTCCGCGGGAGTACTCAAGTCCAGAAAGTGGCACGAGCTGCAGCGATTGGTAGGCAACCATCGGCTGGTCGTAGGTGTCCACGGAGTTTGCAGAGGCAATGGTTCCCGAGTAGGGATCTACGGCCGAGACCATGACCAGGGAGGCCACGAAAAAGTAGCCAAGGACGAACAATCCCCGTCCTCGGCCTCTAGATACCTTTGCGTGCTTAGCCATTTGCCTCCAAGGGCATTAAGCCTATTGGCTGTTGGCTATTAGCGCACTAGCTCCTGGCGCTGAATAACGCTCACGACAATCCCGAGAAACTCATTCACTTCAAACCTGGTCGGACCACCGTTTTTTCGGCCGAGCGGGGTCGTCTTTAGCTCAAATGGCTCAGGAGACTGCAAAACGCCCTCCTGCACACTGAGCTTTTGCAACACCTCTCTCACTCTTCTCGGGTGGTAGCCGCTTCTTGCTGGACTGAAGCGCTTGTTTGGCTCCAAGCTCAGCACCTTGACAATGGTTCCAACCATAGTTCGAGTCTCTGTCTTAAACCGCTTCTGGCCGATTCGCTCTAACCTTGCGCTTAGCTCTCGCTTTTCAAAGTCGATTGCCACGTGTGCGAGAGAGTTATCGGTCTGATCTATCCGATAGCCCCCGGGGACGAGCTCAAACTCGACTGCTGCCAGCATAGAAGGTGTCACTATCCGACTCTTTGGGTTCTCGTATTGCCTTCGGATGCGATCCAGTAGCGCATCGACCTGCTCCGAGCTGTAACCGAGGACAGAGTTAGCGACGCGCTCGATTGCCATCAGAACGCGACTTGGGCTAGTAGGTACGCAACGAAAACCGAAGGCAGGAGGGAGTCGATGCGATCCATGAACCCTCCGTGTCCCGGAAGAACGTCCCCCATGTCCTTCACGTTCAAATCTCTCTTGATTAGTGACTCCGAGAGGTCTCCCAAAACGGAGGTCACCAACATGGCTGCCCCAAATAGTAAAGCAAAACTAAGTGAACTGGATGTTAATTGTCCCAGGATGATGCCGCCCAAAGCCGCTCCCACTGCAGAGGCTAGAAATCCTTCCCAGGTTTTCTTCGGGCTGATGCTCGGGATGAGCTTAGTTTTGCCAAAGAATCGACCAACGAGATAACCGAAGCTGTCGATCATCACTACCGCTAGGACTATTCCTAGGACCCAGGCCGTGCCGCTTTCCATGTTGATAAGAAGTGACGCATAGCTAAGTAGTAGCGGAACATAGACAAGCGAAAAAGCTGTCGCACCAAAGTCTCGCAGCGTTTGTTTGGCGCTCTGCTGCTTGCCGATGATCAAGAGTGACACCAACCTCCAAACCACCAGGAGTCCAAGTGACCCCAGCAGGGAGAACCATTGACCTATGGCTCCATAAAAGTATGTGACGAACACGATTGCCGGCGCAGCGAAAGCCGCTCCCGAGGGAACGTGCCAACCAGATACGCGCAGGACGCGCGAAAGCTCATAGGTTGCAATCGCGGAAGCTACAGCGGCAAAAGAAGTGAAGGCAAGGGGGTGAAGCAGTGAGAGAAGAAAGACCCCGCCGAGGCTAAGCCCAACGGCTATTCTCGGCCCAAGAGTTCTTGTTTTAGAGCTATCCAACTAGACCTCTAGAAGCTCCGCTTCTTTGTTCTTCAGTGCTTCGTCGATCTTGTCGACATGGGCCTTGGTAAGGGCTTCGAGCTCTTTTTCTGCTCTATCGACCTCATCCTCGCCGACTGCCCCATCCTTCTTCAGAGCCTCGAGGTCTTCTTTGGCCTTGCGCCTAATGTTCCGAACCGAGACTCTACCGTGTTCGGCTTTATCCCGAGTCAGCTTTACATATTCCTTGCGCCTGTCCTCGGTCAGCTCAGGAAGGTTCACCCGAATTACGTTGCCATCGGAGTTCGGCTGAGCGCCAAGGTTTGGCATGGCCAGCAGCGCCTTCTCGATGTCAGCCAAAGCTGCTTTGTCATAAGGGGTTATGAGAATTGAGCGCGCCTCGGGGTTTTGAATACCGGCCAACTGAGAGAGCGGAGTCGGTGTTCCGTAGTAATCGACCATGATCTTCTGAAACATGGCCGGGTTTGCTCGGCCGGTTCTGACCGACGCGAAGTCGTCCTTGGTGGCCTCTAGGGCCTTGTCCATCTTGTCCTTGGCCTCAGCCATTACGTCCTGAATCATCTTTTGAAGCTCCTCTAAGCCCGAACTCTAGTGCCGATTGACTTGCCAAGGAGTGCCTTGGTGATGTCGTCCATGCCAAACACCCGCATCGGCATCTTGTTGTCCATGCAGAGTGAAAACGCGGTGGCGTCGACTACCTTCAGCCCCTGGACGAGTGCCTCCTGATAGCTGATCTCGCCAAGCTTCTTGGCTCCTGGATCCTTCTTTGGGTCTGCCGAATAGACTCCGTCGACACCATTCTTCGCGACCAGAACCTCATCAGCGTGGATCTCAAGTGCTCTCTGCGCCGCAACGGTGTCGGTTGAAAAGTAAGGCAGGCCCGCACCTGCGCCAAAGATGACTACCCGACCCTTTTCTAGGTGCCTGATGGCCCTCAGGGGCAGGTATGGCTCAGCAACCTGGGCCATGGAGATTGCGGTTTGAACCCTGACATCGGCTCCAGCCTGCTCAATAAAGTCTTGAAGGGCGAGTGCATTCATGACCGTGCCGAGCATTCCCATGTAGTCGGCTCGGCCGCGATCCATGCCTCGGTTTGAGAGCTCCGCGCCTCGGAAGAAGTTGCCACCACCGACAACGATGGCTATTTCAACCTCTTTAGATGCCTTTGCGATTTCCTTGGCGATCTCGGATACCACGTCCGGATTTACTCCCAGCGAACCGCCACCAAAGGCTTCACCGGAGATTTTCAAAAGAACCCTGCGCTTTTTAGCAGCCATGACACCTCCAGTTGTAGCCAAGGACAATACTAGAGCGGAAAAAGCGAAGTGGGCCCGGCATACGCCGAGCCCACCTAGTAAATCGCTTTAGTTATGCACCAACGCGGAAGCGAACGAAACCGGTCAGCTTCAGGCCAGCTGCCTCAGCAACCTTTCCAACGCTCTGCTTGTTGTCCTTGGCAAAGTCCTGGTCAAATAGGCAGGTCTCCTTGAAGAACCCGTTCACGCGCCCCTCAACAATCTTTGGAAGCGCAGCCTCTGGCTTACCTTCGTCGCGTGCTGTGGCCTCTGCAATTTCGCGCTCCTTGGCAACTACGTCTGCTGGGACATCGTCGCGAGTCAGGTACTGAGGGCTGAATGCCGCGATGTGAACCGCAATGTCGTGAGCGGTGTCACTGTCTGAACCCTCGTAGCCAAGAAGAACACCGACCTGAGGAGGTAGGTCTCGACTTGTGCGGTGAAGGTATGCGTCAATGCCGCTCGCCTCTACGACTGCAACCCTGCGAAGTTCTACCTTCTCGCCCATGATGGCGGCCTTGTCCGTGATTGCATCTGCAACTGTGGCACCGCCATGTGGTGCCGCAAGAGCTGAGTCGACATCGGAGGCTCCGGCTGCAACAACTGCGTCTGCGACCTCTTCTGCGAGGGCCACAAAGTTCTCTGCCTTGGCAACGAAGTCGGTCTCGCAAGCAAGCTCGATGAGAGTTCCCTTACCGCCCGCAACCCTGGATACGACCAGGCCGTTAGTGGTGGTTCTTCCCTCACGCTTCGAAACACCTTTTAGGCCCTTGAGGCGGAGTACCTCAAATGCCTTTTCGATGTCGCCATCGGCCTCGTCAAGGGCTCCCTTGCAGTCCATCATTCCGGCGCCGGACTTGTCGCGTAGCGCCTTTACGTCTGCTGCTGTGTAGTTAGCCATTACTTCTCGTCCTTCTTTTCTGCAGTCTTAGCTGGTGCCTTTTTGGCAGGAGCTTTTTTCTCGGCTGCTGGCTTAGCTGCAGCCTTTGCAGGCGCCTTGGCAGCTGGCTTCTCCTCGGTCTTTGCTGCTGGCTTCTTGGCAGGTGCCTTCTTCTCGGCTGCTGGCTTGGCAGCAGGCTTCTTAGCGGCCTTTGCGGCAGGTTGAGTTGCCTTTGCAGCTGCTGGAGCTTCGCCGGCCTTTGGCTCATCCTTCTGGCCCTCGAGCAGCTCGCGCTCCCACTCGGCTAGAGGCTCTGCCTCGGCGTCGGTCTTGGTGTGACGGGCAATCATGCCGTCGGCAGCTGCATCTGCAATCACCTTGGTTAGAAGTTCGATTGAACGAATTGCGTCGTCATTACCTGGGATGCCGATCTCAACATCATCTGGGTCGCAGTTGGTGTCGAGGATTGCGATAACAGGGATTCCAAGCTTCTTGGCCTCGGTTACAGCGAGGTGCTCTTTATTGGTGTCAACGATCCAAAGTGCGCTTGGGGTCTTGGTTACGTTGCGAATGCCGCCGAGCGACTTCTCCAACTTGTCCTTCTCGCGCTTGAGCATGAGAAGTTCCTTCTTAGTAAGCCCAGACTTAGCAGGATCCTCGAAGTCAATTGCCTCGAGCTCCTTCATGCGGGAGATTCGCTTGGCTACGGTTGAAAAGTTTGTTAGCAGTCCGCCCAACCAACGCTGGTTGATGAACGGCTGGCCCACTCGCAGAGCTTCCGAGGCAATGGCCTCCTGGGCCTGCTTCTTCGTGCCGACGAACATGATGGATCCGCCATTAGCAACGAGATCACGAACGAAGTTATAAGCCTGGTCGATGTACTCGACTGACTGCTGAAGGTCGATGATGTAGATGCCCGAACGATCGGTCAGAATGTGACGCTTCATCTTTGGGTTCCACCTACGGGTCTGGTGACCGAAGTGGACGCCAGCGTCGAGCAGCTGGCGCATGGTTACGCTTGCCATAAGGCACTCCTTTGGGCACAAATGTGCCCCTCAGTTTTTCGAAATGAGCGGTTGCCCATCTCCCTGGCATTCCAATCCCCTAGAACCCCGAAGGGACCGAGCTAGCGAATTTTTGTTGGAACGCGCGAATTCACATCAAAAGATGTGTGCTGTAAGCATACCGCCAGAATGGCGGCTTTTCCACTGCTTTTCCTCGGGCTGCAAAGGAGGTTCTCACAGAGAGATTTCATGGGCCTCATGATTAAACTCTTCTTCACGATAAAGGCCTTCCTTGGGCTCATTTTGAGCCCAATTCCTGCGCCTGAAATTTGGGCCGAGCCCGTTCCTTACTTCTTAGACAAACAGCTCGGTAATTTCGTTGCTCCGCTCTCGGATCGTGGTCCCGGCCACAGAGGGATCGATGTCGTAGTCGACGATGAGCCTCTCCACTCACCTGTCACCGGCGTCATCTCGTTCAATGGCTTGGTAGTAGACCGGCAGGTGTTGACCATAACAACCGGCGGCCGCCAAATTAGCGTCGAGCCGATTTGCAGTGAGCTTGAAGTTGGCAAGGTGATTGTCACTGGCGAGTTGCTTGGAAGAGCCTGCACAGGGCAAGAGGGTTATACCCAGCACTGCGACGGTTGCATTCACCTTTCAGTGCGAACAAGTCGCGGCTATGTGAATCCACTTTTGTTCTATGGAAAGTTGCGGCCAAGTGAGGTAATTGGCTAAGCCCTCGGGTGAGCCTGGTCAAAAGACTTTCTGAGGCGGTCGACCGAAACGTGGGTATAGATCTGTGTGGTCGCTAGTGATGCGTGGCCCAGAATCTCTTGAACCGCTCTAAGGTCTGCACCATGGTCCAACAGGTGAGTTGCCGCTGAGTGGCGGAGCGTATGGGGTCCGGCCTTGCCTGTCGGGGTTTGGGCAAGTTGCTGTGCAACCAGGGAGTAAAGCTGCCTGACTCCCACGCGTTTACCGCGTGATGTTAAGAGGAGTGCGCTCGGGGACGAGTCAGTCCGGTATTGCTCCCTGCCGTCTCTCACCCACGCCTCGATCGCCCTATGCGCGCTATGTCCAAACGGCAGCATTCGCTGCTTATTTCCCTTTCCCGTTACTCGAACAAGGGCCCTTGAGTAATCCACGTCCTCAAGATCAACTCCTGCGAGCTCGCTAACTCTCATGCCCGTTGCATAAAGCAGCTCGAAAGCGCAGAGATCTCTCATACCCGCCGGGTTATCCGTGGTCGCAAGAAACTGAAGGCGATTGAAGATTTCGTCAAGGCTCTTTTCAGTGGCAACCTTGGGAAGGCCCCTATCCAGTTTCGGTGCCTTGAGCCTCAATCCTGGGTCTGACTCGATTTTCTCGCGCTCAAATAGGAAGTTGGTAAATGCCTTAGCGCTCGAGGTCTTCCTTGCCAGAGTGGTCTTTGTCGCTCCCGCCTCACTAAGCGCCCACATCCAGTCGCGAAGCGATTCCAGGTCTAGCTGTCGTTTTTTGTCATCTAGGAATGCAGTTAGGTCTCTAAGGTCCGCGAGATAGGCCTTTTGGGTGTTGCTGCTGGTTCCGCGCGAGGCAAGGTGCGCGACGAATCCCGTCAACTCCGCCTCAAGGTCCATAAATCAACCCTAGGTGAGAGTTGCGGCAATCTGAGGTAGCTATGAAGTCCTGAGCTCATCTATCACTGCAGCAAGACTCAGCCCCGATTCGGCGGCTATCTCATCCGGATATTGCGCCCCCGCCCGCATCGCGTCTTGAATTCTCTTCTGGTTCATGCTCAGCTCGGCAACCGCCGAGCCGAACGGGTAAGGCTTAGCAATGCCCTCTGCAATCATTGCGTTCGCTCCTCTCGCTGGAGCAAACGCCCATGGCCCGGGAATGGCGAAGACTTCTCTGCCGATGACCCGAGCGTGGTTTGCAGTGTTTCGAGTGCCCGAGCGATAGCCGGCCTCAACGATATAGGTCGCGTTGCCTGCTGCAGCAATTAGGCGATTGCGCTGAAGAAATCGAAACCTTGACGGGGTAGTGCCTGGAGCAACCTCACTCGCGAGTGCGCCACCAGCGCGAACCAAATCATGGAAGAGCTCCCAGTTTGCCTGCGGGTATGCCTTATCGATGCCCCCGGCCATGAATGCGATGGTTGGGAGGCCCGACTCGACTGCGGCTGAATGGGCTTGCGCATCAATCCCGACCGCCCCACCAGAGACAACAGGCCTTCCAAGCTCCCGAACCAGTCTCTTTGCGTTTGCAAGTCCAGTAGAAGAAGGCGAACGGGTCCCAACTATCGAGACCGACTCCCCCGCCAATATCTCTGGATCGCCCGCAACCCAGAGCAAATAAGGGCGGTGTGGTCCGAGGGCTGACAGACCTCGGAACAGCCGAGGATGTTGATCTTCAAAATAGACTCGCGCATTCCAGCGAATACCCCGCTCGATGCGGTCTATGAGGTTTATCCTTGGAAGCCGAAGTGAAACTCTCTCAATGAGCTCGCCGACCTGGCCCCGATACTCCTCAGAGACTATTTCCGACCAGACATCGCGGGCACATCCGGATCTAAAGTCCTCCAAGGCCTTCGGACCACGAGCCTCAAATATCTCTCGTGCCAGCGAGTCACCGGGCTCATGAAGCATTGACCAAAGAATGGTCTTTTCTTGGTCGTTTGTTAGTTGCATGGCTGCCTCCTTGGAGGCAGTCTGCTTTAGCTAGGAGTAGGGGATGCTGACGCAGCCATAAGCTGTGAAAAACTAGGGCTGATCGCCGACTGCTAATTCCTCGGGGATTTCTAGTTCTTGACTTCCGATTTCCTCGACATTCACGTCTTTGAATGTCATGACTTTCACTTGTTTGACGAACCTGTCAGTTCGATAGATGTCCCAAACCCAGACATCTTGCATGTTCAGCTCGAAGTAGAAATCGGTCTCTGTATCTATGCGCTTTAGCTCAACGTCGTTGCACAGGTAGAAGCGTCGCTCTGTCTCAACGACGTAGCGAAACATCTTCACTACGTCGCGGTATTCGCGGTAGAGGCTGAGCTCGGCGTCGCGGTCGTAGTCTTCGAAGTCGTTTTCGTCCATTTCTCTTTCAGTCTAAGCCCAGATAACCGCACAAAATTTCCCAGCGGCTAACAAGTGACGGCTGGCGGTTTTCGAGGTGCTCAAGGTGCTTTAGGCTATTGAAATCAAAGAGAGGGATTGCGTTTTGACTTCTGCTGAAACCCAAAAGGTTGTAATCAGAGTTGGTGAAAAAGAAGCAGAGCTTCCGGTTGTTAGGGCAACCGATGGTGCCAGCGGTATTGACATCAAGGGCCTCATGGCCACAACTGGCATGAGCACCTACGACCAAGGATTCGTAAACACCTCGTCAACTACCTCTGCAATCACCTACATAGACGGTGAAGCTGGGATTCTCCGCTATCGCGGCTACCCCATTGAAGAGCTCGCAGCAAATAAGTCTTTCTTGGATGTTGCTCACCTGCTTATCTACGGTGAGCTACCAAACAAGGATGAGTTTGCAAAATTCGATGACACAATCCGCAAGCACACCCTGCTTCACGAGAACCTGAAGGACTTCTTCCGGGCCTTTCCTCCAAGCGCCCACCCGATGGCGATAATCTCGGCTGCTGTCTCGGCCCTCAGCACTTTTTATCCAGATTCTCTGGACCCCAAGGACCCTCAGCAGGTCGAGATCTCAACCATCAGGCTTCTTGCAAAGATGCCAGTGATTGCTGCCTATGCACACAAGACCTCGGTAGGCCAGGCGCTGATGTACCCAGATAACTCGCTTTCCATGGTTGAAAACTTCCTCATGATGACCTTTGGCACCAGGGCTGAGAAGTACACCCAGAACCCCGTTGTAACAAAAGCTCTGGATACCCTCCTCCTCCTGCATGCAGATCACGAACAGAACTGCAGCACCTCCACGGTCAGGCTCGTGGGATCTTCAAACGCAAATCTTTTTGCTTCGGTCTCTGCAGGTGTAAACGCACTGTTTGGACCCCTTCATGGTGGTGCGAATGAGGCTGTGCTCGACATGCTCGAATTCATCCAGGACTCTGGGGAGTCGGTCGAGAAGTATGTTGAGCGCGTGAAGAACAAAGAGGACGGCATCAGGCTCATGGGCTTTGGCCATCGCGTCTACAAGTCATTTGACCCAAGAGCAAAGATCGTCAAAGCAACCGCAGATCAGGTGCTTGACGAGCTCGGAATCGACGACCCAATGCTCGAGATTGCAAAGGAACTAGAGGCCGCTGCTTTGAGGGATGACTACTTTGTGGAGAGAAAGCTCTATCCAAACGTGGACTTCTATACGGGAGTTATTTACAAAGCCATGGGCTTCACTCCAAAGATGTTCACCCCGCTATTTGCAATCGGTAGGTTGCCAGGCTGGATCGCCCACTGGCGCGAGATGATGGCTGACGACAGCACTCGTATTGGCCGCCCGCAGCAGGTTTACATCGGGGCTACTGCTCGCTCCGTCTAAAGATCATCAACTTCGTATCTCCGTAGGTCTTTTCGCTCTCAAGCTCCAGGGATCCCTCGCGCTGAGGAGTATCCGACTTGCTTGATAGCTCAAGAACAAAACGCCCCTGGGGCCTTAGAACCGGCCCCACCAAGGACAGCAGCTTGGCGCTCAGGTCTTTGTCGTAGGGAGGGTCTGCAAAAACCAGGTCAAACTCCTTGGTTGTCCCCGCAAGGTAAGCGAGCGCATCAGAGAGCTTTATCTCCATGGGTGGTCTCACTCCCGCGGCCGACAACGCGCTGCCAACACTCGCTGCGTTTTTTAGGCAAACATTCAGGGCGGGCCTGGCAGCCTCAACGGCGGTAAGGCTCCGGGCTCCCCTGGACAGTGCTTCGAGCCCAAGAGCCCCGGATCCAGCGAAGAGGTCCAAGACATCCGCTGAATCAATTGCATCCTTTGTTTCCAGGGTGGCAAAGAGGCTCTCTTTGACCCGGTCAGAGGTTGGTCTCGTGCCAGAAGGAGCGGGTGAGAGCCTGATTGAGCCGGCTAAACCGCTGATAATCCTGCTCATAAGGTGAGCCTAGCCAAATTGTTTGAGTGAAGGCTCCAAGATTGTTCTGTGCTGGATAAAGGCAGGAAACTGAGCGATCTTCTCGGCGAGAAGACCGCAAAGGCTTTTGCCCGCCATCTTGGACTCACTTTTGAGGGTGAGCTGTTGGAGCACTACCCCCGAAGATACGCAAAGCGGGGGCAACTAACCGACATTTCCTCGCTGCCGGTGGGAGAAATTGCCACAGTTGTTGGAGAGGTAGTCAAGACCTCCTCCCGCTACACCAAGGGAAGAGCGGGAAGCATTCTTGAGGTCGTGATTACTGACGGCAGTTCCCTGATGACACTTGCTTTTTTCAACCAGGCCTGGCGCAAGGATCAACTCAAGGAGGGAAAGCGAGGCTTCTTTTCAGGCAAGGTTGGACTCTTCTCTGGCAAGCTCCAGCTCACCCACCCAGACTATGAAATCTTTGAAGAGATCGATGATCAGCAAGCCAAGGCTTGGGCTGAACTTCCGATCCCCATTTACCCCGCGAGCGGCAGCATCCCAAGCTGGAAGATCCAAAAGGTAGTTGCTCAGATCATTAACTCTTCTGAGATTACTGAGCTCTTGGAAGATAGCCTGCTCTCAAGCCGGGGTCTTAGCTCGCTATCGGATTCAATAAGGAACATCCACCTCCCACAGCGGGACAGCGACTACCTTGCGGCAAGAGAAAGCCTGAAGTTTCACGAGGCACTGCTTTTGCAACTGGGGCTTTTGCAATCGAGGGCGACAAAGGAGTCGGACTCTGCTCTAGTTTTTGATCAATCGAAGTTGGCGATGCAATTTGATAAGCAGCTCGATTTTGAATACACCTCGGGACAGAAAGAGGTGATTGCGGAGATAGCCGCCGACCTAGTTTCCGGACACCCGATGCACAGATTGTTGCAGGGAGAAGTCGGATCCGGAAAGACCGTAATTGCCCTTAGGACAGTGCTGGAAGCCGCAGCTCAAGGCCACCAGGCGGCCCTGTTGGCCCCCACAGAAGTGCTTGCCGAGCAGCACTACACATCGACCCTGAAGACTTTGGGTCCCGAGTTGGCGGATCAGCTTGGGGTGAGACTGTTGAAGGGTTCTCTCCCAGCCTCGGAGCGAAAGAAGGCGCTTTTAGACATCGCCAGCGGTAAGTGCCTCCTGGCTATTGGCACACATGCTCTCATTGCCGAGAAGGTTACCTTCGCGGATCTTGGACTTGTGATCATCGATGAGCAACACAGGTTTGGCGTTGGGCAGCGAGAGCTATTGAGATCCAAGGCCAAGCAGCCTCCTCACGTGCTGACCATGACGGCCACCCCTATTCCTAGGACCGTGGCCATTACAACCTTTGGAGATTTGGACATCTCGACGCTTACAGAGCTTCCTGCAGGTAGGCAAGAGATTGAAACATTTGTGGTTCCCGTTGGCAATCCTGCACTCGTATCTCGAGTCTGGGCGAGAGTGGCGGAGGAACTGGATGCTGGGCGCCAAGCGTTTGTCGTCTGCCCAAGAATTGCAGGTAGCGAATATGACGGCAACATCGAGGGGGAATCGGATGTCCCACCAGCCGCAGCTGAGGAGGTGTTCGAAAGCCTCGGCAGAAACCCCTCACTGGCCGGCCACACCCTTGGCCTTCTGCATGGGCAACTTTCGAGCGAGGAAAAGTCTGATGTAATGCAGGCATTTTCGGCGGGCGAAGTCGATGTCTTAGTTTCCACAACCGTGATCGAGGTCGGCGTTAACGTCCCAAACGCTACTGCAATGGTTATTCTCGATGCAGACAGGTTCGGCATCTCCCAGCTTCACCAGCTCCGAGGCAGGGTCGGCAGAGGCCAACATAAAGGAATATGTCTGCTTGTTTCAGCGGCGGAAGAAGGCACATTAGCCGCCAAGCGCCTTGCGGCCTTGGCTGAGACGCTAGATGGCTTCAAGTTGAGCGAGTTGGACCTTGAACTAAGAGGCGAGGGAGATGTCCTTGGCAATAACCAGTCCGGAAGACGAAGTCAGTTGAAACTGCTCAGAGTCACCAAAGATGCTGATCTCATCCGCGAGACCAGAGCACTCGCCCAGGACCTGCTCAGCGCAGGACTTGGGGAGCGACTGAGCTCCAAGCTCACAGAGCTAGAGGCACAGGCGCTGGAACGCAGCTAAAAAAGACCCAGGTCTTTACTAAGAATCTTTTCGAGCCAGCTGGTCCTGTGGTGCGGCGATGGCCCTAGCGATTGAATCGCAGCTATGTGCGAGGGTGAGCTGTAGCCCTTGTTCGAATCCCAACCGTATTCAGGAAAGTCCTTTGCGAGCTCCGTCATGATGGCGTCTCGTTCCACCTTGGCGACAATCGATGCTGCAGCAACACTGCCGCAGTCTCTGTCCGCTTTGGTTTTCACAACCACCCGCATCCCAACATTTCCGAGCCAGTTGTGTGACCCGTCTAGGAGGACAATTGCATCTTCAAATTTGAGCTTGTCTAGAGCCTGTAAAGCTGCATGTCTGAGTGCAAAGTTGATACCTTTTTCCTCGATCACTGATACATCTGACAGTCCGATGGCGCTGACACCCCAAGCCCTAACCTCGTCTGCCGCTTCCATGCGCTTTGCTTCGGCAATAAGTTTTGAGTCTCTAACCGTTTCAGGTTGAGAATCCAAGAGGTCTGGGGTTAGAAGGAAGGCTCCAACCCCAACTGGACCTGCTAGTGCTCCCCTGCCAACCTCATCGATGCCAATAATGGCCAAGCTGTCATCGAGCAGCGACCGCTCAAAGTCAAGGGTTGGGTACGTCAATGAAAGTCTCTGGGTGGTTTGTCAAGAGCTCCCAGTTTTCAACTGGCCAGCTCACTACAAAAGCTCTTCCTACAACAACCTCGATAGGAACAAAGCCTTTTGTGGGGAGGTCTTGGTGATACCTCGAATCCGTGGAATTTGGTCTGTTGTCGCCCATGACCCAGAAGTGGCCTTCCGGAACAACCACATCAAACTCGAGCTCCGATGCAGCTGCATCACCTCGAATGTAGGGCTCGTCAATCGATACGCCATTGATGCTGAGCCTTCCATCCGCGTCGCAACAAACCACTCGATCACCCGGCAGACCTATCACTCTTTTCACGAGGTGCTCTGCGGAGTCTGGAGCCGTTATGCCAAAGGTCCCGAGAACGAAGTCGGTGATTTCGGTCAGTGTGTCCTTCTCTTGGGTAGGAATAGCTCCGAGCCAGCCACCAGGGTCTCTAAAAACCGCTACGTCACCTCTTTCGAGGGGCATAACCTCAGGCGCGAGGACATTCACAATGATTCGGTCGTTTATCTCAAGCGTGTCGAGCATTGACCCAGAGGGTATGAAAAAGCTTCGAATTAGAAACGCCTTGATGACTACAGAGAGGACGAGTGCAGTTCCAACAATGACCGTGAAGTCAATCAGGAAGCTCAGAAAAGCGTTCTTGCGGGCTCGCCGAAATGATCTGCGCCAACGCGCGGATAGTGAATTACTGCGGGGTCTGCGACTCCCGGATAACGACATAGCGCCTAGTTTACTTAGGCGTTCTCTCGCTTCTCACGAATCTTTGCAGCCTTACCGCGGAGGTCGCGAAGGTAGTAGAGCTTTGCCCTGCGGACATCTCCCTTAGTTACAACCTCGATCTTTTCGATGACTGGGCTGTGAACTGGGAAGGTACGCTCCACGCCCACCTGGAATGAAATCTTGCGAACGGTGAAGGTCTCACGAACTCCATGGCCGCTTCTGGAGATTACGACTCCCTGGAAGACCTGGACACGGCTGCGGTTACCCTCAACGATGTTGACGTGAACCTTTACGTTATCTCCGGCACGGAATTCTGGAATGTCGCTCCTGAGGCTCTTGGCATCAACTGAGTCGAGAATGTGCATTTTCTGCTCTTTCCTTTAGCGCGCAGGTCTAAATGGCTAATTAGTTCCTAGGTTTGTGCTCTTTGCTCCCCTGCGGCAGAACCTCCGGGCACAGCGTCAAATTCTGCCACAGTCAGGCTCTAACGGCAACTAGTTATCGAGTAAGTCCGGCCGATTCTCTTTGGTTCTCTCGAGCGATTGCGCCTTGCGCCACTTGTCGATCTCTGCATGGTGACCAGAAAGGAGCACTTCCGGAACCTCTAGGCCCCTCCAGGATTGCGGTTTGGTATAGCTGGGTGCCTCAAGCAGCCCAGCGTTGTGCGACTCCTCCGAAAGTGATTCGTTGTTGCCGATCACTCCAGGAATCAGCCTCGTAATCGCCTCGATCATTGCCACGGCGGCAACTTCACCACCATTGAGAACATAATCGCCGATAGAGATCTCATGAGCCTCCCCTATCGTGCCCGCATACTCAACTACTCTCTGATCAATGCCCTCGTAACGACCGCAGGCAAAGACCAAGTGTTCTCGCGATGCGAAGTCCTCGGCCAGCGCTTGCGTAAATGGCCGGCCTGCCGGAGAGGTAAAAATCACGACTGGGTTCTTATCGCCGACGACATCGTCCAAGGCCTCACCCCAAGGCTCGGGTTTCATAAGCATCCCCGCTCCCCCGCCATAGGGGGTATCGTCCACAGTCTTGTGCCTGTCGTGGGTCCAAGACCTCAGGTTATGAGCCTGGAACGAAATCAGGCCTGCTTCTCTAGCCTTCCCAAGCAGAGAGATCTCCAGAACGTCAAAGAATTCGGGAAATATGCTGATCGCATCAATCTTCATGGCCGTCAGCTAACTCTTCGAACAAGCCTCCAGGGGGCGTGATGACAATCTTTGACTCTTCGACATTCACCTCGGGCACGAATGCCTTCACAAAAGGCAGGAGTACTTCTTTGTCACCAGAGGTTATTGCCAACAAATCCTGGGCTGGCATGTGATCCACCCTCGAAATCTCGCCGACAATCTGGCCATCTCGTTCAACTCTTAGGCCGACCAGCTGCTGGTCATACCATGCTTCAGGTTCTGCAGGAGTTGCCGACAGATCCGCTTCCACCAGCAAGATTGCCCGAATCAAACTCTCTGCTTGTGTCCTATCGCTCACTCCCTCAAGAAATAGCACGGGCATGGTGTTGTACCAACGAAGTTCACTGACGGTAACGTGCTTGCCGTGCCAAGGAGACTCTTTTGGAACTTGCAGTTCAAGAACGGTGCCTGGCTTAAATCGCTCGTTTGGAGAGTCGGTATAGAGCTCTAGCTTGATAGCTCCTTTGAGGCCGTGCGCTTTTAGCAGGCGGCCAACCCGAAGCTTGGTGGTGCTAGTAATCGGTGTCCACCACGTCAACTCGAATGCGCTTACCTCCCGCAAGAGCATTCACAATTGTTCTTAGCGCATTAGCTGTTCTGCCGCCCTTGCCGATGACCCTACCTAGGTCGTCAGGGTGCACGCGGACCTCCAGTAACTCGCTCTTAGCGATAGTGCGCAGCTCAACAGTCGCATCCTCAGGATTGTCGACAATTGCTCGCACAAGATGCTGGAGGGTCGCCTGCAACATAATTACTCGCTCTTTGGCTCTTTTGCTGCCTCAGCAGCAGGTGCCTCTTCGGCTGGTGCTTCCTCTGCCGGTGCTTCTGCAGCAGGAGCTTCCTCAGCTGGTGCTTCCTCTGCCGGTACTTCTGCAACAGGAGTTTCATCAGCAGGGGCCTCATCGGCAGGGGCCTCTGCGGCAGGTACTTCTTCAGCTGGGGTTTCTGCGGCCGCTTCAGCTGGTGTCTCAGTGGCAGCCTCTTCGGCAGGAGCTTCAGCTACTGGAGTCTCTACTGCTGGTGCATCAGCCGCAGGTGCTTCAGCTGCTGAGGCCTCTTCCTTGACAGGCTCTGGCTTCTTCTCTTCCTTTGGAAGGATTACGGACTTCTTCTTAGTGTCCGCGGTGAAAGCTTCTTTTGTCGCCTGAGGCTTTACGGTGTTCTTCTTCTCACCCTTTTCGTTGGCGAGGTCGCCAGTCAGCTTCAGGATTGCAACAGCTGGCTCGGTTGGCTGCGCACCAACTGAGAGCCAGTACTGAGCTCGTTCAGAATTAACCTCGATGATTGAGGGGTCGGTGGTTGGCACGTAGCGGCCAATCTCCTCTATGACTCTTCCGTCACGGTGTGTTTTTGAATCGGCTACCACGATGCGGTAGTGGGGGTTGCGCTTCTTACCAATGCGCTTTAGGCGGATCTTTACAGCCACAATTCTCCTGTGAGTTTAGGGGCGAGGCTCCACCGTGAGCGTGGGGGCACACTCGGAGGCTTCTCAGGGTTTTTCGTACGTCTTGATAGAGGGTCGAGACGATCGAACAGAGAAGAAGTCTGCCAGAAAAAACCTTATTTGGCTAGTTTTACAAGCCGAAAGAGCTGCCCTTTGAGCCATCTGATCCATAGGTTAGCCCAGCATTTTCGGCAGCCCGCTTGGCTGGATTCCCACTCTTAGAGCCCTTTTTCTTCTTGTCTTTCTTTTTGCCGCCAATGTAGCCGCCGCCTTTTGCGCCGCCCATCATGACCGGGTTAGTTCCGGGAAGGTTTGGGGCACCTCCCTTAGACATTGTTTTCATCATCTTGGCGGCCTGTTCAAAACGCTGCATCAGCTGATTTACATCAGTGACTGTAGTGCCCGAGCCTTTCGCGATCCTCATTCTCCTGGAGCCATTCAGCAACCTTGGCTGCTGTCTCTCCTTGGGGGTCATGGAGCGGATTATTGCCTCAGTTCGATCAATCATCTTCTCGTCGAACTCCTCGAGATTCTGCTTCATTTGTCCAGCTCCGGGAAGCATGGACATGATCCCCTTCATGCTTCCGAGCTTTCGCAGCTGCTGCATCTGATCCAGAAAGTCCTGGAGCGTAAACTGGTCCTGCGCAATCTTCTGAGCAAGCTTCTCGCTTTCCTCTTCATCAAAAGCCTTCTGGGCCTGCTCGATAAGCGTGAGAATGTCGCCCATGTCGAGAATCCTGCTCGCCATGCGATCCGGGTAGAAGGGTTCGAAAGCCTCAAGGCCCTCTCCGGTCGAGCTAAACAAAATGGGTGCGCCAGTGATGGTTGCAACGGATAACGCTGCGCCACCTCTTGCGTCTCCATCCAGCTTGGTAAGCACAACTCCAGTGACTCCAACGCCCTCCTTGAAGGCCGTAGCCACATTCACCGCGTCCTGTCCGAGCATGGAGTCAATGACAAAAAGTAGCTCGTCTGGCTCGGTCGCCTCGCGAATTTCTCTTGCCTGCTGCATCATCTCTTCATCGATGCCAGTTCGACCTGCGGTGTCGATAATGACAACCGAGTGCTGGTCTTTCTTGGCCTTTTCTACTCCCTTTTTCGCCACCACGACAGGATCACCCTGGCCGTTTCCCGTCTCAGGCGCGAATACAGGGACGCCAACTTTCTCGCCTAGGACCTCCAGCTGTGTTACAGCGTTGGGGCGCTGAAGATCACAGGCCACAAGCAGAGGTGTCTGATTCTGGTCTTTAAGCCATTTGGCTAACTTCCCAGCCAAGGTTGTTTTTCCCGACCCCTGGAGGCCGGCAAGCATCAGGACCGTAGGTGGCGTCTTGGAGAATGAAAGCTTTTTGGCCTCTCCACCCAAAATGGAAATCAACTCATCTTGAACAATTTGAACCACTTGCTGGGCCGGGTTGAGAGCCTTTGATACCTCGTCACCCAAAGCGCGATCGCGAATTTTGGCAATGAAGTCCTTGACTACATCTAGGGCGACATCTGCCTCAAGCAACGCCCTGCGAATGTCCCTCAGGGTCTCATCAATGTCCGCGGCTGAGAGTTTGCCCTTGCCTTTTAGGCTCTTGAAGGTTCCGCTTAGGCGATCCGAAAGATTGTCAAACAACCTGTGACTCCTTTTGTTACCGCCAAAGCCTAATCTAGAGCGCTGGCAATAGTCTTGACAGGTGGGCAAAGATGGAAAGCTGGGGCAGCTCCTGAGGGGGGTTGTTGCGGCACTAGTTTTTTCAATTCTGGGAACCGTTTTTCATCAAACCGTTGTCTCGGGTCTACCGCTGGGGCTCGTGATTGCACTGTCCTCTCTGTTTATTTACTCCCTCTCAATTCGGTCGCTTCCAATGCAATCCTGGGCCTTTGCCATTGCGGTATCGGCCTTGGTTTTTGTTTTCTCGCAAGATGTTGGCCAAGACGTTCTCATCCCCGCGACGACAACCGGATTTGTTTGGTCATATGGAGCAATTGCCACTGCTTTGTTTGTTGCGATGTTTCCCAGACTCCGAAAGGGTGACTAGCGCCGTTGGCACCGAGGGCAGAAATAGGAAGAGCGATTAGCCCAGGCCTCTCGCTTGATTAGGCTGCCGCAACGCTCGCAAGGTAGACCCGCTCTGCTGTAAGCGTTGAGGTCCTGAGAGAAGTAGCCGGACTCGCCATTTACGTTTTTGTACTGCTCATCAAAGCTTGTGCCGCCGCGCCTCACAGCTTCCTTGAGGACATCGGACGCGTTTTCCAATAACTCATCTAGTTTTTTTGTGGATATCGAGCTTGCTGGCTTATCGAAGTGGAGTCTGGTTCTCCATAGGCTTTCGTCAGCATAAATGTTTCCGATCCCACTTAGAAGGTTTTGATCTAGTAGCACGCGCTTGATCCCTGAATTGCGCCTTCGCATCTTTGAAATCACTAGGCCCTTATCAAATTTGGAATCCAAGAGATCGCGCGCGATGTGTGCAACGGAGGCAGGAATCAAAGGCATAGGCTCCACTTCCGGGGAATACCCGCCGGGCAACCCGCCTTCAACTTGAACCAGGTCATCAACTTGCATGCCACCGAAAAGTCGTTGATCAACAAAACGCATCTCAATTTGATCTCCCGAGGGCTTTTCTAGAGAAATCACAATTCTGGTCAGGTTGTCCGCGGTATAGCCCTTGGATCTGACAAGAACCTGACCACTCATACCTAGATGGCAAACAAGTGCTCTCTCCTGAGAAACCGGCAGCCACAAAAACTTGCCCCTGCGCACTACTCCCCCAAGTTCAGCGTCCATTAGTTCAGATGTGAACCCAGCTGGCCCAGAAAAATTACGCTTTAGGCTTCGAGTGTCGTGAACCTCAATTGCAGTGACTCTTGCGCTTATGACATGAGCTGCAAGTCCAGCGCGCACTGTCTCGACTTCTGGAAGCTCAGGCACTAGCGCTCCGCTAGATTGCGCAAGGCTGCTAGGGCTGCATCGGTTTCGGCCTTGCGCTTTGTTCGTCCGCTTCCAGCACCTAACTTCTCCTCACCGGAAAAACAAATTGCGGAGTAAATCCGGTCGTGCTCTGGTCCCGTCTCTGTGAGTTCATAGCTGGGTTCGACTCTTCCTAACTTCTTCAGCTTTACGCCTAGGGAAGTCTTTGGATCGGCAAACTCCCGAAGAGCGTCAGAGTCTTCGAGCAGCGGAAGAATGTGCCGCGTGATTATTTTGAGTGCATTATCCAAGCCGCCGTGCACGTAGGCAGCACCAATCAGGGCCTCAAAGGCATCGGCCAAGATATTTTCTTTCTTTCGGCCCTCGGTCTGCTCCTCTCCCTTACCCAGAAATAGGAACTGGCCGACATCCATCCTGTTTGCAGCCACTGCCAAAGCCTGAGCCGAAACAACAGCGTTTTTTAGCTTTGTCAGTTCACCCTCTGAGAGCTCGGGGTGAGCCGAAAAAATGTGCGAAGCAACGAGGTAGCCCAATATCGAGTCACCCAAAAACTCAAGTCTTTCGTTATTAGCTCCGCCATTCTCATAGGCGAAGGAGGAGTGAGTCAGGGCGAGCTTGAGAAGCTCGGGAGAAATATCAGCCCCAAGCCGCGCGAGCAGCTCGTCAGACATTTTGGTTAGCTGTCAGCTACTTTGCGGCCCTTGTACTCCATGTAGAGCTCAGTTCCGACGGAGTCGGTGACGACCTTGGCCCTGTGAGGCAGGCTGTAAACTGTCTCGCCATTCTCGACGGTCTTTACCAGGGTGACTGGCTGCGCCTTCCACTGCGAACGACGTGCGTGAGTGTTGGCACGAGACTTACGCCTTTTTGGTACTGGCATTGTTGTAGCTCCTCATTTGGCCCGCTCAAACCGATGAGTGGGAAAAAACTTGTTGGGTTCGAATGACTGGCATCTTAGAAACCTCAGAAAGCTTACTTGAAAACTCCCGGCATTCCAAGAAAAACCTCTAAGCCCCACTCCCCTAGTTGTTGGGAGGCAAGGCTGCAACGAGGGGATGGTCACCTGGGATGGGGCCAGTTTTAGCTGCGCCGCCAGGGGAGCCAACCTCGTTGAAAAAATCTACGTTTACGGAGTAGTAATCGCTCCACTCTCCAGGCAAATCGTCTTCGTAGTAGATGGCCTCCACGGGGCAGACTGGCTCGCATGCACCGCAATCTACACACTCGTCCGGGTGAATGTAGAGCATTCGATCGCCCTCGTAGATGCAGTCAACAGGACACTCGTCGATGCAAGCCTTATCCTTCAAATCCACGCAGGGAAGGGCTATAACGTAGGTCAACTGTCTACTCCTCGAAAACTCTCATAGTCTAAATCAGAGCGCTTTGAAATTTAGTCCCGTCAGGCATTCTTGGACGATTTTCTCGCAACCAATCCCTTCGCAAACTCCTCGGCGGAGAAAAAAGCGAAATCATTGATTCCCTCACCCACGCCAACGAGCTTTACGGGCAGGTTTAGCTGCTGCTGAATGGTGTACAAAATTCCGCCTTTTGCAGTGCCATCGAGCTTTGTCATTGTTATACCCGTCACATCGGCTACTTCTGTGAAAGCCTTCGCCTGGGAGAGTGCGTTTTGGCCAGTAGTGGCATCGATTACGAGCATTACCTCGTTAATTTGGGCAAGCTTCTCGACCGCGCGACGAATCTTTCCCAGCTCATCCATAAGGTCTTTCTTGTTCTGAAGGCGTCCGGCAGTATCAATAATTGCGATGTCGGCGTCTTTTTTGATTGCCAGTTCAACGGTCTGATATGCGACAGACGCCGGATCTTGGCCCTCTCGCTCAGGCTTAACTATTTCAACTCCCGAACGATTTGCCCAAGTTGCTAACTGGTCAACCGCCGCAGCTCGGAACGTATCAGCCGCCCCCAAAACAACTTCCCACTCACCATCGCTAAGCCATTTGGCCAGCTTCCCAATCGTGGTTGTTTTGCCAGCCCCATTGACTCCAACGACCAAAAAAACGTAGGGAAGCTTGCCATCGGCAAGATTCAGCTGGGCATCGTCCCTCTCCAGCCTTGCGACTAAGAGATCCTTCAGCAAGAGCCTTAGCTCAGCATCAGAGGTTGCTCCGCTCTTATTTGCCTTCTTTCTCAAATCCTCAGTTATCTCGACAGAAGCCTCTACCCCAAAATCCGCCAGCAAAAGGATGTCCTCGAGCTCGTCAATATCAAGATTCGATGAGAAAAGCGACCTAATTCCATCGCCTAGAGAGCGTTTGGGGAGTTCAACCTCTTCAATTGGCTCTTCTTTTGCAACGGGAACAGTTGGAGCTTCAGGCTGCTCTTCTTTGACAGGCTTCGGCTTGTCCTTCGGAGTTGTAAGCGGCTGTGCGGGGATTTCTGGCTCAGCATCGATTCCCACATGCTGGGGTTCAGGATCTTTTGTAAGGTCCGGGGCAGCGACGACTGCTTCGGGGGTTGCGGGTGCAGCAACCTCCGTGGTGACTTCGTCCTGGACCTTGGTTGAGTCCTCTTTTTTGGAACGAAGACGCTTGAGAAACTTGAACATTAGCCGACCCGCTCGAGCCTCTCACCAACAACTTGGGTGACGCCGTCTTTGCCCATGCTTACTCCATAAAGCGCATCGGCTATCTCCATGGTTCGCTTCTGGTGAGTCACGATTATCAACTGCGAAGAGTCTCTGAGCTCTTCCAGAACCGCTAGGAGCCTCCCTAAGTTCGTATCATCTAACGCGGCCTCAACCTCATCCAAAACATAAAAGGGGCTTGGTCGCGCCTTGAAAATGGCAACCAGCAATGCGAGGGCCGCAAGCGATCGCTCTCCACCGGATAGCAGACTCATTCTCTCGATTCGCTTTCCCGCAGGCTTCACTGAAACTTCAACGCCGAGTTCCTGACCTTCATCCCCAACAAGAGTGAGCGACCCTTGACCCCCCGGGAAGAGAATTGGGAACACTCGCTCAAAGCTCTTCTTGGTGTCCTCAAATGCGGCTGCAAAAGTGCTTTGCATCTTCTCGTTGAGGTCAGAGATGATCGAAAGTAGGTCTTTCTTCGCGTCGCTCAGGTCTGCAAACTGTTCCGAAAGATACTTATGTCTCTCTTCCAAAGCTGCAAACTCCTCGAGAGCAAGAGGATTAATCGAGCCGAGCTGAGAAAGTCGCGACTCGGCTTTGCGCAAAGCCCTTTCAAGATCTTCAATCGAGTTCTCCTGATCAGGATGCCCCACGTCTTGAATTAGCTCATCAGAACTCAAGCCCAAGTCGGCGGAAATACGCTCGCCGAGGGTACTCAGTTGAAGCCTTAGCTCATACGAGCGCATCTCAGAGTCCTGGACCCCCTGACCCAGTGTCAAATGACGCTCATCCAGCTCAGTGACCGAAGCACGTAGCTCGGCTAGACGGTTTGTCTTCTGTGTGCGGGCATCCTGAAGCTCACGCAAATCAATTCGCGTAGCAGACAAAAGAGAGTCGATTGTCGGAAGTAGTCTCTCAATGGCTGCCATGACAACCTGCGCCCTAGCCACCCTGTCTCTGCCAGCGGCCTCAGCTGCAAAACGTTCGTTGCGCAATTTCTCCGCCCTCTCGAGGCGAGCTCGAATCGCTTCTGCCTCGCGCTTCAGGCCCGCCTTGCGCTCAACAAGGGCTCCAAGCTCAACTCGAAAATCTGTCTCCGCCTGGCGACTGCGCTCCAAGCCTGCAACGAGCCCGGATCGCTTCTCGCTGTCGATTGTGAACTCGCCAACTGGCACCTCTGCCAAGGACTGCTCGAGCGCTTCAATTGCACTTTCTCGATTTGCAAGTTCCGCGTCTTTTTCTTCGAGCTCGGCTCCGAGCCTGATCCTCTCTTGTTTTGCACCCTCGAGTTGACCCATGAGTCGACCTAGCGACTCTGCTTTAGCAGCCAGCTCTGCGTCGTGCGACTGCAACGCAGCCAGCTTCTTCTGGACGTCCTCGGTGGCGTCATTTAGGTTCTGCCGCTGGTTGGCATAGGAGCTTGCGGCTGCCTGAATCTCACCCTCAAGTCCACTAATTTTGGCCAGCGTTTCTGCTCGTTGAGCCGCGAGTTCAAGCTTGGACGGAGCCCTTTTACCACCACCCGCAATCAAGGTTTGAGAAAAATAATCTCCTTCTTTGGTGATCATGATTTTCGATCCAGCCTCGGCCGCCTCCAGGAGCTTACGAGCCTCATTTATGTCTTCGACAATCCAAATATCTGAAAGCAGCGTAATTACAGGTGCAGGCCCTTCAACCACCGAGGATGCCGAAACGGCTCCCTCAGGAGCTGATTGCCCCCCTCGAGTTGCCGGACCAGATGCCACCAAGAAATCAGCACGACCCAACTCTTGAGACTTCAGGTAGTCAAGGTTTGCCAACGCGGATTCTCGGTCTTCAGCGAGAAGCGAGTTTGCAAGAGGTCCAAGCGCAACTGCTACTGCTGTCTCATATCCCTTGTCTATGGACATGCTGTCCGCAAGCAGCCCCAACACTCCCGGAATCTTTGCCTTTAGGGCGTCAGAAACTCCATCACCCTGGTCTAGCGTCAAACCCAGTGCCGCGTGTTTTGCCTCAAGGGAGTCTTTCTGGCGCTCCAACTCGTGGAGTTTTGCCTGGCTGTCTTCCAGTTCCTTTCGAAGCTGAATCTCTGTTTCGGCGGCACGCTGATAAGCTGCCCGAAGACCCTCATCTGAAACTGAACCTTCTGGGGACTTCTCCGCCACCTCACTCTCCATGCGAGAGATTCTCGAATCGAGATCTGACGCTGCATCCCGAAGTGACGCCCGCTTTTCTTGCTCAAGGGAGATTTGATTCTTCAATTGCTCCAAAGACGCAACCCGCCCGAGGTGTTCATTGACTACTCGATCGTGCTCAGTCTTTTGCCGCGAGGTTTCTGACTCGAACTCCTCCAGAGCGTTTGCTGCCTGAACCCTGCTTTCGACCAGCAGCTGGAGATTTGACTCTCGTTCACTAACCTCACCTGCAATCTCATCAAGCAGCTGTTGGGTAGAGGCAAGCTCACTCTCAAGCGCCTGGCTTGAGCTGATGTCAGCCTCTGTGCTCTCCTGTTGCATCTGGGTCTGCTGTCTTGCCAAGTTGCTAACCGAACGAACGCGCGTTTCTAGGTTTTCAAGAGCAAATTGCCTATCCCGGGCCGTGTCAAATTGGGAAGAAGTCAGGGAGCTTTCAATCTCTGCGATTGCCCTCTTCGCAGCAGTAAGTTGCTCCGAGACTAATGAGGCTTCCGCTTTGCGCTTCGATTCGTCTTGAGACACGAGCTCCAAGTCTTCTCGAAGCTTGCGAACTTGAATCGCAAAAATTTGACTCTTGAGCTCCCTCGCCTCAGCTGCAATCTCTTTCGCTTGTTGAGCTACCTCAGCCTGACGACCCAGCGGTCTAAGGCTGCGCTTTACCTCCGAGATAAGGTCGCTAAGCCGAGTCAGATTTGTCTGCATGGACTCAAGCTTCCGCTCGGTCTTTTCCTTGCGGCGGCGGTATTTCAATACACCCGAGGCTTCCTCAATTAGAGCCCTGCGCTCCAATGGATTGGCCCTGAGCACGCCGTCTAATTGGCCCTGGCCAACGATTGAGTGCATCTCGCGGCCCAGGCCCGAATCACTGAGTAACTCCTGGACATCAAGCAACCTACAAGCCTCACCGTTGATTGCATATTCGCTGGTCCCATTCCTGTAGAGGGTCCTTGAAATGGTGACCTCTGAATACTCAATTGGCAGGATGCCGGATGAGTTGTCAATTGAAAGTTTTACCTCGGCTCTGCCAAGCGGCGATCGATTGGCTGTACCGGCAAAAATTACGTCTTCCATCTTGCCGCCACGGAGACTCTTGGTTCCCTGCTCGCCCATGACCCAAGCCAGCGCATCTACAACGTTTGACTTGCCTGAGCCATTTGGCCCAACAACGCAGGTTATGCCTTTCTCGAAGGAAAGGTTGGTCGCTCCAGCAAAGGACTTAAACCCTTGAAGAGTGATTTGTTTGAGATGCACGCTACCTACCTAGTCCCCCTCGAGCCTACTGAATGTTGGTTGCCACTCCGGGCGGGCCTGCCGTCGAACTCTGCGATTTTCGGTGCGAGAGATTACTGTTTCCGCCTTAGTGGGTCAGGAATTGGCACAGCTTGGATTAGGCGCCGAGTGTAGTCAACAGCTGGATTCCTAAGAATTTGGTCTTTATCCCCTTGCTCAACGATCTCTCCGAGACGCATCACAGCGATACGGTCACTGAGGAGGTCCACTACCGCTAGGTCATGAGAAATGAACAGCGTTGCGAACTGTTGTTCTCGTTGAATCTCCTGAAGCAGCTCAAGCACTCGAGCTTGAACTGAAACATCAAGTGCACTGGTGGGCTCATCTGCAACTAAGAGCTTCGGGCTTAGCGCAAGTGCTCTGGCGATTCCAACGCGTTGGCGCTGGCCTCCCGAAAGTTCATGAGGATAACGGTTTCGGTAGCTCCTGGGGAGCTCCACCAGGTCAAGCAGCTCACTCACCCGATTAGTTCTGGCAGGTGAGTCCCAACCGGCAAGCAGCAGCGGTTCAGCAATCGACTGGCCGATGGGCCAACGGGGGTTCAAAGAGCTTCCCGGGTCCTGGAAAACAATGCCGATGTTGCGACGGACATCAATCAGCTGCTGCTTCGAAACCCCCACCATCGCCTGACCGTCAACCGAGAGCTCGCCACTCTTAATTGGAAGAAGGCCAACAACCGCCCTACCTATGGTGGTCTTTCCAGAACCAGACTCCCCCACCAGGCCAAGGACTTCACCTGGGTAGATATCCAAGTCGGCATCCTTGACGGCCAAAAACGCAGGAACTTTGCCCCGTTTGGGGTATTCGATGTTGAGTCCCCGCATGCGAAGCACAGGCTGTTCAGACTCTTTGCGCTCAACAACAGGCTTGGTCTCCGCGGCACCCAATTTGGGAACGGCAGCCAGTAGGTCCTTGGTGTATTGATGCTTGGGGGTCTTGAAAACGTCGAAGGTGGTGCCAGTCTCAACAACTACACCGTCCTTCATGACAATCATGAAGTCACTCAGTTCAGCAACAACACCCATGTCATGGGTAATGAGAATCACCGCAGAATTTAGGCGCTTGTTGAGGTCTCGCATGAGGTTCAAAATTTCGGCTTGCACTGTGACATCTAGAGCCGTAGTCGGTTCATCTGCGATGAGCAGCTGCGGGTCACAGGAGATGCTCTGAGCAATCATGGCTCGTTGGCGCTGACCACCAGAAAGCTCGTGAGGGTAGGAGTTGAAGGCCTTTTCTGGATCTGGAAGTTCAACCATCTTCAATAGCTCCAGAGCCCTTACTTTGCCCTGGGCTTTGGTCATCGACTTGAAGTGGACCTGCAAAGCCTCAACAATCTGGAAACCAACGGTGTAAACGGGGTTTAACGCCGTCATCGGCTCTTGGAAGATGACGGCTATCTCCTTACCCCGAATCTCGCGAAGCCGCTTCTTGTCTGCTCCAATTAGCTCCTCACCCTGCAGCTTCACAGAACCCGAAGCCCTTCCGTTGACCGGCAGAAGGCCCAAAAGACTCATCGCGGATGTCGACTTACCGGAGCCAGATTCACCCACTATTGCAAGCACATCCCCCGGCTTCACACTGAAGTTGACGCCGCTGGCGGCAACCACCCATTCGCCATCAACCCAGAAATCAACTGATAGTTCGCTGGCCTGAATTATTGGCCTTGAGTTTTCCATTAGCTCAAAACCTCCCTTGGCCGTGAAAGACTTCTAGGGTGCAGGTGTTCAGATCCCGTTCCGGCAGGGCCATAGCGATGGCGACTGCGGTAATCATGATCACCGCTTTGGGCGTGATATTCGTAAGCGAAGGAATCGCTGCAGCGCTTCTCTCGCTTCCGGCAGCCGCCTTGATAATCGCCATAGCTCTGCTTTTGTTCTGGTTTCCAAGGGTCGAAGTGAGTGACGGCGGAGTCAAGATCGTCAACGTTTTCCGAGAGCACATGATTGGCTGGGGAGCGATTCGACTCATTGACACCCGTTGGGCTCTTGCAATCACCACTGACAAGGGCAAAATTACTGCCTGGGGAGCGCCTGCCCCGGGGCGACACAGCAGCATCTTCGCCTCCCGCGACCAGGGCCAACATCTCCCCGAGAGCACCTACATTGCCGGAACCGTTAGACCGGGTGATTTGGTTACCAGTGATTCGGGAGCCGCTGCCGCACATATCAGAAGAATCTGGGAGCAAAACAGAGATGGCGAGGCTCAGGTGGCGAGTAAGTGGAACGTCGGCAAGGTTGTGGTGCTTGCCGTTGTCCTCATAGTTTCGGGGCTTAGTTTCTAGCATTAGCCCTCCCGACGCCTAGCAAGCAACTGCCTTAGCTCAGCGATGGCTCCACCGGACTTTGGAAGCCTTCTTTGACGCGGATCAAAAGCATCTCGTAATCCGTCACCGATGAAGTTGATGCAAAGTGCAATCACAACAATGAACAAGCCCGGATACCAGAACAGCCACGGCCTGGTCCTAAATGCCTCGTTGTATTCACTAATTATCTGGCCAAGAGAAATATCAGGAGCCACAATTCCGAAACCGAGGAAGCTCAGTGACGTCTCAATTAAGATCGCGGCAGCCATCAACAGCGTGGCATTCACCACAATTACGCCGATGGTGTTCGGCAGGATGTGCTTAAAGATGATTCTTGAGTTCTTTGCCCCAGCAACTCGAGCCGCGTCTACAAACTCTCGCTCCCTGAGGGCCAAGAACTCGGCCCTCACAAGCCTCGCAAGACCGGTCCAAGCCAGTGCACCAAGTAACAGCGCAAGACTCACAGCGTCCCCTCCGAAGTTGCGGCTCAGCACAGCACCTACAACCAAAATTGGGAGAATGATTACAACATCGGTGGCACGCATCAAAAGCGTGTCAAGCCAGCCGCGGAAGTAGCCAGCGAGAGCGCCAACAATAGTTCCGATGACAGTTGAAAGCAGCCCAACGATAAACACCACGATCAGGGACTGCTGAATACCGCGCATGACCCGGGCGAAGATGTCCTTACCGAGGGTGTCCTGACCGAACGGGTGCTGGCCGGGATCAAAGGGCCACATGGTCAGCGTGGGAGTGCCGCCAGGGTTATAGATGTCATAGTTCTCATACCAGTTCAGTGGCCACCAACCTGGAATCCTGAACCCGTCGATTGCCAGCTTGCCAGTGTTGGGGTCAGTGACCAGGTTCCCCGAGCCACCTACAACCGTTCCCACTGATGTGAAGGCAAGCAGCGTAATCGCTCCCAAAATCACCATCGAGATAACAGCAGCCTTGTGCCTAAAGAACCGGCGTCGAACGATAGTCCCGAGTGATAGACCCTCTGTCTCGCGCTGCTCAATGGTGATCTCGCGATTCAGCTGAGTCTCGTCAACCGGTCTCTTCTTGGCCATTAGCTAATCCTGATTCTCGGGTCGAGGGCTGAATATAGAAGGTCAGCAATCACGTTACCGATTACCGCCATAAGCCCAACGATCATGACGTAGCCCATGACAAGGTTCACATCAACTGCATTCAAGCCTCGTATAAACAGCGCACCCATACCCGCCCAAGCAAAGACCTGTTCGGTAATGACGGCGCCACCGATCAATGCTGTGATGTCCACGGGCACGATGGTCGCAATTGGAAGTAGGGCATTGCGCATGGCGTGACGAACCACAACCGTGCGCTCGTTGAGGCCCTTAGCCCTAGCGGTTCGCACGTAATCCTGGTTCATCACATCAAGAAGCGAGGCCCTCGAGTAACGGGTGTAGCCGGCAACGGAAATAATCAACAGCGCGGCCGTAGGAAGAATCAGATGAGCGTAAGAGTCGATGAGGCTTAGCCACATGTTCTCCTGACGCTTGATGGCAGGAGTAACCGCACCAATGGTCGAGATGTAGCCATTGTTTAGAGGGATAAGGCTTAGGTATTCAGACCAGTACTGCAGGGCCTCGTCGATTGCCATAATCACACCTGCAAGGGCCCCGGTGACACCTGCCGCGCGAGCAATCTCCTTGCGGCCATCTCCTCCGAATAGCAGTGCCAACAAAACTCCAAGCGCCGCCATTATTAGGACAATAAGCAAGATTCCCAGCGGGCCCTGGACATAGAAGAAGAGGTACTGGCCAGGGAGCCACATCGCACCAGCAACCAAAGCCATTCCCAGGACAATGATCAGCCCACGACGTTGATTGAAGCCAATTGACAACACCAGTACAACGCTCGCAACAAGCAGGGTCATCATGATGATGCCTGGAACGCCTAGCGCTGGGTACTTGAGCCACTGGGTGACGTTGAGGAAAATCATCACAACGACAGACAGAACCACTCCCCCGATAAAGCTTTGTACGCGCGATCTGAGTCCACCGCCCACGATCCCACTCACGGCAATACCGAGAAGCAGCGCAATTACCGTCATGGCCCCAGGGGGAATGTATGGCTCCTCCAAGAACCTATTGAACTGAATGGCTCCAAACTCCTTGAGCAGAACGGCAACCCAGAAGATTGGAAGCGAGTAAAAAATGAATGCAAAGAATGTGACGGTGTAGTCGTAGCCGGAGTACTGCCTTAGAGCAGTGGTCATACCAATTGCAACACCGATGATGATCGAAAGAATCGTGGCCAGCGTGATTAGCTGAACCGTCGAGGCAATTGCTCCCGAGAGGGCCTCAGTGACTGGGATCTCGCCACGAGATATGGAAATACCTAAGTCGCACTGGCCTATTAGGCAACCCGCCGCGCCACCAAGCCAGTAGAAGTAGCGAATAAATGGTGGAATATCGAGCTGAAGAATCTCGGTGAGGTATTGAATCTTGAATTGAATGTCGGGATCCCGCGAGCCTCTGAGCTCAAGCAATGGATCTCCAGATATGGCAGTCAGCTGGTAAACAATGAACGAAGCGACAAGCAACACCATCAAGGTTGCCGCAGCCCTGCGCACAATGAAACTCAGCATCTTTGCCCTTTATCCACAGCAGAGTACGGGGGCCACCACCGGAATGGTGATGACCCCCGGACTGCTAGCTAACTAGATTAGCCCGCGGTTGGGGTCCAATCCCAGAAGTTCCAGAAGTAGTAAGGAACTAGCAGGGATGGGTCCACGCCCGTGACTGAGTTGTCCCACCAGGTCAGACCCGGGAACTGGAAGATAGTGATGTTGTACGCGTCCTTAGCGAGGTTTTCCTCAATTGCCAGACGGATACGCAACTGGTCTTCCTTGTTCACGGCTACGTTGAGCTCTTCTAGAAGAGCGTCAACCTCTGGGTTGTCGTAACCGGTCCAGTTGGATGGTCCACCCAAGGTCAGGTACTGGTCGTCACCGGACACTGCCAGTGAGGTTGCAGCCCAAGCAAAGATGGTTGCATCGTGTGGGTTTACCTCTGGGTATACCTTGCCGGTGAACTCCCAGTTTGGCTCGTCGTCCTGGATGACGTTGAAGCCTACCGAGTCAGCCGAGGTCTTGATGAGCTCGAACTCGTTGGTACGACGAACGTTTCCAGTTGGGAACCAGAACTTCACATCGATAGGAGTGGACACGCCAGCCTCTGCAAGCAGCTGCTTTGCCATCTCGCGGTTCTCGTCATCGGTGCCGAGGTACATCGAGTAGTAGCTCTCCGCGGTGTCATAGCCCTCAGAACCAGGAACGAACAGTACCGAGGTACGGAGCTTCGCGGTTGGGTTCAGTGGCTTGATGATCTTCTCGATGATCTCGTTACGTGGTACCGAGAGCAGGAATGCCTGACGAACCTTCAGAGCGGTCTCCTCGTCGCCACCGTAGCTGGCAGGGTCGAATGGACCACCGTTGTTCTGGGACAGGTCAACGTGCTCGTATGCAGCCTCTTCAGAAGATGCGTAGCTTGCGTTGGCTAGACCCTGAACGAGCTGCAGCACGTCAGCGGTTGGCTGGCCGGATGCAATCTGAACCTCACCGTTGTCAACAGCCTGGATAGCGGCGGTTGAGTCAGCGATCTGACGGATGGTGATGCGCTCGTACTTTGGCTTTGGACCCCAGTTGTAGAGCGGGTTCACAACGTGGGTTGAGTACTGCTCCTCCACGAGCTCCTCAAGGACGTATGGTCCAGATGAGAGGTAGACAAGTGGGTTGTCAGGGGTGTTAGGGAACTGGTAACCGTTGTTCCAGACATCAGCAACGGCTGCAACGAACTCGTCGTCACCGTTGTAAACGGCGTCGATCAGAGCCTGCTTAGCAGCGGCTGGGTCGGTGATGTCGGAATGGGCCATCATTACAGTTCCGTGGGCTGCAACGCCAACGCCAAACTGTAGCTCCCAGTCAACGTACTGAACGTCGTACTCGAAGGTGATGGAGTTTCCGTCAATCTCCGGAAGCTTTGATGCGAGGGTGTCCTTTGGTGCAGCGTGCGAGAACATGTAGCTGCCATCTTCGTTCTTGTAGTAACCGAAGGTGGAGATCCATGCAAGCAGCATGTCGGCGCCGTCAATCTGGGTGCCATCTGACCAAACAACACCGTCATTGATGGTGTACTTCACGGTCAGTGGGTCTTCAACCACAATCTCGTATGTACCAAAATCGGTGTTCTGAACCAGTGCGGGATCGTTGTTGTAGTAGCTGAAGCCCGAGCCGGTTAGGTAGGCGGTTAGCGAGTTGGCAACGTTGTTACCAGCTGCAGTTGAACCGTTGAAGTGATCAACGATGTCGTTCCAACCTACGGTGATTTGTGGAGCGAGGTCCTCGTACCACTCAAGAGTGGTCTCAGGGTCGCTCGTTGCGCTCTGGGTTGGGGTTAGCTCCTCAGGCGCAGCACATCCAGAGATGGTTAACGCGAAAGCAGCAGCACCCGCAACAAGAGCGGATCCGCGGAATTTCTTCATGTTTCTCCTTGACTATTGGAGTCGCACGCGGAGCTAGCCCCGCGCAGACGGGCTTAACTCTAGATTGAACTTTTGGTAAATAAAATTTGCTGAGTTTCGGTTTTGTAACACTTTGTTTCATTATGTTCGTTTGAAGCTAAACAGCGGTCTGAAAGCTGGGCTGTTTCGGCTCTAGTATTTGCGAGTGCGAAGCGATTTTGCAGCCTTGGCTGCCGTTGTCATGTGGGCATCGCTCGCCACACTTGCTTCAATCCTGAGTCACATTCCCCCACTGCTGCTTACGGGGCTGGGGCTACTAGTCGGTTCAGCAATCTCGCTCCCGCTCTCGGGATTGAACCTCAAAAAAATCTGGCCAGAGCCCAAGGTCTTGCTACTTGGGGTCTATGGACTCTTTGGCTACCACGCAGCCCTGTTTGCAGGCCTACAAAATGCGCCAGAGGTCCAGGCAAACCTTGTCAACTACCTTTGGCCACTGCTGATAGTCATCTTGGCGCCGCTGATTGTGAAGGGCACAACACTGCGGCCTCGGCACATCATTGCAGCAGTCACGGGATTTGCCGGTGCTGCCATGGCAATTGTCTCCGGGAACCAGCTGACCGAAGGTTTCGAGATTGGCTACGTATTTGCCCTGCTCGCAGCCCTAATTTGGTCGACCTACTCTCTGGGCATAAGGGCAGTCGGAAGCTTTGATGTGTCGGCTGTCGGTGCCTTTGGCCTGGTCGCAGGTGCGCTGGCGATAGGCGCCCATTTGCTCTTTGAATCTCGAGTAGAACTCACCACATCAGACCTCGTGCCACTAGCACTCTTAGGGCTTGGAGCTCTTGGAGCATCGTTTTATTTCTGGGCATATGCTCTACAAAATGGCGAACCTCAGAGGATCGGGCTAATTGCATTTCTGACTCCAGTGCTCTCAACGGTGATGCTGATTCTCTGGACGGGAAGTGCGCTCTCTCCACTACTCCTGCTCTCAGCAACTCTGATCTTTGTTGCGGCTTGGTTTGGCGGTAGGGGCGATAATTAGCGGGGTGAGTGGCGAACGGTTTCGAAAGCGTGGCCTTGCCGCACCCGTTTACCTGCCATCACTACTGATAACGGCCGCCGAGGGCGCTCTGCTTCCCATCCTTCCCGTCACTGCGGTTGGCTACGGCTATTCACTGGCCGAAGCAGCGGTTGTCACTACGGTGCTGATGGTAGGAACCATGGTCTTTGAGATACCTGCGTCCTGGATAACCACCCGAATTGGCGAGCGCCGCTCGATGCTATTGGGGACTGCCCTGGGCGCGCTCAGCACGCTACTTGCTTTTTTGCACCTTGGCTACTTCAGCCTGATTATCGCCGCTCTTGGGTTTGGTGCCGCTCACTCGCTCTTTGGCCTCGCACGGCACTCACTATTGGCGGAGCTTGTTCCGCCAGAGCATCGCCCGAAGTCAATGTCACTGCTCGGTGGCATGTTTCGTGGTGGCATGGCAATCGGTCCTGTTATTGGAAGCGCGTTCATCGCTCTCTACGGCGTTGAGTTTGGATATCTGGCAGCGGGTGTCATGTGCCTAGCGGCTGGAGCCGCGGTGTTCTCAGTGCCGACAACCCGGCTTAGCACCACTCCATCAGGCCAAGCAGGAAATGTTTGGGTGGTCGCAAAGCGCGAAGCACCCAAGCTTCTAACCCTCGGAACCGCATCGGCCATAATTAGCGCCGGCAGAACCATAAGACTCATTGGACTTCCGCTGCTGGCAATCCAACTTCAAATAGACCCCGCAGAGACCTCATTCATTTTTGGCATTACCGGGTTCATTGACTTTTCGCTCTTCTACCTATCCGGCATCATCATGTCCCGCTATGGGAAGTTTTGGTCTTCAGTGCCAACATTGTTAGCGCTGGGTGCGACCTACCTCTTCTCCTTCATGGTCACCGACGTCGCCACATTCTGGATAATGGCGTCGGTAACTGCGCTGGCAAATGCGGTCTCAGCAGGGATCAACATGATTCTTGGAGCCGATCTCGCGCCCCCTGGCGCAAGGAGCGAGTTCCTAGCCTCATTCCGCATGCTCACATCTGGTGGGGTAGCAATCGCGCCAGCAATGATCTCTGTCCTAACAGCGGGTATCGGTCTTGCTGGGGCCCTGGCCGCCACAGGCCTTCTGAACTTTGTTGGTGCTTTCTTATTTTGGCGGTACCTGCCCATTTACGCCCCTGATCAGAAATCGAAAACTTAGGGAACGACAAAACTTTGGGCCCTGGAGCTCTTACAAATTAGATAACTGTCCAGTCCAAAGAGAACATCTCGATACCGGGCGCATAATCTCAGCTCACTTATCTCGCCCACAGCGGTAACGTCTGCCACCTCAATTTTCAAACTCTTGGCCGAGGGGGCAACTCTCAAAAACTCCTGCAACTCTCTTCTCAGGTCAGTCAGGTTAGGAATACCTGCGGTCACGGACCTGTCGTGAGCATAAAGGACGGCAAAATCTGCTACCCCTTGGACTCGATGGCTAGCGATTATCCCGGCCCCCACCGCAATAGCTCCAAAGGACGCCAGCAGAATCAGCGCTAGATACCCTGCAATTAGGGGAGCTATCGAACCGCGTTCGTTCAATTTGGCTCCAAGCCCGCAGCCTGCAGGGCGGCGGCACTCCCCACGACCACCTCCAATGCCGCAAGTCCCCCGGGTTCGCATGCACCGCAGCTGAACCGATGCTGGGCATCTTTATCCCAGCCAGCCGACAGCTGATCTACGGAGGCCTCGATTGCGCCTGAAATATCTGACGCTCCCCCTGCCTCCAGGATGCCGCTTCGAAGGGCATGCCTTGCGATGGACTCTGCTGCCATGGCATCAGAAAGGTGTGCAAATAGCATCAGCACTGGCCCAATTGGCACCAGCAAGATGGCTAACAGCGCAACAGTTTCAATTGGTGATGAGCCACGGGTATTCATTAGCCGAGTGCCTCCCTGGCACCAAGCACGACCGCCTGCTGACTCGTTCCTCCCAACATTCCAAGACCGGGGAGCTGAGCACTTGCTTTGAGAAAGAGGAATCTTCCGCTAGAACCTTGCTCAACATCAAAACTCGCAAGATGAGGAAGATTGGTTTCAAGAAGTCTCATGAGATAAGGCTGCTGGCTAGGTGCCTCGCTCAGCACGGCCTTGGATGCCGCCTCAACAACTGCATTCCTGATCAGGAGTGTGTTGTGAGCACTGAGGATCAGTGCCAAAACACTAAGGGTTATCAGGGTTGCCAGAGTGATGTTCGCAACTGCAGCAACGACTGCGCTGCCCCTGTCATTCAAAATGACACCACTCGATCCATGGCCTCATCAAAAACCCCTTGCAGGGCCGGCGCGGCAAATGCCCAGATAACTACAACTAGTCCCGCAGTCATGAGGGTTATCAACACCCAGCCTGGAACATCACCCTTATCACTTTGCAAAATAGTCCTCACAATTACTCCTTTCAGATTCCCGAGCCCAGCAGGCTCATTGATGGATAGATAGCGAAAAGCACCGTCACGGGCAGTATCAGAAAGATGGTTGGAATCAGCATCTTGGTCTCGCTTGACCCGGCTTTAGCGAGGAGGTTCGCTGCTAACTCCGCTCGAGCCGTCTCGACCAAGCTCTCCAGAGAATCTGCCAGGGGCGTACCCCGGTCCATGGACAGCTTGAGATTTTGAACCAATTCCAAAAGCAATCGGTCGGGGCACTCCGACGCCCAGCTCTCAATAAGCTCTCCCAAATCGGCGCCGAGGTCTAAATCAGCCGTAATCTGTGACAACTTTTGGCCCAGTGGCGGCGCACATCGAGATGACAGCCAAGCTATTGCAACCGCTGGCGGCACGCTGTTTCTAGCCAGCAGGGCCATCATGCGGACCAGGTCAATCAGCTGAAAATCGACTCGGGAACGAGAGCGCCTCGGCCTAACAAAAAGTCTCAAAAACCTGAAACTCGGGTTATTGGGCCTTGAGACATGTTGAGCCAGCAGCCTCTCAGCCAACATTGAAGACCCTCTCCGGAAGCCTAATTCGGCCCAGCACGTTGGTGAGGAAGTAGGCAAAAAGACTCAACAGAAGCCCCATGACCAGGACCAGCGACCCTTGGTAGGTGGAGAAGGCCATGCGGTTCTGCTCCAGATTCAAAAGCAGTAGGCAGATTAGCCAGGGTGCTAGCAGGGCGATCTTTGCGCTTCCGAGAACCCAACCTTGCTTGGCTCTAACTTGCGCAATGACAGCCTGCTCCTGCCTCATATCCCTTGCTGCTTGCTCCCAATTGTCTGCCTCTCCCCTGCCGCCGACCTCTTCAACCAGCAACAGAACTATGGCTAGGAAGTCAGCACTACGGCTCCCTATCCGATTCTTGAAATGCCCAAGAGCCAACTCGGTATCATCGCCACGCTCAATCTCTTTCAAGAGCAAACCAAACTGCTCGCGAAGCTCCTCTGGACCCTCCAGAGCTAAATACTCGAGTTGTTCTCCAATTGGCATGCCTGACTGAGCACCGGAGCGAAGAGAATCGAACACCACCGGCCAGATACTGTCCAGACGGCGCTGTCTACGGGATGCAGCAGCCCTGAGAACCTCCAACCAAACCACCATGCTCATAACCGTGAGGCACAGAGCTAGCCCAGGTATTCGAGTCCCTATAAAAACCGCCGTGCCGACCAAAAGGGCCGAGCCGAGAGCAATAGTTACCAGCTCGGCAGACCTATGTGCGAGGCCTGAAGATTCAAGGAGATTTCTAATCAATTGCACTCTTGACCTCCAAGATCTCGCTTACCACTCGCTTGCCACTAGCGAGTTGCTTGCATTGAATGACCAGGTCCAGGCTCGTTAGGACTGTGGGCCGGAGGAAGCTCTCCGTGATGTTCTCTCCTGCGAGAAGTGGCAAAGTGAGAAGCTTTTCAATGGCTGCGCGGGCACTATTGGCATGAATTGTGCAGGCGCCCGGTATCCCCGAATTCAGGGCCACAAGCAAGTCCAGGGCCTCAGCACCCCTGACCTCGCCTATCACAAGTCGATCTGGCCTCATCCGCAGAGCCTGCCGAACAAGTTCCCGCAGTCCTATCTCGCGATCACCTTCTGGGCTTGCAGGCCTTGTGCGCATTGCAACCCAGTCACGGTGATGAAGCGAGAGCTCGAAGGTGTCCTCGCAGCTAACTATGCGCGTCTGGTTATCGAGCTCGGAGAGCAAAGCTCTCAGCATGGTTGTTTTGCCTGAGTGCGTTGCTCCCGAAACCAAGATGCTCTTGCGCTCAAAGATTGCACTGCGCAATCTCTCGGAGTCCTCAACAGATAGTGAGCTGCCAGCAACCAGATCACTGAGCGACAACTGGTTGCTGGCGAATTTTCGGATGTTCAGAGACCAGTGCTTGCGCGTGATGTCAGGTATGACGACGTGCAGCCTTGAGCCATCTGGAAGATCCGCGTCAACGTAGGGTGTGAGCCTGTCAAGTCGTCTGCCGGAGTGCCTCAGCATCCTCAGTACAAGTGCTCGCAATTGACCCGCAGTAAGGTCCACTTCCACAACCTGATGTCCAGACGCGTTTGCAAAGTGGAGCTCGCCAGGCCTATTGATCCAAAGCTCCTCAATCGACGGGTCATCCAGAAAAGGCTGAAGAACCCCATACCCAGTCAGCTCAAGGGTTGCCCGTGCCAACAAAGCTTCCTCGTCCACCGAGTCGACGTGGTTCTCGGCCAACTCGTCAACGGCCTTCTCGGCCGCTGCCAGAGGTTCTATGCCTCGCTTTCGGACCAATTCGCGAGAGCGGTCCAGCACCTGGTTCACATCCATGGCAGAACAATGACACCGCGGATCCAAATCTGCTGCCGGTTTTCCACAGCCTGAGAAACCGACTAGGCTGTTGTGGTCCCAGCGGGTGTGGCGAAATTGGCAGACGCACCAGATTTAGGTTCTGGCGCCGCAAGGCGTGGGGGTTCAAGTCCCTTCACCCGCACGAGAAGTCTCTTCTTACTTCATGTCCCTGTAGAAATTCTCGTGTGGACCCAACGATTCCAAATAGACCAACTTCACCTCTGTCTCGAGCGAATACCCAAGAAGCAGCTGCTGCCCTAGGCATGTGAACTTGTGAACCCTGAGGTGCTTTAAGTCTCCCTTTTTGGGCTGTCCCAAAAAGGGGTCTGCAGCGACCGCCTCAATGGCTCGATTCACCTCTGACAGCTGATTCGCATGGAGCTTTTTGTAGACGCGGAAAAACCTTCGGGTCTGCCGAATTCGCCAACTCACACTGATCGGGGCTCAAAAGGCAAGGCTTCGGAATGAGGCTCGGCCAAGGACGCAAGGGACTCTGCAACAAAGTCGATTGGCAGGTCCGGATTCTCAAGGCCCGCCTTGCCTACACGTGCCCAGAACTCAAGCTGACCCTGTAGCGTGCGGTGCTCGATCTTTGCAGCAAGTCTGGCGGCATCCAAAAGATCCCGGCTAATTCGCACGGAGGAAGTATCCATAGTGGCCTCCAAAATGAAGTTACCACAATTGTAGTAAGTACTAACCATACTTTCAATCTAGCCAAACCGCCCCGTAGGTGGGCACGTCCGATGCCCCAGTTGTGAATAAGTGAAATTGGGTTATCTAACGATTGGCGCCAAAGTAGGCTCCCAGCGTCGAACGCTTAGTTTGAAAGACTCACCCTGTTTGCCTTGTGATCGATCTCGAAAGTGAATGGGCCGCGGCGCACCACCTCGGTCGATCCCCCACCTTCACTTCGGATTCCAAGTGACGTAGTGATTTCTCCCAGGAACTTTTTCTGGCTTGCCAGAGAGAGCTCCGTGCCCTGGTACCAGACCTTGGCACCTGAGTGATCCCGAACCGTTAGCGCAGGAGATCCGTCTACGTCGGTGGACTGGAAGGTTGCTATGACCTCTGCACCCTCAGCCCGAGACAGTTCGCTCCAGAGCTCGATCTCGTACCCGTTGGACAGCTTCCCCTGGCCCTCGCGCAGCGGGTAGAACTCTTCAACCCGAACGCCTGCCAGGTCCCTAACCAGTTGGCCTCCATAGCCTCCAAGCTTCACCCTCAGGGTCCTGTCAGCGATGTTGCTGAAATAGGAGACCAGAATGTTTCCACCCTGAGCGACATAGTCGTGGAAGACCTGCTCCTCGGCCTCAGAAAGCATGTGAACCATTGGCAGGACAACTAGCTTGTAACTCTTTAGGGTCTCCAGGTCAACATCTCCTGGGACGAAGTCCACCCGCGTACCGTTCTCCCAGAATGACCGGTAGAAGTTGGCAACGGTCTCCGGATAGCTCAAGTCCTGAGTTGGCAAGTTGGCTTGCATCAGCGCCCAGAACTGCTCGTAGTCATAGACCATCGCAACCTCGGCCTGGTCAGTGGGGTGCTCTGCAACGCCAGGGTTCTCTGAGAGCCACTGACCCAGCTCACTCACTTCACGGAAAACTCTGGTGTCCTCTCCAGCGTGAGGAACCAGGGCACTGTGGAAGCGCTCCGAGCCTGCCTGAGACTGTCGCCACTGGAAATACATCACGCCCTGGCTGCCCCTGGCAACAAAGCTCGCGCTGTTGCGCTTCTCCTGCCCTGGAGTCTTGGCATAGTTTCTGGGTTGCCAGTTAACCGCGCTGGTGCTGTGCTCCATGAGAAGCCACTGCTTACCATTTGCAAAGCCCCTAGTAAGGTCTGCCTGCTGTGCAAGGTCGATGTGATTGTCAGGATCGTGCTGAGCGAGGTAGTGGTCGGTTGAAACGAAGTCCATCTCCCGCGCCCACTTCCAGTAGTCCATTGCGTAGGTGAACTTCATTGACATGAAGTTGGTAGTGATCGGGTTCACCGTGTCGTACTTGCGGATGATGTCCCGCTCCATTTTGTAGAGATCTAGCGTCACATCAGAGGTAAAGCGCTTGAAGTCAATCTGCTGACCGGGGTTCGGATGGGTACCATCTGGGGTTCGCTTAGGTACCACCAGCTCGTCCCAGTCGTAGTAGCGCTGTGACCAGAAGTCCGTGCCCCATGAAGCATTTAATTCATCAAGAGAGCTGTAGCGCTGTTGCAACCAACTAATGAATGCCTTTCGGCTGTTTTCGCAGTAGCAATAGGGGGTGTGGCACCCGTATTCGTTGTTGATGTGCCACATCACCACCGCTGGATGCTTCGCATAGCGCGACGCGATCTGGTCAACCAGCTGCGAGGCCTTCCCGCGATACACATCGCTAGCAGCACAGTAATTCTGCCTTCCTCCGTGTGCGAGCTGAACTCCGTCGAAGTTGACCGCTCGCATCTCAGGATTCGCCCGTGAAAGCCAGGCCGGTGGCGATGCAGTTGCGGTGGCCATGTCCACCGAAATACCACCCTCATGGAGCATCTCAATCGCCTCGTCCAGCCAGTCGAAGTGATAGTCGCCATCGCTTCGCTCGATCTTGGCCCAAGAGAAAATGCCCAGCGAGACCAGGTTTACCCCCGCCTTCTGCATCAGCTCAATGTCTTCTTTCCAGACATCCTTTGGCCATTGCTCTGGGTTGTAGTCCCCTCCGAAGTGAAGCTTGCCTAGGTTCAGCATCAGATCTCCTCGATCTCAATCAGTAGTGCATTTTCTGGATTCATGATTGGGCTTCTAACGCCCACGGTTCTAAGGGCTTCACCGGTCATCTCCACACCAGCAAACCACTCGACGTTGGTTCGTTGCGTAAAAGCCGGTTCGCCCGCTGGAAAGACTGCCTTAGCGCCATAGCTCTTGGAGGGATCTAGGCCCTCGAAGCAGATGGCACTTGGCCTCGAGCCAGCCTGACCGGCGAGTGTGACTAGCGCAAAGATGGCGCGCTTCCTGTCTTGAGAAACGACCCCGTGCACGAAGCTTGCGTCATCCTGCTGTTCGACCCGCACCATTTTTCCGCTGTGCAGCAGGTCCCTGTTCGCCTTGTAGTAGGCACTCCAAGACGAGAGCGTCTTGCGCTCCTCTGGAGTCGTCTTTGTCACATCCCACTCCAGTCCGGCATGTCCGAAGAGCGCGGTAATCGCGCGGAAGTTGAGGTTGTGAACCCGACCGGTAGTGTGCGACTGCGTTGGCCCTATGTGGCTTCCCAACATCTCTGGCGGGATAGCTATCTGTGTATAGCGCTGGATGTACTGCCGCTCGAGGGCATCGTTGCAATCCGATGTCCAGAACCTGTCAGCGACCTGGGCCATCCCCAGGTCGATTCGACCACCGCCAGAGGAACAAGACTCGATTTCTAGTCCCGGGTGGCGCTTTTTTAGCTCACCAAAGAGCTCGTAGATTGCCAAGGTCTGTTTGTGAACGACGGGGCGCCCAGCGCTTGCCGGTTCTAGCAAGAACTTGTTGTGATCCCATTTGATGTAGGCGATGTCGTAATCGCTTAGCACTTTGTCTATCGACTCAAGGATGAAGCTGTAGGCCTCCGGGTTGGTCAGGTCAACCACGTGCTGCCTGCGACCCTCAAGGGGAACCCTGTCTCCAACCTGCAAAATCCAGTCGGGATGTGCTCGGTAGATATCGCTGTCAGGGTTGAGCATCTCTCCCTCAAACCAAAGACCAAACTCCATGCCTGAAGACTTGACCTTCTCAATCAGGGCACCGAGCCCCTCCGGCCAAACTTCACCGGACACCTGCCAGTCGCCAAGACCCTTGGTGTCATCGCGCCGCGAGCCAAACCAACCATCGTCCAGCACAAACCGCTCGACCCCGATCTCCTGGGCTACATCGGCAAGCTCTGAGAGTTTTTCAAGGTTGTGATCGAAGTAGACGGCCTCCCAAACATTCAGTGTCAGCGGTCGAGGTCGAACCTTCGATGGATGATCAGCTCTTCCCCTCAGCCAGCTATAGCTGCGATGGGAGATGCCATCAATGCCCTCGTCTGAGTAAATTGCATAGACCGCAGGTGCTGCGTGGGATTCACCTGAACCCAAAATGATCTCTCCTGGCAGCAAAAGCTCTCCGGCACTTATGAAAGTCCTGCCGGACTGGTGCCGCTCAATTGAGTGTCGAGAGTTGCCGGAGAAGCCAACCCCCATGGACCAGACCTCACCGATTTGGTAGCCAGCACCTTGCGTCATAGCAAGCTGCAAAATGGTGTAGTCATGACTGGAGCGACCCTCGCGCTCCTCACGCACCCAGGCTCCAGGCTGAATCGCTCTGCGGTGTGGCTGCCGCTCTTTCACCCAGCGACCCGCAAAGTCCATGGACTCGGCAACTGAGTCTGGGAGCGGCATGAAAACCTCAAGAGCGTCAATGACAAAGTCCTCTGAGCCGATGTTCTTTACCTCTTGCGAGATCTCCAAAACCCCAGAGCCGACGAACGCAAAACTGACCCTGACCTCAAGGCCCGCCTGCTTGTCGATGCTGGTGGCAACCATGGAGGTCGCTGTCAGCGACACATCGCTTAGCGCAAATAGCTGCGAGAAGTCTTGCCCGGCGCGATGCCCCAGAAGTGCTGGACGGGAGATAAAACCACGCGCATTCTCACGCCACACGCCCTCGAAGTAGTGCGCATCGAGCTCAGCATGGGCAGCAGGTTGAACGCTTGCAAGCCTGAGATCCTCGGCCGCCTGGGTTCCAAGGTCTTTACCCCAGTGAAGAATTTGAGGTGTTCCACTCGAGAAGTCAAAAATGACTTGGGTACCAGCTTGGGCAATGCTTGCGGATTTGGGGAGACTCAATTACCTACCTCGAAACATTTCTTGTCTCTAGTTTGAATGCGTTACTGGGCGGAGTAAAGACCCCGCCCAGTAACTACTCAATTGCTATTCAATTTTCAGCGCCCCACCTAGGCCAGGCGCCTGTCCGCTCGCCCAAACCTAGACACTGAACTTGAGCCCACTGCTGAACCCAAATGATTAGGTGTGAACGAACTTAGGCAATAATCCCAAACTTTTCGAAATAAAAACGACAAAAGTAATCATTCTGTTAGTAACAAACCGCTCAAATTCGCAAAAAGCTAGCTATCTTTTTTACTCAGGAGGCAACAAGAATGCTCGCAGCGCAGCGAAAAGCCAGGATTCTGGAAGAGGTTGGCACGTCTGGTGCCAGGCGAATCTCGGACCTGGCGGCTGCCCTAGATGTATCCGAGGTGACAATCCGCCGGGACGTGGAGTCCCTTGCTGCCCAGGGTCTCGTTGACAAGGTGCACGGCGGGGTAACTGCAAATGCCCTCTCCTCCACCGTCGAACCACCATTTGCAGCTAACTCCATGAAGGAACAGGCTGCAAAGGACGCGATGGCAGCCCTAGCCGCAGAGATGGTCCGCCCAGCAATGGCGGTCGCGCTCATGGGAGGAAGCTCGGTCTACGCACTTGCAAAAAGACTTCGCGACATACCTTCGCTCACCATCGTTACAAACTCCGTCCCAATCTCAGACATGTTTGCTCAAAAGCCGAGGGCAGATCAGACTGTCGTGCTCACAGGCGGAGTTAGGACACCAACGGATTCACTCGTGGGGAACATTGCGGGCGAGGTCTTTTCAAGATTTAACCTTGACATTGTCTTCATGGGCACCCACGGCATGGACCCGGAGTTCGGCTTCAGCTCACCAAACCTTGTTGAGGCCGAGACAAACCGAGAGGTCATCAGGCGCAGTGCCAAGTTTGTGGTTCTAGCCGACCACTCGAAGTGGGGGGTCAAAGGCTTCAGCTCTTTTGCCGGCTTCGACACTGCCGACGTTGTCATCACCTCCCAAGGGCTTGGGGCCAAGCAGTTGCAACTGCTGCGCTCGAAGGTCAAAGAGGTCTTGGTAGCGGGCTAGAGCTTCAGCGAATACAGGTAACTGCCAATTGGCTTTCCAAACCTGACGGCAACATCGGCAAGGTGCCCCTGCTCGACAAAGCCGTGCTTCTTATGAAGCGCAATCGAGGCGTGGGCTCCCCGGTCGGCAATGACAGCAATGATTTCGCGAATACCACCTTGCCGGCAGCGCTCAATGAGCTCAAGAAACAACCGACTACCCAGCTTCTTGCCGGTTGCCGCAGCCGCTAGGTAGATCGAATTCTCGACGATTTTGAGATAGCTGGTCTTTTGCCTCCAAGGTGCGACATAGGCAAAACCTAGGACCTGCTCGCCTCTCGACAAGACTATGAATGGCAGTGAGTTCTTTGTCAGCAGCTGAAATAGGTCCTGCCAGTAGCCAAGCTCGAGAGGCTTGTCGTCAAAGGTGATCACGGTGTTCTGGATGAAGAAGTTGTAGATGTCTCGAACCTGAGGCAGATCCCGCTCACTCGCGTCTCTTATCTTGATCTCTTGCTCTGGCTCCTCTGGCCTTTGCCGGAGCTTGCGGACAAGCCGCCACCTGGTTTCGGAATCAACCACTAGCTGCTCCAATCAATCGGCTCTAGACCCAACTCTAGAAGTGCTTTGTTACAAACAGAGAAGGGTTTTGAGCCAAAGAAGCCGCGGTAGGACGAGAGCGGGGATGGATGCGGCGAGCTAATTATCGTCGCTCCACCTAGTTGCGGCTCGAGCTCTCGAGCTTTGGCTCCCCACAAAATAGCCACTAGGGCCCCCTGCCGAGATTCAGCCAGGTAGCGGCAGGCAGCATTGGTGAATTGGTCCCAACCAAGTGATAGATGAGCGGCTGTCTGATTCTCTAGCGTGCTTAGGTGCCGATTTAGGAGCATGACCCCCGAGTGCGCCCAGCTCTCAATCGAAGTACTTCGAGAGATGCCAAGGTCATCATTTAGCTCCCTAAGGATGTTCCTAAGTGTGGGTGGCAAAGGCGAGGTTCCCTCTGGAACTGCGAAAGCAAGTCCGGTGGCATGGAGCGGGTTTGGATACGGGTCCTGACCAACAATAAGAACGCGGTAGTTATCAACTGCAATTTCAAAGGCTCGAAATAGTTTCTCTCTGGAGGGTGTGATGCCCCCATCAGGGAGCGAGCTCAGGATGTTCGCTAGCTGCTCAGACTGCTGATCAAAAAGCGGCAGCCAAGACGGGTGAACAGAATCAAACATGAGCCAATAGTAAAAGTGCGAAGATAAGTGAAGAGCCAAAGGAGCGAAGATGCTGGATTCGAAGGCGCTACTCAGCGAGGCCGCTACTCATGCAGAGACCCTCGTTGGCATCAGGCGTGAACTTCACCAGATTCCTGAGTTTGCCCTGGACCTACCTCAAACCCAGGCAAGAATCCTCAAGTCGATAGAGGGGCTTGGTGAGATTACCCTCGGTAGGGATCTGACATCTATTGCACTGGTTATTCGAGGCGGCAAGCCAGGCCCAACCGTCTTGCTTCGCGCTGACATGGATGCGCTCAAGGTCGAAGAGGAGACTGGACTCGACTATGCCTCCACGAACGGCTACATGCATGCCTGCGGACACGATCTTCACATGGCGGGAGCTATTGGGGCTGCCCACCTACTTGCGACCCACAAAGCAGAGCTAAATGGCGATGTTCTGATTTGGTTCCAGCCTGGAGAAGAGGGTCATCACGGTGCTGACGTGATGATCGAGGAGGGAATGTTGGAGCTAACTGGGAACCATCCAGTTGCCGCATACGGCCTCCATGTCTTCACATCATTGCCACTAGGGGCGATTGCCTGCAAACCAGGTCCCCTCATGGCCTCAGCGGGAGATATGCATGTCACCTTCCGCGGCTCTGGAGGCCACGGTTCCATGCCTTGGCTTAGCAAAGACCCGGTTACGCCAATGATCGAATCAATCGCCGCGTTGCAAAACCTCATCAACAAGCAGTTTGACCAGTTTGACCCTGTAATTCTCAATGTTGGTTGGATTAGAGCCGGAGATGATGCGACCACAAATGTCATAGCGGACAGCGCGAGCTTTGGCGCCACCGTTAGGACCTTCTCCGAGGTAAACACAAAGAAACTTCACGAGCTCGCACCAAAACTGATTCACTCCATTGCAGAGGGTTTTGGGGTCACTGCGGAGGTCGAGTTTGGTCGAGCGACCAAGGTGCTCATGAACGACCCCTCGGCAGTTTCGCGAGTTGAGGAGGTTGCAAAGGAGCTAGTCGGCGACGCGGGATACGTTCCGATGGAGAATCCGATTGCAGGTGGTGAAGATTTTGCCTCGATAGTTGCAGCGGTTCCCGGGGCCTTTGTCTTCGTTGGGGCATGCCCACCAGACATCGACTACCAGAGTGCTCCTACTAACCATTCATCCAAGGCGACCTTCGACGACTCAGTTCTTCCGCTCTGCTCGGCACTCCTTGCCTCTTTAGCGCTAAAGCACCTCGGCTAAAGTTACTTCTTGTTACCTACGGGATTGCCCAGTGCAGCGCAATCACACATAGTTTTACTGACCACTTCTTTTACCAAGGAAAGAGCCAATGACTGACGCAGCTAACTGGGGATTCGAAACCCAGCAGATTCACGCCGGAGCAGAGAGCGACCCAGCCACCAATGCCCGTGCAGTTCCTATCTATAAAACTACTGCCTACACATTCAACTCAGCCGAGCACGCTCGTAACCTGTTTGGCCTAGCCGAGTTTGGCAACATCTACACCCGCATCATGAACCCAACCCAGGACGTTGCTGAGAAGCGCATCGCAGCCTTGGAGGGTGGAACCGCAGCTTTGCTCCTATCCAGTGGCCAGGCAGCTGAAACCTTTGCAGTTCTGAACATCGCGCAGGCGGGCGACCACATCGTCTCTTCATCGACTTTGTATGGAGGCACCTACAACCTCTTTAAGTACACGCTTGCCAAGCTAGGCATTGAGGTCACATTCGTCGAGGACCAGGACGATGAGAATGAGTGGCAGCAGGCTGTGAAGCCAAACACCAAACTCTTCTTCGCAGAAACAATTGGTAACCCCAAGGTCTCTATTCTCGACATCCGCAAAGTTGCCGGCGTTGCCCACAAGAACGGTCTGCCTCTCATCGTCGACAACACTGTTGCCACTCCCTACCTAATCAAGCCCTTGGAGCACGGCGCTGACATCGTTGTGCACTCCGCAACCAAGTTCCTAGGTGGGCATGGAACGGTAGTGGCCGGAGCAATTGTTGACGGCGGCAAGTTCGAGTGGTCAAAGTCGGACAAGTTCCCAGGCCTTACCCAGCCGGACCCCAGCTACCACGGCGTTGTCTACACCGAGGCCCTTGGAGATGGCATCGCCTACATCATCAAGGCGAGGGTTCAGCTGCTTCGCGACATCGGTGCAGCGGTTTCGCCTGACACTGCCTTCTCCCTGATTCAGGGCATCGAGACGCTCAGCCTGAGAATGGAGCGCCACGTTGAGAACGCAACCAAGGTTGCCCAGTGGCTCGAGGCTCAACCTCAGGTAAAGAGCGTGAACTACGCGGGACTGAGTAGCTCTCCTTATCACCAGGCTCACAAAACATACGCACCAAAGGGGGCTGGTGCAATTGTTTCCTTCGAGATCGAAGGAGGCGTGGACTCCGGTGTGAGATTTGTTGACGGACTTGAGCTACACAGCCACGTCGCCAACATTGGAGATGTCCGCTCTCTAGTTATCCACCCGGCTTCAACAACCCACTCGCAGCTAAGCGAGGAAGACCTCGCCACCACCGGTGTGACACCAGGTCTAGTGAGACTGTCGGTCGGACTTGAGAGCTACGAGGACATTGTGGCTGATTTGCAGAAAGGCTTTGCAGCCGCAAAATAAATGGATTTCCAGATATCTGAAGACTCTGCGCCCTCGGAGTTCATCTCCGAGGAGCAGCGTCGCCAGTTAGTTGGAAGACCTCCTGCAACCGGCGCCTGGCTTATAGGAGACCCGGTTGGAGACCGTAAGTTCTCCGAAATCTTTGACCTAGGGCTCGAGTCGGGTCAACGCCTTGAAGGAGCCCGCCTCGCCTACGAAACTTGGGGGGAGCTAAACGCAGATCGCTCGAATGCGATTCTGGTGCTGCATGCCCTCACCGGCGATAGCCACACCTCGGGCGATGCCGGAAACGGACACCCAACCGCGGGCTGGTGGAATGGGCTGATTGGCCCGGGGCTCGCACTCGATACTGACAAATACTTCGTAATTACACCTAATGTTCTAGGTGGCTGCCAAGGTTCAACAGGTCCAAGCTCTCTCGACAAAAACGGCCGCGAGTATGGGCCCTCCTTTCCCCAGCTCACTATCCGCGACCAAGCGCGGAGCTTTGAGATTCTCGCCGATGAGTTGGGTATCGCAACTTGGCACACCGTTATCGGTGGCTCCATGGCTGGCATGCACGCGCTAGAGATGGCAATTGAAAACCCAGGCAGCATTGCAAGGCTTGCAGTCCTTGCCGCACCACCCTTCTCAACCAGTGATCAGATTGCACTGAACACGGTCCAGCTAGAGGCAATCAGATCGGATAGCAACTTCGCCGCGGGTTGGTACTACGACGCAAAACCTGGCTTTGGTCCCCACAAGGGTCTTGCGTTGGCAAGGCGCATGGCGCTTTTGAATTACCGTTCCCCTGCCGAGCTAAATGACCGGTTTGGCAGAACCTGGCAGTCTCAGGTGAGTCCACTTACAGAGCGCGGGAAGTTTGCAGTTGAGAGTTATCTAGATTTTCATGGCAACAAATTTGTTCGTCGCTTTGACGCCAACAGCTACATCACACTCGTAAACGCCATGAACTCGCACGATGTCGGAAGAGATCGAGACGGCGTAGAGGCGGCCCTTTCCAAAATAACTTGCAAGACGCTCGTGCTGGGTCTTGATAGCGACCGGCTCTTCCCAGTCTCTGGGCAGGAGATTATTGCTCGGCACATCTCTGGAGAGCTTTACGGCGGTGAGCTACAGGTCGTGAAGAGCGAATATGGCCACGATGGTTTCCTGATCGAAATAGAACAGGTTGGAAGCAGGCTCAAGGGGCTGATTGAGTCATAGAGTGGAGCCTGTGAATCTGCTCCGTTCCAAAATTGCCGTCTCATTTTTCTTCCTCTCCGGGGGTTCGGCTTTAGCACTTTGGGCGGTGCACATTCCGCTTATTGAAAAGACCGTTGGAATTGACTACTCGGTTCTTGGAGCCCTGCTAATGTTCAGCGGCCTGGGCGGCTTCGTGGCAATGCAGGTCTTTGGCTGGATGATCGACCACATCGGAAGTAAATCTGCAACGCGAATCGGTGGAGTTGCAGTGGGGCTCTCACTACTCGGACCGGCCTATGCGCAGGATGCGTTTTCCCTTGGGCTTGCAATCCTGCTTCTCGGCTTTGGAATCGCAGGGGTTGATGTGGGGATGAACGGTGCCGCTCTGCAGGTAGAAAAAGAAAACAAGCGGCCGATATTCACGTTTTTCCACCTGTTTTGGTCCGTAGGGGGTTTGGCTGGAGCGGCTTTAGGGTTTGCCACTATCTCTGCAGGTTTTTCTCAAGCTCAGACGCTCCCGGTGGTGGGAATCACGCTAAGCATCGTTGGGCTACTGATGGCAGGCTGGCTTCTGCCTGATAAGGCAAATGTTGACCGCACCCAAGAAAAGAGTGTCTCTAAAGCCTCAACCAAGGCAAACCGAAGTGTTCTGGGCTTTGTAATACTGGCGGGTCTCATGAGTGCCTCTGGGGCAATCATTGAGGGAGTTGCCCACGATTGGTCTGCCCTATATCTCCGAGACATCCAGCTGGTTACTGCATCCAGTGCGGCCTGGGGACTGGCTGCCTTCAACGTTGGAATGATCCTGGGTCGGATTTTTATTGACCGCATCGTGGAGGCTCGAGGTCGAGGCTTCGTGATTGTCTGGGGATCGCTCGCAGCAGCCGTCGCAATTGGCCTGCAGTCCATTGCCCCCAACTACTCGCTCTCGCTCTTCTTCTGGTTCCTCCTCGGCCTAGGTATCTCGGGAGTTGTACCGCAGCTATTCGCAGCTGGTGGCGAGATTGGTGAGGCAACGCACTCAGGGCGCAACATGGCGAGGGTTGTTGGAATTACATACATTGGCGGTCTGGCCGGTCCTTCAATCATTGGACTTCTAACTCTCGCTGTTCCGTTGAACATCGCAATTGGCTGGGGCTCCCTGCTTGGACTGTTTATAGTTTTGGCCTGGCCTCAGCTTGGAAAGCTAAATAAATGAGTTTGCTGTTCACCCCGATAACGATCCGCTCCCTAGAGATCAAGAACCGGCTGTGGGTCTCGCCGATGTGCATGTATTCGTGCGAAAACCAAGACGGCGTTGTCGGTGACTGGCACCTCGTCCATCTCGGTTCGAGAGCTATCGGTGGTGCAGGTCTAGTCATGGCAGAGGCAACCGCGGTGAACCCCGAGGGAAGAATCTCTCCATGGTGTCCCGGCATTTGGAGCGATGAGCAGATCCCTGGCTGGAAAAAAGTTACCGACTTCATCCGCAGCGCAGGTTCGGTAAGCGCGCTCCAGCTAGCGCATGCCGGCCGCAAGGCGAGCACCTACCGAGCCTGGTCCGGGTCGGGCACCGTGCCCATTTCTGATGGGGGCTGGCAGAGCTACTCCGCAACCCATGTTGCCTTTGAGGGCTACAGCGCGCCAAGGATGCTAGGGACCGAAGAGGTGAGGGAGCTCGTCGGAGATTTTCGAGCTGCCGCTCGTAGGTCCGTGGCGGCAGGATTTGATGCTCTGGAGATTCATGCCGCTCACGGCTACCTAATTCACCAGTTCCTCTCCCCCATCACCAACCAAAGAACAGACGAGTTTGGCGGGGACCTGGAAAACAGAGCCCGCCTGCTGCTCGAGATTGTCAGTGCGGTGCGTGAGGAGATAGGCGAGGACATGCCACTTATGGTCAGATTCAGCGCGACCGACTACGTGGACGGCGGCTGGGACCAGGAGCAAACCAACCAGGTTGCAATCTGGGCGCGAGAGGCCGGTGCAGACCTATTCGACATCAGCTCAGGTGGCCTGGTGACAGGCGTAAAGATTCCATCTGGCCCTGGTTACCAAGTGAAGTTCAGCCAGTCAGCTCACGAGGCAACAGGATCTAATGTCTCTGCCGTTGGGCAGATAACCACAGCCAGGCAGGCCGAGGAAATTCTCCAATCGGGTCAGGTCGATGTGATCATGGCGGCCAGGCAGTTTCTCAGAGATCCCTACTTCCCACTTAGAGCAGCCCACGAGCTTGGAGATGAAGTTTCTTGGCCCGTGCAATACGAGCGGGGCAAGTTCCCTAGCGCCTAGCGGTAGCGTCCTTAATCTCCCCGACCAGAACCTCGATGATGTCCTCGAGGAAAAGGCAGCCGGTGATTTTGCCGTCAGACGAGAAGCTTCTTGCGATGTGAGCTCCTGACTTTCGCATCTGTGCAAGTGCATCCTCGAGCTCGGCGCTGTCGGGGATAGAAATCATGGTTCGAAGCTTCTTGGTGGCGAGCGGTGTCGTGAACTTCTTTTCATCGTCCGTGAGCGCATCTTTGATGTGCCAATATCCGATCAGGTCACCGTACTCGTTCTTTACGGGGTAGCGACTAAAGCCATGCTCGGCAACTGCTTCCTGCAGCTGCGCGGGAGAGGCGTCAGGTGCCAAAGTCACCAGCTCGGCAAGAGGGTGAGTGACATCACCCACGATTTTTTCCGTGAACTCAAATGTGTTCGAGATTGTCGCTGAGGCATCATCCAAGGTGCCGTGACGCCGTGATTCCGAGACGATGTCCTCAACCTGATCAAGTGTGAAAGCGGTATTTGCCTCATCCCTGGGTTCAAACCTAAACAGGCGCAAGATGCCGTTTGAGACTTGGTTTAGTAGCCAGACAACCGGCTTCACAACCTGTGCGACTCCATATAGCAGCGGTGCTAGCACCAGGGCCGCAGAGGTTGGGATTGAGATTGCGATGTTCTTCGGGAGCATCTCCCCCAGCACCACGTGCAAATAGGTGACCAGCAGCAGCGCAACTACAAAGCTGACCACATAGGTGGTCTGGTAGTCGAGTCCCAGTGCTCCGAGCGGAATCTCGAGCAGGTGGTGAATGGCAGGCTCGGCGATTACTAGAAGTAGCAACGCAGCAATCGTGATACCAAGCTGAGCGGTCGCGAGCATCAGGGATACCTGCTCCATAGCCTTGAGGGTTATCTTTGCAAGCCTGTTTCCCTCGTCAGCCTTTGGCTCAATCTGGGCCCTGCGCGCAGAAATTACAGCGAATTCGCTTCCCACAAAGAATGCGCTCATGGCCAAAAGCACTACCAGCCAGACAAGGCCAATCAGATCACTCGCCACCGGTCACCTCCGGCGAATACTTGATGCGATCAACACGCCTGCCGTCCATGCGAATGACCCTGAGCTGCCCGGTTGGTAGCTCCACGAGATCGCCCTCTTGGGGTATCTTGCCAAGCTCCGCCATGACGAACCCGGCCATGGTGTCGTAATCCTCATCGTCCGCAATCTCGAGGCCTACCTCACGAAGCTCTGAGGGTCTGGCCAAACCACTGAAGGTCACAGACCCATCTGCTGCGGTCAAAATGGGCGCCTTGGCTCTGTCGTGCTCATCTGCGAGCTCACCGACAAGCTCCTCAACGGCATCCTCCAGTGTGACGATGCCGGCTGTGCCGCCATATTCGTCAACCACAACACCAAATTGCAGGCCGCGGTTGCGAAGGTGAAGAATCAGGTTGTCAAGTGGCATGGTCTCTGGAACCCGGACCGGCTCCACCATGACTGCCGTCACCGGAACGTTGCTTCTTCGGCCCAGGGGAATCGCGACGGCCTGTTTGACGTGAGCGACACCAATGATGTCGTCCGCATCCTCTCCGAGAATTGGGAAGCGCGAGTGCCCTGACTCCCGTGACAGAGTTACAAGGTCGGCACTACTTTGCTCCCTCTCGAGCGAGTGCATCTTTGGCCGCGGGGTCATGATGTCGCTCGCGGTAAGAGTGCTCATGCTCAGGGTCTTCTCGAGAAGCTTTGCGGTGTCTGACTCCAGCGAACCCAGGGTTGCTGACCTGCGGACTAGAGAGGCAAGCTCCTCGGCAGTTCTTGCGGCCGAAAGCTCCTCTTTCGGCTCAATGCCAAACCGTCTAACGAACCAGTTGCCGTTGTTGTTCAAAAAGACAATGAGCGGCTTGAAGATGAAAGTGAATCCCAGTTGGAAGGCCGCAACAAGTTTGAGAACCTTTCGTGGGGCACTGAGCGCCATGTTCTTTGGCACCAATTCGCCGATAAGGAAGCTTGCGACCGTCGCGATGGTCATTGCCAGCACCACGGATAGCGCGGAGATTGTTCCATCGTCTAAACCGAGAGAGTTCAGCCATGGGCTCAAAAGTCTAGACAACGCCGGCTCGGCAACGAATCCAGTGAGAAGGGTGGTTAGGGTAATGCCCAGCTGTGCGGAAGAGAGCTGGGTGGCAGTTGTAGCAACCGCCTTGATTGGAAGATCTAGGCCCTTTTCACCCTCGGCCTTGCGAGACTCCAGGTCGACTCGATCGACATTGATGATTGCGAATTCGCTGGCGACAAATAGGCCGGTGCCGAGCACCAAAAGCACACCGAAAACTAAGAGCAGGTAATCGCTCAAGCGATCACCCGCGACCTATGTCTGTCAAGCTCCATTTCAGGAAACACTATAACCGCCTAATTGGCTAGACTTGTCTGAGTTTCGCAAGCTTTCTAACAAGAGGGGAACCCTTGTCCTCCAGCGATAATGGCAATTCTGGGGCTGATTTCGGGGCAAACGAGTGGCTCGTTGCCGAGATGTATGCCAAATGGCAAGAAAACCCAGACTCTGTAGACAAATCTTGGATTCCAATTCTTGAGCGCTACCAGCTCTCCGGGGGATCTCCGGTGGCCAGCGCGAACAAAGAGGAATCAGATCCCACAACAGGCTCTATCACCGTGATCGATACCGACTCGACGGTGGTGAGCAAGTTCGACCCCGCAGCACCTGCTCCGGCAACCGAGGCAATCACCGTGCCGGTGGCAAAGACCATTGATGACGCCCCCGCGACCGCTCCCGTTCCAGCTGACCTTCCAGCAACAGGTTCGATTCCTATCCCAACCGTTGAGGAGGAAGAGGCTCAGCCTGATATAACAATTCTCAAGGGCATGTCCAAGGCTTTGGCCTCGAACATGGATGCTTCGCTCAGCGTCCCTACCGCAACCAGCGTCCGTCAGGTCCCTGCCAAAGTGCTAATCGACAACCGCATCGTTGTGAACTCACACCTGAAGCGCACTCGTGGTGGCAAAGTTTCATTCACCCACATCATTGGCTACGCGGTAATTCAGGCGCTGAAAGAGCTTCCCGGCCAGAACGTCTTCTACGACGAGATTGATGGCAAGCCCGCTTCCGTTGTGCCACCGCACGTTAACTTTGGTCTGGCCATCGATGTCCCAAAGCCCGACGGCACCAGAGCCCTCCTGGTTCCAAACATCAAGCGAGCGCAAAAGCTCAACTTTGCAGAATTTGTCTCCGCGTACGAGGACATCGTCCGTAGGGCGAGAGACAACAAGCTAACTGCCGAGGACTACCAGGGAACGACCATTTCGTTGACCAACCCGGGAGGCATTGGAACGGTTCACTCCGTGCCAAGGCTCACCAAGGGTCAGGGCTCGATCATCGGAGTCGGGGCCCTGGAGTATCCGGCCCAGTTCAAGGGCATGAGCGAGGATCAGCTCGCGGAACAGGGTGTTGGAAAAGTCCTCACCCTGACATCAACCTACGATCACAGGGTCATCCAGGGTGCTGGATCTGGCGAGTTCCTCAAGATTGTCGAGGAGCTTCTGCTTGGTGAGCGCAGCTTCTATGACCAAATCTTCGCAGACATGCGTATCCCATACACCCCTGTGGTTTGGGTCAGCGACTTCCACTGGGACCTGGCTGACCAGTCCGGTAAGAACACTCGGATCCAGGAGTACATCAACGCTTTCCGAGTTCGCGGACACCTCATTGCAGACATAGACCCTCTCGAGTATGTCCAGCGCTGGCACCCCGACCTTGACATTCGAAATTACGGCCTAAGTCTTTGGGACCTAGACCGGACCTTCAAAACCGGTGGCTTCGGCGGCAGGGTAAAGGCAAAGTTCCGCAACATCCTCGGCATCCTGCGTGACACCTACTGCCGCACCATCGGCGTTGAGTACATGCACATCCAGGACCCGCAAGAACGCCGCTGGTTCCAGGAGCAACTTGAGCAGCCCTACAAAAAGCCATCCAAGGAAGAGCAGTTCAGAATCCTGAACAAGCTCAACGAGGCTGAAGCCTTCGAGACCTTCCTGCAGACCAAATTTGTCGGCCAGAAGCGGTTCTCCCTCGAAGGTAGTGAGTCCCTTATTCCAGCGCTTGACCAAATTCTTCAGGCTGCTGCCGATGCTGAGCTCGAGGAGGCGGCAATCGGCATGGCACACCGCGGCAGGCTGAACGTGCTCACCAACATCGCCGGAAAGACCTACTCCCAGGTGTTCCGTGAGTTCGAGGGCTCAACTGACCCTAGAAGCGTCCAGGGTTCTGGAGATGTGAAGTATCACCTCGGAACAGAGGGCGTGTTCACCTCCGGTCACGGCACACAGATCAAGGTGTCTCTAGCCGCTAACCCATCGCACCTAGAGGCTGTTAACCCCGTGCTCGAGGGTATTGTTCGTGCCAAGCAGGACAGGCTTGGAAACCCTGAGAGCTATCCAGTGCTGCCAATTTTGGTGCACGGAGATGCCGCCTTTGCAGGACAGGGTGTGGTCCCAGAGACCATGCAGCTTTCTCAACTAGATGGCTTCAAGACTGGCGGAACCATCCACGTGGTTGTGAACAACCAGGTTGGCTTCACCACTTTGCCAAAAGACTCCCGAAGCTCCATCTACTGCACCGACTTTGCAAAGGGCATCCAGGCCCCAATCTTCCACGTGAATGGGGACGACCCAGAGGCGGTTGTAAGAGTCGCTCAGCTTGCCTTTGAGTACCGCCAGCAGTTTAAGAAGGATGTCGTAATCGACATTGTCTGCTACAGGCGCCGCGGTCACAACGAGGGTGATGACCCTTCGATGACCCAGCCGATGATGTACAACCTGATCGAGGCCAAGCGAAGCGTTCGCACCCTGTACATGGACAACCTCATTGGCAGAGGCGACATCACCCAGGAAGAGTTCGATGAGGCCAATGCCAGGTTCCAGGCGTCGCTGGAAAATGCCTTTGTCGAGGTCCACGAGGCCATGAGCCAGCCCGTTGCTCTACCAGAGCGGCCAGTGGGAATTGGCACGACTGCCAGCGAAAAGCAGGAGCTTGTCCGGTCAACCGCTATCACGAAAGAAGTTGTCGAGGCTATTGGAAATGCCCACGCCAACACCCCTGACGGATTCACCGTGCATCCAAAGCTCGCTCAGCTTTTGCAGAAGCGAATAGAGATGAGCCGAGAGGGCGGCATCGACTGGGGCTTTGGAGAGCTCATCGCATTTGGTTCACTCCTACTCGAGGGCATCAACGTAAGGCTCACGGGACAGGATTCAGGCCGTGGAACTTTCGTTCAGCGCCACGCGAGCTTCTTTGATCGCGAAACGGGCAAGGAGTGGATGCCTCTGAGCTATGTCTCTGAGCAGCAGGCTCGGTTCCAGGTCTACAACTCGCTGCTGAGTGAGTTCGCAGCGCTTGGGTTTGAGTATGGCTACTCGGTAGAGGAGCCAGACTCGCTAACGCTTTGGGAAGCCCAATTTGGTGACTTCGTAAACGGAGCCCAGACGATCACCGACGAATTCATCTCTTCTGGAGACCAGAAGTGGATGCAGCAGTCCTCACTTGTGATGCTGCTGCCTCACGGTTATGAGGGGCAAGGACCAGATCACTCCTCGGCAAGAATTGAGAGATTCCTCCAGCTTTGCGCCGAGAACAACATGACGGTCGCGCAACCTTCTACCCCGGCAAGTCACTTCCACCTCCTCAGGCGTCAGGCCTACACCAAGCCAAAGCGTCCGCTGGTGGTCTTCTCCCCCAAGTCGATGCTCAGGCTAAAGGCAGCTTCCTCAGCGGTTGAGGACTTCACAACTGGTAGCTTCCTACCACTGATCAACGACCAACAGGGTCTCGAGCCTCAGAATGTGAAGCGCATCCTGTTCTGCTCCGGCAAGGTCTATTGGGATCTTTTGGCCGAGAGCCAGAAGCGCGCAACGGGCGACACAGCAATTGTCCGCCTGGAGCAGCTCTACCCAACACCGGTTGAAGAGATGAAGAAGGCAATAGAGCAGTTCCCAGGCGCGGAGCTGCGTTGGGTTCAGGATGAGCCTGCGAACCAGGGCCCATGGAGCTACATGGGTCTATTCATGCCTCGCTACGGAATCAACTTCAAGGTCATCTCAAGGCCAGCATCAGCATCCCCAGCAACCGGTTCGGCAAAGCGCCACGCGGCCGAGCAAGCAGACCTCATTGCAAGGGCCTTTGGGGACTAAGAATTGCGCTCGATAAGGGTTGTCATCCTCGGAGACGAGCTTCTAACCGGAGCCGGTGACCCTAAGGGGCTGGGCTGGCTAGGCCGGGTTCAGGCGAGACTTCCAAAGGGTGAGAACGTCGCGTTTTTCCCACTCGCCATGGTCGACGAGAATACCGGCGATCTCCTTGAGCGATGGAAGTCAGAGGCGCTAAAGCGCTTCTCGCCAGAGAGCGAGAACTACCTAGTTGTCGCGCTCTCCTCCAAAGACATTGAGGCCGGCACTACTATCTCGCGCTCCAGACTGAACCTCGCTTCGCTACTAGATGATGCCCAGCGAGAGGGCGTGAAGACGTTTGTGGTGGGGCCGACTCCGCTGGGTAATCCTGAATACGACGCCGAGGTTGAACACCTAAACGCCGGCTTCTACGACGTTGTTAAGCGCAGGCAGATTCGCTATGTCGACTGCTTCAGCCCTCTCAAGGATCACGAAGGCTGGCTTGGAGAGGTCACAGCCAGCGAGAGAAATCTTCCCGGTCAGGTCGGCTACGGCCTTATTGCCTGGCTCGTGCTGAATCGTGGCTGGTTTGAGTGGCTGGGTATGACTGAGGAAGATCAGTCGTGATCTTGCGCCTCGCGCAGGCGCTGCATGACTCGCTCGGCTAGCTCCTCGGTTGGAGCCTCATCGCAAGAGCGCTGAATTACCTGATTGAAGACAACTTCAATGTCATAGTGCTGCTCGCAGGAGTCGCAGTTTGCAATGTGAGCGGTAATGACCTCTAGCTCGGTTTCGTGCATGGCCGAGTGGAGGTATTCGTGAACGTTGCGCTTGACGTCTTCGCAATCAACTTGCTTCACGACTCCTCCTTTTCATTGACGTCGTAACCTTCTTGCTTTGCGTAATCTTGCAACAAAGTTCTCAGCAATTTCTTCCCGCGGTGAAGTCGCGACATGACCGTTCCAACCGGAGTGTCCATAACCTCCGCAATTTCGGCATAGGGCAGACCCTCAACCACGGCGTAGTAGACCACCATTCGGAACTCATCCGGGATCTGATCCATGGCGTCACGGATGACCTTGGCTGGCAGGTTATCGAGAGCCTCGAGCTCAGCGCTGCGATTAGTGCTGGAGGTAATGGACTCGCCTGAGCCGACTTGCCAGTCCTCTAGGTCATCCAGAGCAGTTTTTGCCTGATCCTTGTTGCGCTTGTTATAGAGGTTGATGTGGGTGTTGGTCATGATTCTGAAGAGCCATGCCTTCAGGTTTGTGCCCTGCTGGAACTTATCCCAGGCCGCATAAGCTTTGGCGAATGTCTCTTGGACCAAATCCTCAGCGTCTGAAGGATTCCTTGTCCAGCGCAGGGCGGCTCCGTAGAGCTGCGGCATAAGGGGAAGAGCTTGCTGCTCGAATGAAACTAGTTTTTCGCTCTTATCGCCGCTCATTACTGGTAATTCTACCCGCACACCTCTGACCCAACCTGCGGGCTAGCTAGGAAACTCGAGAGCATTTGATTGAGCTAAAAGGTATCTTTGTGAGGTGCCAGATTCCTCAAGCGCCTACGCTGCTCCCCAGTCAGCTGGGTTTAGTGCGACCCTAGAACTTCCTGGCAGCAAGTCACTTACAAACCGAGAACTCGTTCTTTCCGCGCTAGCGGAGGGTCCTTCAGAGCTTGTTGATCCGCTGATATCCCGCGATACAAAGCTGATGATGGCGGCCCTCGAGAAGCTTGGGGCCCGGTTTGAGCAAAGTGGAAATAGGCTCTTGGTTACCCCCGGCACCTCCGATGAGGACAGCAGTATTGACTGCGGCCTCGCCGGGACGGTAATGCGATTCGTCCCTCCCCTAGCGGCACTTTCAAAAGGCCGCATCGAATTTGACGGAGACGCTGCGGCAAGACGCAGGCCAATGATCACCACCATCGACTCGCTTGAGAAGCTAGGCGTTAGCGTCGAGTATGAGCGCAAAGCTCTTCCCTTCACCGTTTTAGGAAGTGGCGAGGTACCTGGTGGAGAACTGGAGATTGATGCCTCGGCATCCTCCCAATTTGTATCGGGGCTGCTTCTATGCGCTGCTCGTTTTCAAAATGGTCTGATCTTGACGCACTCTGGCGCTCACCTTCCCTCCATGCCCCACATCGAAATGACGGTCGAGACTCTCAGGAACCGTGGTGTGGAAGTTGACCAGATTTCCGAGGCAACTTGGAGGGTAAAGCCAGGTGAAATTTCAGGCTCCGAGGTTCAAATCGAGCCCGATCTATCGAACGCGGGCCCCTTTTTGGCCGCGGCTCTGGTAGCGAATGGAACCGTGAGCATCCCCAACTGGCCTGAGAGGACCACGCAGGTGGGATCGCAGTTTGTTGACCTACTAGCTCGCATGGGAGCAGAGGTAAGTCTTTCGGGAGGAATACTCACTGTCTCGGGAACAGGAACCATCAGCGGAATCGATGTAGACCTCAGCGAGGCTGGGGAACTGACGCCAACCATCGCCGCCCTAGCTGCTCTTGCAAGCACTCACAGCAGGCTGACAGGCATCGCTCATCTTCGAGGTCACGAAACCGACCGAATAGCCGCGCTAGTGGCTGAGATAAATGGCCTGGGGGGTGTTGCAAGCGAGCTGGAGGATGGCATTGCCATCAGCCCGGCCGACCTAACTGGTGGGCTCTGGCACTCATACGAGGACCACCGGATGGCAACAGCAGGGGCCATCATTGGCTTGAGGGTTGCGGGCGTAGAGATCGATGACATTGCAACAACCTCGAAAACCCTTCCCGACTTTGCCGGGATGTGGGAGAAGATGCTGGGACTCAAGTGAGCTGGCTTTACGAACCAGAGGGCGGCCACGATCTCGACGAGGACGACGTTCGAATTAGGCCGAACCCCAAAGGATCTCGGCCTAGAACAAAACGAAGACCCAGCTTTGAAAATGCTCCGAGGGGCATGGTCACGCAAGTCCACCTAGCCCGCTACAAAGTAATCACCGACAGCGGTGTTGAGGTGACTGCAACCCTTGCAAAGGAGCTTCGAAAGGATGGTTGCGTAACCTGCGACCGGGTTGCCCTTGATGGTGACGTCACGGGTGAAAAAGGGTCCCTCGCTCGGATAGTAAAGATTGAAGAGCGTTCCAGCGTGCTAACCAGGGCAGCTGAAGATGGCGAGGAAATCGAGCAGACGATAGTCGCAAATGCCGATCAGCTTGTGATCGTAATGGCAGCTGCCAACCCGGAACCTCGCCCAAGGCTTGTAGATAGATACTTAGTTGCCGCATACAACGCAGGTCTTAGGCCAATCCTCGTCGTGACAAAGTGCGACGTGGCTGACCCGAGTGAATTTATTGCAGGGTTTGCCGGTGTGGACTTAGAAATAATTCAAACTAGGAGCGACAAAGACCTGCCATCGAGCCTGCTAGCGGCCCTGGAGGGCCACACCTCAGTGTTTGTTGGCCACTCTGGAGTGGGAAAGTCAACCCTTATCAACAAACTCGCTCCCGACACCGACAGGTCAACCGGAAATGTTAATCAGCTAACTGGAAAGGGGAAGCACACCTCTTCTTCCGCAGTTGCAATACAGGTCGCAGGTGGCTGGATTGTGGATACTCCGGGCATCAGAAGCTTCGGACTCAGCGGCATCTCCGCCGGGCAGATCTTGCGAGGGTTCAGTGACCTAAGCCAGGCAGCAGAGGCCTGCCCGAGAGACTGCTCCCACATGCCACCAGCAACTGACTGCGCGTTAGATGAGGCACTTAGGGAAGGGAAGCTAGCCGAGCTGAGGTTGGATTCTTTTCGAAGGCTTGTGGCCGGGCTTACCTCGGTAGATTGGCAGTGATGAGCAAAGATCTCGAATTCGCACTCGAACTGGCAGCGAGCGCCGATGCAATCTCGCTCTCTCGATTTCGGGCACTTGACCTCAGAGTTGAGACCAAACCCGACAGAACGCCCGTTACCGATGCCGATCGGGCGGTTGAGGAAGCCCTGAGGAACCTCATCGCTGACTACAGCCCTGAAGACACCGTTATTGGCGAGGAGTTCGGCAGCCAGCACGGCAGGCGGGAGTGGATCATCGACCCGATCGATGGCACAGCCAATTTTCTTAGGGGGCTTCCTATTTGGGCGACACTGATTGCCCTGCGTATTGATGGAGAACTGAGACTGTCAGTTGTGTCGGCTCCAGCTCTTGGCCGCAGATGGTGGGCAGAGGCGGGGGCAGGTAGCCACACCACCGACATCGATGGCAGTCAGAGGCCCATCAGGGTCTCATCGGTTGCAAAGCTGGAAGACGCTTTTTTTTCCTTCAACTCAATCTCGCAGTGGGACTCGATTGGCTCCGCTGAAAAGCTGACCGAGCTTTCAAGAAAAGTATGGAAGGACAGGGCCTTCGGAGACTTCCTGAGCTACATGTATGTCGCTGAGGGTCTTATTGAAATGGCAGCCGAGCCAGATCTAAAGATTCACGACATCGCAGCGCTTGTTCCCATCGTGCGTGAGGCAGGTGGTCGATTCACCGCTTTAGATGGTGAACTAAACGAGGACACAAGTGTCGTACTAGCCAGCAACGGCATCCTCCATGAGGCCTTCCGAGAGCTTCTCGCCTGAGATGCAGCTGAGAACCCAAAAGATTCTTGCGCTGGCAGCCATCGTGCTGCTCGCGCTGAACCTCAGAACGGCCGTCGGATCACTGTCTCCGGTCGTCAATTACATCCAGCAGGACATAGCCCTTCCAATAGTGACAATAGGGCTGTTGGGCATTGCTGCACCCTTGGCATTTGCTATCTCCACCTCGCTTGCCTACCGTCCAGCCAGACGCTATGGCGTGGAGATAACTCTTGTGATTACCGTGCTTGCCATTGTTGCTGGACATCTATTTAGGGCACTGGCCTGGGACTCGACCTCTCTTTTTGTCGGCAGCATGCTCTCCATGCTCGGGATGGGTGTTGGCAACGTGCTTTTACCCGTGCTCGTTAGAAAGTACTTTGCAAACCGTATCGGGCAGGTCTCCTCGCTGTACATCACAATGACTGCGCTGTCCGCTTCCAGCGGTTCCTTCTTTGCGGTCCCTGTCGCTGAGGCTGCTGGTTGGAGGCTGTCGCTGGGCCAATGGGCGCTGCTTGCTGCTCTCACCCTGCTTCCGCTGTTAGCTATTCGCTCAAACTCCACAAAGGAGATAAGAGAGCCAAAGCCCGGAGGCCAAAAGGCCATCTGGCGCTCCCCCACCGCAATCGCAATAGGTGTCGTGCAAGGCATGACGAGCATCTTTGGTTACGTCTCGTTTGCCTGGCTCCCCATCTTGCTCATAGAGCACAGCGGTGTCACGGAGTTTCAGGGCGGCTCGCTCCTGGCACTGTTTGCCATCATGGGGCTTCCGGTTTCGCTGATCGTGCCTGTGTTGGCAGATCGCTACCAAAAGTCCCATCCGTTGATTGTCTATTTCTCCGCGGCCATGGGTTCTATCGGCGCTCTAGGGCTGCTCTTTGGTCCCACCTCAGCCACCTGGATATTTGTAGCCTGCCTCGGCCTGGGACCTACGATGTTCCCTCTGGCACTCACGCTCTTCAACCTCAGGTCAAGAACCCGCGGGACCGTATTAGCAGTTAGCGCGTTCGGGCAGGGAGTCAGCTACACAATCGCGACCATCATGGTGTTTCTCGTTGGAATCTTCCGCGAATTCTCCGGTGGGTGGGAACTGACTCTTTGGTTGTTATTTGTTGTGGCGGCAGGCAGCAGCATCGCAGGTCTGCAGCTTGCAAAGAATCACTACGTGGACGACGAGCTTGGCTAGTCGAGCGTTACCCCAACACCCTCACAGCGCTGGGTAATTGCACCTAGCGCACTGTCGATCCTGGCCTGCGCATCCTGAGCACCGTCGGACTGGGCGAGTGCATCACCAAGCTCTCCGATCTCGGCTGCAAACTCAGTAGACAGCAGAAGATCGACCTGATCCCCAACCAGCTCGTCAATGCGCTCCAGTACCCCGGAGTCGACCAGGCCATCTCGATAGGCCTTGGAGACTGTCTCCAGCGTCCCCTCCAGCGCTGTGCAGGCTGCGGCATCTGCTCCGCTTTGAACCACGGCGTTGAAGCTGCAACCCGCCAGCAGCAATAGAGCTGAAGCGCCAGCAGTTGAAACTAAAAGCAATCTCATCGCCAAAGAGGCTAGCTAGCCAAACCCCAAATTAGCTGTGAACACAGCGGCAGGCCTGTAATTGTTTGTAATGCAGGAACAAACAGGGGGCCACCTAGTTACACTTCCATGGACTGTAATTCTGGAGAAACCTTTGCGCGTATACGACAACATCACCGAGGTATTCGGCAACACCCCGTTGGTTCGGCTCAACAAGATCACCGATGGTGCGAACGCGCAGGTGTTTGCCAAGCTCGAGTTCTATAACCCATCCAGCTCGGTAAAGGATCGCCTGGGCATCGCAATGATCAACGAGGCTGAGAAGTCCGGCGAGCTCAAGCCTGGCGGCACGATTATCGAGGCAACGAGCGGCAACACCGGTATCTCGCTGGCAATGGTGGGAGCTGCCAGGGGTTACCGCACCATCATCGTCATGCCAGATTCAATGAGCCTGGAGCGCAAGATTCTGATCCGTGCCTACGGTGCTGAATTGATTCTGACGCCGGCTGCAGAGGGCATGAAGGGTTCTGTTGCCAAAGCCGAAGAGCTAGGCAAGACAATTGAGGGTGCTGTATTGGTGAGGCAGTTTGAAAACCCGGCAGGTCCAATGATCCACCGCGAGACAACAGCCGAGGAGATCTGGCGTGACACCGACGGCAAGATCGGTGCCTTTGTCGCAGGCAGCGGCACCGGAGGCACCATTACCGGCACCAGCCTGAGGCTCAAGGAGCTAAATCCAGACATCAAGTGCTACGCAGTTCAGCCCGCAGCCTCTCCACTGCTGACCGGTGGTGAGGCCGCTGGACACCCCCTTGCTGGAATCGGACCAAACTTCATACCCCCGATTCTTGACACCTCAAGCTATGACGAGGTGCTCAGCGCGCCAAACCAGGTTGCATTCGAGTTCGCTCGCAGGGCATCTGCGGAAGAGGGCATTCTCGCGGGTATCTCCTCAGGGGCTGCGCTTTGGGCGGCTAGGGAGGTTGCCAACCGCAAGGAGCACGAAGGTCAGATCATTGTCGTCATAGTTCCGTCGTTTGGCGAGAGGTATGTTTCCTCCACTCTCTATCGCGACCTTCAAGAGGAATACCAGACGAAAAGTTGAGCATTCGCGAAGACATCAAGGCCGGCCTAGAGCGTGACCCTGCAACCAGGAGTGCTCTGGAGCTAATCCTTACCTCTCCAGGCCTGCATGCGATCTGGACCTACCGAATTGCCCACCGGCTCTGGAAGCTCAGGCTCCGGATCCTCGCTCGCATGCTCTCGAACTGGGCCAAACTTTGGACCTCCATTGAGATCCACCCTGGAGCAGAAATCGGAAAACGCTTTGTGATTGACCACGGTGTCGGGGTTGTAATAGGAGAAACGGCGGTTATCGGCAATGACGTCCTGGTTTATCACGGCGTCACGCTTGGCGGTAAGACGTTGGATCCCGTGAAGCGACACCCGACTGTCGGCGACAGGGTGATCATTGGTGCAGGAGCAAAGCTAATTGGCGCAATCACCATTGGCGATGACTGTGCAATTGGTGCCAACGCAGTGGTCACGAAGGACATGCCAAAGGGAACGGTTGCCGTGGGTGTAAACGCGCGGCTGCTAAATCTAACCGGAGACGATTTCTACATAATCTGATTTACCGGAGTTCTTGAAATACATGCAGCTCCAGTTTTTATCTATACCGACCTGACGGGTTCCTTGCATGCCTGCTACCTTCATGAGCTTCCAGGTCTTGTCACGAGACAAGTCCGTCTGCAGGTGAGGGGCCTTTGGGTAAAAAAGCCAGAAGCTGACCTTTTGCTCCCAAAGCTTGGCAAGCTTTGCCGATTTTTTCTCAAGCTGCTTGGAGTTTTCTACAAAATAAAAAAGCGATGGCGCGGAACCCTCTGCAACCATCTTCTGAGCCGTCTCGAGATCTGCGGCCCACGGATGAATATCCCCTAGATCAACATCTGCTGCCAAGTTCACGCATGGCACCTGAACACCCTGCGGCACATACATCTTGCTCGAAAGTGACACGGAGAAATTCTAGGTAACAGGCGCAGTTCACCCAAAGTTCAGCTAGAAAAATTCACTTATCAAACAGCTAGTCAATAAGTGGGGCTAGGTAGTAACCATCCAGGGTGCTAGCTGGCCTTGCCTGACCGCCGTGCCGAGAGGAAAAACTGGCTGTTCCATCGGTGCCACAGAGGCTCAGGATCGCCCCGCTCCCTCCCGGATGGGACCGGATCCAATCTGTGAGGTCATAGACTCCCCCATCAATTGCGACCCAGCACTCCGCAGCCGAGTCCCTTTCAGAGACTTCGGCAAGGGTATAGCCCTGGAATGTCTCCTCAGCAGTGGGGCTTGGCTCCGGCTCTGGGGATTGCTCTTGGGTTGGCTCTTGAGAGGGTTCTGGATCCTGGGTTGGCTCTGCATCTTGCGTCTCTCGAGGTTCATCCTCTGACACTGTTTCTGACTCTGCTTCTGACTCTGCTTCGCTCTCTCGCTCAGACTCATCTTCGTCATTTCGCTCTTCGTCAGAATCCTCGGTGCCCTCTGAATTTGCAGGCTCTGAGTCTCTAGAACCCTCTTCCTCCGAAGACTCGGCCTCCACATCCATTGAGGAGTCATCTTCGGCCTGCTGGGAGACCTGGGCACTCGGTGCAGCGGTTTCGGCAGGGTCGGCGGCACAACCGCTAAGTACAAGAAGTGAGGCAACTAATAGTGCGAGGCGCATGCAGAGAAAAACCGAGAGCGGTCGCCTGTATTCCTAGCCGGCCTTTGAAAGCTCTGGTTCGCGCTCTCTGCCGCCCGCAAGAATGAGCCCGATGGTGATTAGCGGTATTCCTACGACCAAACCAATGGTGATCTGCTCCCCCAAAAAGATGATGCCGAGCGACAGGGCAACAGCGGTATTGACGTATGTAATCAGCGTCGCCTTTGCAGGCCCAACCTCTTTGATGAGCATGAAGAAAATAACGAATGCTGCCGCAGAGCAAACCAGGCCAAGCACCACAACAGCCATGATGCTCACCCCACTTGCACCCATAAGCTCGGCGGGAAGCTTTGGAAGCGAAAACGGTGAATAAACGATCGCGACAAACGCCATGCTTACCCCGATTACACCGGCAGAGGGAACATCGTGCAGTTTGATGTTTGCAACTATCGGCGCAATTGAATACCCAACTGCAGCCAAAACAACCATCAGCACATAAAGCGGGTTTACGGCTCCCGTCACCGAGTCAATCCCTACGAGCGTGAACACCCCGATGAATCCGATGATCATTCCCGATAAGGGCTTCGCCCTAAGGGCCTTGCGATCTTTCAGAAAGATTGCCAAGACGGCAACGGCAAAAAATGGCACTGTCGCAATCAGCAGACCCGCCAACCCAGAGGAGATGTGTTTTTCCGCCTCTGTGATTAGGAACCAGGGCCCAACCATCTCAACGGCCCCAAACACCAGGACATAGGGCCATGCCCTGAGGGCAGGCTTTAGGCCTCCAGTCATGGCGGCATAAGGAATAAGCACCACGGCGCCGAGAAAGGTTCTGAGGAACACGATCGATGGGGTGGAGAAGCTCTCAAGTGCGAGAGCGATAAAGAAGTATGGGAGCCCCCAAAACACCCCTGCCAGGGAAAACAGAACGATGCCTTTTTGACTCACCACGCAATCGTAGTAGCAGTGGCAGTCCAGAATGTGCCCACCAGCTTGCATTTTTGTCTAGTACCCCTAGACTTATTTGCATGACCAACTCAATCGTCCACAAACCTGCAAACACCACCGCCCAGCTCCACCCCCTAGTCGCCGACCGCTGGAGCCCAAGAATCTACGATCCTGCCCACAGCGTTTCTAAGGGCGAGCTTGAGAGCATAGGTGAGGCATTCCGCTGGGCACCCTCATCTTCCAACCAACAGCCTTGGAAGCTTGCACTGCTAACAAGAGGCGGAGAGCTATTTGATGCGGTTGCAAAGAGCGGTCTCACCGGCTTCAACCAGACCTGGGCCCCTAATGCCTCAGTGCTGGCAGTGGTTATGGCAGCAAAGACTTTCGAGGGCAAAGCGAGAGACATGTCAGCCACCTACTTTGACGTCGGACTTGCTGCGAGCCAGCTGGTAACCCAAGCCGAGAGCATGGGGCTCAAGTCCCACTACATGGGTGGAATCGTCCCAGAGGCCATTGTCGAAACACTAAATGTTCAAGACCATGAGGTGGTCTGCGTGATTGCAATCGGCAAGCAGGGCTCCACTGAGGGCCAAGACCAGGCAATTGTTGACAGAGAGAATCTCGAAAGAACCCGCATCAGTCCAGGTGATGTCTACCTGATCGACAGAGCCCTTTAGCTCTCGCTTGCGCGCTTCCTGGCGGAGGCGGCTCTGGCCCTCACGTGAGGATCTAGCTCCACCTTGCGAATGCGGATTGCGTCAATAGTCACCTCAACGCACTCGTCCTCGCGAGCAAACTCCAAACTCTCTTCCAAGGAAAGCTTGCGCGGCGGCGTGAGCCCCTGGAAGCTATCAGCGGAGGACGCCCTCATGTTGGTGAGCTGCTTCTCCTTGGTGATGTTCACATCCATGTCCTCGGAACGAGAGTTTTCTCCCACCACCATGCCGGTGTAGACCTCGGTGCCCGGCTCGACAAAGAAGCTGCCTCGCTCCTGAAGGGCGATCATTGCGTAGGGGGTGGCAGCTCCTGCCCTGTCGGCGACCATCGATCCCGACTTTCGAGTGACTATCTCGCCAAACCAGGGCTCGTAGCCCGCGCTGAGTGCGTTTGCAATACCGGAACCCTTGGTGATGGTCAAGAACTCAGTTCTAAAGCCGATGAGGCCTCTCGATGGCACCTTAAACTCGACCCTTACCCAGCCAGTGCCGTTGTTGGTCATGTGAAGCATGCGACCCTTGCGAGCTGCCAAGAGCTGGGTCACTGCACCCATGAACTCCTCTGGGACATCAACCGTCAGTTCCTCGACGGGCTCGTGCAGCTTGCCGTCGATCTTCTTGGTGACAACCTGAGGCTTACCAACGGTTAGCTCGTAGTTCTCCCTACGCATCTGCTCAACAAGGATGGCGAGGGCCAGCTCTCCCCTGCCCTGGACCTCCCAAGCGTCTGGCCGCTCTGTGGGCAGAACTCTAATAGAAACGTTTCCGATGAGTTCCCTGTCAAGGCGGTCTTTGACAAGCCTTGCGGTAATCTTTGCCCCTTTTGAGCGACCTGCCATTGGGGAGGTGTTGATTCCTATGGTCATCGAGATCGCAGGCTCGTCCACGCTGATGCCTGGCAGCGGCCTGACATCCTCTGGGTCGCAGAGCGAGTCGCCAATTGTGATGTCTTCAATACCAGCTACGGCAACAATGTCTCCGGCGCTAGCGCTTTCGATGCTGAACCTCTCGAGTGCCTTTGTTCCCAGTAGCTCAGTGATCTTGACAAGCTGCTGGCTGCCGTCTTGCCTTACCCAGGCAACTTGCTGAGCCTTGCGGATGGTGCCGTTGTGGACGCGTAGAAGCGCCAGTCGTCCAAGAAATGGGGACGCGTCCAGGTTTGTCACGTGCGCCTGCAAAGGGGCACCCTCTTCAAACTTTGGGGATGGAATGTAGTTCAGGATCGCCTCAAATAGCGGCTCAAGGTCTTCGTTGTCCGGTAGCTCACCGTTGGCAGGCTTGTTCAGCGACGCCCTGCCGGCACGCCCAGATGCGTAGATAACTGGCAAATTGAGAATCGCATCTACATCTAGGTCAGGAACACTCTCGTGAAGATCTGAGGCGAGACCGAGCAGCAAATCATGACTCTCGTCCACGACCTCATCAATTCTCGCGTCGCTCCGGTCGGTCTTGTTCACCAACAAAATGACGGGTAACGAAGCCTCAAGGGCTTTCCTAAGGACAAATCTTGTCTGGGGCAAGGGCCCCTCCGAGGCATCCACGAGCAAAACAACGCCGTCGACCATTGACAGGCCTCGTTCCACCTCGCCACCAAAGTCGGCGTGGCCAGGGGTGTCAATTACATTGAGTGTTACTGCCTGGCCTTTTGCCGCTGGACCTGCGTAGGTGACCGCAGTGTTCTTAGCAAGGATTGTGATGCCCTTTTCTTTTTCAAGGTCTCCTGAGTCCATGACTCGCTCATCCACGGCAGCATGTGCGGCGAAGGAGCCGGTCTGGCGCAACATGGCATCGACCAGTGTGGTCTTTCCATGGTCGACGTGGGCAACTATGGCCAAGTTTCTTAGGGCCTGATTCGATTGGGTCATCTATTACCTAGGTTTGGGGAGCCCGTTTCAGGCCCGGCTTAGTTTATTGGCTGCCGCTCAAATAGTCCCCAAATTAGACTCAACGGGTTATGGCAACTGACTTTACGCAGGGACTCGAGCAGGCCTCAGAACGTCTTGCGGAACTCGCCGGCAACCTCCCAACACCTGTTGTGTTGATTGACGGGAGAGCGGGCTCTGGAAAGTCACTATTTGCCTCCAGGCTTGGAGATTCATATTTTCAAACTAGCCGTCAGGCAGCAAGGATTGTTCGCCTCGACGATCTCTACCCTGGTTGGGAAGGACTTATCGCGGGAAGCCTCTACCTCAGAGAGAAAATTCTTGAGCCCTTGGCAAGCGGAAGGCCTGCCAGTTGGCAAATCTGGAACTGGGAGCTGGGCGGGCGCGGAGCCCCCAGCGAACCAGGCAATGGCTTCCGCGAATTTGGCGGCGGAACTCCCCTAATCGTTGAGGGGTGCGGAGCACTATCCAAGGCTGCCGTTGAAAACGCCAATCTCACAGTCTGGATCGAGGCAGACACTGCGGAGCGACGCAAGCGGTTCAGCGAACGTGACGGCGGAGCATTCGATGAGTTTTGGGGGGTCTGGGCAGCCCAAGAAGATGAGTTCTATCTGGCAGAAAACTCAAGTGAGCTAGCCGAGCTCGTTATTCAGAACTAGTTCTGTTCGCCCGCCAGGTTCTAACCCCAGCGATAACGCTCAGGGTTATCACGACAAGGGCAATTGCGTAGGTGGCATTTCTCACAAACGGAATCGAGTAGGTGAAGTAGCCCGCCAGAGTAAGGCCACAACCCCACAGCATGGCTCCAACAGCATTTGCGCTGAAGAACTTGTAGTAGTTCATTTTCGAAATGCCCGCGAGCGCCGGAATGATTACCCGTCCCCATGGCACAAACCTTGCCACGATGATTGACCACCAGCCGTAGCGAACGTAAAAGACTTCGGATTTCTCTATGGCGTTCTTCAGCCACTTGCCTTTGCGTTTATCCAAGTAGGGCCGGCCGTAGTGCCTACCTAGGGTGTACCCAACCTGATCTCCAAGCCAGGCGGCAATTCCAACGCCAATCACCATCACAACTATGTTGATGCTGTCCTGGTTGGCTGCTGCCACCAATCCAGCTGCAAAAACCAACGAATCCCCGGTAATGAAAGGAATGAAGGCCCCGACGAAGAGTCCGGTACCCGCAAAAACTAGGCCGAATACAGCTGCATAAAACAGGTAGGGGCCAGTCTGGTCGAACCATCCAACGATGTCATCGGTCACAGAAAGACGGATGAGATTGGAGGGCATTTCATAAGTCTAAGCGCTCCAGGGGGCTACAAAATTCCTAGACGTTGAAGCGGAACTCGACCACATCGCCGTCTTGCATGATGTAGTCCTTACCTTCCATGCGAACCTTGCCCTGAGCCTTTGCCTCGGCCATTGAGCCAGCGGAATCCAGATCCTCAAAGGAGACGATCTCTGCCTTGATAAAGCCCTTTTCGAAGTCAGTGTGAATTACACCGGCGGCCTGAGGAGCTTTCCAGCCCTTGCGAATTGTCCAGGCCCTCGACTCCTTTGGGCCAGCAGTTAGGTAGGTCTGCAAACCCAGCGTTTGGAAACCAATCCTGGCCAATTGGTCAAGTCCGCTCTCGCTCTGACCTAGAGAGGCTAAGAGCTCACTGGCGTCCTCCGGGTTTAGGTCAATCAACTCACTCTCCACCTTGGCATCCAGAAAGACAGCCTCCGCAGGTGCAACCAGGGCTGCCAACTCGGCCAGCTTCGACTTGTCGGTTAGCACTGCCTCGTCCACATTGAAAACAAAGAGGATGGGCTTTGCCGTCAGGAGTCCAAGGTCCTTGATGTGGCTCATGTCAACAGAGCTCAGAGAAAGCGGCTTGCCGCCGTTCAGAGCCTCAATCGCCTCATCGATTGCCGCTAAGACCTGCGGATCATTCCGCTTTGTCCTAACTTCTTTTTCGATCCTTGGCCTTGCTTTCTCAAGGGTCTGCAGATCAGCCAGGATGAGCTCGGTATTGATGGTCTCGATGTCGCTTGCAGCATCGACCTTGCCGTCAACGTGAACTACATCGCTATCAGAAAAACCCCTAACCACCTGCGCAATTGCGTCTGCCTCACGAATATTCGCTAGGAATTGGTTTCCCAGACCTTCACCTTCGGATGCACCCCGGACAATGCCCGCAATGTCAACAAATGAAACCGGTGCAGGCACAATCTTCTCCGAGGAGAAGATCTGGCTCAGTCTCTCAAGCCTGCTATCGGGAAGGTTTACTACTCCAATGTTTGGCTCGATAGTTGCAAAAGGATAGTTTGCCGCGAGCACAGAGTTCTTAGTGAGTGCATTGAACAGGGTCGACTTGCCAACGTTGGGCAGTCCTACGATTCCGATAGTTAGGGCCACCGCGAAAGTCTATTGCCCGATAATTGGCTTGTGGCTTTGGACTTCGTAGCAATCGACTTTGAGACCGCCAACGCCTCCCCTGCCTCGCCCTGTGCCGTTGGGCTGGTGAAAGTGCAAGAGGGGGAGATTAGAGAGTCCCTCTCGATGCTGTTTAAGCCTCCCTACCCGAACAACTGGTTTCACGAGGGAAACATTGCGGTCCACGGCATTAGACCAGATGACATTCTGGATGCCCCGGATTGGCTAGATGCCCTCCCGGAGCTTCTCTTCTTCACCGATGGGTTACCGCTCATCGCTCACAACGCCAGTTTTGATATGTCTGTGCTCAAGGCCTCTGCGGCGGCGGCTAGCTTTGACCTTCCAAATCTCAGCTACGGCTGCAGCCTCAAAATGGCTCGGAAAACCTACAGCCTCGATAGCTATCGGCTGAATGCCGTTGCCTATGCCATAGGACACGAGGAGTTTCGGCATCACGACGCGCTCGCGGACTCCGATGCCTGCGCCAGAATCGTGTTGCACATGGCAGACCGGCATGGTGTCGAGGACCTAGAAGGGTTGCTCCGTAGCACCAACCAGCGTTTGCAAACCTTAGTTGTCTGACCCCACTGCAATACTGGCGGTTATGGATCTAACTCTGCTTTTTGTCCTAAATGGCCTGGGGCTCGGGCTCGTTGTGGGCGGCCTTCTTGGCTACAGATATGCCAGGCGCAAAGCCTCCGGATCAGACCCTGCGGTACTTGCCAAGCTTGCGGCCCTAGAGGCCACCGAGCAAGAGCTCAGAAACCAGCTGGCAAAGGCTGATGAGGCCGCTAAGGAGGCTCAGGGGCAGAAGGATCAGGAAAACAAGGTCCTGGTTCAGCTTGCTCCGGTGAAGGAGCAACTGGAGCAGATGCAGACGGTCGTGCAGCGTATGGAGCGCGAGCGCGTAGAGCAGTTCAGCTCCATCTCCGAGCAGCTCAAGAGTGCCATCGAGACAGACGAGAGTCTGAGGAAACAAACTCAGCAGCTCTCCCAAGCACTCAGCTCCAACTCCCTCCGGGGAGTATGGGGTGAGGCTCAGCTCAGGAAACTCGTTGAGCTAGCAGGCTTGATCAAGCACGCCGACTTTGCCGAGCAGGCAACTATTTCAACAGGAGATAAGTCGGGCAGGGCCGACATGGTTATCAACCTTCCAGGCGGCAAGGCCCTGGCGATTGACTCAAAAGTGCCATTCGATAAGTACCAGGAGGCGAGCACCATCAGCGAGCTCGCCAGCGGTGAGGAGCTCGATAGGCGAAAGAAGCTGCTTGCTGAGCACGTCAAGGCCATGAAGGGCCACATTGACGAGCTAGCTGGCAGAGCGTACTGGGAGGGCCTCGAGAGCTCTCCTGACTTCGTAATTTGCTTCGTGCCCAGTGAGTCCCTACTTTCTGGAGCCCTGGAGCAGGACCCAGCACTAATGGAGTACGCCTTCAAGAAAAATGTTGCGCTCGCCTCTCCGGTATCGCTCTTTTCGGTTCTGAAGACGATCAACTACATCTGGCGCCAAAATGCTGATGAGTCACAGGTTCGCTCGATGATCAAGCTCGGTCGTGAGCTCTATGAGCGGGTTGGAAAGGTGGCAGCCCTGGCTGCCGACCTCGGTAACAAGCTCACCAGCACCGTCAAGAGCTACAACGGCTTTGTGTCCTCTCTTGAGACCAGAATGCTGGTGACTGCCCGCAAGCTGAACGACCTTGACGAGAACGAGCTGGGGACCGACTCGATCGAGAGCCCAAAACTCATCGAACAGGGGCCAAATGCCATCACCGCCAAAGAGCTAGACGAGAGCGAAGATAAGTAGTTATTTGGCTATAGTGGGCTGTGCGCCTACAACGATGTGAGTGTTTCTTTTTTTACTCACATCCAAGGAGTCTTGATGGCTGACCAGAAATCACCTGTTGTAACTCTCACGCCCTCACCGACCCTGGATCGCACGTACTTTGTAAAGAACCTTGTCGAGGGCGGCGTAAACCGCGCCTACGAAGTCGGTGAGGAGCTCGCAGGTAAGGGAATCAACGTAGCTCGCGGACTCCAGCTAGCAAACATCCCAGCCCCGGGCGTTGTTCCCATCGGCAATGCTGACCCAGCCGTTTTAAAGCGCACCGGCTCCTCGAGCTTTCTGGTTCCACTCTGGGTTGATGGAACCCTTCGGGTTTCAACCACGGTTGTCGAATACGACGGCCCAACAACAAAGATCAACGAGCACCCCCGCCCCCTTCATCAAAAGGACTGGGACGCGGTAATCGCGCTAACAGAAAAGACGCTCGTAGAGACCTCCGCGAATTGGCTCGTGGTTGCGGGAGCGCACCCAGAGATAATCGAGACTGACAAAGTCATAGATTTGGACCCGCTCTTTGAGGTGACAAGCCGTCTTGGGGTCAAGGTAATTCTCGATACCTCGGGTGACCCGCTTCGCTACTGGGCACAAAAGGGCAGCGCGACAGTGATGAAGCCGAACGCTCACGAGCTCGCAGAGTGTGTTGGTAAAGACCTTGGCACTGTCGGAGACGTTGTAGACGCCGCAAGAACACTCAACGACTGGGGTGTGGACTTGATCTTGGCCTCAATGGGTGTAGACGGGATCATTGCCGTTACAAAGACCCACGCGATCCACGCCTTCACGCCAGCCGTGAAAGTAATTAACACCGTAGGCGCCGGCGACTCAACCATTGCCGGATTCCTCTCAGCAGTCAGTAAAAATGACACTGACCCCGATGCCTATGGCGTCGGCTTCGATGTCGCTGGTGGTATTGCAGCGGCAGTGCAGTGGGGTGCCGCGAAAGTGCAGCAGCCAACCAGTGGGCTTAAGTCAATCGACAATCTCGTTGAGGCGACAGTTGACCTCGACCCCGACCGCGACCGCCCCTTGGGCGAACCAGCCCAAGCCTAAGGAGGCAAAAATGGCCGTAGTTTCATCAGCCGAATACGCGGAGATGCTTGACCGCGCAAAGGCAAAAGGTTTTGCCTACCCTGCAATAAACGTTTCGAGCTCTCAGACCCTAAATGCTGCGCTCGCGGGTCTCCAAGAGGCAGGCAGCGATGGCATCCTGCAGGTGTCAACTGGCGGCGCAGATTATTGGAGCGGCCCAACCGTCAAGAACAGGGTTTCAGGTGCTCTGGCGTTCGCGGCATTTGCTCGTGAGGTTGCAAAGAACTTTGATATCAAGGTTGCTCTTCACACCGACCACTGCGCAGAGGACCAGCTCGATGGCTTTGTGCGTCCCCTGCTGGAAATCTCTGCTGAGCAGGTCAAAGCAGGAGGCGAGGCAGTATTCAATTCCCACATGTGGGACGGCAGCGCTATTGCCCTGGATAAGAACCTAGAGATAGCTAAAGAACTTCTTGCCAAGTCCAAGAACGTGGGCTCAATTCTTGAGATAGAGGTGGGTGCAGTAGGTGGTGAAGAGGACGGCATCGATGGCGGCATGGGTGATCACCTTTACACCACAGTTGCCGATGGTATGCAGACTGTCGAGGCTCTTGGCCTTGGAGAAAACGGCCGCTACATGGCAGCTCTCACATTTGGTAACGTGCACGGCGTTTACAAGCCAGGAAACGTAAAGCTAAAGCCAGAGTTGCTGGATGAGATTCAGCGCGAGGTTGGTGCCAAGTATGGCAAAGATGCTCCGTTCGACCTCGTATTCCACGGAGGCTCCGGTTCAACTGAAAAAGAGATTGCAGACGCAGTTAGCTTTGGTGTGATCAAGATGAACATCGATACCGACACCCAATACGCCTTCACCAGGCCCATCGTGGACCACATGTTCAAAAACTATGACGGTGTCCTCAAGGTTGACGGAGAGGTCGGCAACAAAAAGACCTACGACCCAAGAAACTGGGGCAAGGCCGCAGAGGCTGGCATGTCGGCTCGTGTTGTAGAGGCTGCAAAGCAGCTTGGGTCAGCCGGTCAATCCAGCTGGTAGCGAGCTAGGGCTGGAGCCGCTGCGGCTCCCACTGGTCTGAGGATTCGTCCCTAGAAAAGGCAATCCTGTCGTGCATTCTGTTTGAACGCCCCTTCCAGAACTCGATTCGATTGGGAACTATTCGGTAGCCTCCCCAGTATTCAGGCTTGGGGACAACCTCTCCATCAAATTTAGCCAGCGCCTCGGAGAACTGTTCGTCCAGTTTTTCTCGCGATTGAATTGGCTGCGACTGCCGAGATGACCACGCCGCAACCTGAGATTCATGGGGCCTGGAATGGAAGTACTTCTCTGAATCAACGTCTGAAATTCGCTCGACTTGGCCCTCTATCAATACCTGCCGATAGATCGAATACCAGCCAAACACCGCGCTTACAAAGGGGTTATTCTCTATCGCCTGGCCCTTTCGGGACTCAAAGTTCGTGAAGAAGACAAAGCAGCCATCCTCGACACCTTTGAGAAGCACTGTCCGAGAACTAGGCTTGTTGCCTTTGGCGATGGTGCTCAGGACAAAAGCGTTGGGCTCGAAGATTTCAGCCTTTTCGGCCTCAATTAGCCAGTCCTTGAATTGCTCAATGGGGTCTTCAAGGAGCTGACTCTCGCTCAGCGCCTCTTGCCCGTAATCTTCGTGCCTGCCCAGGGAGTCCATTGTGTTGGGTTCTAACTGCCGCTTGCTTTTAGGTCTTTGCGAAGCTCTTTTGGCAGTGAGAACTGGATGTCTTCCTCCGCTGTGGTTACGGTCTCAACGTTGCCAAAACCCTTAGCGTCTAGGTATTCAATAACCTCTTCGACCAGATCCTCTGGCACCGAGGCACCTGAGGTAACACCAACACTTTGAACTCCCTCAAACCATTCGTCTTTGATCTCTGAGGTGTCATCAACTCGGTATGCGGCTTTGGCTCCAGCGTCCAGAGCAACCTCCACCAGCCTTACTGTGTTAGACGAATTAGCGGAACCAACGACAATGACTAGGTCTGACTCTGCGCCAACTTTTTTTATAGCCACCTGTCGGTTTTGGGTGGCATAACAAATGTCATCACTCGGAGGGTTCTGCATCTGCGGGAACCGCTCTCTCAGCTTCACAACTGTCTCCATAGTCTCATCAACAGAGAGAGTGGTCTGCGATAGCCATATGACTTTCTCGGGATCTTTGACCTTTGCGTTTTGGATATCCTCGTCGCCATCAATCAGCTGAACAGCGTGTGGGGCCTCGCCGGCCGTTCCCTCAACTTCCTCATGGCCGTCGTGACCAACGAGCAAAATGTCAAAACCCTCTTTTTCAAACCTGAGCACTTCTTTGTGGACCTTGGTCACGAGAGGGCAGGTCGCGTCAATGGTGTGCTGGTTTCGGGCCTTTGCCGCCTCCACCACCGCGGGTGAAACTCCATGCGCCGAAAAAACCATTACGCAGCCCTCTGGAGCCTCGTCCACCTCGTCAACAAATACCGCACCCCGTCTTTCAAGGTTGCGGACCACGTGCTTGTTGTGAACGATCTGCTTCCTGACATAGACGGGAGCCCCGTAGTGATCGAGTGCTTTCTCAACCGCTATTACCGCCCTGTCCACCCCTGCGCAGTAACCCCTAGGGGACGCCAGGAGAACCTTCTTTCCCGAATTGGTGTCGGGATGGGCGTTATTGTTGATTAGGGTCACCACTCAATTCTACGAACCGTTACCGGAGGCTATTGCATGAATCAGCCAACGGCTCACGATGTTGAATCAAAAGTCTCAACTGAACATTCCCCCTGGCAGGTCTCCCAGCTCTCTAAAAGCCTCAAGGACTGGATTGAGAAGCTGGGCCGTGTCTGGGTCGAGGGGGAGCTGCAGCAGCTTCAGCTTCGAGGTAGCAACATCTTCGGCTCCCTGAGAGACCTTGACGTTGAAAATTCCATCGAGATTCACGCCTTCGATGCCTCAAGCGCTGACATCGAGGTCGGACTAAATCAGGGTGACCGAGTAGTTGCTCTATTGCAACCTCAGTTTTGGGCCAAGAACGGCAAGCTCACGATGCGGGTTCTCAAGATGCACAAAGTGGGCCTCGGTGAGCTACTTGAAAGAATCGAGAAGCTTCGCCAGCAGCTCATTGCAGAGGGGCTAACCGCACCGGAGCGAAAGAAGCCACTGCCATTTCTCCCCGGAAAGATTGGCCTTATCACCGGGGCAAAGTCAGACGCCGAAAAAGACATCCTCCAAAATGCCAGGCTGCGTTGGCCTGAGGTGCAGTTTGAGGTAATAAACACCCTGGTTCAAGGCGACAAGGCTCCCGCGGAGATCATTTTGGCCATGCAGCAGCTCGACCAAATGCCTGATGTTGAAATCATCATCATCGCAAGGGGTGGTGGAAGTTTCCAAGATCTACTCCCTTTCAGTGACGAGCGGCTGGTTAGGGCTGCAGCTGCGCTTTCCAAGCCCGTCGTCTCAGCCATTGGGCACGAAAATGACTCGCCGCTGCTGGATCTGGTAGCAGACCTCAGGGCCTCCACCCCAACCGACGCCGCCAAGCGAGTTGTTCCAGACGTGGTTGAGGAGCGTAAAGCACTTTCCCAACTCAGGGACAGACTTGCCTTTCGAGTTGCAAGTTACATCGACAGCCAGTTGCAACTCATTGAATCCATCACCTCGCGCCCGGTGCTCAAGAGCCCCTACGGATTCATTGAGTATCAAGAAGAACAGGTTGGTCAGCTGGCTAGGCGCCTTACTGAGATCCTGAGCTTCCGAGTGGATCGTGCGGAAAGTGAAAACACTCAACTAACGGCGAGAGTTCGTTCGCTCTCTCCACAACTGACTATGGAGCGTGGCTATGCGGTAGTGACGGGAGCTGATGGCAAACAGGCCACCAGCGTCAAAAAGGGCCAACAGCTAAAAATTCAAACTGCAAAACAGGAAATTTCAGCAACTGCCGATGAGGTTAGAGAGAAGTAATGGCAAAAGAGGACAAGGCAATCAGTTACGAGCAGGCTCGTGACGAGCTCCAACAGGTAGTCACCAAGCTTGAGGGACAGAACGTGAGCCTGGAGGAATCAATGGCTCTTTGGGAGCGCGGTGAGGAACTCGCAAAGATTTGCGAGGAGTGGCTAAGCGGCGCCAGAAAGAAGCTCGATGCAGCTCAAAAGCAGCGTGAGGCTAAGTGAGCGCAGCCGCTGAGCGAAGAGCCAAGCAGACTGTTCGCAACCTCATCTTCTCCATGGTCGCTACCCTCGGCCTCGTGATTTTGCTCGTCCTGGGAGTGCCACGCGACGACAGCAACCGAATCGCTGCGGTTGACTACGTGCAGATCGCGGAAGAGGCGGAAGCCTCCTTGGGATTCGAGGTGCTGACACCACAAGTTCCAGACTCTTGGTGGTCAAATGCCGCGAGGCTGGAAAATGACCTCGGGGTCCAAAGCTGGTACATCGGATTTGTGACTGAAGACAACCAGTTCATTGGTCTTAGCCAGGGCTTTGAAGTGAATCCCAGCTGGACAGCCCTGACTCTTCAGGGCAACTGGCTTGAAGACGAGACTGAAATTGCTGGCAGAACCTGGGAGATTTGGCCCACCCTCACGCCGAGCAATCCTCCAGGAACCAAGGAATACGCCATGCTTCACAGCTTTGGAGACTCCGCGGTTGTAATCTATGGGACAGCCGGCAAAGAGGATTTCAACATTCTCGCGGAGCTGCTCTCACTGGAAATTGAGGACATTGCGACCAACTAACGCATCAGAAGCCTGGGCATCCCTAGTCCAAGGCAACAAAAACTTCGTCGCTGGCACTCCCGCCCATCCAAGACAGGATGCTGAGCTAAGGAAGTCTGTTGCAAAGTCTCAAGAACCCTTTGCAGCTTTGTTTGGATGCTCTGACTCGAGGCTAGGGGCGGAGATGATCTTTGATGTGGGGCTTGGGGATCTATTTGTGGTTCGAAATGTTGGGCAGATTATTGCAAGAACAATCGTCGGATCGCTGGAGTTTGCCGTTGAAGTACTCAAAGTTCCCTTGATACTTGTGCTCGGTCACGATAGCTGCGGTGCAGTGAGAGCCTCTATGGACTCCGTGGACGGGAAGCTGCAAGTTGGTGGCGAATACATCGAGAATCTAGTTGAACGAATCTCCTCAACTGTAAAGGCCTCAAGGTCTGAGGGGATTGAGGACATCGATCTCATAAACAGAAACCACATCAGCGACACCATCGATGAGCTCTTGGAAATGTCCACACTCATCCGCGAGCGGGTGGAAAGTGGCAAACTAGCAGTGGTTGGAGCGCAGTACAGGCTTTCCGAGGGTCTGGTAGAGCTCACCACCTCAAGAGGTCAGCTGGAGAGTTAGGGAATCATGGAATATCGCATCGAAAAAGACACGATGGGCGAGGTTCAAGTCCCCAAGGATGCTCTATACCGCGCTCAGACCCAGCGAGCAGTGGAGAACTTTCCCATCAGCGGCACTCCCCTCGAAAAAGAGCACATCATTGCCCTTGCACGAATCAAAAAGGCCGCAGCAGCAGCCAATGCGAGCCTTGGTCGCCTGGACAAAGAGATCTCAGATGCGATCCAGGCATCGGCCGAGGAGATCATTGCAGGCAATCACCACGAACACTTCCCTGTCGATGTCTTCCAGACAGGCTCCGGCACCAGCTCAAACATGAACATGAACGAGGTGCTAGCCACCTTGGCGACCGCCAAGCTGGGAAGTGAAGTTCACCCAAATGACCATGTAAACATGAGTCAGTCCTCGAACGACGTCTTTCCCACTTCAGTCCATGTTGCCGTAACCAGCGCTTTGGTAAATGACCTATTGCCGGCCCTTGATTACCTCGCCAAGGCTTTTGAAGACAAGGCTGGTAAGTGGGCGGACAAGGTGAAACCTGGGCGTACGCACCTAATGGATGCCACGCCAGTAACCTTCGGCCAAGAGTTTGCAGGCTATGCCGCTCAGATTCGCTATGGCATCGAAAGGGTAAACGCTGCGCTCCATAGGGTTGCTGAGGTGCCGCAGGGCGGCACAGCGACTGGAACTGGCATCAACACCCCGGCGGGCTTCCCACAGCAGGTAATCGCCATGCTTGCGAAGGAGACGGGCCTTCCAATCACCGAGGCCAGAGACCATTTTGAGGCTCAAGGAGCCCGTGATGGCCTCGTTGAGGCCTCAGGAGCATTGAAGGTCATCGCCGTTAGCCTCACCAAAATAAACAATGACCTCAGGTGGATGGGCTCTGGGCCAAACACAGGTCTAGCCGAGCTTCACATTCCAGACTTACAGCCGGGAAGTTCCATAATGCCTGGCAAGGTCAATCCAGTTATCCCCGAGGCGGTCCTTATGGTCTGCTCAAAAGTAATTGGAAACGACGCAACCATCACCTGGGCAGGCGCATCAGGAAACTTCGAGCTAAACGTTGCAATTCCTGTGATGGGCAACTCGCTCCTCGAGTCAATTCGACTGCTTTCAAGCTCCATGCGAGTTTTGGCCGACAAAACTGTATCGGGCCTCGAGATCAACGAAGATCGTGCCCGCCAGATGGCTGGCTCAAGTCCATCTATCGTCACACCACTAAACAAGTACATCGGCTACGAAGCCGCTGCCAAGATTGCAAAGCACGCGGTAGCGATGTCAATGACCGTTCGTGAGGCAACTATTGAGCTTGGTTACGTTGACGGCGAGAAGCTCACAATGGAGCAGCTCGACGAGGCACTTGACGTTCTACCTATGACAAGGCCACCGCAGTAATTTCAGCCGCTGGTAGCCCAACAAACATGAAAAAACCCGCAAGTAAATAGGGGCCCATGGCAACCGGGGATTGCCAAGAGATTTTCCTCGAAAGTAGCCCTAACAAGCTGACGAGACTGGCTAGGACAAAGCTGGCGGTCAGTGCAAATAGAACGAGCCAGGGCGAAAACCAAGCAAGCAGGTGGTTGGTGGCAGTGATTAGCTTCACATCACCCATACCGACGCTCGCATACTTTGCCAGCAGGTAGCCGATGCCAAAGGTGGCGGTGGAGCTGAGGTGAGAAGAAATTAGCTCAAGATAGGCGCCCTGACTCAAGGCAGCAAATCCGGTCCCCACAAACGCAAGCAGGATCGCTGGATAGGTGAAGCGATTTGGAAGCCGGTGCTCTCTTATGTCAGTTACAACAAGCGGAACGCTCGCTAAAAGCAGATAGCCGATTGGAATCAAGAGGATCAGCTCGGCCACAAGGCAAAGCTAGACCCACCGGCCCAACCGTGATTTGGGTTATCCCCAGGTGAGTCAGTCGAGGAGATCAGTTACGAGAGCTGCTATCTCGCTTCTCTCAGAGCGAGTCAGAGTGATGTGACTAAAGAGCGGCTGGCCTTTTAGAGTCTCGACCACTGAAGCAATTCCATCGTGGCGTCCAACTCGAAGGTTATCCCGCTGCGCGACATCGTGAGTAAGGATGACGCGAGACTTCTGTCCAATTCTCGAAAGCATCGTCAGCAGCACATTCCTCTCAAGCGACTGTGCCTCATCAACAATCACAAACGAGTCGTGGAGGGAGCGGCCCCTGATGTGAGTCAGGGGAAGCACCTCAAGGATCCCCCTATTTACGACCTCTTCGACCACCTCTTTGGACACCAGCGCACCAAGAGTGTCAAAGACAGCCTGTGCCCAAGGGTTCATCTTCTCACCCTCGGTTCCAGGTAGGTAGCCAAGCTCTTGGCCACCAACCGCATATAGCGGTCTAAAGATCATGATCTTCTTGTGCTGACGCCGCTCCAGCACGGCTTCAAGACCCGCACAGAGAGCCAGAGCACTCTTGCCTGTTCCTGCCCTACCGCCGAGAGAAACGATTCCGACCTCTTGGTCCAGGAGGACGTCGATCGCGAGCCTCTGCTCTGCTGAGCGTCCGTGAACGCCGAATACTTCGCGGTCTCCCCTTACCAGCTTTACTGTCTTGCTCTCAGTGACGCGACCGAGGGCGCTGCCACGCTCAGAGTGGATGATCAAACCTGTGTTGATTGGCATCTCTTTTGCGTCCTGGTGGCTGATCTCCTCTGAGTCATAGAGGTTTGCCATCTCGTTGGCTGATAGGTGTAGCTCGGAAATACCGCTCCACTCATCCGTTGCAAGCTCGTGCAAATACTCCTCAGCCCTGAGGCCAATAGACGAGGCCTTAACGCGCATCGGCAGGTCCTTTGACACCACCGTCACCTCGAAGCCTTCGTTCTTCAGGTTTGCCGCAACGGCAAGAATCCTTGAGTCGTTGTCCCCGAGCTGGAAACCTGCCGGAAGAATCGTCTGATCTATGTGGTTGAGCTCAACCCTGAGAGTTCCCCCCTCCCCCACCTCAACCGGGAAGTCTAGGCGCTCGTGGCGCTGACGAAGCTCATCTAGATTTCTCAGGACTTTGCGAGCAAAGTAGCCAATCTCGAGATCGTTTCGCTTTTTCTCAAGCTCGTTGATGACCACGATTGGTATCACGACCTCGTGTTCGGCAAACCTAAACAGAGCTTTGGGGTCCGAGAGTAGAACCGAGGTGTCGAGCACGAAAGTGCGGACCTGGGTCTCTGGCTTTGACTTAGAAGCGGGCTTACTCACCACCTCAGGACTGGACTTTGTTTTTGTTGCTGCCTTGGACCTGGGGTTTGAGGTATTTGCCACCTGCGCTCCTTTGGGGTGCGATTGGCATCAATCTACGCCTGAGGTTTAAGGTTGCCTGCGATAAACACGCCCAAAAGAAAATCGTTTACCTAAACGAAATTAGGCTCCAAAACGCCTGTGTCTGCGCTGAAAATCTCGAATCGCCCGGAGGAAATCTACCCTTCTAAAATCTGGCCAGAGGGCCTCTGCAAAATAGAACTCGCTGTTGGCGCTCTGCCAGAGCAAAAAGCCGCTCAGTCGCTGCTCACCAGATGTTCTAATTAGTAAATCTGGATCAGGCTGCCCACCCGTGTAGAGATTCTCGGCAATAAGCTCCGGGGTCAATAGTTCGGCGAGCTCCTCTATAGAGTTCCCGCTCGAGGCGTGCTTGCGAAGAATCTGGCGCATTGCATCTGCGATCTCTTTTCTGCCTCCGTAGGCAATAGCTAGATTCACATGGGACCCAGGTTTATCACGAGTCTTTTTCTCTACGTTGCGAAGCCGCTCTGCAGCGCTATCACCAAGAGCCTCCAAGTCCCCAACGACCTGCAGACGCCATCTCCCAAGCTCTGCAAGGTGCTCAGCAAGTCCGGTGATTATGTTTATTAGATCATCTAGCTCTTCCTGGTTGCGGCCGGAAAGATTGTCAGTGGAGAGCAAGTAGAGAGTCACGTGATCGATACCAAGCTCAGAGCACCATCCGACAAAGTCGACAATCCGCTTTGCGCCCGCGGTGTGACCCAGAGAACGGTCGAAGCCTTGCTCTTTTGCCCAGCGACGGTTCCCGTCGACCATGACGCCAATATGTTTCGGCATGTCACTGGGTCTGAGCCCCGACTCGATTTGCTTCTCATAGAAGCGGTAGAGCACGTTTCGCACCCCCAAAGGCTAGTCGAAACCGAAAGTTCACATTTGTGGCCTAGCCTTTGAGCATGCAGCAGCCAGATCCCCTTCACGTTCCGCTCTCTGAGCTAAAGGGTTCTATTCACGAGGATGAGCCACGGCCAAGCTGGCGTGGCTGGATTCACACGGGCGTACTGCCCTTCGTGGTGGCAGCAGGAATACTGCTAATTGTTTTCTCCGAAGGGTTGGTCGCCAAAACGGCCGCGGCGATTTACTTTGCAAGCTCAGTTCTTCTTTTCGGAAACTCAGCTCTCTACCACCGGTTCCGCTGGCGCCCATTCATGAAGATGCTGCTCAAGCGAATTGACCACGCGAACATCTTCTTGCTGATCGCCGGGACCTACACTCCAATGGCGGTTAGCGCGCTTGGTAGCGAAAAGGGTGTTGCTCTCCTCGTTGCGGTCTGGGCAATAGCGGCCCTAGGAATTGGCTTCAGGGTCTTCTGGATCAATGCTCCGAGGTGGTTGTATGTGCCCATTTACCTGGCCATGGGTTGGATCGCAGCGTTCTATGTGGTGGACCTGTGGGCCGCCAATTGGGTGATGATGCTACTAGTGGCGATCGGTGGGTTGCTCTACACCGTGGGTGCAATCTTCTACGGAGCGAAGTGGCCCGGGAAAAATGCTCGACACTTTGGTTTCCACGAGATTTTTCACGCTCTCACAGTCGCGGCATTTTTCTGCCATTGGACTGCGGCTTTACTTATTGGTCTGGATCCGATTCCGGGCTCTCTCGGCGGGGCTTAGAAGGCGGAGCGGGGCGGTCAGGCTTTTTTAGCTCGATGTTCCCAAGCTCTTCCTCGGCCAGCTTTTCCCTGATCTCCTGGCGGTAACGGCTTTTGCGGATTCTACGGTTCATGTCAAAGAAGAGAAGCACTGCAATTGCGGCCACCGCGAATGTGACGATGAAGCCAATTGTTCCCGGAGAGTTGTAGTTGTCATCGACGACCAAAGGGGTTGAGTCGACAATGGCAAGCAGGGTGGCTACAAAGCTCATGCGACAAGTATTCCATCAAGGACGTAGCCTTGTTACATGCAAGATAGGCAAGCCGAGATTCTCCAGGAGCGCTATGGCGTTTCAAAAGGGGTGGGTAGGACCCGAAACAGGGTCCTAGGCTGGTCTGCCGTTGCACTCGCAACGATAACCGCTGGGCTTTTTGGCTATCTCAATTGGAGCCCAATTGGGACTACGGACATCAGCTTTAGAGTCATCAGCCCCTGGCAAACCGAGGTTGAGTTTGAAATTGAGATGCCTGCCGGTTCAGTTGCGGTTTGTGGCATCGAGGCACTGAACAACTCCTTCACCCAAGTTGGGTATGTGGAGCTGGAGCTGGGGCCCTTTGAGGCAACTACCACCCGTCACACCGTGAGCTTGAACACCTATCAAGAGGCCGTGACCGGCTTGGTTGATGAGTGCCAACTGAGGTAACATTTTTCTAGCTCGCTATGCGAGCTTTTTCAATTCCCGGAAGTGACAGATGACTGACAACATTCTGCTGACTCAAGCAGCATATGACCGGCTCAAAGATGAGCTCGAGCAGCTAATACTCGTCGAGCGTGGCGAGATCGCTAAGAAGATCCAGGAGGCTCGGGAAGAAGGCGACCTCAAGGAAAATGGCGGTTACCACGCGGCAAAGGAGGAGCAGGGAAAGCTTGAGGCCCGAATCAACCGCCTCGAGGAAATGCTCGCAAATGCTGAGATTGGTTCTGCCGACAGTTCTGACGGAATTGTGAAGCAGGGCCTCATGGTCACCTGCCTGCTAAACGGCAACGAGACCGAGTTTTTCCTAGGCAGCCACGAGATCTTTGAGGGAACCAAGTTTGAACAGCAGGTAGAGGATGGCGACCTTGACGTTTTCAGCCCAGACTCCCCAATTGGAAAAGCCATCCTGGGCAAAAAGATAGGCGAAGAGGTGGGCTACACCGCTCCTAACGGAAAGACCATTACGGTCAAGTTGGTGAAGCTAGCGAACTTCGAGTTCTAGTCTTCGAACAGCCTGGGTTTTAGCCCAGCCCTCTTCAAAGACTCAATCACCTCATCGCGGTGTTCCTTACCTCGGGTTTCAACGCTGAGGTCCAGCTCCACCTCTGAAATCTGCAGTCCATTGCCGTGACGAGTGTGAAGCACCTCAACCACATTTGCACCCGCAGTGGCGACCGCTTCCGCAGTTCTAACCAGCTGTCCTGGCCTATCGGGCAACATGACTGCGATGTTGGTGTAGCGATCAGAAGCTGCGAGTCCGTGGCGGATTACCCGCTGAAGCAGCAGCGGATCGATGTTTCCTCCGGAGAGGATTACGGCCGTTGTCCCCTTGAGCTTGAGCTTCCTCGCGGCGAGTGCCGCAGCCCCAACTGCACCGCCTGCCTCAACCACCATCTTGGAACGTTCCATCACGCCGAGCATTGCCTTGGCTATCTCGTCTTCCGTGACGGTCACTACCTTGTCAACGTAGTTCTTGATGATTTCGAAAGGCACCTTGCCGGGTTTGGCAACAGCAATACCGTCTGCAATCGTCGGGTTGATCTTGGTCTCCAACGGCTTCCCGGCCTTCAAAGAAGGAGGGTAAGCGGCAGCCTCGGCGGCCTGGACCGCATAAACCTTTATCTTCTTGCCCAATTGCTTGGCCTTGAGCTTTGCAGCTAGCGCAACACCCGCGGCCAGCCCTCCGCCACCAAGGCAGACAACTATGTTCTCGACATCCGGAAGTTGCTCCATGATTTCTAGTCCGACGGTGCCCTGACCACGAACAATATCGATATGGTCGAAGGGCGGAATGAACACCGCACCGGTTTGCGAAGTAAAGTCCTGGGCTGCAGCAAGCGTCTCATCGAATATTGCTCCGGTGAGAACCACGTTGGCGCCGTAGTCAATCGTGGCCTGGTACTTAGGAAGCGAAGCTCCAACCGGCATGAAAATTGTTGCCTTGATACCAAGCAGCTTTGCTGCGAGGGCAACTCCTTGGGCGTGGTTACCAGCCGATGCCGCAACTACTCCGCGCTTCCTTTCGTCGGCACTTAGCTGACTCATCAGGTTGTATGCGCCACGAACCTTGTAGGCACCAGTGCGCTGAAGGTTCTCACATTTGAAGAAGACGGGATGTCCGGTTAGCTCAGTGAGCCAGTGGCTTTCGAGCATGGGAGTAGCAGAAATTTGGCCACCCACGCGCTCGGCAGCCTGGTAAAACTCATCCAGAGACGGGAGTTTGGTTGGAGCCATCAAAAACCTTCAATCAAAGAATGAGAGAAAGTCTAGCGATTAGAAGCCGCGCCCGATTTGGGAAAGTCTCTCAACTCGCTTGGGGATTGGTGGGTGAGTGGAGAAAAGACGCTCCACCAAACCTGGCTTGAGAGGGTCGTTGATGTACATGTGAGCCATCGCGGTATTTGCCCTCTTCATTGGCTTTCCATACTCACCAAGTTTCTGCAGAGCTGAGGCCAGTCCGTCTGGATACCTCGTCATTTCGGCACCTGAGGCGTCTGCGAGATACTCGCGCTGCCTCGAAACTGCTGCCGATACCATGGGGCCAATTAGCCAGGCGATGATCCAACCCACAAGCCCAATCACGACCAAGAAGGCCATCATTTGGCCGTTATTGCGATTGCGATTGAAAGACGAGTACCACGCCATCCGGATAGCGATGTCGGCCAAGATTCCAATCGCGGAAACCAGCCCAAAGACAATGGTCGAGACCCTGATGTCGTAATTCTTCACGTGACCGAGCTCGTGAGCCATGACCCCCTCCAGCTCGTTGTCGTCCATGATCTCGAGAAGGCCAGTTGTTGCAGCGACTATCGCATTTTCGGGATTTCTACCGGTAGCAAAAGCATTGGGAGCGGGGTCATTGATGATGTAGACCTTGGGCATCGGCATGCCCTGCGAGATGGCAAGGTTCTCAACTGTGTTCCAGAGCCGCGGATTATCCCTCTTTTCAATTTGCTTAGCGCCACTCATCGCAACAGCCAGCCTTGAGGCCGCGAAGTACTGGAAGATCGTGTATCCGAGAACAAACAGCACAATCAAAATGGCACTGGAGCCGTTTCCCGAATACTGCCCCCACCAAACAGCCAGTGCGGTAAGCAGGCCAACAAACAGGCCAATGATGATTACCGTGTTGCGCTTATTGGCCGCAATTGCCCGATACAAGCTCTACCCCTAGAAGTTGACCGTTGGGGGCTCTTGGATGCTTGCCGCATCCTCTACCTCAAAGAATTCTCTTTCGGTGAAACCAAGGCCTCCGGCGAAAATGTTGTTTGGGAATTGCACGATCTTTGTGTTGAGCTCCCGGACTCCGCCGTTGAAGAAACGACGAGAAGCCATGATCTTGTCCTCGGTGTCTGTCAGCTCGCGCTGCAGCTCCAGGAAGTTAGTTGAGGCAACCAACTGCGGATACGCCTCTGATACGGCGAAGAGGCTCTTCAGGGCACCCTGCAGCATTCCCTCCGCCTGCGCTGCCTTGGCTGGGTGCTCGAGCGACTCTGGGGAAACTGTTGCTGCTCTAGCTTTGGTTACGTTCTCAAAGACTTCGCGCTCGTGAGAGGCGTAGCCCCGAACGGTTTCGATAAGGTTCGGGATTAGATCAGCCCTGCGCTTTAGCTGGACTGTGATGTCGCTCCACGCCTCATCAACTCTTATCTTGAGGGCCACCAACGCGTTATAGGTGATCCAGAGGTAGATGCCAATAACGGCAGCAATACCTAGGGCAATAAGCAGAATTTCCATGTCGCTCCTTTAGGGCCGTCTAACAGACTAAGCGAAAAAACTGCGCGTTTGCTGAACAAAAGCAGTGCCCCGAGTGGGACTCGAACCCACACTGTGGCGATTTTAAGTCGCCTGCCTCTGCCATTGGGCTATCGGGGCAAAAACAAAAGGCCCGGGAAGACCCGGGCCCAATGCTGATAAAACTACTTACCAGGCTTGGTGGCCCAGGTCTCAAAGAATAATCGTGGCGAACGAACTGCCTCAATCGTCACCATGTCTCTACCGAGAATGGCGTTCCAAATCCAGCCAGCGACAACCCTGATCTTGCGCTCCCAAGTCGGCATAGCAAGACCGTGGTAGCCGCGGTGGGCAATCCACGGGAGGAAGCCGGTCATTCCGAAGTTGCCGACCTTGATGGCACCTACACCGATTCCAAGCCCTGCAACCGCACCAATCGTCTTCCAGCGGTACTCGCGAATCTCCTCGCCGCGAATTGACGCAACGATGTTTTTGGCCAAAAGCTTTGCCTGGCGAACGGCGTGTTGGGCGTTGGGCACGCAGTAACCGCCGACGCCGCCACCAGTTAGGTCGGGAACAGCGGAGACATCCCCAGCAGTCCAGGCACCATCGATGGGCTTGTCGTTCTCAAGAATCTGGAGCTTTGCGTTTGCAATGACTCGGAATCGCTCGTCTAGCGGGAAGCTGCAGTTCTTGGCAACGGGAGCCGCGGCAACACCAGCGGTCCAAATGATTAGGTTCGACTCCATGCTCTCACCACTTGAGAGCTTTACCACGCCGTTTTCCGCCGAGACCACCTGGGTGTTCAGGTGAACATAGCCAGCTCGACTGTTCAGGTTATTTACTACCCAGTTGGCTGTCTTCTCGTTCACCTCGGGCATGATGCGTCCCATGGCCTCGATGAGGTGGAACTGAACATCATCAAAATCAATCTCGGGGTAATAGCGCAGCAAGTGTGTGGCTGCGCTGCGAAGCTCTGCGAATGCCTCGATGCCGGCAAATCCACCACCGACAACTATTACAGTCAGCAGTCGCTGCCTGAGCTTTGAATTTTTTGGAAGTGCGGCTGCGCGCTCGAAATTACCAATCAGACGGTTTCGAACCTCAACGGCTTCCTCGATGGTCTTCAGGCCAATCGCCTGCTCGGCGATTCCCTTGATCGGGAAGGTTCTTGTAACAGCACCGGCCGTCATGACAATCTGGTCGTATTCGAGGACTAGGTCTTTACCACCATCAACGGCAATCGTTGCCTTTTGCGCCTTGTGGTTGACCTTTTTCAGCTTTCCAGAGACCATGCGAGTCTTCTTGAGGTGCTGCCTGTGAGAAACAACCACGTGCCTCGGCTCGATTGAACCCGCAGCAACCTCCGGCAGAAATGGCTGGTAGGTCATGTATGGCAAAGGGTCGACCATGGTGACCTCTGCCTCACCGCGACGAAGGGTCTTCTCCAGTTTCCATGCAGTGTAGAAGCCGGCGTAGCCACCTCCAATGATGAGGATCCGCTGAGGCGGCTTGGGGTTTGTAACCTCTTGCACGATTGCTGGTGGGGTCTTTGACTTTGTGGTCGCGACGGTCATGAGCCTTCTTTTATAGTTCTTGCTTTTGCCTTATTACCGCGTCTCAAACTGTTGATTATGAGAACTACTAGCAACAGCGCTATGGGTAACAAAAGATAGGTTAGCGGATTCACAGGGGGGTCTGCCTGAGGAATCTCTGTGGTGACTTCAGATTCCTCCCGCTCACCCTCAACTCCGGGCAGTGTCGGGATAATTAACTCGGCGCTGTCTTCCTGGACCTCCGACCCGCGATAAAGCTCAATCCAGCGAGCCAAAGAGCCAAGTGGATTGCTGGATGCCACCTCACTCGAGTCAACAGCTGCGACGGGATCGATTAGCCCAAAGCCATAGGTCGCATCGAAGCCTGGCTCTCCTAGATCAATGGCGGTGGAGATGACCCGCTGAATAATGTCGTTTGCGCTGGCGACTGGATCTGCTTGGCGCATAAGAGCGACCATCCCGGTCACTATGGGAGCGGCAGCAGAAGAGCCCTCCCACATCTTGATCTCACCACCTGGATAACTCCCGAGCATCTCTACCCCAGGTGCCGCAACCGCTACGCCAATGCCACTTGCTCCCGCCGTCGAGTTGACATTGCCGCCTCTGTCAACCGCAGTCACCGAGAGGACACCGGGTATTGTCGCCGGTGCAGTAGCGCCTGTTTGAGACTCACGATTGCCACTGGCGGCAACGATCACCACATCGTTTTCAAAGGCATACAAAAACGCCTCATCCCAGCTCTCAGGCCAGCGCTCTGAGTTGCGAGAAAGAGAGAGGTTTATAACACTTGCCCCATTGTCCACCGCCCAGATAATCGCCTGGGCCACTTGCGCGTCGGTGTCAGCTCCCCCAACGCCCAAACCAACCGAAATAGCCAATAGCTCGACACCAGGTGCGATACCAATTACCCCGCCTGTAGCTCTCCCCTGCCCCGCTATGAGTGAGCTCACCATTGTCCCGTGAAACCCACCAGGCCCAACCGGCTGGGTGCCATCGGGTGTACCGATGCCCGAGAAGTCTGCACCTGCTATCACCATGCCTGCAAGATCGGGGTGGTCATCGTCAATGCCGGTATCGATAACCGCAACACGCACCCCACTCCCATCAAGTGCAATCTCGTTGAAACCACGATCATCGAGCCACCAGTGCTCACTGGCAGAGGCCGTGGTGGTCAGCAAAACTGCGCTCAGGGCAAGGGCTATCAGGCGCAAGTGCACACTCCCTGCGACCAAGAAAGCTCCTTGAGCGCCATGTCTCCAATTGGGTTGACACCGCTCCCCTTGGCGAGGGAATGGGCCACGAGCGAATGCAGGCACTTAACTCTGGTAGGCATGCCTCCTGCCGAAATACCTGCAATCTCATCCACCTCGGCAATCTGTTCGCGCTCAGCCAGATACTGCTGGTGGGCCGAGTGATACCTGGCGCTCAGCTCCGTATCTTCCTCGAGCAGCTGTTGAACCCGGGCCATGTAACCGGAGGCCTCAAGGGTTGAGACAGCGGCAGTCGCGGAGGGCTGGGTCAGGTAGTAAAGAGTGGGAAATGGTGTTCCGTCCTCAAGCCTCGGCTCAGTCTTCACCACCACCGGCCTACCGCATACGCACCTGGCTGAGACCTCGACAATGTTTCTTGCGGGCCTACCCAGTTGCCTCGATACCTCTTCGATATCTTCGGCAGAGATGCTCACTCTTCCTCCGGCTGTTCGAGCGCAGACCTTAGAAAGCTCTCCAAGAGAGAGTCCACCCAGTTATCCTCCGCGGCCGAGACCTCGGCACTTATCTCATCTGCGCTCCGTCGTTCGGAGAGCATTGCTCCGACGGTGCCAGAGGTATCAGAAAAGTCCATGCCTTCAGAGTCCATCACCAAATACGAAACCTCTCCGGGGAGGACGTAGTAGAGGCGGTCCCGGGCCTGCGAGCGTATGTAGACCGGGTCCTGCCAGCGATCTCGCTCGGCCTGCATCTCCTCAACAGCGGCCTCCGCCTGCGCAATGCTCTCTTCCATCTCAACGATTTCTCGCCGTTGATCGAGGTAGGTCTGAACATCTTGAGAGACGATAAATGTCCCCAGCACAATGACTGAAATCAGGCTCACCCAGCTGCTATTGAGCCTGAGCATGCGCAGCATCAACTTGCCCTGGGTCAGGGCAACTGGAACCTTAGGTTCTTTCTTGGGTGACTGCGCCATATTCCAAAAAGTTTAGGAGCAGCCGCCTAAGTTGCTGCTATTTGCCAGCGGTGAATCTTGGGAAGGCCGAGGTCCCTGCGTAGACGGCAGCGTCGGCAAGCTCCTCTTCAATCCTCAGAAGCTGGTTGTATTTCGCAACCCTTTCGCTTCTCGCCGGAGCACCAGTCTTGATCTGACCTGCGTTTGTGGCAACAGCTAGATCAGCGATGAAGGTGTCCTCGGTCTCACCGGAGCGGTGAGAGATGATGGCCTTCATGCCGTGTCGCTGAGCGAGTGATACCGCATCCATAGTCTCGGTTAGGGTTCCGATTTGATTCACCTTCACCAGAATCGCATTACCTGCGGCCTCGTCAATACCCTTCTGCAGACGCTCTGGGTTTGTGACGTAGAGATCGTCTCCGACCAGCTGAACCTTGCTTCCCAGCTCAGAGGTGATCTTGGTCCAACCGGCCCAGTCATCCTCGGCTAGCGGGTCCTCAATTGAAACTAGTGGGTAGGCAGCAATCAACTCCGCATAGTAGGCAATCATGTCTTCTGCACTTCGCTTCGAACCCTCGAAGTTATAGCTGCCACTCTTTTCGTCAAAGAATTCGGTTGATGCAACGTCTAACGCAAGAGCAATCTCCTCGCCGAGCTTGTAGCCGGCAAGTTTTATTGCCTCAGCAATCAGATCTAGTGCAGCCCTGTTATTAGGCAGGTCTGGAGCAAAACCACCCTCGTCGCCTAGGCCGGTTGCTAGACCGCGCTCAGAGAGCAGTTTCTTTAGGTGGTGGTAGACCTCAGCTCCCCAACGTAGGGCCTCGGAAAAGGTCTCGGCGCCGTGAGGGACGATCATGAACTCCTGGATGTCAACGCCGTTGTCTGCGTGGGCACCACCATTGATGATGTTCATTAGTGGAACCGGCAAAACAAAAGCGTTTGACCCTCCGAGGTATCGATAGAGGGGAAGGTTAGAGGCGTCCGCAGCGGCTCTTGCGTTTGCGAGGGAGACACCAAGAATTGCGTTTGCACCGAGCTTCTTTTTGTTGCTGGTGCCATCGACGGCCATGAGAGCTGCATCAACAAGGCGCTGGTCCGTCGCATCAAAGTCAACAAGCGCCTCGTCAATAACCTCAACGACTGCTGCCACGGCTTTCTGGACGCCCTTCCCTAGGTAGTAGTCCTTGTCGCCATCACGAGACTCGTGGGCCTCGAAAGCGCCGGTCGATGCTCCAGATGGAACGGCGGCACGGCCAAATGAATCATCCGAGAGCAGGACCTCAACCTCTACGGTTGGGTTGCCCCTCGAGTCAAGAATCTCGCGAGCGCCGATTGCAGTGATGGTGGACAAGGGAATCTCCTTATTGGTTTCAAATTTCTGGAGAAAACGTCGTTGGCTTCCTCCGAAAGTCTAGCGTTTAGCTAAGTGGCTTGATTTCTAGGGCTTGTCTCTCTGCCATGAAGGCAAAGGACTCGAAGCCGCTGGCCGATAGCTCCTCAAGTTGAGCCTTTAGGTTTTTTGCCTTCTTCTCTAGCCTCACGGTGTAGCCCTCGGCGATCAGTTGCGCTTGAAGGCTAAGCGCAGCGGAGACGTCTTCGTCGATTAGGACTACGAGTGACCTTGCAGAGCCCTGCTCGAGTGAGGCAATGTCGATTATTCGCTCTATGCCCAAAGAAATGCCGGCTGCGGGCGTGTTGGTGCCTGCCCACCTACCAACCATCTCGTCATAGCGACCGCCGCCACCAATAGAGGAATCCGCGCCTGGATATTCGATCTCAAAGATTGCTCCGGTGTAGTAGCCCATGCCACGAACCAGACTCGGGTCATAGCGAAGCCGCTCGGCACTGTTGCCAAGTTTTGCAACCCAGCTGAGCTCCTCGGGCCATGAATCCTCTGTGACTGACAGCCAAGAGCTGACATTGCTTGCAACCTCGGCGCCCCAGCCGCTCTCAATCTCCTTGGCAACTCCCTCCAAACCAATCTTGTCCAGCTTGTCTATGGCAATCATCGCTGCCTCTTGGTTGTCCATTACGCCCGCGGCATCGAGTGCCTTCTTCAGCAGCCTGCGGTCGTTGATCCTTATGGTTGCTTTAGTCAGGCCAATAGCATCTAGTGCAGCCAGGGATGCAGAAATCAGCTCGAGCTCGGCTAGCTCGCTTGCCTCCCCCAGAATGTCAATGTCACACTGCAAAAACTGACGATAGCGACCCTTCTGCGGCCTCTCTGCTCGCCATACCGGACCAATTTGGATGGCCTTCAGTACCCTGGGAAGACTACCCCGGTTGCTGGCGAAGTACCTCGTCAGCGGCACAGTTAGGTCAAAGCGCAATCCCAGGTCTGAAAGCTCTGACTTCTCAGCCATTGCCTTTTCGAGTTCTTCGCCACGCCTAAGAACCTTGAAGACGAGCTTTTCGTTGTCGCCTCCCTGGCCAGAGGTGAGCCTCTCAATGGCCTCTACGGCCGGGGTCTCAATCTCCTGGAATCCCCTGGCGGCGTAGGTATCGCGGATAATCGAAATCAACTGCTCACGCTTTTGTTTTTCTGCGGGCAGCAAATCTCTCATTCCACGAGGGGGATTGACACTTGGCACCTGACCAGTTTGTCACAGCAACAAAAATTCCCGCTGATTACAAGTGGCCAAGCCACTTTGCGCGCAGATGAGTAGTCTTTGACCCATGACATCGGTTGCAAAGCGTGGCAGGGGCAGACCTGTAACGACTGACCCGAGCGCGGTTGGACTAACCGCGCTCAGGCTATTTGCCGAGCGAGGCATAGAGAACGTAACCATGGACGAGGTCGCAGAGGCCGCGGGTATTTCTCGGTCGAACCTCTTTAGGCTCTTCCCATCTAAGTCAGCGGTTGTCTGGGGCGGAATGCACCAGTTCAATGCGGAACTGAGGAGCAAGCTCGAGGCAAATCCAGAGACCGACATCGTCAAGCTGCTCCACACCTCATGGGTTGAGGCAATGCACGTCCTTGATGACTCTCTGGAGACCGTGAGGCTCCGCCTGAAACTAATCGCCAGCTCTCCCGAGATCTACGGCTGGGGCCACGGCCAGCTTGAGGAATCTAGGGAGGTCATTGAGGATGCCGTTCGCAAGCTAAGCAGCGATCCCATGCGCCCGAGGGTTATCTCAGCGGCAATGATCTCTGTGTCGATGGCGATCTTGGTCTGGTGGGCACAAACAGACGATCCAAGAACCCCATCCGAGGTTCTCGATGCCGGGTTCAGCGACTTTGAGGCCGTTTTCGCCTAGGTCTACTTCCTAGCTGTCGGCTAGGCCAATAACCCCGGCATCGGTGGCTTCTGCCAGCTCACTGGATCTGATCTCAACCTGCAGCTCTCTTGTTGCCTGCCTGAGGGCACGCTCTGGATCCAGCCCAACTGCTCGAGAGCTGGCCACGATGGCCAGTAGAAGTCTTCCAAGATCTTCCTCGGTTTCCATGGGCACCACCGGTTCGCTTTGCTTTTCTAAGATGCCTGCCTTCTCCGCCTTACCCATGACCTTGCTCGCAAGCGCAAGCGCAGGCATCGACTGCGGAACACCGTCAAGAATCGATGTCCTTCCGGGTTTTTCCTTTTTCTTATGGGCATCCCAGTTCTGCATCACATCGTCTCCGGTTTCAGCCGCAAACTTCTGAAGCTCCTCGTCGGTTCCGAAGACGTGAGGGTGGCGCGAGCGCATCTTCTGCTCCATGAACTCAGCAACGTCCTCCAGGTCAAAAGGCTCACCCAGGGTTCCCTCGGAAGCGAGGTCGGAGTGAAAAATCACCTGGTAGAGCACGTCCCCGAGCTCCTCAAGGACCTCTTCACGGCTTCCAGCCTCGATTGCCTCGATGAGCTCGTGGGTCTCTTCGAGCAAGTATTGAATGAGCGATTGGTGGGTTTGCTCCGCATCCCAGGGGCAACCTCCCGGAGCCCTAAGCTGGTGCGCTGTTTGAATCAGACTTGTTAGCTTCTCCATAAACCTCTGCCAATCGCTCAAAAAGGTGCTCAACCCAGTCAATCACCTCTTGGTCGCGAATTGGCTCCCCCTGGCTGTTTTGCGGTATTGCGATACTGAGAACACCCGCGGACTTGAGATACTTTGCGCTCGGAAAATGGTGTGACAGGGCAACCAACGAGGAGTCCTCAAGTGTTACTCCCGAGAGCTTGGCCTGAATGCCAAGAAGGTTCACGTCAGTAAGTCCAAGTCGGTTAGCGCTCTGACGAAGTCTGGTAACCGCAATTAGGTTCCTCACCGGCTCCGGCGGCTTGCCAAAACGATCAGTGAGCTCCGCAAGGATATCCTCAAGGGCCTTTTCTGTGGCCTTAGCTCCAGATTCACTCGAAAGCCTGTGGTAGGCCTCAAGCCTCAGCCGCTCACTGTCTACGTATTCGATCGGAATTCGAGCGTCCACGGGCAACTCGAGCTTTAGCTCCGCAGGCGAGGTCGGTGTCTCGCCTCTGAACTCACTTACGGCCTCTGCAATCATTCGCAGGTAGAGGTCGAACCCAACGCCTGCGATGTGGCCAGACTGTTCTCCGCCTAGGAGGTTTCCCGCACCCCTGATTTCAAGATCCTTCATGGCAACCTGCATGCCGCTGCCGAGTTCGTTATTGGTGGCAATAGTTGCGAGCCTGTCGTGGGCGGTCTCACTCAGTGGCTGGCTCGGATCATAGAAAAAGTACGCATAGGCACGCTCTCTGGACCTTCCGACTCGGCCCCTAATTTGATGGAGCTGGCTGAGGCCAAATCTCTCGGCTCGGTCAACTATGAGGGTGTTGGCATTTGGGATATCGATTCCGGTTTCGATGATTGTTGTCGAAACCAGAACATCAAACTTTCGCTCCCAGAAGTCCATCACGACCTGCTCCAACTGGTGCTCGGGCATCTGACCGTGAGCGACAGCAATTCTTGCCTCCGGCACGAGCTTGGCAATTTGTGATGCCGCGGAGTCTATGGTTGCAACCCTGTTGTGGACAAAGAAGACCTGTCCTTCGCGAATTAGCTCCCTGCGGATTGCTGCCGCGACTTGCTGCTCGCTATAGCCGCCGATGAAGGTGAGGATGGGTTGGCGCTCCTCTGGCGGGGTTGCAAGGGTGGACATCTCGCGGATTCCCGTGACTGCCATCTCCAGGGTTCTGGGTATCGGGGTGGCGCTCATCGCGAGCACATCGACGTTGTGCTTTAGATCCTTAATCTTCTCCTTGTGCTCGACACCAAAGCGCTGCTCCTCGTCAATGATTAGTAGCCCAAGATCTCTGAACTTCACATTTGATGAGAGCAGCCGATGGGTTCCAATGACCATGTCCAGTGCGCCAGACTCTAACCCCGCAATAACCTTCTTTGCCGCTGAGGCGGTTTGAAAACGGGAGAGCGCTCCCAGGTGAACTGGGAAGCCTGAGAACCTCGCTTTGAAAGTCTCGAGATGCTGGGACACAAGCAATGTCGTTGGTACCAGCATCGCAACCTGCTTACCCTCCTGAATTGCCTTGAACGCTGCCCTGAGTGCCACCTCCGTCTTGCCGTATCCGACATCTCCGGCGAGCAGTCGATCCATCGGGATTTCCCGCTCCATATCCCGCTTAACCTCATCGATTGTCGTGAGCTGGTCGGGAGTCTCCTGGAACTCGAAAGCGTCTTCGAGCTCTTTTTGCCAAAGAGTATCTGGACCGAAAGCATGGCCCTTGCTTTTCATGCGAGCCGAATAAAGCTTCACCAGATCGATGGCAATCTTTCTGACCGCTTTGCGAGCGTTGCCCTTTGCTCTAGCCCAGTCGGTGCCACCCATCTTTGACAGCACTGGAGCCTCAGCACCCACATAGCGAGAAAGCAAATCGAGCTGATCAGTTGGAACGAAAAGGGTATCTGCGGGATAGCCACGCTTTGGCGGTGCATAGTCAATAACCAGATACTCCCTGACCTGCCCTCGGTTATCCCGTTGCACGAGCCTGTTGAAGCGCCCAACGCCGTGAATCTCGTGAACCACGTAGTCACCGGCCTTGAGCTCCAGCGGATCGACTTGCTGACCCCGCCGAGGAGCCAGCTTGCGCTGAGTCGGGCTTAGATAGTTCGGCGATACTCCAAAAAACTCCTGCTCGGTAATTACAATCAGCGACTGCTCCGCCAGAACAAAACCGTGAGGGAGTGAGGAGATCGTGACGGTGACTTGCCCCGGGGCAACCGCCGACACCACCTCGCTAAAGGAAACTGGAACCTGAGCCTCGGTGAGGATTTCAACGAGCCTGTCGGCCGTGCCATGGCCTTTAGCTGTAATCACAACGCTTTGCCTGCTACCAGTTTGATCCAGCACCCAATCGATGGCAGCGTCCCCAGCAAGAGCGGGGATCTCCCTAAGGCCAAGATCCTCGCTTGATGCGGATGCCAGCGAGTCAAGCTTGATCAGTGGGTGCCTAGGTGCAACGAGGTCAATAAAGTCGCTGAGCTCATAGAAGCCTCCCCCGGAGAGATCAATCGGAGCGCTGCTCCCCTCAATTGCGGCATCCCAGGCGGCATGCAGAAACTCTTGGTTTGTCTCAACCAGGTTCTTGGCCCCGAGGCTGAGTCGCTCTGGATCGAGCAGCACAACCGGAGAGTCTGGATTTAGATACTCGGTCACCGGCCCCATGCCGCTTGCCAGAACCGGTGCCAGGGACTCCATGCCACTAACCGGAATCGCATTTGAAATCTTGTCCAACATCTCTGTGAGCTGCGGGAACTCAGCCGCCATTTCTCTCGCCTTCGAGGCGACCTGAGGGGTAATTAGAAGCTCTCTAGCGGGATAAATCTCAATCTCAGAGAGCTTTGTTTGCAAGGAGCGCTGATCCGCAACCTGGAACTCACGTATTTCCTCAAGCTCATCACCAAAAAACTCCAGCCTGACAGCATGCTCTGCGGTGGTGGGGAAGACATCCAAGATTCCACCCCTGATCAAGAACTCCCCCCTTCGAGTCACCAGATCAACCCGCTCGTAGGCGATTTCGATTAGCTTCAGCGTCAGCTCGGGAAGCAGGTAATTCTCGCCACTGGCAATTTTGAGTGGCGGATGCTCGCTGAGCCCACCAACCACTGGTTGCAGGGCGGCTCTAACCGAAAGCGAAAGAAGGACCGGGTGCTTTGGAGCCTCTTTGCTGAACTCGCTCAGGCGATGAAGGGCCCGCATTCGCTGCCCCACAACCTGAGGTGATGGCGAGAGCCGCTCGTGAGGCAGGGTCTCCCATGATGGAAACTCGATGATCTCTAGGCCCTCAACTAGATCCCGGAGCGCTTCTGCAGTTTCCCCGGCTGTCCTTCCCGAAGCCGACACAACAACCAGCGGAGTCTTAGTCGCTGAGAGCATTGCTGCCAAAGCGACCAGCTGGGTCTTGGTTGGGGAAAACAAATCGCCCGACTTGAGCGCGCGCGCAGGCGCCAGCGAACGCGCGGACGCGGCCGCAGAAATCAGTGAGCGGATGGTCACACAGGAAGTCTAGGACTCAACCAGCTGGGCGACTTTTTCGCAGGCCTCATCGATCAAGGCACCAAGCTCTTTACGCTCAGAGGCTGAGAAGTCCTTTAGGACGTAATCTGCAACTGGCATCTGGCCCGGAGGGCGGCCGATGCCAAAGCGAACCCTGTGGTAGTTGGTGCCAACCTTCGCGGATATGTCCCGCAGTCCGTTGTGCCCGGCGTGGCCGCCATCAAACTTCACGCGAATATCCGTGAAATCAATATCTAGCTCATCGTGAATCACAACAAGACTCGTTGGATCAAGGGAGTAAAACTTCAGAAGTTTTGAGACGGGATTACCCGAGAGGTTCATGAAGGATGTGCTCTTGGCCAGCACTATCTTGCCGCCGCCAACCATTTTGTATTCGGCAACCAGTGAGCCCGACTTGTGTGAGCGGAAGCTGCTGCCAAACTTCTTTGCCAGCTCGTCCACAACCATCTGGCCGATGTTGTGGCGATTGTTTTGATAGCCGGGCCCAGGATTACCGAGCCCGACTACCAACCAAGTGTCGTTACTCTGCAGACTCTGATTCTTCTGCGGCTGCTGGCTCTTCGCCCTCAGCGGCTTCAGTCTCTGCAGCAGGCTCTTCATCAGCAACTCCGGCTCTGGTCTCAACAACCGAAGCTACCAGCTCATCACTTGCAAGTTCCATAAGGACGCCCTGTGGGACGTTTAGGTCGGCCACGGTGTAGTGGTGACCTGCTGCGTTCTCCTTGGAGATTTCCAGCTCAATGAACTGCGGGATGTGGGTGGCCTCTGCCTCAACCTTTACGGTCTTGTGCTCAAGGTCAACAACCGTTCCACCCATTGGCTCACCAACAACGTGGACTGGAACCTCAACGTGGACCTTCTCGCCCTTCTTGACCTCTACTAGGTCAACGTGCTCGATGACCTGGGTAACTGGGTCCTTCGCTGCACTCTTTACGAGAACCAGCTCCTCCTTGCCAGCAATCTTGAGCTCAAGCAGTGCATTCTTGACGCGCAGTGCTAGGGCAACCTCGTGTGCTGGTAGGTGGATGTGGCGGGTGGCGTTTCCGTGACCGTAAATTACGGCTGGGGTGCGCTGTGCGGCGCGAAGCTTGCGAGCAGCGCCTTTACCGAAGCTCTCGCGAACTTCTGCTTCAATCTTGGTCTCTGACATCTTTTCCTCTAATCACATGGCGAGGAAAAGGACCCCGTCGATTACGGACACTTTCGTATCCCTCGCCGCTGAACAGCTTGAAGACTAACGGATTAGCGCAGGGCTCTCAAGCCCCAGCGCAAAATCAGCGCAGCGGTAAGTGAGGTTACTCCAACCACAAGCCCACCGAAAGGAACGCTAAGCGCGACCAGAACGCAAAGACCCATGCCGGCTAAGTTCAGCCATTTGGGTCTGGTGGTCTCCGAGCGAGGTTGGCGGTAAGCAGCAAGATTTGCAATCGCGTAATAACTCAAAACCGCAAACGACGAGATGCCTATAGTCAGCACCACGCTCCCAGTTGCCACCAGCACGATAACGAGAGACGCAATGATCACCTCCGCAAGTGCGGGTGTTCCGTTCTTTAGCTTCCTGGATAGCGCCCTGGGAAGTTCTCCATCGAGTGCCATCTCGGACGCCGTGCGACTCATGCCAGCCAATAGCGCGAGCAAAGAACCCAGGGTGGCAACCGCCGCAAAAACCGCCACAATTTCAGCTTCAACCCCGAGCGACTGCCCGGCTAGATCTGCCAGTGGGGTCAGCGAACCTGCCAGTGAGGGTCCCAACTTGAGTGTAAGAACCAGGGCCAAAGCTAGATAGAGCGCTAGCACGATGGCCAGCGAGGTCCTTATCGCACTTGGCACGTTCTGTTCAGGATCTTTGACCTCACCCCCCAGCGTGGCAACGCGCGCATAGCCGGCAAAGGCAAAGAAGAACATCGAGGCAGCGGTCAGCACGCCAGGAAAGCTTGGCTGTGCAATGGACCCGGTTGCGGGCTCCGCAAACAGCGATGCCAAGATCAGGGCGAGCAAAAAGGCGAGAGTGATTCCAGCCAGAATCTTCGACCCCAGTGCCGTGCGGTTAATACCCGCGATATTTATCGCCGCCATCACCACTACGGCTAAAACTGCAGTCACAGTCTCGAGGCCGGGAGTGAGATAAGTGGCAAAGACGAGCGCAATGGCGGCTGCAGAGCCTATCTTCCCAACCAAGAAGCTTGCACCAGCAAGAAAACCCCAAGCGTTGTTCAGGTAGTGCCGGGCGTAGGCGTATGCACCACCTGACCGGGTAACGACCCTGGCAAGCTGGGAGATGCTGGCGGCATTTAGGTAGGCGACAAGGGCAGCCAAAAGAATGGAAACAAAGATCAGCGAGCCAGCAAGCTCACTGGCGGGTCCAAAAACTACAAATGCTCCAGCACCCAGCATCGCGGCCAAGCCAATGAATACCGCATCTAGGCGGCCAAGCAGTTTCACGGGGTGATTTTAGGCGTGGCCTGGAAACAACGAGTTAACTGAGTCGTCGTAGAAGACCGCTGCAATCGCTTTGGCAATAAGTGGCGCGATCGATAGCACGTGCAGGTTCTCAAATTCCTTGTCAGGGGTAATTGGCAGGGTATTGGTAACAACCACAGCATCTATTGCTGGATCGCTGAGACGCTCTGAAGCTGGAGCTGAGAAAACGGCGTGAGTTGCGGCAACGATGACCCTAGCCGCGCCGTTTTCCTTCAGCGCCTTGGCGGCAGCCAGGATTGTGCCACCGGTGTCGATCATGTCGTCAACAATCAGGCAGTCCCTACCCTCAACCTGGCCAACAATTTCATTTACCTGCACCTGATTTGGCTTATCTGGATCCCTGCGCTTGTGGACAATGGCAAGCGGAGTCGCAAGCCGGTCTGCCCAGATATCAGCAACCCGAACTCGACCAGAGTCTGGAGAGACCACCGTGAGGTTTTCGGTGCCCCACTTGTCGGCAACGTAGTCGGCGAGAATTGGCAGCGCCCACAGGTGGTCCACCGGTCCGTCAAAAAAGCCCTGAATCTGGGGTGAGTGGAGATCAACGGACATGAGCCTGTCCGCACCTGCTGTGCGATAGAGGTCGGTAACTAGTCGCGCGGAGATAGGCTCGCGGCCCTTGTGCTTCTTGTCCTGGCGCGCATAGGGGAAAAACGGTGCTACAACGGTAATTCGCTTGGCACTGGCTCGTTTCATGGCATCCACCATCAACAGGTGCTCCATGGTCCAGTGGTTGATTGGGTTTGGGTGGGCCTGAATTATGAAGGCGTCGACGCCGCGAACGCTTCTTTCGTATCTCACGAAGGTCTCGCCATTTGCAAAGTCGTACGCGGTGACCGGTACTAGCTCGGTCTTGAGGATCTCGGCAACCTCCTGGGCCAGTGACTGGTGCGCTCTTCCCGAAGCAATCACCATTTGCTTACTCGCTGGCTTTTCAATTGCCATTGACTACTCCGTCTCCTCGCTTGCTGCCTTCGCCGAGTCCGAACCCGGCCTCTTTTCTAGTACCCACCCCGCCAGGTTTTTTTGCGGTGTCGTATTTAATGCTAGTGCCCCAGCCTCTACATCTCTGCGGATAGTTGAACCGGCGGCGGTGTAGGCACCAGCTCCAATGTTTACCGGCGCCACAAAAACATTTCCGCTTCCCGTCTTAGCATGCCTACCAACTATGCTGCGGTGCTTTTTCTCTCCGTCGTAGTTGGCAAAGATCGTCCCGGCGCCGATGTTTGCCCCCTCGCCAATCTCGGCATCTCCCACATAGCTGAGGTGTGGCACCTTGGCACCCGACCCAATCTTCGCGTTCTTCGTTTCCACGAAAGCGCCGATCTTTCCATCCGCTCCCAGTTCAGTTCCGGGCCTGAGGTAGGAAAACGGTCCGACGTTGGCTCTGTCGCCAACCTTTGCGCCCTCGGCTTGGGTTCTGACAACCTTTGCTCCGCTTCCAACCTCGGTGTCGAGCAGCGATGTGTCGGGTCCAATGGTGCTTCCTGCACCGACACGCGTGAGTCCATGCAGCCTGGTGGAGGGTTTCAATAGGACGTCTTGACCAAGCTGAACCGTTACGTCGATTAGCGTCGTTGCCGGCTCTAGCACGGTGACGCCAGCGAGCTGCCAAGCTCGCACAATTCTGCGATTTAGCTCCGCAGCGACTTCGCTGAGCTGAACCCTGTCGTTGATGCCAGCAACCAACCAGTGGTCGGAAATGACGTGAGCCTCAACCTTTTGCCCAGAACCGAGCATGATTGCCGCAACGTCTGTGAGGTACTTCTCGTTTTGGGCGTTATTTGTGTCCACCTTGCCCAGGGCTTCGACAAGTGCCTCCGCCTCGAAGCAGTAAACACCGGCGTTTACCTCATTGATTGCAAGCTGCTCATCGGAGGCGTCTTTTTGCTCGACTATCTCTTTTAGCTCTCCCCCAGATCGGACGACACGTCCGTAGCCATTTGGATTCTCGAGCTCACAGCTGATCAAGGTAGCGCTGTTCGCACCTTCACGGTGTCTTACAACGAGCTCCCCAATTGACTGGGTGTCCAGAAGCGGCACGTCCCCTGAGAGCACAACAACTTCACCTTCGAAACCTTTTGGCAGAGCCGAGAGCGCTGCCTCGACTGCCCTGCCAGTTCCCGGAATATCATCCTGCTCCGCAATCAGAGTCTGAGGAAAGTGCTCAGAAATATAGCTCTCGATGTCGGCCTTTTTGTGCCGAAGGACTGCAACTACGTGCGCGGCAGAGAGTGAGTGAGCGGTGGCAAGTACATGTCCAATTATTGGAAGGCCGGCCATCTGGTGAAGAACTTTGGGGGTAGCGCTTTTCATGCGGGTGCCTTCGCCAGCGGCTAGCACCACCACTGCTAGTTGTCGCACTCAGCCTCCCGATCGCTTCCTGCTCCGCCCCTAGGATTCGAACCTAGACCGGACGCCTCCAAAGGGCGCCGTGCTGCCATTACACCAGAGCGGAACGAGGTAACCCTCGAGTGCAAGTCTGCCAGAGAATTGCTACTGCTGTAGTTTCTGAGCAACCTCAAGCCACGTTTGCTCAGCCTTGTCGATTTCAGACCTGAGATCCCGCTCCTTAACAGAGAGCTCACTCAGTACCTCATAGTCGCTCTGGTCGGCCTCCGCCATCTCAAGTTGAAGCTGCGTCAATTCGGTTTCTGTCTTCGCAATCAGCCTCTCTAGCCTTGCTGATTCCTTCTCGAGGTTGCGCCTCTCGGCTCCGGTTAGTTCTTGGCTTCGAACTTGCTTTGATTGAGCCTGCATTTTAGGCACTTTGAGCTGAAGGTACTGATCTACTCCTCCCGGAAGATGCCTGAGATTGGTATCTCCCAGCAACCCGTATTGATTGTCAGTTACTCGCTCGAGAAGGTAGCGGTCGTGGGAAACAACGATCAGAGTTCCAGGCCAAATATCTAAAAGATCCTCGATGGCAGCCAGCATGTCAGTGTCAAGATCGTTGGTTGGCTCGTCAAGAATTAGGACATTCGGCTCGGTAAACATAAGCCGCAAGAGTTGAAAACGCCTGCGCTGACCGCCTGAAAGGTCCTTGATTGGTGTTTGTAGCTCTTCGGATCTGAAGCCAAGTTGCTCCACAAGTTGGCCCGTGGGAATCTCTTTCTTTCCAACCACAAACGTTGTCTTCTCACGCTTGATCATGTTGAAAATGCGGTCATCCGCATGCTCATTTAGCTCGGCAACATCCTGGGACAGCTGCGCAAACCTAACAGTCTTCCCAATTTTTACCTTGCCGGTCGTTGGAGTTAGCGCCCCAGTTAGGAGCCCTATCAGTGTCGTCTTACCGGCACCGTTTGCACCAACCAGTCCGATCCTGTCAGCGGGACCCAGTCGAAAAGTTAGGTTTTCAAAGATTGTCTTGCCGTCAGGTGTTTGGTAGCTCACATCTTCGAGATCGACCACGTCCTTACCGAGCCTTGCCGTGGATAGTTTCGCCAGTTCAATCGAGTCTCTAGGTGGGGGCTCGTTGCCAATAAGTTCAAGTGCGGCATCGATTCGAAACTTTGGTTTCGATGTTCGGGCCGGAGCTCCGCGGCCGAGCCATGCGAGCTCCTTGCGGAGAATGTTTTGGCGTCGCGCCTCGATTGCCGCCTGCTGGCGGGCTCTCTCAGCACGCTGCTGCACATAGGCTGCATAGCCTCCGGAGAAAGGCTCTATGCGTCCACCGACGACCTCCCAGGTCGTATTGCAGACAGCATCTAGGAACCAGCGGTCGTGGGTGATAACCAGTAGACCTCCGGATGATTGGCTCCAACGGGTTTTGAGGTGGTTGGCAAGCCAATTGACGCCATCCACATCGAGGTGATTGGTCGGCTCGTCAAGCATGATGACCTCGTGGTCGCCAGCGAGCAGCCGAGCCAGGGCTACCCTCCTTAGCTGCCCACCAGAAAGGGTTCCAACACTCTGGTTCCAGTCAAGATCGGCAACCAAGCCACCCAAGACATCTCTAATCTTTGGGTCTGCCGCCCACTCATACTCAGGGCCGTCGCCAACTACAACTTTCGTAACCGGGAGATCAGGATCGAATGTGTCGGTCTGGGTGAGGAATCCAACTCGAAGGCCTCCACGATAGGTAACGGTTCCCGAGTCCGGAACCAGTTGCCGCGAGAGAATCTTGATAAGGGTTGATTTGCCATCGCCGTTTCGACCGACAACACCGATGCGGTCACCCTCTGAGATTCCAACGGTTACCGAGTTGAAGACCTCGCGATTGGGGAAGCTGTGGGAGATGCTCTGAGCACCTAGTAGGTGTGCCACTAGTCCAGCCTCGCCCCGAACTGATCAGTCTGGGTCACAATCGTAAAGTGGCCACTTGCCCCAAGCTCCTCCGAAATAGCAATTGCATGGTCTTTCGAGTCAGCCACAAAGTAAAGCGTTGGCCCAGATCCTGTGAGGAAACCCCGCTGACCAGAAATTAGGTTGGCAAAGTCTTCAAGCTCGGGCCTTAGCTTGACTGCAGGCCTCCAAAGAGCGTTCTTACCAATTTCGAGCTCTGATGCAGCGAGGGCAGCGGCCGCTGCATCCGGTTCCATTGACATGTCGCCCTCAGGAAAGAGCTTGTCGAAAACCCCAAACACTTCCTTGGTCCCAAGCCCGTGAGGACTAACCAAGAGGACCAAATACTTGGTATCGAGCGGAGCCAGGGGCTTGAGTTCAATCCCGGTGTCAACGCCGAGAGCTGTGCCACCTAGAAGAGAGAACGGCACGTCAGAGCCAACTTTGGCTGCAACATCTATCAGTGCCGAAGGGCCCAGTCCCAGACCCCAAAACACATTCAGCGCCAAGAGTGCAGCTGCGGCATCAGCGCTTCCCCCTGCGAGCCCGGCAGCAACGGGGACCTGCTTGAAAGTTTCAAATCGCATTGGCACAGCTGGAATACCGGCGTACTCTGCGAGTTTCTTCGCTGCAACTACCACCAGGTTGTCTTCTCCCGTTGGCACTAAATCAAGCTGCTCGGCGGGAAGGTCTCCCGTGGTAGTGACCAACCAGCTGTCATTCTCCGCGACGCCAACCCGCTGCCTGATTGCTAGCGACTGGTAGATACTCGTCACACTGTGGTAGCCGTCTGAGCGCAGCGGACCCACCTCAAAGAAGAGGTTTATCTTTCCGGGGGCCGAGGCGTAGATCACTTGCTAGAGGCTACCCTGATGAATTCATCGATGCCCAGCTCCTCGCCACGAGCACTTGGTGAGATGCCTGCAGCCACGAGTAACTCTTCGGCTCGCTGTGCACTGCCTGCCCAGCCGGCAAGCGCCTGCCGCAATGTCTTTCGGCGCTGAGCAAAGGCGGCATCAATAACCTCAAAGACCTCTGACTGCCCATCCCGCGCCTCGCCGCGCTCAAAGAAAACAAGCGCGGAATCGACCCCTGGCACTGGCCAAAATATGCTGCGGCCAACATTTCCCGCAAGGCGTGCATTTCCAAACCACTCCAGCTTCACACTCGGCGCCCCATACTCCTTACCACCGGGCTTTGCTGCAAGCCGATGAGCTACCTCTGCCTGGACCATAACAAGTGCCTTTTGGATACTTGGAAAGGTCTCCAAGAAGTGGAGCAAGACTGGCACGGAGATGTTGTAGGGAAGGTTGGCCACGAGCGCCGTTGGTTCTGCGGGGAGCTCAGTCACCCTCAGGGCATCAGCCTCAATCAGCTGAAGACTTTTGGAGCCCAAGTGTGGCTCAACGGTTCGCGGAAGAATCGATGCCAGCTTTGGATCCACTTCAACCGCAATCACCGAGTCGGCAACCTCGAGGATTCCAAGTGTCAGCGATCCAAGCCCCGGCCCAATCTCAACCACAACGTCGTCGTTTTTCAGGTGCGCCTGCGAGACGATTCTGCGAATAGTGTTCGGGTCGATTACGAAGTTCTGGCCAAGCTTCTTGGTTGGTCGCAGATCCAACTCCGCAGCCAGCCTCCTAATGTCGGCAGCGCCGAGCACTACAGGTCCTCTGACCAAGAACCGTAGACCGCCTCGGTATTTTTGTTGATCTGCTCTGCGAGCTTCTCAGGATTTTGACCAAGCACGTCCGCCATGTACCTGAGGGTGTGAGGCACGAGATATGGAGCATTTGGCCGGCCACGCATCGGCTCTGGAGTTAGGAATGGAGCGTCGGTCTCAATAAGGATCTGCCAGGGTTCGCAAGAGAGCAGGGCATCTCGAAGGTATTGATTTTTCTTGAAGGAAACATTTCCTGCAAACGAGATGTACCAGCCATTGGTCTTGGCAATCTCGACGAGCTCGGTATCGCCCGAGAAGCAGTGGAACACCGTGCGATCTGGAGCGCCCACTCTTGCCAGGGTGCTGACAACTTCCGCGTGAGCCTCACGATCATGGATCTGCATCGCAATCGAGTTTTCTTTGGCAATCTCAATATGCTTCTCAAACGAGTAGAGCTGCAGCTCCAAGGCTTCTTCTCCCTCGGTTCTGAAGAAGTCCAATCCGGTCTCCCCGATGGCCCGAACCCTTGGCCTAGTCGCCAACTCTGCGATCTCGGCAATCGCTTCATCGAGCTTTTCTTTTGTCTCATAGAGCGGTGCCTCATTTGGATGAAGTGCGACCGCCGCCAGGAGCATTGGCTCATTGGAGGCCTGCTCTGCCGACCACTTCGAACTTTCGAGCGTCACACCAACCTGGACTGCTCCCAACATGCCCACCTGCCTCATGCGCTCAAGCTGGTCACTCACGCTCAGAGGTGAATCGCTGTCCGCAATCTCGAGGTGTGTGTGATTGTCGTAGGTGCCAACCTCGAGAGGTTCTGGCAAATCCGGATAGCGCTGCGGCCTGTTCTCGTTGCCGTCATAGCTGACGCGAGTTCTTATTGGCTCGGTCATTTCTCTTCTACGCGAGGGAAGAGTGCCTCAAGCTCAGATATTTGGGCTCCCGCTGCAAGCTGACCCCAATTGCCCGCAGAGCTAACTGACTGACTGGAGAGGTTCCCGAGAGATGCACCAATTGCATCCCAGAGTTTTTCACAGGCCTTGGGCATCACCGGAGCTAGCAGAACCGCTAGAACTCTCAAGCCCTCGATAGCGGTGTAGAGGACAGTTCCTAGCCGCTCCCTGGTGGATTCGTCTTTTGCCAAGACCCAAGGCTCCTGTGTGGTGATGTAGTTATTTAGCTCGTCCACCAACTTCCAGGTGCTGGCAATTGCCTCATGAATAGCCACACGGTCCATCGCAGACTCGGCACCTGACACTGCCTCGGATGCGACCCTCTGCACCTGCTTGTCTGCCGTTTCCTCGCCTGAGGCAGCCGGAATCTCGCCGTCAAAATACCTCCAGATCATGGCAACGGTTCTAGAGGCTAGGTTTCCAAAACCGTTCGCAAGTTCGGCGGTGTAGCGGGCCGAGAGATCCTCCCAGCTGAATGAACCATCAGAGCCAAAACCGATTGCCTTCATGAAGTAATACCTGAATGCATCAGATCCGAAGACATCCGTGATTTCATTTGGAGCAATACCGGTTAGCTTTGACTTCGACATCTTCTCGCCACCAACCAACAGCCAGCCGTGGCCAAACACCTGCTTTGGCGGCTCCATGCCAGCGGCCATAAGCATCGCAGGCCAAATCACTGCATGGAAGCGGAGTATGTCCTTACCCACCACCTGGACATCGGCGGGCCATAGTGATCTAAGTTTTTCCTCGTCCGATCCATAACCGATCGCGGTTATGTAATTGAGGAGGGCATCAAACCACACGTAGGTGATGTGTGAGGTGTCCCAGGGAATATCAATCCCCCAGTCGAACCTTTCCTTGGACCTGGAAATCGAAAGGTCGCTGAGGCCCGAACGGACAAACGAGACAACTTCGTTTCTTGCAGACTCGGGCTGAACAAACTTTGGGTTCGCCTCGTAGTGATCCAGCAGTCGCTGTTGGAAATCAGAGAGCTTGAAGAAGTAGTTGTTCTCGTTTAGCTGCTCAACAGGCTTTGAATGAATCGCACAGACTTTTTGACCCTCGAACTCCCCGTCTCCAGGAATCAGGTCTGACTCGTTCTTGTATTCCTCGCAGCCCACGCAGTAGTTGCCCTCAAAAGAGCCTTGGTAGATATGACCGGCGTCAAATAGCTGCTGCAAAAACTTTTGAACGGCAACCTTGTGGCGGTCCTCGGTGGTGCGGATGAAGTCCTGATTTGAAACATCGATCGTCTCAAGCAGCGGAAGCCAGGAGTCTTTGACCAAGCGATCGGTCCAGGACTTGGGGTCGGTGTTGTTTCCCAGGGCTGTCCTTAGGACCTTCTCACCGTGCTCATCAGTTCCAGTGAGCAAGAAGGATGACTCCCCGCGCTGCCGGTGCCAGCGAGTGATGACATCCGCTGCAACCTCTGTGTAGGCGTGGCCAATGTGAGGCGCATCATTCACATAGAAGATGGGGGTTGTCACATAAAACGACTTGGGCACCGTGATATCTTAGGCTTTCAGCCGCAGGGCATGCTCGTAGATTACGCTCTTAGACGCGCCGGTTGCCTCCGCCACCTCTGCAGCGGCAGCCTTCATCCCAAGGCCATCACCCGCTAACTCAAGCGCTTTCTTTGCAAGATCGTCGTAGTCAAACTGGTCGGGCTTGGCTCCCGCAATAACCAAGACCATTTCTCCCTTAGGTGCACCCTTAGCCCACTTGATCAGCTCCGAAAGGGTTCCACGTTCGACATGCTCAAACTTCTTGGTGAGTTCACGTGCCACGGAAGCCTGCCTATCCGGACCTAGAACTGCCTGGGCATCCTCGAGGGCATCCAGAATGCGATGTGGAGCCTCAAAGAAGACCATGGTTCGCAATTCGCGCTCAAGGTTTTGAAAGAGCCTTCTGCGCTCACCGCTTTTCCTGGGGAGGAAACCCTCAAAGCTAAATCGGTCTGTTGCCAGTCCCGAGACCGCAAGCGCCGAGATAACCGCAGACGGTCCAGGAATGACACTGACCTCCAGGCCCGCTTCCGCGCACTCACGAACAATGTTGTATCCAGGGTCAGAGATGGTTGGCATGCCGGCATCGCTCACCAGCAGTACCCGTTGCTCTTTTGCCAGCTCAACGATACGAGCGGCGCTCTCGCGCTCATTGTGGTCATGAAGGCTCAACAGCTTCCCCTTCAAGGTCACCCCTAGGGCCTTGGCTAGGTGGCTCAAGGTTCTGGTGTCCTCGCAGGCGATGACCTCACTTTCGGCCAGCGCCGCAAGCAACCTCGGCGAGGCATCCGAAAGGTTTCCGATTGGGGTTGCGGCAAGAACTAGCACGCTTAGCAAACTAGCATCTAAGCGTGAATTCAGCTCTAGGTCGTCTTGCAGTGCGGATGCACTCATCCCGCGGCTACATGCTGCTCGCAAGCCTTGCCATAACGGCCCTCGGAGCTCTTCTAAGGTTTGGGAACATCGCAAACCCAGCCGCTCTGGTTTTTGACGAAACCTACTACGTAAAAGACGCCTACACCCTCGGTCTTTTTGGCTCGGAGCGAGTCTGGCCAGAGGATGCAAACCTAGATTTTGAGGCTGGAAACACCGAAGTTTTCGAATCCGCAGGCTCCTATGTCGTGCACCCTCCCTTTGGGAAGTGGCTCATATTTTTTGGCATCCAACTCTTTGGTCCAGACAGCCCAGTCGGGTGGAGATTCTCTGCAGCTCTACTGGGCACCCTGGTCATCCCGCTGGTTATCTTTATTGCCGCAAAGCTAATTGGTTCAAGACCCTTCGCACTCGCAGCAGGACTGTTCATAGCCCTAGAGGGGCAATCAATAGTGATGTCGCGAACCGCAATTCTCGACGGCATCCTCACCTTCATGGTTGTGCTCGGACTGGCCGTCCTGGTCGTCGCAGACGCCTCCTGGCGGAGGCGGGTTGTTGACAGTGGCAAAGCCGGACTCACTGTTCAACCCTGGCTCGTGCTGCTAGGAGTTGTAATGGGCTTAGCAAGCTCGGTGAAATGGTCTGGTCTTTACTTCCTTGCTTTTTTTGGCATCTACACCTTCCTCGCTGACCTAAGGCTCAGAAGGCACCTAGGCCTGCCAGCAATTGGTGCCTGGTTTCAAGGCGTTATAAATGCCGCGACGCTATTGAGTTTTGGCATAGTCACCTACGTAGCAACCTGGCTGGGCTGGATCCAGGGAACCGACGGCTGGGGTAGGCAGGCACAGCCAACCTGGTGGGAATCACTTTGGGCCTATCACCAAAACGCCTACTCTTTCCACACCTCCCTGGAGAGCGAGCACCCCTACCAGGCCAACGCCTTTGAATGGCTCTTGGCGCTCAGGCCAACGGCGTTCTACTTCGAACGATTCGAGGATGCTGAGATTTGTGGGGCACTTGGCGACTGCACGGTTGCGATCACGGCCATCCCGAACCTGGTTGTTTTCTTTGGCGGCCTATTGGCGATCCTTTGGCTCATGCCAAGAATCTTCAAGAGTAGAACCGCTCTGCTACTGGTTCTCGGTTTCCTTGCTGGTTGGCTTCCCTGGGTCATCTACTTAGATCGAACTGTCTTCCAGTTCTACACCGTCGTGCTGATGCCGTTTTTTGCAATAGCTCTTGCATACGCCCTCCACCACTACCTTCGCATCGGGATAGTCAGGGGCTGGAGGTCAAAGCGGGAGCGCCGAGTTGGGTTCTTGCTAGGCGGAACAGCTCTGGTGGCGATCTACTTCACAAGCATCTGGATGGGCCTTGCCACTCCCGACTGGGTGTGGCGGATTCAGATGCTGCTTCCGATTTGGATCTAGCTTTTCTTCTCGCGGTTCTTTGAGGTCGCAGCCAGTGACCAAATGGTCGTAATCAGCAGAGTGATAAGGATCACAAACAGCGAGAGCTCGGTGCCGATCTCTGGGATGAGAGTTACCTTGTCTCCCCCGTTGATGAAAGGTAATTCGTTTTTGTGGAGAGCGTGAACGACAAGCTTGATACCGATCCAGCCCAGAATGATGCTCAGACCAATTCCTAGGTACTTGAGCCTCTCCATGAGGCCTCCAAGGAGGAAGTAGAGCTGCCTAAGTCCAAGCAAGGCGAACACATTGGCAACAAATACGATGTAGGGAACATCGGTGAGCCCATAGATTGCCGGAATACTATCTAGGGCGAAAAGCAGGTCAGTAAACCCAATCGCAATCATCACCATCAACAGCGGAGTTGCGAGGCGCTTGCCCGAAATTCTCACGAACCACTTATTTCCGTGGTACTCATCGGTAGATGGAATCACCTTTTGAATGGCGGCAATTAGCTTGCCGCCCGAGTATTCACTATGGCCATCATCTTTGAGACCGTCGTAGGTGTCTTTGAGAATTTTGAGAGCCGTGAACAGCAGGAAGGCGCCAAAGATGTAGAAGGCCCAGCTGAAGTTTTCGATAAAGGCAGCGCCCAACAGAATGAACACAAAGCGCAGCACCAGCGCCAGACCAACACCAATCAGAAGCGCCTGACTCCTCAGCTCCCGCGGAACTGCGAACTGGGTGAAGATCACCAAAAAGACGAATACGTTGTCGACCGAGAGCGACTTCTCGGTGATATAGCCCGCGAAGTACTCCTGGGCGAACTGCGGGCCCCAAATACCGCCTACGACGAAAGTGAAGAGCAGCGCCAAGATGATGTAGATGGCTGACTGAATTGCTGACTCTCGAAAGGTTGGCTCGTGAGGGTGTCTCACCTGATAAATAAAATCAACGGCCAAGACGGTAACTAGAACCACGATGGTCGCGATCCAGACCCAAATATCTACGTTCATTGCTCCCTTGGATTGGGCTTGGAATAAACCCTCTCCACCCATTGTAGATAGTGTTATCTCCCCTAAAGAGAGCGTTGATGAAAGTACTCGTATCTGGTTCCAGTGGACTCATTGGAACAGAGCTCATAAAGCAGCTTGAGGCCTCGGGCCACCAGCCAATTCGCCTCGTTAGGCGTGCTCCAAAGAATCCAAATGAATTGCAGTGGTCACCGGATCAGGGGGTTATACCCGCGGATGTAATGGAGCAGGTGGATGCCGTGGTGAATCTAAATGGCGCGACAACATCCAAGATTCCTTGGACTCCTGGGTATGTGAAGAAGCTCATCAGCTCCAGGATTGACTCGACGCGACTATTGGTGGAAACCATAAATAACTCCAAGAAGCCGCCGAAGGTCTTCGTCTCCGGCTCGGCCGAGGGCTTCTACGGAAATGGCGGGGACAAGGTTCTGACTGAGGACAGCCCCCTTGGCACCGGCTTCATGGCAGAGCTCTCAAACGCTTGGGAGCAAGAAGCCAAAAAAGCAAAAATCCGCACGGTCTTGCTCCGCACCACCCTTGCAATGAGCAAAAATGCAATCGCGCTCAAGCTAATCAAACTGATGATCAGCCTGCTATTCGTGAAATCCCTAGGCAGCGGCAAGCAGTGGTGGGCATGGATAACCGTCGAGGATCACGCCAGAGCAATCGTCCACCTCATCGAAAATGAAAAGGCAGAAGGCCCCTATAACCTCACCGCTCCTGAACCGGCCACCTGCGAAGAAATCTTCGCAGCCCTCGGCAAGGAGCTGAGGAGACCAAACCTAATTCGAATCCCCGCCTGGGCAATGCGGCTCACTGCAGGAGCCGCAGCCGATCAGATTCTTCTGACCTCACACAGGATGAGTGCGGAGAAACTGCTTGCGACAGGATTCGAGTTCAACCACCCAACTTTGAAGCAGGCGGCTAGCTACACCGTCCGCTAACTACTTAGCGGCTGGCTTCTTAGCTGCTGGCTTTTTGGCTGCTGGCTTCTGAGCTGCGGGCTTGGCAGCAGTCTTCTTCGCTGGAGCTGCCTTGGTGGCAGTCTTGGCAGCTGGCTTCTTAGCTACTGGCTTCTTGGCTGCAGGCTTCTTGGCTGGTGCCGCTGGCTTTGCAGGTGAAGCGGCCTTCTTGGCCTTGCTAGCCTCGCTCGCTACCTTCTTAGCACCCTTCTCGACCTCGGTGAGTGCATCGTTTGCGAGGTCCTTTGCAGCAACCTTCACTTCAGCTGCAGACTGGCCAACAGCCTTAGCTGTGCGGCCGAAAAACTTTCTAATTGAATCGCCTAGACCCATTGTTGATTATCTCCATTCGAACAAACGAGTGAAGCTTATGTCAGTAGGGACTAGATAGCCCTGCGGCGTGCCAGGATTTCGTCGATGTCCTTGCTCGCAAGCACTCGCCTTGGCTTTGAGATGTCAATTACCTCGGCAACCGGCTCCTGGCTAACAGGTGCTGATCTCTTGGCAAGTGGCTCAGGCAGTGGGTTTGGGCTCCACTCCCTGGTCTTTGCCCTGGCCCTTGCGGCATTTGACCTCACGTCTTGACGAGATTTGTGAAGCTTCTTTGCAATGCCCCTTGCCTGATTTGCTGCCGCCCTAGAAATGAACAGGCTCGACAGCGACAGGACACCCAGCAAGCCACCCAAGAACCAGAATGTTGAGTCGACAGCAGCCGAAACTGCCGCAGCAATTGAGCCAAGCAGAAATAAAGCGAAAAGTATCGAGAAGCCGCGCTGGGTGGCAAGGAGCCTGGCGAGCCTGTCATGCTCGGTCAGCACACGATTTCTATTAACTTCTCGAGCCTCTTTGCGCATCAGGCTGGTAGTTGCCTTGAGCTGAGCTCTCTGGGTGTAGCCGGGAACAAAAATGATGAGCCAAACGATTGCGGCTATTACGAGAGTGATACCACCTAAGCCAACCGGAGAACCCATGGCTATAAAGATATGGGTAGAGCAGGAATTCTCTCGCTATTGGTCAAGCGTGTTATCGAGTCTGCCGAGCATTGAGCCCTTGCGCTCCTCTGAGGTGATGGCAAACACCCTGTGATCCCGCCATTGCCCGTCGATGTGGATGAAGCGCTCTTTGAGCCCTTCCTCGCGAAGTTTGAGCTTCTCGACAACACGGAGACTCGCTTCATTCTCAGGTCTGATGTCAATCTCTACACGGTGAAGCCCAAGCTCGTCGAAGAGATAGTCGATGGTGAGGGCAACAGCTATTGGCATAGCCCCTCTCCCTGCGAAGTCCTTGCCTATCCAGTAGCCGACCGTTGCAGATGAGACTGAGCCGTAAAGGATGTTTGCCACGTTTATCTGCCCTGCAAGCGTCCCATCTACCTCGATGATGAATGCAAGCCCCGTACCCTTGCGCTGTTGATAGAGCAGATTTCGAACCAGGTCCCTCGCGTCAACCGGATAGCGGATGCCGGGAGTCGTTGCCTCCCAAGGAGATAACCAGGCTCGGTCTTTGATTAGCAGCGCCTGCAGTTTTCTTGCATCGCTTTTCTTCAGTTGCCTCAGCTCGACAAGGTCAAACTTCAACGCGCCATCTCTCACGCTGGCAAGATTACCCCTATGGATAGCAACGAGAAGCAGCTGCTGCGCAGACAATTGTCCGCCTCCAGGCCGCAACCCTCTGCGGGCCTCACTGAGCAACTTGTTGCGTTAGTCACCCAGCATGCTGCGAAGACAGTAGCTAGCTATTCGCCTCTGCCCTCGGAGCCAGACGTTACCGAGTTCAACAGCTGGGCGGCTGAGAACCTAAACCTCGTGCTTCCAAGGGTTAGTGGCCACCACCTCGAATTTGCAGCCGGAAAGTTGCGCGAGGGAGCACTTGGGATAGCGGAGCCTCAAGGTACAGCCGTGCCAATTGCAGAAATCGACCTTATGATCGTGCCTGCGCTTGCGGCAGATATGACGGGCAACCGACTCGGTAAAGGCAGGGGCTTCTATGACCGGGTGCTGGCAAATTACTCCGGAAAGCGCATTGCGGTCATTTTCGACAGCGAGCTTATTGACAGCGTTCCCAGTGAGCCCCACGACCAGCAAGTTCAGATAATCGTTACCCCTCTAAGAACCGTTGTTGTTGGCTAAACTTCTCTGGCTATGCCTACCTACGCCTACTCCTGCAAGAGTTGCAATCACTCCTTTGAGATGCAGCTCAGCTTCAGCGACAAGGACCCCGCGAGCTGCCCAGAGTGCGGTGGAGATATCAAGAAGCTCTTTGGCAATCTAGGTGTGAGCTTCAAAGGCTCTGGCTTCTACAGAACAGATTCGGCAAGCAGTTCTTCAACGAAGAGCGAGTCTGCTCCGAGCAGCGACTAACCCCAGTGCGGGGGCTTGTCATCCCGGAGCCGATCGTCATTCGAGTCATCACCATCGCCCCAGGCCTCTGGTGTGTCCTCAAATGCAGGCTCATCAAACAACGGCTCTACTCTGCCTCTGAGATCTACCCCCAGCCTCATCGCAATTCGGTTGGCAACCTCTTGAGGCTGGGCAAAGATCTCAAAGGCGTGGACGCGGTGGTAGAGCCAGCCCATTGCTCTGAGTAGGCCGGGTCTAAGTCGCAACTTCTCCTCCCAGCTCTCGCCAGCTAGCGACCAGTCTGCGTCAATCACAATCGCACTCTTACCCCTCGACGCCACTAGCGCGATTCTGCCCGCAAAGTTCAGATTCACCTTCAGGCCAAGCTTTTCTAGACGCTTTGCAAGATCAGCTAGCAGCGGGTCCGGATCACCGTCCAGGACATCCGAGAGGAAGCTCGGAGCAATTAGGTCCTTGAGCCACTTTTGGTTCTCAGGAAGCGAGCCCCCGGCGAAATCTTCGAAGTTGTAGCAGGAGACCACCGTTAGCCGTTTTCTAGCGGAGACAATTTGATTGACCATCCAGCGTCCGGCATTTTCAGAGTTGAAATCACCAAGGGTTCCCGAGATGCGGCCCTCTGGTGTGCGGCCAAAGCCAACGGAGAAAATTACGCGATCTGCCAGTCGATGGGTAAGTTCGCTCATCGTGACCGCCTCAAAACGCTCCCTGCCGTGGGCATCAAAGAACTCGGCAATCGCTGGCTGCTCGCGAACGGCCTCCGAAACCCTCTGGTCAATCCTCTCGGCGTGAGATCTGGAGGCTGTTACAACCATCAGGGAGTCCTCTGGATGCCAGCGGGCGTGGGAGACCACAAGCTCCACAACCTTGTCAACCTCGGCATCCATCGACTCGGTTGAACCCTCAATGGTCGATTCAGTCGTCGCACCCTCGGTGATTTCGATGTGCTCAAAGTTGTGCTCACCAAATAGCTGGCCCACGGTTGGCTCCAGAATGATCTCTTCGTCATAGAAGTTCTGGTTCAGATACCGCCCGAGCACCTGCCCATTCATCCGGTAGCTACGGTTTATGACCTCGTGGCCGAAACGGGACTCGACGAGCTCGTAGACAGAGGGCCTGTCGGACTCATGGCTGTCCTGGTTGGCTCTTGCCACGGTGTCAAAATTCTCTGGAGCCGCAATTGCAGGATCCCCAAAGGCAATCACCTGGTCCGCCTTGGTGAGAGCAAAGATGGTCTCAGCGGCACCCGCAGAGGCTGCGTCCAAGACCAATACCGTGTCGAAGTGATCGCTGGAGGCAAGCTCCCAGAGCCTGTAAGGGGAGAGCATGACAGCTGGCACTAATTGCTGCCATAGGTTGCCCCCAAGCAGTAGGCCATCCTTGAGGGTAATTGCGCGTTTTCTGAGCTGCTCCCGAAGCTTGTCGGCCGAGGCTGGCTGCTTCTGGATTCCGCTCTTCCAGCGCTCTGCCAGTGTGGCCCGAACCGTATTTGCGCCCTCTGCAACTACTTTTTGACCCGAGCTTTCAAATGCCTCCTCGAGGGCTGCTAAATGCTCTGCGTCATATTCCAGAATCTCTGGATTGCGCTGCACGATTGCCTCAAGTGCCGACTGCCACCAAGCAAGCTCGAACTCAAGCTGGACCTGAGCGCTGGATGGGTTTATCAGCGACAGTTCCCTAGCAAGATGTCCAAGGCCTGCCCCCTCCAGTTCTTGCGAAATTGGCTTGCGGGCAAGGTAGTGATCGAGATACTCAGTCTCTTTGGCAAGGGACTCCAGTCGCGCACCAAAATCATCAAAACTCATGCGGGTCATCAGCGGCTGATCTGGATTAGGGTCCAGATGCTTTTCTAGCAGGGAGATTGTGTTGCTGATGGTCTCAAACTTTGCCTGGGTCTCAGCAAGTCCTAGCGGAACAGAAGGTGGGGCCTGGGTGGTGTTGTGCTTATCCCAGAGCTCACGCTGCTCCTGTGCATCTTTCAGGGCCTGGTGAAGATTGCTCACCGAGGTTCCAGGCCGTACAAATTCTTTTGCGAGCTTCTTGAACCTCCTTCGCTGAGCCCCCGAGAGATCATTGCGTTCGTTGCGACCAGCCGTGGCTCTAATGAGATCGTGGAGGGGCCTGTCGAAGATACTTGGTAGGAACTTATCTAGGGTGTAGCGAATGCCGAGGAGCAGTCTGAGCTGCTCAGCCCACTGCTCGACGTTTTGACACTTTGCCAGCTCCAAGTCAGAGAGGTAGCGGTTGATTTGATAGCTGAGGGTTCGCCAGTTTTCTCCAGCCAGCTCTCGGACAGCCGCAAGTGCTTTTGAGATTTCCTCCTGATTTTCAAACCTCGCCCCATACCAAGGAGAGCTCTCTGGCCCATGCTGAAAAAGTCCTGCCTCGTGGGCCTTAGACAAAAGCTCGGGAGCGGTGGAACGTATGCTCGGCAAAAGCTCTGGCTTGATCCTCGCCGCATTAACCGGAGGATTATTCTCTCCCGCAAGCTTCGCAAGCTGCTCCAAAGCCTCGATCAAGGAGATGCTCAGCACCGAGTCGCTGGTTCCAACAGCAGCAAAGTAGTGCTCTATGGACTCCTGCGCCTTGCGGTGCTCTGCCTTCGCCTCTAAAAGTGCTCCAGTGCTTGCCTTCTCATTTCTGGAGATTGCAGCAACAACATCGCTCCAGGCATCATTTGCTCTGACCGCTAGGCCGCCGAGCTTGTGGCTCGAAAGGCGCTCTGCAAGCTCGTCGAGGGTCTGCTCTCTCGGGGCGACGATGAGAGTCCTTCGTCCCTCGAGAGCATTGTTGGCGAGGACATTCACCACTGTTTGCAAGTAGCCACAGCCGGGCAGGGTTCGAACCGCAAACGACTCTCCCTCATGGGCTCTTCGAAGAACGAGTCTTTGCGAGGTGTCTGCCTCCGCAACTAGGGTCACCGGGGAATCGGAAACTACCGGTGGCTTCCCCTCCTCACCCAGCAGGGAGGCAAGGGACTTAAGGTCCTCTGGCAGCTTGAGCTGAGATAGCCTGATTAGGTCGGGCACGAAGTTCCCGAGAACCAAAAGCTTTTCGATGTCCGCATCCGTATTCTGCAAATACTGCGAGACAAGAGCCAACGCCCCAACTGGAATCAAATCTGATTGCCCGGTAGCGACGGCAATCAGGTCAGTCTCCTTGAAGTCAGGGCGGTGTTTAGAAATCAACTCTGTGACAGCCGGATTCAGCTGCGGCGTTTCGCTGATGCGCAGCTCGTAATCATCGCCACGTGAAATAAGGTTTGCCCGCCAGAGCAAGATTGGAAGCTTCTTCGACTCATAGCTGATGAGACCGCCAGCAACAAAGAGTGCCTCCGCGCCAAAGGTGCCCTCGATGCGCTGAGCTTTTCTGAGGATCCTTCTTGTTGCGCTCTGGGCCCTTGCAAGCGCAACTCCGTCTCTAACAAGATTGCCAATGGTGGTGTTGCGAGCTGAAACTAACTGGGCAAGACCGCCTGGATGCGACCGCGCCAGATCCACTTGGCCAAAGCTGGAGGCTTCAAAGCTAATGAGTGGATTGGTGCCACCAATGGAAGCAAACTGCTCTCTCCAGAGCGCTAGCTGCTGCGAATGGTCCACTGCCCAAGCCTAAAACTCTCGGCGCTTTTCTCCCCTTAGCCTTGGCCGAGGAGAAACAGATCAAACTCCGCTAATCTAGAAGCTCTTTTGGCCTCGTAGCTCAGTGGATAGAGCAACGGTTTCCTAAACCGTGTGTCGGAAGTTCGATTCTTCTCGGGGCCACCAGGACACACCAACTCGTCAATGGGTTAGGTTTGTTTTGTCCAGGGCTCGTAGTCGTGCCAAATCACCCTAATGAAATCCGGCACGGAGCCAATTTGTTTTTATCTAAGATTCGTTCAATTTTTACCTCTTCGGACCCCCGCTACAAACCAAGACCATCGGTCCGTGAGGCGCTTACTGACCCCAAGCTACTTCTTAGAGAATCTCTGGCCGGATTGGTCGTTGCAATCGCCCTCATACCCGAGGCGATTGCCTTTTCTATCCTCGCTGGAGTAGATCCGAGGGTGGGGCTCTTCGCGAGCTTTGTAATGGCGATCACAACAGCGGTCCTAGGTGGGCGGCCCGCGATGATTTCTGCGGCAACCGGTGCAGTCGCTCTGGTAATCGCCCCGGTCGCCAGGGACTACGGCATTGACTACTTCCTGGCGACCGTAATTCTCGCGGGTGTGTTTCAGCTCGTGCTGGGTGTCGCTGGAGCTGCGAAGTTGATGCGGTTTATCCCGCGCAGCGTGATGATTGGGTTTGTAAACTCCCTGGCAATCTTGATTTTCATAGCTCAGCTGCCCCACCTCATTGATGTGCCATTCGCGGTTTACCCATTGGTAGCACTGGGGCTGGTTGTGATGGTTGTTCTTCCCCGCTTCACCAAAGTCATTCCGGCCCCACTAGTTGCAATCGTCCTTGTGATGGGAACTGTTTTGGTCATGGGCCTGAAGGTCCCAACCGTTGGCGACGAGGGTGAGTTGCCCCAATCCCTTCCGGAGCTGCTAACCCCAAACGTCCCGCTAACGATTGAAACTTTCAACATAATTGCTCCGTTCGCTCTTGCCATGGCGCTGGTTGGTCTCCTGGAGTCGCTGCTTACAGCAAAGCTGGTTGACGAGATAACCGACACTCACTCACAAAAGACCCGTGAGACACTCGCTCAAGGCGTTGGAAATATCATCAGCGGCTTCCTCGGCGGAATGGGAGGTTGCGCGATGATCGGCCAGACCATGATCAACGTCAAAGCCAGCGGCGCGCGAACACGAATCTCGACCTTTTTAGCCGGTGTCTTTCTACTGCTCCTCGTTGTCGCGCTTGGTGAGTTTGTGCAAGCGATTCCTATGGCGGCGCTGGTGGCAGTGATGATCATGGTCAGCATTAGTACCTTCAATTTCCACTCCGTTGCTCTGGCAACCCTCAAGCGCATGCCCAAAAGCGAGACTCTAGTGATGGTCTCAACTGCTGCGGTCGTCGTCTGGACGCATAACCTTGCAATCGGAGTCATAGCGGGTGTCCTGGTGGCGATGGTGGCCTTCGCAAGGAGGGTGGCTCACTTCGCAAATGTGAAGCGGTCAGTTGGAGGAGATGATGAAATTCAAGCAGCTCTATACACCGTAGAAGGAGAGCTCTTCTTCGCCAGCAGTAACGATCTAACGACCCTGTTTGAATACACCGACGATCCTCACTATGTGGTCATCGACGTTTCGGCTTCACACATCTGGGACGCCTCGACTGTCGCCGCACTTGATTCGATTGTTACAAAGTACGAGTCTCTAGGGAAAGAGGTCTACATCAAAGGCATGAACCAGGCCAGCGAAACACTGCATGCGAGGCTGGCCGGAAACTTTGGTGACAACATCTAGGCAGCTTGCTGCTGCAAAGCCAAGAACTCCTGCCACTGCGGCATAGGTTTTTCCGCTCCCCTAACACTCCAGACCATACCCGTTGGCATCTTGGGTGTTACCCGGAGCTCCCAACCCATTTCTTGCGGCGTCTTGTCGCTCTTTGCGTTGTTGCACCTCAGGCAACAGGCAACCAGGTTCTCCCAGCTGTCCTGTCCGCCCCTAGATTTGGGGATCACGTGGTCAATGGTGTTCGCGCTCTTGCCGCAGTAGCCACAGCGGTGACCATCTCTGCGCAGCACGCCTCGTCTAGAGACCGGAACCCTCCGTGAATTTGGAATCCGAACGTAGCGCTGGAGCAAAATGACCGCGGGCATGTCGAACTCTTGGCTTGCGCTACGCACCACCTCGCCTCCGGTTCCGGCTAGCACGGTTGCTTTTTGATTGAGGACCAATACGAGTGCCCTCTTGAAGGAAACGACCGCCAGCGGTTCGTAGCCTGCATTCAGTACGAGTGTGCGCAAGATGTTCTCCTATCGAATTCGCCCACACGGCTTGTGAGTATTCGGTATCGACCCCGGGAACAAAAAACGCGCCGCAAAAATGCGACGCGCGGTTTTCTCCGGCATGGGTATGCAGGGGTGTTGGTGGAGATGGATCCAGTTGCCATGCCTGGCTTGCATGTCTAGTGGCACTTCACCGCCCCTTCCCATGAAGGTCAATACTTGTAAAAGAGATTAAGTGGGTAAAAGCGAAACCCGCGTTAGAAACGCGGGCCTTATTAGGTGAACTTTTGGGGTTAGTTTTGGATGTCAGCAAGCTTCACGATGTGGAAACGATCGGTGAAGATTGGCGCTAGCTTCACTCGGTCTCCCGGCTGTGGAGCGTGATAGAAATTGCCGTTACCCGCATAGATCCCGTTGTGGCTGTAGTCGTTGAATACGACAATGTCACCGGGGACCGCCTCCTCGATTGGCACCCGCTCGGCGTACCTTGCCTGCTGGTAAACGCTGTGTGGAAGCTCGATTCCAAACTGTGCGTAGACGAAAAGCACAAGCCCGGAGCAGTCAATGCCATTTGGAGTCTGGCCACCAAAGACGTATGGAGTCCCGACCACCTCTGCAGTTGCCTTCATGATGTTGGCACTGGTGATCTCGGAGAATCTTGGGCTCTCTAGATAGTCCTTGGCCAGAGGTCCGCGGTAGCGCTGAGAAGAGCGCTTCACCTCAAACTCTGAGGCATCGGCCGGCTGGTACTCACCCCTGGTAAAGGAAACCGCCCTCACCGTAGCGACTGAGAGTCCCTGGGATGGGGCGGAGAGCTGGACCATTTCATTAGAGGTTGTAAGTCCCGAGATGGCGGTCGCCTCTGGAGAAAAACCGTAAGAGGGCAGCGCAAAGGTTGCCATCAGACCAGTTGCGGAAATCATGGTCCAGAAAGAGCGCAAGGTGCGACGAGCCGAGACCATGCTCTGGGCGCGCTCTGCTTTTCTTATCTCTTTGCGAGATGGCCTTGCATCAGCTGAAGCTGAACTCAAAAGGAATCCTCCGAGAAGTTTTTCCGAACTTCTAACCAAAAAAGTATAACTAGATAGTGCCCTGTTCACACAAAAACAGATGCTGCCCTATCGAGTCGTCAACCAGCAGCCCTTCTTGACGCCCGGCGGCTGTCAGAAGCTTTTCCCCCGATCGAATTACCAGGCTCGTTGCCACCTTCGGCAACAGACCCAACTGCCTAAGCTGACCCAGAATACTGGGGTCTAGCTGAAGCGGCTCTCCAATGCGGCAAAGCTCGTACTCGCCTCCTGTTAGCTCGCTCAGCGGCCGGCAGCCCTTGACCTCGGGTGCTGGGAGACCAAGTAGCTCAAGGCCGGGAATCGGCATGCCAAAGGGCGAGTGTGTTGGGTTATCGAGAATCTCTAGCAACCTGCGCTCAACGGCTTCGCTCATCACGTGCTCCCAGCGGCAGGCCTCCTCATGCACAGACTCCCAGTCGAGGCCAATAACCTCAACGAGCAGCAGCTCAGCAAGTCGATGCTTGCGCATTACCTCAATCGCTGTGAGGCGGCCCTCATCTGTGAAGTGGAGTTGGCGGTCCTGCTCGACTCTAAGGAGCCCATCGCGCTCCATCCGCGCAACTGTTTGGGAGACTGTGGGCCCGGAGTGGTCGAGGCGCTCGGCAATGCGAGCGCGCATGGGAGTGATGCCCTCCTCCTCAAGCTCCAAGATCGCCTTGAGATACATCTCGGTTGTGTCGATTAGGTCAGTCATCTAATTTCCTGTGGCTATAGAAGAACACTAATAAAGCCGGAGGCTAAACTTACCGCCATGGCCCAGATTGTGATCCCAGAGAACCTAAAACCAAAGGACGGCAGGTTTGGCTGTGGTCCATCAAAGATGCGCCCCGAGCAGCTCAATAGCTTTGTGAAGTTTGCTGGCGAGCACATGGGCACCTCTCACCGCCAGATGCCGATTCGCAACCTGGTGGGCGAGCTCAAGGGCGGCCTTGTTGAACTATTTAGAGCTCCTGATGGCTATGAGGTGATCCTGGGTAACGGAGGAGCTTCCGCATTCTGGGATGCCGCCACCTACTCACTCGCGGAGCGCAAGGGTCAGGCCCTGGTGCACGGCGAGTTTGGAAGTAAGTTTGCAAAGATTCTTGGAGCTCCCTGGCTAGACAGCCCGACTGTGGTTTCGGCCGAACCCGGCACCCGAGGAGAACTGGTTGCTGAGGCGGGGGTTGACATCTATGCCTACCCCCACAACGAAACTTCGGCGGGAGTCGTTGCTCCCGTGAAGCGGGTGGTTGGCGCGGACGAGGATGCCCTGATGCTGACTGACGCAACCAGTGCCGCTGGTGGTATTGACTTTGAGCTCAGTGAAACCGATGCCTATTACTTCGCCCCGCAGAAGAACTTCGCCTCAGACGGCGGGCTCTGGTTGGCAATGGTCTCGCCTAAGGCGATTGCTCGAATCGAGAAAGTTGCCGCCTCAGACAGGTACGTCCCCAACATCCTCAGCTTGAAGCTTGCACTTGATAATTCGCGCGATAACTACACGCTCAACACCCCAGCGCTAGCGACCATCTTCTTCATGAACGAGCAGGTGAAGTGGATCAACCAAAACGGAGGGCTCAGGTGGGCGGACGCAAGGACCAAGCAGAGCTCCCAGCTGCTCTTTGATTGGGCCGAGCGCACAGAGATAACTCATGCCTTTGTCGAGAATCCCGAGCACCGTTCTCAGGTAGTGGCGACAATCAACTTTGATAAAAGCGTCGATGCCCTAGAGGTCGCAGGGATTCTCAGAGAAAACGGCATCGTTGACACCGAGCCATATCGAAAGCTCGGGAAGAACCAGCTAAGAATCGCAACCTTTGTCTCAATCGAGCCGTCAGATATCGAGGCGCTTATCGAGTGCATAGATTACGTGCTGGAGAGAATGTGAAGCTTTTCGTCCGCCACGTGGAGCGCAAACCCGATCCTGAGCCGGTAAACGTAAATCAGAAACTAGTCGTTTTTGTCGGAACTGGCGTCTGGGTCGTCGTTCTTATCGTCCTGCTCGCGTTTTACCAGTCGCTTGCGGACGCGGGTCTTCTTTGGTGGCTCCACACCGCCATCGTTGGCATCCTGCTCGGCGGTGTCGCCTACCTCATGGTCAGAAACAACTGAGCCCATCTCGCTAATCAAGGCATCAGCCTCTGCATCAGTCTTTGCTCTGCCTTCTTCGCGGAGCTGGCGCCTGAATTCCTTCAGCCGCTCCGACCAGGGCACCCACTCGGGAGCGAGCTTGGCGTCGGGACCGGCGACCATATTGATCTCGGAGATGGTTGCGGCCTTGCGCTTGTCGGGCTGAGTGAGAGTAACGACCCAATGCCATCCTGAGTAGCCCTTGGCGGTCGATTCGAAGTGGAGCTCCACGACACCTTTGACTTCCTCACTCTGCGAGAGGAACTTCCCAAAGCTGCCCTCGGAAAAGTCATTCAGGGCAGACGTTGCCAGAGTTACTAGCTTGTTATCCTTCGAGCTCATCTGCCACTCGTCTCAGTAGCTGCGCTACCTTGCGTCCGTGGGTTTCCTCTGGATATTTGCCACGCTTTAGGTTTCCACCAACTTGATCCAACAGCCGGATCAGATCTTCAGTGATCACCGCGAGATCCTCAGCTGGCTTGCGGCTAGCCGAGGAAAGGGTTGGGACCTCAAGAATTCTCAGGGAGAGCGCCTGCGCCCCTTTGCGGCCATCGACAATGCCGTACTCGACCCTCGTGCCGGGCCTGATGGTTGCGCTTCCCTGAGGAAGTGCGGAGGCATGCAGGAATACCTCGGTGCCATCATCGCCCGCAATGAAACCGAAGCCCTTGTCGTCGTCAAAAAACTTGACCTTGCCTGTTGGCATTTTTCCCACTTTCAACTGAACCGAGGCAAGTGTAGCCGAAAGGCTTAGGCTTGTCTGATGGCCAAAAACAACAATCCACGCCGCCTCGAGCAGGTGCTCGGCGCTATGGCCGTTGGTGTCATTGGCCTGTCAGTCATCTCAATTCTCACCACCCTGCTGATGGTTTTCTTTGGAGCCGAAAATCTGCCCGTGATTCTGGCTCAGCTGCCGCTCATTGGTTTGCCAGTTGGATTTCTCATAATCATTGCGATGCTCGTGGCAGCAATCATTCGGCGCTCGCGTGAGGCCAGGGACTAATTGAGTTCAATACTCAGCCTCGCCGGCAAACTCAGGGAGCTCTCGCCGAGCGATCTCCAACAGGTCCTTGCAGACATGGTTGGTAACTCAGCAGGTTGTAAGGACCTCTTTGATCTCTCCCGCCTTCTGCTGACAGGCCGTGAGCTGGAATCTCGCATCCGGAAACTGCCTGCCAAAGACCTAGAACTTCTTGCAGCAGGCAAGAGTTCAAAGAACCTTCAAGCTAGCTATCTCGCAGACAGCAAGCCATTCCCAGAGACCATCGAAGCGCTGGAGCGAATCGAGCCCGGGAAGAGGCCGAGACTGGATGTTGCAGGTGGCAACCTGTCCGCCTACGAAACCATGCTCTGTCTCACAGAAATTCACTACGCGCTCGAGCAACATTGGTTCGATGTAATGAAGACAGGTCTGCGGGCGCAGGATGCCAAGTTAGTCGCCGAGAAGCTCAAATGGCAAAGCAAGGATGTCCAGCTGCGATTCCGCCTTGGGATGCGCGCTGGCCACTTTGCCGAGCACCTTGGACGCTGGGTAACCACCGAGGTGGGTCAAAAGTGGCTAACCAAAACCAGGGAGCAGGCGCTCAGCCAGCTGATCGAGAGTATTTGGGATCTGCCTCCCGTCAAAATCTCTGAAGGCCCAATCATCGATCAACTCCTGGGGGCATTTCCGCTCATGGTTACGAGCAACCTTGCTGTCTTGGATTTCGGACCCACCCTAGGACTGCTTGATGGCCAGGTCGCCCTCAAGCCAATGACACTGGGCTCGAAGGGGGCAGCAAAAGAGATTGCCGAGAATCTGCCAGTAGCAGAGGATCGGCTGATTGTTCAGGGAGACCTTTCCATTGTTTGCCCGTCCCCACTCACCGCCAAGCTCCATAAGCAGCTCGACTCCTTTGCCGATAGTGAGGACCTCGGGCTGGCGTCTAGGTTCCGGCTCAGTGCGCTTTCCCTCTCGCACCACCTAGAGACAGGAGGCAGCCTAAAAGATGTTCGCAAGACACTGGCTGACCTAAGTGGCAAAAGCCTCCCTCAACCGGTTGAGTATCTGCTCAGCGAGGTCGAGGCCAAGTTCGGAAGGCTAACCATAGCCAGAAGCGCCGAGACGACAATTGTCAGCTCGACCGATGAGATCCTGCTGACCCAGATCAAGAACGAACGAGCGCTCAACCACCTAAGCCTCGCTGGTTCCTCAGGTGCTCTTCGTAGCCCTAGCTCAGTTGAGCTTTGCTATTTTTCACTTCGCGATGCCGGTTACGCAGCGGTAATGCTTGATGAAAATAAACGAATTGTCTCCCCCAGGTTCACAGCATCATTAGCCCACGAGGTTCAAAGCGACGATGAACTAGCAGCCCGGGCAAAGGGCCTGCTCAGCAGTGAGAAGACTGCAGCTGACCCATCGGATGTGCTGAGGCAACTGGAGTTTGCTCTAAAGAACAAGCTAAAAGTTCAGCTCAAGATTGAACTACCAAATGGCATTGAAGAGGAATTCCTGCTGACTCCGCTTGGGCTTGGTGCAGGAAGGCTCAGAGGGCGAGACGAGGAGCGTCAGGCAGAGCGGACGCTACCGGTCTCAAGAATCAAATCAGTCGTGCTCAGTTAGGCTTAATCGATGTCTCCAGGCCCCCTAATTGTCCAGTCCGATAGGACCGTGCTGCTTGAGACGGACCATCCAAATGCCGCTGATGCCAGGCACGAGCTTGCGATATTTGCTGAGCTGGAACGGGCACCTGAGCACATTCACACCTACAGAATCACCAGGCTCGGCCTATGGAACGCCAGAGCCGCTGGCCACGATGCAGACTTCATAATCGATTCACTAACTCGCTGGTCAAAGTTTGAGCTTCCCCAGGGAGTAGTGAACGAGATCCGTTCGACCATTGAGCGCTTTGGCAAGCTTGTGATCACTCGCGATGACGAGGGTCTGTTACTGGTAACTGATTCGCAGGCAGTGATGGCTGAGGTGAGCAGCAATAGAAAGGTCTCGGAGCTATTGACCGAGCGAGTGGAATCTGGCTTTCGGATTCAACCCTGGGCTAGGGGTCAGCTCAAGCAGCAGCTTCTAAAGCTTGGTTGGCCGGCCGAGGACACCGCCGGCTTCACCCCAGGCACGCCCTATGAAATCAGTCTTGCTGAATCAGATTGGGAGCTTAGGGATTATCAAAAACAGGCGGTTGAGAAGTTCCAAGCTGGAGGCTCTGGCGTGGTGGTTCTGCCCTGTGGGGCGGGGAAGACTCTAGTTGGTGCTGCAACCATGGCCGAGCTCAAGAGAAACACTCTGATTCTTGTAACCAACACTGTCGCAGCAAGGCAGTGGCGTGACGAGCTACTCGCCAGAACCACCCTCACTGAGCAGGACATTGCTGAATACTCGGGGTCCTCTAAAGAGCTCGCACCGGTAACGATTGCTACCTACCAAATTCTCACCACGAAGCGAAAAGGGGAGTTTGCCCACCTCGTGCTCTTGGATGCCCGTGACTGGGGCCTCATTATCTATGACGAGGTGCACCTGCTCCCCGCACCTATTTTCAAGATGACCGCTGATCTTCAGGCAAGACGAAGGCTTGGTCTCACTGCCACTCTGGTTCGAGAGGATGGTAGGGAATCTGATGTCTTCTCACTCATTGGTCCGAAGCGCTTCGACGCTCCCTGGAAAGAAATTGAGGCCCAGGGTTACATAGCTCCGGCCGAGTGCTTTGAGGTTAGGGTCGAGCTGCCGGACGAGGAGCGAATGGAATATGCGATAGCCGACGGAGACAACCGCTTCCGAATTGCGGCAACCGCAAAGGCCAAGATTCCTCTCATGAAAAAAATCTTGGAAAAACACGCTGGAGAGCCAACGCTAATCATTGGTCAGTATCTCGACCAGATAGATGAGGTTGCAGAGCTGCTTTCCATCCCCAAGCTAACTGGTCAAACACCGGTCGACGAGCGTGAGCAGCTCTACAAAGACTTCCGGACGGGAAAGCTCAGTGCGCTGATTGTGAGCAAGGTTGCCAACTTTTCCGTAGACCTGCCAGAGGCTTCAGTTGCTATACAAATCTCAGGAGCATTTGGCTCAAGGCAAGAGGAGGCGCAGCGGCTGGGGAGGCTCCTCAGGCCAAAGCAAGATGGCAGAACTGCACAGTTCTACACATTGATTTCCAGGGACACCCTGGAGCAGGACTTTGCGCAAAACCGCCAGCGTTTTCTCGCGGAGCAGGGCTACTCCTATGAGATTCTGGACAGCAGCTCGATTTAGTCCAGACAACTCTCAGAAAACTTCCAGCTAACAGGATAAGAATTCTCAGTATGGAAAATCTCAGGGTATTAGTAGTAGATGACGAGCCAAACATTAGAGACCTGCTCTCGGCCAGTTTGAGATTTGCAGGGCACCAGGTTGCGACGAGCCCAAACGGTACCGACGCAATCACCAAGATCGTTGACACCCAACCGGACATTGTTCTGCTGGACGTGATGCTTCCTGACATCTCTGGCTTCGGTGTCACCAAGAAGATTCGAGGCATGGGGATTGACGTGCCAATACTGTTCTTGACCGCGAGAGACGACACCGAGGACAAGATTGCCGGGCTCACGGTCGGCGGTGACGACTATGTAACCAAACCATTCAGCCTCGACGAGATAATGGCTCGGATTAGCGCAATCATGCGCAGAACGGGGAAGGACGGCTCAAGCCCATCTCACATCCAGGTCGGCGAGCTTGAGATAAACGAGGACGCGCACGAGGTAACCGTGAACGGGACGCCAGTGGAGCTCTCCCCCACGGAGTATCAGCTGCTGCGCTACCTAGCTACCAACCCAAATCGCGTTCTAACTAAGGCTCAGATTCTTGACCATGTTTGGGAGTATGACTTCAATGGAGAGATGGGCATCGTCGAAAGCTACGTCTCTTACCTTCGAAAGAAGCTCGATCCCATTTCAACCGAGCCGCTCATCATCACCAAGCGTGGCGTTGGCTACATGATTCGAAGCCCCAAGGCGTAGGCATTTGAAGAATCGACTCTTAGCAGCCTGGGAGCGCATCTCCCTCAGGGCCAAGCTCACCACCCTGAGTGTTGGGCTCATCGGCCTGCTGCTAAGCGTCTCTTCCGCCGGAACTGTGGCGCTACTTAGCACCTATCTCCAGCAGAACACCGACAACCTGCTCATTGCCACCGCCAACCAGCTTCGCGAGGAAAACCCGCTTCGTATCGAAATCCGGGTTGCAACCGGCGATCTCACGCTTCCGGCGCTGCCGAGCGATTACTACATCGCCATCCTGGACGCCGATGGCCAACAGTTCTTGGGGCTGGTGTCTTCTACGGGTGGTAACCGCACGGTGCCAAATCTCACGAGCCTCGACATTGAGGCCGTACTTGAAACCGGAGGAGTCCCCTTCGATGCCGAGGTGGAGGATCCCAACGGTCGCGACCGCGACTGGCGAATGATTGCACAGCCGCTACTTCGAGCAAACGGCTCTGTCGTCGTAGCGCTACCAACTAACACCAACCGTCAGATCATCGCGGAGTATGGAGTGATTGGCGGCAGGTTTGGAATCTTCCTGCTGGTCCTGTCTGGACTCAGTATTTGGCTGACAATCACCGGAGCACTTCGTCCACTAAAGGAAGTGGAGAGGACCGCTGAGTCAGTGCAGAGCGGTAAGTTCTCCTCGCGTCTTGTGCAGCGCCATGGGAAGACCGAGATTGGCAGGCTCAATAAAGCTCTCAACCTGATGCTCGACTCGATTGAGGGAGCAGTGAAGGGTAAAGACAAAACACTTGAGCAGATGCGCAGGTTTGTCTCCGATGCCAGCCACGAGCTCAGGACCCCTCTCGTCACCGTTCGCGGCTATGCCGAGCTTTATCGCATGGGAGCCATCAAAAACAAAAAAGACCTCGCTGAGGCCATGAGCCGCATAGAGAGCGAAGCTGTCCGAATGTCCGGTCTTGTCGAGTCGCTGCTAACGCTGACTCGCATGGACGAACTGGAAAATCTCAAGCGCAAAGATTGCGACCTTATCGAGATTGCCAGACAAAGCATCAAAGATGTCTCTGTTACCAACCAGAAAGTCAGCTTCCGCCTGGCAACCACTGAAGATGAGCTAATCCACTCCCTGGATGAAGACCGCATCAAGCAGGTGCTGACAAATCTCCTTGCCAACGCCTCCCGCTTTGCCCCGGATTCCACAGAGGTCACTCTAGAAATTTCCAAGGGTGACGCCATAACCGTCAAGGTCATTGACAGGGGTGAAGGCATCGATGATTCCCTCAAAGAGAAGGTATTCGACCGCTTTTACCGTGCTGACAACTCTCGCAACCGGGAGACCGGAGGCTCGGGTCTTGGGCTTGCGATTGCTAAGTCAATTGTCGAAGCTCACGATGGCAAGATCTGGGTTGAAGACACCCCGGGTGGTGGCGCAACATTCGTCGTTGAGCTAGGTAGCTAGGCCAGAAATAAGAAACGGGGTGGCAATTGCCACCCCGCATCTTTTTTTGAACTTTTAAAAGTCCATGCCTGCACTTGGGTCAGCAGGCATTGGAGCTGCTGGCTCTGGCTTCTCAGCAACAACAGCCTCAGTGGTTAGGAACAGACCTGCAATTGAGGCTGCATTCTGCAGCGCACTGCGGGTCACCTTAACTGGGTCGTTGATGCCGGCCTTGAGCATGTTTACATACTCGCCAGTTGCAGCGTTCAGGCCCTCGCCGTCAGGAAGGTTAGCAACCTTCTCTGCAACAACGCCTGGCTCGAGGCCTGCGTTGATGGCAATCTGCTTCAGCGGGGCTGAGATTGATGCGGACACGATCTGAGCACCAGTTGCCTCATCGCCCTTGAGCTTGAGACCTGCGAATGCAACCTTGCCAGCCTGGAGGAGAGCAACACCACCACCGGCGACGATGCCTTCCTCAACTGCAGCCTTTGCGTTGCGGACTGCGTCCTCAATGCGGTGCTTGCGCTCCTTGAGCTCAACCTCTGTTGCAGCACCAGCCTTGATAACTGCAACACCGCCAGCCAGCTTGGCTAGACGCTCCTGCAGCTTCTCACGGTCGTAGTCGCTGTCGGTGTTCTCAATCTCGCGACGGATCTGCTCGACGCGGCCCTTGATCTGCTCTGCTTCGCCCGCGCCCTCAACGATGGTGGTCTCGTCCTTGGTAATTACTACCTTGCGAGCCTTACCCAGCATTGCGAGCTCGGTGTTCTCTAGCTTTAGGCCAACCTCCTCGGCGATTACCTGACCGCCGGTGAGGATTGCGATGTCCTGAAGCATTGCCTTGCGACGGTCACCAAAGCCTGGTGCCTTGACGGCGACTGACTTGAAGATTCCGCGGATCTTGTTCACAACCAAAGTTGCGAGGGCCTCGCCCTCGATGTCCTCGGCGATGATGAGAAGTGGCTTGCCAGCCTGCATGACCTTGTCGACAACAGGCAGAAGGTCCTTCATGTTGGAGATCTTGCTGTTGGCGATTAGGACGTAGGCGTCCTCGAGAACTGCTTCCTGACGGTCTGGGTCGGTCACCATGTATGCGGAGACGTATCCCTTGTCGAAGCGCATACCCTCGGTCAGCTCTAGCTGGATGCCGAAGGTGTTGGACTCCTCAACGGTTACAACGCCCTCTTTGCCGACCTTGTCGATGGCCTCGGCGATGATCTCACCGATTGCACTGTCACCAGCCGAGATGGATGCGGTTGCAGCGATCTGGTCCTTGGTCTCAACCGGCACTGCCATCTTCAGCAGGGCCTGAGTAACGGCCTCGGAGGCCTTGTCGATACCGCGCTTGAGGCTGATTGGGTCAGCACCTGCGGCTACGTTTCGGAGACCTTCCTTGACTAGCGCCTGGGCTAGGACGGTTGCGGTGGTGGTTCCATCACCTGCAACGTCGTCGGTCTTCTTTGCTACCTCTTTGACGAGCTCTGCACCAATCTTCTCGAATGGGTCGGAGAGCTCAATCTCCTTGGCGATGGAAACTCCGTCGTTGGTGATGGTGGGTGCGCCCCACTTCTTCTCGAGTACCACATTGCGACCGCGAGGTCCAAGGGTTACCTTGACGGTGTCGGCCAGAATGTTGAGGCCGTTCTCGAGACCACGACGTGCCTCTTCATCGAAGTGAATAAGTTTTGCCATTTGGGTTTCTCCCGTTTGCACTAAGACTTGATTTAGCACTCACGATGTGAGAGTGCTAACTAAAGTTTTAGCACTCTCGGGCTCAGAGTGCAAGCGGAAGAAAGGCGTGTTTTTGTGCGCCTATAGCCAAAGGGGCTTAGATGACTGTTACGTTCTCAGCCTGGAGGCCCTTGTCACCGGTCTTCACCTCAAACTCAACGCGCTGTTCCTCTTTGAGTTCGCGGTATCCGTCGGTCTGAATAGCTGAGAAGTGGACGAAGACGTCTGGTCCGTCGTCCTGAGTGATGAAACCAAAACCCTTCTCAGAGTTGAACCACTTAACGGTTCCTTGTGCCATTGTTGCTCCTGATGCTCATTCCACAGATGTAAGTCACCCGTGCATCGGGCTCAACCTTGGTTAAGTCTCGACACGCACAGCCTAACTGGGAAGTGCTTCGCAATGAAAGTAGTTATTCGAAGGTTATAGATTGCATGGAGAGCGGAAAGATGAAGTACGAAGTATTCAAAACCGACGAGCAGTGGCGCCAGGAACTGAGTGACTTCGAATATCACGTGCTCCGAATGGCCGGCACGGAGCGCGCCTTTACCGGTGAGCTGCTCGAAGAAAAGCGCACCGGTAGCTACCACTGCCGCGGCTGCGATGCATTTTTATTTGAATCCGACACCAAGTTTGATTCGCACTGCGGCTGGCCAAGTTTTTATAAGCCGCAGGGAAATGAGGCTATCGAGTACATTGAGGACCGCTCACACGGCATGGTTCGCACAGAGGTGCGCTGCTCTAAGTGTGGCTCCCACCTAGGACACGTTTTCGATGATGCCCCACAGACCCCCACCGGAGATCGCTACTGCATCAACTCCGTGAGCATCACCTTCAAGCCGGCCAGCTAGCGCCCGAGTCCTTTTCTCCAAGCCGTGAAGCTCCTTACAGTTCCAGCCTGCGGAATGGCAAGCCATGGATAGGGATGGACTTGTGCGAGCTTGCGGAACTTCCTAAAGGAAGGCACCGGTGCATAGGTAACCGCAACCTCATGTGCCTCGGTGAACTCAACCGGGTCGCCGATGTACACCTTCAAGTCTCGTCGCCGGCTCAGATCCGCAAGTGTCTCTAGGTAGAAACCGATTCGACGAGAGCTCAGCTGGAGTTTTTTGAGCGCAGGCTCATTGAAGACGAATGCAACTGGCAGGTCAGGGTTTGCTGTCATGGCGGGGTCCGCGTCTCCAAGGGAGTCAATAGTCAAAAGCACCACCTCTGGCTTCCGAAGCTCGACGGGGGTAAGCGGGCCGGCAGTTCGCCTTGGATCTGGATCACGATTCAAAAGCGGATTGGCTTCTAGCTGCCTGGGAAAGGTCTCCTCAGGAAACTCTTGAATTGGACATGCGGTTCTGAGCTGGCATCCAGAGCAAAGACCAGGTGCTCGCTTTTCGACCTGCCATCGGGCAAAGCCGTATGGCTTTCCCGTTCCAGCCCCAACGGTCCACTGCCAACCGAGAAGATTTGCGGCTCTTGAGCCGTCAATTAGTTCACGGTGCATGCGCTCCTGGCCACTGAGCCAGCCCTGTCCGTTTCTCACGGTCCAGTGCGAAGCCAGCCACATTCTCGTTTGGTTTACCAGCCAGCCATCTGTTTCAAGCTCACTCACAACATGATCGACACATGCCATGTCGCGGTTCCAGCCATCCCCCTCAGACTTCCACTCCGCCTCGAAGCGGAGATTTTGAAAGAGCTCGGTCCCTACCCGGGCGTATAGGTGGCGAGCGTATTCCTGCCAGTAGAGCTCGTCCCTGAACTTCTCGCGGTCCTTATAAGGGGCCTTAGAAACACGGTCATAGGCCTCAGCCAGAGTTATCAGGTTGTGGCGGATGTATGGCGAGAGGACAGTTGCACCCCTTGCAGCCCTGGGAAGAACTTCTGACCTATTCGCTGCGTAGCCGGAAATATCGAGACTCTGTAGAGCCTCATTTGCAGCGGTTTGACCACCGCGAATACTGCTTAGACCAAGCTCTCCTGAGTACAGTCCAGAGAATTCGGACTTGATTGTTTGCTGAATGTCTTCCGAGATCGCAATTTCGCGCATTGCTTGCTCAACCAAAGTCAGCGGTGAGGTGTTCCTAGAGAGCCGACTACGGGACTCGAACCCGTAACCCCCGCTTTACAAGAGCGGGCCTTCATGCCCCAAGTCGCCTGACCCCTACCACTGCAATCTTGGTATATCCCAGTATTTACGGGGGTTTCTGCGAGCGCCGCAGCTAAGTCTCGTTGTTTAGTTTTGCTCAAGATTAATCGCCGCTAGGGACAATTTGCTACCTATTTGCTACCAGGTAGGTGGACCTAATCGTCAATTTGAATTAGGTTCCTAGTTGAAGGGGGGGTCGTGAGACGATTAATCGGATTTCTGGCATCACTAGTTTTGGTAGTTACGTTCGCAACGCCTGCCCAGTCCGCTGGGGCAAAGTACACCGTCTACCAGAAAACCCTCGCCAGCTTCTCTTCAACCGCAACCGCCCTCACATCCCAGCAAAAGGCTCAGGTCAAGGCTGCAGTTGATGCAAACCCAACTGCTGAAAAATTCATCTGCACGGGTATCAGGTATTTCTCACAACCAATGAGCGTGAACATCAAGGTTAGAAAGCGTGCGAAGGCAGCTTGTGAGTATGCAAAGCAGCTAAACCCTGAGCTTTCTACCTGGTATCAAAACAAGCCGACTCAGGCTAGAAGTTATGCGGGCAAGGTGTTATTGACTATAAAGAGCCCTTTGGATTTTCAGGAGCCTGAAGTGGATCCAATCGAAATACCCCCTCTGGTTTGGACCCAGGGTGCAGAGTATGGGTGGTCAAACCTAGTTGCGGGAGATATGGCATGGTTTACGATCGCACCTTTGCCTGCTGGATGGGAAATTGTTAGCACAGAATTCTTGGCCTGCGACACGCAGTCAATAGACGATACTTGTCTTTCACTCACATCGAATTTCTACGATGGGGCACTTCTGCCGATGGGCCTCATTGGTATGAAGCCTGTAGCCAGATTGAAGTTGAGATATGCGGGTCTGGAATATTCAGATAGATATTGGACCCACACGGGTATCAAGATACAAAACGCACCATTATGGGGTCGACTTCCGAAGCTTGTGGGAAGCAGGATTGTTGGCCAGCAAGTATCAATGGACGTTGATTTCTCGCCCCAAGATTACGAAGTATCCAAGGAATCGTCGATTTGGGCCTGTTTTGCAGGTTCAGCTGAGGCCGCTATTTCCGAATTTGCTACGCTCTTGACCTCTGGTCAGTGCGAATGGTTGGGAAACTTAGTGAGCCAGCCCGTAACTATTGTTGAGTCTGCGGTGGGGAAGTATTTGGTTGGGAATGTGAGGCTCAAGAGCAACTTCACGGGCCTCGAATACGATCAAACTACTTGGATGGCGTGGTCAGTAATTCCATCCCAAATTAGTAGCCCCGAACCTCCGCCCAGCGCTGGGCCAACGCCAACACCTGCGCCCTCGCCTACGCCTACGCCTACGCCTACGCCTACGCCCGAGCCTGTGCTGCGATATCAAACCGTACAATTTGCATCAGGCTCAGGGTCTTGCAACAGCGTCGGGGACAACTCGGAGTTCGTCTCGGGCGCTGCAGTAATCCCCGCCCCAGACTGGCGAGGTTTAGCAACTTGGGTTTATTCGTCAGATTTTCGGCAAAGCGGTAATGGAGGTTACTCGGTGAACGGATCTAAGCAGTTCTGGGCACGAGAGACCTTCTTCTCATCGTGGAGAAATGTGACTTATGACTGGTATTTTGTCAATTCATTGGCTTGGAAAGCGTCTGTTGAAATCACTTGTCGATGGTACGAGTAGAACCGTTAATTGACTAAGCGAACTTCATTATCGTCTGCCATGCAGAGGTGCGAGTGGGTCAGTTGTCTTTCAAGGGTGGCTTGAAACCTCAATTCGCCAATTGCTGCAAAATCTTTTGGCGCCTGTATTAGCCAGGACATGTGTGGGCGCCGAAGCTAAGCCCAACTTCGCGATTGAGATTGGTTGATGGCTGATCGCCTCGAGTGACAATCTCTCCCTAATGTCTAGTAAGCGTGGTTTGCCTGGCTCGTCGGAAAGGTCTAGTCTGATGAAGAGGTCCTGGGGGTGCAAGATGAGAAGGCTCGCGTCGATTTTGGCGTCACTAGTAATCGTCCTTGGATTTGCCGCACCTTCGAGCGCAGAACTGTATAACGTTCAAAGCGTCTACGACAACAATGATTTCGGCTACATTTACTCAGGCGCCGACATCGAATATTTCTCAGTTTTTGAGTCAACTGACTTCCCTGGGGACCTTTTCGTGGTCACATACTTCAATGGTTGGGTTGGAAGCTCACGCGGCATGGGCAGTGACTACATGTTTGTCTACTTCGACATCGATGGCGACGGGACTGAAGATTACTATCTGATTTCGCCAGATGCCTACCTGCCTGCAGGTGGCGAGGATGCTCTAATGTATAGGGCGTCGGACTATTCAATAGTTGCTGGTTGCGAGGCAATAGCGTTTGTATCGGGCGGTTTCTCGAGCTACGACGACAATTACTACGGATTTTACTTCCAAAAAGACTGTCTACCGTTTAGCTCTTCAACAAACATTCAAGTTCTCTCAAACTATCTCGGCGATTTCGACTACACCCAGTATGGAACTTTCGAAACAGGGGCTTCACAGCAGCTAGCAGCAAACTTTGACAAGCCCTCAGCAAAACCACTCTTGGCCTTCAATACTGTCTCACCAGCAAAGGAGCCTGCTGACCTGGTCGCTCTTTCCCCCCAACTTCTTAAGTCTGTCGTTCAGGTTTACTGTGCAAACGGAGTTGGCTCGGGTTGGGTGGCGGACGTCTCAATGCCAGCCTCCGCTGAAAATTCGGGGTATAAGTCCGCGATAATTACAAATCATCATGTGGTGGAAGATTGTCTCAGGAGCGGCGCTGTTTCCGTTGTGGACAGTGAAGGCACGACACACGCTGGCGTGGTTTTCGCAAGTGACTCACAAAATGACCTTGCAGGCGTATTCATTCAAAATCCGCTGCCGAGCCTAAGGTGGCAGGGCGAAGAGCCTGCCCAAGGTTGGTGGGCTGGGGTGCTTGGATCACCCTCACAAATCAGCGGATATCTAACAACTGGGATTATTGGGCTCGTCGAGAGATCCTCGGGGTTAATTAGTGTGACTGCCCCTATACGGCCTGGAAACTCGGGGGGTCCAGTATTCGACAGGGAGGGACGCGTTGTTGGAGTGGCAACGGCCTACCTGCCTGGTTACGAAAACATAAATGTCGCTGGCGGTGTGCACCTTCTCTGCGAGGAAATAATCTCCTGCTCGAGTTCCAACATGGTTTGGAGCAAGTCCCTGCAAGACGCCCCAGCTGAGGAAGCTTCCGTCGATGCGCCTCCAGCGGAGCTTGGAGACGAAACAGTTGATGGCGGAGTCCTTGTGCAGAGGGCGGGTAGCCAGGTTTTCATCACAAGTGCTGACCTCCAAGGTGATTTTGAGATTTATGAGGATGGGGAGCTAATTGACAGCTTTACCTTTGATGGTGTAGCCCAGGCATACATCGTCGAACAACGTGTGACTGGAGGCATACAAATCCGTCAGATTATCAACGGGGTGGCCTCGTTGGTAGCTTATGACTTCACGAAGACTTTGCTCTGGTTTCAAAATGTAAACCTCGGCTCATTCTCTGAGACCGACCTCGGCTCGAGTGCCCGAGACAAGGTTTCTAACCTCGTCAACCACCGTTACTCAGACTCAGGCAATTGGAAACAGAGAGATTCTGAAGTTACAAAATTTATTTGCACTGGCATCTATCGAGAAGGCGGTTCTGCAGCCGAGAAGTTAAGCGCCCGAAAGAAAGCGAAGCTTGCCTGTGAGAGCGCAAAGGTTTTGGACAACGACCCAAATTCGCAAGTGTCTTTCTTTTACCAAACTAAGCCGACTAAAGCTGCGTCCTACGTAGGGAAGGTTCTCGTCACCGTTAAAGGCATAGAGCCTTTTGTGGCATCAAGAATCAACTAGCGACTACTGCAATTCCTGCAAGTCTCTGCAATTACGGAAGAGCCTGAAAGCACCTCAGCTGAGTCTCGTTGTTCTGTTTTGCTAAAGATATTTCGTTCCTAGGGACCATTTGCTACCTATTTGCTGACCAATTGTTACCTCCCGAGTGCTTTCGCGGGTTGCGTTGCGTGGGACAGTCACACTAATCTCAAAGTTAGTTAGAGCTATTGGGGGGCCGACATGTCGCAACCGTTAATTAATCCGAATCAAAAGCAGCCCAAGGAAAAGAAGGCTGATTCTCGACAGTGGTATCAAAAGAAACGCTGGATGCTTCCAATTGGTTTTTTTGTCTTTGCGTCGCTGATGTCTGCAATCACGGGTGGTGGCGACTCCGACTCTGCTTCGACAGAATCTGCTTCTCCCAGTGAAACTGCCTCCGAAACAGCTTCACCCACTGAAGAGGCAAGCGAAGAAGTGGAAATTGAAATTGTTTCGTTGGTCGTGCCTGACCTCGTGGGACAAAACGCTGCAGACGCTTCGGAAGAACTAGAAGCGATGGGCTTTCTCGAGGTAAACGTTCAGGATGCCACCCGAGAGGAGCGCATTCCGTTTTTGTACAGCAACTGGTTCGTCTGTGAGATGAGACCTGGCAGCGGCCAAACGCTAGATTCCGATAAAACAATTGTTCTCTTGTCTGTAAAGAATTCTGAGAGCTGCCCTGTGCCAGGGTCTTCAACGGAGGCTTCGCAGGGCTCGGATAGTTCTGCTGGCGGGAATTCATCGGCAGAAATCTCTGCAGGCACATACGTTGTCGGGACTGAAGTCGAGCCAGGTTTGTACCGCTCCTCAAGGTATTGGAGCCGCCTAGATGCAAACCAGGAAATAATCGACAATGATTTGGTCTGGGGAAATGGCTGGTCCCTGGTGCAGATTCAGGATTCGGACAAATTTATTGAATTCTCTGGTGTTGCTTATGCTCTGGAAGACATGCCTCTTCTTGACCCAATTGCCGAGGGCTTCACGGAAGGCACCTATCTTGTTGGAGTTGACATCCAGCCAGGCACATACCGTGTCAACGCTGAAGGTGATTCGATGGCTTATGGCTCGAGACTCGCGTGCGACCGAGACATTCTGGACAATGACCTCAACTCGGGCAGCGTTATCTTGACTGTGAAGTCAAGTGACTGCATGTTTGAATTCCGAGGGATTTTGGAAAAACTCGACTAAGAACACCTTTGGCCAATGTTCATTCCACAGAGCAAGCTGTACAAACCAAACACCGCTGCGATTCCTAGCATTTTAGAGAATGGCGAGGTTGCACTCGCCATGTTCCCAGTGGGACTAAATAACAAGGTGCTTACTAACAGGCGACTGCTCTTCATGGACGCACTTGATTCAAAAGTCAAGGAGTTTATCTCGCTTGAAAATGTTGAGAGTTTCAGCTTCGGAAGTTTCGCTGGCGCACCTCGAATAGACGCTGTGATGAAAGATGGAACAACGATAAAGATTGGCTCGGTCGACCAAAAGTGGCTTCCCGATATCCAGCGAATACTGGATTCAGTCCTAGCTGGCGACCTTGACGAAGGTGTCGGACGAACCGCAGAGGATAATGCCGCGAGCGCTGAGGCTAGCGAAACATCGAACTCCGACGGTCCCTTACCTCCAATGGTGCGAACGAACGCCCAAAAGGCGTTTCCGAAATGGCTACAAAAGTCAATCCATGAACACAAGCGGTCAGATGAAGAGTTACTCATGTTGATAACAGAGCCCTACACAAACCACCAAGGTGCTCTGCTAGTTTTTGAAGACCGCTGCATGATCGTTAAGGGTGGATTCATCGGCGGATTTATGGCTGGCTCACTCGGTGGGGAGCGCGCCTCAACCTTCTATTTCAATCAAATAACTGGCATTGAATACAACAGCGGTTTTGTCAACGGTGTCCTAGAGATTCTCACTCCGTCCTACCAGGGAACCGCAAATAAGGACTTCTGGCGAGGAACCACCAAGTCGCGAAATGCCGATAGTAATGACCCATGGACCCTGAGTAATTGCCTACCGCTAACAAAAGATGGCTACAACTCAGCCAGAGACCTGATTGATGAATTGAAGCGAATGATTGCTAATTTCGGTAGGCCGAGTCAAAACTCCCAAGCAGGGTCATTCGACTTGGCGACTGAAATTGCAAAACTTTCGGACTTGCACGACAAAGGCATACTCAGTGAGGCTGAGTTTTCTCAGGCAAAATCCAAGCTTCTTGGCTGAGGCAGCATTTGTTCCCAATCAGACTTGGCGTAGAGCCCAAAATCTGAGACCTCAAGGCTAAACATGTCAGTCTTTTTTCACTACATATCTACCACCTAGCCTCTTGGCGGTTCTGCTCCTCTTCCCTAGTCCCTATCGATGAAATAGTAAAACGTCTATAACACTCACTGATAGGGGGAGATCCCCCTAAGACCCCCCAAATCAAAGGGCTAGTTGCCCTCACAAGGCCCTGCCAAATTTACCAACGTCCCCCCCCAGCAATCCTGCAAAACTCTCTTGCCGTCTAGGCCGTGCTGAGAGCCTATGAGGGGTGCGTCTCGCCCGCTCTACCAAGGACTAAATAGCCCAATATCTCGAAGCCCTCAGATTCCTGTGTGCGGCCCGACAGTGGTGTGCTGATTTGTGGGCTACTGCCTCACTATTACCTACTAACTGCGCCTGACACCAGCCCAACAGCCCCGTATTTGCGGGCAAACTGATACCTACCCCTTTCCACTTTCAAGCTCACTGTTATTAGAAGCAGCCTGCAAACTTCCATGAAATTGGCCCCTGTGAGCTCCACTCTTATCAGATACCAAGCTTCTGAGGTCATCTACCTGGGGGTGGACATAGGTCGCCAGCGTATAGGCAGGTGACGAGTGCCCCAGCAACATCTGAACGGCCTTCGGATTAGCGCCACATGCCATCAAATGAGTTGCAACTGAGTGTCTTGCCGAATGCAAAGGCAAATAGCGAACACCGCTTGCTGCAACAAGTGCTCGCCAGCGCCTTTGGTCAACTGTGGCATCAATCGGCATGTGACCAGCCTCGGCATATAACCATCCGCAGGTTTTGCTCATCTGACTAAGGAGCTGTATGACTTGCGAATCAATTGGCAGTTTGCGAGTGGAGTGCTTGGACTTGGTTGGCAGCGAAACTACCCCTTTTCCTGGCAATGAGTTGACTGTGCGGGAAATCCTCAGGGTTTTTTCAAATAGGTCAAAATCCTCGAATCTAAGCCCTAAAACCTCCCCCTGACGCATTCCATATCTGAGCGCAAATAACCACCTCAGATGCTCTCCTGGGGCCTTATAGGCCGAATTCTGCAGCAGTATCTGCATCTCCTGATAGCTATAGACCTCAGGGGGTTTTGGGGAGTACTTTGGCGGCTTGATTTTGGACATTGGATTGTGGGCAATTACGCCCTGCGCATGTGCCAATTCGAATGCGCTCACCAGTAGCGAATGCACCTTCCGAACCGTGCCTGAAGATAAACCCAGCTCCTTTTGCAGATAGCTGTATAGGTCCTGAATCTGAAAAGCCGCAATGGCATCGAGTTTCTGATTCCCAAGAAGCGGAACTAGATAGTTATTAATGTGCGACTGAAAGCCCCAGGAGGTTGTTGGGCTTACTTCTAGCTGTTTCTTATCCAGCCAATAACCAAGCCAGCTTGAAAACTCAGGGGTTTCCTTGCTGGGTAGGTTCAAAAACCCCTGCTGCTGCCTGGCATGAATCTCGGCGAGCAATATGTGTGCCTGTTTGTAGCTTTCTGCGGTCTTGGTTCTGGTTCTGCCGAAAGAATCCAGGTATTGAATGCGAAATTTGCCCCTGTAGGGAAATACGCTTGCGCTTTTTCTTGGCATCTTCGTCCTCTCATTTCGAGAGACTTAGCTGCTGGCAGAAGGCAATAAGGGCAAATGTGGCCAAGGCTTATAGGGCTTCTAGGGCTAACCCTGAAACGCCCCTGCAACCTGGCTTATGGGGAGCCTTGCTAGCGCCGAGCTACCAATTTGCTACCAATTAGCCTTTTTGCCTGCCGCTTTGCCGCATCGCAATTTACGTGCATGTCGGGGAACCAAAGTCAGCGGTGAGGTGTTCCTAGAGAGCCGACTACGGGACTCGAACCCGTAACCCCCGCTTTACAAGAGCGGTGCGCTACCAATTGCGCCAAGTCGGCTGGCGGCATAAAGCCTAGCGGCTACTCTGCAGTAGCCACCTGAACGAACTGGGCAAAGCGCTCAGCCGAGACCAGCTCCTCGCCAGTAGCCCAGGTGTACTGAAGGCCGTTGACGAGAATGGTTGGTGTTCCAGTGACGCTAACGCCATCCTGTGGATTGTTCAGAACCTCTTGAGTGTGCTGAGCAACATAGTCTCCAAAGCTCTTTGCCTGGATGCAGCCCTTGATCTCCTCTGAGCCGGCTCCTGCCTCCTCGGCAAAGGCAAAGATTGCATTGTCATCGTGACCGTCACCACCCTCGCTTGACTGATTGAGCATCATGATTTCGTGGAAATCATAGAAAGCATCTGGCTCAAAGTTGGCGACACAGAATGCGGCATTAGCAACCCTTGAGGAGTACTGGTTGAGAGATGCTCTGTCGAGAAAGGAAATGGGCCTAATCTCAACAGTTGCTGCACCGGTGTCAACCCAAGAGCGGATCTGAGCTGAGTTCGGAACATCAAATGCCTGACAGATTGGGCACTGGTAGTCAACGTAGACAACAATCTCGGGCACATCCCCAGCTGCATCTGCGGTTGGGGTCTTGGTGTCAGTGAAAGCTTGCAGTCCAACACCAACCTTCAGGCCACCAAGCTCGGTTAGGTTGTTAGGAACCTCATCGACAACCGGGGCATCCGCACGGTTGGCGGCTTCGATTGCAATAACACCCGCAACACCTCCAACGATGCCGAGCGCGACAAGTACCACCGAAAGCTGAATGATGAGCTTGTTGCGCTTTTCCTTCTTGGCGCTTTTCTCCCTCAGTTCTCGGGCTTTGTTTCTTGCGGCCTCGCGCTGCTCGGACCTGGTTGGCTTGGGATTTGACAAGGTTGGTTCCTTTTCATCTCAGTTGGGTAAAACCGTCCCCCATTCTAAGTTGAAGATGCGATACTTATGAAGCCTCAAACGGGGCACTCGTCACAACGGATCGTCCGGCACGTACCTGCCGGTGAAGGAGTAAGAAATGGCATCAGTATCTTTTAAGGGTGCAACCCGCCTCTATCCAGGCGGAACCAAGCCAGCTGTAGACAAGCTGGATCTCGAGGTAAAAGACGGAGAATTCCTAGTTCTCGTCGGACCCTCTGGTTGCGGTAAGTCAACCTCTCTCAGAATGCTCGCTGGCCTCGAAGAGGTAAACGAGGGTGGCATCTACATTGGCGACAGGGACGTCACCGATGTTCCACCAAAGGACAGGGACATCGCCATGGTGTTCCAGAACTACGCTCTCTACCCTCACATGACCGTGGCTGAGAACATGGGCTTTGCCCTCAAGATTGCGGGCGTAAGCAAGGAAGAGCGTGCGGAGCGAGTTTTGGAAGCAGCGAAGCTTCTCGACCTCGAGCCTTACCTAAACCGCAAGCCAAAAGCTCTCTCTGGTGGACAGCGTCAGCGTGTTGCCATGGGCCGCGCCATCGTGCGTAAGCCGCAGGTGTTCTTGATGGATGAGCCACTGTCGAACCTGGATGCGAAGCTTCGTGTTCAGACTCGTACCCAGATTGCCTCGCTGCAGCGCAGGTTGGGGGTAACCACCGTTTACGTTACCCACGACCAGGTTGAGGCCATGACAATGGGTGACAGGGTTGCCGTTTTGAAGGACGGCCTCCTCCAGCAGGTCGACTCACCTCGCAACCTCTACGACAAGCCACAGAACGTCTTCGTTGCTGGCTTCATTGGCTCCCCAGCCATGAACCTCGTGCAGCTTGAGATTGTCGAAGGCGGTGTCCAGTTTGGTGATGAGGTTCTTCCTGTCGACAAGGCGGTTCTTGCAAAGGCAACTGGCAAGAAGGTCGTCGTCGGTGTTCGTCCAGAGAAGCTAAGCCCAGCCCCACACGGCCTTGAGTGCCACATCGATGTTGTCGAGGAGCTTGGAAGCGATGGCTACCTCTACGGTCGTGTTCAGCTTGATGGCACAGAGCAGAACGTAGTTGTTCGCGTCGACCCCATCGACCACCCCAAGGCTGGCGAGAAGATTCACCTGCACGCAGACAAGGACGCAGTCCACGTCTTCGATGCAGAGACTGGCGAGCGTCTGAACTAATAGATGCCCTCCAGCCTCAGTATTACGGCTGCCACGGCAGAACCAGCACTCCTGGATCTGCCGTGGCATTTGCCGTTAGAGGCATGGCCGCAAGAGACAATCGCGGCTCTTCCCAAGGGTCTATCTCGCCACACGGTCCGCTTCGCACACCTTGGCGACCACGTCATAGCCATCAAAGAAACTTTGCTTGACCTCGCAAAGCGCGAGTATGAAGTTCTAAAGAGGCTAGAAAAACTAGACGTGCCTTGCGTAGAGCCATTTGCAATCATCTCTAACCGCAAGGACTTAGAGGGCAATGATCTTCCCGCGGTGCTCATCACGCGGCATCTAAAGTTTTCGCTTCCCTACAGAGCAATGTGGTCGCAGGGACTCAGAGATCAAACTGCAAACAGACTGGTGGATGCTCTCGCGCTGCTGTTAGTCAGACTCCACCTCGCCGGCTTTTTCTGGGGAGATGTGTCTTTATCAAACACGCTGTTTAGACGAGATGCAGGGCGCTTTGCCGCCTATCTAGTCGATGCGGAAACGGGCCAGCTATTTGAGGGTCGGCTCTCAAATGGCCAGCGGGAAAATGACCTCGAGATAGCGCGGGTGAACATCGCAGGAGAGCTAATGGACCTGCTTGCCTCAGGCAAGGCAACCGATATTGAGCCAAATGCGGTGAGCCAGCGAATCGTCGACAAGTACCACGAGCTCTGGAAGGAGTTAACGGCAACCGAGGTATTCGACGAGTCTGAGCGTTGGCGGATTTCCAAACGCGTCAAGAAGCTCAACGAGCTTGGCTTCGATATTGAGGAGCTGAGCATAGTCAAAGATGACGAGGGCCACACCGTCAAGATTCAACCCAAGGTGGTTGACGCCGGTCACCACGCAAGACGCCTACTGCTACTAACTGGCTTGGATGTTGAAGAGAACCAGGCTCGAAGGCTTCTAAACGACATCGATCAATACCGGCTAGCAAACGCCAGGCCAGGCGCAGACGAGGAGGTCATGGCTCACGAGTGGCTCTCAAACGTCTACGAACCTGTGATTGGTTCGATTCCGACCGAGTTCACGGGGCGCCTAGAACCCGCTGAACTATTTCACGAGGTGCTGGAGCACCGCTGGTACATCTCGGAGGAAAAGGGAGCCGATGTGCCGCTTGTTGAGGCTGTGAGGAGCTATGTGTCGGAGGTGCTCTCGAAGCGTCGCGATGAGGCCACCTACCTTGGCACCACAACCTTGACTGAGGATCTCAACCTTATTGAACCAGTCCCCACGGGACTGATAGTTGTAGCCGACGATGATGAAGAAGGCGACTGGCGCGACAAGGTCTAAGAGTTATCTATTTGCAGCAATCTGATAAAGCGCAACCGAGGCTGCAATTCCAGCATTGAGTGACTCGGTGTCACTTGAGATTGGGATGCTCACAACCTGGTCGCAGTTCTCCTGGACCAATCTCGACAGCCCTTTGCCCTCGGATCCGACAATAACGAGAAGCGGCTTATCGTTTAGGTCAAAGTCCGGAAGCATCACATCGCCATCGGCGTCGAGCCCGACCACAAACAATCCTCTGCGCTGATACTCCTTGATTACTTGGTTCAAATTTGAAGCAAGAGCCACTGGAATCCTCGCGGCTGCTCCCGCGGATGTTTTCCAGGCCGAAGCCGTCACTCCAACACTTCTTCGCTGCGGCAGCACAATCCCGTGGGCGCCGAAGGCCGCGACAGAACGAATGATTGCCCCTAGGTTTCGCGGATCGGTAATGCCATCGAGCGCTACCAAGAGCGGCAGCTGGCTCTTCGACAGAGCCCGATCCAGTAGCTCATTTGGATCCACGTATTTATAAGGCGGGACCTGGAGCGCGATGCCTTGGTGAACAAAGTCACCTCCGGTCATCCTGTCTATCTCCGCCCTCGTGACTTCACTGACTGCGATCCCTCGGTGGTTTGCAAGGGCAATGGCCTCGCGCATGCGATCGTCCATTTCAACTCGCTGAGCAACATAAAGTGCGGTTGCCGGAATACGAGCTCTCAGTGCCTCAACCACCGCGTTGCGGCCCGAGAGGACTTCAGCTCCCCCGGCTTTTGCGGTTCCCCTCGAGCTCGCTACAAACTTCCCCTTTTTAGGCTTGGTGTTTTTCTCTGCGGCCTTGGCTGCGCGATAGGCCTTGTGATATGGGCGGTCCTCAGCCTTTGGCGTTGGGCCCCTTCCCTCCAGTGCCTTGCGGCCGTGTCCGCCGGTTCCCTTAGTTGGGCCCTTTTTCCCCTTAGCCGCTCCCGGCCTGCCCTGTTTTGCCATTAGCTCAGGCTCCAGTGGGTTCCGCTTGTGCCGTCAGAGAGCTCGATGCCTGCCTTATCAAGCTGATCCCTAATCTCATCGGCGGCCTCGTAGTCCTTGTTCTCTCTCGCCTGATCGCGACGAGCAATGAGGGCTGCAATCAACTTGTCGAGGGCAACATGCTCCTCGGACGCTCCGCTTGACCACTGGCTTGGCGCTAGGCCGAGAAGCTCTAGCATCTTGGCAACCTGGTCGCGGTGCTTGGCAGCCTCGCGAAGCTGCTGTTCATCAAGCTCGGTATTGCCGCTTGTTACCGCGTCGTGGATTACCGCGAGCGCCGCCGGGATATTGAGATCGTCATTCATCTCATCCACAAACTCGCTGGGTAGCTCAGGACTCTCATCGAGCTGAGCAAACTGAGTCTCCCCCAGCTCCCGCTCGCAGCGCTCTAGAAAGCCGTGAAGCCGCTCCAGGGCACTTTCAGCTTCCTCTAGCACTGATGGCTGGAAGTCAAGAACGGAGCGATAGTGAGCGGTGCTGAGGTAGTAACGGATGACCACCGGCTCAGCCATCTCGAACAGATCCTTTGAGTAGACGGAGTTGCCCAATGACTTTGACATCTTCTGGCCAGCCACGTTTACAAGCCCATTGTGGATCCAGTAGTTGGCGAAACCGTCTCCAGCTGCGAGCGATTGTGCCAATTCGTTCTCATGGTGTGGGAAGCGCAGGTCTAGACCACCACCGTGAATGTCAAATTTGCTTCCCAAGAAGTGCGTGGACATTGCCGAGCACTCAATGTGCCAACCGGGTCTTCCTTTGCCCCATGGGGAATCCCAACTTGCTGAAGCCGGCTCATCTGACTTAGTTGCCTTCCAGAGCGCAAAGTCCTGGGTGTTTCTCTTATCACCCTTGTCACCCTCTGACTCCATGTCATCTGGGGATTGGTGGGTCAGTTCTCCGTAGGTGGGCCAGCTGAGAGTATCGAAATACACGTTTGCAGAACCCTCTGCCTGGTAGGCATGGCCCGACTCTATGAGCTTTGAGATAAGGCTTATCATCTGCGGAATGTGCCCGGTGGCTCTGGGCTCGCCAGAGGGCAACCTTATGGCCAAGGCCCGGTAGTCTGCCGCGAAGATGTTCTCATTTGCGTGAGCCAACTCCCACCAGTTCACACCGGTCTCTGCTGCCTTTTCCAGGACCTTGTCGTCGATGTCAGTGACGTTTCTGATCAACGTGACCTTATTGCCGAGGTGCTCTAGCCACCTAGTCAGCAGGTCATAAACCAGGGCGGAGCGCAGGTGTCCGATGTGAGGCTCGGACTGTACCGTTGGCCCGCACACGTATATACCGACCTCGCCCTTTGTGATTGGGACAAAGTCTCTAAGCTCAGCAGCTTTGGTGTCATAGAGCTTCATTGTCAAAAGCCTAGCTACGGCTTTGAACCAGGGCCGTTGCCACGGCCGCAACGCCACGAGAATCCGAGAGGAAGCCAAGGCCGTCTGTGGTTGTGGCGAGAACCGAAACTGGAGCTCCAACAACCTCTGTCAGATGATGCTCGAGCTCGTGCCGGCGAGGACCAATCTTTGGCTCTTCCGCAACGATTTGGACGGCAACATTGGCAGGCTCATAGCCAGCATTTGCCAGCATCTTCAGAGTCTCTCCAATAAACAGCTCTCCCGAAGCCCCCGCATACTCCTGACGGCTGGTACCAAAGTTTGAACCGATGTCACCCAATGCCGCGGCGGATAGCAGTGCATCGACAATTGCGTGTGCTACCGAGTCTCCGTCCGAATGTCCGGCAAGCGCTGGGTAGCCCTCCCACTCCATGCAGCCGAGCATGAGCTTTCCACCCTCACCGAATTGGTGGGCGTCAACGCCAATACCGCTTCTGACGTCGGTGAAGATTGCTCTAGCCCGCTCCAGATCGCTTGGGGTTGTGACCTTGAAGCCATGCTCATGACCCAAAACAATTGCGGTTTTGATTCCCTGGGACTCCAGGAGTCCTGCTTCATCGGTGAAGTCACCGGTTGCGTTCTCGAAACCTTTGCGAAGGGTGTCTACGCGGAATCCCTGCGGGGTCTGCACCATGCGCAGTGTGCTGCGATCGATGGTTCGCTCTACCCAGTCGCTCGAGACCTGCTTCACCGTATCGGCTGGGTTCATTGCCGGCACAACGCACTCTGCAAAGCCGAGGGCTGCATGCACCCGGTCAAAGACCTCTTTAGGGGTAAATGCACGAGCTGCATCGTGAACCAGTACCAGGTCCGTCTTCACCTCTGCCATGCCATGCGACACCGACTGCTGCCTGGTCTCGCCGCCAACCACTACTTTGAACTCATCAAAGAACTTGGCCGTCAGCCTGGTGAACTCCCCAAGCAGCTCCTCGGGAGCGACAACGACAAGCTGGTCGGGCTTGAACTCAGAGATGTGCATGAGCGAGAGCTCGAGCAAAGACTTTCCGGCAACGTTGATTGCCGCTTTTGGCTGGCCGGCTCCGAGTCTCTTACCCTTACCGGCGGCGACCAGCACCACCGCAACAGACATGGCTAGCTAGCCAGAACCTTGTCTAGCTCGGCCGAGGCTTTCTCCTCATCGACTTTTCTCGCTAGCGCAAGCTCGGAGATGAGAATCTGCCTTGCCTTGGCAAGCATGCGCTTTTCACCTGCGGAGAGACCGCGATCCTGGTCCCTGCGCCAGAGATCGCGAACGACCTCGGAAACCTTGACAACATCGCCGGAGGCCAACTTCTCAAGGTTTGCCTTGTAACGACGTGACCAGTTGGTTGGCTCCTCGACAAACTCAGCCCTCAGCACGTCAAACACCTGCTTGACTCCCTTGCGGTCGATGACGTCGCGAACACCCACCATCTCAACGTTTGCAGCAGGAACCTGAATGATCAGGTCTCCTTGTGCGACACGGAGTTTTAGGTACTTCTGCTTCTCACCACGAATCTTCTTATCAGAAACCTCGATGATTTCTGCGGCTCCGTGGTGGGGATAGACGACAGTTTCGCCAACTTCAAACTTCATAAACAGCTTTCGGCTCTCAAAACTCCGATTTTACCACAGTTAGCCCAGTTTCCCTAGGGTAAACTGGGGTGGTTTAGGGGCCTGGAGGACCATTGAAAGCCAAGAAATCTATTGCACTCATTGCCGCGATCGCAACCGTATTCGCCCTTGCTGGCTGCTCGCTGAGCCGAGAGGTTGCATCTTTAGATCCCTATGCCCCAAGCGATGGCGTTCAGATAGACACCGATGAGCTGAAGGCTCGAAACGTCATGTTCGTCGTCGATGAAGAGGGTAATGCGGTGCTGATCGGCTCCTTCATCAACCCCGGCCAGAGTGCTGTGTCTGCGACGCTGGAAACCATGGATTCAAACGGCACGGTAATCATGACCGAGATGACCGTTGATGCTGGAGCGAAGTTTGACCTCGGCTACAACGGCACCGAGGGTAAGTATCTTTACCTGACCGAAACCCCAGGCTCAATGCACCCTGTCTACATGCGGGTTACCGGTGACCCAACGAGGATGCTGGTTCCAATCCTGGACGGCTCCCTAGAGGAATACCGCGGCTTTATCGACTAGACCTCGAACTTGTAGCCAAGTCCTCGAACAGTCAGAAGATGTCTCGGGCGCGAAGGGTCATCCTCAATCTTTGACCTGACCCTCTTCACATGGACATCAAGTGTCTTAGTGTCGCCGAAGTAGTTTGAGCCCCAGACCCTGTCAATGATTTGGCCCCTGGTCAGAACACGATTGACGTTTTCCATCAAGAGCTCAAGAAGCTCGAACTCCTTCAGGGGCATTTGAATCTTCTCGCCGTGGACGCTGACGGTGTGGCGATCGAGGTCCATAACCACAGGACCCGCTTTCAAGACTCCACTGTCACCCTGCACCGGCTCTGCGCCACGACGCAGCACCGCCTTCATTCGGGCTAGCAGCTCGCGGGTGGAATAGGGCTTGGTCACGTAGTCATCTGCACCTATTTCTAGACCAACCACCTTGTCTATCTCGGTGTCCTTGGCGGTCAACATGATTATCGGTACCTGGCTCTCTGCTCGAATCACCCTGCACACCTCGTTGCCCGATAGACCGGGAAGCATGAGATCCAAGAGGATTAGGTCCGCACCAAGAGAATTGAAGTTCTCGATCGCGCTATTGCCATCTTCCGCCTCAATCACGTCGTAGCCCTCTTTTTGGAGGAGGTATACGAGAGGTTCGCGAAGGTTCTTCTCATCCTCGACAACTAGGACTCGGGTCATTAGCTCTCCTGCTGGTCAATCGGTAGTCGAAGCGTGAAGGTCGAGCCTGTCCCGACCTTTGAAAACAGCTTGACCTCGCCACGGTGGTTGTAGGCGGCGTGCTTGACGATGGCAAGCCCGAGGCCGGTGCCGCCGGTCTCGCGAGAGCGAGAGGGGTCAACCCGATAAAAGCGCTCGAAGATGCGCTCCTGCTCGCTCTCGGGGATGCCAATTCCGGAGTCTGTAACGGCGATCTCGGCTACGGAGTCGACCACGCGAAGCCCAACACCAACCTGGCCCCCAGGCTCTGAGTAGACAATTGCGTTTTCGACCAGGTTCTTCACGGCCGTTGTGAGCATTTCGTAGTCGCCGAACATTTTCACCGGTCCGACCGCGCTGGATGCGAGCTTGATGGAGTGCTGCTCAGCGAGCACCATGTTTCTATCAACGGCGTCAGCAATAACGGTTGCTAGGTCAAGATCGCCGCTTGTTTCAGAGAGCTTTGCGCCCTGAACCCTGGAGAGCTCGATGAGCTCCTGAACGATGTTTGCAAGCCGCTGCGACTCTCGCTGCAAAGACTCCGCAAACTTCTGAATGGTTTCTGGGTCGTCCGTGGCACCTGAGATGGCCTCGGTGAGCAGGCTTATCGCCCCGATCGGTGTCTTGAGTTCGTGGGAAACGTTGGCTACAAAGTCGCGTCTGGTTTCCTCAAGCTTTCGGGAGTCGGTGCGGTCGTCCACCAAAAGCATTACGTAGCGCTCGCCAAACTTTGCGGCCCTGGCGTGAACCCAAACGGCATCTCGCCTGAGTCCAGTCTCTAGCTCAATGTCCAACGACACAGCGCCCGATGCCTTCTTGGCATCCTCGGCTAGCTGAACGAGGGCGGCGTGGATGAGCCTTCGATTCTGAACCAAGCCAAATTGAACTGCACCGGGCGAAGCCCTGACAACCTGATTTTGCTGATCTAAGACAACGCCAGCAGTGGCAATTACGTCCACAACCTGAGCCGCCACAACCTCGAATGCGTCAAACTCAGTTTCGGCATTGCGCTCTGCACGCTTGGATGCCAAAAAGCCCAATTTTGCTCCCTGTCTGGCGTAGTTCACTAGGTAAACAACTACTTGTTACAAGGTTAGGAGTAAATTGGGGTCATCATCGGTCAGTTTTCCGCTGGTTTGAATGGAATTAAGCCAATGTTTCATTGGTGCTGGTTGGCTTTGAGCCACGAGGCAAGGAGATTTATTTGATGCGCGTAGTTTTCCAACAGGAGCTTTCCGAGGTTCAATCGAGGCTCGTCGAGCTCGCCGGTGGCGCAAAGACCATCATGCAGAAGGCCTCTGGAGCCTTTCTAAACTCTGATGTCTCTTTAGCAGACGAGGCTCTTGCTCTTGCCGACAGCCACGAGGAGAAGGCCCTCGACCTGGACGAGCTCGTAATCAAGATTCTTGCCACCCAGTCGCCAGTCGCTAAGGATTTGAGGATTGTGGTTTCAGCTCTGCGCATGAGCGCAAGCCTGGAGCGCATGGGATCTCTTGCCTCTCACATCGCGGCCATTGCCCGCTACCGCTACCCGGGAACAGCAATTCCTGAGGCACTGCGCGGAACCTTTGAGGAAATGAGCAAGCTGGATGTCGAGCTAGCCGAAAAGGCAGTGGAGCTACTCAAGAACACCGACTTGGACCTCGCGAGAGAGATTCAGGCTCAGGACGAAGCGGTTGACCTTCTTCACCGAAGAGTCTTCGACACAGTACTGGCACCCGACTGGTCAGAGAATGCCATGTTCACAGTTGATGTGACTTTGGCCTCGCGCTACTTCGAGCGCTTCGCAGATCACGTCGTGGACATCAGCGCCAAGGTCAGCTTTTTGCAGACCGGCGAGTGGTAAAAGCTACTTCTTACCCTGGCTAGCAACCGCTGCAGCACCAGCGGCAGCTGCCTCCGGATCTAGATACTCTCCACCCTTGACAATTGGCTTGAGATTCGCATCTAGCTTGTAGTGGAGCGGAATTCCGGTTGGTATGTTTAGCTCGGCGATCTCGTCATCGCCAATGTCGTCAAGGTGCTTCACAAGAGCCCTAAGCGAATTGCCGTGAGCCGTGATCAAAACTGTCTTCTCCGCTCTGAGCTCCTCCGAGATGTCGCTGTGCCAGTAGGGCAACATGCGAACCAGCACGTCCTTTAGGCACTCGGTTCTAGGAAGTGCGCTTCCAAGCCCCGCGTATCGCTCATCGCTCGCCTGCGAATACTCAGCGTCATCGGCAATCTCGGGTGGCGGGGTGTCATAGCTGCGCCTCCAGATTTGGAACTGCTCTGGACCAAACTTTTCAAGCGTCTCGGCCTTGTCTAGGCCCTGCAGGGCGCCGTAGTGGCGTTCGTTGAGTCTCCAGGAGCGCTTCGTGGGAATCCAGTTGCGGTCAATCTGGTCCAGTGCGATGTGGGCGGTGTTGATGGCCCGCTTCAGCACTGAAGTGAATAGTACGTCCGGCTTCAGGCCAGAAGAGCCGAGCAGCTCTCCCGCGCGCTTCGCCTCCTCTCGTCCCTGGTCGCTGAGGTCGACATCGACCCAACCGGTGAAGAGGTTCTTTTGGTTCCAGAGAGAGTTGCCGTGACGAAGAAGTACGAGATTGAACATGTCAGAGAGCTTACTTGCCAGAGAGTTTGAAGGCTGATGGCCTCGGGAGATTTGCAGCCTTGCCGGCATCTGCCGGCACCAACACCTGCTGCGAGGCGGCATAGACACTTTCTCCCGAGTGAACCGAGAGATCCAGGTATGGCGTATTTCGGTTCAGCAGCACCAGCGCAATTGAGCCAAGTTCAAAATGCAGTGCGCCGGAAATGACCTTGCCGACTTTCTTGTCTTGGTAGTAGATCTCGTCATCTTTTCCACAATGAGCATCTCCGTGCTCGAGGTGCAAAATTGCAAGGCGCCTTGGCGGGTGCCCGAGGTTGTGTACCTTGGCAACGCTCTCCTGTCCCCGGTAGCAACCCTTAGTCAGGTGCACTGCAGAGGCGAGCCAGTCAAACTCGTGAGGCAGTGATCTCTCGTCAACATCAAGTATCTCTGGCCTGCCGGCTGCTATCCGAAGAGCTTGATAGGCCATCAGTCCAGCTTCCTCAAGTGCCGGAGGCTCATCAGCAATAATCTCTCGATAGGGAAAATCTGCGCGAGTATCTGCGTAACTAACAGAGCTCTTCGGCTCGAAAGAAAAACCATCCACCCAGACTGTGCCCGCAGCCTCAGAAAAGACTCCGAAGACCTTTAGCTCGGTTTCTGCAACCTCAACCTTTGCTCGGAAACGCATCTTGCTCAGCCAATCAACGAGTCCAGCCGAGCGTTCCCTGTTGGTTATTACCAGCAGCTTGTCACCTGCGTTGATGACCTTGAGCTGGTGCTCAATGTGGCCTTGGGGGTTCAAGAGCAGTGCCTCGGTGCTGGCGGCCTCAGCGAGGTTCATAATGTCTTGCGACACAAGTGCATGGAGCCAGCTCGCTCGCTCCTCGCCAGCAATAGATAGCACCACCTCATCGGTGCGCTCGACAAAAGCTTCGCCCGCTAGAAGCCTCCGTTGCTCCAGAAGCGGATTGCCAAAGTGCTCAGGCATCGACTCTTTCCAGCCTTGCTGAGGCATGAGACTTGAGCGGGCTGCCAAGCGCCGCCATGTCCCAGGCCCAGAGCAGCGCCCCATCAACCAGTCCAAGCATGCGGTGAGCGGAGGAATACTCCTTTGCGTTTGGTGAGCGGAGCACGGCATCGGTTGCAATATCTACCCTCGCGCCTTTGATTTGGCCGAAGTAGAGCTCCGCAACACCTCCCGGGTGGATAATCAGGGCCTCAATGTCGAAACCACCTGACTTGTTTCGCCAGAGCTCTAGATCTTCGCGCACGGTTATGGCGCTCTCTCCGGTTGCAGGTAGGAGGCCTGGTCCGGCATCAGACTCATTCGAGGGTCTCGAGATCATCCAGTAGCCGCGCTCTGATGAAATCTCCTTGCCGGACTCATCTCTAACTACAGCCGAATACTCGAGCCTACCGGTGGTGAGAGGGGTGAAACTCAGCTCCTGAAAAAACTCAATCTCTTTTGGCTCGGCCTCGCCAACAGGGTAGGAAACTACGCCCGAACCCTTCCAAGAGCCGATGAGAAAGGCAAATGGAGTTAGCTCGATTGGGAGATCATCCGGAAGGACGAACAAACTAGCGCTGCCCCTTGAAGAGTTTGTAAAGAACAAGTGCCGAAATACCGGCAATCGCAATAGCGGCGAGGATCAGAAGCCCGGTAAAGACAAGTTCAATTGCAAGCAGCATGGGGCAATTCTAACTTGCCAGAGTTGCGATGGTGAAAAGCCCGAGGATAAGCAGGGTTCCCGCCGACACATAGACCTGTTGCCTCACGGTGTTTTTACTCTTCGACGATATCAAGTGCTCGAGGCTCACCAGGGCAATTGAGGCGGCGGCGATGGCGCTGAAGGCCGTGTAGCGGGAGTCGCCAGAAAGAAAGACCATTGAGAGCGCTGCTCCAAAGATGACTAAAACCCAGATAGTCACTATCTGAAACCACTGCCTGCTCACACCAAGCACTCTAGCCAACAGGCAGGTAAAGCTGGGTATCATTTGCTAAGGCGGGAGGCAGTTCTATGGCAAACATTCTCTGCATCTCCCCCACGCCTGAAAACCCCCTGCCACCCCTAGAGGTGCTGGGCCACACCATTCACTTAGTTGACTTCGAACCGCAGTCCCTTGCGACCGCCCCAAGGCACGACATCGCAGTCCTGGACTGCCGGAACAACCTGGTGGCAGCCAAGGCTGTGACGAGAATCATCGGAGCTGCCGGCTGGCAAAAGCCGATGTTGATGGTGGTGACCGAGTCTGGCTTGCCGGCTGTGAGCCCGGAATGGCAAGCGAGTGACTTCATTCTCGATGGCGCATCCCTCGGAGAGGTCGATGCGAGGATTCGAATGCTGCTCGACAGCAAACCAAAGGCACAGGTCATTGATAACTCAACTGGACTCGTTATTGATCTGGGTACTTTTACGGCAAAGATCAATGGCCGCGCGTTGGATCTAACCTTCAAAGAGTTTGAGCTCTTGAGGTATCTCAACGACAACCCCTCACAGGTCTTCTCCAGAGAGCAGCTGCTCAGCGAAGTCTGGGGCTATGACTACTTTGGTGGTACAAGAACCGTCGATGTACACATCAGGCGCCTCAGAGCAAAACTCGGCGAGCACGAGGGTCTCATTGGCACCGTGCGAAACGTCGGCTACCGGCTTGACCCAAGCGGCAGTTCAACGGATTAACTGTTTATTGCTCGTTCACCAATAAGTGCAAAGATATCCCCTATGTCAGAAGAGACCACGGCCATTTTCATTCCTCCAAGTGAGCATGAATTACCGGCCGACCGCTTCTTAGAGCGCGAGCTCAGCTGGCTAGATTTCAACCAGCGAGTGCTCGAGCTTGCAGAAGACGAGAGCATCCCGCTTCTCGAGCGCGTTAACTACCTCTCGATCTTTGCCTCGAATCTGGATGAGTTCTTCATGGTTCGCGTGGCCTCGCTCAAGCGCAGGATTGCAACCGGCATTGCGGTGCCCTCACCGTCGGGGCTAAGTCCGCAAGAGGTGCTTCAGCAGATTGCGGATCGCACCAGGGAACTCCAGACCCGTCACGCAGAACTCTTTGCCGGCAAGGTCTCTAAGGAGCTTGCGCAGCACGACATTCAAATAGTTCACTGGTCGACTCTTACCGCTGAGGAGCAGCAGGAGCTCCACTCATACTTCACATCGCAGGTTTTTCCTGTCTTGACTCCGCTAGCGGTCGACCCGGCACACCCCTTCCCCTACATATCAGGTCTTTCGCTAAACCTTGCGGTGGTGCTTCGCAACCCGAAAACTCAGGCGGAGCACTTTGCGAGAGTAAAGGTTCCTCCGCTTTTGCCAAGGTTCGTCGTTGTCCCAGGATCAGCGTCAAGGTACGTGCCGCTAGAAGATGTGATGGGCGAGTTCATAGGCGAGCTTTTTCCAGGCATGGAGGTCCTCAAGCACCACACCTTTAGGGTGACCAGAAATGAAGACTTAGAGGTCGACGAGGACGAAGGTGAAAACCTGCTGGTCCAGCTGGAGAAAGAGCTCCTTCGCAGACGCTTTGGTCCTCCTGTGAGGCTTGAGGTTGCAGAGGATATTGACCCTCAAGTGCTCTCGCTGTTGCAGCGTGAGCTCGACATGAACGAGCAGGATGTTTTCCCGCTTCCAGAGCCACTGGACCTAAAGAGCCTGAGCGCCTTCGCCTTCTTGCCAATTCCAGAGCTTCACTTTGACAAACATCAAATAACGACCAACCGCTACCTCGAAGCCGACGAGGACGAGGCGGCAGACATCTTTGCCTCCCTTCGTGAGCGGGAGGTATTGGTCCACCACCCCTACGAGTCTTTTGCCACGAGCGTGCAGGCGTTTCTGGAGCAGGCGGCCGATGACCCTCAGGTTTTGGCAATCAAGCAGACGCTATATCGAACCTCAGGTGACTCCCCGATCGTTGACGCCCTAATCGATGCCGCAGCAGCCGGCAAGCAGGTGCTGGCCCTGGTTGAGATCAAGGCAAGGTTCGATGAGCAGAACAACATTGGCTGGGCCAGAAAGTTAGAGAGTGCCGGTGTGCACGTGGTCTACGGATTGGTGGGCCTAAAGACCCACTGCAAGCTCTCGCTGGTGATTCGCCAGGAGGGTGACCAGCTACGCCGCTACTGCCACGTTGGCACCGGAAACTACAACCCAAAAACTGCAAGGTATTACGAGGACCTTGGGCTCCTCACTGCACGCCCTCAGGTTGGAGAGGATCTGACTCAGCTCTTTAACCTGCTCTCAGGTTATGCAAGCGAGCCGACCTACAAATCCCTCCTCACCTCCCCAGTTGGAGTGAGGGAGGGCCTCACCATGCGCATCAGGCGAGAGGCACAACTGTTTAGTGAGGGAAAGCCGGCTCGCATTGCCCTCAAACTGAACTCCCTGGTTGACGAGCAAATCATTGATGAGCTGTACCTGGCCGCGAAGTCGGGCGTGCCCATCGACATCCTGGTAAGGGGTATGTGTGCTCTAAAGCCAGGCGTTCCAGGTCTGAGTGAAAGCATTCGAGTGCACTCGGTGCTAGGGCGCTACCTCGAGCACTCACGGATCTTCTACTTCGAAAACGACGGGGACCCGGATGTCTTCATTGGCTCTGCCGACATGATGCATCGCAACCTGGACAGGCGAGTCGAGACTCTGGTGAAACTTGTACAGACCGACCACATCAAAGACCTCAAGGACATCCTCGACCTTGGAATGAGCGAGCAGGTCGCAACTTGGGTCCTAGGACCCAAGGGCGATTGGCACCGCAGGTCCACGAATGACGAGGGCAACCACCTACCCGACATGCAGGATGAGCTGATGCAGCTAACGCTCAACAAAAAGAGGATTCGTTAGTGACCGTCCACGCAGCGGGTGTAGTTTGCTGGCGCGAAGCAGGTAGCGACATCGAGATTCTCCTGGTTCATCGCGAGCAATACGACGACTGGGGTTTTGCCAAGGGGAAACAGGACAAGGGAGAGCTGCTGCAGGAAACTGCGGTCCGAGAGGTCGAAGAAGAAGCGGGCATCAGAGTTCGCCTGGGTCGAAAGCTCGATGTCATTCACTACAAAGTCGGCAAAGGCGAGGACAAGTACGTCAGCTATTGGGCAAGCAAGGTGCCGCATAAGGTCTACTCAAAGTCTCGTTTCAAGCCGAACAAAGAAATCGCACGGGTTGAATGGCATCCCGTTGAGACCGCCATGCGGATGCTCAGTTACGGCCACGATAGAGAAGTCCTCGAGAAGCTAATTGAATTTCATAAGCTCGGCCAGCTCGAAACCAGGTCGCTAATTGTGCTTCGCCATGCAAAGGCCACACCTCGAAGTGACTGGACAGACGGCGAGGCAACTAGGCCATTGCTACCAGAGGGTGAAGTACAGGCAAAGCGCTTAGTAAAGCTCCTCAAGAGCTACGGACCAAAACGGCTTGTTACTTCGCCGTGGCGCAGATGTCTAGACACGGTCAAGCCCTACTCGAAGAGTTGCAAGCGAAAGCTTGTGAAGCGCTCGCAGATCACAGAGTTCAAAAGCAAAAAGAATCCCAAGCAGGCAAGGCAACTTGTTGAGGACGTCTTCAAGGACACTAAGAATGCTCTCGTCTGCACGCACCGTCCCGCTCTGCCGGAAGTCCTTGAAGCTGTGTCGCAGCATGCCACAGGCGAGATGGCCGAACCGATTCGACAGGCTGCTGCTCTAGCCCCCTCAGACTTCTTGGTGGTGCGATTGAGCATGGCCAGTAAGCCAAAGGTTCTGGACTACGAGATGGTCAGCCTCAGCGAAGCAAAGTAAAAACTCATATTTGTTTTCCATTTGTTTACCCAATTAATACTGGGCTTTCAATCAACCTAAACAGACTTGCGACCGAGGCAGGCCCGCTGTCTTCCAAACAAAGTCTCAAGGAGAATCAACTTGAAGAAAAAGCTACTTTCGCTTGCCGCAATCACTTCGGCATCCGCGCTAGTGCTTGCTGGTTGCGCAACCAACGAAGCCGACCCAGCAGCTACCGTTACCGTTACCGAGTCTGCAGGTGGATCGACCACCGAGGAGTCAGCGGTTGTACTAGAGGGAACCCTTGACGGTTCCGGTGCTTCCTCAATGGCCGCTGGCCAGGAGGCATGGGTTGCAGGCTTCCAGCAGCTGAACCCGGGAGTGACTGTCAACTACAACCCAACCGGTTCTGGAACTGGTCGTGACCAGTTCGAGCAGGGTCTTACCTTCTTCACCGGTTCGGACTCAGCTCTGAAGGATGAGGAGATCGCAACTCCACACCCAAACTGCTCCCCTGCTGACGGCCCAATGTTCGAGTTCCCAATCTGGATCTCGCCAATCGCCATCATCTTCAACCTCGACGGCATCAAGTCTCTCAACATGACTCCTGACACCGTTGCACAAATCTTCACTGGCGAGATCACCAACTGGAGTGACTCCAGAATCGCTGCTGACAACCCAGGTGTTGACCTGCCAGATCTAGCTATCACCGCAGTTCACCGCTCTGACGAGTCAGGAACCACCGGAAACTTCACCGACACCATGGCAAAGGCTGCGCCTAACACCTGGTTGCTGAACGGTGAGAACGCCGGTGACTTCGAAGAGTGGCCAGCTGAGTGGGGCGGCGAGGGCGGCCAGGGTACCTCTGGTGTTATCGCTGCTATTGCTGCCGGTAACGGAACCATTGGTTACGCTGACGCATCCCGCGCAGGTGACTTCGGCACCGTAGCCTTCGGTGTAGGCGACGAGTTCGTCCCTTACTCCGCTGAGGCTGCTGCAAAGATCGTGGACGTTTCGCCTCTGAAGTCTGGACGCCCAGACACCATGCTGACCTACGACCTAGACCGCGACACCACTGAGTCAGGCGTTTACCCAGTAGTTCTAATCTCCTACCTACAGGGCTGCATGGACTACGCAGACGACGCAAAGGCTGAGCTTGTCAAGGCCTACGCCTCCTACATGCTCTCAGCTGAGGGTCAGGAGTACGCAGCTGCAGCTGCAGGTAACGCACCGATCTCCGACGAGCTTCGCAGGAAGGCACAGGCGATCATCGACCAGGTGAAGTAAACATCTGGAAAACTAATTAGATTGGCCCGGGCTCGGCCACCCGAGCTCGGGCTAATCTATTTCCCAACTCAAGCAACCGGCCGGGAGTTCTAGTGAGCGAACAAAGCATCAAAGGGAAAGGCAAGGTCCGCCTAGGTGACCTGGTTTTCTCTAGGGCCGCCACATTCGCAGGAGCAGGCATTCTGGCCATCCTCGCTGCCGTTGCAGTCTTTCTCTTTATTCAGGCGCTACCTGCTCTCAGTCCGAATGCAGACTTCGACGGGAAAGCAGAGGATCCCCTCAGCTATGTTGCGCCCTACATCTTTGGAACCCTCTACGGTTCAGTTATAGCCCTCCTCATCGCGACCCCACTGGCGGTCGGAATCGCCCTATACATTTCTCACTTCGCGAGCCGCAGGTTCTCACAAGTGTTGGGCTACGTCATGGACCTACTCGCTGCCATCCCGTCGGTGGTTTATGGCTTATGGGGCATCTTGGTGCTAGCGCCATTTTTGAACCCCACCTACGTTTGGCTCAACGAGAACTTCGGTTGGATACCACTCTTCGAGGGGCAAGTTTCGGCGACCGGTAGAACCATGCTCACTGTTGGCATCGTTCTCGCCATCATGGTGCTGCCGATCATGGCGGCTCTAATCCGTGAGGTCTTCTTGCAAACCCCAAGACTTCACGAGGAGGCTGCTCTGGCGCTGGGTGCCACAAGGTGGGAAATGATCAAGATGGCCGTTATTCCTTTCGGTAGGCCAGGAATCATTTCTTCCATGATGCTCGGTCTTGGTAGGGCACTTGGCGAGACCATGGCCGTTGCACTTGTTCTCTCTCCAGCTTCGATTATCAACTTCGCACTGCTCACCTCACAGAACTCAAACACAATTGCAGCGAACATCGCGCTCGACTTCCCAGAGTCAGGAGGAGATCACAGATCCCTGTTGATAGCGACGGGTTTGATGCTGTTTTTCATCACCATGGTGATTAACCTCTTCGCGCGCTACATCATCAGCCGCCGAGCGGAATTCTCAGGAGCCAACTAATGTCCGCCACCACCTCTGCTCTCAAGGCCTCGGCATCACTGCCGAGGTGGTACTCACCTGCGGCTCTGCTGATCGCGTTCTCCCTGGCACTGTCTTCATTGACCCTTTCCGGTCTTACAAATGAAGACGGCGCACCGAATCTGATTGCGGTAGGTGTACTCGGTTTTACCCTCTACATGGTTGTTACTTATCTGATCTCCAGGAGCGTTGAAGGGCGACGCAAGGCTACAGACCGCATGGTCACAGGTTGGGTTACAGCCGCATTCTCGCTAGCGGTGATTCCGCTCGTGTCGTTGACCTGGACTGTGGTGGAAAAGGGTCTCAATAGGCTCGATGCTGACTTCTTCAGCCAGTCCATGAGAAACGTTGTTGGAGCCGGTGGTGGGGCGCTACACGCAATCGTCGGAACCTTGGAGCTCACTGGAATTGCAACTGTGATCTCAGTGCCCCTTGGCATTATGACAGCCATCTACCTCGTGGAATACGGTCGAGGAAAGCTCGCGAGAGCAGTCACGTTCTTCGTAGATGTTATGACGGGTATTCCATCCATCGTTGCTGGCCTCTTTGCCTTCTCACTGTTCTTGATCATTCTCGGGCCAGCCAGCGCCATCAACGGCTTTGCGGGAGCAATCTCGCTAGCAGTTCTAATGACTCCGGTCGTGGTAAGGGCCACCGAGGAAATGTTGAAGATTGTTCCAAATGAGCTTCGCGAGGCTTCTTATGCTCTCGGTGTTCCGAAGTGGCTGACTATTTTGAAGGTAGTGATTCCAACCGCTCTGGCCGGAATTGCGACGGGTGTCATCATCGCCATCGCTCGAATCATCGGCGAGACGGCTCCTCTACTTCTTGCGGCCGGCTTCACCACCTCCATGAACTACAACCCGTTCGCAGAAAAGATGATGACTCTTCCGGTCTTCGTCTACACCTCATACGCAATTCAGGGAACCGACTTCCAGTCCTACATTGACAGGGCCTGGGCAGGTGCTCTAACCCTGATGATCATCGTGATGGTTTTGAACCTGATTGCCCGAATCATTTCCAAGATTTTCTCACCGAAGGGATAGCCGTTGTCTAAGAGAATCGAACTCAACTCACTGAACGTCTACTACGGCAGCTTTCTAGCTGTCGAAGACATCAACATGGTCATTGAGCCGAAGGCAATCACGGCCTTCATCGGTCCATCGGGTTGTGGAAAGTCAACTCTGATCAGGACCCTGAATCGCATGCACGAGGTAATCCCGGGGGCATATGTGACCGGGTCCATGAAGATGGACGGTGAGGACATTTACGCCCCAGATGTTGACCCTGTAAAGGTGAGGCGTCAGGTCGGCATGGTCTTCCAGAGGCCAAACCCATTCCCAACGATGTCAATTAGAGACAACGTCCTTTCTGGCTACAAGCTGAACAACTCCCGAATGACCAAGTCGGAAGGTGACGAACTAGCGGAGAAGGCATTAGTAGGAGCGAACCTCTGGAATGAGGTTAAAGACCGTCTGAACCTCCCTGGTTCATCTCTGTCCGGTGGCCAGCAGCAGCGCCTTTGCATCGCAAGAGCAATTGCGGTGGAGCCGGATGTGATTTTGATGGACGAGCCAACCTCAGCTCTCGACCCCATTTCTACGGCCGCCATTGAGGACCTTGCGGTAGAGCTAAAAGAGAAGTTCACGGTGGTTATCGTTACTCACAACATGCAGCAGGCATCTCGTATCTCTGACATGACAGCGTTTTTCAACATTGCAGGGACCGGAATGCCTGGCAAGCTCATCGAATACGACAAGACCGAAAAGATTTTCTCCAATCCAACCGAGAAGCAGACTGAGGACTACGTCTCAGGTCGATTCGGCTAGAAACAAAACCGTCTAGTTCTCGGTTAGCCCTCTCATGATTGAGACGGTGACCTCAGATCTCAAAACTCTGAAGTCAAAGGATAAGAAGCCAGCCAGGGTGTTGGTCACCGGTGCCACGGGTTACGTCGGAGGCAGGCTGGTCAGGGAGCTGCTCGCCCACAATTACCGCGTGCGGGTCTTGGTAAGGGATGCTCATAGGCTCCAGGACTATCCCTGGCGCGATCAGGTAGAGATCATCGAGGGTGATGCCCTAAATCCCGAGTCTTTGAATCTTGCGCTACAGGAGATTGACCTCGCCTACTACATGCTTCACGCGCTGATGGTCTCAAAGAACTTCGAGCAAATGGAAGAAGACCTGGCCCGCTCCTTTGGAAAGCTTGCAAAGCAAAATGGGGTCAGGAGAATCGTTTACCTAGGCGGTATCACCTCGTCAGACGATTCGCTCTCTCCCCACATGTCAGCGCGGGCAAAGACTGGAGAGATTCTTCGATCTAGCGGTGTGCCGACCATTGAGCTGAGGGCTGGGGTGGTGATTGGTTCTGGCTCGGCGTCCTTTGAAATGCTCCGCCACCTAACCGAGCGACTTCCAATCATGGTCACTCCGAAATGGCTCAAAAACCGCATCCAGCCAATTGCAGTCCGAGACGTGCTGCGTTTTCTCGTTGGCTCGGCAACCATTGACCCGAAGATCAATGACGTCTTCGACATTGGCGGGCCAGATGTCTTCACTTACATGGAGATGATGCAGATCTATGCGGAGGTGGCGGGCCTAAGACGACGAATAATTCTCCCCTTGCCCGTGCTCACCCCAAGGCTCGCCTCGGGCTGGATCGGTCTGGTCACCCCGGTACCAGTAACCCTCGCAAAGCGGCTGGTTGCCTCATTGAAGCACGAGGTGGTGGCCAGGGATGACCGAATTCGTGAGCTGGTCACGGATCACAAGGATGGGCTCACAGACTTCCGTAAAGCGGTATCGCTTGCGCTAACCCGCATCAAAGAGCTCGATGTTGAGACCCGTTGGTCTAACGCGATGACGCCTGGTACGCACTCCGAACCACTGCCCACAGACCCAGACTGGGCAGGTGGTTCGCTCTATGTCGATCTTCGGCAGTATGAGTCGGAGGACGAGCAGTCTGAGATCTGGAAGAGAATCGAATCAATTGGAGGAGCTAATGGCTACTCCACGGCAACCTGGGCCTGGGAGCTAAGGGGGCTAATGGACCGCTTCGTAGGTGGTGTGGGTTTACGACGAGGAAGGCGCGATCCAAACAAGCTGCGTGAAGGAGAGGCACTGGACTTTTGGAGAGTGGAGCAGCTTCAAAGGCCAAAGCTTCTGAGGCTTCGAGCTGAGATGAAACTGCCCGGGCTTGCCTGGTTGGAATTTAGAGTCAGCCAAACCCCCGAGGGGAAGTCGCTCGTGACACAGCGGGCGCTGTATCACCCGAGGGGACTGTTTGGGCACCTCTACTGGTGGATGGTCCTCCCGATGCACGGCATCGTGTTTCCATCCATGGCAACAAAAATGGCTGGTGCGAGTGCCAAAAAATACGCTAAACACTAGTCTTTCTCAGTGACCAAAACCCGCCTGGCTGTCTTTGCGCTGCTGGGCGTTGGTTTTGTCTGGGGGGCGGCTTTTGTTCTGATGAAGGACGCTATAGTCCAGCAGCCCTACATGGACTTTCTGGCAACCAGATTTTCAATCGCAGCCATCGCCATGGTGCTGCTTAGGCCAAGGGTTGCCCTAAATTTCAAAACTGGCGATTTCCGGTTTGGCGGGCTAATCGGGGTCGTGCTGGCATTTGGCTACATCACTCAGACAATCGGCCTAGAGCTCACCACGGCAGCAACCAGCGGCTTCCTGACCGGCCTCTATGTGATCCTCACACCGCTAATTGCATGGTTATTTGTGAGGCAGAGAGTGAGCAAGCGGGTAGTTCTCGGGCTAACCATGGCAATGGTTGGGCTCGGCATTTTCTCGGGGGCCGCAACCAACATCGAGTTTCAGGTCGGCCAGATTTGGCTTGTGGTATGCGCGGTCTTGTATGCGGTTCACATCCTGCTTCTTGGCCACTACGGCAAGGGAAGGTCTTCCTACCGCTTTGCGATGCTACAGATCGCCTTTGCCGCGATTGTGACCTGGGGATTTGCGCTCCTGGATGGCTACCAACCTCCCCCAAATGCTGAGGTGTGGTTCGCAATTCTGTTTACGGCATTGCTTTCAACCGTTCTGGCGTTCTGGGTTCAAACCTGGGCACAGACCTTGATTGAACCTTCCAGGGTTGCGCTGCTGATCACCAGTGAGGTTATCTTCACGGCCATCATTGCCGTCTTTGTCGGGCAGGAGCCCCTCACCTACGCAATCATCTTTGGTGGTGGGTTGCTGTTCGCTGCAATGCTGGTGGTCGAGTGGCCCTCGAAACGTCCAGAGACGCCTCTAGAGGCCCAGCTCCACGAGTAGTTTCTGGAGCTTTTTATTTGCAGCCAGCTCCTTCTCTCCCCTAGCCATCATCACAGGAAGCCTTCTGCGCAAAAGATCCTCACGAGTGGTCACATCCTCGTTCTCGGCGACATACCTAAGCTCCTGAGCGGTGATTCCGAGTCCGTCAAAGAGATCCTCAAGTTTTTCCTTGCCAATGACATCGAAGGCTCTGTGGCCATGGCGACGCCACAGCCCCTCGGCAATCAGATCGGCATTGCCCTTGGTCTGTGAGGCGACCTTGGCGTAGAACTCGGTCTTGCGCTCTTGCGAACCCTCCCCGAACCAGGTGCCGGGATCATCAAGCTTCACGCCAAAGCCCTTTAGTTCGTCGATTACTTCCTCGCCCACATTTAGACAGTCCGTGAGTTTGCCTCCGAGAATTGTCACCACTCTTTTGTCTCTGTTGGCTTCGATTGCGTGCTTTCGACTTAGTGCATGCCAATCCTGATTGTTGCCACTCTCACCGTTCTCGACAACCAATGGCCTCACGCCAGAACGATTCGAAACGATCTGGTCTTCTGTGATGGGCTCTGCAAGCTCGAGCTGAGCATTTATCTGTCGCAGCACAAAGTCGATATCGTCCTTATTGGTTTGTGTCTCTGGCTTCTCAACCCTGGTGTCGGTGGTTCCGATCATGGATCGGTCACCCATGGGAAGAACGTAGAAAAGCCTGCCCTCCTCATCCCAAAATGCCAACACCTGATACTTCTCGGTGAGCTTGCGGTTGAGGATTAGGTGTATGCCCTTGGAGAAAACAAGGCCGGCCTTGGTCTTTGAACCAAGTAGCTTCGAGACATTCTGCGCATAGGGCCCAGCGGCATTGATGACGCTCTTCGCGGTAACGTTTGTGGTCTTTCTGCCTGCCTTCAAAGTCAGTGACCAGTCGCCCTTGAAACTTGCCTCAGTCAGTTCTGTGTAGTTGCGGACGTCAGCCCCACGGGCCTTGGCATGACGAATGAAGTCATATACGAATCGGCTGTCGTTATCGGGCAGCTGAGCATCGAAGTATTTGACGGCCTTGCGACCGGTAATCAGGTTTGGCTCGAGCTCCTTTGCCTTCTTCGCGGAGAAGGTCGAGGGAGGGGTTGTTCCAAAGAGACCGATGAACCAGTAAAACAGGGTTCCAAAAGCACCCAGCACCCTTCCGAAGGGGGCCGTTGGCCCGAGCGAGGCCAAGAAACCGATCTCTTTGATTTGGTTTGGATACGCCTTCATCAGCTTGTTTCTTGCGAGGCAGAGCTTGAACACCAGCCAAAACTCATAGGTCTGGAGGTATTTGATACCGCCCCAGACAAGGTTTGAAGACTCTTGTGAGGTGAAGCCCGCAAAGTCGCCCTTGTCGACAAGTAGAACCTTCTGGCCGGCAGCACTCAGCGCCGCTGCCGCTACCGCTCCGTTGATTCCGGCGCCGATAATGGCAACGTCAAACTGTTCGATTTTGTTCGATTTGGTTTGATTTTGTTTGGCCACAGTGAAAGCATAAACGCCAAAGATTTAGTTTTTGTTCCGCACACATTTCAAGGAGGAAATAGATGTCGATTCTTTCCATAGATGCGGGCACCACCGGCGTCACAGCCCTAATCATTTCCCCCAGTGGCGAGATACTCTCTCGTGGCTACACAGAATTTGAACAGCACTTCCCAGAGCCTGGCTGGGTCGAGCACGACCCAGAGCAGATTTGGCAGGCGACTCTCAGCTCAGTGAAGAGCGCTGTCCAGGGCCACAGCGAAAAACCGACCTGCATCGGCATCACCAACCAGCGCGAGACAGCTGTGATCTGGGACCGCGAGAACCTGAGCTCCCCAACCAAAGCCATCGTCTGGCAAGACCGCAGAACTTCTGTTTTCACCGAGGAGCTCCAAGAGAAAAACAAAGGCGACTGGATAAGAAAGCGCACCGGACTCAACATTGACCCCTATTTCACCGCCAGTAAGTTTTTGTGGTGGCAGAGAAAGCATCCAGAGATTTGGTCGGGAGTTGAAGCGGGCAAGTATGCCCTCGGAACCATTGACAGCTACCTAGTGGCTCGCATCTCGGGTGGCAAGCGTCACATCACCGATGCCTCGAACGCTTCGAGGACTCAGCTAATGAGCCTGCAAACTGGCGACTGGGACGAAGAGCTACTTTCAACCTTTGGTATTCCGAGGTCTGCACTGCCTGAAATCACCCCTTGCTGGGGAGAGCTAGCGCAGAGTAGCCCTGATCACTTTCTTGGTCTCGATCTCCCGATCACCGGCATGGCTGGAGATCAACAGGCGGCGCTCTTTGGTCAGACCGGCTTTGACCTTGGGGCATCAAAATGCACCTACGGAACCGGTGCCTTCATCCTGACCAACACAGAGGACGAGATTGTCATTAGTGACCACGGACTTCTTGCAACCGTAGCCTGGATGAGTCCCGAAAGAAAGATCACCTACGCCTCAGAGGGCTCGGTGTTCGTTGCGGGTGCTGCTGTTCAGTGGCTCAGAGACAAGCTACGGATCATAGATAGCGCCCCCGCTGTTGAGGACCTAGCAAAGAAGGCAGGCAGCAGCGACGGCGTGGTATTCGTTCCGGCTCTTACCGGCCTAGGCGCACCCTTTTGGAACGCAGATGTTCGCGGCAGCCTGCTAGGTATCACACGAGGCTCGACCGATGCCAACCTGGCCTATGCCACCCTTGAGGCGATTGCTTTTCAGGTGAAGGCCGTGGTCGACGCGATGGCTGAGGATGCAGGAAAGAGCGTCGCAGAGCTTAGGGTCGATGGCGGTGCGGCGGCAAATGACACCATGATGCAAATCCAGGCTGACCTTATTGGGGCAAAGGTTGTGAGAGCGAAGAACCTTGAGTCAACCGGATTTGGTGCAGGGCTCCTCGCCGGTTTAGGTTCTGGCATCTGGGGATCAATGGATGAGCTCCGCCAGCTCAATCCTGCAAGGCAAGAATTCGCCCCTGCAACTAACCGCAGCGCATCCTTTGAGCGTTGGCTCGAAGCGGTTGAGGTGACCACCAAGTTCTAAGCTGGTCTCATGTATGACCCGGAGTCAAAGCTTGCCGCTCAATCCCTGAGTGCTGGCTATTCGGCGGATGCGGTCATCAAGAACCTTGACCTCGAATTGCCTGGTGGTTCAATCACGGCGGTCGTCGGCGCTAATGGAGCAGGTAAGAGCTCGCTGCTAAAGGCGCTGGCCAGAAAGATCAAGGCAAAGAGCGGAGCGGTCCTGCTGGATGGAGTATCAATCAGCTCCCTAACGAAGGCCCAGATCGAGGGCAACATTGGTTTCCTGGGCACGATTCCGGCGACGAAGAATAATGAGAGCGTTTTTGACCTGATTGCCAGGAGCGCGATGCTGGCCAATCAAATCTCTAGGGTGAGCCCCCGGGTAAAAGGAGAGATTGACCAGATTCTGGAGAGAACCTCGCTAACACCTCACTCAAAGAAAAAGATTGGTGAGCTCTCCTCCGGATGGAGGCAGGTCGCGGTGATTGCAGCGGCCCTAGTCAAGAATCCCCAGGTTTTGCTGTTGGACGAACCAACCAACTCGCTTGACTACTCCCATCAGCTTCAGGTGATAAACCTGCTGTCCTCGCTGAAGCGTGAGCGAGGCATGACGATCGTCGCAGTCATCCACGACCTTAATCTTGCAGCCCGCTTTGCAGACCAAATAGTGGTGCTGAGAGACGGAGAGATAATCGCCCAGGGAGCCCCAAACGATGTCATTAACCCAAATAATCTTGCGGCTGCCTTCAATATCCTGGCCAGAGTTATAGAAGATCCAGTTGCAAAGACGCCGGTCGTGGTGCCGATAAGACAACTTGGCTAGTAGGCATTTCCGGGGTTTGGGGTAATAATAAGAACGTAGTTCACTAAGTGAAGGCGCAGTTACTAGCAGTGACGCCAAAGAGGCTTGCGCCTACTTGTGAATGAGGGCAAGGACTGGGCCCGCTATCAAAATCGGTCAACTCGTTTGGTTGTGAAACTAATGCGTATCTTGCTCATTGGAGCAGGCGGGGTTGGCGATGCAATCGTCAAAATCGCCTCTGAACGTAACTTCTTTGAAAAGCTAATCGTCTCCGACTACGAGCTCGCAAGAGCTCAGCGGAGCGTTGACTGGGTTGCCCAGTGGCACCCAGATCTTCCGGTGGACAAGTTTGAAGCGGCACAGATTGACGCCTCAGACTCTGCCCAAGTTGCAGCTCTCGCGAAAGCGCACGGCGCAACTCACATTGTCAATGCCGTAGAACCAAGGTTCGTGCAGAGCATCTTCCAGGGTGCCCTCGATGCCGGGGCCAACTACATGGACATGGCTATGAGTCTCTCTCATCCTGACAAAGACGACCCCTTTACCAAGCCCGCGGAGAAACTCGGGGACTGGCAGTATGCCAAGCACGAAGAGTTTGAAAAGGCAGGTCTTCTCGCACTTGTTGGTACTGGTGCGGAGCCAGGCATTTCCAACATATTTGCCCGCTACGCAGCAGACCACCTATTCAGTGAGATAGATGAGATCACAATTTTGGATGGTGGAAACCTCGTGGTTGAAAACGACGAGGGTGAAGAAATCTTTGCCCCCTCGTTCTCAATCTGGACCGTCATTGAGGAATGCCTAAACCCTCCGCTGATTTGGGAAAAGGATCGCGGCTGGTTTACCACCAAGCCATTCTCGGAGCCTGAACTATTTGAGTTCCCGGGCGGTATTGGGCCGATTAAATGCGTAAACGTGGAACACGAGGAAGTAAACATGCTTCCGAGGACCATGGAGGCCAAGAGGGTCAACTTCAAATATGGCCTAGGTTCCGAGTTCATAAACGTGCTCAAGACCCTGCATGCCCTTGGGCTAGACAAGGTGAATCCCATTTGGGTGCGATCGAAGTCGGGTCGCGCTCAAGTCGCGCCACGTGATTTGGTAGCAGCTGTGCTGCCGGACCCCGCATCACTGGTTGAGCGCATGACCGGAAAGACCTGCGCGGGAACCCTCGTTACCGGTAAGGACAAAGAGGGTAAGCCACGTGCCTCTTACCTCTACCACATCGCTGACACCGAGTGGACGGCTGAGGAGTTTGATGCTCAGGCCGTGGTGTGGCAGACGGCATTGGTGCCCGTAATTGCCTTGGAGCTTCTAGAGCGAGGCGACTGGCAGGCGACAGGCGTTCGCGGTCCAGAGGAGTTCGATGCCAAGGTTTTCCTTGACACCATGGCGACTGAATACAAACAGGGCTGGGAGATTCAGGACAGAAACCCTGAGAACCCGAGCGTCATAGACGACGACTGGGAATAGGAGTCTGATCCCCAGGGTTTTATGGGATAAAATGTCATAAATAACCCTGGGGATGACTCTCAGCCAATATTCAGTTGTATTTCTTAGGGTTAGAGCTCTAAGAAGGAGAACTAAATGAAGCTTTCGAAGCGTTGGATGCCAGCCGTTGTGACTCCCGCGGTGATCGCGGCGATTTCGCTGGTGCCGCTTCAGGCGAATGCGGTCGACCTCCCAGACATGAGCGCAGAAGAGCTCATGGTCATGATGATGGACGCCCAGCCAACTGAGTTCTCCGGCACAATCTTGAAAACCAGCAATCTCGGCCTCCCAGCTCTCGAGCTGAGCTCGATGGTGTCCGAGGAGGACGCCGAGCGCATGCGCGAGAAGATGCCCGAAGAGTTTGCTGACTTTGCTCCTGAGGTTATCGAGCAAAACCTCTTAACTGAGGCCATGGAACTAGTCACCGGCGAGCACAGGGTAAGGGTCTATGTTGGCGAAACCGGCATGCGTGCACAGATTTTGGACATGATGGCGCAGCGCGACCTGATTGTCTCGGGTAACACGGTTTGGACCTATGACTCACGCGAGCAGGTGGCAATGTACGGCGAGCTTGACGAAGAGAAGCTGGCCGAGGGCAAGGTTGAGGCAGAAGCTGAGATCAGTGCATACATTGCTGAGATTGGGCTTGATCTGACAGACCCACAGGCAGTTGCCGAATACCTATTGAGCCAGGTGGGCGATAGCTCAGAGGTGACCGTTGGTACCGACCACTACCACGCTGGCCGCACTGCCTACCAGCTGATTGTGACCCCAAACAGCGAGGTCTCGCTGGTCGACTCGATTGTTGTATCGGTGGACTCCGAGACCGGAATGCCTCTGGCTCTAAGCGTTTACTCAACCGAGCAGGCTGAGCCAGCCATGGAGGTCGGCTACGAGTCCATCAGCTTTGGCGACCAGGACGAGAGCATGTTCAGCTTCACTCCCCCAGCCGGAACACAGATCGTTGACCTAAAGGAGCTAGAGGCTCAGAAGGAAAAGGTCGACCTCGAAATGTGGATGGACATGGAAGAGATGGAGTCTTTGGAAGAGAAGCCAGAGCCAGTAATGATCGGTGAGGGTTGGGACACAATCGTGCTCATGCCAGCTGGCGACAAGGCACTGGCCGAGATGGGTGGCGAGCTAATCGAGTCGCTTATGACTCCGGTTGCTGGTGGAATGCTCTTCAGCACTCCTCTGATGAATGTGTTTATGACTGACTCTGGTGATGTCTACGCCGGTGCAGTCAGTGTGCAGCACCTGCTAGACACCGCAAAGTAGCCCCAATGCCGACAGAGCTGGCAATCGAGACCAGCGGACTAACGAAGCGCTTTGGCGATCAGAAGGCCGTGAATTCGATCAGCCTTGAGGTTCCAAAGGGTTCGGTGTTTGGGTTCCTAGGTCCAAACGGCTCTGGAAAAACTACTTCCATCCGAATGCTGCTTGGACTTGCCGAGGCATCTGAGGGCGAGATCAAAGTTCTTGGAACCGAGATTCCAAAGGGACTCGAAGAGGCACTGCCTAAAGTTGGCGCACTCGTCGAGGGGCCGGCTTTCTACCCATTCATGTCCGGCAGGAACAACCTACTCAGAATTGATGCGGCTGACCGTTTCAGCGACGCGAGCACAAGAATTCAAAGGGTCGATGCCGCCCTCGATCGAGTGGGCCTCAAGAACGCGGCTTCCAAAAAGGTTCATGCCTACTCGCTAGGTATGAAGCAGCGACTAGGGCTTGCCAATGCACTTCTAAAACCGCGCGAGCTTCTCGTTTTGGACGAGCCAACAAACGGCCTAGACCCTCAGGGAACTAGAGAGGTTAGGAACCTGATTCGCTCCCTGTCCTCAGAAGGCATCACGATCTTCCTCTCCTCACACCTCTTGAGCGAAATTGAAATGCTATGTAGCCACGTTGCCGTAATGAGCGCGGGGAAAATTGTGGCTCAGGGTCTAATCGAGGACCTGAGAAACGAAGAGCCGACAAGGCTGATTCTCCGAACCGAGGACGTCGACCTGGCCGTTGAGGTACTTAAAGCCAATGGTGTTGGCAAGGCAAAGATTCTCGGCGACCAAATAACCTGCGAGGTTTCCCCAGAGCTAGATGTTGCTGCCATCAATGCGAAGCTCGTGAGGAAGAAGGTAGCCGTCAAGGAGATTCGGCTGGAGCGCTCAAGCCTCGAGGAAAAGTTTGTGAAGCTTACGGGAGAGGGGTTCGAAGTTGTTCGCTAAGGCAATGGGAATCAGGCTCTTTCTATCGGAGCTCAAGGTCATGTTTACCCGTCGTCGCACCTGGGCCATGCTTGCAGCAATTGCTCTGATTCCGATTCTGCTTGCAATTGCCGTTGCCCTCTCCTCAGAGCGACTGGCTCCGGGAGAGGGACCGCCTTTTTTGGCCCAGGTCACCCAGAACGGGCTTTTCACTGGCTTTACAGCAATGCTCTTGGCTCTGCCGCTGTTTCTCCCGCTCACGGTTGCTGTGGTCTCGGGTGACACAATCGCAGGGGAGGCCGGTCTTGGCACCCTGCGTTATCTGCTGATTTCCCCTGTGGGGAGGGCGAGGCTATTGGTCGTGAAATACCTTGCCTCATTGGTTTTCATTCTTGCCGGCACATTCACCCTGATGATCGCGGGTGCTGCAATCGGAGCAATCCTTTTCCCTGTTGGTCCGGTGACGCTCTTGTCTGGCTTCACAATAAGCATTTTTGAGGCTTTCGGCAGGATGGCTTTGGTCGCGCTCTACACAACAGTTTCCCTCTCGGGTATGGCAGCGGTTGGTCTCTTTATCTCAACATTGACCACGGTGCCGGTCGGTGCAATGACAGCCACGCTTGTCACCAGTGGGGTGAGCAACATCCTGGGAAACATTCCGCAGCTTGAGTGGATGCACTCCTGGCTCTTCACCTACTACTGGCTGGATTTTGCGGATTTGCTTCGAGCACCGATTGAGTGGGGCTCGATGCTCAACAACATTGTCCTGCAGCTGGGTTGGATCGCCGTCTTTGGCTCGCTGGCCTATGGCCGCTTTACGACCAAGGACATCCTGAGCTAGCGCTGTTAGACTTTGTGGCCGTAGGGGCCTCTAGCTCAGTTGGTAGAGCAACGGACTTTTAATCCGTGGGTCGTGGGTTCGAGCCCCACGGGGCCTACCAAATCAAGCGCCCTCCCCAACAACCTGCAGGTTGCTCGCTCCGTCAACGCGCCAGACATCATCAACCTGCACCATCAAATACCTAAGCCCATAGACCGAGTTGCCGGACTCAATAAACCTCACGTCTATCACCGCAATAGTCTCGGAACTGTCAATCATGCAGTCACGGTAGGCGAGCTCGGAGGAGCCGATCAGTGGCCCATAACTACCCGAAATGATCTCAACGAAACCCTCTAGAGTCACACTCTCTTGAAAGCTCGGCGAAGCAATCGCATAAGCGGCTTCGAATTCACCCAAGCCAAAAGCTGCGGTTTGGTTGTCTATTGATTCCTCTATTCGCATTTGAGTGCTCGGCAGGCAGTCCTGGGGTCCTGCAGGCTCAGCCTCTTGGGTGACCTCAGGCTCAGTCTCAGTCTCTGGTTGAGTCTCTTTAGTCTCAATCTCGCTGGCGGAAGGAGTTGGTTCTTCGATAGTGCCTTGGCAGCCCGCAAGCACAAGGACAGCAAAGATTACAGCTGCTCTACTGAGCTTCACTTTTCTTCCTTGTGCTGAGAAGCCGCTTGATCAAGCCAACAGATTCACACGACCAAAGAGCCCAGACGACGAGCAGTGGCTGGAAGAAGAGCCGGGTGAAGCGAGCCTCGTCCGTATCGAGACCGAAGGCGTCAATCCCCTCAACGTATTGATTGATGTTGCCGGGGAAGATTGCGATGAAGAATAAGCCAGTGACTAGCCCAGCCCATGGCACAGCCCTGCCGACTGACAAAAGAGAAAGGCCAAGGATGATCTCAACAACGCCAGATGCGACCACAACGAAGTCTGGATCTAGCGGCAGCCAAACCGGAACCTGTGCCTGGAACTCTTGCCTGGCATCGGTTAGGTGAGCAAAACCAGCCATCATTAGCGCACCGCCCAGCAGCAGTCTCGCGATGATCTTTATTACCCTCACCATTGAAGGCCTAACCCCCACTCTCAATTCTTTGTTCCTCGACAGATTGGAAGCTGTTTGCCACTTGGTTGGTTTGAAATGAAATGCAGAATCAAGGCAAGAGGCTAATCGGCGTTTATAAGGCCGACGGCGGACTGTTTGGAGAGATCAGGTACTTCCTCGGCCACCTGGTTGGAATCAAAGAATGCAGCCTTTGCGACATCACCCACTCGCAGGTGATGAAAAAACGTGCCTTCAAAGAGTTCGAGTCAAGCCTTCAAGAGAAACATGGACTCGAAATGCGCCTTGTCCACATGAACGAGCGGTCCGAGGCCGAGCTTGCGGCATCGAAGGGCAGGGAGCCTTGCGTGCTCCTGGAATATCAAGATGGCTCCATATCTATGTTCCTGGATTATGAGGAGCTGAGGGCTGCTGGTGGCAAGGTGAGCTCGTTCGAGAAGCTGGTTGAATCCAGGCTCAGTATTTACCTGTAGCGCCTTGCGGGCGACGCTGGTGCAGCCATTGTGCCCAAATTGCAAAGGTAAGCCAAACCACCTGCATCACCACAATTGTCCGCTGGGCAAGACCGGTATAGGTCCTGTCGGGGTCTAGCCAGGTGAGCAGGAAGACGAGCGTTGCAATTGTCATTACTGCAGTTGCCGTGATCGCTCCAGGTGGCCTGATAGCCCAGTGATAACGCCTATCAAAACGCATTGCGAGTAGTGGCCAGGCGGAGAACAGAACGAAGGCAGAGGTGGCAAAGAAAAGGTGCTCGGGTGAATTGGACCTCTGATCTGGAACCGCAAAGATAGCGACCCCGTAAGAGCTCAGCCCAGCCAACATGAGAGTTATACGGCCAGGCATTGAGAACGACCTAGCACTCCAAGCTCCGATCAAAGTCAGGGTTGAACCAAAAATAAAGAAACTGGTCTGAACCCACTTCACAGGAGAATCATCCGCCGCTAGATCGGAGATGGTCTGCCTGATTGGGTCATATCCCGGCCACAAAAGTGCCGACAGTGTCCACCCGGTGATGTTCTGTATGGGGCCAAGCGTTGCAGCCACGACTGCCCAGATTCCTATCAACTGCATGGTCGAACACTTCTTCCCGTGTCTAAACAAAACCTAAGGTTTTTGCAGGGCGGAGATTCCCTAAGTTAAGCTATCTAGAGCGCAGGCCTGCGAATTCCCCCAGAACATGGAGATAAGTTGTTGCTGCACGAATTCAAGAAGGTCGAGCTGACCCCAAGGGCAAGCTCCCTACTGGATGCGCTCGCATCGAGAGTGGTTGTGGCAGACGGTGCCATGGGCACGATGCTCCAGGACCGAAAGCCCTCACTTGAAGACTTTGAAGGGCATGAGGGCTGTAACGAGATCCTGAATGTCACTCGACCGGACATTGTCCTTGACGTCCATAATGCCTACTTCGAAATTGGCATCGACTGCGTGGAGACCAACACGTTTGGTGCCAACTGGTCAAACCTCTCCGATTACGGGATTGATGAGCGAATTGCAGAGCTTGCGGAGGCCGGGGCCAGGCTCGCCCGGCAATCTGCCGATCAGTTCACGGCACAAGACTCCAGGGAGCGCTGGGTTCTGGGCTCAATGGGACCGGGTACCAAGCTCCCCTCTCTCGGCCACACAACCTACGACTTTTTGAAGGAAACTTTCGCCCGCCAGGCAAAGGGCCTGATTGCAGGGGGTAGCGATGCCTTCATGGTTGAGACCAGTCAGGACCTGCTCCAAACCAAGGCCGCCATCAACGGTTGCAAGCAGGCCGTCGTTGAGACTGGAATCAGGCTGCCAATCTTTGTTGAGGTAACCGTCGAAACAACTGGCACGATGCTCATGGGAAGCGAGATCGGTGCCGCGCTGACGGCCCTTGAGCCCCTCGGTATTGACATGATCGGCCTAAACTGCGCCACCGGTCCCGCCGAGATGAGTGAGCACCTCAGGCAGCTAAGCCAGCACTCACAAATTCCTGTAATGGTCATGCCAAATGCCGGCTTGCCAATTCTGCAGGGTGATGGTGCCGTATATCCCCTCACCCCCAGCGAACTTGCAACCGCTCACGAGCAGTTCATCAAGGAATTTGGGCTCTCGCTCGTAGGTGGCTGCTGTGGCACCACCCCAGAACACCTCAAGGCAGTGGTTGAGAGGGTAGGCGGGGTAAAGTCCCTGGAGCGGAGGATTGAGATCGAGCCCGGAGTGGCTTCTTTGTACCAACACGTTCCGCTGGATCAGGACAACACCTATCTAGCAATTGGTGAGAGAACCAATGCCAACGGCTCAAAGGCTTTCCGAGAGGCAATGCTCGAGGAGCGCTGGGACGACTGCGTTGAAATAGCCAAGCGTCAGGTTAGAGACGGTGCCCACCTCCTAGATGTCAGCGTTGACTATGTTGGCCGCGATGGAGTCAGGGACATGCAGGAGATTGTCTCCAGGTTTGCCTCTGCTTCGACCCTGCCGCTGGTTATCGACTCGACGGAGCCTGAGGTTATGAAGGCTGGCCTTGAGCTCATTGGGGGCAGGCCAGTAATCAACTCCGTGAACTTTGAGGATGGCGATGGTCCCAATTCGCGATTCCAGAAGGCCATGCCGCTGGTGAAGGAGCACGGGGCCGCGGTAATTGCCCTCACCATTGACGAGCAGGGTCAGGCGAGAACCAAAGAGGACAAAGTTCGAATCGCCTCCAGGCTCATCGACACTCTCGTTGATGACTGGGGAATGCGCGTTAGCGACATCATTATGGACTGCCTCACATTTCCCATTGCAACCGGACAGGAGGAAACGAGAAGGGATGCCATCGAAACAATCGAGGCAATTCGCGAGGTGAACAGGCTTTACCCCGGCGTTCACACAACCCTTGGCGTCTCCAACGTCTCCTTTGGCCTGAACCCGGTCTCCAGGTCGGTTTTGAATTCGGTTTTCCTCCATGAGGCTTACGAGGCTGGACTTGACACTGCAATCATCGACGCCGCAAAGATAACCCCGCTTGCGTCAATCCCCGAGGATCAGAAGAAGGTCGCATTAGACCTGATCTATGACCGCCGTGAATACGATGCGGATGGAAACGTCACCTATGACCCGCTACAGGCAATGCTCGAGCTATTTGCTGGGGTGAATAGCTCAGCGCTTAGAGACGCGCGGGCCGCTGAACTAGCCGCTCTAAGTATCACTGAGCGCCTAGAGCGCAGGATTATTGACGGCGAGGCTAAGGGGCTTGAGGCGGACCTTGACCATGCCAGAGCCGATGGCTACAAGCCGCTGGACATTATAAATGACCACCTGCTTGAGGGCATGAAGGTAGTGGGTGAGCGCTTTGGCAAGGGAGAAATGCAACTTCCCTTCGTTTTGCAGTCCGCCGAGGTAATGAAGAGTGCTGTCGCACTACTTGAGCCACACATGGAAAAGACCAACGAGGGCGGCAAGGGCACCATCGTTCTCGCAACCGTTCGAGGCGATGTCCACGACATTGGGAAAAACCTTGTTGACATCATCCTCACCAACAACGGCTACAACGTCATCAATATCGGCATCAAGCAGCCGATAAACGACATAATTGCCGCCGCCGAGGAGCACAACGCCGACGTCATCGGCATGAGCGGTCTGCTGGTGAAGTCCACGCTCGTGATGAAGGAAAACCTCGAGGAGCTGGCATCCAGAGGCTTTGGTACCAAGTGGCCGGTAATACTCGGTGGTGCCGCCTTGACTCGGGCCTTTGTTGAGGATGACCTGGCTGGCCAGTTTGAGGGGGTCGTCCGCTACGCCAAGGATGCCTTCGAGGGGTTAGATCTAATGGGGCCGCTTGTGAAGATTGCCAGGGGTGCCGACCCGGACAGCGTCGGATTACCGCCTCTTAAGAAGCGCATTCACGCAAAAGCCCAGCTCACCCTCACGGAGGAGGCTGACCTACCAGAGCGCTCAGATGTCGCCTCAGATAACAAGGTTCCTACCCCTCCTTTCTGGGGCACTAGGCTCGTCAAGGGCATCAAGCTCGCCGACTATTCGGACTTCTTGGACGAGCGAGCAACGTTTATGGGCCAATGGGGACTCAAACCCTCAAGAAATGACGGGCCAGGCTACGAAGAATTGGTTGAAACCGAAGGAAAGCCACGGCTTCGCTACTGGCTGGACAGGATTCTGGCCGAGGGCATGTTTGATGCGAAGGTCGCCTATGGCTACTTCCCAGTAGTCTCAGTCGGCAACGAGGTAATAGTCCTTGGCCATGGAGATGATCCAGCAGGCAAGCTGGGACACAAGGGGCTGCTTGCCCCAGATGGCGGAGCCGGTGAGCTGGGTAAAGAGCGACTTCGCTTTAGCTTCCCACGACAGCGCAGGGACCGTCACCTCTGTCTAGCCGACTTCATAAAAAGCCAAGACTCTGGCCAAGTTGACGTGCTGCCTATCCAATTGGTAACTGTTGGTTCGACCGTCGACACCTTCACCCAAAAGCTCTTTGCAGAGAATGCCTACCGCGAATACATGGAGCTCAATGGCCTAGCCATGCAGCTAACTGAGGCTCTCGCAGAGTATTGGCACACTCGCGTCCGCGCAGAGCTCGGGTTTGATGGTGAGGACCCCAAAGAAATAGGCGACTTCTTTGACCTCAAGTATCGAGGGGCTAGATTCTCACTTGGCTACCCAGCCTGCCCGGAGATGGAAGATCGCAAGAAAGTGGTGGAGCTTCTAAAGCCAGAGCGGCTCGGCATTGAACTCAGCGAAGAGCTGCAGTTACACCCCGAGCAGTCAACCGATGCTTTCGTCTTCCACCACCCAGAGGCAAAGTACTTCTCCGTCTAGAGTTTCGCCCGCTCCAAGGTTCTGATCAGTGGCCTACCAAATACAAGCAGACAGGCTGCAATGCTCACAGCCCGAACGGTGTCCCAAGTGAGCGTTGAGCTAACAAGGCTGTAGGTGAGGAAACTCGTCAAATTCTCTGTCACACTTGCGCCCGCAACATAGGAAATGGAGGTCGTTGGACCGACGGCAAATGGCCAGAACCAGAGATTCATGATCAGACCAAATGCATAGCTGGCCATCACTCCATAGGCTGCGAGGGCAGGTATTCGCCATTTGCCGAGGGTGCGGCCGACGAGACCGGCCCCAGCACCTACCCAAGCGGTAGCGAAGATTTGGAATGCGGTCCACGGACCAAAGCCCCCGAAGAAGGTCGATGACACCAGGATCGTCATAGCGCCAAGCAAGAATCCAAAGCGTGGGCCCAGGGCAGCTCCTCCAACTATCACCACCAAAAACACCAGCTCAAAGCCGCCGGTGCCGCCGGTTGCAACTCGCAAGGCAGCACCGAGCGCTGCCAAAAGACCCAGAATCGCAAGCTGCTTTGGGCCAACTAGTTGGCCGTCAAAAACTACAAGCGTGGCAGCGACAATGACAATTGCCGCAACGATCGCCAGTGTTCCTGCCAAAGACTGCTCAATGCCAGAGGCATCAAACCAGAGTGGCCAGAGGAAGACGGCGAGCGCCGCCAGTGACAAACCAGTGAGCATCAAGGACCGAACCGCACTCATGCGAGAACCTCCCTAGCTTCCTGAAGTTCTTTGTTGGCAATTTCAAGCACTCGACCCGTGAGCCTGCGAGCAAAACCTAAGTCGTGGGTGGCAAGAATTACCGCACACCCCGTCTCTTGGACACAGCGAATTGTCTCCGCCATAAGCTCCCTAGACTGCGGGTCAAGACCCTGGACGGGCTCGTCTAGCAGCAGCAGCTGGGGTTTGTGAGAAAGCTGCATGGCAACACTCAAAGCCAGCTGGGTTCCAACCGAGAGATCCAGTGGGTGCGCGTTCAGATTCGGCAGCTTTCCAAGAATGCTCTCAAGGCTTATTGCAGTCAGCCCAGGTTTAGCACCCGCAATCTTGTCTGCTCTCGCAAGCTCGCTGCCGAGCGAATCGCAAACAAAAAACTGGGAGGGGCGATCTGGCACCAGCGCGACTTTTCTGGGATCGGAACCAACCAGCTCCACACCGTAAATAGCCAGCCCTCCCCCGGCAGGCTGTGCAAGTTGCCTAAGCAGGGTTGACTTGCCTGTTCCGTTTGCTCCGGTGATTGCCAGGCACTCAGCCTGACGCAAGCCGAGATCTACATCTCGGATGAGCACTCCCTGACCCACCCTCGTCATCTTTATCCGAGCTACCAGCTCACTCCCAACAACAACCTTGCGAAGGGCGGGGGGCTCAACTTCTCTGGAGTGAGGTTTGGTGAACTTGCCCTCGAATATCTCAAGAGCTTTGGCATTAGGAAGCTCAATTAGCTCAGGTCTGTGATCTGCAATGAGCACAGTTGTCCCCTCGCTCGAGAGTTTGCTAACAAGCCGTGCGAGCTCACCTAAACCAGCTGAATCCAATGCTGCGGTCGGTTCATCAACCAGAAGCACCGCCGGCTTCCTGAGCACTGCCCGGGCAACTGCAACTCGATAGGCCTCTCCATGTGAGAGCAGGTGTGTGGCTTGGCAGGCAAGCTTTGCAACGCCCATCAGGTCATCAGCTATTGCCTGAGCACCCAGCTCCTCTTCCACGGTGCCGGCTATAAAACTCTGCTGGGGAAGCTGGGGAACCAAAGCCACAAACTTTGATGCTGCAAGCGAATCCAGCGGCTCTTCACCCAGAAGGATGCTCCCCTCGAATGACCTGCCCTGGTGTTCAGCAAGCTCACCTGCAATTGCCTGCAAAAACGTGGACTTTCCCGATCCCGTTGGGCCGCCCAAAAGGAGCACATCCCCAGGAGCAAACTCCGCCGAAATCGGACCTAGCCCAGCGGCTTTGAAGCCGCTAACCACCAAAGTTTTGCTCTCTGCTTCTACCGGCACAGATTTAGCAAGCTCAAGTCCCAGCGCAGTTGCACGCTGAACCATGCGCTCCAAGATCGGCACCAAAACCGAAAGCCGTGTTTCTCCCCTGAGCCTTCGTGCCCAGTTGGCTTCTTTTGCTGCTGAAATGACTCCAGGAATCGCAGCGAGGGCAATAGCCAAAGCAGTTAGCAGGTTGCGAAGCGGCCTGAATCTCCTCGCTGCAAGCCTCACCCGCTCAGGGGTAACAACGGTAGCCAGTAACCCAAACGCAACAATCGACAGGGCGAATGGGAGTGCGAGCTCGATATTTCTAAGGATTCCCTCTGCGCTGACATCGCCGAAAAGAGTTATGTGCCTGAAGGGACCAGCAAGCTGAAGCTCTGGGAGGGAGAGCAGCACTTGATCACCGGAGAGTCCGGAAAAGACAAAGGCATAGACGAGCCGAAGGGCCACAAAGCCAGCAGCCAGAAGTGCCGCAAGCTTTACTCGACCCTTATACGAAGTCACTAGGGTGTTGGCGCCTCACCGCCGAGGGAAAACGCCAGCCCCACTGACTGCCCCTTTGTGAGCTGCAGGGAGGATACGCCCTCCATTGCATAGCCCCACTCAGCCTGAGCAGACTCTTTGACCCAGAGGCCCCAGTAGGCAAATGCGGCTGGCATGTCCTCGCAGGTCTCGAGATAAGGCTCTTCGCCTTCAACCAAGAGCTCTTCGTCGGACGATGGCACATTGTTCACCCTGCACACAACCGCATCGCCAAAGGCTTTGGTGCCCTCCACGCTCACGCCAGCAGCGGCAAGGACGTTCTTTGCAGTCTCGCTGTTGCCACCAATGACGACGCATCGCTCGATGTTCTCAGCCTGTCCGGAGAAATTAACCACGACTGCAACCCCGTCGCAGCTTCCATCGCCAGCAAAGTCAGTGGTGCTGGAACAACTGGTTAGGGCAACTAGTCCCGCTACGAGCAGGGCAAAACGAGTTTTCAAAAGATCTCCTGGGGCTAAGCCGATATTGTAATCGCGAAATAACCAAGGTGCTGCGCGGGTTGTTAGCGCAATGGATCTAACAGGTAAGAAGTTTTTGGTCGTTGGCGCATCTGGAGTCCTTGGTGCTGAGATAACCCGGCAGCTGCAGGACAAAGGTGCCACGGTTCTCGGCACAGCCAGAGTCAATGAGACGGCTGGAAACATTCCGGGCAAGGTGGAAATCAGGCTGCTACTCGACTACGAAAGCCCCGATAGCGTCAAGACCCTCACGGATTACCTAGTCGCATCTGCGGAGCTCGATGGGGTCATCAACGCCTCAGGACTTGTTGCCTTCGGTGAAGCTGCCTCGCTGGAGAGTGAGACTATTTCGCGCCTCATGGCAGTAAATGCCGCGGGACCAATGCAACTTCTCTCGGCCCTGCAGCCTGTCCTGGCGAAGAAGGAGGAGAGCGTGGTCGTAAACCTCACGGGAGTGGTTGCAGAGACCCCGCTTCCTGGAATCGCCGCCTACTCCGCTAGTAAGTGCGCCATTGACGGCTTCCTAACCGGCGTTGCAAGAGAGTGGCGCCGATCCGGCACCAGAGTCATCTCAGCTCGCCCTGGACACACAGAGACAGGGCTCGCTGGCAGAGCAATTGCAGGTGAATCTCCGAAGTTTCCAGAGGGTATGACCGCGCAGCACGTTGCAGCACGTATCATCACGGCAATTGAGACGGACGAGAAAGAGCTTCCAGCTAGCGAGTTCTAATTCTGAAGCTGTAGGTTCGCGCCTCTAACGGCTCTAGAAGATGCTTTTGGATTTCTGAGGCAAAGGCATTGGCCGGCGCGCTCATTGGCTCGATAGCCAACATCGAATCCCCCTGATCCTTGCCTGGGCGGTAGAACATCATGTGGTCGAGGTTTTCCTCTAGTTCAACGACCAACTCGTGAGTGCTGGTCTTCAAAGTTGCCTCTTTAGAACCCAGGTAGCAGGCATCTATCTCACCGCCAGTAAAGCTGAGCCCATGAATCGATCTGGACGCTTTTGGCAACATCCGAGAGTCCGTATCTATGACGGTTGTGAAATCTCCCGAGAGCTCAAAGGGCTCGGCTGCCAAGAAGTAGGGGTGGAAACCGATAGCAAAAGGTGCTGGAGATTCACCCTTGTTGGTCGCCTCCGCTGACACGCGCAGAAAAGTGTCTCCAAGTTCGAAGCGAATTTCTAGTCTGACGCTGAATGGATACCCAGCATCGCTGCCGAACTGGTAGCCGAGAGTGATTTCCGTCTCCCCGGCAGTGATGAGCTCAAAATCTCTATCAAAAACGAGTCCGTGGTTGGCATTGGAATCTGCATCGAGCTTTCCGGCCACTAATTCTCGGCCTCCAAGCTCGTAAGTCCCGCCAGCGAGGCGATTTGGCCAGGGCGCAAGGACAGAGCCAAAGAAGATTTCACCCGGATTGTTAGCCGCATTGTGGTCAATTAGTTGCTTGCCACCAAGAGTTAGAGCTTCAAGTGCTGCGCCAGTTTTGGAAATAAGTGCCATACTGGTACCACTCTCGGTAGCCCGAGACATACTCAGTTGCTTTTCAGGGTCGCTTTGGCGCACCCAACAATGTTAGTGAGAACGAGTAGTTAGGCACCTGAGTTGAAGCCAAGAATCGATGCCAAGCTCTTTGATGAGCGCGACATCTTCTTTTTCGATGATGCTGGCTCCAGCCTGCCGCCAACGCGCTCCGCAGATCAGCGCGAAAAGGCTGAGCGTCCCCAAACCGCCCAGCTTCGCTTTGATCCGCTTAGTAGCGAGTGGATTACTGTCGCTTCTCACAGGCAATCCAGGGCCTTCCTACCTCCGGCCCACGTCTGTCCGCTCTGCCCAACCACCAAAGACAACCTGAGTGAGCTGCCCGACATGTTTGATGTCGCTGTATTCGAAAACAAGGGGCCTGCCTTTGGTCCTGGTGTTGGTCAGATCGATCAGCCCAATGGACAAAGATTTGGCTTTGCAACGAATTCTTTTGGCCGCTGCGAGGTGGTTGTGTTCTCACCCGAGCACGAGGGCAGCCTCGGTGCAATGCCAACAGAGCGCATCAGGACAGTAATCGGCGCATGGATGAACCGAACTGCAGAGCTCCAAGAGCTGGATGGTGTGGTTCAAGTCTTCCCGTTTGAAAATCGCGGCCAGGAAATTGGTGTGACTCTGCACCACCCTCACGGCCAAATCTATGCTTATCCATTTGTGACCCCGGTTACGAAGAAGCTCCTCAACGCGGTTTCTAGCTACTCGGGTGACTTTTTTGCAGATTTACTTGAATTCGAAACCGGTGGTGAGCGGGTGGTGCTGGAGAGCGAGAGTTTCACAGCGTATGTGCCATATGCTGCAAAGTGGCCTATCGAGCTTCACCTAATGCCAAAACAAGGCATCCCGGATCTCTCTCAACTAAGTGGAGATGAGGCCGACGAGCTGGCCGATGTCTACAAGAGAATTCTTTTTGGTCTCGACAAGCTCTACTCGGGGCCCACTCCCTACATCTCCGCCTGGCACCAGGCGCCGATGATTGAAAACCGCGAGCGCATCAGGCTGATGCTGCAGATTACCTCTCCGAGAAGGGCAGAGGATAAGCTGAAGTACCTGGCAGGTTCCGAAAGCGCTATGGGTGCTTTCGTTGGAGACCTGGCACCAGAGGACACAGCAAACAGGTTGCGCGAGGTTATTTCTTGAGTCTTGAGAAAGCAAAGAGCGGTTTTCTAGAAGCTTTCGGGTATCAGCCAGAGGGCGTCTGGTCCGCCCCCGGTAGGGCAAACCTCATTGGCGAACACACCGACTACAACAACGGCTTTGTCTTCCCATTTGGCATCGACCGCAGGACCTATGTGGCATTATCTCCTCGCAAGGACATGCTCTGCAGGGTTAGCTCAGAGCTTGATTCCAAGACCTACGAATACGTAATCTCCAAAAAGATGCCTAAGAACCTAGATTGGGCACTTTATCCTCTAGGCGTCGCCTGGGTTATGAGCGAGGGTGCCAAGAGTGGCTTCGATGCCTTCATTGTCTCGGATGTTCCGGTGGGAGCGGGGTTATCTTCATCTGCGGCCATCGAGTGCTCGGTGGGAACTGCACTAAATGAGATTTGGAATGCCGGTAAGACTAGGCAAGAGTTAGCTCTAATTGGCCAACGTGCTGAGAACGAGGTTGTGGGAGCCCCAACGGGAATCATGGACCAGACCGCCTCGATGCTGGCGCAGAAGGATGCGGCGGTCATGATTGACTGCCAGAGCCTGGAGACGGAGCTGGTGAACCTCGGGCTTTCCAGCCAGGGACTAACCGTTGCGGTTATCGACACCAGAGTTGCTCACCGTCACTCAGATGGCGGCTACCGCTCAAGGCGTGATGCCTGTGAGAAAGGCGCCAAGAGGATGGGCGTTTCCTCGCTGAGAGAGCTCACCGAGCAGGACCTTCCAGCGATGGAAGAGAAGCTTGACGATGTCACCTATAGACGCTGCAAGCACGTCGTAACCGAAAACCGTAGGGTTCTCGATGCAGTTGAGGCGCTAAAAAAGGGTGATCTGGCAAGGCTTGGAGAACTGCTGCTGCAGTCTCACGCCTCAATGCGGGACGACTTTGAAATCTCAGTTGTAGAGCTCGACACCGCAGTGGAGCTAGCAATGGAAGTTGGCGCAGTTGGCTCAAGAATGACCGGTGGTGGATTCGGTGGTGCTGCAATCGCGATCATCGACGAGAGCAAGATGGAGCTACTCAGGGAGCACTGCAAGGCAATCTTTGCAAAGAAGGGTTTTGCCGAGCCAAATGTGTTTTCAGTAGCGCCGAGTGATGGGGCAAGAAGAGACGCCTAGGGCGTAGCCAAAATCTCGACCCCGGCATCAGCCATGTCGTCGATTGCGGCTTCGGTGCTGTCAGGTGCAACCCCTGCGGTGAGCGAGGTGATCACCTTCACTGCAAGCCCCTCTGAAACCGCATCCAGCGAGGAAGCCCTAACGCAGTAGTCGGTTGCTATTCCCACGACATCCACCTCGTCAATCTCTAACCTCTTCAAGAGGTCGGTGAGAGCCTCGCCCTGGTCGGTTATCCCCTCAAAGATTGAGTAGCCGTGAGCCCCCTGCCCCTTCTTGATGTGGACATCGATGATTGAACTGTCGAGGTTCGGGTGGTAATCCGCCCCCTCGTCTCCTGCTAGGCAGTGCAGTGGCCAGGTGTTCACGAAGTCTGGCTCCTGACCCTCTGGGGGAAAGTGACCACCGTTTTCCTCGCCGGGGGTGTGCCAGTCCCTCGAGGCAATGACAAAGTCGTAGCGATTTGGATTTTCGTTTACGTAGCTCGTGATCTTGCTAGCAACCGCAGCTCCACCTGAACATGCGAGAGCCCCGCCCTCGCAGAAATCGTTCTGGACGTCAATGATGAATAGTGCGTTTGCCATAGCTACCTGTTTACCAGATTCACTCCGCAGTCATAGAAACCCATAACCAGCGCATCCATGGCCTCGCGGTGTTTGATTTGGACATCACCAAGGTTGTAGACCGTAAAGATGAGTTTGTCCTGGTCGTCGGGCTCCAGGTAACCTGCGAGCGAGTAGCCGGTCCGAATCCAGCCGGTCTTTGCAACTATGTTTCCAACCGCATCCTCAAACCTGTAGCTAAGAGATCCCGGCGTTCCCGCGACCGGCATGCCAGCTCGAATTACCTCGAAGTCTCCGTAGCCCGCATCAATCAGTTGCAGCAGTTGATTCACAGTTGCTGGCGCAATTTGGTTGTAGCGCGACAGCCCCGATCCGTCTTCTACGACGAGCCCACTCAGATCTAATCCGGTGTCCCTGAGTGCGCGCTGGTATGCCTGTGTTAGTGAGCTGAATGAGCCGTTCAAACCCACGTCCAACGAGACAAGTCTCGAGATGGCCTCGGCTAGAGAGTTGTCGCTCACAACCAACATGTAATCAATCCAGGTGGACATCCTGGCCGAGCGAACGCTGGCAATCTCGACTGCATCCGGCGGCGTTACGCCTTTTTCAATTACAGAGTCAGTCGCGCTTTCACCAAGGGCCTCCTTAAACCATTCACCCGCTCGTGTCACCGGATCGGTTGAGCGTGGAGAGTCCTTTGCCTGAGGATTATCGCGATCGCCATCCACCTGAAGCGCGGAAACTGGAGACATGTAGCCGTTGGTGAGCCCGCGCTGATCCCAAACGCTTTGATACTCGCCATCGGCTGAGCCGTAAATCGTGCTGTCTAGGACAATCTGACTAAAAGTCTGGGAACTGTCCCAACTAGAAATCTGATTTGCAAGGTCTGCAAGGTCTGGGGCGTTGTCATAAACGGAGTCGATACCAATCCCGGTTCTCGAGAGCGTTATGTCTCCCGCACCCACCAGATAGATGATGCTTGGGTCGAGCGCATCAACGTAGACCCTTGTTGTCACCCGATAGTTAGGACCGAGGGTTTCCAGGGCAGCCGCTGCTGTGAAGAGCTTCATGATGGATGCAGAACGTGCAGGGGTTGCGCTGCCCCTGTCGAAGAGCACCTCACCCGTCGCGGCGTTGATCACCTGCGCTTGAAGATCCAAAATGTCCTCGGCATCCTCCAGCTCACTCACCGAGCACTCAATGACCTCGGGCTCGGGCTCAACCGTCTCTGACTCTGTGGGCTCGGGCTGGGCCTCAAGGGTCGCCTCGGGCTGCGCGGTCTGGGTCTGCGTGGCTACAGGTGATGGACTCGCATCAAGCGACCAGGGTCCGTTGAACAGTGCTAGCAGGATTACCAGGCCTGCAGCAAGGCCACTGCTGACGCCAATAAAGATGTGTTTCATCTCACCTGCCTAGACTTTCAACAATGAAGCATAAACTCTGGGCTTTGCTGATGGCCCTGCTCGTGGCCTTTCCGCTACCAGCGAAGGCACACGACCAACTCGTCGATCAATCGCCTGCTGAGGGTGAGAGCGTTGCCGCAGGTGTTGTGAATCTCAGGCTCACCTTCAATAACGAGCTGCTTGAAATCGAAACGGGTAACGAGATTGTTGTGACCTCGCCATCGGGAGCTGTGGTCTATGCCGGTTGCCTTCCAACTCAGGGGCGAGATGGTGTGCTGCCACTAGATCTCGACGAGGCGGGAGACTACGAAGTTTCCTGGCGAGTGGTCTCCCAAGATGGTCATCCCATCTCGGACAGCTTTGAGTTTTCTCTCGTGAATGTCAGTGGCTATGTCTCAAACAAGGACTTTGCCTACCCGGATTGTGCTGGGGAAGTGGCCGTTGACGAGGAGCAGCCCGAAATCGGCTACTGGGTGCTTTGGTTATCGCTTGGAGTTGTTGCCGCCGGAGTTTTTTTCTTCCTTAGGCCTAAGAACAGACCATAGGTAGCCAAGCGCGGTCAGAACCAGACCTCCAACAACGCTCTCAACGCCGAGCGCAAACCTGCCACCTGCGGGCGCTGCGAGCAGGCTGTAGAAGACGTTCAATGCCGTTGCGTTCATCAGTCCCGCCACCACCGAGAGCATCGCGAGCCGCCCGATCCACCACTTTTCATTGATCACCTTTGAAGAGGACCAGATAATGAGAACCGTAAGTCCCATGCCCACAACACCCTGAGCGATCATCAGCTCCAGCTGAGGGTGGTACAGGTAGCTCAGGGTGGCGATGATGCCAAAGGCAAGTGGCCAAAATGGTGATTTCATTTCCTCATCTTCCTCGCGCTGCCTCGGACTTCGAGATAACGCGAAACATACTCTTCAACCGTAACCTGCCCGAGGGCTCTCTGGATGACATCAAGCGGAGCAGAGTCAAGGTCTTTGAATCTGATACACGCCTTGCCAACATTCAGCTTTTTACCGCTTGCTTTCCAGTCGGCTTCAAACTTTTCCCTTGCCTCGTCAAAGGCGTAGATCGACATTAGGTAAAGCGAGATGTATTGCTTCTGCGAGGCAATGGCCGCATAAAGAAGCGGCTGGTTGTTGTAGGTGTTCTCCACTGTGGAGAAAGGTACCTGGTAAGAGATCATGCCCCAGTTCATGGCCTCCTCCAGCCCTTGCGGCAAGTGCTTCAGACAAAGCTCTCGCAGCGTCGCTACGTCTTTCGAGCGCTCAGGTTCTAGCTCAGCGAGATAGCTCTCTACGCTGCTAGCGCTCGATGAGACCACTAGGCCAGCTTGCAGAATTCGTTCAGTGGGTCTACCTGGCCGGCAACAACGATCTGGTTCCCCTCGTTCAAAACTGTCTCAGGGAATGCAGGGGTGTAATTGCCATCGCCTGTGGTGACAGCAACAACCGTCACGCCGTAGGTGGAACGAATCTTTAGATCGGCGAGAGTCTGGCCATCGAAGCTTGCAGGAACCTCGCTCTTAACCATGACGAAGTCGTTGTCGATTGGCACGTAGTCCAAGGTCTCACCAGAGACCATGTGAGCCACCCTCTTACCCATTTCATACTCGGGGAAGATGACGTGGTGGCAGCCGAGCTGGTCAAGAATCAAACCGTGGGAGGTGGAGTTGGCCTTGGCCCAGACATTTGGAACCCCCAGCTGCAGCAGCAGCGCGGTTGTCAGGATGCTGGCTTCGAGGTCAGCACCAATTGCTACCACCGCAGAGTCGAACTCGGTAATGCCAAGCTCCTTCAAAGTGGTCTCGTCGGTGGTGTCGGCCTTTACGGTCTGCGTTAGCTCCTGAGACATGTTCTGCACGATGCGCTCATCGGTGTCAACGCCAAGAACCTCGTGGCCCGTCTTCATAAGCTCTCTGGCGAGCGATGAGCCGAACCGACCAAGACCAATCACGATGACGTTGGAGTGAATGATCCGCTTCTTTGTCTTTTCCTTAGCCAATTAGGGGCCTTTCCTTTGGTAATTCATAGTGCCTTCTTGTGACCCTGAGGGCAAGCGCGGACGCGATCACCACAGGGCCCAAGCGGCCGACGAACATCAGTATCGATAGCCAGAGCTTCGCAAAGTCTGGAAGATCAGGGGTTATCCCAGTTGAAAGTCCAACAGTTGCAGCCGCCGAGATCACATCGAACAGCAACTCGTCGAGGCTGAAGTCAGTTGTGGCTGCAAGGAACATGGTGCTGAAGATGATCAGCATGGCGTAGAGGGAAACCAGAGTCAGCGCCTGGCGCTGAATTGACCTCGGTAGCCTGCGGTTACCGACATTCACCGCGGTTTCTCCGCGAACCTCGGTGTAGATGATGAAGAACAGGATGGCGATGGTCGTCACCTTGATTCCTCCTGCTGTCGAGGCACTTCCTCCACCGATAAACATCATGAAATCAAGTCCCAGCCAGGTGGCGGGGTCCATATCCCCAACTTCAACGCTGCTAAATCCTCCAGAGCGAGGCATCGCAGACATAAAGGCCGCGTTCCACAGCTTCTCCAAAATGTTCATGCCGCCCAGAGTCTTTGGGTTGTTCCACTCCATCACACCGATGAACATCGAACCAAGGGTCAAGAGCACAACCGTGGCGGCAAGGGTCACCCTGGTGTGAAGGGAGAAGCGCTTCGGCTTCCCATTCTGCTGTTTGTTCAGCCCCCAGATGCGCTCGTGCAGTTCAATCAAGACCGGAAAGCCGAGGCCACCGACAACCACCGCAACCGCAACTGGGGCAACTACAAAGAGATCCTGGGAGAAAGAGGCCATGCTGTCCGAATACAGCGAGAACCCGCCGTTATTGAAAGCGGATACTGCGTGGAAGAAGCCGTTCCAAATGGCATCTCCCATGGACTCCTCATAGGTGATTCGCAGCCTGGCAATCAAGTAGATCGCTAGCGCAACCTCGAAACCAAAGTAAACAAGCAGGATGGTACGAAGTAGGGCTGGAACATTATCAATGCCGACGATCTTTGCCTCAGACAGAGTGTTCAGGCGATCGCGCAGCGAGATGCGACCAGAGATCAAAAGCCCCACGAGCGTCGCAAACGAAACGATTCCTAGGCCACCGAGCTGAATCAAAAACAGGATCACGACCTGGCCAAAACCAGACCAGTGAGTGCCGGTGTCAACAACGGTTAGCCCCGTGATGCAGACCGCGGACACGGCGGTAAAAAGCGCTGTTACGAAGTCGGTGGAGTTTCCAGGGGCGGTCGAGAAAGGAAACAGCAGGAAGATGGTGCCAGCCACTACCGCTGCACCGAATGCCATGACCACTATCTGGGTCGGGTGCAGGGTCTTCTTGCGACCGTCTTGGCTCACTATTTCAGACTACGCCTCCACTGCCCTGAAATTGGGCAACCTCCCCACGATACACCCGAGTTAGGCTTGTAAACAATGGATACACGGCTCTTTATCTTCGACGGCGACTGCGCGTTCTGCTCTTCAGCAGCTCGCACCTTCCGGAAGATGATCAAGGAGAGGGTTCCCATTCGTCCCTACCAAAAGCTGGATCTTCCCTCCCTGGGACTTAGCGAAGAGCTCACCTCGAGGGCCGTTTACTACGTGCGTGACGGTAAGTATTTCGTGGCTGCAGAGGCCATTGCCCAGCTCTTCATTGACTCCAAGACCGTATGGGCTATCGCCGGAGTGCTCCTAAGAATCCCCGGGATTAACTTCCTGGCAGAGCGTGTGTACTACTGGATTGCGAAGAATCGCCACCGCCTTCCAGGTGGCACTCCCGAGTGCTCAATGTAATTCGTGCTCACGCGCCTACCTGGAGGGCAAAATCACTAGAGTTATGCCTAGTTTTGTAAACGATTACATACAGGCAGGTAGTGAATTTGGCTGGCGCAAGCATCCTCGTCTATGCGGAGAGGCTCGGTGGCTCGCTTGAGCACATCGAGAAGCTACTTTCCAGCCAACTCGCAGACTTTTCGGGCGTCCACGTGCTGCCGTTTTTCCACCCCTACGATGGCGACGATGCGGGCTTTGATCCAATTGATCACACCATCGTGGACCCCAGGCTCGGCACCTGGGAAGACTTCCAAAGAATTGCCGCCACCCACGAGCTAACCGCCGACCTGATTATTAATCACGCCTCAAACCTCAGCCCAGAGTTTTTGGACTGGCAGGAAAAGGGTGAGAAGAGTGAATACGCCGGAATGTTCCTCACCTTCGACACCGTATTCCCCGAAGGCGGCACCGAGGAAACAATCACAAGTTTTTATAGGCCCAGACCTGGACTGCCATTCACCGCATACAACGTTGCCGGCAAGAGAAGGCTCGTCTGGACAAGCTTCATGCCGTCACAGGTGGACATCGATGTCCGCCACCCAGCCGGCGAGGCATACATCGACAGGGTCTTGGATGCGTTGCAGTCCGGTGGCGTAAAAGTAGTTCGGTTGGATGCCGTCGGTTATGCAATCAAGACCCCTGGCACAGATTCATTTATGACTTCCGAGACCCTCGAGTACGTAGCAGAGCTAACTGAGAAAATTCGAGCTCGAGGCATGCGGGTTCTGGTTGAGGTGCACGCTCACTACACCCAGCAGCTGGAGATTGCACCGCTTGTGGATCTCATTTACGACTTCCAGACAGCACCGCTCCTGCTCCACTCACTATTCACCTCAAACGTCGATGCTCTTGCCAGGTGGTTTGAGCTCAGACCAGCAAACTGCCTAAACGTGCTCGACACCCACGATGGCTATGGCGTCATCGACGCAGGCCCCATTGGTGGCAGAGACGGGCTAATCAGCCAAGCTGACATGGCCCATATCTTTGAGGTAGCGGCAAAGAACACCGGTGGCCACTCCGCGAAAGCTTCGGTGGTTCCTCAGTGGTTCGACCTTCCGCACCAGATCAACGCAACCCTGCCAGCAATCATTGCCGACGACAGCGCCTACGTCCTAGCCCGCGCTGTGCAGTTCCTGCTCCCTGGTGAGCCTCAGGTCTACTACGTAGGGCTGTTGAACGGCATGGACGACAAGGCTCTCTTCGCAGAAACTGGCAACGGCCGGGATGTAAACCGCCACAACTACACCCCTGAAGAAATTCAGAATTCGCTTAGCTCAGATGTCACGAAAGCCATCCTTGGCTTGGCCCGCTTGAGAAAACATGAGGTCTTTGGTGGCAGTTTTGAATTCAAGCAGCTCAGCTCCAACTCAATGAGCCTCAACTGGACAAACGAGAACTATGCGCTCACTCTCGAGTTCAGCTTCACGGGTGGAAAGAGTTCGTTCGAGCTGAGACTCGTTGAAGGTAGTCAAGAGCGAGTTTTCAACTCGATAGCTGATCTAGCAAACCTTTAGCTGCAGTAGCGGGGGTAGAGCTTGGTTAGCTCGAGCAGGTAAGCCTCGCCACTGAGGGCATCAGATTCAATCTTTGGCTCTTCTCCAAGGGCAATAGCGGTTGCCGTCTCCCCCATTCTTTGCAGCCAGTTGTGCTCGAGGCCTGAGGCAGACCAAGAATGCTTGCCCGGGGTATAGCGCTCACTCATCGCGGTCCACTTCTCGCCAACTGCCTCGAGCTCCGAGATGCCTCGCTCCTTGTCAGAAGAGAGCGACTGCAGCGCATACCTGGTTTCCTTCACGAGCACCTGTGCGCTCTGACAGTCGGTCTGGGTCATCCCCACCGCTATGTCGCCGGAAGTAACCACCCTGACTAAGACCACCAGCGCCACGAAAGAAACTGACAAGGTGTTCGTTAGAAACCAAAGCTTGGATCTTCTCGCCTCTTCCTTGGCGCTCTTGGTGTCACAAAGAGGGCATGCGGAAAGCTCGGGATGATAGACAATCCCGCACCGCGCGCATTTGGACATGCTGGGTATAACCGCGAATTGGTGGCGGCTTATTTCTTCCAATAGTGTTTACAGATGCCCGATAAGCCAAAGCCAGACCTAGAGAAACTATGGAAGCGAGTTGGTCTGGCGCTATTCGTTTTGGCGATCATTGTCGTGGCCGGGCCGCAAATCATTGATCTTTTCTTCCCCGACTTCAGGTAGCGCATGAACAAGATAGAAATCGCCGCGCCATACCTTGTCTTTCTTGGCTCGGAAACTAACCCGTCTTATGCCAAGACAGGCTTTGGCATTGCTGACTGGCAGCGCGAAAAATGCATTGGGCAGTTCCACCTGGCAGGTGGAACTGTGGATCTTGGTCTCGAAGAGTTGTCGCTCCAAGAAGCATCTGACATTGGCGCAAAGACCCTGGTTATCGGCACCGCGACCGTTGGTGGCGGTATCCCCGATGACTGGCAGGATGCACTGGTTGCGGCAATAGAGGCGGGGCTAGACATCGCAGCCGGAGTCCACACGAGGCTTTCCGACCAGCCGAGACTTGTTGAGGCGGCTAAGCAGCATGGGCGGAGGCTAATCGACGTGCGTGTGCCTCCAAAAGGAATCCCCGTAGGGACTGGCAAGAAGCGCTCCGGTAAAAGGGTGCTCACCATCGGCACTGACTGCGCCCTCGGCAAGAAATACACAGCGCTGCAGCTAACAAAAGAACTCAAAGCCGCAGGCGTGGATGCAACCTTCAGGGCCACAGGCCAAACCGGCATCATGATCGCCGGAGAGGGCATGCCAATTGATGCCGTGGTGGTCGACTTTGTCTCGGGTGCTGCGGAGATTCTCTCCCCTGACAACAGCGACAGCCACTGGGATGTCATCGAGGGTCAAGGAAGCCTGCACCACCCCGGCTATGCGGCTGTAAGCGTGGGACTACTGCTCGGCAGCCAGCCCGATGCCTTTATCGTCTGCACGGAGGCCGGCAGGACCCACGTTGTGGGTTGGCCAGATTTTGAATTGCCAACTATCGGCGAAGTAATCGATAGGGCTATCGAGATCGGCAAGCGGACTAACCCGAGTATTCATTGCATCGGCATCAGCGCTAACACCTCAAAACTCTCAGAGCCTGAGGCAAAGCAATACCTCGAGAATCTAGAGAAGGAGTTTGGTGTTCCCGCCGTCGACCCCATGCGATTTGGGATGGCGGGTATTACAAACTCGATCAAGGGCAGCTAAATGAAGTTGAACTTTGAGCCGGTCACCCGTCCACTAGAGCATCCCTTTTCAATTACCGGCTACACCTTCCTAAACCTTGAGGCCGTTTGGGTAACCCTGGCGCAGGATGGCCTCGAGGGCCGCGGCGAGGGAGTCGGCGTCTACTACCTAGGTGACAATCAAAAGGCCATGCTCTCCGAGCTTGAAAGTGTAAAGACGCGGGTTGAGGCAGGCGAGGATCCCCTTGACGTTGCGAAGACACTCAAATCAAAGGGTGCTGCCAACGCACTCGATTGCGCCTGGTGGGATCTGAAGTGCAAGCTGGAGAACAAAAGCATCTGGCAGCTGCTAGAGCTCACCCCAAAGAACCTTCACACGGTCGCAACTATCGGCATTGGCTCCGATGAGTTCATGGCTCAGCGGGCTCACGACTTCGCGGACTGCCAAAACTTGAAGATCAAGCTAGATGCCGAGAGGCCCGTTGAGCGAGTTAGGGCTGTCAGAGAAGCACGACCCGATGCCGACCTGGTGATTGATGCCAACCAGGCCTGGACCAAAGAGATGCTGGATGATCTGCTTCCCTCGCTTGCAGAGCTCGGAGTAAAGATGGTGGAGCAGCCTTTGGGGCGCGGCAGTGATGCAGACCTTGCTGGACTCGAATCTCCCATACCCATTGGCGTTGACGAGGGCTGCATGAATCTTGCCGAGTACCAAGAGGTGGCACAGTACTACGACGTTGTGAACATCAAGCTCGATAAGTGTGGCGGTCTCACCCCTGCACTTGAGATTGCAAAGGCAGCAACTCGGGATGGCAAGCGCCTAATGGTTGGAAACATGACCGGCACATCTTTGTCAATGGCTCCGGCGTTTGTGATCGGCCAGTATTGCGAATTTGTAGACATCGATGGTCCGCTGCTTCTAGAGAGCGATATCGACAATGGCCTTGAGTTCTTAGCAGGTGGCGAGGTAACACCACCGAGTAGCTTGCTTTGGGGCTAGGAAACAGCCTTTTTTACAAGTCGAACGATCTCTTTTTCAACAGCTGGAGTGAGCTTCATGAGGGCAAATGCCGTCGGGAAGAAATCGCCGTCGTCTACATTGGCGTGCTCGCTAAAGCCGAAGGTGCAGAAGCGAACCTTGAACTTGCTTGCTGACTGAAAGAAGCAGATGAGTTTGCCGTCTTTACCTGGCTTGGCGTAGGCAGGCATCCCATACCAAGTCTTAGGTTGCAGTTCCGGTACGGCTCCAAGAACAATCTCGTGGACCCTTAGAGCCATCGACTTATCCGGCTCGGGCATCTCGTTGATCTTTGACATCAGGTCGCCAACGGGATCCTGCTTTGCCTTGCTGCGAGCTGCGCGGTATTCGCGGGCCCGCTCCTTCATCGCGGCTCTTTCTTCCTCCGAAAAACCGTCTTGGGACTTTGCCATCTTGCACTCCTTTGGAGCTAAGGCTAGTGATTTCAAAAGTTGCTGGAAGGCATTTGCTACAAGGCGGGTTTTGGTTCTTATGAAGAACCGGCTGATTCTCTTTGCTTATCTGGCGATGTTCTTTGGGCTCGTTAGTTCCTATGACCTCTACAGCGAGAACGTCTACCTGGTTGCGTTAGCTGGTGCGCTGATACTTGTTGGCGGTCTGATTGCCTGGCTGGTTTCGATTAGAGGTTCGGCGAAGTAACAAGCTGATACATCTCCACGGCTTCTTATCTACACTTTCCTCTGAGCCTTTCTTTTTGTCAGGCAAAGGAGCCCGATAACAATGTCGATGAAAGTGACAAATCCAGCTACAGGGGAAGTAGTTGCTGAATATCCTTTTGACACCCCCGAGCAGGTTGAGGGCAAGTTAGCCCTAGCTCAGGGTGCTCACGAAAAGCTGAAAAGCATGAGCTTCGCAGAGCGCGGCGGGCTAATGCATGCTGCAGCAGACCTTCTCGAGGCTGAAGTTGAGGAGACAGCTGCAATGGTCACCCGAGAGATGGGTAAACCAATTGCGCAAAGCCGTGCCGAGGTTTTGAAGTGCGCAAAGAATCTCCGCTACTACGCAGATCACGCAGAGGCGATGCTTGCTGGTTCAAGCCTTGAAGACCCTGCAAAGGTTGGGGCAAGCGAGGCGGGTAGCATTTGGCAGCCCCTGGGCGTGGTTCTGGCTGTCATGCCCTGGAACTACCCGCTTTGGCAGGTGATGCGCTTTGCTGCTCCCGCCCTGATGGCAGGTAATACAGGGGTTCTCAAGCATGCTTCGAACGTGCCCGAGTCTGCGCTCTATCTCCACGAGCTTTTCACCAGAGCAGGGTTTCCTGAGGGTGCCTTTGGCACTTTGATGATTGGTGCATCTGATGTTGCAAAGGTCATCGACGACTGGAGGATCCGAGCAACCACGCTGACAGGGTCAGAACCAGCCGGTCGGGCCGTCGCAGAGCGAAGCGGCAAAATGCTCAAGCCCTCCGTTCAGGAGCTCGGTGGCAGCGACCCGTTCATAGTCACCCCAAGCGCAGATCTTGAAAAAGCGGTGGAAGTAGCGGTCACCGCGCGCATTAACAACAACGGGCAGTCATGTATCGCCGGCAAGAGATTCCTTGTCTTTGATGAGGTCTACGAAGAGTTTCTTGAGCAGTTCGTGACCAAAATGGGTGACCTGGTCATGGGAGATCCTATGGAGGAGGGAACCCAGTTAGGCCCTTTGGCGACGGCCAACGGACTGAGAGACATCAGCGAGCTGGTTGAGGATGCCAAAGCAAAGGGTGCGCGGGTTCTGCTAGGCGGCGAGGCTCCTACAGGGCAGGGCTACTTCTACCCCGCAACCGTAATCGACAACATCACGCCTGAGATGCGCCTAACCATGGAAGAGACTTTTGGCCCGGTCGCCAGCGTCTACAGGGTCTCCTCGCGCGAGCAGGCCGTCGAAATTGCAAACCAGACCACATTTGGACTGTCGAGTGTGGTTTGGACTCAAGACAAAGCGGATGAGGCCTTCTATGTCAAGGAGTTAGAGGCGGGAGCAGTGTTTATCAACGGCATGACAATCAGTTACCCGGAGCTCCCTTTCGGAGGCATCAAAGACTCAGGGTTTGGTCGCGAGCTGTCTGATGCAGGCATCAAGGAGTTCTGTAACCTCAAGACCGTTTGGAAGGCCTAGAGGAAGCTGGGCAGTGTTCTATATGTCCCGCTGAGGGTTGTCGGTGTCCATGACAGTTTGAATGCGTGACTCAGCCTGGCCTCTATCTCCGCGAATGAAGAAGGTCAGAAGAGTTGCGCCCGTTGCACCCAGCAACAGAAGTGCTAGTAATACCTCAAGAAGCATTTGGATCTCCTTTTCCTTTGCGGGCTAGAACAACCCTTATCGTGGAAAAAGTCCCCCGTTATTTCTTCCTGGCGCGGATCCTCAGCACTGCGCCCCACATCGCAAAGAAGATTGCGGCAAACATGAAGAGCCAAGCCGAACCCAAAGCCCAGAACTCTTCGACTAGAACACCGTCTTCATTGATGGACTGTCCAGAGGCTACGTAGTACACGCCTAGGCCAAAAGTTGCCAGGAGAGACAGGGTCCCAAGGGTGTCAACGAGTTTATGCAGCTTGGATTTCACAGCCCACAAAGCTACTTGCTAACCACGATTACACGGCTATTGAAGCTTTGGTGTTTGGTCACCTTTGTCTGATACCAATAGCTGAGGTCAGGCCTCAGCGACTTCGCGTATTCACAAACCAACTTTGCTCGCATTCGAACCGCCAGATTCATGCGGTAGGGGTTGTCTGCGACCCGAGCGCCAGTGCAGATGAACTTGGTGTTCCCATCAAGTCTTTCGAGGACTGCCCTGATTTCGGCTTTCTGAGTCTCGGTAACTTCCCGAACCCTACCTGGGTAGTCAGTTAGCGACTTCACTATCACCGGAGCGGTTCTAACCTGGGTAGTTTCTGGCCTCTCCGTCTCTGTAGATGCAGCACTTAGCGGGACAGCTACCAGCGCTGCAGCCAAAGCGATTGATAGAAGCGACTTCATGGGATCCTTTCGAGCTTGCCTAGTCCAACAAACTCTGACCCGCGAAATCTTCCTGAAGAGCCACCTGCCAGAATCGAACTGGCGACCTGCTCTTTGCGAGGGAGTCCTACACCCCTGAGAGCAACGTGTTTTCGCCACCAGTAAAAATAGTCCTTTTGTCCTGATGTCTCAGCGTGTGTCAGGTCCTATCACCAAAATTGCTTGAGTTTTTGCTTCACTATCAAACGAGATTCTGAGTTAGTTTCCGCGCTTTCGAATGTCCCTAACCAGCCACCAAATGACGGATGCGAGTCCTAACACAAATGCCGCAGGAAGACTAAAAAAGAGCAGCCAGAGCCAAGCCCCTCCTCCTGTCCCCTCATTCCACATGTCTCCCTCTGTGAACAACGAGGTTACGAATGCGAGGACGAAAGGAAGAAGTACAAGTGACAGAGCGAAAAACGCCAGGTGCCTTGGCCGAAAACGTTTCACGACTCCATTGTCCAAGAAAACAGCTCTTCAGGACTGCCTTATTTCAAAACCTCACCTACGAGAGCCACCTGCCAGAATCGAACTGGCGACCTGCTCTTTACGAGGGAGCTGCTCTACCGACTGAGCTAAGGTGGCGAAACATCCAAAATCCTAGCCCAAAGCAAAAAGGGCACCTATTGCCGAGGTGCCCTTTTTATTTAGGAGGGCCAAGTGAAAACTTGGGGACCCATGGTCCGAGTAAGAAAACTGTTCGCTCTACGAAATCATTCCCAGTCTGGTTAAACGTGCGATTGCTGCATCCTCAATTGGCGAATCTGGCCCAATAGACACTCTTCCAAGGCGCAAAAGGGTGGTCGTAATCGGCCTGAGAACCCAAAGCGGAAAGCCCCGGATGCCAATCATCTTCCGCAGGTCTTCAGGGAGTGTGGCCAGAGCAGAGTGAAATAAGAGTTTGTAGATCGGCTTGGCGGCAGTTGGAAGCGGCGCTTTTCTGATCCAGCTGATTACAGCTTTTGCGTCATCGTCCGCTCGAAGCTGCGGGCGATAGCTATCTAGGACCTGCTCGAGCTCTGCCTCTGTCATTGGGCAGTCATCGAGCCCCAGTGGACCTACAGACCTTGACCATTGGGAGACATAAGCATCGGCTCCTCCTGGTATTGGTGCCTTTGAGTAGTTCTGGTGGGTTCTAAGAAATGAGTCCATAAAAGCGATGTGAACCCAAAGCAGCAGATCCTTATCGGCTGCCTTGTAGGCAGTCTTCTCCCCGGAATTCTTCTTGTATTCACCGGCCACGCGGTCGTGCATTCTGTTGACCCTGGCTGCCTCATTCTTGATTGCGGTCATGGAACCGAAGGTGGTCACGGTTAGCCAGCGAATGGTGCCCGAAAGCCTGCCCAAGGGATCTTCCTCATACCTCGAGTGCTGCGCCACTCCCCCAAGTGCTCCTGGATGCAATGCCTGCAAAAGAAGTGCCCTAACCCCACCAACCAGGGTGGCAAAGTCTCTGTGAACAACCCAGGGAGCATCGCCCGGCAGAAAGAAGCCCCCCTCATCACCATCGGCAACAGCTGATAGCCAAGGTGGTTTTCCATCGGTAGATCCGGATAGCAGCTTCACGAACCTACGCGCTAAGCGCTGTTGAAGTGCGTTGGAAGCCAATGTTGCCTAACCTAGTAATCAAGGACCAAGAAGGAGCAACCATGACTGAGGCAGAACTAATCCGAGAGTTCCAAACAAACAGGCTTCATGTGGTCTTGGCGCAGGTTGCTCCAACTGGCCTGTTGGCCTTTGCCGCAATCGCGACGCCAGCAATTGCAGAAAACGGCGGCTCGACCGTCCACGCATTCGCCCTGATTCTCTTGGCCTCTGGAATCCTTGGCGCACTGGCCGAGTACTCGGCAGCCAGTCAGGCTCAGGCTGTTATTGACGACCTCAAGGGATTACCTGGAGAGTCTGCGCTAAGGAGACGGGTAATTAGCTTCAGGCCATGGTTCGAGGTTGTGAAGTATGTAACGCCTGCGATTTTTGTTGCAATCTTCGCGGCAATACTCGCCGCCCTGTATCTCTAGAAACAGGTGAGGTTTCCATCTCCAAGGTCTTGACCCTCGAGGTAGGCATCGACCAGTGAGTTGATGCAAGTGTTGTCTCCGTAGGCCGTGTGGCCTTCACCCTCAAGGGTAAGGAGCTTGGCTCCATCCAAGATCTCTGCAAGTGATACAGCCTGGTGATATGGAGTTGCAGGGTCTCCGGTGGTGCCAATCACAATGGGCCCATTCGCTAGTGGAACTGAAAAGTCCAGCTCTTCCATGCCAATGCCCTCTGGCCAACCAAGGCAGGAAATGTCAGGCCCTGAGAAGTAGCGACCAAAAACCACACTGGCACTGCGTATCTCCTCGTCAAGGTCTGGGCCTTCCTCTGTCACCGCGTCGTCGGCACAGTTGATGGCGTAGTTGGCCTCGTTGATATTTGAGATGTAGCCGCCGTCCGGATCACGGTCGTTATAGAAGTCAGCCAAGTAGACAAAGAAGGTGCCATCGCCGTTGAAGGCCTCATCAAAGGCTTGGGATAGGTATATCCAAGAGTCTTGCGAATAGAGGGTGACGATCATGCCCGAGAGTGCGGCAGAAATACCCAGCTCTCTATCGATCGTCGTTTCAAGTGGTCTAACCTCCCTTGCTTGCAAGAATCCTGCGATTCTGGACATTGCCGAATCAACATCTCCCTCAAATGGGCAATACAGAGGGGTATCCAGACAAGCTGTCAGATATGCACGAAGCGCGGCATCAAAACCTTGAATCTGCCCAAGAAGTTTTGTTGATGAATCCATGGTTGGGTCGACTGCACCATCTAGAACAAACTTCCCCACCCTGTCTGGAAACAATGCCGCATAGGTTGCCCCAAGCTCGGTGCCATAGCTGAAGCCCAGGTAGTTGAGCTCCTCCATTCCCAACAGTTCACGAATTAGCTCCATGTCACGAGCAGTCTGCTGGGTGTTGAAGTAGGAGGTTGAGGGCCCTGTTTCTTGGCAGCTCTGGGCAAATGCGAGCATCAAGTTCTCTGAAAAGGCAATGTCCTCATCAGACCCGTATTCAAATCCGCTATTTGAATAAAGCAGCTGGTCCTTCAGATCTTCGTCTGAACACCTAATGGGAGTCGACCTCCCAACACCCCTGGGGTCAAAGGCAATTACCTGAAAGTTTTCCCTGAACCAACTGGAGCCGATGTTCTCGTAGCCGTCGCGCATCCAGTTACTCGCCGATGATCCTGGCCCTCCGGGGTTTATCAGAATCGGCTCTCTGTCACCTGTCCCCTGATAGCGCATCAGACTTAGCGAGATGGTCTCGTCGTTTTCTGAGGTCCAATCAAGTGGTGCGGCGATGTATGCACACTCAAAGACCTCGTTGCACTCTTCCCAACTGAGCGCTTGTTCCTGAGGCTCCTGACCAGGCTCCAACTCGGCAACCGGCTCGGGGGCCGTGCAGGCTGTTAGAAAAAGAAGTGGAAGAAGTAGGAGAGCTCTAAGCCGCAACTTGTCTCCTCAAGATGAGAGTTGTGCAGAGGGCCTCTAGAACTAGCAGGTCCCTGACGTTTGACTCGAGCCGAACTCTTGCCTGTTTGATTGCATCGAGAATCTCGACACTCTGGTTGGCGCTGGTCAGCAGTGCTCGCTGGTTCAATACCTCAAGCAGATCCTGGTTTATCAGATCCGAATAGGTGCCCAGTTGAATGCTTAGGACGTCTCTAATGAAAGACTCCGCGTCAGTGAAGACTCGATCTATGCCATCTCGCAGGGCCCGGGTGTTCCTGCGCTTTTGATTGTCTTCCAGCTCTTTTATTTGGCTCCTGATAGCAGGCGGCACCTTGTCCTCCGGTGATAATCCAAAGGCTGAAAGAAGCTTTTCTTTCTCCTGTCCATCTCGCTCGAGTGAGACGGCCTCAGCGTCTCGCTTGGCAACATTTAGCAGATGTTCTGCAGCCGCCATTGCTCCACTGAGGTTGGTGATTGAGGCAAGTTCCCGCATGGTCTCCTGGCGCCTTGCCCTTGCATCCTGGCTAAGTGCGAGCCTGCGTGCCATGCCAACATGCTGCTGAGCCTGTCGAGCACTCTTGATTGCCAAATCTTCACTGACACCATCGCGCTGCATAAGAAGCTGAGCAACCTCTTGGTTGCTTGGGAGCCTGAGGCTCACGTTTCTAGTTCGCGACCTTATGGTTGGCAAGAGGTCAGCTGCCGACGGAGCACAGAGCATCCAGATGGTCTTCTCCTGGGGCTCCTCTAAGGCCTTTAGCAAAACGTTTGAGGTTCTCTCGCTCATGCGATCCGCATCCTCAATCACGACAATTCGATACTCGCCCACCGTCGACGCCATAGCCGCAAACTGAACCAGTTCTCGGACCTCGTCAATTGAAATGATGACCTTGTCAGTTGCCAAAATCCTGACGTCTGGATGCGCTCCCGCGAGCACCAGAGAGCATTGCTGGCAGCTCCCACAACCGTCTTTTTCGCACTGCAGGCTCGCAGAAAAAGCCTTTGCAATTGTCGACCTGCCGCTCCCGGCGGGTCCGGTAAACAGCCAGCTGTGCTGGAAGCCTTCATCTTTGCCTGCTACAACCCGACTCAGCTGCTCGATGGCCTCCGGTTGGCCAAGCAGCTCATCCCAGACCCCAGCCATCTAACTGAGCTTCGCTACTCGCTGGAGAATCTGAGCGTGTATTTCCTCAGGCGAAAGGGTTGCATCAATAACCAGGAACCTTGGCTCTTCTGCCATTCTCAGGTATTCCTCTCTCGCCCGCTCAAAAAACTCAACCTGCTCTCTTTCGAGCCTGTCGGGCTCGGTGCCCTTGTTGCCGCGGCGCTCAATTGCCGCTGAGGCATCTAGATCAAGCAGGACTGTGAGGTCGGGCAAGAGCCGATCAATAGCCCATAGGGAAATCTCCCTGACCTCATTCACGTCCAACTCCCTTGCTGCGCCTTGATAGGCGACCGAGGAATCAAAGTAGCGGTCGGATAGGACAACTTTGCCGCTTGCGAGCGCCGGCTTGATCTTGGTCTCCACATGATGAGCGCGATCCGCGGCATACAACAGCGCCTCTGATCTTGGAGCAACGTCTCCTTTGCGGTGAAGCAGAAGGTGCCTTATTTCTTGACCCAGCTCGGTGCCACCTGGCTCCAAGGTCCTAACGACCTCTCTGCCGCTTTCGACGAGGTGCTTCTCGAGCATGTCGAGCTGAGTTGACTTGCCTACCCCGTCTATGCCCTCGAAGGTGATGAACATCTCAGCGCTTTTTCCTCTTGCTGGTCTTGGGAGCCTCTCCCGGCTCAACCCCTAGCTTCTCACGACGAATTGCCAAAAGCTCAAAGGCACGGTCAGGAGCAAGCTCGTCCAAAGGCTCATCCTTAGGGATGGTCGCGTTGATAACGCCGTCAGTCACGTAGTCTCCAAACTGACCGGTCTTTGCAACAACATTGAGCTTCGAGGCTGGATCCTCCCCGAACTCCTTGAGCGGAGTTGCCGCTGTCCTGCGGCCGCCATACTTCGGCTGCTTATAGATCTCGATTGCCTCCTCTAGCGTCAGGGAGAAGATCTGCTCCTCGCTGGCAAGTGATCTGGAGTCCGAGCCCTTCTTTAGGTACGGGCCATACTTTCCGTTCTGAGCAGTGATCATGTTTCCACTCTCGGGGTCCAGGCCGATCTCTCTTGGGAGTGAGAGCAACTGAACTGCCTCTTCGTAGCTCACCTCAGCTGGAGACATTGACTTGAAAAGCGAAGCTGTCTTTGGCTTTGGATTTCCCTCATCAACCAGAGTCACATAGGGGCCGTAACGGCCGTCCTTCACGATGATGTCCAGGCCACTCTCTGGATCTTTACCCAATACCCGGTTCTCGACAGGGGGTGCGGATGCAAGCTCGACCGCCTTTTCATGGGTTAGCTGGTCGGGGGTCAGGCCCTCGGGGATGTTGACGATTCTTCGCTCGTCGTCTTCCATGAGTTCTAGGTAGGGGCCGTATTTTCCGGTGCGTAGTGTTATGCCACCACCGATGTCGAAGCTGTTGATGCTTCTTGGGTCGCTATCACCGAGGCTCTCGACCGTGGCTTTCAGGCCATCGTCGCCGAAATAGAAACTCTTTAGCCAACTCGAGCGTTCGAGCTCCCCAAGGGCAATCTTGTCGAGGTCTCCCTCCATCTTTGCGGTGAACTCGTAGTCCACCAGGTGGTCAAAGTTCTGCTCAAGGAACCTCGTGACCGTAAAGGCAATCCACTCTGGCACCAGCGCAGAGCCCTGCTTGACTACATAACCCTTGGCAATGATTGTGGAGATGATTGCGGCATAAGTGGAAGGCCTGCCGATTCCCTTCTCCTCAAGCGCCTTTACTAGCGAGGCCTCGGTGTAACGAGCCGGCGGCTGAGTCTGGTGTGACTTGGCAACGACCTCCTGAGTCGGAACATCCTGACCCTCAGTAAGGGTTGGGAGTTTCGCTTGCTCTTCGTCGCCGTCCTCCTTAGCCACCTCATAAACGGCCATGAAGCCCTTGAAGCTAACAACAGTTCCGCTTGCGCTGAACTCAAGCTGCTTGCCGTCCGCGGAGCAAGAGAACTTTGCGGTGGTGGTCGATAGCTTGGCATCCGCCATCTGAGAGGCAAGCGTTCGTCTCCAGATCAGCTCATAGAGGGCAAGGGCCTTTGCGCCAAGCGAGCCAGAGAGCTCTTTAGGTTCTTTGAACGAGTCTCCCGAGGGCCGAATGGCTTCGTGAGCCTCTTGAGCATTCTTACTCTTTGCCCCATACACCCGCGGAGAATCTGCGACCATCTCTTGGCCGTATAGCTGGGCAGCCTGAGATCTTGCGGCTGTGATTGCCTGCTGAGAAAGCGACGGAGAGTCGGTCCTCATATAAGTAATGTGACCCTCTTGATAGAGCTGCTGGGCCAGGTCCATCGTCTGCTTCGCGCTCAGGGAGAGCTTTTTTGATGCCTCCTGCTGCAAAGTTGAGGTAGTGAAAGGTGCGTAAGGCTTGCGAGTCGAGGGTTTGGCCTCAATGCTCGTGACCTTGAGCTGTGATCCCTGCAGGCTTGCTGCCAGCGCCTCTGCGGCCTCTGGATCCAGCACCAAAACATCTGCTGTGAGAACACCCTCCTCGCTGAAGCTCTTTGAGCCGGCAAGCCGCTTGCCATCAATGCTGAGGAGCTTTGCCTCGAAACTGATTGAGGACTCTTCCAAGGTTGCGGTAACGGAGCTATAGCCAGCAGAAACGAAAGCCATGCGTTCCCGCTCGCGCTCCACAATCATGCGCATCGCTGGGGATTGGACGCGGCCAGCTGAAAGTCCCCGATTTATCTTCCGCCAAAGAACTGGGGAAATCTCATAGCCAACAAGTCGATCGACCACGCGCCTTGTTTCCTGTGCCTCCACCAGATTGTCATTTATCTCTCTGGTGTTCTTGCTTGCCTCTTGGATGGCATCCTTGGTGATCTCGTTAAAGACCATCCTGCGAACCGGGACCTTTGGCTTTAGCACCTCGAGCAGGTGCCAGGCAATTGCCTCACCCTCGCGGTCCTCATCGGTTGCGAGGTAGAGCTCATCGCAACTCTTGAGAGCGCTCTTGAGCTCCGACACCGTCTTGGACTTACCAGGAGAGATTGAGTAGTAGGGCTCAAAGTCGTTGTCGACGTCGATTGAGAACTTGGCGAGCGATGGACGCTCTTTCTTTTTCTCAGCCGCAATCTCTTTCGGCTCCGCTAGGTCTCTGATGTGGCCAACTGAGGCGAGAACCTCATAGTCATCCCCGAGATATTTGGAGATTGTCTTCGCCTTAGCGGGTGACTCAACGATCACCAGTTTCTTTGCCAAGCTCTCTCCTACATAGAACCCATTGCCCTCGCATCCGCGCTGGCAACTACCTCAAACACGAGGTGCTCTTTGCCAACCCTAACGCTGACAACTTGACTGACAATACGACAAGATTCCAAACTTGCGCCATTACCAAGAGCAATTTCTCTTGCGTTTTCACATGGAACCCCAGCGATGATGCCAGTCATGGCGTCGGCTGCTGCCAAGGCGGCAAGGTCAGCAACCAACTGTGTCCTGACCTCTAGGTGTAACCAGGAATGGGCCAATGAGATGCCCGAAACAAAAAGCGAAACAGCTGCGATGATCCCGGCGAGAACCAGCCCAACGGAGCCTGAATCTAGGTGCCGATTGGAAAAAGACACCACTCGCTCCTAAATTGCAGCGGCAGCCCGGAGGCCACCTCGACGCAGCTGAGGTCTCCTTGGCTACTCTCTTCGAACTCGAAGCCAGTGGGCTCAAGTCCATAGAAATAGCTACGCGCAAACTGAAAGGCTTCAAATTCAAATTTGACTCGCTCAAGGGCGAGGTTGAAAAAGCCCAGAAGGAGCGTCACCGCCAGAATCGCAGCTGGCATTAGCAGCATGAACTCGGCGGTGACTGCACCTTTCTCGTTATCCAACGCCCAGTGCCCTCGCAACGAGTCCGAATAGCAGCGAGCGAACTTCCTCGCTGCGCATCACAAGCAGCATCAGTCCGGCAAATGCCACCCCTGCCAAAGTTGCGATTGCGTACTCAGCTGTGATTGCTCCGCGATCTGAATGAATCAGTGTCATTTTTTCTCTCCTTTTATTTGTTGGTTATGCCGATGAATATCGGCGGGATTGTGAAAAGTAGAAATGCAGGCAAGGTTGTTAGCCCAAGAGGAATCAGCAGTCTGACCGAGAGCTCCCTGAGCTCGGTAACCAAAGCCGCGCTGGATTTTTGAATCTCCTGCTGGATTGAAGACTGAACCAGGTTCATAAGTGAGCAGCCAGTCTTCTTTGAAATCATTACCAGTTCATTGACCTTGGGCTCTGAGCTGAGGTGCGGGTAGCGCCTGAGAATCTGGCTGAGGCCAAGACCCGAGGCAATTGCGACACCAAAAAGCTGCAATGCGCCGATTACGCCAGAGTCGATCTTTGGCTCAATGAGCATTGAGTTTGTAAGCCTCCGGCCAATGAGGATCAAGACGGTGCCGAGCGCGATCGAGACAAGTGAGATCGGATTGAGTAGCGCCGAGAGGGAGCTCAGTCCAATAAGCTGCGAAAAAACCAGTGCGAAGGCCGGTAACCACATCAGGAGCGCCCTGGTTGCCTTCGGCACCGCAAGCGCCTGACTCAGCTCTCCCTCTGCTCTGCCGAGTTCAATTTCTATTTCACCGAGCTGTTTTAGAACCCGATTCAGTGGTGCACCTAGCCTGATCGCCTCGATAGCCAGAGGGCTGAGAGCTGAAGTTTCTGAGTGCTCAAGGGCGAGCTTTAAAGGAACTCCGCTCACAAGCAGGCTCTCAAGACGCTGGGCACTCATGGCAGCCTCGCTATTTCTAGGCCGGAACTGGCAAGCCTTGGAACACCAATTTGAAACTCAATGCTCCCCCTCGAAAGCTGCACGATGTAATCAATTGAATTTGTAACGAGCATGGATGTCAGCTCTGCGCTAAGTCCTGAAAGCTGTCCAAGAATCAAAAGCCTGTCTGCGACGCGAGACAAAGAGGTGGCATGGAGGGTTGTCATGGAACCCGGGTGGCCATTTGAAATGGCCTGCAGTAGCGCTCCAAACTCTGTGGATCTGACCTCACCAATTACCAGGCGGTCTGGGCGCATCCGAAGGCTATGAGTTACAAGCTCGCTCAGAGAAACTGAACCAACGCCCTCCTGATTTGCCTCTCGAGAAAAAAGCTGAACTGCAGGTGGTGGCAACCTAAGCTCTGCAGTTTGCTCTATTGAGATAATCCGGTCTGTTGATTCCAAGAGCAGCGCCCGCAGAAGGGTTGTCTTTCCAGATCCGGTAGCACCGGAGAAAACTATGGTTTTCCTCTCCTCGAGCGCGGCACGGAGCCAGTCAACGGAGCGCTCGCTCAGACCCGACTCTTGAAGGTCACCTAGTCTGAGAGGCTTATCCGGATGCACCCTCAGGCTGAGGTGAGGCGTGGTCGAGATTCCATAGGGCAGCACAGCATGAATGCGATAGCGACCCAAGGCAATGTCCGCGGCGGGATTAGCAATGTCACACCTAACCCCTGTCTCAAAAGCCAACTGCCTTAGCTCGCCCTCAAGCTCCTCTGGAGTAAAAGGGTTTTCAATCTCGAAGATGCCAAACCCTCGGTCAACCCCGCAGTGTTCGCCGGAAATAACTACATCGCGAACGCCCGGTTCCTCAACCAGTTCTTTGAGCTTGCCCGGCAATTTCATGGCCAAATCCTGCATCCGTCAGGAAGGGGATTGTTGGCCGGAGAAAAAGCTGTGGAAAAGAAAGGGGCGGCAGCTTTGGGGGAAAAGCTGCCGCCAGGTGCCGAGAGCTATGGGGGGATGCCCCCGACACAAACTGACCGAGGTCAGTACACAAGAGTCTAAGAGGAAGAGAGGGATTTTTGTTCCCCATCTGGGGGACTTTTTGAAAGCTTTCTCACAGCCCGCGACGCCCCCTGAAGTTCTCTGGCATGATGAAATAGCAACTCTGGAGGACAAAGATGTCAGTTGAAAACGAAATTGCGAACCTGCTCAGCGAAAGCCGAAGGTTTCCACCAAGCGATGAATTCGCCAGCCAAGCAATTGCAGGCAAGGAGCTCTACGAAGCAGCTCAAAGCGACCGCCTCGGATTCTGGGCCAAGCAGGCACAGAACCTGCACTGGCACAAGCCTTTTACTAAGACACTCGACTGGTCTCAGTCGCCCTTTGCCAAGTGGTTTGAGGATGGTGAGCTGAATGTCAGCTACAACTGCCTAGATAGACACGTCCTCGCCGGTAACGGAGACCGGGTCGCCATCCACTTCGAAGGCGAGCCTGGAGACACTTCTACTTTCACCTACTCAGAGCTACTCTCCGAAGTGAAGAGAGCAGCAAATGTCCTAACTGATTTGGGCATCAAGTCAGGCGACAGGGTGGCAATTTACATGCCACTGATTCCTGAAGCTTTAGTTGCGATGCAGGCCGTGGTTCGTATCGGTGCAGTTCACTCAGTTGTTTTTGGCGGTTTCTCTGCAGACTCCCTGGCAGCAAGAATTCAAGATGCCGGAGCGAAGCTCGTAATCACCGCAGACGGTGGTTATCGCAAGGGGAAAGCCAGCGCACTAAAGCCAGCGGTGGACGAGGCGCTGAGTGGGGAGAAGTGCCCAAGCGTCGAAAACGTCTTGGTGGTAAAGCGGTGTGGCAATGATGTCAGCTGGGATGACAACTGCGATCTCTGGTGGCACGAGCAGCTTGCAGCCGCGGATTCGGAGCATGAGGCTCAAGGGTTCAACGCAGAGCACCCACTCTTCATCCTCTACACCTCAGGAACCACGGGGAAACCCAAGGGCATTCTGCACACCACCGGTGGCTACCTGACTCAGGCCTCCTATACGCACAAGAACGTTTTTGATATTCACGAAGACAAAGACGTCTATTGGTGCACGGCAGACATCGGCTGGATCACTGGCCATTCCTACGTTGCCTACGGACCTATGGCAAATGGTTCTACTCAGGTGATTTACGAGGGCACACCTGACACCCCCGACTGGGGAAGATGGTGGCAGATTATTGAGAAGTACAAGGTCAACATCTTCTACACCGCTCCCACGGCCATTCGTTCCTTTATGAAGCTCGGCTCGGAGCTGGTCAAGAAGCACGACCTAAGCTCACTGAGATTGCTCGGCAGCGTCGGTGAACCAATCAACCCCGAGGCCTGGATGTGGTACCGAGAGGTCGTTGGCTCAGGCAAGACTCCGATTGTGGACACCTGGTGGCAGACAGAAACGGGCGCAATCATGATCTCTCCCCTTCCGGGAGTTACCGAAGCCAAGCCGGGAAGTGCGATGTTGCCCCTCCCCGGTATCGCTATGGAGGTAGTCGATGACGAGGGCGTCGCTGTCGGCAATGGCCACGGCGGCCTACTGACAATTACGGAGCCATGGCCATCCATGCTCCGTGGCATCTGGGGAGATCCAGAGAGATTCAAGGAGACGTACTGGTCTCGATTTGAAGGCCGCTACTTTGCCGGAGATGGTGCAAAGCTCGACGACGATGGAGACCTCTGGCTACTGGGCCGAGTGGACGATGTCATGAACGTCTCCGGACACCGACTCTCCACCACTGAGATCGAGTCAGCTCTCGTGTCTCACCCCTATGTTGCCGAAGCAGCAGTGGTTGGAGCTAAGGATGAGACCACCGGTCAAGCGGTAGTAGCGTTTGTCATCCTCAGAAGCGGAGAAGCGCCTAAGGACGATGAGACAAGCATTTCGAAGACTCTGCGTGATCACGTTGCTAAAGAAATTGGGCCGATCGCCAAGCCAAGAACGATCTTTGTCGTGGCGGAGCTCCCCAAGACTCGCTCGGGCAAGATCATGCGGCGGCTCCTCAGGGACGTTGCAGAGGACAGGCCCGTAGGGGATGTAACGACACTTGCCGACACCACCGTCATGGACACCATTTCCTCGCGAATAAGTTCGGGGGCTAGCGACTAATGGCCTCGGTGCGCAGAGCAATAGCTACCGACCAGGAAGCGGTGCTTGAGCTCATGCGCGGATACTGCCAAGAGGTTCAAACCCCGCTCAGCGACGAACATCTGCTGGAGGCCTTGGTGCCACTGATTGACAATGAGCAGCTTGGAGACCTGCTGGTTGCAGAGCAGGGTGAAGAGCTGGCCGGCTACCTCGTGATTACCTGGGGTTGGGGCATCGAGTCTGGTGGCGCCGAGGCACTGATAGACGAGATGTATGTGTCCCCTGCCTATAGGAACCAGGGTGTTGGGACTCTGCTGATGACGGAGGCTCAGTCGAGAGCTAGCTCCAAAGATGTAAAGGTAATTTTCCTCGAGACCGAGCAAAATAACCCAGAGTCAAGGGAGCTTTACGACCGCCTAGGTTTTGAGATCGAGAGCTCGATCTGGATGTCGAAGCGGATCTAGTTACTCGAACTCAACGATTAGCTCTACCTCAACGGGGCTGTTGAGCGGAAGCACTGCAACTCCAACGGCACTGCGGGCGTGAATGCCCCTGTCTCCGAAGGCCGCCTGCAAAAGCTCACTAGCGCCATTTACAACACCGGGCTGAGCTGTGAAGTCGGGAGTAGAGGCAACAAAGCCAACCACCTTGACCACCTTCTTGACTCGCTCCAGATCCCCGAGCACGCTCTTTACGGCAGCGATTGCGTTTAGAGCACAGCGCTGGGCAATCTCCTTGCCCGCCTCTGCGCTGATCTCAGCACCAAGTCGACCCTCCGCCATGAGCTTGCCGTCGACCAGTGGGATCTGGCCGGCGGTAAAAACGAGATTGCCACTAATGACCGCAGGCACGTATGCACCAGCTGGCGTTGCAACCTCGGGAAGCACTAAACCAAGCTCTGCTAGGCGGTCTTCGACGCTCACTCTGCGGCTCGCTTAAAGAATGCGATTAGGCCTCCCTGAGGCCCGGTGATCACCTGCACAAGCTCCCAGCCCTTGCTGCCCCAGGTGTTGAGAATCTCAGTCTCTTTGTGCAGCAAAAGAGGGGTTGTTACATACTCCCACTTGGTCATTTCACAGCTCCGTTTCAGGTATCGAGAGGTAACCTAGAGTCTATGTCGGGTAAGTCAGTTCTCTCGGCGCTAGGAAACCTATTCAAATTTGGTGTGCTTAGCGCGGTTGCGGGCCTTTTGGCCGTGGCTCTTTTGGCTCCCGCAGTTGCCGTAGCTGGAGTCGCAGCCTCAACCGGAGTCGCCATGTTCGAGGGGCTACCGGTTTATGTAAGGCCGATTAATGCCTCTCAGGCCTCAAATGTCTATGCACTTCGCGATGACAAGCCAGAACTAATTGCCACCTTCTATCACGAGAACCGAGTTGAGGTTCCGTTCGAAGAAATGTCGCCAAATCTCATTCATGCCGTTGTAGCGGTTGAGGACCCCAGATTCTATGAGCACGGCGGCATGGACATCATCTCGCTTATAAGGGCAACCCTGACAAACCTCGCCACCTTTGGAGAGGGCCCGGGTGCTTCCACGATCACCATGCAGTATGTGCGCCAGTCTTTGGTGGAGGCGGCAAATCTCTCCGGTGATGAGGATGCGATCCGCGATGCCACTGAGGTGACAGTCGATAGAAAGCTCCGAGAGATCAGGCTGGCAATTGCGCTCGAAAAAGAGGTCTCGAAAAAGGACATCCTCGCCGGGTATCTAAACCTCGTGTTCCTAGGCAACCAAATCAACGGAGTTGAGACTGCGAGCCAGTACTACTTCGGAATCCCGGCCAGCAGGCTCAACATCCCACAGGCTGCCTACCTTGCCGGCATGCTCAAGAGCCCCAACGACTACAAGCCAGACGAGGCAGACAACCTAGACCGTGGTCTTGGAAGGCGTAACTACGTGCTGCAGCGGATGGCGGACGAGGGTTACCTGACTCAGGAGCAAGCTGACACCTATAAAGCCTCTCCAATCCAGACTCGCATTACCCCTGTGCAGTCCGGCTGTGAGGTAAACCAGACCACCGCGTTCTTCTGCGACTTCACCGTTTGGACCATCAGAAACTCACCAGAATTTGGTGTCACCTCAGAAGAGCGAGAGATGCTCCTGAGGCGAGGCGGCATGGAGATCTACACCACCTTGGACCTCGACATCCAAGAGGTTGCATGGGATGCCGTGATGACCAACCTTCCTCCAGACAACGAGTGGGGCTTTGGAACCGCATCGGTTTCAATTGAGACGGGCACGGGACGCATTGTCGCAATGGCTCAAAATCGAACTTTTGACCAGAGCGAGAACCCTCCGCCCGGGTCAACCTCTGTGAACTACAACACCGACCGCGACTACGGAGGCTCCTCGGGCTTCCAGCCTGGATCTACGTACAAGGTATTCACCCTCGCCGAGTGGTTGGAGAAGGGCTACAGCCTCGGTGACCACGTTGACGGTCGCGTTTACACGGGCGAGGACATTGACCTAGACGGTGAGCCTGACGAGGTAAAGATTTGGAACGTTGCCGAGGACTTCCAGGCAACCTGCGGTGGTGTGGTTGGCCTCTGGGAGGTTAAGAACTCTGGTACCGACCAGGAAAACACCATCGACGATATCAGTGTGCAACAGGCGGTAATCACCTCCCAGAACACCGCTTTCGCAGCCATGGCGTCTCAGCTCGACCTGTGCGGCATCAGGGATGTTGCTGAGGACTTCGGTGTCCACCGTGCAGACGGTGAAGAGCTACTGTTCGTGCCTTCCTCGATTCTTGGAACGAACGAGATTGCTCCGCTCACCATGGCAGCTGCCTATGCGGGTATTGCGAACGGCGGTGTCTACTGCTCGCCGGTAGCTATCGACAGGGTAGTAATCCGCAAGACTGCCGAGGAGCTGACGGTGCCCGAGAGCCTCTGCTCCCAGGCCGTGGCACCGGAGATTGCCAACGCCATGGTTCACGCCATGAAGGGCGTGGTCGCCTATGGAACCGGTGCTGCCGCGAATCCAAATGACGGAACTCCGTTGGCTGGCAAGACCGGAACAACTGACCAGCAGCTCCACACCTGGATGACCGGATTCTCTTCGGAGGTGGCAACCGCAACCTGGGTTGGCAACGTAGTTGGCCTCACACCGCAAAAGGGCAAGAGCGTCAATGGTCGCGCAGTTTCAACCATTCGCCACGCCGTCTGGCGTCAGGTCATGACCGAGGTCAACAAGCACTACGAGGGTCAGGACTTTGCCAAGGCAGAGCCTAGATACGTTGAGCCAAACATGGTCCTGGTTCCCAACGTCCAAGGCTTCGACCCAGAGACGGCCAAGGTCCAAATGATCTCCTCTGATTTGAACATTCAAATAGTTGAGGAAGAGGTAGCTTCGCCGCTGCCGGTTGGCATGATTGCCTACTCTGAACCCGAATTTGGTAACTCGGTCCCGCGAGGGTCTCTAATCAAGGTCTACATCTCAGGCGGTGGTCAGCTGGTGGTCCCAGATGTAACCGGATTCACCTTGGCCGAGGCCTTTGCCGCTTTGGAGGGCGCGGGCTTGTTCCCAAGCTTCCCCCAGCCCTCACAGGGCTTCTTGCTTGACGAGTGTGAACCCACCTTGGAAAACGAGCTCGTCCACTCAACCATCCCGGCAGCGGGAGAGGCAGTAATTGAAGCCTCCGCCGTGATTGTGCTGCCCAACAGATGTCGCTAGCGACAAACGCGGGACCCTTCAAGCTATTTGAGCTTGAGATCACGGGGCTTGGGGTGAAGCCAACACGGTTTCTGCACATCTCCGACATCCACTTTGCTCCCGGGCAGAACAAGAAAGCCGGCTTCCTCAAGGAGCTTGCAGAGCTGAAACCAGATGTTGTTGTGAATACCGGTGACAACCTTGGTCACAAGGACTCTGTAAGCCCGCTGCTGATTGCAATTGAGCCCCTTCTTGAGTTTCCCGGCGTATTCGTAAATGGCAGCAACGACTACCGATCACCAAGACCAAAGAATCCCCTTAGCTACCTAACAGGTCCCTCAAAGGTCACTACCGACCGCAATGATCTTGACACGTCAAGGATGGTGAGCGAATTCGAGGGTGCTGGTTGGCTAAACCTCAACAATGCATCAGGCTCACTAAATGTCGCAGGTAACAAGTTCGATTTTGTAGGAGTGGATGACCCTCACGAAAACCTTGACGACTTATCAGCACTGGAAAAGGCCGCTGGCTTTGCAATTGGAGTTGCTCACGCTCCATACCGCAGGGTGATCGACGGTTTCCTTGGGATAGGGACTGGGCTTATGTTTGCGGGCCACACCCATGGCGGGCAGGTCTGCCTTCCGGGATCTCAGGCGATCATCACCAACTGTGATCTACCAAGAGCGTTTGCCCAGGGAATCTCAGCTTGGTCGCTGGGTTCCCAAAACGCCTACCTCCACGTCTCAGGTGGGATTGGGGCAAGCATCTACTCGCCGATTAGGGTCTTCTGCCCCCCGAGTGCAACGCTTTTGACTGTTAGCTAGGCAAGCTCCTGAGCAACCAGCTCAGCGATCTCATAGGTATTGAGGGCAGCACCCTTGCGCAGGTTGTCCCCCACCACAAATAGCTCGAGAGTATTTGGGAAGTCCATTGACTGACGCAGACGGCCAACAAAGGTTGGGTCCTGACCTGCAACAAACGAAGGAGTGGGGAAAACATTGTTTTCAGGGTCATCCATGACTACCACTGTCGGCTGCTGCTCGAGCTCTGCTCTCGCATCTGCGACACTAATGTCGCTGGCGAACTTGGCGTGAACGGCAAGTGAGTGACTCACCTGAACCGGCACCCTCACACAGGTTGCGGAAACCTTGAGGTCCTTGATACCAAGAATCTTTCTGGACTCATTGCGGACCTTCAGCTCCTCCGAGGAGTGGCCGCCGTCCTTCACCGAACCAGCAAGCGGAATCACGTTCAGCGCGATTGGGACTGGCCAGATCGATGACGACTGAGCGAGCCCCTCGCCCTCAAGGGTCTTTGAGACACTGTCGGAACTCAAGCCCGCCTCGGGATTCTTCGCCACGGCTGCGGTCTCGGCTGTCAGCTGGTCGATTCCAGCTGCGCCAGCTCCAGATACTGCCTGATAGCTAGCCAAAACTAGCTCGGTTAGCTGCCACTTGCGATGGAGGGCGCCAAGAGCGGCCATCATGGTCAGCGTCGTGCAGTTGGGGTTCGCAATAATGCCCAGGGGCCGGCTCTTTGCCATCTCTGGGTTCACCTCAGGCACCACAAGTGGCACCTCAGGGTTCATGCGAAATGCAGCCGAGTTATCAACGACAACAACACCCTGAGCGGCCGCGATTGGGCCCCACTCAGCGGAGACCTCGTCCGGAACGTCAAAAAGCGCGATGTCGATGCCCTTGAATGCCTCTTCTGAGAGCTCGACAACGGTGACCATCTCACCGTGAATCTCAATCTGCTTCCCAGCAGAGCGGGCAGAGGCAATAAGTCTTATTTCGCCCCAAATGTTTTCGCGGCTGTTGATGATGTCCACCATGACTGTGCCGACGGCACCGGTTGCGCCAACAAGAGCAAGATTCGGTCCAGCCATTTTCCCTACCTACCCGAACCTGCATAGATGACTGCAGTCTCTGCAGCATCTAGCTCAAAGGCGGTGTGGACAATGCGAGTTGCCTCCTTGAGCTGATCCGCTCTGGTTACAACCGAAATCCTGATCTCGGAGGTCGAGATCATCTCAATGTTGATGCCAGCCTTGGCCAAGGATCCGAAGAGCTTCGCCGAAACACCAGAGGAGGTCTTCATACCCGCACCGACAATTGACAGCTTTCCAATCTCATCGTCGTAGCTGATTGACTCAAAACCAACCTCGGCCTGCTTGGCCTTCAAGGCCTCGACAACCTTGTGACGATCGCTGTGGGGAAGGGTGAAGGAGATGTCGCTCAGGTGATTCTCGGTGGTGGACACGTTCTGAACGATCATGTCGATGTTGGCGCCTGCCTCGGCAACTACCTGGAAGACCTCAGCCGCCTTACCTGGCCTGTCAGGCAGACCGATGACGGTGATCTTTGACTGGGTGTTGTCGGTTGCAACGCCGGAGACTACTGGCTCTTCCATTTCTTCTCCATCCTTACTGCTGTATACGAGGGTGCCGGGGTCGGCACTAAAAGTTGATCTGACCCGCAGCGGAACTCGGTGCCTACGAGCAAACTCCACGGCTCTGATGTACAAAATCTTTGCCCCAGAGGAGGACAGCTCGAGCATTGAGTCGAGGTCGATCTGGGCTAGCTTGTGGGCCCTAGGAACGATTCTCGGATCTGCGGTGTAGACCCCGTCGACGTCGGAGTAGATTTCGCAGACATCCGCCTTTAGGGCGGCAGCGAGCGCGACAGCTGTGGTGTCGCTTCCTCCCCTACCTAGGGTGGTGGTGTCACCATTTTCAAAGCTAAAGCCCTGAAATCCGGCCACCACGACAATGTGGCCCTCATCAAGTGCCTCACGGATTCTGGTTGGGTCAATCTTCCAAATTCTTGCGCTGCCATGCTCGGAGTCGGTTGAAATCCCGGCCTGGTAGCCGGTAAAGCTCATGGCCTTGCCGCCCTGCTCCTTGATTGCCATGGCGAGAAGAGACATTGAAATGCGCTCTCCTGCGGTGAGCAGGATGTCGAGCTCCCTGTTGCCAGCAGTCTCCGTCGTCACGCTGCTGGCAAGGTCTAGCAGCTCATCGGTTGTGTCGCCCATGGCCGAAACCACGACCAAGACCTCGTTACCAGCGGCTTGAGACTCAAGGGCGCGCGCAGCCACATGCTTGATCTTGTCGGCATCTGAAACCGAAGATCCGCCATACTTCTGGACGATAAGCGGCAACTAGCTCTCCTTGTTGGGGAATGGGCGACAGCGCTAGAGCAGTCTAGTTCACTCGCCTACGGCCCTCAAAGGCCCTGCCCAGCGTCATATCGTCGGCATATTCAAGATCCCCGCCAACCGGAAGGCCACTTGCAAGCTTGCTCACCGTTATCTCTAGCGAACTCAGTAGGCGGATTAGGTAGGTGGCGGTGGCCTCCCCCTCGAGGTTTGGATTGGTTGCGATGATTACCTCCTTAACCTCAGGGTTAGCAAGTCGCTTCATCAAATCTTGGATTCTGAGCTGATCTGGACCAATGCCTGCAATTGGAGAAATGGCCCCGCCAAGCACGTGGTAGAGACCGCGGAATTCTCTCGTACGCTCAATAGCCCCAATGTCCTTTGAGTCTTCAACCACGCAGATAAGACCCTGGTCCCGCTTAGCATCTGCACAGATCGCACACTGCTCGCTTTCACAAACATTGCCGCAGGTTATGCAGAACCGCACCTTCTCCTTTACCTCTTTCAGGACATCTGCAAGCTTGTGAGCCACCTCAGGATCAGCATCGATGAGGTGAAAGGCGATTCGCTGGGCACTTTTGGGGCCTACCCCTGGAAGCCTGCCAAGCTCGTCAATTAGCTCCTGAACGACTCCGTCGTACATTTACTTTTCACCCTTGAGCTTTTGAGCCCCGAGTACCTCACGAAGCATGAACTCACCGGTTGGTGCAGGGTCCGACTCCGTGCTGTCAGTCTGGGGCAGCTGCACCGTCTGAGGATCTTCCTCGTGTTCTTCAGGGTCTGTGAATTCGTCAGGATCGTTTGGCTCAATCTTGGGTGCAGTCGGTGGAGCTTTCTCGCTCTCGGCAATCTTGGCGCGGTACTTAACGGTGACTTGGGTTAGATCCCTGATTACCTGGCGCAGAACCTCGGCAGCTCCGCCCGAGTTCTTGAATGCATCAACGTCATTCTGGGAGGGGAAGAGCAGGGTGAGAACCTCATTGTCGTAGTCAACAACCTTGGAAGTGAAGGCAACGGCCCATGCAGAGCGTGACTGGGTGGCGAGCTTGTCCAGAATCAATTGCCAGTTACTTCTAAAAAACGCCGTTGAAACCTCTGCTGGTGCGGCAACAGGCTCGCTGGCCTTCTTTGTCTCCTGCTGCGGTTTAGGAGCAGCTTTAGTGGGCTCAGCAGGCTTATCAGCCCTGGGCACTTCGGGTGCAGGCTTCGCAGCGGCAGGCTTCGCTTCGGCAACTGGCTCCTTAGCCTCAGCAGGCTGAGGCTTAGCAGTGGTGGCAGGGGCCAGAATGCGAGCACACAGAAGCTCAAGTTGCAGCCTCGGGTTAGATGCTGCGGAAGTATCGCTGAGAGCCTTGGCTGTTGCCTCGGCACTTGCAGTTAGCTGTCCGAGTCCAAACCTTGCAGCTTGTATTTCAAGCTGATCAAACTGCTCGGGCCCAATGCCCCTGAGAATGGCCTGGGCATCCTTGCCTAGTGAGCTCACGAGCATGAGGTCCCTGATGCGCTCAAGGAGATCCTCTAAGAACCTCCTGGCATCCTGACCTGACTGAACCACTTTGTCTACCGATGCGAACGCCTTCGCGGCATCCAACTCGGCGAATGCGTCGATAACCTCTGCCATGAGATTGTCGTGGGTGAAGCCAAGGAGATTAATCGACCGCTCATACTCGATCTTCTTGCCATCGCTTCCAGCGATGAGCTGATCCAGAAGTGAAAGTGCGTCTCTCACTGAGCCTCCGGATGCCCTAACAACAAGCGGCATAACACCCTCTGCAGCTTCGAAGCCCTCGGATGAGAGCACCTGGGCAAGGTATTCCAAAAGCTCCGCAGGTGGCACGAGCCTAAATGGATAGTGGTGGGTCCTGGAACGAATCGTTCCAATCACCTTGTCAGGCTCAGTGGTGGCGAAGATGAACTTGATGTGCTCTGGCGGTTCCTCAACGATCTTTAGAAGCGCATTGAACCCCTGAGGGGTAACCATGTGGGCCTCATCAAGGATGAAGATCTTGTAGCGATCGCGAGACGGGGCAAAGATGGCCCTCTCCCTCAGATCTCTTGCATCGTCAACACCGTTGTGGCTGGCCGCATCGATCTCTACGACATCCAGTGAACCAGGTCCCCCGGTTGCCAGCTCAACACAGCTTTCACACTTGCCACAGGGATTATCGGTTGGGCCCTTCTCGCAATTTAGGCAGCGAGCGAGAATCCTTGCGCTGGTTGTCTTGCCGCAACCTCTCGGACCAGAAAACAAATATGCGTGGTGAACACGGTCAGAATTGAGGGCTGCCTTTAGCGGCTCTGTGACCTGAGACTGCCCAATCAGATCAGCGAAGCTGTCCGGTCGATATCTGCGGTAGAGGGCGTAGGTCACCTTGCAAGCCTAATCCTGGGTGAGATTTTTTTTGAGCGACTTTCCAGCGAGGCTGTATACGGCCTGGCTTAGTCGTCCTCGTAGCGGTCTTCGCCGTCTTCGTAGTTGTTGTCATAGTCATCTTCATAAACGAAGATCTCTGACTTTCCACCCCAAGTCGCCTCAGCTCCCGAGTGGCCAACGACGAATGTCATCGCGCTCGCTCCAATTGCCGCTGAGACCATGAAGAAGCCAAGTGCTTGGGACAACAGCTTGGGCCAGTTGTATTTGACAGAGAGCCAAACAGCGACCGCGATAGCCAGGGTTCCGAGTGCTATGGGCATCATCATCTCGCCATACTCGGAGTGAGGTTCTGGCTCGTAGTAGACCTCTTCCAACGCCTCGCCAGACTGCTGAGCAATAAACACAAATGGGATAGTCAAAGCAAGCGCAATCACGCTTGCGCCCAAGTACCTTGATCGAAGCTTTGCAAAAGCAGTTACGACAGCCACCAATATCGCCGTTATGGGGAACAGAGTCACCGCAAAGTGGACGGCGAGAGGGTGGAGCGGGAGACCCGCGACCATCAAGAAAAGCTCTTCCAACTACTTATCCATCTTGTAGCTCGGAAACTTCTCGGTGATCTTTTCTTCCTTGTACTCAGGAAAAAGCATTCCCGTGGGGCAGTAACCCATCGCGGCAGTGAAGATCATGAAAACTCCAAACGGGGCAAGCAGCCAGTACCACTCGCCCATCGTGACAGCGCTGACAATCAGCGCGACGCCTAGCAGGCCACGAACGACCCTTCCAAGGTTTGATGACATGAACTCGATGAACTCTCTGGATTGTGGCGTTAGCTTCATTTGTGCCTCCTCCTTCAAGCTAGCAGCTAGATACTGCACACTGTCTCAAAAAAGACTTACGGTTGGCTGAAAATTAGGGACCCCTCGCGCACCCGTCAGAGCTTCGCTACCCTTGCTATCTTTCGATCCTGGGGGATTCACCAAGGTGACGCCACGCGAGGAGTCACCAACGATTCTATTGCCGACTAGTTCTGTGGGAAACCCAGATTCAATCCGCCATGGGACGGATCTAGCCAGCGAGAGGTAACAACCTTGGTTTGGGTGAAGAACCTAAAGCCTTCTTCGCCGTGCGCCCGGCTATCACCAAACAGCGAGTGCTTCCAACCTCCAAAGGAGAAGTAGGCCACCGGCACGGGGATTGGGACATTGATCCCAATCATCCCGACCTCGACCTCGTGCTGGAACCGTCTTGCGGCTCCGCCGTCATTTGTAAAAATGGCAGTTCCGTTGCCAAAGGCTCCTGAGTTGATTAGCTGCAGACCCTCTTCGTAGCTTGCGACCCTGACGACAGAGAGCACCGGCCCAAAAATCTCCTCCCTGTAGACCTTGGAAGTAGTCGGCACTTTATCTAGGAGCGTTGGTCCAAGCCAATAGCCACCAGCATCCCCGTCTGGATTTACCTCACGGCCATCAACTACAACGGCTGCGCCATCGGAAGCGGCTATGTCGATATAGCTCTCAACCTTGTCGCGATGCTGCTTTGTGACAAGTGGTCCCATATCGCAAGACCTGCGGCCATCACCAACCTTGATCTGCTTCATGCGCTGAGAAATCCTTGGTATCAAATCATCGGCCACAGGCTCTACCGCAACGACAACCGAGATTGCCATGCAGCGCTCGCCGGCCGAGCCAAACCCCGCATTGACTGCGGAGTCAGCAACCAAGTCCAGATCTGCATCCGGAAGCACGAGCATGTGATTCTTGGCTCCGCCAAGAGCTTGGACTCGCTTGCCGTGCTTTGCCGATGTCTCATAGACGTACTGTGCGATTGGCGTTGAGCCAACAAAAGATATTGACCTCACCTCAGGATGCTCAAGCAGTCCATCAACGGCGACCTTGTCGCCGTGTAGAACATTGAATACTCCGTCGGGCAGTCCCGCCTCAGTAAGTAACTTCGCAATCCACATCGCACTCGATGGATCCTTTTCGCTGGGCTTTAGAACCACAGTGTTTCCCGCTGCAATCGCCACCGGAAAGAACCACATCGGAACCATCGCCGGAAAGTTAAACGGGCTAATGATGCCGACAACCCCGAGCGGCTGCTTCATTGAATAGACATCTATAGAGGTTGAGGCATTCTCTGAGTACTCACCTTTTAGAAGGTGTGGCAGGCCACAGGCAAAGTCAACAACTTCCAGACCTCTATTGATCTCACCCAGGGCATCAGACACGACCTTGCCGTGCTCCTCAGTAATGATCTCGGCAAGCTCAGACTTCTTGCTCTCCAGCAACTCTCGAAAGCGGAACATTATGGCGCTGCGCTTTGCAAGCGAGGTGTCTCGCCATTCCGGGAAGGCGCTGCTCGCAGCTGCTACGGCAGCCTCAATGTCGCCCTTGTCGGCAAAAGCGACCTCTTTGGTCTGTATCCCTTTGGCTGGATCAAATACCTGACCCCTGCCAGAGCCATTGCCTTGAAATTCTTTACCGGCAACCCAGTGAGTAACCAACTTCATCGTCTACCTCGCTTCACCAAAGAAGACTACCTTTATCAAAGGTGCCCCAGCAGGAGAGAAAGTGGCTGATATAAACAAAGAAATAGAGGAGCTAATCGCCTCCCTTCCGCCCAGTCAGGCAAGGGTGTTATTTGCTCTTCGCGAGCTGATCAAAGAGCTTGCTCCCGGTGCCACTGAGCGCATCTCATACGCAATGCCCACCTTTGAAATCTCAGGGCAGATTCTCATTCACTACCAAGGCTTCAAGGATCACAACAGCCTCTTTCTGGGCGCGGAGGTGCCAATCAGATTGGCGGATGAACTTGGGGACATGGTCACCTCTAAAGGGACCATTCAGTTAGATAAAGAAAAGGTCCCTAAAAAGAGTCTCGTGAAAAAGCTGCTCACGACGAGGATAAACATCATCAACGAGAGTTTCCCCAAGAAAAACGGCGAATACCTCTCTTTCTATGACAACGGCTACCTCAAGTCGAAAGGCAGATATAAGGAGGGCCAAATGCACGGCTACTGGCACTTCTACCGCAAGGACGGATCGCTAATGCGCGAGGGCAAGCTAAACATGGGTGAACCACGGGGCGAATGGATCACCCACGTTCGAGACTGAGGTTGGTCGTTGGCAAGAGATGCAACTAAACTCTTGCGGGTACCAAGGAGAATTCGCCTAGTGGCCTATGGCGCACGCTTGGAAAGCGTGTTGGGTGCAAGCCCTCGGGGGTTCGAATCCCCCATTCTCCGCCAAGTCTTCCCGACTGATTTGTGGATTAATTCGACAGCGTCAAAAGCTGCAGCTGCTAACTCACCGCAGCTCTCAGCGCAGCCAGGAGCCCCTCGACATCATCTTCTGTGGTGTCCCAGGAGCACATCCACCTAACCTGACCGGTTGCCTGGTCCCAGATATAAAAGCGGAACTCATCCTGCAGCTTTGCAGTCACCTCTGCAGGCAGGATTGGGAAGACAGCGTTGGCATCCGCAGGATTTGGGACAGTGACCCCTGGGGATTCACTCGAGATTTCTAACACGCCCGAGTAGAGCTTGGCCGCCATTGAGTTTGCAATGCGTGCGTTTTCAAGTGCCACCTTTGCACCATCAGCAAAGAGAGCGTTAAGTTGCGCCGAAACAAAGCGCATCTTTGATGGCAGCTGCATTGAGGTTTTTCTCAAATACGGCATTGCCTCAGCCAACCTTGCACCATGCTCCGACTGAGTGTTAGTCACCACCACAGCCTCGGCTGCGAGGGCGCCAATCTTGGTGCCACCCAGGGATACCAGATCAACACCCACATCCGTCGTGAACTCCTTGAAGCTCTTGCCAAGAGCCGCTGCGGCATTGGAGAGTCTGGCGCCATCTAAGTGCAACAGGAGGCCGTGCTCGTGAGCAACATCTGCGAGCGCCGAAATCTCCTCGGGCTGGTAGACGGTGCCCATCTCGGTGGTCTGAGTGATGCTTACAACACCTGGTTGCGCACGATGAACAAAACCAAAGTCGAATAACTGGGAGTTGAGCCCCTCAACCGAGAGCTTCCCATCAGATGATGGCACCGTCCAGAGCTTTAGGCCCCCCATCTTTTCTGGAGCGCCGCCCTCGTCCATATGTATGTGCGCTGACTCGACACAGACAACAGCTTCCCAGCGCTTCACAGCAGACTGCAGGGCAATGACATTTGCTCCGGTGCCATTGAAGACTGGAAAACCCTCGGCAGTAGCGCCAAAGAGTTCCCTAACTACCTCTTGGAATCTAGCTGTCTCGCTGTCGTCTCCATAGGCAACCTGGTGACCGTGGTTGACCTCCGCCATGCGAGCCATTACCGCCGGGTGCACGCCAGCGTAGTTATCGCTTGCGAATCCGCGCTGGTTAGCCATGAGACTCCTAAGTTAGGCGCCCTAGAAGATTACCGCTAGAAACTACAGCGACTTCAGGATGTCTCCGACCTTCTCCTTGGCATCACCGAAGAGCATCTTGGTGTTTGCCTTGTAGAAGAGCGGGTTTGCAACACCTGCATAACCGGACGCCATCGAGCGCTTGAAGACGATCACATTCTCAGCCTCCCAGACCTTGAGAACGGGCATGCCGGCAATCGGGCTTCCGGGGTTCTCAGCAGCTGCAGGATTCACTGTGTCATTGGCTCCGATAACCAGTACCACCTGGGTCTCTGGGAAGTCATCGTTGATCTCGTCCATCTCCAAGACAATGTCGTAAGGGACCTTGGCCTCGGCCAGCAGCACGTTCATGTGACCGGGGAGCCTTCCGGCAACCGGGTGAATGCCAAAGCGAACCTCGACACCCTTTTCCTTAAGTCTCTTAGCCAGCTCTGCAACCGGGTACTGTGCCTGGGCAACGGCCATGCCGTATCCGGGAGTAATGACAACGCTCTTAGCGCTAGAGAGCAGCTCGGCAACCTGAGCGGCATCGATCTCAGTGTGCTCTCCGGTCTCCTCTTCGCCCTCAGTTGGAGCTTCGATGCCGTAGCCTCCGAAAATCACCGAGATAAACGAGCGGTTCATCGCGCGGCACATGATGTAAGACAGGTAAGCACCCGAGGAACCAACCAGGGCGCCGGTAACAATGAGCAGATCGTTACTCAGCAGGAAGCCTGTGGCCGCAGCTGCCCAACCCGAGTAGCTGTTTAGCATTGACACCACTACCGGCATATCTCCACCACCGATGGAGGCAACCAGGTGCCAACCAAGTGCCAACGCCAAGATGGTGACCGAAATCAACAGCCCCATGGCAGGGGTGATTACATACGCAACAGTGAGGCCGATAAAGCCAACCAAAGCTGAGAGATTCAGCATGTTTCTTCCGGGAAGAATCAGCGGCTTCGACGATATCTTGGCCGAGAGCTTTAGGTAGGCGACGATCGAGCCGGTGAAGGTCACAGCACCAATAAAGATGCCTATGAATACCTCAGCTCTGTGAACTCCTACAAGCTCCGGAGCAAGGTCTCCGGAGTGGAGAGCCCCATTCCAGCCCACCAGAACCGCAGTGAGACCAACGAAGCTGTGGAAAAGTGCGATTAGTTCTGGCATGCCCGTCATGGCAACGACCTTGGCCCGCCAGAGTCCGATTACAGCTCCTGCACCAAGCGCCACTAGCAAAAGCACGAAGCCGGTAGAGGTAGCTTCGTTCCACTCTCCCGCGAAGGTAAGCCAGATGGTCGCCGACATCGCAATCGTCATTCCCGCGATGCCGTAGCGAATACCGGTCCTACCGGTCTCATGCTTGCTGAGGCCGGCAAGGCTCATGATGAACAGCAGGGCTGCCGCAACGTAAGCGGCGTTAGCAACGGCTAGAGCAGTCATTACTGGTCTCCCTTCGTGAACATCTTGAGCATTCGACGGGTGACGGCAAAGCCACCAAAGACGTTGATGCTCGCGATCATCACCCCGATGAAGGCAAGAATTTGAACCAGCAGTATCGAGTCGGTGAGCTGCAGAATCGCAGCAACCACCACGATGCCTGAAATCGCATTAGTAACACTCATCAAAGGGGTGTGGAGAGCGTGATGGACCTTACCGATCACGTAGAACCCAACCACCACCGAGAGCGTGAGCACCAGGAAGTGCTGCGGCAATGGCGGTGGAGCGAGCGCCACCACACCAAACAGCGCAGCCAGTCCTGCGGCGATTAGCCCGCCCTTAGTGCGCGCTGACATCTTCTTTTTCTCCGGCATTTCCTGAGGCTCGGCAGGTGCCTGAACCGGAGCTGCTGAGACTTGCACCGGAGGTGGAGGCCAGGTGATCTCGCCGCTCTTCACAACAGTCACTGCCCGCTGCACGACATCCTCAAAGTCCAGCTCGAGCTTGCCCTTCTTCTTTGGAGTTAGAAGCTTGAGAAGGTTCACAAGGTTCGTGCCATAGAGCTGGGATGACTGAGCTGGCAGGCGAGATGGCAGGTCGGTGTAGCCGAGAATGATGACGCCGTTCTTAGTAACAATGCGCTTTCCCGCTACCGAACCTGCGACATTTCCGCCCTGCGCCGCAGCCATGTCAACAATCACGCTGCCCGGCTTCATCAGCGAGACATCCTTGGCAGTAATCAACTTTGGAGCCGGCTTGCCCGGAATCAAGGCGGTCGTAATGATGATGTCGACGTCCTTAGCCTGCTCCGTGTAGATCTCAGCAGCGCGCTTGTCGTAAGCCTTGCTGGTCTGCTTGGCATAGCCGTCGGAGGACTCCATCTGCTCTTCAATTTCAACCGGCAGATACTCGCCACCAATGGACTTGACCTGATCCGCGACCTCTGGACGTGGGTCTGTGGCCCTAACAATTGCTCCGAGACTCGATGCCGCACCAATGGCTGCCAGTCCGGCAACTCCGGCCCCGGCGACCAGAACCTTGGCTGGGGCAACCTTGCCCGCCGCCGTTACCTGGCCAGTGAAGAATCGTCCAAACTCATGAGCTGACTCAACAACTGCTCGGTAACCGGCAATGTTTGCCATTGAGCTCAGCACGTCCATGGACTGGGCTCTGGAGATTCTTGGAACCGCGTCCATAGCTAGCGCGGTGACTCCCTGCTTGGCAAGGTTCTTCAGAAGATTGGGGTTGAGGGCCGGGCTGAGTATGCCAACCAGAATTGCGCCCTTCTTGAGGCGCTTTATCTCAGTGGGGGTCGGCGCATTGACCTTGAGGACAATGTCTGCCTTCCAGGTTGCGGCCATGGTGCCGACCTTGGCACCGGCTGCGACGTAGGCGCTGTCTGGGAAAGAGGCCTTCGCACCCGCACCCTTCTCAACTAAAACTTGGTAGCCAAGCGCTCTAATGGCTTTCACGGTCTCAGGGGTGGCACTAACCCTGGACTCCGCCTGCGGCTCTAAAACAACACCGATGGTAGACACGTATTCTCCTTAGGCAATCTCAGTTATCAACTAGATTTGCCGGCTTTCGCTTCCGAGTAACGCTATCGCTTATCTACTGCTGGTTCTGATCTCCGGACTTCCGCTTGGCAAAAAAGGCCTTCACCTTCGCCACAATACGCTCCAGGCCTTGCATGCCCTGCTGGTTTAGCTCCCTCGCCCACTTGATCTCAAGGGCGAGGATTGAGGTGCCAAAGAACAAAAACAGCAGCCCTGGCCCTGGCGTCACGAGCATCACTAGGCCCAATCCCACGAGGAAAAAGCCAACGACCATGACCAATACCCAGCGAACCGGGTGCGGGAGGTTGTTTAGAAATGTCTTTAGCTTTTCCATACTGCTCTTAGTCTGACTAGGCCTTGATTATGGCAGTGCCAGCTGAAACTCTGCTGACAACTTCACAATTGTTCAGCTCGATTTCAACCAACTACCTATGTGCTCGCAATCGCCGGGATGATCGCGCCCGAGAACACCTGCCACGCCAGCACCGACTTAGCAACCAGACTCAAGGTGATATAGGTTGCCTCGCCGTAGAGGTAGTTCTTCCAAGGTCCAATCTTCTTGTATTGGAAGGCCTGGTTGAAGGCAAAGGTATTGAAGAACAAAAACAGCGCAACGATGATGCCGTAAACGAATCCTGGAATCTCGGCAGCACTCTCGCTGCCGGGCTGGATTGTGTAGACGATCAATATGAGCCACGGCACGATGCCCGTGATTGAGCCCATGATGAAAGGCAGCCCTTGGCCATTTCCCGGCTCTTCATACTTCTCCTGCAGCGCACCAAAGAAAATCATCGAGGCGTTCACTGCGAAGATCGCGGTCAAAGCGGCAAATCCCGAGACACCGGTTAGCTGCGCAATAAGCCAAATCATCACCGAGGACGAGAGCGAGTACTCAACCCAGCGGAAATAGTTGCGGTTGAGCTTCAGCCCGCCTTTGTACCTGGAGAAGAACCACGGCGATGAAATCAAGAAGTGGAAGAAGGCGGATAGCAGCAAGAAGCCAATTACGCCGGCACCAATGTTGATGTCAAAGAGCTCAACGCGCTCGGGCGGCAGCGGCACCCCGGGAGGGCCGGTCGGGTAATCAATGGTCACCGGGAAGAGAATCTGGCTATCCAGCAGCGTGAGCACAAAGCTTAGACCGGCAGCTTGGGCGAGGTGAAGGAATCCCGCTACAACGTTGTAGCCGCGAAGCCGTGCAATGTATTCATCTTGGGTTCTTTGTTTCTTAGCCAACTTGGCCCCCTTAATTCTTTCTCAGGCTACGCCCTAATTCAAATAAGGGAAACAATCAATCAGCTGGGCTATAGCCACCTCGACGCTTGGTACTCGGCAAATACCTTGCGCACTGTTCCTGACTTACCTCGCACGACAATTGATTCGGCGAAGATTGTGGCGCCTCTCTTACGAACACCTGAGACAAGCGGCCCGTCGGTGACACCAGTCGCAACAAAGAATGTGTTGTCAGAGGCGACCATGTCTCGCATTTGATAAACATGGTCAAACTTGAGACCCGCTGCAGTTCCCCTCTCGCGCTCGGCCGCATCTGAAGGATGAAGAATCCCCTGCATCTGACCACCTAGCGCGCTTACCCCTGCTGCGGTAATCACGCCCTCAGGAGAGCCCCCGACACCCATCGCCATATCGATGCGCGACTCAGACCTGGCGGCCTGGATACCCGCGGCAACGTCCCCATCGCGCAATAGCCTCGTTGCAGCTCCAGCACTTCGTACCTGCTCGATAACGTCCATGTTGTATTCGCGATCCAAAACCGCCACCAGCACTTCATCAGCCGACTTACCTGCACTCTTCGCATACTCGACGATGTTCTCTTTGATGCTCATCGAAATATCACAGACTCCAACTCCAGCGCTGCCCACCACAAGTTTGTTCATCTTGAATACTGACGAGGCGTCGAGCATGGTGCCTCTGTCCGAAACTGCAATAACAGAAATCGCGTTCATCCGACCGGCTGCAGTGAGTGAAGTACCATCGATTGGGTCGACTGCGATGTCAACCTTGGGACCATTACCAGTGCCAAGGATCTCGCCGTTGAACAGCATTGGGGCATTATCTTTTTCCCCTTCGCCAATGACTACCTTGCCCTCAAAGTGAACCGTCCCAAGAAATGCCCTCATGGCATCGACTGCCGCCCCATCGGCGCCATTTTTGTCACCGCGCCCAATAAAGGGAAATGACCTTATTGCTGCGGCCTCTGTGGCCCTGACGAGCTCCATGGCAAGGTTTCTGTCTGGCTGGAAATCAAGGCTCATGGGCCAAGACTACCGTTTGCACTGAGCCCTGCCTTTGGGCGTAATCTTGAGGCAACAGACTCGAAGGTGAGTTATGCGCATAGAGCACGACCTAATAGGTGATTACGAGCTCCCCGAATCTTCCCTCTGGGGCGTCCACACAGCACGTGCTGTTGACAACTTCCCAATCTCCGGTGTCCCCATCGGCCACTACCGCAACCTCATCAGGGCTCTGGGCCTTACAAAGGCAGCTGCTGCCAGAGTGAATGCGGCAATTGGTGGACTCGAAAAAGAAAAGGCACACTTCATCGAGCTTGCCTGCATGGAGGTGGCGGAGGGCAAGCTAGACAAATACTTTGTGGTCGATGCCATCCAGGGCGGTGCCGGGACCAGCACCAACATGAACGCGAATGAGGTAATCGCCAACAGGGCACTTGAGCTCATGGGTAAAGCCCCGGGCGACTATCAGCACATTCACCCACTCAACGACGTCAATCGATCTCAGTCAACTAATGACGTCTATCCGACGGCCTTAAGGCTTGCGCTGATATTCGAGATAGAGCTCCTTGATCAATCGCTAACCGAGCTCAAAGAGTCTTACGAGCGCAAGGCAAAGGAGTTCTCGGACATCCTGAAGATGGCAAGGACTCAGCTCCAGGATGCTGTCCCCATCACACTCGGCCAGGAGTTTCAAGCATTTGCAGTTTCAACCTCTAAAGATATTGAGCGGCTCCATGAGCTACTGCCACTGCTTGCGGAGGTGAACCTAGGTGGTACTGCCGTCGGCACCGAGCTGAACACTCCCCGCGGCTACACCAAGAAAGTTGTCGCGGAGCTCAGCAAGCTGTCTGGGGTCAAGCTGACGTCCGCAAAGGATCTCGTAGAAGCCACGCAGTCTTCCGGTGTGCTGGTCACATTTAGCTCAGTCCTCAAGCGCATTGCTGTGAAGCAGTCAAAGATTGCTAGCGACCTCAGACTCCTCAGCTCCGGGCCAAGGGCAGGGCTAAACGAGATAAACCTCCCGGAAAAACAAGCTGGCTCTTCGATCATGCCGGGGAAGGTTAATCCAGTTGTCCCCGAGGTCATAAACCAGATTGCCTTCACGGTGATTGGCAATGACCTTACTGTGACCATGGCTGCCGAGTCAGGCCAGCTCCAGCTCAACGCATTTGAGCCGATTATGGCCAGGTCAATCCTCATGAGCATCACCTACCTGCGAAACGGCTTTGCGACCTTCACCAAGAACTGCGTGGATGGCATCGAGCCGAATGTGGACCTACTCAAGTCGGCTGTAGAGAACTCAATTGGCCTTGTTACGGTCCTCAGCCCAAAGTTGGGTTATGAGAATGCCACCAAGGTTGCCCGCTATGCCAAGAAGAATGACTGCTCAGTTAGGCAGGCTGTCACGGAACTGACTCTCATGACAGAAGCCGAATTCGATGCCGCTCTCGGCGACCTCGTCTCGATCGCGAAGCGAGCTCAGTAATTAGTTGCGCAGCGCCTTCGCCAGCTCCCTAAAGGAATCAACCAGCTTGTCCATGTCGGCTTGCTTGTGGGCAAGAGAGACAAGCCACTGCTCATCAAGTCCTGGAGGGGTTAGCACGCCTCTGTTGACACCCCAGAGCCATGAAAGCTCCGCAACCTCGAAGTCTGTTGCCTTGAAATCACGGTAGTTGCGAACTGGAGTCTCGGACCAGATGACAGCTCCCTTCACACCGAAACCAATGGTGTGGGCTGGTAGCTCGTACTCGGCAATCACCGCGTCAAGCTTCTTGAGGGTAGAAATGTTTATTGCCTCTGCCTTGCCTACCGCTGCCTCGGTTGCAACCTCATCGACCGCAATCGCAGCTGCCATGACAAGTGGATTGCCGTTATAGGTCCCAAAGTGAGCCATGCGGCCGTCAACAACCGCGTCCATGTACTTCTGCTTACCGCCAAAGGCAGCGAGGGGGAAGCCGCCACCAATGCTCTTGGCAAGGCAGATGATGTCTGGCTCAACACCAAGCTTCTTGGCAGCTCCTGCAACACCAGCGGTCAATCCGGTCTTCACCTCATCAAAGATCAAGGCAATGCCGTACTTATCGCAAAGCTCTCTCACACCCTTTAGATAGCCGGCGTCAGGCATGATGATGGAAAGGTTCTCAACCACTGGCTCGACAACGAAGCATGCGATGCGATCGCCGTGTTCGATGAAGATTTCCTGAAGCCTCTCGAGGTTGTTGAAGGGAACCGTGAAGACCTCTCCGGGCTCAACGTCGAATGGGACCTGCGGGGTTGGCGCATGAGCGTCGCCGATGTCCTCGAGGGCAGGCTTGACCGAGACTTGCAGCGGGTCATAACCACCGTGATAACCACCCTCGACCTTAACAATGGCCTTCTTGCCGGTGACAGCTCTTGCGGTCCTGATTGCATACATCGTTGACTCGGTGCCGGAGTTGGTGAACCTGATCATGTCAAGGCCAAAACGCCTCTTAAAACGCTCGGCTGCCTCCGTAGCGATTGGGGCAGGGGTAACGAAAAGAGTGCCCACACTTCGCATTGCCTTCTTGGCAGCTGCAATGACCTTAGGGTGCAGGTGACCCACCAGCATTGCCCCGAATCCCATCGAAAGATCTAGGAGCTTCCTACCGTCAATGTCCTTTACGTATGCACCCTTGGCGGAGACGATTGAAATTGGGTAGGGGTCCCAGTGCTGAAAACTTGAAGTGACGCCAAGTGGCAGGGTCTTCTTCGCTTGAGCGTTGTGGCTCCCTGAACCGGAGGTGGTCTTTTCGAATCTTTCCCACTCGCTAGCAAGTAGCTTTTCAACCTTGGCTCTATCGATTGGCTTTGAGGATGCTGGGACGTTTCTCCAGCCCGCAGGATCATGTTGCAGATTAATCTCTGTTTTCACTTTGTACTCCTTTGTCCTGCCATTGTCACCTAAGCGGAACTTTATAGCGAACTTAGAAGCCTATTTAGACTGAATCAGTTGAGGATTACTCGCTTTTTTGCGAAATCAGCAGTTTTTAGTCAAACCATTCAGTTGGCGGTCCGAGGAACAAAAGAAAGGCAAAGATTGCTGGCAGCACCAAAACAATGAGCAGAATCAACAGCACAGGCCTTGCGATAAACCACCTAAACAGCCTGTCTATAAAGCCCTTGTCCCTGGGGTCATCACTGGGCACTGTGCGCCAGGTGCCCTCGAGGGCATTTTGTCTTAGGAGCCGCCTGTCGAAAGGAACCGTTGCAAAGGGAACTATGGCGAGTGCCACAGCACCCGCGATCCTTCCAAAAGCCCAACGTTGATTTATGCCCACCAAAACTGCAACCACGCAGTAGCTGAGAAACATAGCTCCGTGGATGCTTCCGGCAATCGTCACGGCATGCGGAATCAAATCACCCAGTGCTCTGGAAACGAGTGCTGAAATTAGCAGCCCCCAGGTGATGGCCTCCCCAGTTGCAAAAAACTTGTAGATCGATTTTGGGCTGGTTCTCAAGGTCTCTCCTAACAGCTAAAAGCCTAAGTCACTCCCCTAGGCTCGTAGCTGTGAAGCCAGCTCCGACCCGCCAATTAGCAATCCTTGCTGTGGTGGTGGCAGGTGGCTTCATGGCGGTCCAAGCAAGGGTCAACTCTGGTTTGGCAGCTGAGGTTGAAAGCGGCTTTCTGGCTGCGCTAATTTCTTTCTCGATTGGGCTCGTTCTCATCTCTGCAGTCTCCCTACCTCGTAAGGACTTCCGGACTGCTCTTAGAGACTCTCTCGGCGCAATTCGCGCGGGCAAACTTAAAGTCTGGATGCTGTTCGCAGGAGCTTTGGGCGGCTTCTTTGTTCTGACCCAGGGATTAGTTGCGGGCATCACCGGTATTGCGCTTTTTTCCTTGGGGGTTGTTACGGGCCAAACACTCTCAGCCTTATTGATTGATGGCAAAGGGCTCTTGGGTCTTGCAAGACGCAAACTCACCGGCAATCGCCTGTTCGGCTCGGCAGTCGCGATTGCTGGTCTAGTTCTTGCCTCCAGTCCAACTGTTGCGGGCTTTGACATCGCCATTTTGGTTCCCGTGGTGGCCGGGATAGGAATCGGGCTTCAGGATGCCATCAACTCTCAGGTTGGCCGCGAAAGCGGTTCTGCCTCGGTAGCCACGTTTTTCAATTTCCTTGCAGGAACGCTGTTTCTGCTCTTGATGTTTCTATTGAGCCCAGTACAAGCCGGATCAGTCGACCTGGCCACCATTAACCCGGTTCTCTTCTTGGGAGGACTAGTTGGCGTCGGCTTTATCCTCATCCGGGTTGTGGTGCTGCCAGTGATTGGTTCGCTTGCAACTGGGCTATCGCTACTTGCGGGTCAGCTACTGGTTTCCCTGGTGCTTGATTTCTTAGCTCCGGTTGCAATCAGGGATATCACAGTCTGGACGCTCGCGGGGCTGCTGCTTGTGTTCGCAGGCGCCTCTTTTGCGATGCTCCGCCGCTAGAGCTTCTCGATCAGAACATCGGGGTGGTTGTCGAATCGATAACCCTTGCCGCGTGCTGTTCTAACAATGTCCTCATAGAGCCCGAGCTTCGAGCGGAGTCTCCGAACGTGTACGTCAATGGTCCTAAAGTTCGGTGTGGCCTCGCCGCAGCGCTCAGAGATTGACGCGATCGTCTCGCGGGTCACAGTCTCGCCTTCGTTTTCGATAAGAAGTGCGAGCAGCTCATACTCCTTGCAGGTCAGCGGGGCGTGAGTGCCATCGACAAAGACCTTCTTGCGGCTGAGGTCAACAACAACGCCCCTGGCTGCCTCGACCTCTTCGGGCTCTGGCTTCGCAGCTCGCACTGCCCTTGGTTCTCCTAGGGCAAGCCTGGTTATGTCGATTGCCCTTCCGCTTGCGTCCTCAGGCGCAATCGCTAGAGCTGCGTAGGTGTCATTTGCTGCTGCCGGGACTAGCTCTGCGAGTTTCCCCTTGAGGGCAGATGCGATATCCGCGAGGGTAAGGCCCGCTTGCTGGGCCTGCTGCTCAGTTATGCCTACATAGAGTGCGAAGCCCTTGGCCTCGGTCTGCTTTTTGGTTGCTGTTGTCATTTTTATGAGTCCTTTGTGAGTGCATGGAAATTGGGTGCACGAATCACGTGCGTTTGTTGGGGTGCTGGTGCCTATTTGCTAATCAGTAAGCAAGGTTGATTAGCGGCACATGCGCATGCACATGCACATTGCCATCGAGCAGGAGAACGCGGCGCCCGTGGCGCTCATCTCGACTGATCGACTACTCATTGCTGTAAATAATGGGCCAACAGCCCTGCGTGTGTCAAATTCTTACGCTTTGTTACGGATCTCTTAGACCCTGGCTAGAAGCCACTCGAAGAGGTCCTCTTCAACCTCGCTCTTGCAAAGATCATTGAGTAGCTCGTGGTGTCCGCCGGGGTAGATCTTGAGCTCCTTGTCCGGACTCGCAATTGCCTGGTGAAGGCCCATGGAGTTTAGGTGCGAGGTTGAGGTGTCTTTGTTTCCGTGGATGATCAGCGTAGGCGCCTTCCAGTTATCGGTTGCGGCCCAAACCTGATCCGAGACCTCAAGCACCGTCTTTGCAACTAGGTTCTTTGCCTTGCCCTCGTAGAACAGCTCGTCTTTTTGAACCTCTGCCAAAAAGGCCTTGTCTCTTGAAAGAGCCTCGATGCCTGGCCTCGGAAGGGGCATTGGAGCACCGGGTGCAACTCTGGTCGAGACTGATGCCAGGATTCGCTCCCAGCGCTTCGAAGGAGTCTGCATGGCAGCGGAGCTGATCACGGCAGCTGAGATGTTGCCGCGTTCGCGAACTATGCTGGCGGCAGTAATAAGCCCGCCAAGGGAGTGTCCATAGAGAACGGTTGGAAGTCCGACAGGTAGACGGGAGCGAGCCTGCAGGTGGAGAGCAACGCCCTGATTGACATCAACCAGTCCACGCTCACCGGCAGTCCGACCGTGTCCGGGAAGATCAAAGGCATAGACATCGATACCCTGCTGGTTGAGCTTTGGGATTAGTTCGCTGTAGAAAGAGAGATATCGCTCTGAATACTCCCCAAGACCGTGCATCAATAAAAGCTGCGCCCTTGGGCTTGCCGACTTCCAAGTGAAAGCCGCTACCGGAGCGCCGATGTCCCATGTAGCCATGAGTAAAGGCTAGAACAACCTCATGCCAAACTCGCAGCTGGCTCTCCGAAATGGTGCAGCAGATAGCTAGTAAATAATTCTGAGGCTGTCTGGTGGGCTAACCTATAGGTACCTATGCGCCCAGCGTCGCGCGAGCTACTTCTTTAGCTAAGGACTAGAACCAATGAGTGAAAAAGCAAACATCGGTGTCGTTGGGCTGGCCGTGATGGGATCAAACCTTGCGCGCAACCTCGCCTCTAGAGAGGGCAACAGGGTTGCCATCTACAACCGCAGTGTTGAAAAGACCAACCAGCTAACAAGTGAGCACCCAGAGGCGAACTTTGTTGCTAGTGAGACCATCGATGACTTTGTGGCATCGCTCGCAAAGCCAAGGACCGCAATCATCATGGTCCAGGCAGGGGCTGGCACCGACGCCGTAATCAGCCAGCTCACGGAAAGATTTGAGAAGGGCGACATCATTGTCGATGGCGGGAATGCCCTTTACACAGACACCATGAGACGCGAGAAAGAGGTCTCGGCCAAAGGAATTCACTTTGTTGGTGCAGGTATCTCAGGTGGCGAAGAAGGTGCCCTAAGAGGACCATCGATTATGCCCGGAGGAACCAAGGAGGCCTACGCAACCCTGGGCCCAATTCTTGAGTCCATTGCCGCGGTCGCAGAGGGAGAGCCATGTGTTACGCACGTTGGTACCGATGGCGCAGGGCACTTTGTGAAGATGATCCACAACGGCATCGAATACGCCGACATGCAGCTGATCGCAGAGGCCTACGACATGCTCCGCCAAGCAGGAGGTTTCTCGCCGGAAGAAATTGCAGACATTTTCTCTGAGTGGAACAAGGGTGAGCTCGAGAGCTACCTAATTGAAATCACAGCTGAGGTTCTCAAGCAGAAGGACGAAAAGACCGGCAAGCCACTTGTTGATGTCATCCTGGATGCCGCAGGCAGCAAGGGCACGGGTGTCTGGACAGTGCAGACAGCTCTAGATCTTGGAACCCCGGTCTCGGGAATTGCAGAGGCCGTTTTTGCTCGCTCGCTTTCCGCGCAGTCAGCTCAGCGGGCGGGAAAGCCAGAGTTACCCGCCGCCAACCAGGTATGGGCGGTCGAAGACAAGCCAGCTTTTGTTGAGGCAGTTCGCAGGGCTCTCTACGCTTCCAAGATCGTCGCCTACGCCCAAGGCTTTGACGCAATCAGGGCAGGTGCCAAGGAATTCGACTGGGAGATCAATCTCGGAGAGGTTGCAAGAATCTGGCGCGGAGGCTGCATCATCAGGGCGCAGTTTTTGAACCGCATAACTGAGGCTTACCGCAAGGACGAGAATCTCTTGTCGCTGCTCTTTGATGAGTACTTCGTTGCGGCTATTGCAGGAACCGTTGCGTCTTGGCGAGAGATTGTTGCCATGGCAGCACTGACTGGTGTGCCATCGCCTGCGTTTGCATCATCGCTGAGCTACTACGACGGACTAAGGGCAGAGAGGCTCCCTGCCGCGCTGGTGCAGGGACAGCGAGATTTCTTCGGAGCTCACACCTACAAGCGAGTCGACGCCGAGGGCAGCTACCACACAATGTGGTCTGGCGATCGCTCAGAAATAAAGACCGACTAATTGCTCAGCCACTGGGTATTCAAGTTCATCCCAATGGCCCTGATTTGGGGCTCTAGCTTTCTATTTATCGAGCTGTCGCTCGAGCTCACCACCGCGCTCGGTGTCGCATTCTGGCGAACCGCGCTCGGTGCTGCGGCGATGCTGACAATTGGCTTTTTGCTCAAGATTCAGCTGCCAAAAAGGCTGAAGCAATGGGGGCATTTGTGGGTGGCTGGTTTTTTGATGTCGGCATTTCCATTCACGATGTATGCATTCGCCCAGCAGTACACAACGAGCATCTTGGCCGCGATCCTGAATGCCACCACGCCGATCTTCACACTCCTTGCAATCCTCGCGATCTTTCGCGGCCAGAAGCAGTCATCAACCGCAATCATTGGACTATTGATCGGAATTGTTGGAGTGGGCATCACCCTCGGGGTCTGGCAAGGATTCGGAGACAATGACCAACTTGCGATTCTGGCGCTTGTTCTCGCAAGCATCTCCTACGGAATCGGGACGCCCTATATTCGCCGCCACATCACGCCCATGGCCCTCCCACCCACCTCCACTGCTGCGGTGCAGGTGCTAACAAGTTCACTAACGTTGCTCCCCTTCTATGTCCTCACCGGCCCACTGTTTGTGGCCGAACCAAGGCTTGAGACCGTTGGTGCGCTGCTGCTGCTTGGGGTTCTGGGCAGCGGAGTTGCCTACTGGCTCTTCCACCAGATTGTTGCCCAGGCAGGCAGTGCGGTCGCGGCAACTGTGACCTATACCAACCCGGTGATCGCAACCTTCTGGGGAGTATTGCTCCTTGGTGAGACCCTGCACTGGTACGAACCGGTTGGTGCGATCCTAGTTATCACCGGCGCCTACCTCACCCAGGGAAGAGGGCTAAAGCTGTTCGGAGTCAGAAAAAGCTAGCCAGATGTTCATCGGCCTAAAGCCGGCCTTTTCATAGAGCGCAACGGCACCAGTGGCATTTCCGGTGTCGACACCGAGTGCAACATCTTTGAAACCTCTCGCCACCGAGTAGGCGCAGCCCCAACGTAATAGGAGCTCTCCGTAGCCTTTGCCGCGGTGAGACTTGAGGACACCGATCTTGTCAATAAAACCACCCTGGTTCTCTTGGCGATGGTTGGTGCAGACCAAAAGCCCCACCGGCTCACCCTCCTCCTCTAGAAAGAACACCCCGTCTGGATCCTGCAGCACCTGTTCACGCTGCTTCTTCTCCCACTCGGCAAAGTCCTTCTGTTTGAACCCGTAATGCTCAGCGAAGGAGTCCATCAACAGCCGGTGCCAGGTAGCGCGCTCAGTATCAAACCCTGCTTGTCGAATCACGACTCCCTTGGGGAGTTTTGGGAAAGACTTGTCTGGCTGGTGGTTTCGCATGGTCCAGTACTTGCGGACCAAGTAGAAACCCAATGCCTCGATTGCCGCTTTGAGCTCCAAGTCCTTCGAGTTACACATTGCCCTCAGCTCAAACTCCGGGAAGTTCTCCTTTGACCACTCAAGCGCTCGGGCAAATGACCGTGCGTAGTCGTGTTTAGCCGGCAACCCAAAGACATCAATCTCAACGCGCTTTCGCTTTTTATCAACCTGCGCTGTGACGAGGTCTGTAATTACGCCATCGTCCTCGAAGACCTCGGCCTTCACCTCGTCATAGAAACCAGTTAGCTCTTCTCTGATCTCCTCAACGCTCGAGTCTTCAAACTCGGGATCGATAGCGCTGTCATGGGCATTGCAAAGAGCCACCAATTGGCCCAGGTCTTCCTCGCACCAGGGTCTAAACATCTGCCTTCCTCAGGTCCGGCAGCTCCCAGGGTCTTGAGATAAATATCAAGGTCACAAACGACCCACCAAAGAGCAGGCCGATGAGCACTCCAAGGTCCGCCGTGACGGTGCTATCGAGCATGAAGTAGATGCCTGAGATGAGGCTAGCGAGAGTGAAATTGAAAACTCCCAAGAGCGATGATGCCGTCCCGGCCTCGGAACCGTGGTTGTAGAGAGCAATGGTTGGAATCACCGTCAACCCGGCTCCAAAGATAAACAGCTCGATAAAGAAGAAGGTCTCCGCCCAGAAGAAGGATGTCCCAGAAGTCAGCACCAGCCCAACACCTACCCCAACACCAATGATGCTGTAGGCGGCGAGCAGCCAGTGGCCCTGGATGAACTTTGCAAGGTATGCACCAACCTGTACGCCAACATAAGAGGCTGCGCCATTGATGGCCATCCAGACCCCGAAGTCCGTGGGGCTAACACCAAAGCCGTCCTGGAAGATAAACGGCACGAAGTTGAGATAGCTGAAGAGCGCACTCAATTGGAATGCGGCGTAGAACATAAGTCCAATAAAGACCCTGTCTTTCAGCACATTCACATAGCCCCTCGCAAGACCCAGAGGTGAACTGCTGCGCCTTGCAGCAACAGGTAGCGTCTCGATCAAGAAGACATTCGCAAAGAGCAGCAGCACCAAGGTCACAAGCGCAAAAAACAAAAAGACGCCCTGCCACGCCACCAGCTCAGTCAGCTGGGAACCCAGGATCGGGCCCAGAATCGGGGCCAGCGATTGAACCAGAAACACCCTGGCCAGCATTTGCCGCATTGGCTGACCCCGGAACAGATCCCGAATCACGGCCCTGGCAACTACATCGCCACCCGCTGCAAAAAAGCCCATGAAGAATCTCAGGGCTATGAAGGTCTCAATGTTTGGGGCGAAGAAGGCGAGCGCCGTGGAGATTAAGTAGCCGCTCATTGTTAGAAGCAGCAGCGGCCTCCGCCCAAATGCGTCTGACAGCGGGCCAATTAACAGCTGCCCCAAGGCAATACCAACGGTGACCCCAGTGAAGGACGCCTGCACCACTCCGTTGGCAACCCCAAAGAACTGACCTATCGCAGGAAAGGCGGGTAGGTAGGGGTCAATCGTGAATGGAATAAGGCTCATCGACAGAGCCAGAATGAAGATGTAGACCACTAGCAGCTTTTTGCTTAGCTGGTCGCCGGAATCTATGACCCTGCCCTTTGCGCTGGGAATCTTGGGTAAGGGCACGCTAAGAGAATAGTGCTTCGGCGAGCAGCTCAGACTCCCCAGCTCCGCGCGCAATTGCGTAGACACCAGACCCAATTGGCACGGTCCACTTATTCAGAAGATCCAGCTGGTCGAGCCGGCGCTGAATCGGCAAGTACTGCTTTGAGATATCCCTTTGGTAGGCGGTCCAAAGTAGCCCCACATCCATGGAGCCCTGCTCGTTCATTCCGTTGTCATAGCTAAACGGCCTGCGGAAGATTCGCTCGCCCTCGGCCCCTGGTGCAGCTCGCCTAATGTGAGCAAATTCTGGAATCACCAGCAGCCCGTTTGGGTGCCTTGCACCTAAGTCCGGAATGTCAGTCTCGTTTTCTCCCGTGAGGGGTGCTCCGTTTGAAAGCTTTCGGCCTATGACCTCTTCTTTGCTCGGCGTGCCAAGCTGGTCCCAGGTATCAAGCTGCATTGCAATACGCCTGAAAACTAGAAGCGTTCCGCCCCTAATCCACTCAGGACCTTCATCAATCCAAACCACAGAGTCAAAGTCGCTTGAACCAAGCTCGGGGTTGGCGGTGCCATCAACCTGGCCCATGAGATTTCTATGGGTCAAGCCGGCAGGAATCATCCCTGGTGAGTGTGCGAAGCCTGGCTGCACCCATCGAACACTTGCAAACGGCATCGAGTCACGAACGAGCCCTCGGGTTCCATGAGCCAGGACGATGGGATCATCAGCGGCGATGTGAATCAGCACATCGCCACCTGAGTAGCGCTCTTCCAACCTGTCGACATCGAAGGCAGGCAGTTCCTCAAATCCAGTTGGAAGCTCTGACTCGAGCCCGAGCTTTGCAAACAAACTGGGTCCGAACCCCACATAAGCGGTAAACCGCGCTGGCCCAACTGCCAGCTCGGGAGCTGGATCCGCGAGCACCGGCTCTCCTCGCATCAGCCTAGAAATGTCATCGGTGAGAAGCCTCATCCAGCGCAGCATGTCGGCCTTGGTAACGCTGTCTTTGATATCCAGCGCGACCATGTTGGTGACGGCCTGGATCTCGAGCTCAATGCCGGGTTGGTTCTTGCCGTAGAAATCTGCGCTGCGCCCGGCGGCAAAGGTGTCGAGGTTCTGCTCCGCAGCGATAGAGGCTCCCGCGGCACCGACCGCAATACCCGCGGCACCAGATGCCGCGGCGGCAGCACTACCTGCTAGAAAGCCCCTGCGCGAAACCAATTAGTTGTCCATCTCCGTATCGCTGTGGTACTCCTCGTCGCCGCCCTCTGCGGGCTTTGCGACGATGCCATCAATTGTCAGATCCTCGGCACCATCAAAGTCAAAGGTAACTGAGATTTCTTCCCCTGCCTCCAGGTCGTCAGTAAGCATCATCAGCATTAGGTGGTTTCCGCCCGGCTCGAGGACTATCGACTTCCCGGCAGGGATTACTAGGCCACCGTCTATCTCCTGCATCATCATCTCGCCACCGATCATGCTCATCTCGTGGACCTCGACAACTCCAGCAATCTCAGTGGCACCGCCTACCAGCACCACATCTTGTGATGAGTTGTTAGTGAGCGTTCCATAGACCGCGGTCATGCCTCCGCGGGTGCTCATCTCGGAAGATTTCACCCAGAGATCTTTAGCCACGACATCGCCCGAGGAAGCACAACCTGCAAGAAATATTGGAATTGAGAGAAAAAGTAAGAGGGTCTTCCGCATTTCTTTCCTTAGATGTCGGTACTCAGGCGCATAATTTGTGAGCCTCAGATGCTAATTCTACACCTTGTAGAAACAGAGTTTTAGGAATTTAGGTAAACATGTCCCGACACGCGGGAGTTGTTACCGCCTTAAAGTTCAAGTTGTGGGTTAATGTTGGGGAAAATAACTAAATAAGTGAATTTTTTCGCATTTCACTACTAGATGTAGTGGTTTGGTGCTAATGTTTGAAGTCTGAAATTTGCGAGAAATTTCACAAGAATTTGCCGAAAATGAGGCCAAAAGGCCAAAGAAATGGGGAGGGAACCAATGGCGGTGACCGTTTACACATTGCCAGCTTGCGTTCAGTGCGACAGCACTAAGCGCATGCTGCAGCGCAACCAGGTCGAATACAACGAGGTAGACATGAGTCAGGACCCAGTTGCGCTTGAGATGGTAAAGACCATGGGGTACACAGCAGCACCAGTAGTCGTCGCAGACGAAGAGCACTGGTCAGGCTTCCGCATGGACAAGATCCAGGCTCTTTCGGCTTAGCTGAGGTATGAGATGTTCGATGTTGTTTACTTCTCGAGCGTCTCGGAAAACACTAAGCGCTTCGTTGACAAGCTAGAGGCCAAAGCCGTTCGGATTCCGATCCGGACCGAGGAAGCCGCAGAGTTTGTTCACGACAGGGACAGCGTTTTGGTTCTCCCCACCTACGGTGGCGGGAACGACAACTCGACTGTCCCAAAGCAGGTAATCAAATTTTTGAATAACCCTGACAACCGGAAACACATCAAGGCAGTAATTGCCGGAGGAAACACCAATTTTGGTTCTCACTTCGGCAAGGCCGGCGACATCGTCGCCGACAAGCTGGGAGTGCCAGTGCTTTATCGCTTTGAAATCACTGGCACACCAGAGGACGTAGTAGAGGTCAAGGAAAGGCTGGCACAGTTTTGGCAAATTCAGTCGTAGAGATTGCAGACGACAACGGCAACGTTGTGGGCACACAGGGAGTAGACAGCGCACTTAGCTATCAGGACCTCAATGCCATGATCAACCTGTGGGGTCAGGATCAGAAGCTGCAGCTAGAAAAGGACAAGCTGGCCGTCAGGAAGTACTTCCTCGAGCACGTCAACCAGAACACCGTCTTCTTCCACAGCCTGAAGGAGCGCCTGGACTACCTGGTTGAGAACGAGTACTACGAGAAGGAGATCCTTGACCAGTACTCCTTCGAGTTCATCACCAAGCTCAACGACCTCGCCTACTCCAAGAAGTTCCGCTTCGAGGCATTTATGGGTGCCTTCAAGTTCTACACCGGCTACGCACTAAAGACCTTTGACGGACAGCGCTACCTCGAGCGCTTCGAGGACCGCGTGGTCATGGTTGCCCTCACTCTCGCAGAGGGCAAGGAGGAGACCGCCATTCACCTGGTCGAGGAGATCATCTCCGGCCGCTTCCAGCCAGCAACCCCAACCTTCCTAAACTGCGGCAAGAAGCAGCGTGGGGAGTTCGTCTCCTGCTTTCTGCTTCGTATCGAAGACAACATGGAGTCCATCTCTCGCGGCATCAACTCTGCCCTGCAGCTCTCAAAGCGCGGTGGCGGTGTGGCGCTGAGTCTCTCAAACATTCGTGAGTACGGCGCTCCAATCAAGAAGATCGAGGGTCAGTCCTCCGGCATCATCCCCGTGATGAAGCTTCTGGAGGACAGCTTCTCCTACGCCAACCAGCTGGGTGCTCGTCAGGGTGCAGGTGCCGTTTACCTAAACGCCCACCACCCAGACATCATGAGGTTCCTAGACACCAAGCGTGAGAATGCCGACGAGAAGATCAGAATCAAGACTCTCTCCATCGGCGTAGTGATGCCCGACATCACCATGATGCTCGCCAAGGACAACGAGGACATGTACCTGTTCTCCCCATACGACGTAGAGAAGGTCTATGGAGTGCCATTTGGAGACATCTCCGTAACTGAGAAGTACTACGAAATGGTCGATGACCCTCGCATCCGCAAGTCCAAGATCAAGGCTCGTGATCTGCTCCAGAAGATCGCAGAGCTCCAGTTTGAGTCTGGTTACCCGTACGTGATGTATGAGGACACCGTAAACAATGCAAACCCCATCCAGGGCCGCATCAACATGTCCAACCTCTGCTCCGAGATTTTGCAGGTAAACACCCCAACCACCTACAACGCAGACCTCTCCTACGACCAGATTGGTAAGGACATCTCCTGCAACCTTGGCTCGCTGAACATTGCAATGACCATGGACGGCCCAGACTTCGGCATGACCATTGAGACCGCGATCAGGGGCCTCACCGCTGTTAGTGACCAGTCGAACATCGAGAGCGTGAGAAGCGTCTCAGATGGTAACCACAAGAGCCACGCCATCGGTCTGGGCCAGATGAACCTCCACGGTTACCTGGCTCGCGAGCAGATCCACTACGGCTCCGAAGAGGGTCTGGACTTCACCAACATGTACTTCTACACGGTGAATTTCCACGCCATCTCGGCATCAAACAAGATTGCCAAGGAGCGCAAGCAGGCCTTCGACAACTTTGAGAATTCAAAGTATGCGTCCGGTGAATACTTCGACAAGTACACAGAGCAGGTCTGGGCTCCCGCTACTCCGAAGGTAAAGGAGCTATTCGCCAAGGCTGGCATCAGCATCCCTACCCAGGAGGACTGGGCAGAGCTCAAGAAGTCGGTAATGAAGCACGGCATCTACAACCAGAACCTGCAGGCCGTCCCCCCAACCGGCTCGATCTCTTACATCAACAACTCCACCAGCTCCATCCACCCAATTGCATCCCGCATTGAGGTTCGTAAGGAAGGAAAGCTGGGACGTGTTTACTACCCAGCACCATTCCTCAGCGAGGAGACCTGGGACTACTACGAGGATGCCTACGAGGTTGGTCCAGAGAAGATCATCGACACCTACGCTGTTGCCACCCAGCACGTCGACCAGGGTCTATCTCTGACACTATTCTTCAAGGACACCGCCACAACTCGTGATGTCAACCGCGCACAGATTTATGCTTGGCGCAAGGGCATCAAGACCATCTACTACATCAGGATCCGCCAGGCAGCTCTGGAGGGCACCGAGGTAGAAAACTGCGTCAGCTGCATGCTCTAGGCCAAAGAAGGAAACGATTATGGAAAAGACAAAGCTAACTACTCGTCCTGTCAACTGGAACAAGATTGAGGACTCGGTTGATCTGGATGTCTGGAATCGTCTGACCCAGAACTTCTGGCTGCCAGAGAAGGTCCCACTATCAAACGACGTGCAGTCCTGGGGAACCCTGCGCCCACACGAGCAGAAGCTCACCATGCACGTCTTCACCGGCCTGACCATGCTCGACACCATTCAGGGCACCGTAGGTGCGATGAGCCTGATGCCAGACGCGAGAACACAGCACGAAGAGGCAGTGATTACCAACATTGCGTTTATGGAGTCGGTTCACGCCAAGAGCTACTCCAGCGTCTTCTCAACCCTCTGCTCCACAACTGAGATTGAAGAGGCGTTCCGCTGGTCAGAGGACAACCCTTACCTGCAGAAGAAGGCCGAGATTGTTCTCAGCTACTACAACGGCGATGACCCGCTAAAGCGCAAGGTTGCCTCCACTCTGTTGGAGTCCTTCCTGTTCTACAGCGGCTTCTACCTGCCTATGTACTGGTCATCCAGGGCAAAGCTAACCAACACTGCCGACCTGATTCGCCTCATCATTCGTGACGAGGCCATCCACGGCTACTACATCGGTTACAAGTTCCAGCTCGGCTACAACGAGGCAAGCAAGGAGCGCCAAGAAGAGCTTCGCAGCTACACCTACGACCTACTTCTCGAGCTTTACGAGAACGAGGTCAAGTACACCGCCGACCTCTATGACGAGATTGGACTTACTCACGACGTGAAGCAGTTCCTTCACTACAACGGCAACAAGGCGCTGATGAACCTTGGGTTTGACCCACTGTTCCCGAAGGATGACGCAGAGGTCTCCCCTGCAATCCTGAGCGCCCTAAGCCCAGCCAGCGACGAGAACCACGACTTCTTCTCTGGCTCTGGATCGTCTTACGTCATTGGTAAGCACGAGGCCACAACCGACGACGACTGGGACTTCTAAGGAGGGAACATGGACTGCAACTGCGGTAAGGATTCTTGCAACTGCGGCAAGCACTAAATCAAACCAAAGCTGCCGGGTGACCAATTGGTTACCCGGCTTCTTTGTCTCTAGAGTGAAGGAATGAACATGGACAGCGCGCTACTTCTGGCATTCGCTGTCACCCTGGGCGCTGGCCTGGCAACCGGAATTGGTTCAACAATTGCCTTTTTTGCAAAGACAACCAACAAGAGCTTCTTTGCAGTCTCGATGGGATTCTCAGCTGGCGTGATGATTTATCTCAGCTTCGCTGAGATCCTCCCCAAAGCAACGCAGTATGTCGAGGAGTATGTAACCGCCACTGAGGCTGCCGGCATTGCAGCTGGTGCTCTGATCGCAGGGCTTGTCTTGATGGCGGTAATCGATGCTCTGGTTCCCTCTGGAGCAAACCCCCACGAGAACACAGATGTTGAGCTCCTGGGGAGCTCTGACACACCCCTGCAAGGTGTCGATGAAGTAAGGAACAAGGCCCTCCTGAGGATGGGAGTGTTTGTAGCCCTGGCAATTGCCATCCACAACTTCCCCGAGGGTCTCGCCACATTCTTGCTGGTGCTCGATGACCCACAGATTGGAATTGCGCTTGCAATTGCGGTTGCCATGCACAACATCCCTGAGGGCATTGCGGTCTCAGTGCCGGTTTATTACGCCACCAAGTCAAGACTCAAGGCTTTCAGGCTTAGCTTCCTCTCAGGTCTGGCCGAGCCCGCAGGAGCCGTCATTGGCTACCTAATCCTCGCCCAGTTCCTAAACCACTTCGTACTGGGCATCATCTTTGCAATGGTGGCCGGAGTCATGGTCTTTCTCGCCATAGACACCCTGTTGCCTACGGCTAGGAACTCAGCCAGGGGTCACCTAACCGTTTATGGTGTGATTGCAGGCATGGCGGTGATGGCTGCCAGCTTGGTGCTGCTTCGGCTTTAGCGAGTTCGGGTCGTAGTCCGAATGTAGAACTGTCGGTTGATATAAACATCAACGATGATGTCGTATCCGGCTCCAGTGAAGCGGACTATTCGTGAGTAGGTGAAACGTTTATAAGGACTGATCGGGTCTTGGACCAGCCACTTCCCTGCGACCTTGGCACTGAGCCTTTGGCCATCGAGATCTGCGGTGTAGATGGCAATGTAGCCCTTGAATGTTCCAACCGTCACCTTGCCCTTCACGATGACAGGTATTGACATGGTCACGAGCTGTCCCTGAGCGTTCAAAGTTCCAATCTGAAGCGTGTGCTCACCAGGCAGCAAATCACTTGGCAGCGGCAGCTCTGATGCAAATGCGCCGAGGGCGTCAATTTCTACGGTGCCAAGGTATTTAGGCGTTGAGAATATCCAAACCTCCACATAGCTGTTTGGTTTCAGCCCTTTCCCGCTCACCTTTGCCTTAGAGGCTATCTGGAGCTCTAGAGTCAGACTCTCGGTTACCTGAGAGACGGTCTCCTCACTCCTCACAGCACCGACGGAGACCTCCCAGTCAGTTCCCTTTGCAACCAGATTCTTTTCGGTGGTATCCGGAGTAAAGATCACCTTCTCGGTATCACCACTCTCGTCGCCAACCGGACCCGAATCCTTTGCAGGCGTCGATGGTGGAGTTGGTATAAAGCCGATCTTTGTTGGTGGAGCATCTTCGGGTGGAGTCACCACTGGTGGCGTTGGAACAACAGGTACTACGGGTGCTGGCTGGGGGTTGTTCGACACCGCGGTCCAAAGTGCATAGAGAGTCACATTGTTGTCTATACCCGGGTCATAAGGGAATGTGACCTTTGTGGAGACGTCGTTCAAAGTTGTTGACCAACCACTGAAGGTGAAACCGGATCTTGACGGCGATGCGGGTTGAGCTATGGTGCCACCGGCGATGAAGCTACCGCTTGCAACCGCCGAGCCGCTGTTGGAGTTGAAGGTCACAGCGTAGTTCGCAAGCGCTGGGGTGACTGCGGTAGAGGCTGTACTTGCTACCGAGTCACCGACGACGTTGGTCGCTTTCACGCTGAATGTGTAGGAAGTTCCATTAGTCAGGCCAGCCACGGTGCAGGAAGTAGTTGCAGTGGTGCAGGTTTGGCCGCCAGAGGAGGTGACTGTGTAGCCAGTGATGGCGGAACCTCCGTCGGAGGTTGGTGCCGTCCAACTAACTACTGCCTCTTCGCTGGCAGCAGTTGCGGATACTCCAGTCGGCTTATCCGGAACCGTCGAGGCAACAACAATCTCTGGGTCCTCGGTGAGCTCAACCGTGATGGTGCCGTCCGCGGTTGCTCGACCAAGCTCAGTGATCTCCGTTCCAATGACCTGGTAGATCAGCTGGCCCTTCTTGATTGCAGCTGAATTCAATGTGACTGAGATGGCCTTACCGGCATCTGTATTCGGAACGGTTGCGGTTTTTCCTGAGCCATTAATCCAGGAAACAAGCAAAGAGAAGATGAAGTTATTGTCGCCGGGGATCAATGACTCCTGCCGCTCAGTGTCCTTGAAGTATTGTGCGGTAACCACCGTGTTGGCTGGCAAGGCAGCGTCCGGCACACTTACCGTTGCACTAGCACCCGTTGCAGCATGGTTTCGGGTAATGTCTCCTCCGCTTCGCCCAGCATCATTTCCAACTGTTAGAACTGCTGCGGTCTCCAAAGCAGATGGGTCAACACCGTACAGCGACTTCTGCACCCAGCGGGCATACATCTTCTTGGACTTGTTTGGCGTGTGGCTCTGACCGCCATTTCCAATCTTGTTGCCACCTGTCTCGGAGTCGTACCAACCGGTAAAGACAAAGCCGGGTCGCACGGGAGTGGGAAGAGTAATTGCAGATCCTCTGCCGACCGAGCCAGCTCCTCCCGCACCTGTTGTCGCGCCATAGCCGTCGTAGGTCAAGGTGTAAGAGCCGTCATCCCATAGTGCGTAGAGGATGCCGTCTGCGGTTGGACTGTGGGTGGTCAAGGCAGCGCCACCTGGAACTGTCGACCAGCCTGCAAACTCGTAACCGTCTCGGAAGTATGTCGTGCCATTAGGCAGGCTCATATTTCCAGTACCAACGGTGTAACTGTCAGAGACCTTGGCATTCTCGCCAACCTTGACTTGACCCCCTTGCCAGTCATAGGTAACCGTGTAGATGTTTGGAGTCCAGTTAGCAACAAAAGACACGTTCGAGGAGCCAACGACAAAATTGGCACCGGCAGGATAGTTATTCGACCCGTCTGACCAGTGCGAGAAGGTGTAGCCAGCCTTGTTGCCGGCAGATGGCAGTGTCAGAGTCTGACCGATTGTCCGACCCAGAGGGCTGTTGATTACTGCATCTCCACCGTCAGTGTCAAAGTTCAGGTTGTAGGTAGTTGCAGTCCACTGTGCATAGAAAACTGTATTCGCACTTGGTGTGTACGTACTCAGCTCACCTACCGCGTTCTGAGCAGCGTCATACCTGTCGCTAGTTCCTGCCGCGTCGGTTGTCCAGTGAGAGAAGGTGTAGCCGGTTCGCGCTATGTCTCCCTTTGAGCGAATCGAATATGCCTGTCCGACAGTCGCTGTGTCGTAACCACTCGTTGCGCTGAGATCAGGTCCGCCCGTGCCACCGTTTGCGTTATAGGAAATCCTGTACTGATTTGGGACCCAAACTGCATAGAGCGTTTCGCCACCTATTGGGATGGTCACCGTGCTGCCCGGTGCGTAGCTGTTTCCAGACCCATCGCTCTCGGTGCTCCACCCAGCGAACCAGTGGTTTGCCTTTGCCACATCCCCGCCAACATTCGAGACAACCACGGTGTTCTCGATGTTTTCGCTCTGCGCTGTCGGGATGGTGCCGCCACCTCCATTCAGGTTATAGGTGAAGGTGTAGTCGACCGGTGTCCAAATTGCATAGAGCGTGACGTCCTGAGTAGGTGCAAGGGTGGCACCAATGTCACCCCCGGCTCCCGAGGGAGAAGTGTTCCAGCCGTCGAAGGTGTACCCAGCCTTAACCATGGTTCCGCGTCCAGGAAGCGTGACACTGGTTCCTGGTGAAGTCGTGTAGTTGTCGGATGCCTTGGCAAGCGACCCCGAGGTTGCACCATTGCTTGAGTAGGTGATTGTGAAGGTGCCGGCTGTCCACTTTGGATAAAGATTTAGGTTTGCAGCAGAACTGAACTGGATGGTCTCGCCTGCGTTTTTGGCGGTTCCGCTGCCATCGGCGTTCGTTACCCAGCCGGAGAATACATAGCCCGTTCTGGTCAAACCACCACTGTTCGCCTTGATAGTTGCGGAGCTCAAGTAGGTATAGGTGGAGCCATCAACCGGAACAGATCCGGAGGTCTTATTTGTGCCGTTATATGTAAGTGTGAAGGGGTCTGCACTCCATTTGGCATTCAATGTCACGTTCACCGATGGGGTGTAGGCGTCGCCCGCACCGCCAACTCGGGCCAGATAATCGCCCACATACCAACCCTCAAATGTGTAGCCGGTTCGAGTTGGTGTCGGCAGGGTAATCGCGGCTCCGCCTGTTTGGTAGGACTTAGAAGCATCGTTATCTCCACCATCAGCTCCGTGGTAATCAAAACCAACGGTGTAAGTGTTGGCAGTCCACTGGGCATAGAGGATGTCGTCGGCAGCGAGATTAATGTCCGCCTCGTCCGCGTAGTCAGTGCCCGAGCCATCAGCTGCAGTATCCCAACCGGCAAAAGAATATCCGGTCCGGGTAAAGGTGTTTTCTCTAAGTGCTGTCGCCGTGCTTACCGGCACTCGCTGGGTTACGTCTCCAGCTCCACCAACATAGTTGGACTTAAAGGTGACGGTAGGGTTCGAGAGATACTTGGCATACAGGGTCAGAGACCTCGCGGTGCTGTAGTTAGAGCCCGGAGCAACATCGGTTCCATTGCCGTCAGCCTGCGTGTTCCAGCCGCTGATGTACTTATTCTCCGGAGGAGTGATGCCGGTGGTTGCCTCGATCTGATAGACAGAGCCGCCCTGCTCATAAGTTCCAGAGCTTGGCAGCGTGCCGGAACCTCCGTTTATGTCGTAGGCGATGGTGTATTCATAGCCACTTCCAGCCAGAGCAAGTGATGGTCCTGGATAGGTTGCGTTCTCTGAAGAGGCCAGAGTTAGGTTTGCCTGGCTGTCCGTATCGCTCCGGCGCATGTAGATCGTTACTGCGCCATCTGCATCGCCATTTAGGAAATTGTCCAGAGCAGCGGTTGCTAACGCGTATTTCTTGCCAACCGTTGAATTACTCGTTGGAATCGAGATTGTGCCCAGATAGGTTGCGCTCTTGGGGTTCCATGGCCAGCTGTTTGCTGTATCAAGACCCCATCCCTGTCCAGTTGTCCGTGCCTCTGTGAAGTCGAGCGAATTTTCGTCCCAAGAAGCGTCAGATGCGCCATAAACGTCAATGTTGAAGCTCGTGTAGGTGCGGTTGTAGCCGTTATTCCTGCTGCCGTCAGAGTTGCCGGTTACATAAACCTCTAGTGCAGCACCTGACCAATTGAACGCGGGGTCATAAGAAAACTCCGCATAGGAGACTCGGTTGTAGCTGTTCCCAATCGAGCTGGAGGCGTTCTTGAAGAGAAGGTCTGTACGGGCGCCAAATACAGTATTGGCACTAGAGCCTGACTGGACCCAGGTGTCGCCGAGAGCCTCAATAGAAGTTGACTCCCAAACTGGGTAGAGAGTGATGTCAGCCTCAGTTGTGTATGCAGCACCTAGGGCATGGTCGGTAGTTGACCCATCGCTGTTGACAGACCAGCCTGCGATTTGATGGTTCGCCCGAGTGAACCAACCCTCTGCCGTTGCCTTGTTGGCTAGAGTCAGGTCAACTCCATGAGTCTTTGTGGCAGTTTGACTGGAGCCCGCACCACTATCCCCGGACTGATAGGTAACGGTGTAGGAGTTTGGGGTCCACTTTGCATAAAGGGTTAGCCCTGAATCGGTCGAGTAATTGGCGCTTTCTGCATAGTCAGTACCTTCTCCGTCAGCCTGGGTGTTCCATCCTGCGAATGTGTACCCCGTCTTTGCCAAGGTCCCACTGTTGGAAGCTAGCTGTAAGGCAACTCCTTCAATCTTGACCTGACTCGAGGGAACGCTTCCTGAGTTAGAACCATTGTCGTTGTAGGTCACGGTATGGGAAGACAGCGTGGTGACACTTGCCTTTGCTGATTCACTGCTCGTGACATAATTCCCCGTGCCTACGGCAGTCAGGGAGATCTGGTACTGCGTGGCATCCGCTATATTTTCGAAACTTCCGGCAGCGGCGCTAATCGTGTAGCTTGTCAGCCCGCTCGCAAGAGAAATAGTGTCCAGCAATGAGGTTCCGGCCGAGTCATAAATCTTTAGAGTGTACGAAGATGCGTTGGCAACTGCTGTCCAAGAGACATCGATTGACTTCAAGGTTTGTGCAGTAGTCGCCACCGTAGGGGTCCCAACGTTGGTCAGATTGATCGTTGGAACCGTAATCGTAAAGTTAGAGGTAGTCTCTGCCGTGCCTGCTTGATCAGTTGCCGTTACAGCCAATGAATAGCTTCCCGCCGTAGTTGGAGTTCCGCTAATTGCCCCGCTAGATGCGGATATGCTCAACCCGGGGGGCAGGCTGCCTGAACTTACTGAAAAGGTCTTGCTTCCTTTACCACCTGGTGCAAATCCTGGAAGGTTGTAAGCAGCTCCAAGAGTCGCCGACAGACCAGATGATGGTGCCCGAATACCAAGATCGAAATCTGCATAGGACACGGCTGTTCCGGTGCCATTTTCGGACAGGTCTTTTGAACCAACAGAGTCCTCGCCTCTATTGGAGGAGTTGTCAAAGGTGTACAGGTGTTCGAGGTTGCTCACACCTCCGCTACTTGCGCTATGCATCGAGGTTTGCACCTCGGACAGAGTCAAGGGCTTTGACCAAACTTTGACTTGGTCCACGTAGCCAAAGAAGACGTGGCGTGGGGTCCCGGCTTGGTAGTAGGAATTCTCGCCGACAAAGAAATTGCCGTTTTGGCTTGAGCCAGAAATTGACCCGGACTCAGCCAATACACCATCAATAAAGAGCTCATAGTTCCCATTGTCGAATGCATATGCAAAGTGGTGCCATGCACTTTGAGCCAAAGGAATTGATGTTGTGATCCAGTCTCCATCGACCACGTAAAGCTCTCGATTTGCCCCATCATTCGCAACCATTACTGTGAAGCCACTTCCATCCGATGACCCATCCGTGCCTTGGGACAGAATTGGATTTTGGTTGCCAGCGTGATTCTTCTCGTAGAACCAGGCCTCAATGGACCAGCTTGACCTGTCATCAGGCAATACAGTGCCCGTTCTCTTTAGAGACTTCCCGGTTGTAGCACCGCTACCAGGGCTGGCACTTGTGAAGTTTGCATAGTTGTTTAGCAGGTTCTGCTGCCAAACCGGGTACAAAGTCAGGTTTGCATCCGTTGAGTAATTAGCCCCCAACGCATGAGTCTCAGCACCGCCGTCAGTCGTGGACCAGCCAGTGACCGTGTAGCCGGCACGGGTGAAGTAGGAGTTCGCGGTTGCAGAATTTGGGAGACTGAAAGTGTCTCCGTCATATTTAAACCCTGTAACCGTTGCTCCGGTGCCATTTGTTCCGGCCTTGAACTCGATATTTGCCAAACCATAGGTTGCAGCTTTTGCCTTGAAACCGGTTTGTATTTCAGTTGAGGTTAGGGCCTTGTTGTAGATGCGGAACTCGCTCATCTTGCCGAAAAAGCCGATGTTGTTCCGGCCATCTCCCAGCCACAAGTAAGGGTTAGTGCTTGCGGTTCGATTCACTCCAGTGATCGGATCGCCATCAGGAGATCCATTCACGTAGAACTGCAATTTGCCAGACGCGTCTAATGTGAAGCCGACGAGATACCAATCGGTTGACGAATTAGCAGCGGTCCCGATTTCAAAAACATACGACCCATAAAGATTGTTACCAGTTGGGCTGATCGTAGAACCATTCTCAGAGGTGAAGACGTTGAGGCGAGCGTTATTCACACCTTCTCTTCTGATCGCGAAATGCCAGTCTGGCGAGGACGCCCCGCCCGAGTTCGTAAACCACTGGGTGGCGAGGATGTTCCAACCGTCTCGAAGAGATGTTGGCTGAACCCACGCCTCGACAGTGATTGCCCCGCTGACTGCAGTCTCACTGCCGGAGAACTGGATTGCATCGCCACTTCCATCAAACGTAAAACCCTCAATGTTGCCATCTGATCCAAAGTACGCCGCATTTCCTAGGGCCGTTCCTTGGGCATTAGATGCTCCAGGCAGCACGCTAGTCCAGGTGTTGCCACTGTTAGCAAGGCTGTCACCGTTAGCGCCATCGAGATTAATGAACAGGTTGGTCCAGCGAGCGTAAAGGTTCCCGTTTGCAGAGGGAGAGTAAGAGTCTCCGGCATAACCCACAAAAGTAGTCAGTCCATTGTCGGAGTACCATCCGCCAAATAGTCTTCCGTCCGAGATGGTTGGCGTTGGGAGTGTAATTGCCAGGCCGCCAACTGTGTAATCGGCATCGACAGGTCTCGTCCCACCGTCAGCACCGTTGTAGTTGTAAGTGATTGTGTAGGACGCAGTGCTCGTGACACTGACCTTGCTGGATTCACTGCTTGTGACGTAATTGCCGCTTCCAACCGCAGTCAAAGAAATCTGATATTGAGTTCCGTCTGCGATGTTTTCGAAGCTTCCAACAGCATCTGTAACCGTGTAGCTAGTTAGGTTGTTTGCAAGAGAAATTGTGTCCAAGAGAGTTGTGCCGGCAGCGTCATAAATCTTTAGAGCATAGGAGGAGGCATTCGCTACCGCAGACCAGGACACATCAATTGACTTCAAAGTGCCCGCCGTGGCCCCAACTGTGGGGGCACCAATATTGGAAAGCGTTGCTGCCGCCACAGAAATGGTGAAGGTTCCTGTTGTTGCTGTTGCTGCTGAGCTGTCCGTAACTGAAACAGTTATTGCCGAGTCACCAGCCGTGGTTGGAGTGCCCGCAATAACACCAGTGGATCCGTTTAGGGAAAGGCCAGCTGGCAAACTGCCCGAGGTGACGGCATAGCTAAAGCCACCAGCGCCAGAAGCCGAAAGCGACAGCGAGTAGGCCGAATCAACCGTTGCAGCCAGTCCAGAAGTTGGGGTGGTTATGGAAATTGGCGTGAGGTAACGGATTGCGACCAAGCCGGAGCCACCTGCACCACCGGATGCGCAGCCTGAGCTTCCACCACCACCGCCGCCGCCGCGATTGGCAACTCCAGGTGAGCCAACGGCGCCGTCGGACCCTGCACCAGCTCCAGCTCCTGAGCCTCCAGATGCCGCCGCAGCTGTTCCCCAAGATCCACCGCCACCACCGGAGCCATAAATCACAGCGGAGCCGAAGAAGTTGATGCTGTAGCCTGCTGCTCCAGACGAGCCCGCTTGGCCGCTGCCGGTCGCTAGAGCAGCACCTCCTGAGGCTCCCTGACCTCCGGCATCCGATCCAGCTGAAATAGTTCCGCCTGATGTTGCGACGCTAACAGCGGGTGAGCCGGGTGAAGCACAAATATTGTCTGACCAATGCGTCTGACCACCCGTGCCGCCGTTAGCAAAATAATTCAAGCCGCTTATGTCGATCGTGGAACTTCCTCCAGCACCGCCGTCTCTCGCGGCGTCAACAACGGTGGAGTTGCCAGCACTTTTTCCCGCTCGTCCGCCTGAACCTACTGAAACAATTACGCCGTCGGCCGAGCTAACGTCAACACCGGATTTATAGAACACGCCACCACCGGCACCACCGGCACCAACGTTTTCACCGCCACCGCCACCACCGCCGACGACTAGGGTGTCAATGCTGGAAACCCCGGAAGGTAGAGCTACTGCACAGTCACTCCCGCTGAGCACAGAAATTGAGTTGTAGTTGTTGCCTGAAGCAGTGAAACTGCCTGTTTGTGTCGTGCACGGCTCGTACCATATCGCGTGCAGGGTGGAAGCGGCTGTTGCTGGCGACGAATACGGCCAGCTCTCAATGCGATTACCGATATCACCCTGATCGCCGGAGGTATCAGTGGTAGACCACCCAACAAAAACTTTGCCGGACTTGGTTGGACTTACGGGCTTTGCGATAGTGCCACCGGTTGTGAAGCTGGAGTCGCTGACAGCCGAGCCCCCATTTGAATCCCATGTCACCGTATTTGATGTCGCAGACCAGAGCGCATAGACGGTGTCAGGTGAGCTTGAAGGGGTAATCGATCCCCCAAGGTCCGCTCCCTCGCTAGATTCAGCCCAGCCTGCGAAAGTGTAGCCAGCCTTGGTTGGACCGGAGCCTGGCAAAGCAAGCGTTCCGCTTGTGACCAGCGAACTCGGGGTTGAATTCAAACTTCCGCCGTCGGCATTTAAGTTGACGGTTGTGTAGGTTAGGTCGCCGGCGTTGTAAGCATCAATCTCTGCCGGCGTAAGAGGCGAAGAAAAAATTCTTAGTGAGCGAATCTTGCCCTCTTGCCAGGTATCTGCGGTCCAGTTTGAACGACCTATGTAAAGGTTTTCCCATTCGGCAGCTGCGGGTGGTAGCGCCGTCATTGACGTGTCATTAGTTACCCGAGTTTCATCAACCCATATCTGACATGAGCTTCCGTCGAGCCTTACCGTATAGCGCTTTAGTGTGCCATCGAGCGCATTTGGAGCGACACAATCGTCGTCAAGGACCGCACCGCTGTAAATCTGAAAAATCAAATCATTCGTGTTTCCAGAACGCGAGAGAAGTAGATTGCTTCTTCCGTCAGCCCACTCCCCATCATTCGCATCTCCAAAGTCAAAAATTCGATCCCAAACATGCGAATCGTCTAGATCCTGGGGCAGAGCAGCGTAGGTGTCGATTGTGATGCCAGAGCTGAACTGGCTGGCTGACATAGTGCCGGCAACATCGATGAAGGCACCATCGTTTCCGGTCGGGAAATCGAAAGCTTGATCTACAACTGACACAGAGGCCGCCGACGGCGCTCGAGTAGTTAACGTCCCATTTCCGACATGAGAGCCATGATTTGTAATCGAAGAGCCCGAACTAAATGAGTTGGTGTCTGTTGCATCTAGGGCTAATACGAGGGTTGACTCCCATACCGGATAAAAAGTCTCGGCTGCGTTAGTTGAGTAGGTTGCACCAAAGGCATGGGTAACAGAACCACCGTCTGTCGTTGACCAGCCCACTACTCGATAGCCCGTTCGAGAAAACCAGCCGTTTGAAGTAGCTGAAGACGGCAGTAAGTAGTCCGAACCTTGACCTTTGAACTGGGTCTGATTTGCAGAGGCGCTCTGGCCTCCCGAATCCAGTGTTATCAAGTACTGGGTCTGGTAGCGAACAACAATTACTCCGGAGCCCCCCGGGGCCCCATAGTTGGCTAACCCGAGATAGCTCCCTCCTCCACCGCCTGAACCTGTATTAGGTGCACCTCCTGATGCATCCGAGGCTCCGACACCACCTTTGCCGCCGATTGAATTTGTCGAAATCTGGCTAGTTGAGTTTGGGTATGAACTATTTCCATAGCCGCCGGAACCGCCGGCCGCGTACCATAGCGCGGATCCCGTAATGTCATTTTGGACTCCAGCGCCGCCTGCTCGATCAGTTGCTGCCGATCCGGCACCGCCGCCGCCACCGCCGACCGATCCGCTACCAGAAGCACCCCCGCTTCCCTGTCCTACGGTTCCGGTGCCAGCACTGCCTGACAAGTTCTCTCCCGCACCACCGCCGCCGGAGCCACCAGAATGCCCATTTTTTACGGTGCCAGAATTTGTAGCGTCGCCACCGCCGCCACCGCCAATTGGGGCTAGCCGATCACCCGACCCATCCCCAAATGTTGAATCTTGCCCGTCCCCCGATTGATAACCCTGGGTCGATGCGTCAACAGCGTAGCCGCCTATACCGCCCTGACCGACCACAACCGACTCAACTCCAGAAACAGCTAGCGAGGTTGAAGTGAGGTAGCCTCCGGCACCGCCACCTCCACCCTCGTCCGCACCACCACCTCCACCGCCTGCAACTGCGAGAGCTCGAACGGTGAAAACATCGCCGGGAACGGTCCAACCCCCCACTCCAGGTAAATAAGTTCTCGGGAAGGTGAGAATTGTGTCGGAACCCGAGGTTTGTGAATTCTTCACATCCTCATGAGCCACTGTGCCGACAGATGTGAGGTCGGCAGAGCCAACCCTGTCGTATGCGGTACCAGACGCTGAGTTAAAGTCATAAACAGCTCGCAAGCTAGGAGAGCCCGAAGCCCCTCCCGCAAGGAGGTGCATGCTCTCGCTAACCTGGCTTTGATTGAGCGCAGTGTCCCAGATTTTGAGCTGATCAATTTCGCCGTCAAACGCTCTGTCCTCAGACGCGGAGAAATAACCTACATATAAATCGTCATAAAGGTTTTGGAAACTTACCCCCGTCATGACGTGACTCTCCACAAGTTGCCCGTTTTTGTAAGAGTTAAGCGTGTAGGTTGAGCCGCTTATAGAAACAGCAACTGCAATGTGGGTCCATTCGCCAATAGGTGCCGTGAGTCCTGCGGGCTTTCTGTTTGAAGCCTTTGAGGTGTCGCTAGTTCGGGGGGCATAGACAACCTGAACTTGATCAGATCCAATGACTCCTCCGCCTATGTTTATATCGAATCTTCCATAGTTTGAGCCACCTCTGTTGTGTACGATCTGATTCCACTTATTGGTCAAGCTATCTGGCTTGACCCATACCTCCACCGTGAAGGATGTTCTTTGCGGAATCGACTGGTGACCCTCAAGAACGAAGCCTTGTTGGTTACTTCCGCCTGAGAGAGATAGGGCGTAGTCAACAGTCGAACCTGCCCCTGGATCGGACGCAGCTGCCGGAGCAGCACCGAAAGACGTTAGTGAAATCAGAGCCAGAGAAATGGAGGTGGCAGCGGCAGCAAGGCGCCTGAGTGAGCGCTTAGCCAAGGCGAAGCTGGCCGAAAGCGGTGCGCCTTTGTTACTGCACACTGGAGGCCGCCATTGTTTCATGTTTAGTGCATTGCTTTATTCGATAGACAAAAGTGGTGTAAGGATAACGAGCCTGCACTGAGCCAAGCCGAATAAAGTGTGGATACCCGAACATAAACAAACCCCCGAGAGTCTTGCTCTCGGGGGTCTATCTTTTTGAAGCTAATTACTTGAGGGTAACCTTGCCGCCGGCAGCCTCGATCTTTGCCTTGGCCTCTTCAGCTGCTTCCTTCTTTGCACCCTCTAGCAGGGTTGAAGGAGCACCATCAACGAGTGCCTTAGCCTCACCCAGTCCTAGACCGGTGATGCCACGCACCTCCTTGATGACCTGAATCTTCTGGTCGCCAGCTGCATCAAGAACGACGTCGTACTCGTCCTTCTCCTCAGCTGCCTCAGCTGCGCCGCCTGCTGCGCCGCCTGCTGCTGCAACAGCTACTGGAGCTGCAGCGGTTACGTCGAACTCCTCCTCGAACTTCTTGACGAAGTCAGATAGCTCGATAAGGGATAGCTCCTTGAAAGCCTCAATGAGCTGGTCGGCAGTCATCTTTGCCATTGTTTTCTCCTAGTTTTTACGTTTAGTTGGACTCTTGCTTTTGACGCAGCGCGTCGACAACGCGAACCGCCTTGGAAGGCAGTGCGTTGAAGGTGTAGGCAGCCTTGAACAGCGAAGCCTTGAAGGCGCCTGCGGCCTTGCCGAGCAGCACCTCCCTGGTGTCGAGATCTGCGAGCTGCTTGACCTCTGCATCGGTAAGTGCAGTGCCGTCCATGAGGCCGGACTTCACAACGAGCAGTGGCTGTGCCTTTGCGAACTCCTTCAGAGCCTTTGCAGCGTTTACCGGGTCGCCGTGAACAAAGGTCATGGCGGTTGGACCAGCAAGCTGACCATCGAAGGCGGTTACTCCGGCTTCTTTGGCTGCAATGGTTAGAAGGGTGTTCTTTGCAACGACGTAAGTTGCGTCATTAGCCATTGAGCGACGGAGCTCCTTGAGCTCAGTCACGGTGAGTCCGCGGTATTCAGTCAGGTAGATTGCGCTTGAGTCAGCAAATAGCTGCTTCAGCTCTGCAACCTTCTCCTTCTTGTCTGCCATGGCACTCCTTTAGTTGGTGCCGGCCTGAAGAATCAAAAAAGCTCCGGCGCAAATGAACACCGGAGCTCAAGCTCTAATACTCACCTGCGCGGGCCGTCTTTTCAGACTCTTCGTAGGCCAGGCGAATCTAGAGAGAAGTTCTTTTGATTACCTGGACCTAGACCGGCGGTCTTTGGCTGCGTATAGCTTATTTGGGCGGTGCTTGGCCCGCAAGTCCTTTTTGACCTTGTTCTTATTTGGGGCATCAAACCGTGAGTCTCCAAAGTCCAAGGAGTCGACAACAGGTGGCGGGGCAATAGGTCCTGCAAGCTCCTCAATCAACTTGTCGCCTGGGAAGACCTGGTGGAAGATCGCTTCGCGATCTGCCATCTTCATGATGGTCTCGACCTTTCTAGTTCTGCCAACCGGAACAATCGACACCACGCTGCCGCTTCGGCCAGCGCGGCCGGTTCTTCCGGCTCTGTGGAGGTAAGTCTTGTAGTCCTCGGGGAGATCAAGCTGCACAACCAACTTCACGTCATCGACGTGAATACCTCTGGCGGCAACGTCTGTTGCAATCATGACCCTTGCCGCTCCCTTAGTGAAGCGCTCAAGGTTTCGGGTTCGCTGGGCTTGATTCAGGTCTCCATGCAGCCTTGCCGTTGGAACCCCAGCGTCATTTAGTGACTGGGCAAGAGCCTCTGCAGTCTGCTTGGTGCGGACAAAGACAATGCTCTTGCCTGAGCCCTGGACTAGACGGTGGAAAACCTTCGAGCGGTGACCAGGCTCGATGACCAAAACAATGTGGTCGATGTCCGAGGTCTCTTGGACCTCTCCTGGCACCTCATAGACAAAAGGCGACGGCATGAACTTGCGCACAAGTGCCGATACCTCTTTATCCAGGGTTGCAGAGAACAGTAGCTTCTGGCTCTCGCCGGTCTGCTCCAAGATTCGGGTCACTGGCTCAATAAAACCAAGGTCGCACATGTGGTCGGCCTCATCAACTACCACCTGGGTGCAGTCGGAGAGATCTACCAGCCCCTGGCGAATAAGGTCTTCTAGCCTGCCGGGAGTGGCAATGGCAATGTCGACTCCGCGCTTGAGCGCCTGCTCCTGCTTGAACTGAGAGACGCCGCCATAAATAGTGGTCGTAAAGAAACCAACCGACTTGGCAATCGGGCCAAGGGTCTTGTTGATCTGCTCAGCGAGTTCTCTGGTTGGTGCAAGAACCAGCGCCCTCGGCTTACCCGGTACTCGGGTTTGGTTGCCGCCTGCTGCAAGCTTCACAACAAGTGGAACACCAAAGGCAATGGTCTTGCCGCTACCGGTCTTACCCCTACCTAGAACATGCTTGCCTTCGATTGCGGCGGGGATGGTTGCGGCTTGGATTGGGAACGGACTTACTGCTCCCTGTTTTGCAAGCTCTTGGGTGATGCGCTCTGGCAGCTCCATATCTTGAAAAGTTGCAAAGCTAGCGTGCTGAGTGGTTGATTCAAACCGCTCCTGCTTTTCAAAAGTTGGCTTTGCGGTCCTTGCCTTCGGGCTTTGACCCTGAGGCTTAGAGGCCTTGTGGCGAGGTTTGTAGTCGCCACGCTTTGAGGCGTAGCCTCTGCGGCCATTGGTTTTCGTAGGCGCGGCAGAAAATGATTTGTTTGACATCTTTGGGGGGTTATCTCTCTTTGGTGAAACCGGAGAGCCCGACATCACATGTCTCAAGCCTAGGGGCTTTGCCCCCAAAAGGATAGTGCTAGCTGATTAGGCCGCGAACCTTCAGCTCTGCGTGGAGTATGGCATCAGAAGGCTCCACCAGGTGCGTGCCGTCCTTGAACCTGATCACTGGAATGTTGGTTCTGCCTGAAATCTCTTGCGCCTTGTCGGCATTCTCCTTGCTCTGCTCAACATCAAACTCGTCGTACTGAACCTCAAGGGTGTCAAGGAGTGACTTCGAACGGCGGCAATCGCCACACCACTGTGCTCCGTAGTACTCAACCTCAGCCATGGTTACCTCAATCTGTTGCTATCTGGTATTTCTAATTCGCCAGTTGAAAATCTAATTCCTTCAAGCGAAGACACAACAACGTTTGCCTCTGTCTCCATGGCAGCATGGCCAACGCCCATCACTGCAAATGCTCCCGCTGCAATGCCTGCTCTGATACCAGAGGGCGCATCTTCAAAGACCACGCACTCAGCAATTGGGATTCCTAGATTCTGAGCCCCTTTTAGATACGGCTCTGGGTTTGGCTTGCCGCTGGTGACATCGTCGGCGCTAACTAGCTCAGCCGGAACAGGCAGGCCAGCAGCTTGCAGCCTTCCCTCTCCAAGCTGTCTCCCTGCAGAGGTGACAACGGTCCAGGTTCCAGGCTGCAGTTGGGCTAGGAGCTCGCGAGCGCCGGGCATGGGTTTGGTGGTTTTCGTTAGCTCTAGCTCAAGCCTGTTGATTTCATCAAGTGCTTCCTGGAAGAGCTCCTCTGTCACCAGATCTCTCACAATTTCGCTGGCTGGTCTGCCGTGGTGCGCGTAGGTCAACTTGAACTCGGGTGCGTAAGTTTTTGCCCACTCTCCCCAGGAGCCATCTACCGAACCCATTGAATCGACCAGCACTCCGTCGTTATCGAAGAGTAGGCCGGAAGCCTGAAAAATCATCTAGTTCGTCTTAGCTTCCTCGTTGCGAATAACGATGGTGCGGTAGATGCCCCACTCAGCAAGAAGCAGCAAAAGTATCGGTGGCAACATGTCCTCAATTAGCCAACCGATGGAGGGCGCAACGAGCGTTCTCTCAAAGTTGTAGACCTCTTTGCCATCAACCATGTCCATGCGGTCGGTGTATTCAATCAGGCTATCTACCCCGGCAAAGCCTAGAGAGAAAGCCATGATCAACACCACAACCCCGAAAACAATAGAAAGAACGAAGTTGAGGTTCACCGCTGCCACACCACTCTTGCGCTCTCTCGGTGGCAGCGCCCTTGCCGACTTAGCCCGAGCGGCGAAGGTGGTGCCGAGAATTATCGAGATCCCGATGATGGCCTGAATTATGACCCAGATCCATGCGTCCAAAGAGGTCTTCGTGATGTCGTAAACCGTGAGCCCAAAGATGATTGCAATTGCGGTGCCGATAACTGGAACCGCATATGCAAGGCCAACGGCCCTCTGCAGCTTTGCCCGGTCTTCGTCTTTTTCGCCCTCTGGGATATCGGGTGCATTTTTTCTAAAAACAAAGGCAGATAGCAGGGTATAAACAACCAAAGCCGTTGCCAGAACAATGGGCAGATATACGTTTACAAGCCTCATCCAAATAGGTTCGTCGCGCATGTCGTAGCTGTTCCAAGCACCAAGGAAGTTGCCGACCCCAAAGACAGCTCCCGCGACCAACGAGAGAATCACGGCGAGGTTTGTAAACCTGTGGGCAGATTTTGATAGCGGGTGCTCCCAGCTGACTCGGAGGCTCACCGCACTATGCAAAGACCTCAGCGCCACCAGCGCGAACACTGTTATCCCGGCAAGAAAGATGTAGATCTGCCACTGGATTGAAGCGTCTGGATAGATTGGTCCATCCTCTGCCCATTGGGTGTCGGGGGCAACCATGTCAACATAGCTGCCGGCCATAAACAGGACCCAGGTGAGGATTAGTGCAAGGAGAGGGTTGCGTATTGAACGCTTCGCAGTTGCGATTTGAGCCATACCTAAAGCCTAGACTTGCGGCATGATTTTGGTAATTGGCGAGGCACTGATTGACCTAATTGGCGAAGAAGGCTCAGGTGGCCATTACACCGCAGTAGTTGGCGGAGCCAATGCCAATGTCGCGCTTGCTCTTGCCCTTAGAGGCGAGGGGCAACGCTTCTTGGGTCGAATCTCAAAAGATGGCTTCGGAAGGCAGATTGCCAATCACCTCTCATCGCAGGGCGTGGATCTATCGCTTTCAATAGATGCGGAGGAACAAACCACTCTTGCGGTTGCAACCATTGATACCGCCGGCGTTGCCTCCTACTCCTTCTATACAAAAGACACTGCCGACTGGGGCTGGACTCCCAGTGAGCTACCCGATTTGGATTTGGTTACCTCTTTGAATACCCAAGCCATTCAATACGGCTGCCTTGGTATGGCTATTGGCCCGGGAAACCTAGTAATTGAGGCCTGGCTGAGGGAGTTTTTTGACAAGGACCTGCTAACGCTCTCGCATGATCTAAACATTCGTCCGGCCCTTGGCTTCGAAAGAGAAGCTGAGCTGGCGCGAGTCCTGAGAGTCAATGGCCAAAGTCACATCATCAAGGCCTCGGATGCTGACATCGAGTGGCTATATGGTCTAGAGCCAGGCGCCGAATTAGGTGAAATTGCCGCTGGATGGTCTAAGGGGAAGCTCGTTGTAGTAACCAAGGGGCCAGATGGGGTAAGCCTCTACCGAGACGGTGTGCGACTCGATGCACCTGGACACAAGGTGAACCTTGTCGACACCGTTGGTGCAGGAGATACGTTTATGGCCAACTTCTTGGGAGAGCTTAGGCTCCTCGACGCTCTTGGCGGCAATCCCCTGTCACGGCTTTCGCGACTGAGTGATCAAGACCTAATCCAAGCCGCACTGACTGCTAACGCAGCAGCGGCGATTGTTTGTGAGAGGCAAGGCTGCCAGCCACCTACCCTGCAGGAGACTCGCTCACGAGCTCTAGAGTCGTTGTGATTTCGGCCGTGAGCAGCACACCGTCATCGACATTCTCGAGCTTGTGCCACGCGCTCAACTGATCAAGGAGCTTCTTCCCCGCGGCCTCGCTCAGGTTAGCTAATGGTGTCCCGTTATTCCAGACCGAAAGCTGCAGGCCCAGCTCAGAAGCGTTGACTTGAAGCCTTACTAAAGTTGCCTCGCCGTGCTTCACCGCATTGGTGACCGCCTCGCGCAAAACCTCAAACACGCACCTAGCGATGCCCTCGTCCTTTTCGAGAAGTGATCTCGCCTTGCTCCCGATTTCGACCTCTATCTCAAGGGTTCCCTCCCAAAGAACTTGGAGGTCATCAACAAGCTTCTCAAAAGAGGAGCCGTCCAGGTAGTCGGACTGATCGAGCCGATTCAAGCTCTCTCTAATTTCAACAATTAGTTCGGTTATCTTCTCCGAGTCCCCCGCTCCCATTTTCGAGATGGTCTTTGAAAGGGCCGTAAGTTTTGACTGGATTGAGCCGTGGAGCTCAAGGGCCAAGTTTCGTTGCCTGAGCCATATCTGCTGACGCAGCCGAGCATTTACAGTGCCAAGTTCGGTCAAAACTATGGCTAGCTCATCCAGCGTTTTGTTCCAGCCGGCATTCAGAAGGCTGAATGCGTATGTCAGCTGTGAGGCAAGGAACACGTAGGAAGATGCCTGCCAGACCAACGCGTCTGTTGCAGCAAGGCCGAGAGTGACTGCCAGCCAGCCGCCAAAGGCACCCATCACAAGGCCGTGAACACCGTGGAATATTGCAAGCTGAATCGAGCCAAGCTGCAAGTGTGCAAACTGGCGAATCATTGTGAGGGTGATAAGAACTGGCCCCGCGGCCGCTGCGACAGTGAGCACGCCTTGGGAAAGATTTGAGGCAACTATCTGGGCATTGAGGCTGACCGTCAAAAGGATGATCGCAAAGAACCAAATCCTGAAACTTTCTGCAACCGCGATCTTGTCCGGAAAGGACAGGCGGCTTCTTGATGTGAAGGGCGCTCTCTCAACTTGGCTGAGCGACTGCGTCTGAACGAGCTCTTGAGAAACGGGCCGAACGACGTCGTTGGTAATGCCTTCCAGCCTGATAAGCGCCTGACGATACTCAACCTGGCTTGGTGATTTCTCAAAAAGCTTTTGCAGCTCCCACATCGCAGGAGTCAACAACTGAGTCACTCGATCCCGCTGACGCTGGGTCGCTGCGTTCACTCTTTCTCTGTAGCCGGCGCGAAGCTGGGCTAGCTCCATTCGCTCTTGTTCAAGCTCTCTAAGTTTTCTTCTAAATTCCAGGTAGCTCTCCACCACCGCATTGGAGGAGAAATATGCCGAGATTACAAATACTGGACCGCCAACAAGCCGAAAAAACACCTCGGAACCCTCCAGTGAAAAAAGCCCTAGGGCTGACCCCAGCAGCAAAATGGTTAGCCCTCTAAGAAACCCCGCGATTCCAAGGATTCCGATGGCAGCCGGCCAACGTCTGGACTTCTGTCCTCTGTAGAGCCTCGCGGCCAACTCGATTGTTACTGCAGTGGTGGCATATCCGAGAGTGCCAACCCAGAACCAGAGAAGCGGATCCCCGCCAAAACGCTCCTGTTCAAAGAGCGCCGCCGTCAAATACGCCGGGATTGCAAACACCAGATGGTTTCGCCAATTGAAGACGGTTTCCGACTCTAGGGAGGAGGAAGGCCTGGCGAGTTCAGTCAAGGCTAACCGGCCGAGAGCTTGTGGAACTTGCTCGATGCCTCAACCCTTGCGTTGCTCCCCTTGGGGTCAATCCCGAGAACCTCAAATATTCGCGAAAGCATTGACTCCACAGCCCTAGTTGAGGTGCCACGGATATCGGCAATCTGCTGATTCGTCTTTCCCTCGGCAACGAGCCTGAGGGTGGCAATCTGACGCTGAGAGAGGTTGGCGAAGGGGCGATTTGAGGAGAGGTCGTGGCGGTATTGCTTAGTGACCCTGTCCCGAAGTACTGCCTCTAGGGCCTCCAGGAGCTCCGCTGTTGACTCAATAGCGCCCTTGCGAATGTAGGCCTGGTTCTTGGTTACCTTCCGCGGCTCGCCTTGGCCAAATCTCGGGTCGGGGAGATTAGTCAAAAAGACAACCCCAATGTCTGGCCTCTGACGCGAGATGACCTCGGCTAAATCGAGACCACTAGGTCCCGGGCCAAGCTCGATGTCAACAACTAGGGCATCTGGGTCAACGGATTTGATCGCGCGCTTTGCATCGGTCGCGTTTGCTGCGGTCGTGACTACGAAGCCGCTAGCTTCGATGGATTTAGCAATTAGGTCGCGAAGCAGCGGCTCGTCCTCGACAAGCAGAACATGCCGGGTTGCGATACCTACCTCTTTTGAGCCCACAGGTTCAGTCTGGACTGCCAAAAACATAGCTTGAGCATAGTATTCGGATATCCGAAGATTTTCGCGAGGCCGCAATCACGCAAATTGTCTCCCTCTCGTGAAAGCCTTTAGGGGTGAAAAAGCGTGGTAGCCACTGGAGCTTCGACTCAAGAGACCTAATGAGGGCAAAATGCTCACATTGCGTCCGTCTGGCCACCGCAAGAGAGCTTGATGTCTCAGGAGTGAGGGAGCTCACCGACCAATTCAAGGTTCAGCCAGACAACTTGGCTATTCGCTACGGCATGAGGTTTGAAGAGGATCTTGAAAATGAGCTAATCGCCAATCTCGGTGACAAAGTGCAAATGCCCGCAGATAGAAACCTTGATTCGACTCTCGAGCTTATGAATGAGGGTGTGCCGGTCATCTACCAGGGCGTTCTTCAAGGTGGCTCTGGCTCCATGGCATTTTCGGGAAGACCTGACTTCTTGCTCCGAAGTGACTACCGCTTTGAATTCACCTCTTCTGGTTTGAGCGCAAAGCAGGTAGATGGTTGGTCTGGCGGTTATACCGCATGGGATGCCAAGCTCTCTAGCTCACCCAAGCCCGAGTATCAGAACCAGGTGGGGCTGTATGCGGACGTACTAAAAGAGCTTGGTTACCTGGCCGAAAACAACCACGGTCTCATCCTGGGTTCCAGAGAGCTCGCAACCTTTGGAGCCGATGCGCTCATTTCTCAGATGATTGGCGATCGCAATGCCTATCTGAAGAAGGTCTTTGCGTTCATAGACGAAGACCCACAGCGAGTAGAGGACATTGGGGCTCTAATTTGCGACGCCTCCAGCTACTGCGATATTTGCGAGTATCCGGATCTATGTCAGCACCAAAGAGTTGAGACCAATCACCTGCAGCTTGTTGCCGGGATCACTAGGCCTCAGATCGAATCGCTCAACAGGGCAGGCACCAAGACAGTTCGCCAGCTAGCAGAAAGAAGCGAACCGACGGACAAGCTCTCTAAAGAGACAGTTGCCAAGCTCGCAATGCAAGCACGTCTGCAGCAGCACACCTACGACATCGGCGAGCACATTGTTGAGGTGGTGCATCCGGAGGAGCTCCAGAAGCTTCCCCCTGAGAACGAAGGGGACATATTTTTTGACCTTGAGGGCTTTACGTTCTTTGCCGAACCGGGAGGCCTCGAATACCTCTTTGGCTACACATCAATTGATGGTGGTGAGAGGTTTCATGCCGACTGGGCCGATACCCGAGAAGAGGAAAAAGAGATCTTCGAAAAGTTCATGCACGATCTGATGAACAGGCTGCAGTCTTATCCCGATGCCAAGGTCTATCACTACGCCAACTATGAACAGGCCGCCCTCAAGAAACTCGCCGAGCGCCACGGCTCTTATGAAGCCGAGGTCGCTGAAGTTCTCAACGGCGGGGTCTTCATAGATCTCTACAAACTCGTCAAGGCCTCGATCATGATTTCCCAAGAGAGCTACAGCATCAAAAAACTCGAGAACTACTACAGCTTCGACAGGGCCTCAGAGGTCAAGGAGGCCATGGGGTCGATGGAGTACTACGACCAATACCTAAGTGCTCTCGCAGAGGATAAAGACGCGGCAGAAAACCTAAAGCGCCAGGTGATTGCATACAACCAAGATGATTGTGCAAGCACGCTGGCGCTTACTAGGTGGCTTAGGTCTTTAGTAAACCGAGACGTCTAGCGGGATGCCTGGACCAAAAGTGGTCGATACGGCACCCTTCTGAATGTACTTTCCCTTTGAGGTTGCAGGCTTGAGCCTTACTACCTCCTCGATGGCAGCATTCAGGTTGTCCTTCAGCTGGTCCGCAGAAAAGCTTGCCTTGCCCACAATGAAGTGAAGGTTTGACTGCTTGTCGATACGGAACTCGATCTTTCCGCCCTTGATGTCCTGGACTGCCTTTGCGGTGTCCATGGTGACGGTTCCGGTCTTTGGGTTAGGCATTAGGTTACGAGGACCCAGGACCTTACCCAGACGTCCAACCTTGCCCATTAGATCTGGGGTTGCAACTGCTGAGTCAAAGTCGGTCCAACCGGCCTCAACCTTGGCGATTAGGTCGTCATCGCCGACCTCATCAGCACCGGCTGCCTTTGCTGCGTCTGCTGCGGCACCTGTAGCAAACACAATCACCTTGGCCGTTTTACCGGTTCCATGAGGGAGGGAAACCGTGCCACGAATCATCTGGTCGGCTTTTCTTGGGTCAACCCCAAGCTTGAGGGCAACCTCTACGGTTGAGTTCTTCTTCGCGCCCGCGGTCTCAACAGCAAGTGTTGCTGCCTCGGCGGTTGAGTAGAAGCGACCCTCTTCAATTTTCTTTGCGGCATCCTGATATGCCTTTGAGCGCTTTGCCATTCTGCTTTTCCTTTTCGGTCACAGTTCGTGGTTTCTGGGGAAGCGAACCCCTCCCACGAGCTTTATTGGTTGGTTACTGGTCGACGGTGATGCCCATGGAGCGGGCGGTTCCGGCGATGATTTTTGAAGCTGCTGCGAGGTCATTTGCGTTGAGGTCCTTCATCTTGGCCTCAGCAATGGTCTCAACCTGCTGCTTGGTTAGGTGTGCGACTTTGTCGGTGTGAGGGGTAGAACTACCCTTCTTGACTCCGGCGGCCTTCTTGATTAGCTCGGCAGCTGGTGGGGTCTTGAGGACGAAGTCGAAACTACGGTCTTCATAAACGGTGATCTCCACTGGAACAACGTTGCCGCGCTGGTCAGCGGTTGCATTGTTGTAGGCAGTGCAGAACTCCATGATGTTCACGCCGTGCTGACCTAGAGCAGGTCCAATTGGGGGAGCTGGGTTAGCAGCGCCCGCCTGGATCTGAAGCTTGATCAGTCCGACAGCTTTTTTCTTCGGTGCCATTTTCTTCTTTCCTTAGTTCAGTGGGCCGACCTGGTCAAAGGACAGCTCAACTGGAGTCTCTCGCTCAAAGAGCGAAACCAGTACGGTGACCTTGCCCGATTCAGGCTTGATCTCCGAGATTGTGCCAGGCAGTCCGGCGAAGGAGCCATCCTTGATAAGGATGCTCTCGCCAACCTGGAAGTCGATAGTCATTGGAACGACCTTGGCTTTGGCCTTGCCACCGCTCGCTGGCGTGCCAGCAGCCTTTGCTGCAGCGACCTCTTCGGTCTCCTCAGGGGTGAACAGTGGCTTCAGCATTTCAAACGCCTCGTTTGGCCTGAGCGGAGTTGGGTGCTGGGAGTTGCCAACGAAACCCGTGACGGCTGGGGTGTGGCGAACAAGGCTCCAACTGTCCTCTGTCATGTCCATGCGAACCAGCACATAGCCCGGAACGCGAACCTTGGTTACCAGCTTGCGCTGACCGTTTTTGATCTCGATGGTCTCTTCCATCGGAACCTCAACCTGAAATACCTCGTCACCACCAGCAAGAGATGCCTTACGAACCTCGATGTTCTGCTTCACCCTGCGCTCGTAACCGGCGTAGGAGTGAACTACGTACCACTTACCTGGCTGGCTGCGAAGCTCCTCACGGAACTTGCGGTAAGGGTCTTCCTGCTCGACCTCGGGCTCGGCCTTGACCTCTGGCTCCTCAATGTGGAAGCCGTCCATCTCGTGCTCCTGCTCGTTTTCGGCCTGAGCTAGATCCTTGGCATCGAGGTCAACATTCTCGTCAACTGCTGGCTCGCCAATTTCCATTGGCTCTCCGGCGTCGACAGCCTCTGCCGCCGCCACAGGCTCGGTAGCCTCTACGGCCTCGGCCTCGGCCTGGTCGACACCCGAGTCACTGAAATTCAAATCTGACAACTAACTACCTCTAACTAATCTGCGAAAACAAAAGTCACTACGTTTAGGAACACCCAGTCGAGGGCCGAGATGATTAGCATCACGACAGCAACGAAGGCCAGCACAACCCCGGTGAACTTGACGAGCTCTTGCCTGGTTGGCTTGGTTACCTTGCTTAGCTCTGCAAGAACCTGCCTAACAAACAACGCAACGCGCTGGAATGGGTTGCGAGTTTTTGCCGCGTCAGCCTTGGCCTTTTCGACCAGGTCTTCCGAGGCTCTCTCGTTTTCTTCTGCCACTTGGTTACCTTCCTAGTGTTTCGCAGGGCGGACAGGACTCGAACCTGCAACTTGCGGTTTTGGAGACCGCTGCTCTACCAATTGAACTACCGCCCTAAAGTTGCCATCGCCATCAACCAAGAACAGGCCCGAGGCTTGGTTTCAAGAGCCACCTAACGAGGACACACTTCTAGATTGAATCTAGATTTATGATTTTCGCCAGATTAGTTTTTGGCAGATGTCAACTTGTCAAAGTCTAGGCCCCTTTCGACTTTGATGCAACGGCTAATTCCCCGCCGTAATGGGGTTAAACCACGGGTATCCTGAAGAACATGTCTAGCTCTCGAATCTCCCAAAAAATGCTCGCCATTGCCGAAAGCGCAACGCTAAAAGTTGATAGCAAGGCCAAGGCTCTGAAGGCCCAGGGCCGCCCTGTTATTTCATACGCTGCTGGCGAGCCAGACTTTGAGACTCCAGAGAACATCGTCGAGGCTGCTCTTAGGGCGGTCAGAGACCCTAAGAACCACCGCTACACCCCAGCAGTTGGTCTTCCTGAGATGCGCGAGGCTATCGCGGAAAAAACCCTGCGAGACTCGGGAACCAAAGTCGAACCCTCGCAGGTTTTGGTTACAAACGGTGGCAAGCAGGCTGTCTACACCGCATTCCAGGTTGCCCTGAATGACGGTGATGAGGTTCTAGTTCCCACCCCGTATTGGACCACCTATCCGGAGGCCATCAAGCTTGCAGGCGGCAAGCAGGTGGATGTTTTTGCAGGTAGTGATCAGGACTACAAGGTCACACCCGAACAGCTCGAGGCCCACTACACGCCTAAGACCAAGGCACTACTTATGTGTTCGCCAAACAACCCAACGGGTGCTGTCTACTCAAAGGAAGAGCTCGAGGCCATCGGCAAATGGGCACTTGGCAAAGAAGGGCTCTGGGTAATTACGGACGAGATCTATCAGAACCTGGTTTACGACGGTCTCAAGGCCTACTCGATAACCGAGCTAGTCCCAGAGCTCGCCGAGCGAACCATGATGGTCAATGGTGTTGCGAAAAGCTACGCGATGACTGGTTGGAGACTGGGTTGGTTAATCGCCCCCGCCGATGCCGCAAAGGCTGCTGCCAACCTCCAGTCCCACCTAACCTCAAATGTTTCTAACGTCTCACAGCGGGCTGCGATTGAGGCAATAACCGGTGACCAGGAACCTGTTAGACAGATGCTCGAGGCTTTCGACCGGAGGCGAAAGACTGCGGTAGCGGAACTAAACAAGATTGAGGGAATCGTCACCCCAACTCCCGAGGGTGCCTTTTACGTCTACCCCGATGTCAGCGGCCTGTTCGGCAGAGACTTCTCAGGTCGCACATTCTCAAGCTCCCTGGAGCTTGCTGACTTCGTGCTTGATGAGGCTGAGGTTGCACTTGTTCCTGGGGAGGCCTTTGGCCCCAGCGGTTACTTCAGGCTCTCTTATGCCCTGGGTGACGACCAGCTACTTGAGGGCATCCAGAGATTGCAAAAGCTCTTTAGCTAAAAACCAATCAGGTTCGGCTCAGGTATTAGATTCATGCCCCAGCGCGCGCTAACCCGCTCCTGGATATACCGAGCAAGCTCGAGCACCTCGGATGCACTAGCTCCGCCTGTGTTGGTAACTGCCAAAGCATGCTTTTGAGAAATTGCAGCCTTTGATCCAGGGATGCTGTAGCCCTTGGGGATACCAGCATTTTCAATTAGCCAACCCGCGGAGAGCTTGACGCTTTCACCATCGTCCATCTTCCACGTCTGCATATCATCAGGAAACTCGAGAGCCTTTATCGAGCTCACCACAGGGTTGGTGAAGAAGCTGCCGCATGATCTCGAGTTTGGATCACTCTCGTCGATAACCATGCCCTTTGATCCTCGAAGTTCCAGAACAACATCTCTTACCTGCCCAAGCGGCAGCTGTGAGCCATACTCGGCACCAACGTGATTCGTTATCTGCCCTGAAGCCATAGGGACAGAGAGGCCGCCGAGCTTGTAGAGCTTGAACTCAACCCATCCAATTACCCCTTCTAGGCCGCGCTTCAGGGCACTGTCTCGGTAGCTGAACTCGAAGAACTCCGCTGGCTTAATAGAAACCTCATGGCTTGAGGCATCTAGAAACTCGACGCGAGTGATGACCTGCGAAACCTCTTGGCCGTAGGCACCAACGTTTTGAACTGGGGTTGCCCCTACGCTCCCTGGTATACCGCTCATGGCCTCGATGCCCGCATAACCGCGCTCGATGCACCACGCCACAAACTCATCCCAGCTCTCGCCAGCTTGAACCCTCAGCGTTACCGTCTCGTCCGTCTCGTCGACAACCTCAATGCCTCTGTTTGCAACCTGGATGATGTTCCACTCGCTCATGTCATCAGCGAAGACCGTGTTGGAGCCGCCGGCGAGGATGTGATGTTTTTCATCTGATAGCCAAGCGGCCTTGGCCGTCTCATACAGCTCATCGGTACTCTCACAACGAACAAGAGTTTTTGGAACACCGCCAACTTGCATTGTGGTGAGATTTGAGAGTGCTACTGGTTCAACCAGACTCAAAACTGCACCCAGGCCTGTGCCTTGCCCAACACTGTGTTTCCCTCAAAGGTCGTTGTCAGGTCAATTCTTGCCTTTGAGTTCTCCTCATCCAGAGAAGCTACGGTGGCGACTACGTTTACGAGCGCCTCACCCTGGGGCGGGACCACAACTGGCTTAGTAAACCTCACCGAGTAGTCAACAACTTCGCCTTTACCCTCAAGCCATGCGATCACTGGCTGAATCGAAAGTCCCATGGTCAGCATCCCGTGAGCGAGGACTCCTGGGAGTCCAACCTGCTTAGCAACATCGTCTCTGTAGTGAATTGGGTTGAAGTCTCCCGATGCTCCCGCATATCGAACGAGGGAGTCGCGGGTAATTGGAAATTCGCTCTCGGCAACAACCTGACCGACTTCAAGTTTCGCGAACTCAGCCATCTTCTCCCCTAACCACGAGGGTTGATATGGCGGTGCAAACAAGCTTGTCTTGGCTGTCGAATATCTCAGTGTTGAAAGTAACCATGTGGTTTCCACCGAGGCTCTTTACGCTCGCGACCTCTAGCTCGCTGGTGAGCTCATCGCCTGGCACAAGTTGCCTCTCATAGACAAACCTCTGCTCTCCGTGGACCACTCTTGAGAAGTCAAGATTTGCCTCGGGGTCTGAAATCACCAGGGATAGCGAGTGCTCTTGAATTGCAATTGGGAAAGTTGGGGGCACCACAAACCCCTCGCCTGTCTCTCCAAATGTTGCAGCGGAAAACTCCCGCAGCTTCTCCAGGCCGACTACATAAGGTCTGGTCCGGGGATAACGCTTACCTTGAATTTCTGGATTTACCACGAGATAAGACTATTCGGTGTTTGGTAGCGGGGGCGGGGCTCGAACCCGCGACCTCACGATTATGAGCCGTGCGCTCTAACCACCTGAGCTACCCCGCCGCGTGATCTGATAGATCGAGCCCCGAGACAGGATTGAACTGTCGACCCCTTCCTTACCATGGAAGTGCTCTACCACTGAGCTATCGGGGCGCTTTTGTAACCGACACAGATTAGCACTAGCGAACAGCGCTAGGCAAACGCCAAATCTGAAGATCCAACCCCACCGCGTCGTAACGAACCTTGGACCCAACGACCCGCAGATTGCCGTTTCCAAAGAGGTTCTCTGCCCGCTCAGCAGAGGCAATAGCGTCCTTAGGAAACTCCACCCTCCGGTCCTTGCCGCGGCTGACACAAACCAGGATTGATTCGGTTTTGGACTCGCGGATGTAGACGAGGGCCTCTTTGGATGCGTAGAGGAATCTCATCGAGCCATCCACTAGAGCGCGGTGCTTCTTTCGAATTTGCGAGAGCCTGGCGTAGGTTTCGATCATGTTCGGATCAGCACCCCGCTCGCCGTCCCACGGCATCGGAGTTCTCGAACTCTCTCCGTTCCAACCGTCAAGGCCAAACTCATCCCCGGAAAAGATCATGGGTATTCCGGGGAAAGTGAACTGCATGCCCGCTGCGACCCGCTGCGCACCAGGAATGGCGAATGTCTTGAACCGGCCGGTGTCGTGGGTGTCCAAAGCGTTGAGATTGTGCATGCGGAGATGCCAAGGGAAGATGCCTGCGAAGCGCTTGTGTAGTTGAACTAGCTCGTTAGCACCAATTCCCTTGCGGCCGACACCAACCTGGCCCTCCTCGCGCTTTTCTTTTGGATTCCAAAGCCAGCGCCAGGTGGGACGGGTGAAGTTCGAATATGTCATCGTGGACTGGTAGTTATCTCCCTCGACGTGATTCGCGGCATCTGAGGTGAACTCGCCAATCAAAAAGGTCTCCGGGGAGACCTCGTCCATGGTGCTCCTGATGGTGTTTGCTATCTCCCGGTTGAAGTTGTCATCGCGAATCCAACCTGTCATGTTGGCAACATCTATGCGCCAGCCATCAAGGCCATAGGGAGGCTTTAGCCACTTGGCAACTACGGAGCCCTTGCCACGAATAAAGCGCTTTCTTAGCTCTTCGGAGTTCCAATTGAACTTTGGAAGCGATGGCACTCCCCACCACGAGTCGTATTTCTTGTTGCCATCTGAGAAGTAGTAGAACTCGCTCTCTTTTGCTCGCGGGTTCTTATAAGCGGCAACGAACCACTCGTGCTTGTCTCCGGAGTGGTTGGCCGTCAGATCGCCCATTACCTTCAGGCCCATGGAGTGTGCCTTGGCAACGAGCGACTGAAGAGCCTTGTTGCCTCCCAGCATTGGGTCTACCGAGTCAAAGTTCGATGCGTCATAGCGATGGTTTGATCCCCCGGGAAAGAAAGGGGTCATGTACAAAATTGTGGCGCCAAGCTTTTTGAGGTGGTCGAGGTGTTCCTCAATGCCCTTGAGGTCTCCGCCAAAGAACTGCTCTGCTGTTCCAGGACCCTTGCCAATGACTGGGTCTGACCATTTCTTTGGGATCGCCCACTCTGGTGGAGTTCGCTTTTCTGCCTCAGCACTTTTTGCGAAACTGTCAGGAAACACTTGATACAAAACCGCTCCCGATGCCCACTTGGGAACACGGTTGTAGGTGTTTATCTTGAAGTCGTCGCGATCCGGCTGGTCCAGTTCGTGAAGCCCAACGGCATTCAGCCAGAAGCTGTCACCGTTTTTGAGCTCAATGAAAAAGCGATAGTGAATCTCCGGGTTGTACATCACTATCTGGCCCTCGAACCAGCTCCAGCCGTGGCGCTTTGCAAAGACCTTGAACTTAGGAGTTAGGAAACCCTCACCAGAATCACTCTGGCGCACCATGACCTGTTTGATGGGACCGAATGTCGAGTGAATGCGAATCCGCAGCTTCACCTTGTCGCCGAGCTTTGGTTTTTGATTCGCTACGTAAAGGGCTGATCCGTCGTGGTGGGGTTGAAGTGCGAGGGATGTCATCAAAGACAAACCTACTAACCCTTGACCGCTCCGCCGGTTAGACCCGACACGATGTACTTCTGAAGGTAAAGGAACAGAGCAACGATTGGGATGGCTGCCAATACTGCACCCGCAGCAAAAATGGTCCAACGCTGACCGAACTGGTCCGACACATACATGTATAGGCCAACGGCAAGGGTCTTGCTCTCGGGCTTGGTGAGGATGATGTTGGCAAGTACGAAGTCGCTACTGGTTCCAATGAACGCAAGCAACCCGATCACCGCCAAGATTGGGGCAGCGAGGCGCAGAATAATGCCGTAGAAAATCTGAGTGTGGGTGGCGCCATCGATCTTGGCAGCCTCATCGAGCTCCTTAGGGATGGTGTTGAAGAACCCATACATCAAATAGGTGTTGGCGCCCAGGGCACCTCCCAGGTAAACCATGATGAGCGCCAGCTGAGAGCCAATGCCTAAGAATGGAAACACGTTACCGATGTTCACAAGCAGCGCATAGATGGCGACCAAGGCCAGAAGCTGCGGGAACATCTGAACCAGAATCAGCGTAAGCAGTCCAGCCCTGCGACCGGTAAACCTGAGCCTGGAGAAGGCGTAGGCCGCGAGCGCCGACAAAAATACAGACCCGATTGCCGCCGTGCCCGAGATAAACAGTGTGTTCACAAACCAATTGGCGAATGGCCGATACGGATCTTGGAAAAGGTCGACGTAGTTCTGAGTCGTGAAAGAAGAAAACAGGGTCGAGGTGAACTGGTCGGCGTTAGCAAACGAACCGGAGATCACATACACAATTGGGAAGATTGAGTAGACAACCATCACCCAACCAACAAGGTGCTTCCAACCCTTCTTGCGAAGCCACCCCATGAAGGTCAACTTGCGCTCGTCAGTGAGCTGGGCCCTGGCCTCTTTGTAGGCCTTCAGCTCGTCCTTGGTTAGCTCACTGTCCATTAGTTCACATCCTCAAGAGTCTTTGTCCTGCGGAAAGAGAAGTAAGAAATTGTTCCGACGATGAAGAAGATCAGGATCGAGAACGCGCTCGCAAGACCAAAATCTCTTCCTTCCCCGGTGGAGAAGGCGATCTTGTAGACCATAGAAATCAGGATGTCACTATGGCCAACATTTATGGTCGCGTCAAAGTCTTTCGGACCGCCCCCGGATAAGAGATATATGAGACTGAAATTATTGAAATTAAAGGCAAACGAGGTAATCAGTAGCGGCGCAACCGAAACCAGTAGCAGCGGAAGCTTGATTAGCCTTAGCTGCTGCCACGCAGAAGCGCCGTCAATTCTTGCCGACTCCATCAGATCCGAAGGTATCGACTGGAGCGCTCCCGTGGTGATCAGGAACATGTAGGGGAAGCCGAGCCAGAGGTTCACAAGCAAGATTGATATCTTCACAAGGAACTCGTCGGTGAGCCACGGTATCTCGGCGCCCCCGAACAACACCACGTTGATAAAGCCGTAGTCCTTGTTATAGAGGGCTCGCCAAACAAAAGCGGAAAGAAAGCCTGGGAAGGCATAGGGCAGAATCATTGCCACCCGATACCAACGCTGGCCACGAAGCTTTGCATCATTGAAAAGCAGTGCCAGGCCCAGGCCAAGAATAAACGTGGAAATCACGGAGATGATCGCGAAGGCAAAGGTCCAGATGGTGACCCTAACCAGCGGCTCCCGAATACCGGGATCCGTTACCGCGCGCTCGAAGTTTAGAAGCCCAACCTCCACGCGCCAACCTGGGGCGAGCTCTTCGCCATCCGAGGCTTTGTAGGAACCCTCACCGGAATCCGAGAACACCTTGCCGTCTTCAACTCGGGTCATGGTGTCGGCTACCGGGTCATAGTCAAGTCGCGGCCCGAACACCACCGCCTGAGCTGCATCTGGTGTCATAAGGAAATAGGAATCGGGGTCTTCAGAGAGGTAGACCTTTGCTCTGACCACTTCCTCCTGAATTGCCGCAACGTCTCTGAAGGGAAGCTCGGTGTAACCCTCGGCAGCAGTTGCTTTGCCCAGAGAGTTGAACTCGGTCGGATTTACCTGCTGCAAAACCTCGCCGTCCGCAGCGACCTTGACCTGAGTCGCCCCGGACTCATCAGTCAGGGTGACAAGGAAGTTGAGCTCTCCGGCTTCGTCGGTCACCACCGTGAGCGGATAAACGGGCTCTCCCGCAATTCTGGTCTGGCCGTTCAGCAAAAGCGCATTTATGGCGTCATCTTTGTCGCTGTTGTGCATGGAGCCGTAGTTGGTGAAGGCGATGTAGCCCGAGTAGCCAACGACGTAGACCTGAAAAACGGCCATGAAAATAAGTCCTGGGGCCAAGTACTTGGCAGGAAGCCTGCCTCGACGAAGATAAACCCAGTTCACAATCACCGTTGCCAAGGCAACGATGCCGGCAAAGAGGTAATCCTCATTGCCAATCAGGATCATGATCGCAAAGACCATCGCGGCCGACATAAGTCCGAGTAGGACTATCTTCACCAGGGTTCCGAATAGTGAAGGTGTGCCGCCATCATTTAGTGCGGTGTTGGCCTTTGGCCTGCCACCTGGCAATTGCCAGGTTGGGCCGCGAGTTTCTGTGCTCAAGAGAATCCTGCTCTTTTGAGAGAAAAAGGGGGCGTCTAAAGCTAGACGCCCCCTCTCTCAGATGATGTTGCTAATTAGCCAGCGATGGCGGCGTTGATCTCGTCGATCATCTTCTGCCAACCCTCGGCGGCATCGATCTTGCCAGTCATGATGGCAGCCTCGGTTGAACCCCATGAGGCCCATACGCTACCCATTTCTGGAATCGATGGCATTGGAGCGGCGTTGACACCGGCAGCACCGAAGCCTGCGGTGATCTTGTCGCCCGATGCAGCCTCAAACGCACCCTTGTGTGCTGGGATACGTCCACCGATCTCGTAGATCTCGGTCTGAGCTGCCTCGCTACCGATGTACTCACCAAGGAACTTGTTCACATACAGTGGGTCATCGGTCTGGCTGGAGACGTAGAAGCCGCGAGCACCCATGAACTGGGAAGCGGTCTCGCCACCAACTGAAGGTAGTGAGTAGATGGAGTAGCCGTCCTCACCAAGACCCTCACCAATTGAAGGTGCGGCCCATGGACCGGTGATCCAGCAGGCGAGGTCGCCAGCCTTCATCTCGGCCTCAACGGTTCCGTAGTCCTTGAAGGAGAAGACATCTCCGTTAGCTGCTAGCCAGTCAGCGAAAGCAAAGCCGCCCTCGCCGCCCATGCCGAGCTCTGAAGTGTAGGAGCCGTCAGCGTTCTGAACGAATACTGGAGCACCGAAAGAGGTCTGGATGTAGTACATGTGGTACGGGTCACCAGAGTCCTCACCCATTGCAACCTCAACGCCGGCTGCTACAACCTCGTCCCAGGTGGCTGGCTGCTCTGGAACCATCGAGCTGTTGCATACAAGAGCGATGTTCTCAACGCCAAATGGAAGCCCATAAAGTGCGCCATCGTAGGAGAAGGCGGAAACTGCGTTCTCGCGGAAGTCGGCAAGTGCTGCACCTAGCTCAACAGGAGCTACAACACCTGCGGCAACTAGCTGACCGGTCCAGTCGTGAGCACCAGCAAGAATGTCTGGTCCCTCACCGGTTGGAATTGCGGTGATTGCCTCGTCGCGAATCGAGCCGAAGTCCTTGATCACGAGCTCAACAGCGATGCCGGTGTCGGCTTCGAACTGTGCAGCAACGCCCTCAAGGGACTTAGCAACCATGTCATCTGCCCATACGGTTAGGGTCTCGATGTCTGGAGTGTCCTCTGCAGGAGCCTCCGACTCGGTTGCGGTAGAGGTTGCGGTTGGCTCAGCCTCTTCTTCGGCTGCACAACCAGATAGAACTAGCGCTGAAACTGCGGCAACTGCGCCGACAGCAAACAGGCTGCGCTTAGTGGTTTTCAATAGAGCACCTTTCAGTACCTGAAACGGAAATAGATAAGCCTGCAAAGGCAAGCCCCTATAGTTCACTCCTAGCGAATCGATGGTGCAAACTTGTAAACGCTTACAACGATAACAAGTGCGTAACAAACGGCATCTGCCCCCAGAATTTAGCACTATTCTGTAAACGATTACATACGCGAATTTATTGGCAAAAGCCCGCATTTTGCCGCTTCTTCAGTGGAATTTCACCTGCAGCCAACAGCAAGAATCAAGGCCTAAGATTTCGCTCATGACCCACGCCTCAGCTCCATCCGCAGCGCCTGAAAAATGGTGGCGCAATGCAGTCATCTACCAGATTTACCCCCGCAGCTTTGCTGACGGGAACGGAGATGGCATGGGAGACCTCAAGGGCGTTGAGGCAAGACTTGAAGCGCTTAGCGACCTGGGTGTCGATGCGATCTGGTTCTCACCATTTATGACCTCTCCCCAAAAGGATGCCGGCTACGACGTCAGCGACTACACGGACATTGACCCACTTTTCGGGACACTTGCGGACTTTGACGACGTGTTGGCCAAGGCCCACAAGCTTGGCCTCAAGGTAATCGTGGACCTGGTGCCAAACCATTCTTCGAGTGAGCACCCGCTCTTCAAGGCAGCACTTGCATCGCCCAAGGGTTCCATGGAGCGTAGCTACTACCACTTTGCAGATGGCAAAGGTGAGACTGGGGAGCTTCCGCCAAACAACTGGCAGTCAGTATTTGGAGGACCGGCCTGGACCAGGACCAAAGATGGCCAGTGGTATCTACACATCTTCGATTCCTCCCAACCCGATTTCAACTGGGACAACCCCGAGGTTGAGAAGTTTTTCCACTCGGTGCTGAGGTTCTGGCTGGACAGGGGCGTTGATGGCTTCAGGGTGGACGTTGCCCACGCGCTAATCAAAGAGTCAGGACTCCCAGACGTCGACGAGCTCACCAGCTCGATGACCGGAAGCGAAGACCAGCCGACAGAGGATAAGCCTCACCCCCACTGGGGCCAAGAGGGTGTGCACGACATCATCAGAGGTTTCCGCAAGGTCGTCGACGAATACGAGAACCGGGCCATGGCTGCAGAGGCCTGGATATTGCCGCTGAGCAAGATGGCCAAGTGGGTGAGGGAAGACGAATACCACCAGGCCTTTAACTTCGAATACCTAGCCACCGAGTGGGAGGCAAAGCGACTCAAAGAAGTTGTCGAAGAGTCGCTAGAAGAGTTTGGAGCGGTTGGGGCTCCCAGCACCTGGGTGCTTTCGAACCACGATGTGATCAGGCACGTAACCCGGCTCTCATATGACGAGATTCCCAAGCAGGGCGATGGCATTGGTCCTGACTACCCCCAACCAGACGAGGCCAAAGGCCAAAGAATTGGACGTGCCGCGAGCGCCTTCATGCTCGGTCTTCCTGGCAGCAGCTACCTCTACCAAGGCGAAGAGTTGGGCCTGCCAGAGCACACCACCTTGGAACCCGAATACCGCCAGGACCCAACCTTCTTTAGAACCAGTGGCGAGCGAGTCGGTAGAGATGGCTGCAGGGTGCCTATTCCCTGGGAGGCGGACTCCCCGGCATTTGGTTTCAACGAGACCGGAAAGAGCTGGCTGCCTCAGCCAGAGAACTACCGCAGCTACAGCCGAGACCAGCAGGAAGGCGTCGCGGGCAGCACACTTGAGCTTTACAAGAGACTCCTTAAGGTTCGCAAGGAGCTCTCGCTCGGTGACGGAAGTCTTGATTGGGATAAAAGGCTTTGCTCCGACTCCACCCTCGCCTACAAAAACGGTTCGGTGCTGGTTGTTGCCAACTTTGGTCCCGACTCACTAACCCTCCCAGCCGGAGAGGTGCTTGCCACCACGCAGCCCGATCTGGGTGTTGAAGGGATGCTTGAGCACGACCAGGTTGCCTGGATTAAGCTCTAACAATGGCATCTCACGAGCCGACGAGCGGCTCAGAATGGTGGCGCTCTGGCGTTATCTACCAGGTTTACCCGCGTAGCTTTTTGGACTCCAACGGTGATGGCATGGGAGACCTTGCTGGCATTACACAGGGCCTAGATGCGCTCAAAGAACTCGGGGTTGATGCCGTTTGGCTCTCTCCGTTTTATCGCTCCCCCCAAAAAGACGCCGGTTATGACGTCAGTGACTACAAAGATGTAGACCCGCTCTTTGGAACACTCGAGGATTTCGACCGGATGCTCGAGCGTGCCCATGAGCTTGGGCTCAGGGTCATGATTGACCTTGTGCCAAACCACAGCTCTGACCAGCACCAGTGGTTCCAGAACGCACTGAATTCACCGAGGGGATCCAGGGAACGCAGCTTTTACCACTTCGCAGACGGCAAGGGTGAAAACGGAGAGCTGCCACCAAACAACTGGGTTTCAATGTTTGGAGGTCCGGCGTGGACCAGAGCCCATGATGGCCAGTGGTACTGCCACCTCTTTGACTCTTCCCAGCCCGACCTGAATTGGTCAAACCCCGAGGTCAAACGCGAATTCGAAAAAATCCTCAGGTTCTGGCTCGATAGAGGAGTCGATGGCTTCCGGGTAGATCAACCCCACGCGATGGCAAAGCAGCAGGGCCTGCCAGACCACCCTTACGTGGCTGAGGCAGGTGCAGGGTTTATCGAGGGACGCGAGGCTCCGCCGATGTGGTTCCAAGAAGAGGTCCACGAGATCTTTAGGTCTTGGCGCAAGATCTTGGATGAGTACCCCGGTGAAAGAGCGATGTGTGGTGAGGCATATGTGCTTCCGCTAAGCCTGATGGCGAAGTGGGTAAGAGCTGATGAATTCCACCAGACCTTTAATTTCAGATTTCTGGACGCCGGTTGGAGTAAAGAGGCACTTGTGGCGGCAATCAACGAGAGCTTCGAGGCCTTCGATGCCGTGGGAGCGCCGAGCACCTGGGTGCTCTCAAATCACGACGTGATTCGTCACGCATCAAGGTTCGGCGGAGACTATGGCCGCGCCACAGCCTCAGACGGTATTGGTCCGGATAACCCGCAGCCCGACAACGAGCTTGGCTTGCAAACGGCAAGGGCGGCAACGCTATTTATGCTTGGCCTCCCTGGCGCGAGCTACCTGTACCAGGGTGAAGAGCTCGGCCTTCCAGAGCACACCACTCTCGCCCCGGAGCACCGGCAAGACCCAACCTTTGCAAGGACCAACGGTGCGCGAGTAGGTAGAGACGGCTGCCGAGTTCCGCTGCCTTGGGCAGAGGGAGGTCCCTCAAATGGCTTCTCTGAGGCTGCCGGTTGGCTCCCCCAGCCTGAGGCTTTTGCGCACCTATCAAGGAAGTCGCAGGATGGCCTCCGGGGGTCAACCCTTGAGCTATACAAGTCAGCGCTGCGACTAAGAAAGAAGCTCGCCCTAGGTGAGGGCAGCTTTGATTGGGTGCTGTTAGGCGATGTTCTCAGCTACAAAAACGGCAACATCACCGTGGTTCACAACTTTGGAAGTGACCCTTGGCCCTTAGGGGGCAAAGCAATTATTCGCTCTGCAAACAAAGAGGGGCCTCTCGAGCCAAACGAGACTGCCTGGGTTATTTAGTCAGCGAATTCTTTTCTTGGCCACCAGAACTTCTTGCCTGAAATAAAGGCAAGAGCGGGAACGATGATTGTTCTAACGAGCAAGGTGTCAAGCAGCACACCGATACCCACAATGGTTCCAACCTGGGCAAGTGCGATGAGCGGCAAGACGCCCAACACCGTAAACACTGCGGCCAACAAAATTCCAGCAGAGGTTATGACGCCGCCTGTAGCACCAAGCGCCTTCTTCATACCCTCGCGTGTTCCCAGAGTTCTCGCCTCTTCTTGAGCCCTGGTCACCAGGAAGATGCTGTAATCAACACCCAGTGCAACCAAGAACAGGAATGCCAAGATCAAAACGGTTAGATCGAGGGCCGGGAAGCCATATATGTATTGGAAGATTAGCCAGCTAGCTCCCAAGGCAGAGAAGAACGATCCGACTACCGCAATCATCAAGAAGATTGGTGCCGCCAAAGACCTAAGCAGCAAAATCAGAATCAAGAACACGGAGATCAAAATCAGCGGCACCAGAAGCGCCTGGTCTCTTGCGGTCGCGTCCGTCACATCAAGCGTGGATGCGTCCTGACCTCCAACTAGCGCCGTGACTCCCTCCGGAAGCTCATCTAGAGTGACCCTCAAATCCCGAACCACCTGCAAAGCCTCATTTGACTCGGGCTCCGCATCAAGTACCAGCCTCAGCTCTGAGTAGTTTCCATCGCTCTGACCCTCGGAGATTTCTGCTACTCCCGCAATGTCTACAAGCTCCCTGGCCTCGTCCAAGTACTCGCTGTCCACCACCACGATGGTCGGCGTTGCACTACCGGCGGGGAATGCGTCGGCAAGCACCTCTTGACCCAAGACTGCCTCGGGCTTCTCGATGAAGATTTCGGTTGCGCTCAGACCGTTCTTGATGCCAAGGCCTCCTGAGGCCAAGCCGCCGAGGACCGCAACTCCAATGGCGGCAACGGCGAGAGGCTTCTTGGAGACCGCCCTACCTAGCTTTGTCCAGATGGACTTCTCATAGGGATTCTTTCCGCCCACTCTTGGAACAAACGGCCAGAAGATCCAGCGGCCAAATACGACCAGGGCCGACGGCAATACCAACAGTCCTGCAACCATGGCGACCACGATTCCGACCGCTGAAACCAGACCGAGAACCTGCCTACCCTCAATCTCGGCAAGAAGCAGTAGCGCCAGCGCAACCGCGACGGTTGAGCCGGATGCCAGGATCGCAGGTCCTGCCCCGCGGATCGCAATGCGCATTGCCTCGCGGCGGTCCTCAAAGTTCAAAAGCTCCTCGCGATAGCGAGCAATGAGCAGCAACGCGTAGTTGGTGGCCGCTCCAAACACCAGAACCGACAGGATTCCTGTCACCGAACCATCTGGAACGAAGCCCAAGAAGTCGGCCACGCGTCTTGCCAAGATGCCCGCCATTCCGTCAGCGGTGCCAACCACCGCAAGCGGAATAAGCCAGAGCACTGGTGAGCGGTAGGTGACAAGGAGCAGGACGGCGACGACTCCGGCCGTGAAGGCAAGCAGCAGGAAATCAGCACCCTCAAAGATCGAGCCGACGTCTTTGATAAACGCCTCAGGACCTGTGACATAAACATCAATGCCTGCTGGCATGTCCTCTGGTGCGAGCTCTCGCATGGTCTCCACGCGCTCAGTGGTGAGCTCGAAGTCATCGGTCGCATCGAGAGGGATAGTGATCAGTGCTGTCGTGACATCCTCAGAAATCGCGGCTGGAGGCACAAACTTCTCCCCCATCACCTCGGCATTTGAAAACTCAAGAAACTTCTCGTTTGCCCCGCCCGCGGGCATCATCTTTTGGGGGTCGAAGGTTCCCTGAATCCACTCGAGCTGAGACTCGGTGAACTCGGTGTCGGAGAAGTAGACAATGAATGCCGCGGAACCCTCCACCACATCGAAGTTCTCTTGGATCTTGGCCACCTGGACGCTCTCAGCGCTGTCAGAAAGTCCATTGGTTGGTGTGGTTTCGGTGGCCTCTAGCGGAAGCCCTACAAAAGCAAAAACTGCGAATCCGAGAGCAACCAGCATGTTCAGAGGAGCGGTTGCCTTACCGGTCAGGTATTTCAAAAGGGTGTTCATTTTTTCTCCAGTTGTACCGCTTAGATAACCCCGCGACTACCGGAAATAATCCCCCGCTAGTTCAGTAGCTGGGAGATTTGATCCACGTGCTCTGCCGAAATCTGGTGTCCACCCGGATGCGTAAAACGAGTAACCTCAGCGCCTGCTTCTCTCAGCTCTCGCTCAAAGATCTCAGAGATGGGCTCTGGGGCATACGGATCTTGCAACCCGTTTGCTATGAACACCCGCTTAGAACTCAAGTTGGCTGGTTTTTCGCTAAGTGGCTTGGTGGAGCCAAATGCGACCACTGCTACCAGGCTGCCCGGGTGCCGAATGAGGGTTGCAAGGGCAGTGTTGGCGCCATTGGAAAAACCACAGGCGAAAACGGCTCCCGCATCAAAGCCATATTCATCGCTCGCGGCATCTAAGAACTCGGCCATTTCAGATGCCGCCCGAATCACGGAGGCCTCTACGAACTCACCTGAGGGTGTTCTCTCGAAGAACCGATTCATACCGTTTTCATTCACCAAACCCCTTGGAGATAGCAGGTTGTTGTTCGGGGTGAGGCGCTCACCCAGTGGAATTAGGTCGTGCTCATCGGCACCTGTTCCGTGCAGCAGCAGTGTGGTCGTCTTTGCACTCTTGTCTATCCAGAGGTGCGGGCGGGATAGGGCTGACAACTAAACCTCGATTCTTGGAAGGCTTGCCTGGATTTGCTCCCTGGATGGCTCTAGCCAGGGAGGGAGCCTTAGGGCCCGTCCGAGCTCTAGCAGGGGCTCATCAATGTCAAAACCTGGGCTGTCGGTTGCGATCTCAAAAAGGACCCCACCTGGCTCGCGAAAGTAGATGCTCTTGAAGTACTGCCGGTCCATGATTTCAGTCACTGGAATCCCCTGACTGGTGAGCTCATCGCGCCATGACTCCATTGTTTGAAGATCGGGAGCACGAAATGCCACGTGGTGAACCGTGCCACCAGCCTGCAGGCCTCTATCGCTAACACCTGCCTCAACCCGAACCATTGCTCCGCTTCCCCCTTGTCCCATCTCGAATTGGGCGGCAGAGGTGGTCTCGGTCGAGGTCTGCATACCCAGGAACTCGGTGAGCATGATGGCGGTTGGCTCAAGCTGAGCTTCGCTGAAAGTCACGGAGCTGAGGCCCTTGATCGCGTGTTCTTGTGGAATACCCGCTTTGCCATCCCAGCCGGACCTGACATCTCCCTCGACACCAACTAGCTCCAAACCCATGCCGTCATAGTCGCGAAGCAAAATCTTCTCTTGACCGTCCGATGTTGAGATGCTTTCCCGCTCTACATCAAGAGACCTAAGCCACTCATTCCACCAGCCAAGAGATTCACGTGGGATCGCGAGGGAGGTAGCAGTCGTTAGCCCGGCACCCTCCTTGCCCTGCCTAATCCCCGGCCACGGAAAGAAAGTCAGCAGTGACGAAGGAGATCCCTGCTCATCTCCGTAGTAGAGGTGCCAGACATCGGGAGCGTCGAAGTTGACGGTTTGCTTCACCAGCCTCAGGCCCAAGACCTTGGTGTAAAAATCAACATTCTTTTGGGGATCGCTTGCCAATGCGGTGACGTGGTGAAGGCCGTGGGGGCGGATGTTTGTCATGGCTAACTCAACCAGTTGAGGTTGCTTAGATTCCAGAGCTGAAACATTTCGTAATGGTGGCAAGTGAGGGATTCGAACCCCCGTAGGCATACACCAGCTGATTTACAGTCAGATCCCTTTGGCCGCTTGGGTAACTTGCCGTGCGCTAGGCGCGATTAGAAAGACTACCCGATTTTCAAATTGTAAAGTAGCGGTAAAAGCCATAAGCGTTTACAGTCTTTTACATGGTTGGCATCGTCGAGGTCGCGCAGCGCGCCGGAGTCTCGACCGCCACGGTTTCCAGGGCACTAAACGGCAAGTCCCACGTCTCAGCCAGAGCGAGAGAGCGGGTGCTTAAAGCAGCCCAGGAGCTTGGCTACGTGGCCTCCTCGTCTGCCTACACTCTTGCAACCGGCCGCTCGAAAAACATCGGCGTAGTGATGCCGTTTGTTGCCACCTGGTTTTTCTCAACCGTTCTAGAGGGTGCGGTGAATGCACTTGTAAATCGCGGCTATGACGTCACGCTCTATAACCTCTCGGGAGGCTCCGGTCACCGCAAACGAGTCTTTGAAGACCTCGTTCTTCGCAAGCGCGTCGACGGAGTATTGACCGTGGCGCTCAAGGTCTCCGACGAGGAGCTCAAGCGTCTTACGGATCTCAAGAAGCCAATCGTGGGTATTGGTGGGCCGATTCCAGGTGCAAGGTCAATCAGCATCGACGATGAGGGCGCCGGAAGACTTGCAACCCAGCACCTCATTTCGCTGGGCCACACCAAAATCGGCATGATCTCGGGTAACCCGGCAAGCGAGATGGACTTTCACCAGCCCTACCTAAGAAAGACCGGCTACCACGAGGCCCTGCTGGATGCGAACCTCGACTTTGTTCCCCAGTGGATGGCGGAGGCTGACTTTACAGTCGCAGGTGGCTACAACGCTGCTAAGCAGATGCTCGGAGACCCACGGAATGCCCCTACTGCCATTTTCTGCGCAAGTGATGAAATGGGATATGGAGCCATCCAGGCCGCCAGAGATCTTGGCCTGAGAGTTCCTCAGGACATTTCAGTCCTTGGGATTGACGGTCACCCGCTTGGCATGTTCTACGGCCTCTCAACAATCGATCAAAAGACCGCGGATCAGGGCGAGCATGGTGCCAATTGGATTGTTGACATCTTGGAGTCGGGAGACGACAAGCAGCTTGCAAACATCGAGCAGCTCACCACCTGGCCTATCGACCTAAACATCCGCTCCTCAACGGCAAGACAAGCAAAGGACTAAAAATGGCAGATTCATCATTCGACATCGTCAGCAAGGTTGACCGCCAAGAGACCGATAACGCCCTAAATCAGGCGGCCAAGGAGATCCAGCAACGCTATGACTTCAAGGGGACCGACGCCGAAATCTCTTGGAGCGGAGAAAGCATTTTGATCAAGGCAAACTCCGAGGAGCGCGCCAAGGCGGCACTCGATGTCTTCCAGACCAAGCTCATCAAGCGAGGCATTTCGCTAAAGTCTCTCGAGTCCTCCGAGCCCCAGCCCTCGGGCAAAGAATTCCGCATCACCTCAACGATGAAAAACGGTATTGACCAAGAGAACGCAAAAAAGATCTCCAAGATCATCCGCGACGAGGGCCCAAAGAGTGTAAAGAGTCAGATTCAGGGTGATGAGCTCAGGGTCAGCTCCAAGAGCCGGGATGACTTGCAGGCTCTAATTGCCCTACTTCGGGGCAAAGACCTCGATGTTGATCTGCAGTTTGTGAACTACCGCTAGCCCATAGCCAGGTAGCCGGTTCCAGAGCCGAGAACCGAAAAATAAGCCGCATCTGCAAAATAGGCAGCCTCGCCCTGACGAAGGCTGAGTGAGTCCTCTTTGGATGTCGAGATAACGAGTTCTCCCGCGACACAAACTGCAATTGCCCGCCCCCTAAGCGGAACATCTATCAGCATGTTGGCCCCGCTCGGTTCAACCCGATAGAGGCTGAAGTCCTCGGCCAAAGTCTCATACTCGCTCAGCCCGCTCGTGAGCTCGCGAGATTTAACCACGGGGTCCGCAAGCTCGCTGAAGTCCAAGATCTGCATCAGCTCGGGCTTATCGATTGGCTTACTCGTGAGACCCCCACGAAGGACATTGTCAGAAGCCGCCATGACCTCAACCCCAAGCCCGGACAGATAGGCGTGGATATTTCCGGCAGGCAGATAGAGCGCTTCTTTTGGACTCAGCACGACATGGTTCATCAAGATTGTCACCAGGAGCCCCGGGTCGTTTGAATGTGCTGCCGAAATATTCCTTATGAGCTCTGCCCGAGAACCAAGAACATCGGCAGCAGCCAATAGCTTGCTTACAAGCTCCGCTTGTGCATCTAAGGCGAAGCGAGTGGCGCCCTCGAGACCGCTGGTTGCAAGCGATGTTAGCCAGGGCGAAAAGGAATCGTCAGCCCGTGCCAAGAGCTCAAGGTCGCTCTGGATTGCTCCAACTTCCCTAAAGCCACACAGCGCCTCAAATTCAGTGACCGCAACTATGACCTCGGGCTTGTGGTTGGGATCTGTGTAGCCGGGGTAGGCCTCGGCAAAACGCTTTGCCGCATGCTCCCTTGTTGGGTGTGCCTGAATTGACAAAGGCGCCGCTGCCGCGAGGAACTTGACCAGAAAACCAAGGGGTTCTTCTCTATCTGCAAGGCTTCCGCCCTGCGGGTCTACTACCTGAGCCGGCGAACCCGGGTGAGTGCCAAACCAGAGTTCAGCCTGGGGTGTTCCATCTGGCTCGGTACCGAGAAGGTGTGGGATGAGCTCTTGAGAACCCCAGGCGTAGGTCCTGGGTGTGTTGGTGAGCTTGAGCAGTGTCACCCGCCCAGACTACCTATCCTCTTCCGGCACAACTATCACCGAGATTGGGCCTGTGGGAGGAGCGGCTGCGTTGAGCTCATTGCGGCGAGCTCGTTTGGCCCACTGATCGGCGATGATGCCAGAGATAACGGCCAGAATGACGGGAAAGAAAAAGGCCGCGGAGAGCCCGACACCCTCAACTAGCGCACCCATGCCGGCCTTAGCGCCAATTGCCACAGAAGAGTTAAAAAGGCTTAGCCTGCTGACCGCCCATGAGGTCGATACCCCTGGGATGTGTCCACCCGCTGAAAAGAACGCCGGAGAGGCTGGGGCCAGTCCCAGACCTGCCAGTCCCCACAAAACAGATGCCGTAACCAGTCCCAAAATGGTGTTAAAGCTGCTCACTGCCCCTGCGCTGAGCGCAGCGATTGCCAAGGCACCTGCCGCTAGGAATGCTCCTCTCGAGGCCAGGTAGTGCGGGTGGTATTTCTCGGCAAGCCTGGTCATTGAGAGCCTGCCCACGATCATGCCAACCATGAAGACCCCAAAGGGAATCGAGCGAAGTGCCACGTCAACACTCAAGACATCTCTGGCAAAGACGGCTGCCCAGTCAATGACCGCAACCTCGGGGTAGATTGCTGCAAAAAGGCCGATCGCCAAGAACCAAAGCTGCGAAGGCATCTGGTAGAACCTGCGCTTCACCACCCCCGCCTTCTCCTCAACGTGGCCGTCCTCCTCGGGGCTAAGTAGCCAGCGCAGCGTGAACTCAAAGATGATGACGGTGACAATTGCAACCAGGATCAGAAACAGCTCAAGGTTCAGAAAGGTTGTCGAGATCGCGCCTGTGATTGCCGCACCCACCGCACCCAAAGACCACCCGGCATGCATGCGCCCGATGATGTTGATGCTTATCTGCTTCTGCAGCAGCACCGCATGCGAATTCACGCTCACTCCCAATAGCGACATCGAGAAGTTGAAGAAGATGTTGATGAGCATCCAGAGCGCCGGATCGTTTGTCCAACCAAGGAGTATTAAGAAGAACATGCCGGCGTAGTTTGCGATTCGAATTACCGGCCTGGAACCGAAGCGCATCATCAACCTGGATGCGAATAGGAGCGGGGTTATCGAACCTATGACGCTGAAGCCGATGATTGTGCCCCAGGTGGCAAATGAGACTCCCAGTCTGTCGATGTATTCGGGGACCCATGCCACGGATGCGAGGGCGCCGTGGCCCATCAGTACAAATGTTGCGAGTAAGCCAATTTGGGCCTTGCGAAGCCTAGTTCCAGGCAACCTCTGCAATTAGCGTCCTTTTGAAATGTCGAGCATCTGAGCACGATTATGTAGCTTTAGTCGCTCCCTGCCACTCAGCTGGCCAAGGCGTTTTTCTTCGCCGTCAACTTTCAACCAACCCGGCCACTCCATGAAGTCAATGCCTCGAGAGGAAAGGGTCTCCTCGATTGCGCTTTCCTCCGGTTTTGCTGGCTGCCACCACGAATCTTTGTCGGCAATTAGGTGGCCAATGGTCTCAATGGCATCAGCTTTGGTGTGGCCAATGAGCCCAACCGGACCGCGCTTAATCCAACCCGTGCAGTAAACACCAGGAATGTGGCTACCACTGGCGTCTAGCACTCGCCCCTCGGCATTTGCAATGACACCCTCGGCATCATCGAACGGAATGCCATCAAGCTCGCTACCGAAGTAGCCGACCGCTCGATAAACCGCCTGAACCGGGAACTCTCGAACTTCGCCGGTTCCCTTTACCCGTCCTGTGCCGTCAAGCTCAGTGCGCTCCAGCCTGATTGCCGAAACCTTCCCGTCGGTACCCAAAATCTCCTGAGGAGATGAGAAGAAGTGGAGGTGCAGCCTGCGTTCCTGAGGCTCCGCTGGATTCTCGCGCAGGTCCTCCAGGGTCTTGACCATCACGCGAATCTGGTTGTTCGAGTCGATGGCCTCCTGAGAGCCCTCGTCATACTTGAAGTCCTCGTCATAGACGATTGCCTGCACGCCTTCAACGTGAAGAGCTTCCCTGAGTTCAAGCGGGGAGAACTTCACCTGCGCCGGGCCCCTTCGGCCAAACACGTGGACATCTGTGACCGGAGATGCCTTCAGGCCCTCATAGACGTGGTCTGGGATGTCAGTGGACAAAAGATCATCTGGTCGCTTCACCAAAATCCTCGCGACATCGAGAGCGACGTTGCCATTTCCGATCACTGCGACCTCTTTGGCCTCGAGAGGCCACTCAAGAGGAAAGTCAGGGTGTGCGTCATACCAGTTCACAAATTCGGCAGCCCCAAAGCTGCCCTCAAGGTCGGCCCCTGGAATGTTTAGATCAGCATCCTTGATGGCGCCGGTTGCAAAGATCACTGCGTTGTAGTGCTGCTTGAGGTCATCAAGGGTGATGTCGACACCGTACTTCACGTTGCCAAAGAAGCGGATGTCTCCGCGATCTAGCACCTCGAAGAGGGCCCTGATGATGCCCTTGATTCTCGGGTGGTCTGGCGCAACGCCGTATCGGACAAGACCGTAAGGGGCTGGAAGCAGGTCAAAGAGGTCAATTGAGACGTCAAAGTCGCGCTCGGCCTTCAAGATAAGGTCCGATGCATAAATACCGGCAGGACCAGCACCAATAACTGCAAGACGAAGCTTGGACATTTTCTCTTTCTAAAACTAACCTTTGCGGTCAACCACAGCCCGGGCAAAAGCCTCAAGCGCGGACTTCACGCTACCACTCGGGAGTGCCTGGAGCGCATCGATGGCCATCTCTGCCCAGCTGTCAGTGACCTCTTCCGCCTCTGCGATAACCGGATGGTTTCGAAGTCGCTCAAGAACAGATGCAATATTTGCCTCGCTTGCTGAAGCAATATCTGCCGCCAGTTGCTTGGATTCGGCATCCTCATAACCTGAGAGAAGCAGGGCGGGAAGTGTTGGCACCCCGGCAAGAATGTCGGTTCCGGCCACCTTGCCAGAGTCTTTCTTTGATGCCCTGATATCGATCAGGTCATCGGCCAACTGGAACGCAATACCCACTCGCTCGCCATATAGCTGCAATGACTCCTGGAAAGATTCGTCGGCTCCTGATAACAGGGCACCCATGCGGGCAGAGAGCGCAATTAGGGAACCGGTCTTGTCCCGAACCACATCGAGGTAGTGCTGAAGCGGGTCTGCCTCCCCCGGTCCAATGGTCTCGTGGAGCTGACCTAAGACAAGTTGCTCAAAAACCTTTGCCTGTAGCTGCAAAGCATCAGTCCCAAGGTGGCTAACGATGTTCGCAGCCCTGGCGAAAAGTAGGTCTCCGGTAAGAATGGCAATGCTGTTCCCCCAGACCACGTGAGCCGCATCTACCCCGCGACGAGTAGATGCCTCGTCCATGACGTCATCGTGATAGAGCGTCGCCAGGTGAGTGACCTCCATGACCACGGCCGCATCCATGACCTCTGAGTTAGTTCCGGACCCTAGGTGTGATGTGAGGAGCACCAAAAGAGGCCTAAGTCGCTTGCCCCCAGCCTGTGCGAGGTGGTTAGACATCGTGTCCACGACACTGTCGGTTTGAGCTGTAGCCTCCTGAATTCTGTTCTCCACGACCTTCAGGTCGCTCTCGATTTGCTTGAGGAGTTTTGCGTCGCCAAGCTTTTGGAACTGCGGAGGTAGGAGAGCCATCAGTTTCTAAACCCAGTGTGGATGGCAACAATTCCAAAGGTCAGGTTTCGATATGAGACCTGGTCGAAACCAGCCGCCTCAATGTCCCTGGCAAGCTCATCTTGGTCTGGCCAAGCCTCAATTGAATCTGCCAGATAGCTATAGGCGGCAGGATTCTTGCTCAACAGCCGCGCAACAATCGGCAAGACGTTTCTCAAATACCACCGGTAGAGACGACCCAGGAGCCCCCGAACCTTAGAAAACTCGCAAATAACCAGCCTGCCGCCAGGCATAAGCACCCTATGAAACTCTTTGAGTGCGACTTTGTGATCTTGAACATTTCGCAATCCAAAGGACATCGTCACCGCGTTGAACTCAGATTTTTTGAACGGAAGCTTCATTGCATCTGCAAAGACAAACTCGAGCTCGGGATAACGCTTTTTGCCCTCGGCAATCATGCCTCTAGAGAAGTCAGCCGCCACAACCTCGGCTCCCTCGACCCTTAGGGCCATCGAAGAGGTGCCGGTGCCGGCAGCAATGTCCAGTATCCGCTCCCCGTTCTTTGGTGCAACGGCATTTCTGAGCGAGCGCCGCCAGAGCCTCGATTGATAAAGCGAGAGCAGATCGTTGGTCTTGTCGTAGGCCGAGGCGACCTCATCAAACATCGCGGAAACGCTGCTTGGGTCTTTTCCTAAATCGGCCCTGGTCACCTGCCAAGTCTAATCGGGCTAGGAATCGCCCCTGCCCTGAGTTGCAAGGGTATAGACCACAAGTCCAACCGAGCCAAACATGAGTGCGACAACCAATGGCGTGGTGGCGTTCATGAATCTATCCGCTGGGGTCAGGGTTGTAATTTCAATCCGGTCTAGATCAAGTGGCTCGGCAGCATTGGGGTCGACCTGCCCATTTACAACAACCGGCGGTATTACCTGCTCAATCTCATTGCCCTCGCGAGAAAGGTCGTCCTCGTCTGCCAGAGCGGGACCGGCGAGCATGAGCGAGCCCAGTAGCACGGCACCTGCGAGCGACCTAAACATTTGCCTCCGCCTAGACTTGAAAGGAATAAAAAGCCTAAAAGCAATGGCTCTATTCTTTCTGCACTCTCAGAGAACTGGAAGCTAGGAATCACTTTGTCCCTCAAGGTTCACATCCGGCCCGTTGCTGCGCCCAAGCCCCTTGAGCTGGGAGGGGCGAACGTTTTCCTCCACGAGGGCAAGCTCATAATCGGCTATGGAGTCGCGAAAAGACTCAGCTCCTCGGGCAAAGACCGCATTTCGCAACTAGCTAGTGCCTGGCAAGAGCTTGTTGAGGAAAGCGAGATAACCGACGAGGTCTCAATCCCGGGCTCTGGACTTTTAGGCCTGACCTCAATCACCTTTTCCTCAAAGAGCGGAGCGGAGTCAGTGATTATCGTGCCGGCAAGGACACTCGTTATCCAGGAGGGACACTGCTATGAGGTCGTGGCAGGCCTGGGCGAGACCATGGAGTCTGGGACCCAGCCAAACGGACCATTCGTTGAGGGCGAGCAGAGCTCTGCAGCTTTTAGAGCCTCTGTTGAAAAGGCGATAAAGGAGATTCAGGGTGGCAGCCTTGAAAAGGTCGTCCTGGCAAGAGACCTCCTGCTCCCAGCGGAGGCAGACATCGACCTTGCGGGAGCACTAGAAAAACTCCACGAGCGATACCCCCACTGCTGGACCTACAAGGTGGAGTCGGTCTTTGGCGCCTCTCCCGAGCTTCTGATTCGCTCCGAGGGCGGAGAGGTGTCTGCGCGAGTCCTCGCCGGTACCGCTGGCCGCGGCACCGACCCAGACGTCGACAGGGCGATTGCAGATGGGCTCTCTCACTCGTTGAAGAACAAGCACGAACACTCCCTTGCCGTCGATTCTCTAGTAGAAGCGCTGGAGCCATACTGCTCTGTCATCGAGACAGATAGCGAGCCCTTTTCTCTCGCCTTGCCAGACCTTTGGCACCTAGCAACAGATGTGAGAGGAAAGCTGAAGAGCAGCACCTCCCTGTTGGATGTCGTGGATGCCCTGCACCCGACTGCCGCTGTCGCCGGAACACCCACTGATAAGGCAATGCAACTTATTGACAAGCTTGAACCATTTGATCGCGCTGGCTATGCGGGACCGGTCGGCTGGTTGAGCTCGGACGGCTCCGGCGAGATAGCGATCGCCCTCAGAGGCGGAGTGATTGAGCCGGGAGCTATCCGCGCTCTTGCGGGATCTGGGATTGTCGGGGAGTCAGACCCCGAGGCCGAGCTCAGTGAAACCGAACTGAAATTTCGCGCCGTGCGCTGGGCCTTCAGCTCCTAGAGCGCAAAATCGATCAGGACGTACCCGGTCTCGTCCCAGGCTGCCGCTAGTTGCTCGAGGCTCTCGCACCGAAAATACTTCCAGCCGTAGGCAGCAGCCAAAGCTGAAAAGTCAACCTCCTGCGGGGTTGCAAAGAGCCTTTCAAACGAGCTACTGGGTAGCTGATCGTGGACCTCGAGGCGAGTAAAGATATGGCCGCCGCTATCGTTTCCGACGATCAGGCGAACATTTAGCTGCCCCAGGTCACTTACGTTTAGACCGCCTGCATCATGCAACAAGGTCAAATCTCCAACTAGTGCAGTGACTTCACCCTTTTGCTGAGCGATGCCGATTGCCGTCGACACCGTGCCATCTATGCCGGAGAGGCCGCGGTTTGAATAGACCTCCAGGTCCTTTGGCTTTACGACTCGGTCTGCGACCCGAATCAGATCTGATGCGCCGAAAAGTAGCCTGTCACTTTTCTCCCAGACAAACTGAACAAGCTCGGCACGAGCATCAATCTCCGGCTCGCACCTCCAGCTCGCAAGCCACTCTGCGCCTGCTGCCGATGCGGGCAGAAGCCGGTCAGCGGAAGCGATCACATTGTCGAAAGGGTCAAACAGGCCGAAGCGGGAGTGATTGACATAAACCGAGCTTGCTGAAATCAGCTTTTGGATAGGCCTCGACAGCGTTGGCTTCCCAAACACGACTACCTTGCGAACCTGGTCACCCAGGTCTTCAAGCGCTGCGATGTAGTCAACGATTGCGTTTGGCCCACTTCGCTCGCCTGAGCTTGGCTCGGCCAACAGTGGCAGGCCTGCTTTCTCTGCAAACTCTCTCGCTCCCTCGCCTCCGGCACCGGCAATCACGACGGTGTGCTCATCGACCGGGACCTCGAGCTCAGCCACATCACCCGAGGTAACAGGTGGGAGCGGGTCCGAGTTTGCAAGGACCTCCGTTGCAGTTGGAGATGAGGAACTGAGTGGCAGATCAAACTGGAGGTTCAGCTGAACAGGACCCTGTTTGTTTACCGAGGCCTGGACTGCCGAACGCGCAAACTTGGCAGCAACCGCTGGGTCATCTGCCTCAAGATCGAATTCGGCGACGGTGGCGCTTGCGAAAATGCCCTGCTGCAACGTGGTCTGGTTGGCTCCTTTGCCTCTGAGTCTTGCGGGTCTGTCAGCGGTTAGGAGAATAAGTGGAATGCCCGCATGGAAGGCTTCTAGGACCGCGGGGTGGAGATTTGCAACTGCCGTTCCACTGGTAGTTATAACCGCAACCGGCTTACCCGAGGCCAACGAATTCCCAAGTGCCGTGAAGGCCATCGAGCGCTCATCGAGGCGCACCGTTAGCTTCGCCTTGCCAGCGCTCGCCAGCTGCTCGGCCGCAATTGCAAGAGCTTGTGATCTAGCCCCGGGAGATAGATAAAAGGATTCGACTCCGGAGGCAACAAGATTCGCCACCAGGCTGGCAGCAAAGTCTTGGCTAGTCACTTCTTGTCGTCTTCATCATCCTTCTTGCGCATCTTCTTAGAAATGTCGCGCAAAAAGGTTGGGTCGTCATCTGGGGCAACCGTCTTACCTCGACCGCCCATGCCACCTTCGTCGCCCCGCCGGAGAGGACGACCGACCATGAGATATAGGAGTCCGCCGAAGAAAGGCACAATGATGCAGAGGATTACCCAAAGCCACTTGGGCAGAGACCTGACCTCGTTCTTGTCAGCGCTGATGGCAAAAACAGTTGTGAAAACCATCCAGATAATCAAGAACGCAAGCGTTAGAAGTGCCACTCGTGTCATAGGTTCAACCCTAGTTCGTTTCGCTTCCTCTTAGACTGGCTGTGTGAAAAACCCCTGGCTGAGCTACGTGCTGATACGCCTTGGGCTCTTCTTTGGAGTGTTTCTTACTCTCCTACTGCTCCAGTTCAACCCATATTTCGCCGCAATTATTGCAGCCGCGGTTTCTTTCGCAATTGCGCTGATTTTCCTAGATCGACAGCGCGATGCCATGAGTGCGGCTGTCTCCAAGAAGCTCGCGAGAGATAGCAGCGGTCGCTACCAAGACGCCGAGTCGAGCGAAGAAGACCGGATTCTGGACTCAGAAGCTGAAGCTCACGACGGCGATGCCGGTGCCGACAAGGACGGCAAAGCCTAATCCGGCAAAGGAAGTCAGCTTCAAAGCTGTAATTAGCTCTCCGGGATTCCTGCTCTCAAGAATGATGAGCGTTACCGGCAGCACCAGAAGCAGGTTGAGCATTCCAAGCAGTGCTGCGGGGTAGGCAAGCAAAATCAAAAAGTTCAGGGCAACTGGCAACCAGATCAGCAGCATAAAGATCGTCTTGGAGGCTTTTCTGCCTAGCCGAACCGCAAGCGTCTTCTTTCCTGCTGCAGCATCAGTATCGATGTCCCTGATGTTGTTCACCAACAAAACTGCAGTCGCATAAAACCCAAAGGCAATCCCTACCAGCACGGCCAGCGGATCGAGCACTCCGGTTTGCACGAAGTTTGTGCCAACGGTTGCGACAAGCCCAAAGAAAACAAATACCGCCACCTCGCCAAGCCCCGCGTAGCCATAGGGAGACTTGCCACCTGTGTAGAACCAGGCCGCCAAGACCGCAAGGGCCCCGACGCCTACCAACCACCAGTGTCCGCTAATAGCGACTATTGCTAGCCCCGCCAGCATGGCAATTCCGAAGGTTATGAAAGCGGCTCGCTTGACGGCATCTGGCCTTGCCATCCCGGAGGCGGTGATGCGCTGCGGGCCAACTCGATTGTCGTCTGTGCCGCGAATACCGTCAGAGTAATCATTTGCGTAGTTGACGCCAATCTGCAAGAACAACGAGACCACCAGAGCAAGAAGTGCCAGCACTAGGTCAAAGCGGTCCAGCGTGAAGGCAACGGCAGACCCCAGATAGACGGGTGCAACAGCTAGCGGGAGCGTGCGAACCCTGGCGCCGGTTATCCAGGTAGAAAACTTTGACATCGCAAAAAGACTAATCTGCCAATAGCTCGCGACAGGCAATCAAATCTGGCTTGCCTGACAGCAGCCTCGGAAGACTCTCCACGCGAATCACTTTTCTCGGCTTTGCAGCGTCCGATATGGCCTGGCTCAGCTGATCAAAAGATATTTCTGGACTTCCGGCGTAAACAAGACCGACAGACTCTCCCCACTCCGACTGGATGGAGCAAGCCGCCACCTCTTCAACACCCGCAATCTCGAGGGCGGCCTCCTCAACTCGCTCAAGAGCAACCTTGAGACCACCGGAGATAATTACCCGATCGGCCCTTCCCAATACCTTGAGCCTGCCATCAACCATCTCTCCAAGATCGCTTGAGAGATAGCTGCCTCCGAGGCCATTTGCCAAGACCGGGCCAGAGATTTCGATTCGGCCATCTCTGATCGCTATCCCCACACCATCGAGTGGCACCCCGTCATAGACGCAGCCCCCGGAGGTTTCTGCCATGCCATAGCTGAGGACAATGTTGAGGCCTTTGGCTCTAAGCCCCTCAACTAGCGCGAAGTCAGCCGCCTGGCCTCCGACCAGGATCGCATCGAACTTCCTCAGGGTGGAAAACAGAAATGCATCGCTGTCAATCTCCGCGGCAATCCGTTGGAGCTGGGCAGGGACAACTGAGGTGTAGCGCCTTGAACCGTCAAGCAAGGACGCCCCTCTGACAAATGCCTCTGTGGTGAACGGAACCTGCGTGTTCATGATGACCGGCTGCGTGTCAGAGATCACAGACCTGATAAGGACGTTTGCGCCAGCGATAAATTGCGGGCTGAGGGCCATGAGCCATTGACCCGGTCCACCCAGTCTTGCCAATGATGCCTCGGCCGAGGCCTTGAGAGCATCCACCGATAACTCAATTTGCTTGGGGCTTCCGGTGGAGCCGGAGCTCTCAACAATCAACCCGACACTTTCATCGACCTCGAAAGGCATATCTAGCTCTGGCGCAACGCCATTGACCTCGGGAGCCGAAATAAATCCAGCGCAGCTTCCCTCAAGAACCTCTAGCATCAAATTGAGCGCGCCAAAGGTGTCGTTAGCAGGGACGACCTTAAGGTTTTTCATTTAGTAGTGCCAGGGGAAATCAGACCAGTTTGGTTGGCGCTTCTCCAGGAAAGCATCGCGGCCCTCTTTGGCCTCGGCAGTGCCGTAGGCGAGCCTCGTTGCTTCACCCGCGAAAAGCTGCTGGCCGACCATGCCGTCATCTGCTGCATTCAGCGCATACTTGAGCATTCTGATTGCAGTTGGGCTCTTTGCAAGGATTTGCTCAGCGAACTCAAGCCCGGCATTTTCAAGCTCATCGTGATCAACAACCCTGTTCACAACACCCATCTCGAGTGCTCGCTGGGCGTCGTATTCCTCTCCCAGGAAGAAGATCTCCCTGGCAAACTTCTGCCCAACCTGTCTTGCCAAAAGCATTGAGCCGTACCCGGCATCAAAAGAACCAACATCAGCATCGGTCTGCTTGAACCTGGCGTGTTGCTTGGAAGCTAATGACAGATCACAAACAACGTTGAGTGAGTGTCCGCCACCTGCGGTCCACCCTGAAACTAGTGCGATAACAACTTTCGGCATGAACCTGATGAGCCTCTGGACCTCAAGAATGTGGAGCCTGCCGGCAGAACCTGGTGAATACTCATAGCCGCTGTCTCCGCGGACTCTCTGGTCGCCCCCTGAGCAGAAGGCCCAGACCCCGTCCTTGGGAGATGGCCCGTTTCCAGTCAAGAGCACAACCCCAACATCGGAGAGCATGCGCGCGTGATCCAGTGCCCGGTAGAGCTCGTCAACGGTCTGAGGCCTAAAGGCATTTCTAACCTCGGGCCTCGAGAAGCCCACCCTCACAACCCCAAGTGAGCTGTGGCGGTGGTAGCTGATGTCCTCCAGGTCCTCAAAACCCGAAACCGAAACCCAATTTGAGGGCTCGAAAGGGGCGGCTGGAGAAAAGTTCATATGCCTAGACTAATCAAATGCCGGCCGACCAGATATCCGACGTAGCGGTTGTAGCGCTGCCACTCAGGACTAAGTTCCGCGGCATCGTGGTTCGTGAGGCGCTTATTTTCCGTGGCAGCCAACGCTGGAGCGAGTTCAGTCCCTTTGTGGAATACGAAGACGAAGAGGCCTCTGGGTGGCTGGCGGGCGCCATCAGTTGGGCTAACGATCCCCTCCCCAGCACATTCAGAGCTGCGATTCCCGTAAACGCAACTCTCCCCGCTGTTGGTCCAGAGGACGTTGCAGATGTGCTGTCCCCGTTTGGCAGCTTTGGCTCGGTGAAGATAAAAGTTGCGGAAAAGGGGCACAGCCTCGCAGATGATGTTGCAAGGGCGCGCAAGGTCAGGGACCTATACCCCGACGCCAAGATTCGACTCGATGCGAATGCCGGCTACACCACAGAGGACACCATGGTGGTTGCAAGGGAGCTCAGAGACCTAGACCTCGAATACATCGAGCAGCCCGTGAAGACCATTGCCGAATTGAAAGAACTTAGGACCTGGCTTGCAGAGGAACAGATACCCCTAAAAATCGCAGTTGACGAGTCAATCAGAAAGTCAACCGACCCGCTCTTGGTTGCCAGAGAGCAGGCCGCGGACATAGCCGTGATCAAGGTGCAGCCCCTTGGCGGCATCCGCAGAGCCATGGCTATCGCGAGCGAGAGCGGGCTGGAAATCGTGGTCAGCTCAGCTCTCGAGACCTCTATTGGTATTAGCCACGGACTTCACCTCGCTGCCGCAATGCCAAACCTGAATTACGACTGCGGCCTTGCGACCGCAAAGCTGCTTGGCGGCGATGTCGTAGCTGATCCGTTAGTGCCAATCGCTGGAGAGATTGAGCTGCGCGAGGTAAGCCCCAGTGAGGAGCTACTCGAGAAACATGCAGCCAGTCAGGAGAGAAAGGCCTGGTGGCTCGAGAGGCTGGAGCGCTGCCTGAGGCTTCTAGAGTCCTGAGTAGACGTGAAGACCTTTGAAGAAAAGGTTCACGATGGTGAAGTTAAAGATCACCGCTCCAAACCCGATTAGGCCCAGGACAGCGGCTCGTTTCCCAGTCCAGCCTCTGGTTGCCATGGCGTGGAGGTAACCGGCATAGACAACCCAAATGATGAAGGTCCAGACCTCCTTAGTGTCCCAGCCCCAATAGCGATGCCAGGCTCGCTCGGCCCAGATGGCACCCGCTATCAGGGTAAAGCTCCAGGCCACAAACCCAACCATGTTGAAGCGGTAAGCAATGCGCTCTAGCTGCCTGAGGTCTGGAAACCTATCCATCAAAGCCTTGCCCACTCCGGCTGCCTTGATCAGGTAGAAAATGTGGAAGCCGGCGGCAATCGCGAAGAACCCGGTTGCCATGATTGCCACGACAACGTGAATAACCAACCAGTAGCTCTGCAGCGCAGGCATCAGGGTCTTTACCTCAACATAGAAGAGGCTGACAGCTGCAAACAGGGTAACGAGAGAGAAGCCTGTGACGAAGGTCGCAACGTATCTAACGTCTTTCACCCTGAGCGAGATGAGGTAAATCGTCAGAATCATCAGAGCGCCTGAGATTGCAAACTCATACATGTTTGCCCATGGCACTCGCTGTGCAGCTATGCCTCGCAATACGACACCAATGCCCAAAACGAGAGTTCCTGCAGCCAACACCCAGAAGCCATAGCGCTCGAATAGGGACTCACTGGGGTCATCCTTAAGCTTTGCTAGCTGGAAGGCGAACATCAGAAGCGCAACCGCCAAGAGACCCATCGCGGCCGACACAAACAGCAGCGAAATCTGGGATAGCGGTTCGTTCAGGACAATGTTCAACTAGTCACCCTCTATCTCTCTGCGCAGATCTTCAATCAATTCTTCGAGGCCGTCATCGTCGCCTCTGGCAAGTGCTGCGTATTCAATTTTGCCACCTGCCTGCCTAACCCAGACCCGCCTTCGGCGAATACTCAGGGAAAACACAATTGCGATCAGCGCGATGAAGGCAAATATCAATATCCAGAGTCCGCCAGGGTTGTATGCGACATCCAAAGATGCAAAGCGCTTGAGGCCATCAAACGAAATCGACCCAGCTCCGCCAGGCAACTCTGCTCTCTCCCCAACGCGCAGCTCTATTGCAGGGCTTGGCCCGTCACGTCCGGCAATTAGCTCCATGTCCGTTACGTCTAGGGCATAGACGTTTCTCGGTATCCCTGCGTCGAGACCGAGGTCACCGAGGTAGACGTTCATGGTCAATAGCGGGTCAATGGGGTCTGGATAAATCGATGTGTAGGCGCCGGATGCAAGCTCCTCTGCCGTTGGGTAGAAGAAGGCGATGATCCCGATCTGCTCAGGCAGTGCATCTGGTGCCTTGATTACCCCGAGCGAGGTCATATTGGAATCCTGAGGCAAAAAGACAACCGGACCGGAGAATGCGATGTTGCCAACCCCGTCATACAAGGTGATTACCGGAGCAAAGCCATTACCGGTGAGGAAGACGTTTGCTCCGGGAGCCTCCAACGGAAAGTTCACGCGGATATCTGAATTACTGGTGCTCTCACCATCGTCAAGGGTGACATTTGCAATGAAGTCGACTGGCTGGCCAAGATTCGCGGGGTTTCTGAGGTCATAGACGACCTGAAAGTCCTCCAGGGTCATTGAAAACGGCTGCAGCTCGTTTTCATAGAAGAGCGGACCGGGAGAAAAGGCATCGTAGCTTGCGAGGTTGTTCACGAACGTATCGCCCTCGACCAAGACGCGCTGGCCCGAGAAGCTAAAGCCACCACCAATTCCAACCGCAATCAGTAGCAGCACGAGCGAGTAATGGAAAACCAGGTTTCCCGTCTCCTTGAGATAGCCCTTCTCGGCAGAGACTGAGTCCTCGAGCCTGCGAACCCTGAAACCCCTCGAGCGCAGCACCGACTCCGCCTTCGTTAGCTGCTCTGAATCATTCGAGAGGCTTAGGTAGGCGGGCATCCGCTGAAGCTTTTTCGGAGTCTCGACGGGCTCAGCGCGCAGGGCATTGAGATGCACCTGGGTCCTGGGCAGCACGCAGCCAACAAGCGAGACAAAAAGCAGGATGTAGATCGCGGAGAACCAAACGGATGTGTAGACGTCAAACAGCTGCAGCGAGTCCAGCAAAGCCGCAAACTCCGGCTGCTGATCAAAGTAAAGCCTCACACCATTTGGGTCGGCACTGCGCTGCGGGTAGAGAGAGCCCGGAATTGCCGCCAGGGCAAGAAGAAGCAGCAGGAAAAGCGCGGTGCGCATTGAGGTGAGCTGGCGCCAGAACCAGCGACCCCAGAACACTGGACTAAAGCGGGAGGATGAAGCCACTGTTCACCACCTGTAGCCAGTTTGTAAATTGCAACCAGAGGCCCGTTGCCATCAGAGTCCCTAAGACAACCAGCAGCGCACCTCCGAAGATATTGACCTTGCGGATGTTTCGTTTGACCAGATCAACACTCCTAGCCGCCCAACCAAAGCCTGCAGCCAGCAGTAGAAATGGGACGCCGATGCCAAGGGAGTAGACCGTGGCCAGGATTCCCCCGCGCACCGGGTCCCCGCTATCACTGGCGAGCACCAAAACAGCCGAGAGTGTCGGTCCAATGCAAGGTGTCCAGCCAAGGGCAAAAACCACTCCAAGAAGTGGAGCCCCGATCAAGCCCGTCTTGGGGGTAACTGGGAGCTTCAGGGTCCGCTGGAAAATACCAAGCTGCCCGATCATGGCAAGACCAAAGAGAATGACCAGAATCCCAAGCACAACCTGAACCCAAAGGTTTCTGGTCAGGAAAACCAGCGCGGCCGAGCCGGCCAGAACCCCCAAAGTCACAAAGACGGCCGTGAACCCTGCTACGAAAAGTGCGGTTCCGATAACCGCCTTTGACTTCACATTGGCGGATACATAACCAAGGTAACCAGGCACTAGCGGCAGCACACAGGGGCTTGCGAAGGTCACTATGCCGGCCAGCAAAGCGATTGGCACGGCCAAGACCATCGAGCCTGAAAGAGCAATCTCCGACGGACTCATTCGCTCACCGTCTCAATTAGTTCTCGCAAGATTGACTTGTCGATGCGGCCAAGAATCCTCGCCGAGACTCTTCCCTCTCTGTCGATCACGAGAGTGGTTGGCACGGCCTGGGGGCTGACTACTCCAGAAAAAGCAAGCGAGACGCCGCCGGTTTGGGCATCGATGATCGAGGGGAAGGTGATGCCAAAATTCCTGTCAAATGCCAAAGCTGTATCGGCTGTGTCTCGGACATTTACCCCAACAAACTGCACATCTTGATCAGCAAACTCCTCGCTGAGTGCGGCCAAGTCTGGAGCCTCGGCGCGACAGGGAGCGCAAGCCGCATACCACCAGTTCATGACGACCACGTAGCCAGCTAGGGATTCTGAGTTTAGGTAGGCGCCGCTCTCAGTGACGCCCTCCCATGGCTCAAAGGTTGGCCTCTGATCCGTGGCGAATTCGGTGACAGTGCCGTCGCCCGCGATGTAGTTCTTGTTATCACCGGAGCGGAACTGCTCGGCCAGGGGATCTTGAGTGCAACCGGCTAGCAGCATCAGTGAGATTGCAGCCACAAAGGCCCTCCGCACCTAGATCAACCCCGCATGCTTTAGTCCCGGCTCTCGGTAATCAACCGCAACCAGCTTGCCGTCCACTACCTCAAATGATGTGATCGAAGAAAGTGAGCAGCGCCTATTTCTTGGGTTGTGAGGAAGCTTTAGCCCTTGAGCGCTGCGGTAGGTCATCCAAATCGGTAGCTGGTGAGATACAAATACAACATCGCCTGAATCAACACTCTCCCAACCTGCGAGCGCCGCCTTTGTCATGCGGGTAGCGATCTCTTGAAACGGCTCTCCCCAACTTGGAAGGCTGGGGTTATAAAGATGAATGGCAAGGGAGGGCTTTGCAAGAAGTGCTCTAGGGCCCATTTGATAGCCGCGCAGTTTGTTCCAGGGCTCGATGATGGCCTCTTCAATGACCGGCTCCAAGCCAAACTCACTTGCTACCGGAGCTGCAGACTGCCTGGTCCTCTCCAGTGGTGAAACGTAGAGCTTTGCGATAGTGCGGTTCATGCTGGCAAGCTCTTTGGCAGCGGCCTGAGCCATCTCATGTCCGAGATCGCTTAGGGGAAACCCGTCCAGGCGCTCGTACAGCAGACCTCGCGGATTAAACACCTCACCGTGTCTTACGAAGTGGAGGCGAGAGGCGGGCATACAACAAGTTTAGCTTCGCTAAACTTGGCTGAATTCCGCACAGCTAGCCCCAAAGGACCCAAGAACTATGCTCAATCGCTCAAAGATCGGCGAACTCGTAAGCCAACAGGATGGTCCGGTAACAATCGGCGGCTGGGTGGAGACCCTGAGAGATCAAAAGCGCATCCAGTTCATCATCATTCGTGACGAGTCCGGAAGCGTTCAGGTCACCTACCCTCGGCCGAGCGAGGAGGATGCTCTCGCCGATCAAGTATCGGCACTTACTCACGGAAGTTTCGTAATCATCAAGGGCCAGCTAAAGCACGATGAGCGCGTGAAACTGGGCGGAATTGAGATTCTCCTAGAGGAACTAGAGGTAGTTTCAGCATCTCTCCCAGACAGCCCAATCGCTGAGGACACCTCTATCGACAAGAGGCTGGACTGGCGCTTCATCGACTTCCGCAGACCGGAGCTCAACCTGATGATGCAGGTTCAGACCACCATCGAGCAGGCCTGGAGAGAGCACTGGTTGGCAAATGACTTTGTAGAGATTCACTCGCCAAAGCTCATGGCCTCCCCTTCCGAATCTCACGCCGAGCTCTTCAAGCTCGAATACTTTGAGGGTCATGCGTATCTTGCCCAGTCCCCGCAGTTTTACAAGCAGATGGCCATGAGCGCAGGCCTCGACAGGGTCTTCGAAATCGGACCGGTATTTAGGGCTGACCCATCCTTCACCTCCCGTCACGCTACAGAGTTCGTATCCATCGACATGGAAATGAGCTGGATCGAATCTCACGAAGACGTGATGAAATTTCAGGAGGAGCTGATGGTGAGGGCAATCACCGCAGTGAAGGAAAAGCATGGCGAGAGAATCAAGGAACTCTACGACATAGACATCGAAGTGCCCGCGACCCCGTTCCCTAGAATCCCCCTCGCCGAGGCACACGAAATCATCGAAAAGCGCGGCTACAAGGTCCCAAGAACCGATGGCGATCTAGACCCCGAGGGTGAACGACAGATCTCGCAGTATGCCAAGGAGGAACTGGGCCACGACTTTGTCTTTCTCACCGACTACCCCAAGCACATCAGACCCTTCTACCACATGCGCCACGAGGACAACGAGACGCTTACCAAGAGCTACGACCTGATCTGGAAGGGAACTGAGATCACGACCGGAGCCCAGCGCGAGCACCGCATTGAAGTACTTGAGGCGCAGGCAAAGGACAAGGGCCTAGACCCGGAGGGACTTGAGTTCTACCTGGACTTCTTCCGCTACGGAGCCCCCCCACACGGAGGCTTTGGCATGGGTCTTACAAGGGTTGTAATGCTCATGCTCGAGCTTCCGAACATCCGCGAGGCAAGCTTCCTCTTCCGAGGACCAAACAGGCTGCAGCCCTAGAGCAAGGTGTCAAAACCCCCGACGTCCACCGCCCAGGACGTCAAAACGGCAAAGGCTATCGCCCACAACAGCATCGCGATTGAGATGACTAACGTAACCCTCGCTGGCCTAACCCCAGCGGCCACCGAAGCCGCAGCTGCGAATTGGGTGCCGATAATGAGTGGTCCAAGTATGGCCATGCCGTAGATGCCATATTTCTCAAAGGCCCTTTGAGCTTTAGCCCAGCGATCTGATTTCGGCTGTTTGCCCTTCGCCTCACGCCTGGCAACAACCCAGTTTCTGATCTTGGCTCCGCCATAGGCAAAAACAGCAATTGTTATGAGGTTCCCAGCTGCCGCGGCTATGACGGTAAGGGTGGGATTGAGACCCACGAGGATTCCTCCCGGTACAACCCCAATCGCTTCAAACCAAGGAATTGCTCCAAAGATAAATACGCCAACAAGGCCAAGCTGCTCCAGGTTCACGACTTCCTCTCAAAAAGCCTTGAAAACCTTGTCAGCACAGCTTCCATTGGTCCTCGCTGCCGGAACCTGAGGTTCAGCATTGCGAGCAGGCTAAGTGCCAACCAAACCGCAGCTGCAGTAGCGGCGACTAACCACGCATCAAGCTCAGCAAAGAGCCCGAAACCCCACGCGGAGAACAGCACCGAGAAGATGACGGACTGCGAGAGATAGATGGTGAGCGAATGTCGTCCTCCTGCCGACAGAAGAGCAATTCCACCAAGCTTTTCGCTCAGCAGCCAGAGCGCTCCTATGTAACCGGCGGAGAGGATGGGCGCGGTCAAAAAGTTAATTGCCAGCGACACTAGCGATAGGCCGAGGCTGTAGGTCGCGGCTTGGAGATTGACGATGTAGATCACCGCTGCCAGAAGCTGCAGCGGCAGACCAATCGCAAAGCCCCAGATGGCCATGCGCTTCATGAGGTCCGGTTTTGCACCGTTAGCCAGACCTTCTTTTCGAGCGACCAGGACACCTACCAAGAAAGCAACCATGACTAGCGGGCCTTGAAGTAGAGCACCCTGGGGGGCAAAGGCAATCCAGAGCTCGAACCTGGCTGCAGCGGTTTCCAAGAAACCTCCAGAGGCAAGTGCCAGGTTCAACCCGTCAAGGCCCTCTGCATCTGTTGGCAGGGTCTTTCCCTTCGCTGCAAGGAACAGCTCTCCGACGTATGTCAGCAAGGCAAGCAGCGTAAACAGCACTCCAATGAAGATGTAGATTCCTCTGGCCCAGCGCCTTATTGTCTTCTCAGATTTGAAATACAGCGCGAGCAATATGAAAGCGAAAGCGCCGTAAAGAACCAAGATGTCGCCGTGAAAAAGGAAGATGGCGTGCAAGAGTCCCAGAACTAGGAGCCCTACTGACCTCCCTACCCACCTGCGCTTATTTGCCGCTACTCCCTTGATTACGTAGTGCGCTGAGTAACCAAAAAGGAACGAGAACAGCAGATAGAACTTTGACTGAAAAATAAGCATCACAATAAACGCAGCAGCCGAATTGGCTGAAGCTGAAAGGTCTGCCGCCTCAAAGCCGCTGACTGTATCAACCGCGAAGTACTGCACGTTGACCATGGCAATGCCGAGGAGGGCAAAGCCGCGGAGGATGTCGGGGAAGCTGTCCCTGGCTATTGTCTTCAAGCGGCCAGCCTCCTCTTGCGTGTTTCAACGGAGAGAAGCGCCATGGAAGGAAGCATCAAGACGTATGCAACCACCAACCAGAAAATTGCCTGCACCTGAGGCCAAGTTAGCGGGACCAAGTAATTGAATCCGTCTCCCGCTTCATCAAAGTCACTGACAATAGCGAACGCCATCAGGGCAGTAATAATGACAAATCCCAGCACCGAGAGCCATCGGAATGCAATCACATAGGCCCGGTTCCTAAGCTGCAACATCATCTCATCGAGAGCCTCCTCCGGAGCGTCGGCCACGAGGCGAACAGATTGGCGCAACAAAAACCAGAAAACAAAGATCAAAAGTATGTGGATAAGGCTGTAGGTTGCCCAGCGGTTATCCCCAACGGCGACCAAGAATCCAGTCCCAAAGAGAATGGCTACATTCGAGGCAACCAACAGGACAACCTTTGCCCGGCGGGTTCTAAGCCCATCCCATTTGGTGTCATTGAGCTGCTTCTCAACTGATTTCACTGAGGCTGAGGCCCATGCCGCATCTGGAGATCCCTTGGGGGCAACCCGATACATCGCCCAGTATTTATCCCACAGACCCCTTGCCTTTAGATAAAGCAGGAAGATTGGCAGCTCAATTAGGAACATTGTGATGAGCGTGAAGAAGAACCAGTTGAGGTCAAAGAAGAAGAGCCTAAAGACCGGATCTGATTGCCAAAACAGCAGTGCCGAGATGCCAAGTGGGATGCTCGTTACAACAACATCCAGCCACATCATTAGCTTGACGTTCTCGCCCACAAACTTTGGGTAAAACCAGAGGTATGCGACTGCGATGGTCGCCATCAGGTAAAAAACAACTAGTAGCTCATTCATCATTTTCCTCATCGAGCCAGAAGATGTCCTCGACACTGGCCCCTAGCACCGATGCGATTCGCAGCGCCAAAACGAGGGATGGCGAATACTCACCGCGTTCGATGTAACCGATTGTTTGGTAGTGAACACCAACCTGCTCAGCGAGCTCTTGCCTGGACAGGTCGATGTTGGATCGCATCTCCTCGACGCGGTTAGCTACCCGCTCTTCTTGAGACTTTGGTTTTCGACCCATGGATGTAGCATAAATGCTATGTAGTAATAATGCAACAACTACTTAAACTTGCTGAGCTTCGCATGAAAGTCCGAGGCCCACTTGTATCGCTTACCCAGCTGGGCTAGGGCAAAAATCAGAATCGGGAACCAAAAGTTTTTGAGTACCCAGACGATCAGTCTTCTCAAGCTAGGGATTCCAGTTTTTCAAGGAACTCTTGGTCGTGGATTCGCCACTTCGCGATGACCTCATCGTTGACCATAACCACAGGCAGGTCATCACTGAATCTCTGGAAATCAGACTGGTCAGAGATGTCTACTTCATGGAAGGAATAGTCAGCCTCTGGGTGAGTGTCGCGGAAGTGCTTGAGCACTCTAGCAATGTCTCGCTTTGCCCCCTCGCAGAGGTGGCAGCCAACTCGGGAGATCATCTTGATGTAAATGTGGTCAGACATGGCTCCAGACTATGCCAATAGGTCAAAGGCGTAGACTTAGCCGGTGCCAGCCGAGTCCAAGCAACCCAAAAAAACCGCCGCTTTTTTTGACGTTGACAACACCTTGGTTTGTGGTTCAACCTCAATTCTTTTTGGCAAGGTTGCCTTCACCGGAGGCAGCATAAAGCGCCGCGACATTTGGCGCTTTATGTGGGAACACGTGATGTATATCCGCCGCGGAGAGAAGAACTCCAAGATGGGCGATTTCAAGGATCGTGCCCTAATGCTCACCAAGGGTCACTCCGTCGAGGAGCTTCAGGGTCTGATTGACGAGGTATACAAAAGTGAAATAAGGCCCCGGCTTTGGCCTAGAACGGTTGAACGGCTCAAGCATCACCTGTCCGAGGGCCACGAAGTCTGGCTCGTCACCGCAGCTCCGGTCGAACTTGCTCAGGTCATTGCCGATGACGTTGGTGCAACGGGAGCCCTTGGAACCATCGTCGGCCACGACGGCAATGTTTTGACTGGAGAGCTGGTGGGTGCTCCGCTACACGGCAAGGCCAAGCGCAAGGCGGTAAAGAACCTGGCTAAAGAGCGCGGCATAAGCCTAAGAAGGTCCTGGGCTTACTCTGACTCCGTAAATGATCTGCCAATGCTGAGCGCGGTTGGTAACCAGGTTGCGGTCAATCCCGATCAGCAGCTGAGGCGCTACGCCGTTGCAGCAGGTTGGGAAATCTTGCGGCAGCGCAGGAGAGAACTTCGGGGTTAAAAGTAAAAACCCGCTCCTAATGGGCGGGCAGTTACTACTTCTTGTTGCGACGCTGGTGGCGCGTCTTGCGAAGAAGCTTGCGGTGCTTCTTCTTCGACATGCGCTTGCGGCGCTTCTTAATTACTGAACCCACAAAAACCTCACGTATGTTCTTTTTGCCCTTGTGGGCAACCTGGCAAAGTCTAGCCCTTGCGCTTCAGGCGCTCAACCTCTGCATCGATTTGATCGTCGGTAATTGGCTTGCCGCCGAGGCGACCATAGGCATCTAGCCCAACAAAGATTGCCGCAATTCCCATGCCGAAGACCACCCAGATGGGCCAATAGGGAGCGTTCGGGGTAGTGATGAACCACACACCGGAGGTGAGTGCCACAACTGCCGCGTATACCCACATGTAGGTGCGAAAGTCCTGCTTTTTCTTGAGTTGCTTCTGAGCGAACTCCCTCAGTGCGTCTCTGTTTTCAGCCACTACTTCTTCCCTACCTTCGACTTGACCTCTTCAGCAAAGTGAGTGGCCTCATTGCGGACATCGTCCACGACCTCTTCAACCTTTTGCCTTGCAATCTTTTCGAAGTCCTTTGCGCTTTTCTCGGCTTCGACCCTGGTCTCAGCTAGCTTTCTGCCCAGCCTCTTACCAAGCTCCTTGGGGTCGACATCCACGTCTAGTTCCTCAGCCCTGCTTCTAAGTTGCTCACCGAGCCATGCGGCTTTTTCGGTAATCCAGTGGCCAAGCTTCTCGCCAGCCTCACCTAAGTTCTTGGCTAGGTCCTCTTCGCCCTCTGCCTCAAAGCCGAGAGACAGGAAGTTGATCATCCAGTCCTCAATCTCCTCGAGGGGCTCAGGGGTCACTGAGTAAAAACGTTTCTGGCCATCCTCGCGCGCTGCGACGAGGCCGACCTCACGAAGGGTCTTGAGGTGCTTGGAAACAGTGGGTTGTCCAAGGCCAGTTTTCTGCACCAGCTCGCTAACTGTCAGTTCAGCGCCCGCGACCTGTGCGGAGAGTAGAGTCTCCATAATCTTGCGTCTTGTTGGGTCTGCAATTGCCTCAAAAATGTCTGCCATAACTACAGCCTAATCCTTGTCTTTTGCGATTTCCTCTGCCCTGGACACAGCTGCATCCAGCGAGCGTGCGAAGAGTTCCTCAAGGTCAGCCTGCTCCAAAGTTGCAATGATTCGCTCGGTCGTTCCCCCAGGAGATGTGACGTTCCTCCTGAGCACACTTGGCTCTTCTGCGCTGTCTGCAAGAAGAGCCGCAGAACCAAAGAGGGTTGAGCGCACCAGCGTTTCAGCTTGCTCCTGTGTAAAGCCTTTTGAGATTGCCACCTTCTCCCACTGTTCGATGATGAAGTAGATCCAAGCGGGTCCCGAACCGGAGATGGCACTTAGTGCATTGATTTGCCTCTCTTCGACCTTGACCACCTGCCCAACAGCTGAGAAAAGCCACTCGGCGGCATCTAAAGCGTCGTTGCTGGCGCTGGATTGAGCCGCAAGCCCGGTGACGCCCTGGCCCACCATCGCCGGCGTGTTTGGCATTGAGCGAATTAGGTTCTTGTGCTCTGGAAGCGCACCGGCCATGGTGTCGAGCTCAATCCCGCCAGCCATGGAGATGACCACTGAGTTCTTGGGAAGCTCAGGGGCAATTTCATTTAGGACATCAACTATTTGGTAGGGCTTGACCCCTAAAACCACCAGGTCTGCATCACCAGAGAGTAAAGCGTTAGCATCCGGAGACTGCTCAACCGATAGCGCGCTGATTCCCATCTGACGAAGAGCCAGAGCGCTTTGCTCGCTCTTGGTTGTTGCCGACACAAGCTCGGGCGGGTGACCGGAATCGATTAGTCCCCGCAGCACAGCAGAGCCCATAGATCCAGTGCCCAAAAAGCAGACCCTCAGGTTTTCCATGGCTAAATCCTAGATTGGTAGGTATGGGGCGACTAACGGGTAGCCAATAAAGACGGCGGTGTTCATGGTGGTGTGTGCAATCACCAAAGGCGCAACCCTGCCGCCCCTGAGGAACAAATAGGCGAACACCAGCCCCATTACGAAGTTGCCAAGGAATGCTGAGAACCCTTGGTAGAGGTGGTAGCTCGCCCTGAACAGGCTGGAGATGACTACTACTGCGGCAATTGTGATCTCTGGTCTTATCAGTTGCAGCTTCTTTGCCAAGAAGGCAACGGCGATGACCTCTTCTTGCAAACCAGCCCGCAAAGCTGCGAGGAAGAGAATCAATGGAGTCCACCAGTACTCCCCCAGAGAACTCGGTATTACCCTGGCCGCCAGACCTACCTGAACCGCGACCACATAGAGCGCGATGCCGGGTATGCCAATTGCTATCGGAAGTCCCAAGCCCCAGATGAAGTCCTTTGCCTTTGGAGCTAGGCCGATATGAATCCCGTCGAGCCTCAGGAAGTAAAGAGCCAGCAGAACAGGAACCAGCGAAAGCGTGATCGAGGCAAGCTGGGAGATGAAATCCAGCCAGCCCTGCTCAGCAAGCGGCCTGTTGATCGTGGTGGTAGAACCAGCCAACCCCTGGGTCGAGTTCAGTTTCCTAAGCAGACTAAGAATCGAATAGATGCTGCTTGCCCCCAAGGAAACCATGAGCGTGAGCCACAGCTCGAAAGAGTGCCTACGCATCCAAGGGCCTCCAAAAGAAGAAAACTGTTGAGAGAAGAAGTTTAGGTGGGGGTGGGTAGCGGTAGTTTGGTTCGGTGGCCAAGACAAAGACCGAATACCGCTGTAGCGAGTGTGGTTGGTCGACGGCAAAATGGGTCGGTCAATGCTCGAGCTGCCAAGCGTGGGGAACAGTTGGAGAGTCCACACCGGTCACTAAGGCCAAGGCCGCAAAGCTCAGTGAGACCCGGGTGGCCCGGCCCATCACCGAAATAGAGTCCTCTTCAGAGGGTCACCAACCAACTGGAGTCCAAGAATTTGATCGTGTCCTAGGCGGGGGTCTGGTGCCCGGAGCGGTTGTGCTGTTATCGGGTGAGCCAGGGGTTGGTAAAAGTACCCTGCTGTTGGAGGTAGCCGCCAGGCAGGCAAAAGGCGGCAAGAAGGTGCTTTATGTCTCCGCAGAGGAGTCAGCCTCTCAGGTGAAGCTCCGCGCTACTCGAACCTCAGCGCTTTCGGACAACCTCTACCTAGCAACCGAAACCGATCTATCGAGCGTGCTCGGTCAAATTGAGGAAGTTGCCCCGGAGCTCGTCATCGTGGACTCGGTGCAGACCGTCTCTAGCCTCGACCTCGACGGAGCAGCCGGTATGCCGGCTCAGGTTCGTGAAGTGGCAAGCAACCTGATCCGTGTTGCAAAGGAAAGCTCCACACCTTTGGTACTGGTTGGCCACGTCACCAAAGACGGCTCGATTGCCGGTCCTAGGACTCTTGAGCACCTGGTGGATGTCGTTTGCCACTTCGAGGGAGATCGGCAGACCTCCCTGAGATTTGTCAGGACCCTAAAGAACCGCTTCGGACCCACCGACGAGGTGGGCTGCTTCGAAATGAGTGGGGAGGGGATCATCGAAGTTCCAGACCCATCGGCACTGTTTGTCTCCGAACAGCAAAACGTGGTCTCTGGAACCTGCATCACAATCACGGTCGAGGGTCGCAGGGCCCTGAGAGCTGAGATCCAGGCGTTGGTAGTAAAGAGCGGATCCCCGCAACCCAGGCGAGTAACTAACGGAGTCGACTCCGCAAGGGTTGCAATGCTGTTGGCCGTCCTAGAGCGCAGATCAGGGCTTGGCCTCTCCGACAAGGACGTCTACGTCTCTACCGTCGGCGGAATGAAAATTACCGAGCCTGCCGCCGACCTCGCGATAGCAATAGCTATCGCCTCTGCGGTCAGGGACAGGCCAGTCAAACCAGGCCTTGCCGCCTTTGGCGAGATTAGCCTCAGTGGAGAAATCAGAGGGGTGACTAATCCATCTCTCAGAGTTTCCGAGGCCAAGAGGCTTGGCCACAGAAGCGTTATCGATTCCTCTAGCTCCCAAGTCTCGGCAGCAATCGCCGCAGCACTTAGTTGAGAATAAAGCGCTTTTCTTCGGAGATAACTCCGTTGACCTCTACCTTGATCTTGTAGGTCGCGCCTCCAGTCGGAACCAGATCATTGGCACTTGCGCTGCAACCATTCTCCGAGGAGTAGGACTTCTCCCATGGGCTTGCCGCGGCCTCTTCTGCGGAGTTGGACGGCAAGGTTACATAGCGATCGGTGTCATTACTTCGGTCACAGTCTCTCGAGGACCAGTAGGTCTGCTCGCCAGATGTAATGGTGAAGAAGGTGACCCTGGAGCCAACGTTGAACTTGCAATCAACAAGACCGTTGTTGGTGATCTCATACCAAATGTCGGGGTTGGTCTCGGGAGCGAAGGAGTTGAAGGTCTCTACAACCTGGCTGTCACCATCGCTACTTATGAGCTTTCCAATCATGACCTCTACCGAGACGACACCGGGAGCACAATTGGTGAGCTCTGCGGGAGCGGCTTCCTCGGTCTGAGTGACCTCGGGGGTCGGCAGTACCTCTTGACCCGTGTTTGCAAAGAGCTGGGGAACACCCCAAATAGCTGCGACTAGGGCGGCTAGAACAACTAAAGCACCGATCCTGCGCTTGCGATAGACGCTCTCGTCGGTGGCCATAGAGTAAATCTAGTTAGAGGTGCCTCAGCATTCGGCTGTTTCCGAGCGTGTTCTGCTTAACTCGTGCAAGATCTAGAAACTCGGCAACACCTTCGTCATGTGACCTAACCAGCTCCGCATAGGTCTCGGCATCAACCGGGATGTCGCTTATCTCTTCGAATCCATGGGAGGCGAAGAAGTCATTCTCGAAGGTTAGGCAGAAAACCCGCTTGATCCCCAGCGCCTTTGCTCGCTGTAAAAGCTCGCTGAGAATGGCGGTGCCGACGCCTTTGCGCCTCGCTCCCTCAGCCACAACCAGAGTTCTGACCTCTCCGAGGTCCTGCCACATCACGTGTAGGGCGCCAAAGCCGGCAAGCTCTCCATCCAGCTCGGCGACCACAAACTCCTGTATTGATTCATAGAGTTCGACGAGCTCTTTACCCAAAAGAACGCGCTGCTCGACCAGTGGATCGGCCAGTTTCCTGATGGCCGGGACGTCAGCAGTTACCGCAGAGCGAATCGAAAGCATCAGGCAATTATGGCGATAGCTAGCCCTCTAGCGCTACCAACGCCTCGTTGCGGCGAAGGGGAGCTGGGGTCCAGGGTCCGTTGTAGCGGGCATAACTAACCTCGCCTATTGGCTTGTAGCCAGCACGCTCTAGCTCCTCAATTAGCTTTCTACCTTTGCGTTCAAAGAGCTCCTCGGACGCCATGCCAGAAAATCGCTTGGCGGCCATGAGCACTCCATCGACCTTCTTGACCTCCATGCCCTCTCGCAGAGGCGCGGGGGCATCCTGCATGTGATCCGGCATCACAAACGCAACCTCATAGCCGCTTGGCTGCTTGTTCTGAATTACCGGAGCGGTCATGGCAATCTGCTGGCGCTGTGCATTCTCACCACCGATGTAACCGGCTAGATAGCGGAAAGCATTGCTGCCAGCTGCAGCGAGGCTCCCAGACATCGACTTGGTGACCAGCACATGCGGCGCGTACTGCCTGATCTCAAAGCCAGGCTGCCTCTTCACTACCTCGTAGCGCTGGATCTCAGTCACTTATTTTTTGACCGCCTCCGCCTCGCGGCTTGTGGTTACGAAAGTAAAGGCGTCGTCTGCGAAGTCAACCGTGATGTCCTGAGCGCTCTGAATGTCTCCAGTCAGGATGCGCTCTGAGATCTCATCCTCGATCTCACGCTGCACAGTTCTGCGAAGTGGCCTTGCGCCCAAAGCGGGTTCATAGCCAAGCTCGATGAGCCTGTCCTTCGCAGCTGTGGTGAGGGTTAGCTTGAGGTCGCGCTCATCGAGACGCTGCTGCAGGCGGCCAATGAATAGATCGACAATCTGCATGAGCTCCTCGCGGGTGAGCTGTGGGAAGACGATTACCTCATCTACGCGGTTGAGGAACTCTGGCTTGAAGTTCTTCTTGAGCTCTTCGTTTACCCTCGAGCGCATCTGGTCGTAGTCGTTTGCGGCATCGCCCTCGAGGGTGAAGCCCAACGCACCACGAGAGATCTCACGTGATCCGAGGTTGGTGGTCATGATGATGATGGTGTTCTTGAAGTCAACGACTCTGCCCTGACCATCTGTGAGGCGACCCTCTTCAAGAATCTGAAGCAGTGAGTTGAAGATGTCCGGGTGAGCCTTTTCAATCTCATCGAAAAGCACAACCGAGAACGGCTTGCGACGAACCTTTTCAGTCAGCTGGCCACCCTCGTCGAATCCAACGAATCCTGGAGGGGCACCAAACAACCTAGAGACAGTGTGCTTCTCGGAGAACTCGCTCATATCTAGAGCAATCAGCGCGTCCTCGTCATCGAAGAGGAACTCCGCAAGAGCCTTTGCTAGCTCTGTCTTTCCAACACCGGTGGGGCCAGCAAAGATGAAGGAGCCTGATGGCCGCTTCGGGTCTTTCAGGCCAGCACGCTGACGGCGGATGGTCTTTGACAGGGCGGCAATGGCAGCCTCCTGGCCAATAACGCGCTTGTGGAGCTCCTGCTCCATGAAGATGAGCTTCGCGCCCTCGTCTTCACCCAGCTTGAAAACTGGGATGCCGGTGGCCTGAGCGAGAACCTCTGCGATTAGACCCTCATCAACCAGACCGGTCTGATCTACATTGCCCTCGCGGAACTCTTTCTCCATCTTGATCTTTTCGGAGGTGAGCTTCTTCTCCTCATCGCGCTTTGATGCGGCGAGCTCAAAGTCCTGATCAGCAATTGCCTGCTCCTTGGCGGCCTTTACAGCGGCTACCTTGTCCTCCATCTCCTTCAGCTCAGGAGGTGAAGAGAGGAAACTTAGCCTGACCCTCGCACCGGCCTCGTCGATTAGGTCGATGGCCTTGTCCGGGAGGAAGCGGTCGGTGACATAGCGGTCGCTCATGCCCACGGCTGCAACAAGTGCTCCGTCTGTGATGGAAACCTTGTGGTGCGCCTCGTAGCGATCGCGTAGACCCTTGAGAATGTTTATCGCCATTGCAGGTGTTGGCTCTGAGACCATTACCGACTGGAAGCGCCTGACCAGAGCCGCGTCCTTTTCGAAGTGCTTGCGATACTCATCCAGAGTGGTTGCTCCGATGGTCTGCAGTTCACCTCGGGCCAGCATTGGCTTCAGGATTGATGCGGCATCGATTGCTCCCTCGGCTGCGCCAGCACCGACCAGGGTGTGGATTTCGTCGATGAAGGTGATGATGTCGCCACGGGTCCTGATTTCCTTGGTGACCTTCTTGAGGCGCTCTTCGAAGTCTCCGCGGTAACGGGAGCCAGCAATCAGGCTTCCCATGTCCAGCGTGTAAAGCTGCTTCCCGCGCAGGGTCTCCGGAACATTCCCCGAGACGATAGCCTGCGCAAGACCCTCAACAATTGCCGTCTTACCGACCCCCGGCTCACCAATGAGAATCGGGTTGTTCTTGGTGCGACGGGAGAGAATCTGCATCACGCGCTCTATCTCACGCTCGCGACCAACAACTGGGTCGAGCTTGCCCTCTGCAGCAGCCTGAGAGAGGTTGCGACCGTACTGATCTAGAACCTGGCTGCCTTTTTGTGGAGGGGCAACTTCGCCCCCCACCGAGACGGCCTCTTTGCCCTGGTAACCAGACAGCAACTGAATGACCTGCTGGCGAACCTTGTTGGTGTCGGCACCCAGCTTCGTCAAAACCTGAGCGGCAACACCCTCTCCTTCACGAATCAGACCGAGTAGCAGGTGCTCGGTTCCGATGTAGCTGTGTCCGAGCTGAAGTGCCTCACGAAGGCTGAGCTCGAGAACCTTCTTGGCCCTAGGAGTAAACGGGATGTGGCCCGAGGGAGACTGCTGACCCTGGCCAATGATGTCTTGGACCTGCTCGCGGACCTGCTCGAGGTTGATGCCGAGAGCTTCTAGGGCCTTGGCCGCAACTCCCTCACCCTCGTGAATTAGTCCGAGCAGGATGTGCTCGGTGCCGATGTAGTTGTGATTGAGTAGCTTCGCCTCTTCCTGGGCGAGCACGACAACCCTTCGGGCCTTGTCGGTAAATTTCTCAAACAAGCTGGCACCTCCAAAATGTGTAACTCGATGTTAGGTGCCGAGTATTGCCAAAACTAGGGCTGTTCGCCCAAGGCGTTAGCGCGCTTGGCGCGCTCCTCAGCCTCAATTTCGCGATACGTGTCGCGCTCTTTCTGGTCGGCTCGGAGAATCGAGCGCATCATTACCCAGAACAACACCCCTACCAGCGCAGGCGGAATCAGAGAAATAAGCACATCAGATGCGATTTCGAAAAAGCCCATGAGTTACTTAACCAGCGGGAACAAAATGGTTTCCCGAATGCCAAGGCCAGTTAGTGACATCAGCAGCCTGTCGATGCCCATGCCCATGCCTCCCGAGGGTGGCATGCCAAACTCCAGGGCCTTCAAAAACTCCTCATCCAGCTTCATGGCCTCGGGGTCACCCTTGGCAGCCAACTCAGCCTGCTTCACAAAACGCTCACGCTGAACCACTGGGTCAACCAGTTCGGAGTAGCCGGTGGCCTGCTCGAATCCGTTGACGTAGAGATCCCACTTTTCAACAACTCCGGACACCTCTCGGTGGTCACGGGTCAGTGGTGAGGTGTCAACCGGGAAGTCCATGACAAAGGTTGGCTTGTCCAGAGTTGGCTTTACGAAGTGCTCCCAAAGCTCCTCAACATACTTTCCTGCCAGGGGATGCTCAATCTCAATCTCTACCTTGTCAGCTAGCTTTTTTAGGGTCGCGAGGTCAGTCTCTGGGGTTATCTCCTCACCGATTGCCTCAGAAAGTGAGCCGTAGAGCGAGATTCGCTGCCACTGACCGCCCAGGTCATTCACGCTGCCGTCTTCCAACTCAACCTCGTGGGTTCCAAAGACGTCCTTGGCGGCGTTCTGAATCAACTCCTGAGTTAGCTGGGCCATCGAGTTGTAATCGCCATAGGCCTCGTAGCTCTCCAGCATCGCAAACTCAGGCGAGTGCGTGCGGTCAGCACCCTCGTTTCTGAAGTTGCGGTTGATCTCAAATACCCTCTCAAGCCCCCCAACAACTGCACGCTTCAAAAACAGCTCGGGGGCAATGCGCAAGAAAAGCTCGGTATCAAAGGCGTTTGAGTGAGTCTTGAACGGTCTTGCCGAGGCGCCTCCGTGCATGACCTGCAGCATCGGGGTCTCAATCTCGGTGAAGGCGTGAGAGGCAAAGGTGTTTCTCAGCGACTGCATGACCTGAGCCCTGATCTTCACAACATCGCGAGCTCGATCTCTGACTATGAGGTCGATGTAGCGGTGTCGAACCCGGAACTCTTCCTCGAGTTCGTTGTGAAGATTTGGCATTGGGCGCAGCGTCTTCGCTGCCATCTGCCACTCCTCGGCTAAAACGCTCAGCTCGCCTCGCTTTGAGGTAATCACCTCTCCGCGCACGAACACGTGGTCACCTAGGTCAACGAGTTCTTTCCAGCTATCCAGGCTTTCCTGGCCTACCTTGTCCAGAGAGATCATCGCCTGGATACGCTCTCCCGAGCCTGACTGCAGGGTCGCGAAGCAGAGTTTTCCGGTGTTGCGAAGGAACATAATTCTGCCAGCCAGCGCCACCTCATCTCCGGTTGCGATGTCGGCCTCGAGATTTGGGTAGTGGGCCTTTGTTGCCTCGATGGTGTGGGTTATTGGCAGCGAGACAGGGTAGGCATCAGAGAGCTCGTTGAGCTTCTCGCGCTTCTGCATACGAAACGCGATCTGCTCGGGCAGGTCTGCCTCGTACTCTTCACTCACTGCTAACCACCGATCAAAAGGTTGTCTATGAGTCTGACGTCTCCCACCCACGCGGCAACGATTAGCCTCGCTCCGCCAGATGGAATCCGCTCGACAATTTCAAAACTGTTCGAATCGACCAGCTCCAGATACTCAAGTCTAATCGCGGGGCTCAAGCTGGCCTTAGCTGCCTCAACAATCGCCGCTCGCTGCGTCCCAGCCTTTGAACCCTGAACCAAAGCACCATAAATCTCGTTTGCAAGCTCCAGCTCGACATCTGACAGTCTTGAATTTCTGCTCGATAGCGCGAGGCCAGTCTCTGACCTAATGGTTGGGCAAACAACAATGCTCACCGGTTCCCTCTGGCCGCTGGCAACCTGATCCTCAACCATCTTCTTGACCAGCGCTGCCTGCTGAGCATCCTTCTCGCCAAAATAGGCTCTGTCCGGCTCAACCAAATCAAATAGACGGCTTACAACCTTGAGCATTCCGGCGAAGTGGCCCGGTCTGAATTCGCCCTCAAACCTCTCCCCTAAGGACCCGGTATCGGGCTCCAGAAAGACCTGGTCCTTCGGAAACACTTCGCCCGCCGATGGGGCGAAGAGGACATCCACCGAGGCATCGGTCAGCAGCCGCGCATCAACTCCCAGAGTTCTTGGGTAGCTCTCGTAGTCGTCCTCCGAGGAAAACTGCAGGGGATTTACAAATATCGAGACAACGGTGAAGTTATCGTCTTTTTGGCTCTCGGCAATAAGTGACAGGTGACCCTTGTGAAGAGCTCCCATCGTCGGCACAAACCCAATCGACTTCTCACTCCTGACCTCGGCAAGAACCTCGTCTAGCTCTGCTGCGGTGTGAACAAGTCTCATCAGGCTGCGTCCTCGGGATCAATCGGGGTTACCGGCTTTGCAAGGGAATCGTCAACCGCGCTCCGAACCACAGGGGCGATTAGCTTCGCAGGCTCCATGACCTCGGCCTCGGCGAGAATCCCCATCGCCTGCTGCACGACCAGTGAGGAAAAGCCAGAGGCGACCTCAAACGCCTCTGCGTAAGCGTCGCGCTGCTCCTCGCTGAGCTCAAAAGGTTCCGCCCCGAGCTCAATTACGAGCGCCTGCGCAATGGGCCTATAGGTCTCTGGGGTGGTGACAACCATGGTGGCATTTTGCATCACGGCTAGGTCCATCGAGGTGCCCGTGAAGTGCATTAGCGGATGCATGGCAACGGGTATTGCCCCATACCTACCGGCATCCGCAAGCAAGCCGTAACCGCGATGCGGGGATAGATGAACCACGATCTTTCTAGGTCCAAACAGCCCAAGGTCTGCCAGTCCGGCACAGCTCAGTTCAATGTCGGCATAGGGGACTGCCAAGACCAGCAGCTCGGCGTCTTCTGCAACTGCGGCCATTGGGGCAATTGGGATCTCAGGCAGCAATGCCTCCACGCGCTCGATGGCCTCCGGGGATTCGACATGAACACCAATAACTTCGTGCCCCGCACCTGCCCATGCTTTGGCGAGGACAGGGCCGGCAGGCTCGTCACCAATGATCCCTATCTTCACTCCGCCTCCTCGTTGGGTCCGCGTGGGGCGCGGCAGTTGTATTCTCCCGCTAGCCCACCACCGAGCATGACCAGCGAGCCGATGGCCCCAAAAACCGTTGGAGTGGTGAGGCCAGTGGGCGCGACGCTGAAGCTAACCAACCAAACAAGACCGCCAAGGTACCAGCCCGCAAAGAGCGCCCCAGTCAGAGCGATTGCTCTCGAAATAATCAAGGCTCGAAAAGCAAAGAACGGGTTGGGACGAGAGGGCCTTGGGCCCGTCTCCCACTTTTCCAGCTTTTTGCGATATCGATAAATGGGCCATGTCGCGAGGTAAATGGCTATTCCGATGAGCGGAAACATCAGGATCATGGACCAGGGACTAAGCGGAAAACTGTAGCCAAGGCCTGTCGCTAGCTGAGCGGAGCTGAGCCCCAGCACGGCACCTGCCGCCAGAAAACTCGCGAGCCCAGCTGGCTGTATCGGGCGCACTACTGCTTCACCACCTTGCCACTTAGCTCTTGGACTAGACCTGCAACCTTGCCCCTGCCGGGAATGACCGCATCAGGATCAATCTCAAGCCATGGAATAAGCACAAATGCCCTTTCAAATGCTCTCGGGTGGGGAACCACGAGCTTCTTAGTCTCGATGAGCTCTGAGCCAAAACTAATGATGTCGAGATCGAGAGTTCTGGGTGCCCAGCGGGCAAGCCTTACCCTGCCAAAGTCATTTTCGATATCCCGGGTGAGCTTGTGAAGCTTGGAGGCTTTCATAGAGGTCTCGAAGATACCCACCGCGTTTAGATACTGCGGCTGACTTTCGTCTTCACCATCGGCTGTGATTGCGACCGACTCATACATAGAAGAGAGTGCCACCAGGTCAACTTTCTTCTGCTCTGCAAGTTTCTTGGCGGCGGCCCTGATCGTCTGTTCTCGATCTCCAAGGTTGCTGCCAAAGGCAATGACTGCTTTAGTCACCCCTGGCTCCGGAGACACTCACCGAGACATCGGCAAAGGTTTGGCTAAGGGGCGCATTTGGCTTGTGAACCGTGATCGTCGCACGCAGAATTCGCGAGTCGATACTTAGCACCGCACTGAGACAGTTCTGGGCCAAAGTCTCAATGAGGTCAAAGCGCTGCTTTGTCGCAACTTTCTCAATCTCATCGGCTACAAGCGCATAAGACACTGTCGAGTCGATGCTGTCATCGCCTCCTGCATCAACGTCGAGATGGCAATCGATTAGAAACTCTTGGCCGAAGTCCTTTTCGTGCTGCTGGACGCCGTGGTAGCCAAAAAACTTGAGGGAGTCGAGGCGGATCTTGTAGATCATTTCTCCTGAGCCTCCTTTAGCGCTGCTACCACGCTAATGGCATCAACGGTGTTACTGACGTTGTGGACCCTGATACCCCAAAGCTTCCGCTGCAATAGCAGGGCTGTGAGGACTGCAGTCGCAACATCCCTACGGCCCACATCAACCCCCTGAGGGTTTTCGCTGTCTAGCGCATGGGCGATAAACCGCTTCCGCGAAGCTCCGACCAAGATTGGAAGCTCGAGGTTTTCAAGCTCATCGAGCCTGGCAACAAGGTCCCAGTTCTGCCGCATGTCCTTAGCGAACCCCAGCCCAGGGTCCACAACAATGCGGTCCCTTGAAATACCAGCGGCCACCGCCATCGAAACCTGCTCGGCAAGCTCGGCCACCACCTCCCGCGCAACGTCCGAGTAGGTTGCAAGCGAGTCCATGATGTCGCTGTGGCCGCGCCAGTGCCCCAGCACGTACTTGCACTCGCTGTCCGCGATTGCAGTGAAAAGCTCTGGGTCCGCAAGCCCGCCCGAGACGTCATTGACGATATCTGCGCCTGCTGCGATGGCTTTGGCTGCGGTGTCGGCGTTCATTGTGTCGATGGAAACCTGGACTTCCAGCTCATCTTTGATCGCTCGGATTATCGGAATGACTCGCTGCTGCTCCTCATCGAGGCTGACCCGCATGCTCCCTGGCCTCGTCGACTCACCACCGATGTCGATGATCTGTGCTCCCTGGGATGCCATCTCTCGGGCGTGATTAAGCGCAGAATCAAACTCCAGGAACTGACCGCCGTCACTGAAAGAGTCGGGAGTTACGTTCAGGACCCCCATGACAAGGGGCCGGTGCCAGCTAGTCATTGCCCTTTGAGATCAGGCCCATGATTTCGGCTCTCATGACCGGGTCGGTGTATTGACCCCTGGAGGCCATGGTCACTGTGTTTACCTCTGGCTGTCGTGCACCTCTAGAGGCTACGCACTGGTGCCTTGCCTCAATCACAACAACCACACCCAGGGCACCTAGCCCCTCCTCAATTGCATCTGCAATCTGGGACGTGAGGTTCTCCTGAAGTTGAAGCCTGGAGGCGAGTATCTCCACGACGTTGGCAAGCCTGCCCAGGCCCGCCACCTTTTCAGAGGGCAGATAGGCAATGTGGGCAACGCCCGTGAAAGGCAAAAGGTGATGCTCGCAAATAGAAACCAGCTCGATGTCCTTGAGAAGGACGGCCTCTGGACTCTCTGCAATAAAAGTCTCGCTCAGGGCGCTCAGCGGATCCTTGCCAATGCCGCTGAAAAAAGACTCGTAAGCATCCGCAACCTTCTGCGGAGTCTGGGCTAGCTCAGGGCGAGCGGGGTCCTCTCCGATTGCCTCGAGGATTTCCAGGACAGCCTTACGAATCCGATCCGGCTGCATCTTTGGTCTTCTTGGTTCGTCGGGCCGGAGCCTTTTTTAGCTCCTTGACCTTGCGCTCTGGAACGGCAATCGGTCCTTTGGTGGAGACGGGACGCTTAGTTGATGATCTCCAAGTCGTCCGCTTGGGGAGCTTCTTTACAGGCTTGAAGATTGCTGCAATCTCGTCCTGGTTCAAAGTCTCTTTCTCCAAGAGCTCTTTTGCCAGCTTGTCTAGCACAGCTCGGTTTGTGGTGAGGGCCTTGTGGGCCTCGTCCATTGCGGTCTCGAGAATGACCTTCACCTCGGCATCAACCTGCTGCGCCATCTCGTCAGAAAAGTCGCGATGGGTTGCAAGCTCCCGGCCCAAAAACGGCTCTGCATTTCCACTGCCTAGAGAAATTGCTCCAATCTTTGAGCTCATTCCGTACTTAGTGACCATGGTTCTTGCGATGTTGGTTGCCTTTTCAAAGTCGTTTGAGGCTCCGGTGGTTGGGTCCTTGAAAACGATCTCTTCAGCAATGCGGCCACCCATCGCATAGGCGATCTGGTCAAGCAGCTGATTACGACTGATTGAATACCTGTCCTCCATTGGCATGACCATGGTGTAACCCAGGGCCCTGCCTCTCGGGAGAATCGTGATCTTGGTAACAGGATCTGAGTAGTTCGCAGCACCTGCCACTAGTGCGTGGCCGGCCTCGTGATAAGCGGTAACAAGGCGCTCGTGGTCTTTCATGACAGCACTCTTACGCTGCGGTCCGCCAATGACCCTGTCGATGGCCTCGTCCAGGATTTCGTCACCTATGTCCTTGCGATTGAGCCTCGCTGCCAAGAGAGCGGCTTCATTTAGGACGTTCGCAAGATCTGCTCCGGTGAACCCGGGAGTCCGCCTAGCAACGAGCGCAAGGTCAACCTTCTTTGAAATCGGCTTGTTCTTTGAGTGAACCCTGAGAATCTGCTCACGTCCCTTTAGGTCGGGCGCACTCACGCCAACCTGGCGGTCGAACCTTCCTGGTCTCAAAAGTGCTGGGTCCAACACATCCGGACGGTTGGTCGCCGCAATCAGGATCACGTTGGTTGAGGTGTCGAAACCGTCCATCTCAACAAGAAGCTGGTTTAGGGTCTGTTCGCGTTCGTCGTTTCCGCCGCCAATACCGGTGCCGCGGTGCCGGCCGACGGCATCGATCTCGTCCACAAAAATAATTGCGGGAGCGGCCTGCTTAGCCTGCTCAAACAGGTCCCTAACTCTCGAGGCACCAACACCAACGAACATCTCGACAAAGTCTGAACCTGAGATTGAGAAGAAGGGGACTCCGGCCTCGCCAGCTACAGCCTTTGCGATGAGGGTCTTACCGGTTCCCGGAGGGCCATAGAGCAAGACGCCGTGAGGAATCTTTGCACCCATCTCTTCAAACTTCTTTGGGTTCTTCAAAAACTCTTTGAGCTCGTTGAGCTCTTCGTGTGCCTCCTCAATACCGGCAACATCGTCAAAGGTGACCTTGGACATCTCCTTGCTCACGAGCTTCGCCTTGGACTTGCCAAACTGCATTACCCCTCTGCCGCCACCGGCCATCGAGCTCATCAAGAACCAGAACAGAGCCAAGATGATGATGAATGGCAATAGCGAACCAAGGAGCGCAAGAATCCAAGGAGTAGAGGGGACCTCGTCTGACCAGCCCTCAGAGATCTGAGCAGAAGCAACCGTCTCAGCCACCACCTCAGCGCGGCCGGAGACAAAATAGAACTGAACCTTGTCGCCAAACTCGGCGTCTGGGTTTCTAAGCACCACATCGACCCGCTGGTCGCCGTCAAAGATAGTTACTTTCTCGGCGGAGCCGGAGCGAATCATCTCAAGCCCGACCTGGGTGTCAACCTTGGTGTACTGCTCGGTGTTCATGAGGCTGGTGCCGATGAAGACGACGCTGAGCGCGATGGCAATCCAGAGCCAGGGTCCCTTCAGGAACTTCTTAAGCCTGCTCTGCGGATCTGCCTTCTTCTCTGCCATCAAAAACCTTTACTCATAAACCGAAGGCGAAAGAATTCCAACGCCGTCCAGTGACCGGTAGTCCTCGTTGAAGTCCAGCCCGTAACCAACAACAAAAGCATTTGGGATATCAAATCCCACCCATCGGACAGCTATTTTCACCTTCGCAGCTTCGGGCTTCCTGAGAAGGGTCACAATCTCGACAGACGCAGCACCTCTTGCCTTGAGATTAGAGGTGAGCCAGGAGAGGGTTAGGCCGGAGTCAATGATGTCCTCCACTATCAATACGTGGCGGTCTTTGATATCGACGTCGAGGTCCTTGAGGATTCGCACAACACCAGAGGAAACAGTGCCAGAGCCATAGGAAGAAACCGCCATCCAGTCCTGCTGAACTGGGATCGAGAGTGCCCTTGAAATGTCTGCCATGAAGGGTACGGCTCCCTTGAGGACGCCAAGCAGTAAAACTTCTTTATCTCCGTAGAATTCGGAGATCTCCGTTGCTAGCTCTTGGACTCTCGTTTGAATCTGGTCAGCGGTGACCAGCACCTCTTGAATATCTGGGTGATTTAGCTGCACTTGCAGGCTCCCGGGCTACTTGGCTTTTACTAGAAGGCGGTCGTTTACCCGCTCTACTGTAATGCCAGAAAGGTCCAGCTTTTTCTGTCCGTGCCAATTGGTAACTAGCTGCTCTGCCTCCAGCACCTGGCTCCTCGAGATCGAACTTCCAGAGATCTTCTGCATGTGAAGCTGCAGGACTTTTCTTCGAAGCGCTGGGTGAAGGTCCGCGACGGGCTTCACCTCAAGACCTGATTCAAAGTCGTTGCTATCTAGAAACCACCTCGCTTCAAGGGTTAGGTAGTCCTCAGCCTCGTAGGCAAGATCGGCAGTCCTTGCGAGCGCCGATTGAAAGCCAACCCCAAGGGTTTCCTCTAACCTCTCGGCGAGTTTGCGAACTCTTACTCGCAGGAATGACTCATCCTGATTGTGGGGGTCGTCCCAAAACTCAACGCTTTGGTCTTCGCAGGACTTTCGAAGCGTCGCCCTCGAGAGGCCAAGAAACGGCCTGGCCAGTCTGCGATCGTCGTCTATGACTGGCATGCCGCTGATAGAGCGCAGCCCGGAACCTCTGGCGAGGCCCATTAAGACCGTCTCGGCCTGATCATCCTCGTTATGGCCGAGGAGTACGAAGTCTGACGACGTTTCCACTCTTGCCGACTCTAAAGCGGCGTATCTTGCATCCCTCGCGGCAGCCTCTAAGCCCTCTCCGAAGACTTTTACCTCCACGCGGCTGACAATCACTGGCTCAAGCCCGAGTTCTCTGCAGCGGCTAGCCGCCTGCGCTGCTATCTCAGCTGAGTTCTCCTGGAGCCCATGATCCACAATCACTGCCCCCACCTTCAGTCCAGCCCGTGGTAGCTCAAAAGCGCAGGCTGCTGCGAGGGCCATCGAGTCTGGCCCTCCGGAGCAGGCGACCAGTAGCAATGAACCCTGTTTTGGCTTTAGCTTCGCAACTAGCTCGCGAACTGCCCGCCGAGCATCTGCCATGGCGGGCGTGAGGCGAGGTCTAACTGGCATTGGCTCCGATTCGATAATGTTTACACTCAAAGCCTATTTAGGAGAAGCGGTGTCATACGAAGTAGTTATTGAGATTCCTCGCGGCAGTAGAAACAAATACGAGGTTGACCACGAGACCGGCAAGGTCTGGCTAGACAGGGTGCTCTTCACCCCCTTTGTCTACCCAATCGACTACGGAGCATTCGAAAACACCCTCGGCGGTGATGGTGACCCGCTCGACGCTCTTGTCATTTTGGAATACCCGGTATACCCAGGAGTCCACATGAATGTCCGTCCGGTTGGCATGCTCCTAATGGAGGACGACGGAGGTCAGGACGAGAAGCTACTTTGCGTTCTTGACAAGGACCCCAGGTTTGCTCACATCCAAGATATCCAGGATGTTCCGCAGCAAACCAAGAATGAGATTGAGCACTTCTTCGAGCACTACAAGGACCTAGAGCCAGGTAAGTGGGTAAAGCTTGGCGGCTGGCATAACAAAGCAGCTGCCGAAAAGGTTCTTGCCGACGGATACGCGAACTACAAGGGCTAAAGATGCAAACGCCTGACACCTCTTCAATCGATGTTGGTTTGATTTCAAAGCTCAACGACTACTTTGAGGTGATTCACGCTCAGGATCTCGAGCTGTTCGATCAGGTCTTCCACGAGCGCTGCACGCTCTATTCGGCCCAGGGCAATGAGCTTGTGCTGCGCCCATTTGACGTCTACCGGGACCAGGTGGCAAACCGACAATCTCCCAAAGAGCTGGGCAACCCCAGAGACGATCAGATTCTTGAGATTGATCAGATTTCGGACACCATGGCATGGGCCAAGGTCCAGCTACAGATGTTCGGTGGCATCATGCAGGACTACCTGAACTTCGTGAAGGTCGATGGTGAGTGGTGGATTATCGCGAAGCTCTATGAAAAGGTCGGCGAATACTAATTTGAGGTAGCGGTTGGCCTACCCGCATAAGGCCAGAGCTCGCCGTAGCGAACCGGAACAATTCGCACGGTTCTAGCTGGGTTTGGCGCCTCCAGCATCATGCCATCGCCCAGGTAAATGGCGACGTGATACTTATCTCCCGAGAAGGCGCTCTCGGTTGACCACCAGATCAGATCCCCACGCTGAGCATTCTGGAATGGAACAAGCTTCTTCTGCTTTGCCAGAACGTTGTACTGGGCAGTGGCGGAGTGCCAACCTATGTAGACACCGGCAGCTGCATAGCTCTTCATAGTGATGCCGCTGCAATCCCAAACGTTTGGTCCAGCACCGCCAAGTACATATCTCTCACCAAGCTGCTCTTCGGCAAAGGCAATTGCGGTCTCAACCTGAGCCCAATCTGGCTCACCTACTGTGTAAAGCTCGGGTGCTGTTGGTGCAGCACGTATGGCAGCCTGCCTTCTCTCCCACTCGAGTCCCTCTTGGCGCTGACGCTCAATTTCCTCTGCGGTGTCCTTGAGCTCGGCAAGCTGCTCCATCATGGTGGCTCGCTCGCGCTCAGACTCGGCGACCTTTGCAATCACTGCATCGGCCGCATCCTGAGCCTCTTGGTAGAGCTGCTCAGCCTCGGCCTCTATTTCCTCAAGTTCGACTCGGGACTGCTCAAGCTCTAGCGCTAGAGCCTCAGCCTGAGCCTGCTTGTCAAGAGCTGCCTGATAGATGGCCTCTGTCCGCTGAGCGATTAGCTCCTCCATGCTCATCTGAAACAGCAGGTTCTCGGCATTATCTGGATTGAATAGCAGCTCCAAGGTCGTATCGCCGATCGAACGCTCACGGAACATCTGAGAGACAATCCTGCCGAGCTGTAGCTTTGCCTCCTCAGCCTCCCGGGCTGACTGTTCAACCCTCGCCTGGAGCGACTCAACCTTGGCCGCCATCTCGTTCTTGGCATCTACAGCCTGGTTGTATTCCTCGTTCTTTTGCAGAGCAATGGTCTCCAGGGCTCTGGCCTCTTCTTCAAGAGTGACAAGAATCCCCTCGATGCGCTCGATGAGCTTTTCCTTTTCCTGGACATCCCGCTTGGCGGCAGCAACCTCGGCCGCAGTTGGGTAGTCAGGGTTTGCATATGCAGGTGTGAGAAGGAGGGTTCCGGCGACAAGACCAACGCCCGAGAGAGCGGCAATAATCGCGTTCTTGCGGCTGGCCATTCACACCTCCCTGCTAGAAATCTAAGTCAAAGCTTCAAGTATTGCCTGAGAGTTGGCTAAGTGTTGCGCAACTTGCCGAAACACAAGTAGTCTTTACCGTCGGTGCTTTGAAGTTGCCAGCTTCTGGCCCCATCGTTTAGCGGCCTAGGACGCCGCCCTTTCACGGCGGTAGCACGGGTTCGAATCCCGTTGGGGTCACTAGGCGATTAGAAGTACCTCCTGGCCCTGTAGCGCAGTTGGTTAGCGCGCCGCCCTGTCACGGCGGAGGTCGCGGGTTCAAGTCCCGTCAGGGTCGCTTCGCGAAAGCGAATGGGGAGCTTAGGCTCCAAGGCTCTGTAGCTCAGTTGGTAGAGCGAACGACTGAAAATCGTTAGGTCACCGGATCGACGCCGGTCGGAGCCACCAGAAAGAGGCAGATAGTGACGATTTTCTTTGGTTTACTATCTGCCTTTTCTTATGGGTACGCAGACTTCGTTGGGGCACTGGCGGCCAAGAAGGTTCGGGCCCTTGCCGTCACTACGGTGGCCTTCGTATTTGGCCTTGGGATTGCGATCTTTCTCTCGTTGTTCTTTGGCGCGAGCTACGACCTCAACGTCTTTCAAATCGGAATCTACGCGGGCATCTGCTCGGCTGCCGCAATTACTTTTCTCTATGCGGCCCTAGCACTCGGACCTATCTCAATAGTTAGCCCGCTCACAGCAGTGCTGTCGGCAATGATTCCCGTGGTCTTTGACGTGATCTCTGGCCAGCAGCTGAGTTCGTTTGCACTTATTGCGATTGCACTTATTTTGGTGGCGGTGGTGCTGGTTGCCTTCATTCCTGGTGCTGATGTCAGGCTGCCATCCTTGCGAGCTGTCTTGTACTCGGTTGGAGCCGGGGTTGGCTTCGCCGGCATCTTTTTGTTCTTGGACATGACTCCTGAGGGCACAGGCCTTGGCGTTCTAGTAGTCATGCGAGTTGTGGGACTCTTGCTCATGGGAGCCGGGCTAGTGGCACTTCTGCTCCTGGGCAAGTCCAAGGTCTTTGTCGAGCGCGAGATCTTCACAAAGAGCCTGCTACCTCTTGTTCTTCTGGCAGGCCTTGGCGATGTCACGGGCAATGTGTTTTTCATGATTGCAACATCCAGTGGCGCTCTCGCAGTGGCTGCGGTGCTGACCTCGCTTTATCCAGTGGGAACAATCCTGCTTGCAAGGGTCTTTTTAAAGGAGCGCATTGCGCTCAGCCAAAACATAGGCATAGCTTTAGCAATCGGGGCCTGTGCCCTGTTGGCAGTCGGCTAGAGCAGAAAGAACGAATTGAAAACTAAGAACCGCTGGGTCGGGCTGGTATTTATCTCCATGGCCATCTCCTTGGTCATCATCGACGGCACCATAGTCAACACAATCTTTCCCAAGGTCATCGAGGACCTGTCTCTTAGCTCAACCGAGGTTCAGTGGGTGCAGGAGAGCTATGTGCTCGTCTTTGCCTCGACCCTTCTGGTCTGGGGCTCGCTCGCCGACAAGATTGGCCGCAAGCGCCTTTTGCTGATCGGAATCTTCATCTTCATAGTGGCCTCGGTCTGGGCCGGCTCCACCGAATCAGCCGGCGAAATGATCGCGGCGAGGGTGGTCCAGGGATTCGGTGGCGCAATGGTGCTACCAACCACGCTGTCCCTGGTGAACGCAAACTTCCAGGGCAAAGAGCGCGGCATTGCATTTGCGGTTTGGGGAGCGACCATTGGTGGCATGGTGGCGGTAGGTCCAGTGCTGGGCGGCTGGCTCGCAACCGACTTCACCTGGCGCTGGGCATTTTTGATAAACCTCCCGCTAGGAATACTGATTCTTGCGGGCCTTATTTACCTCATTCCCGAGTCAAAGGCTGAAAGCGGACGCAAGGGAATCGACTGGGTTGGGGCTGCGATTTCCGTGGTCATGTTCGGCACCCTTGTCTTTGGTCTAATCGAAGGGCGTGTTTATGGCTGGATTACCCCCAACCCCAAGAATCAATTTGTGATTGGCGATTTCGTTTGGCCAGAGGACGGCATCTCGGTGATTCCGGTGGCGCTGGCAATCGCGGCTGTCACCTCGGTCATGTTCGTTTTCTGGGAGAGAAAGCGCGAGAGAGAGGGCAAGAGCGTGCTGCTCGATCTCGGACTATTCAGCATTGCCTCTTTCAGAAATGGCTCGCTGGCAGCCATGATCATCTCGCTCGGTGAATTTGGCCTGCTGTTTGCCATTCCTCTATGGCTTCAGAACGTGCTCGGACTTAGCCCTATCAGCTCCGGTCTGGTTCTGCTTTGGTTGGCAGGTGGTGCTTTTATGGCCTCCGGTATTGGAGGGGCGCTCTCTGGCAAGCTGCCGCCGGCAAGAGCCGTGCAGATTGGTGTTGGTCTTGAGCTAATCGGCGTTGCAGGCATTGGACTGGTGGCCTCGGTCGATGCAGGCTGGGGCGTGATAGCACCGCTGCTATTCATCTACGGCATCGGCATTGGGCTTGCCACCGCGCAGCTAACTGGGGTCATCATGGTCGATGTCCCCATGGCACAGACAGGTCAGGCGTCTGGCTCTCAGTCAACCGTGAGGCAGATTGGTTCTGCACTGGGTATTGCGGTTCTTGGCAGCATGCTCTTCACCGGAACCCAGGCATCTTTCGAAGACCGTCTTGACGAGCTTGCGGTCCCGCAGAGTCAGCAGGTCTTTATTGTCGACGCGGTTGTCGATTCGGCCGGTGGTGCAATACCGGGTCTTGCTGAGGGGCTGACCTCCCAGCAGGTTCCGCAGGAGCTTGCCGAGTCGATCCAAGATGCCGCTGGCGATGCCTTTACAGATGGTGCCAAATGGGCAGCCTTTGCAGCAGCAATCTTCCTGCTGCTCGGATTCGCCTCCACCTTCAGGCTTGGAAGCCGCTCTAAGGAAAAGGCCTAAAGGTTTTTATCGGCAAAGATTGTTGCCGCTTGGTAGATGTAGTTCCCCAGCCCCTCACGCTCCGCCTCATAGGTTTCGTTATAGGCGGTTGGCAGGGCAAAGCTCATTGCAAGGTTTTTGTAAGACTCGCGATCGGGCTTCCAGAACCTTAGGCAGAACTCGTAATGCAGCCGCACCGCAGCCTGCATCTTTTCATGCTCTGGCTCTAGGCCCTCATCGAGGCAAGCCACCATCTTTTCCGTGATGGCTGCAAACTCTTTTGTGAACTGCTGGTTCTCCTCGGCCGAGTAGTTGTTTTGGTAGTAGCTACCCACCACCAGGTTGTTCTTGTCGTCAAAGTTCACCCTGACAAGTTAGCAAGTTCGCTAGTGTTTGAAGGGTGTTAGCCAACTGGAGAATGGCTGGCATGGTGTTTGTCGGTGGCGCGATTGGAACCATGCTGCGTCACCTAATTGGGGAAGTGTTCGGTTCTACCTACGAGTTCCCCACCTCAGAATTTCTTGCGCTCGGGTTTGTAAACCTCATTGGTAGCTACTTCTTTGGCCTGACCGCAAGGCACCCAATTTTTGCAACCGAGAAAAAGCGGGCCTTCTTTGGCACTGGTCTAGCAGGTGGTTTTACCACCATGAGCGCACTCACTTTGTTCATTGACATTCAGGGCCTCTCGCCAGAAATTGCTCTGCTGCTCTTCATTGGCCCTGCCACATATGCCTTTGGTTGGCACCAGGGCAGAAGGCGAGCGAAGAAGGTGGGGCATGAGTAATCCGATTCTGCTCACCCTGCTCATCGGCGCAGCAGGTGGTGTTGGTGCGGTAATCCGCTACGCCATCATTTCCTGGCATGGGGCCCTGCCATTTGGGCTATTCGCGGTAAACATCTTGGCCGGAGGCCTTGTCGGCTTCATCTACTCCGGATCGCTGACCCAGGACTGGCTGGTGATCGCATCGGTTGGGTTGGCAGGAGGCCTCTCAACATTTGCTGGGGTCTCTCAAGAGGGCTTCGACTACTATCACCGCGGGCGGTTAGTGCAGATGTTCCTCACGCTCGTCATCAACGCTCTGATGCCCGTGCTGGCAATGATGCTTGTCATGCAGTTCGTTTAGATTTTGTTAGTATTTCTCAAGGTTCCGGTAAGTTTCCAAGGCTAAAGCCGCGGACATTCAGAGATAGAGGGGGCTCGCCATGGGGCGTGGCCGTCAAAAAGCGAAAAACACCAAGGTCGCTCGCGAGCTGAAGTATTACAGCCCGTCGACCGACTACTCAGCGCTTGAGGCTGAGCTCAGCCAGAAGGCCGGAGACGAAAACGAAGACTTCGTGGACCGCTGGGCCGACGACTACGAAGCACCTCTGGACGACGAGCGCGTCGTCGAACTAGACGAAGAGGACTAGAGCGGACTGTGCCCCGTTTTCACCACGCATTTGCGCCGACGACCAGACCAACCAAGATATCCAAGTTCACCCTGTCGTCACGGTAATCCTCCGTGAGGGCAAAGTATTCACCGTCTTCCGAGGCAATCCTCACAGTCCTACCCTCAGCTTCGAGATAATCAACCGCTGCCTGCTTGGTCATGCCCATAACCTGGCAGGCGAGAACTTTGGTCTGAGTGTGCTGCTCGGTGAACTGCTCTGTCGAGGTGTCCTCGTAGCAGTGCACATTAGGGGTATCTCTGACGATGCTCACAGTCGCAGACTCTGCACCACTAATGAGGCCCAACAGGAAAGCACCGATTGAAACTGCTACTCCGACAACGCCTACGCCAACGGCTGCCTTATTGCGCATAGTCTCCGACCAACCGCACGGCACCGCCTGCCACACCCTTGGCGTTTGTCGTGTAACCCTCGGCCTCCGTATCACATGCTGTGGACTCAATGACGCCCAGTTGCCAGGTGTGGATGCCGCTTTCACTCACGAACTTCTCAATCTCAGCGGCACTCGACTTTCTCACGACCAGAGCAAAACCAAGGCCTAGATTCCAGGTGCTCTCGAGGTCTTTTAGATCATGTCCCGCCCAAGAGGCCAGCACCCGAAAGACGTCCTGCGGGCTCCAGCTGCCGCGATCAATATCCAGGGATACGGTGGCGGGTAGCACCCGGGATAGGTTGGCAGCGATGCCGCCACCTGTGATGTGGCTCATGGTTGAGACCTGGCCATCAAATCTCTCGAGCACATTGTTGAGCACACCGCTGTAGAGCATGGTCGGCTCCAAAAGCTTCTCACCTAGCGTCGTGGAAAACTCATCAACGTGTTCGGTGTAACTCAGGCCCCTATCGGCGACAATCTTGCGAACCAGCGAGTAGCCATTTGAGTGCAGGCCCGAAGAGGAAAGCCCGAGCACGATATCTCCAACCTCGACCTTCTCACTCGAGAGGATCTTGGACTTCTCGACAACTCCAGTCGCAGCTCCCGCAACGTCGTACTCGTCCTCGCCAAGCAGGCCGGGGTGCTCAGCGGTCTCGCCACCAACCAGCGCGACGTCCACGGCCTTGCAGGCCTCGGCTATGCCCCGAACAATGTCCGCGATTCTTCCGGGCACCAGCTTTCCGCAGGCAATGTAGTCGGTCATGAAAAGACTCTTGGCGCCGGTGACGACAATGTCGTCCACGACCATGCCCACTAGATCCTGGCCAATGGTGTCGTGCTTATCGATGGCCTGGGCAATCGCAACTTTAGTTCCAACGCCATCGGTTGAGGTGGCAAGAATTGGGTGCTCGTATGACCTTAGAAACCCGGCATCGACCATCCCGGCAAAGCCCCCAAAGCCGCCGAGAACGAGGTTGTTGTGTGTGGCGCTAACCGCTTGCTTCATGAGCTCTACGGCTTTGTCTCCAGCCTCGGTGTCGACCCCTGAGGACGCATATGGATTAGTCATCTACGTGAACGTGCTTCTCTTCCTTGATGGTGGCAACGCCTCTTTCAAGCAGGTTTTTGCCTAGAGACTCAGCCGCGGGAAGTTCGATTGGATACTCTCCTGTGAAGCAGGCGGTGCAGAGCGAGTCAGGCTTTTGATTGGTGGCCGCGATCATGCCCTCCTTGGACAGATATCCGAGAGAGTCTGCCCCGATTGATTGCCTAACCTCCTCAGCTCCAAGTCCGGAGGCAATCAACTCTGCCCTGGATGCGAAATCAATGCCGTAGAAGCAAGGCCAGGTAATCGGGGGGCTGGAGATGCGCACATGAACCTCCGCTGCACCTGCCTCCTTGAGCATTTTCACCAGAGCCCGCTGGGTGTTACCCCTGACGATGGAGTCATCGACTACAACCAACCTCTTGCCTGCAATGACCTCTCTTAGGGGATTGAGCTTGAGCCTGATACCGAGCTGTCGGATGGTCTGGGAGGGCTGGATGAAGGTTCTTCCCACATAGGCGTTCTTCACAAGACCGTGGCCGAAAGGTATACCGCTCTCTTCGCTGAAACCAATGGCGGCAGGGGTTCCTGACTCTGGTGTCGGCATAACAAGATCCGCCTCAACGGGATACTCCCTGGCGAGCGTCCTACCCATCTCAACGCGGGACTCATAGACCACGCGGCCGTTAATTGAAGTGTCCGGGCGGGCGAGATAGACATACTCAAATACGCAACCGGCGCGCTTGGTCTCAGCAAACCTAGAGGACCTCAGGCCGTTTTCGTCAATTGCAATTAGCTCGCCTGGCTCAACCTCGCGAACATAGCTCGCACCCACAATGTCTAAAGCCGCAGACTCTGAGGCCACTACCCAACCACGCTCGAGTCTTCCCAGAACCAGTGGTCTTACGCCTTGAGGATCGCGCGCGGCATAGAGGGTTCCCTCGTCCATGAAGACCAGGCAGTAGGCGCCTTTCACAAGCGGAAGCAGCTCTAGAGCGGTTGCCTCCAGCGAGCTGTCCGCATTACCCGAGAGCAGCGCAGTCAGGACCGCGGTGTCGGTGGTGTTGCCCCCACGCAGCTCACCCTCGTGCTCCGGGTAGCGCTTCTGCAATAGCTCGAGTAGCTCTTGGGTGTTGGTGAGGTTTCCGTTGTGGCCCAGGGCGACTGTGCCGTAAGCGGTTCGACCCAGGGTCGGCTGAGCATTTTTCCAGTGAGATGCTCCCGTCGTCGAATACCTGGTGTGGCCCACCGCGATGTGCCCCTCTAGAGACTCAAGCGCTGCCTCATTGAAGACCTGAGAGACCAGGCCCATGTCCTTGAAAACCAAGATCTTGTCGCCATTGGCGGTTGCGATACCCGCAGATTCCTGGCCACGGTGCTGGAGAGCATAAAGGCCGAAGTAGGCAAGTTTTGCAACCTCTTCACCCTCGGCCCAGACGCCGAATACGCCGCACTTGTCTTGGGGGCCCTTTTCTCCGGGCAGGATGTCGTGATTTAGAAGACCGTCCCCGCGTATCACTCTGAAACCCTATTGGCTATTGCCTTCTTGGCCCTCCTTGAGGAGACCAGGTCAAAAATAATCGCAACCAAAACCCCAACCCCCAGACCCAGAGAGCCAAGTGCGATCATCAAAAGGCCAAAGAAGTTCTCGGGCACCTCGGAGTTTTCAGGGGCGATAACAAAGATCAGAATCGCGATGATGACGCCGAGTGCGCTACCGGTAAACATCCAAGGAAGCACCTTGGGAGCTCTGCGAATTTCGATTTCTTCGTTCTCGGCCACGCTCCAATTAAACCAGCAAAGCCATCGCCTCGATACCGCTAGTTTTCAAGGACAGGAAAGAGCTTGGCGGCCTCAGGGACGAGGCTCCCCGATGCCAGCACGTGGCCGGACTCGATGGCCTCTTCCCAGCTAGCCCTCCCAAGACAGAGCGAGAGAAATAACTCGGGTTCCATCTCAATAACGTTTGGGGGCGTGCCCCGGCGGTGGTCCAAACCCGACAGGCACTGAATCGCTCCGTAAGGCGGGACTCTCAGTTCCACGGCTCCGCCGGGAAACTTCTCCTCGATAAGTTGCAGCAGGTATCTGACCGCAGTAGGGATGTCGGATGACGAAATAGCCTCTTTGCCAACAGCATCGTCAATCCGCTTCTTACCCATGCGCCAATTATGCATAACCGAGGCGACTACTTCTTGACATCGAGAGACCCGATGCTGAGGGTTCCCAGCGGCACGAAGGTAAACTCGCTCGGGTGAGAATCCTCGTCATTGGCTCTGGCGCAAGAGAGCACGCCATCGTAAAGGCCCTCATTCGAACCGGCACCCCTGCCAAGGACATAGTTTGTGCCCCGGGCAACGAGGGCATAGCCAAAGAGGTTGAGGTAAGGGATGTGGACCAGGTCGATCGCCTGGCCGTTGTAAAGCTTGCCCTGGAGGAGCGGGTCGACCTCGTCGTCATTGGTCCCGAGGCACCACTTGTTGCAGGAGTAGCCGATGCCCTCAGGGAGCAGGGCGTAGCGGTGTTCGGCCCAAATCAAGACGCCGCCCGACTGGAGGGCTCAAAGAACTTTGCTAAAGAGGTCATGGCCGCTGCCGACGTGCCAACCGGCATGGCCCACCAGTGCACCACGATCGATGAGGTAGAGAGTGCGCTGGACCAGTTTGGTGCCCCCTACGTCGTAAAAGCCGACGGCCTAGCAGCTGGCAAGGGAGTGATTGTCACCAGCGACAAATCAGCAGCTTTGGAGCACGCCAAGGTCTACATCTCCGGCGGAGTGCTGGTGGAGGAGTTCTTGCAGGGAAGGGAAGTAAGCCTCTTCTTCCTCGCAGATGGCAAGACGGTTATGCCGCTATCTCCGGCTCAGGATTACAAGCGCGCCTATGAGGGTGACGAGGGTCCTAACACCGGCGGTATGGGAGCTTATTCTCCCATCCCATGGCTGCCAGAGGGCTTTGTTGAAGAGGTCACCGAGAGGGTTGCCCAACCCGTGATTGACGAGCTCGCAAAACGTGGCACTGAGTTTGTCGGGCTGCTCTACTGCGGCCTCATCGTCACCGACAGGGGCATCAGGGTCATCGAGTTCAACGCAAGGTTTGGAGACCCGGAGACCCAGGTCGTGCTCCGAAGGCTAACGAGCAACCTCGCAGACCTCATGATGCGAGCTGCGACTGGGAAGTTAGATGCTGGCCCTTCTGCGGAGTTTTCAAAACGCAAGGCCGTCACCGTTGTCCTGGCATCCGAAGGCTACCCAACATCGACCGCGGAGTATCGAGAGGTAAGCGGCATCGAATCTGCCGAGAGCATCGAAGATGTCGAAGTCTGCAAAGCAGGAAAAGTTGGCAGGGTGCTTTCGGTGGTGGGATGCGGCGATAGCTTCCAGGAGGCAAGGACCCTCGCCTACGAGGGCATTAGCCGAATCAGCTTGGACGGCGCCCATTTCAGAAACGACATCGCGGCAGGTATTAGCTAGATGGAACTGCCAGGTTTCAAACACGTTTACTCGGGCAAGGTAAGGGACCTATACGAGCCTGAGGACCCCGCCTTCTCTCACCTGGTTCTAATCGTCGCGAGCGACCGTATCAGCGCGTTCGACTACATCCACTCGCCTGACATACCGGGCAAGGGTAGGAACCTGACCGAGGTCACTGCGTGGTGGTTTGAAAGGCTGAATTTTCCTAACCACCTCTCAGATGAGCTGCAAGTACCAGAAGAGGTCAAGAACAGAGCGGTGATCGTCAAGAAGCTGGATATGTATCCGGTTGAGTGCGTGGTGCGTGGCTATCTCGCCGGTTCCGGCTTCAAGGAATATCAGGAGACAGGCAAGGTCTGCGGCATCGAGCTCCCCGAGGGTCTAAAAAACGGAGACAGGCTGCCCCATCCGATTTTCACCCCCGCCTATAAAGCCCCCCAGGGTGAAAAGGACGAGAACATCAGCTTCGAGAGAGTTATCGAGCTAGTCGGCAGCGAGATCGCGGAGCGGCTCAGGGACAGCAGCATTGAGATATTCATCCACGCCACCCACCTCGCGGAAAAAGCCGGGCTGATCCTGGCAGACACGAAGTTCGAGTTTGGCAACGACCCGAGAACCAACATGCTTACCCTCGGCGACGAGGTGCTAACCCCCGACAGCTCGCGCTATTGGGACAAAGCAGAGTGGGAGCAGGGAGTGCGCGACCAAAGCTTTGACAAGCAGATTGTCCGCAACTGGTTGGAGAGAAACTGGGACAAGACATCCACCCCTCCCGAGCTACCAACAGAGATTGTCGAGCTAACCGCAGCTCGCTATCGAGAACTGGCGGAGAAACTAACCAGCAATAACAATTAGGGTTATTGGGTGCTTAGAACACCGCTGTTTGACGAACATCAGGCCCTGGGTGCCGCCTTCACCGACTTTGGCGGCTGGGAGATGCCGGTGCGGTACGGGTCAGACCTCGAGGAGCACCACGCGGTAAGAAACTCAGCGGGCCTTTTTGACATCAGCCACATGGGCGAAATCAGAATCAAGGGCGAGGCGGCTGAGCTTCTTGACTATGCCCTGGTCTCCAAATTGAGCGCCATGAAAAACGGCAAAGCCAAATACACAATGATCTGCAACGCAGATGGCAAGGTCATCGATGACCTCATCGTTTACCGCATTGCAGAAGATGAATACCTAGTCGTGGCAAATGCCGGCAACCGCCACGCGGTGCTGTTACAACTGCTCGATGCTGCGGAGCATTTTGATGTTGAGGTGAGAGACGAATCCGACCAGTGGGTATTGCTGGCTCTTCAGGGTCCAAAGGCAACCGCGGTCCTAAACGAATTTGTTGACATCGATCTAAATCCACTTTCCTACTACTCAATCGCCAGCGGCAAGATTGGCCAGACCGAGGTCCTTTTGGCCCGAACCGGATACACCGGTGAGGACGGTTTCGAGATCTTCATTCCCGACAACGAGGCACTACCAATCTTCAAAGAACTTGCGGCAAGGGAAGAGGTGAGGGTCTGTGGCCTGGCAGCCAGAGATACTCTGCGACTAGAGGCAGGCATGCCCCTTTATGGGCACGAGCTCACTTTGGACGTGAACCCCTATGAGGCAAACCTAGGCAGGGTTGTGGCCGGTGACAAAGGGGATTTTGTTGGCAAGGTTGCGCTTGAGGGCCTCAAGGAGCAAAGCACTTGGAGGCTTTATGGCCTTAGGGGTGAGGGCAGAAGGGCCGCAAGGGCGGAGTATGAGATCTACCTTCCGGGTGGTGAGAATCCAATCGGGCAGGTCACCTCGGGCGCGCTTTCGCCAACTCTCGGCTACCCGGTTGCCATGGCATACCTGGACGGTTCGCTAGAGCTTGAAATTGGTAGCAAACTAGAGGCAGATGTGAGAGGCACGAGGGTGAACTACGAGGTTGTAGAGCTCCCGTTTTATAGGAGATAGAGACATGGCAAATCCAGCAGAGCTGCAATACACAAAAGAGCACGAGTGGGTAAGGGTCGAAGGCGATGTGGCAACCATCGGCATTACAAAGTATGCGGCTGATGCCCTCGGCGAGATTGTCTATGTGGACCTACCAAAGGTTGGCTCTTCAACAACTCACATGAAAATCTGCGGCGAGATTGAGTCAACCAAGAGCGTCGGCGAACTCTACGCACCGATGGATGGCGAAGTCGTCGAAGCTAACGATTCTCTGAGCGGATCTCCCGAAACGATAAATGATGACCCGTTTGGGGAAGGATGGCTGGTTAAGATTCGTTTTACCCAATTGCCAGATCTTCTATCTAGCACCGAATACGACGCCTTCATTGGAGAGTAATTGCTAGCTGACCACCATCAGTTTCGTTTCCGCCACATCGGCCCAGATGCCACCGAGCAAAAGGCCATGCTCGATTACCTCGGGCTTGAAAGTCTCAGCGAGCTCATGGAGAAGGCGCTCCCCGATGCCATCAAGTTTGAAGGTGACAGCAAGCTCCCCGATGCCATAAGCGAGGACGAGGCGCTGGAGCGCCTTCGGGAGATTGCCTCCAAAAACCGAATCACACAGAGCTTTATAGGCCTCGGCTACTACGGCACCAGAACTCCCGGAGTCATCAAGCGCAACGTATTAGAGAACCCAAGCTGGTATACCGCCTACACCCCCTACCAGCCAGAGATCTCGCAGGGCCGACTGGAAGCAATCATCAACTTCCAGACCATGGTCACCGACCTCACCGGCATGAAGACCGCAAACGCCTCGATGCTCGACGAATCGACGGCGGTCGTCGAGGCCATGCTGGTTGCAAGGCGCAGCGCAGATAGCAACAGCGATGTTTTCTTTGTCGACAGTGACATGTTCCCGCAGACCAAGCAGCTGCTTGAGCACAGGGCAGAGCCTATGGGCATCGTCATCAAGTACTTCGACGCGGCAAAGCCGGAAGAGCTAGACGAAGAGTGCTTTGGTGCGGTAATTCAGTACCCTGGCGCATCGGGAAGAATCATCGACTTCGAAAACCTCTTTGCAAAGGTCCACGAGTTTGGTGGCCTTGCCATCGCAGCTGCTGACCTAATGGCCCTTACCCTGATCACCCCTCCGGGTGAAAAGGGTGCCGATGTCGTCTGCGGCACGACCCAGCGCTTTGGAGTCCCCATGGGCTTTGGTGGCCCTCACGCGGGCTACCTGGCGGTGCGCGAGAAGCTCGAGCGCACCATGCCGGGAAGGCTCGTAGGCGTCTCTGTCGATGCCGAGGGAGCACCTGCCTACCGCCTCACCCTGCAGACCAGAGAGCAGCACATCAGGCGCGAGCGCGCAACATCAAACATCTGCACCGCTCAGGTGCTGCTGGCGGTCATGGCCGGCATGTATGCCGTCTATCACGGACCAGAGGATCTAAAGGCAATTGCCAAGGAGATCCACGACAAGGCGAGCGCCCTGGCGAAGGTCCTGACCGAAGTTGGCTTCTCTTTGCAGCACGAGAACTTCTTTGACACCATCAGGCTCATTGGCACCGATGCAAACAAGTTCTTTGAGGCGGCTAGGGCCAAAGACCTCACAGTCCTGAGGGTCGACGATCAAACCATCGGCATCTCGGTGGACGAGAGCACAACCTGGCAGCACCTAGCCGAACTCGCGAGTGCTTTTGGTGCGAGGTCGCCAAAGACAGAGGATGCCGAAGACAGGCTCAGAAACCGCCGCGAGAGTGGGTACCTAGAGCACCCGGTCTTTAACACCCACCACTCTGAGACCGCAATGCTGAGGTATCTAAAGAAGCTCGCGGACTTTGACTACGCCCTGGATAGGGGCATGATTCCGCTCGGCTCCTGCACGATGAAGCTCAACTCCGTCACCGAAATGGAGGCGGTCACCTGGCCAGAGTTTGCCTCGCTGCACCCCTTCGCTCCAGCCGAGGACACTCAGGGCTACATCGAGCTCATTGGAGAGCTAACCTCATGGCTTAGCGACATCACGGGCTACGAGTCTGTTTCGCTGCAGCCAAATGCCGGTAGCCAGGGAGAGCTAGCGGGACTATTGGCGATCCGCGGCTACCACCGCTCCAGGGGAGACTTCCAGCGAAATGTGTGCCTGATACCTTCCTCCGCCCACGGCACCAATGCCGCGAGCGCCGTGCTCGCAGGTCTTGAGGTTGTGGTGGTTGGTTGCGACAACGACGGCAACGTAGATGTTCTTGATTTGAGGCAAAAGATTGCAGAGCACGAGGACACCCTTGCGGCTCTGATGATTACCTACCCCTCCACCCACGGTGTCTACGAAGAGGCAGTGGTTGAGATCTGTGACCTCGTTCACGCAGCAGGTGGCCAGGTCTACATCGACGGCGCAAACACCAACGCGGTCGTGGGCTTTGCAAAGTTTGGTGAGTTCGGTGGTGACGTAAGCCACCTCAACCTCCACAAGACCTTCTGCATCCCTCACGGTGGTGGCGGTCCTGGCGTTGGGCCAGTGGTTGCAAGGCCTCACCTCGGGCCGTTCCTGCCTGGACACTCCATGGCACAGGTCGAGCTCCCTGGCTATGGACCGGTCTCGGCAGCTCCATTTGGTTCTCCAAGCATTCTCCCCATCTCCTGGGCCTATATCCAGATGATGGGCGCGGGTGGGCTGCAGGATGCAACGGCGGTGGCGGTCTTGAGCGCGAACTATGTTGCAAAGAAGCTCTCTGATGCCTACCCACTTCTCTACACCGGCAAGAACGGCCTCATCGCCCACGAGGCAATCATCGACATCAGGCCCCTGCAAAAGGATGCCGGAATCTCAAACGACGATGTTGCGAAGCGCCTGGTTGACTATGGCTTCCATGCCCCAACCATGAGCTTCCCTGTAGCAGGAACCCTGATGATTGAGCCGACCGAGTCAGAGCCGATGGAAGAGCTGGAGCGCTTCATCGAGGCAATGCTTGCCATCCGTGCCGAAGCTCAAAAGGTGCAGGACGGCCATTGGCCACAAGATGACAACCCGCTTGTGAATGCGCCCCACACCGCCAGCCACCTCACAAGCGAGTGGACCCACCCCTACAGCCGCGAAGAAGCAGTCTTCCCAACGGACAGCCAGAGGAGAAGTAAGTACTGGCCACCAGTTAGAAGGATTGATGGAGTCTTCGGCGACAGGAACCTAACCTGCACCTGCCCACCAATTGAAAGTTTTGCTCGCTAGCTGAGTGGCACTAGGTGCAGGCGAATCATCTCCGCCGCCTGCTCCACGCTGATCTTGTCGGTTGCTATGCCAAGCACGAAGTCCATGCCCTCATCCGCTGAAAAGTTGTGCTTGAAGTCATTAAGAAATAGAAACACGACCATAAGAGCCCAGGTAGTTCGTTTATTGCCGTCCACCAGAGCGTGATTCTTAGCCAAAGAGTGGCACATTGCCGCAGCTTTCAGCTCGAGGGTCGGGTAGGCATCTTCTCCGAACACAGTGGTCTGCGGTCTGGCAAGAGCTGAATCCAAGAGCCCAACCTCTTTTACGTGAAAACCGAGACTAGCAATCACGTCCAGGGCATGGTCTAGCTCGACGTATTCGGTCATGCGTCAGCCAGTCGATCCATGAGCTCCTTATCGTGGCTGAGCACGAACTGCAGCGCCTCATTCACCCGACGCTTTTTTCTCGACTCGCGCTCAACCATGCGCATTGCCTCAAGAAGTGCCTTTTGCTTGGACAGTCCAAGCTGCTCCGAGAGCCTGGTGAGGATTACTTCATCTTCTTCAGTGAGTCTTAGTGTCATAGCCATGAACCTAACAGTATCAAACTGATACCACTATTGCGCTAGCAATATCTGTGGAGAGGTCAGATTTTTTCGTCCATGTTGATAAGTACCTGGTAGGCAGCCTCAAGCTCCTCTCCCAGGTCGCGATCTGGGCCAAGTCCCGGCACGGTTTTCCTCAGCTGCGAGATTAGTTCTGCGGTGAGCGGGGCTGGCTTCAGCGGGGCACGCATTTCAACCGCACGCGCCGCAGTAACAAGTTCGATTGCGACGATTCTTCGCAGGTTGTCGATTGCCTTCCTTAGCTTCCTGGCGGCATGCCAACCCATCGAAACGTGGTCTTCCTGCATCGCGCTCGATGGAATCGAATCTACGCTCGCCGGCGACGCAAGTCGCTTGTTCTCCGAGACCAGGCCGGCTTGGGTGTATTGAGCAATCATCAATCCGGAGTCGACCCCCGGGTCGTTGGCCAAGAAAGCCGGCAGCCCGCGATTGCGGGAGACATCCAAGAAACGATCGGTTCTGCGCTCAGAAATCGACCCTAGGTCCGCAACCGAGATGGCCAGGAAGTCCAAAACCTGCGCAACCGGAGCCCCATGAAAGTTTCCATTTGATGTCACCTCGCCGCTTTCCAGGACAACCGGATTGTCAATAACCGAAGCAAGTTCGCGCGTGGCGACGACGGTGGCGTGAGCAAGGGTGTCCCTAGCCGCCCCCGCGACCTGAGGTGCGCAGCGCAGTGAGTAGGCATCCTGGACCACCCCGTCGCCATGGCGGTGGGACTTTACAATCTCGCTCCCCTGCAATGCGACAAACATGTTTGCTGCGCTCACCGCCTGCCCGGGGTGTGGGCGAAGCTTCTCGTGCAGCTCGGGACGGAACACCTGGTCGGTTCCCATCTGGCCCTCGACGCTCATGGCCGCAACCAGGTCTGCCTGATTCAAAAGTTTCTCGAGGTCGGCGAGAGCAAGAATGAGCATTCCCAACATGCCATCGGTGCCGTTTATTAGCGCAAGGCCCTCTTTCTCCCTGAGCTCAACCGGTTCAATGCCGGCCTCCGAGAGAAGCTCGGCTACGGGCCTCTCCCTGCCGTCTGGCCCGAAGGCCCTGCCCTCTCCCATCAGCACCATTGCGCAGTGAGCAAGTGGGGCAAGGTCTCCCGAGCAGCCCAAAGACCCAAACTCCAAGACTCTTGGGGTGATGCCGGCATTGAGAATCTCGGCATAGGTCTTTGCAATCAGTGGCCTAACTCCGGTCTGACCCGAACACATCGTGCGTAGCCGCAGCAACATCATTGCCCTGACGACCTCGGTCTCGACCGGGTCTCCCATGCCAGCGGCATGGGATCTGATGAGCGACTTCTGCAGCTGAACGCGATCCGCAATTGGAATGTGGCGCTGGGCCAGGGCCCCAAAACCGGTCGAGATTCCATAGACCGGCTCATCGCCAGAGGCGAGCTGTTCAACCCTCTCGCGGGTCTGTTGCATGGCTGCCATTGCCTGATCGGAGATGGCAATCTTTGCCCCGTGCCTTGCAACCGCAACGACATCGACCATTCTCAGTCCGGAGACTCCTAGCTCAACAGTCTGCATTTCAGCGCCTTTCGAAGACCCTCTCGCCACCGACATAGGTTTGGCTCACGAGCTGAACCCCGGGTCGGTAGGCGAGATAGATGTGATTTGGTGCATCCAGCACCGCGAAGTCGGCATCGGAGCCGACGGCAAGCTTGCCCTTTTGATTTCTTAGGGCCATGGCGCCACCTCGGGTGGCGGCCCAGAGCGCCTGATCCGGAGTCAGCCCCATCTCCCGCAAGGCCACCGCGATGCAAAACGGCATCGAGGTTGTGAACGACGATCCTGGGTTGCAATCGGTCGCAAGGGCAACAATCACTCCGGCGCTAACCAGCCTTCTGGCATCGGGGTATGGGCTCCTGGTCGAGAACTCGGCCCCCGGCACGAGCGTTGCAACCGTGTTTGATCCAGCAAGTGCGGCAATGTCTTCTGGATCCATGAATGTGCAGTGGTCCACCGACGCACAGTCCAACTCGACCGCAAGCTGCACTCCCCCAAGGTTCTCGAGCTGATTCGAATGCATCCTTGGCCTAAGACCGGCCGCAATCCCCGCCTCTAGGACCTCTCTGGACTCCTCGACCGAGAAGGCCCCGCGGTCGCAGAAGACATCGATCCACTTGGCATACTTCTTGGCCTCAGCCAGCATCTCGCCGGTCACCAGGCGCAGGTATTGCTCGCGCTCGAGGCCGGCTGGCACGACGTGTGCTCCTAAGAAGGTGACATCCTCGGTGAACTCCCTTGCCACCTCAAGTGACCTCGCCTCGGTTTCGACATCGAGCCCGTAGCCGCTCTTGATCTCAAAGTGGGTTACGCCGCTTGCGTGCAGCTCGGCGACAAGCCGCCGCGCATTTTCACGAAGCTCCTGGGCGCTCGCCGACCTGGTTGCCTGAACCGTGGTCTTTATCCCCCCAGAGGAGTAGGGCTTACCGGCCATGCGGTGAGCAAACTCCTCACTGCGCTCCGAGGCAAACATCAGGTGGGCGTGCGAGTCTACAAACCCCGGTATTACGCAGCCCCCACCTAGCGAAACAACCTCGTCTGTCTCAGGGGCAGCGGCTGCCGGGCCAAGCCAGAGAACCTTGCCGTCTTCGACGACCATTGCCGCATCCTCGATGACCGCAAGCTCGCCGAAGCTCTCGCCGGTGGTCACCAGCGACGCGATGTCTGAATACTTGGTCTTCATGCCTACTCGGTGTCCAGCATCGGAACGTGGACGTGCTTCTGACGAGCCACATCCTTGGCCTCGGGATAGCCGGCATCACAGTGGCGGATCACTCCCATCCCCGGGTCATTGGTCAGCACTCGGCGAAGCTTCTCGCCAGCTAGATCGGTGCCGTCGGCCACCGAGACCTGGCCCGCATGAATCGACCTTCCCATGCCAACGCCTCCGCCGTGATGGATGGAAACCCAGCTCGCACCTGATGCGATGTTGACCATTGCATTTAGTAGTGGCCAGTCGGCAATCGCATCGGAACCATCGAGCATCGCCTCTGACTCACGATAGGGAGAGGCCACGCTGCCGCAGTCGAGGTGGTCGCGACCGATGACTATCGGTGCGGATACCTCGCCGCTTTTCACCAGCTGGTTGAATGCCTCGCCGGCCTTGTCGCGCTCCCCATAGCCCAGCCAGCAAATTCTGGCTGGCAGGCCCTGGAACTCAACTCTGTCCTGGGCCATCGTGATCCAGCGCCTGAGATGAGTGTTGTCTGGGAAGAGATCCAGGACTGCCTGGTCGGTGCGATAGATATCCTTCTTGTCGCCCGAGAGCGCCACCCACCGAAATGGTCCCTTGCCCTCGCAGAACAGCGGGCGAATGTAGGCCGGTATAAAGCCGGGGAACTTGAAGGCATCCTGGAAACCACCCTTTCGGGCCTCGTCTCTGATGGAGTTTCCGTAGTCAAAAACCTCCGCGCCTTTTTCCATGAAGCCGACCATCGCGGCGACGTGCTTGGCCATTGCTGCCTCTGCTCGATCGGTGAACACCTTGGGGTTCTGCTCGGCGTATTCTCGAGCATCCGAGAACTCAACACCTTCTGGGATGTAATAGAGCGGATCGTGGGCGCTGGTCTGATCGGTGACAATGTCGATCTCAACATCGCGCTCTAGAAGCTCAGCAAAAACCGTAGCTGCATTGCCAACGACACCGACCGACAGGGCCTTCTTTTCTGCCCTGTAACGAGTGACTCGCTCGATTGCATCGTCAAGGTTGTCGGCAATCTCGTCCAGATACCTGGTCTCAACTCGCTTCTGGAGCCTGGATGGGTCGATATCCACAATCAGGCAGGTGCCCTCATTCATGGTTACGGCAAGAGGCTGCGCTCCACCCATGCCTCCGCAACCGCCGGTCAGGGTGAGGGTCCCGGCAAGGGTGCCGCCGAAGCGCTTGGCCGCAACGGCGGCAAAGGTCTCATAGGTTCCCTGCAGAATTCCCTGGGTTCCGATGTATATCCAAGAACCGGCGGTCATCTGCCCATACATTGTCAGGCCAAGCTTTTCGAGCCTCCGGAACTCCGGCCAGTTGGCCCAGTCTCCAACCAGGTTGGAGTTGGCAAGCAGCACCCGAGGAGCCCACTCGTGGGTCTGAAATACTCCAACCGGCTTGCCGGACTGCACCAGCATCGTCTCGTCGTTCTTGAGGCTGCTCAGGGTCTTGACCATGGCATCGAAACTTTCCCAGTTCCTAGCGGCCTTGCCGCTACCGCCATAGACGATCAGCTCTTCGGGATGCTCGGCGACAGATGGGTCGAGGTTGTTGTGCAGCATTCGAAGTGCTGCCTCTTGCTGCCAGCCCTGGGCGGTTAGTGAACTGCCGGTGGCTGCCTTTAGGGTTCGCGTCGTTGGGTTCATGAGCCAATTTCACAACCACGCGAGAGATGCGACAATGGGGTTTCTCTAGCATCTGTCTGAGATTTCAGACAAACTAATTGCATGGCTAGAGTCCCTGCGGCGGCGAGAACCCTCGCACTCCTAAACGCAATGGCTGAAATCGGGCAGCCGGTGACAGCAGTGATGCTGGCCAAGCGACTTGGCATCCCCAGATCCTCCTGCTATCAGCTGCTGGAGGAGCTCCAGGAGGCAAACTACGCAATCCACTATCCAGAGGAGAAGCGCTGGGGGCTTGGGCTTGCCGCCTGGGAGCTTGGCAGCGCCTATCAGCGCCACGAACCTCTAGAGCGCCTGGCTAGACCGGTGCTGAGGAAGCTGGTGGAGAATCTGGAAAAACAAACCTCGGTGGTGGGTCACCTCGGAGTTCTAGACGGCTCTGATGTGCTCTACCTCCTCGAGGAGAGGCCGGCGAGGTCGCTAAAGCTGGTTACCGACATTGGAGTCCGGCTTCCCTCTCACCTAACAGCATCTGGCAGGTCCATGCTCGCAGTCCTGGATCAGAAGCAGCTCTCGGCATCGTTTAGAGGCCTCGGCCTGCAGACTCGAACCGGGCTTGGCCCCAAGAGCTTCACCGAGCTCACCGCAATCCTCAATAGCGAGCGAGCCCAGGGCTATGCCCTGGAGGTCGACGAGGTTAGCCTTGGCTACGCCTCGGTAGGCGTGGCGATCAGAGACAACCTGGGCCATCCGCTGGCGGGACTGGCAATTACCTTCCAATCGCTGGCGCTTGAAAAGCTACAGTTGAGCCAGCTGGCTCTTTCGCTGCAGCAGGCGGCCAGGGAGCTCTCGAGAAAGTTTGGGCACCATGAGTGAAGATCCGAAGTGGCCTAGAGGCTCATCGCTGATAACAACTTCACCCTCACCAGTCGGGATTCTAGATATCCCCGCTCACAAGACCTCGATCAGTGAGACATCCGCTCACCTGACCCCAAAGGCAATTAGGGCAGCGCTGGCTCGCTATTCGACATTCAGCCACAGCACCTACGACGACATCTCCGGCACGTCCATCGAGGACCTGGGTGAAATAGCAGACCCAGATGGCAACGAACAGGAAACCATCAGCAGGATTGCAAGCGCCGATAAGGAGCTCTTGATTGCGCTAGGTGGAGACAACTCGATCACCAACGCCGCCGCATTGGGTGCATTCAAGGAGGACCTGAGCACGGCAAGGCTCATCACCCTGGATGCTCACCACGACCTGCGGGATGGAATCTCGAATGGCTCGCCAGTGAGGAGACTTATTGATGCCGGGCTAAACCCAAAGAACGTCTTTCAAATCGGAATCAATGATTTTTCCAATTCCTTTGAATACGCATCGCTTGCCAAAGACCTCGGCATCAACGTGATCTCAAGAAACACCCTGGCCACAATCGGCATTCAAGAGGCCTGCAACATCGCGCTCAAGGATGCCGAGGGGCCGGTGTTTGTCGATATCGATGTCGATGTTTGCGATCGCAGCGTGGTGCCAGCCTGCCCGGCCGCAGCACCCGGTGGGATCAGCGCATTTGAGCTTCGTCAGGCGGCGAGAATCCTCGCCGCAAGCCCAAAAGTGGTCGGCATGGATATGACCGAAATAGACGCCTCTAAAGACACCGAAGATCAAAGAACCGTCCGGCTCGGGGCCCTACTTGTCTTGGAGATGCTGGCTGGATTCAGGCTCAGGAGCTAGCGGGTCAACTGTGGATAAGTCGGCCTTTGCGGCGAGGTTGAGGGAGGCTTACTACTCTCCGGAGTCTTTCACGAAATCTAGACCCAAGCCCAGTAGTTTTTCGTCGGATGTGTACAGGTAGAGCCCAGCCTCTGCCGCCTGAGCGAGGATCAGAAAGTCGAGGGGGTCTGTGCCGCGCAAGGATCCGAAACGTCTGGCTTCGAGTGCCGCTTGTGCGGTAAGTGGCAACTCTTCAATTCCTTGTCTGATGGTCGCCTCGACCAGCATCTTGGTGCTGGTTCCCAGGTAATCATCCTTTTGCAGCCACTCAAAAAATGTCAGGGGTGAAAAATACAGGGCTCTGGCACCGTTCAAACTGCGCTTGGTCGCCTTGCCGAGCCGAGCCGGCTTCTGGTGCAGGTTGATCAGGACATTTGTGTCAAGCAGGGCTTTCATATCTCCATCGCATCCAACTTGCGTCGCCACTTGGCCCAGGCCTCATCCATGTGAGAGTTGTCATCGAAATCGATCTCCTCCCACTCCTTGGGCAGCTTGCCCTCTAAAGTGCCGAAAACAATCTTTGGCTTCTGAAACTTGATGATCTTGGCAACCGGCCTGCCGTGCTTGGTGATGATGACCTCTTCACCTCGAATTGCGTCTTCGACGAGAGCTGAGAACTGAGCCTTTGCCTCTGTGATTGTCACTATTTTTCCCATCTGCTCAGTGTAAATGAATTGGGTCAAATTGACCAGAATTACTTTTGCCACTCTAGGCTACCCACAAGCTCCAATCGCGACTAGGCATCAATCAAAACTGTGGATAACTCAGGTGCAGGCAAGTCTGAGGGGAAGCTGAAATTACCCCGCTAAACTTAGAGAATTCCGCGCAAGGTAGCCGGCAACCAACGTCCATCCCGAAACAGGATTTCCTGCCAACCGAAGGGTAGAAGTGCCAAAAATCATCGTTGAGATCATGCCCAAGCAGGATCTATTAGACCCCCAGGGCAAGGCAGTAGCCAACGCCCTAACAAGAATGGGCAACAAAGACATCTCTGGCGTAAGAATCGGCAAGCGCATCGAGCTTCACTTCGACCGCGAGGTAACAGAGACAGACCTCGAAGAGGCAAAGAAGCAGGCCAAAGAGTTTCTATCAAACGACGTCATTGAGGACGTGGTAGCGGTAACGGTAGAGAACTAATGCGCATAGGCGTCATCACCTACCCCGGCACCCTAGACGACCGCGATGCCCAGAGGGCAGTGCGCCTTGCAGGCGGCACCCCGGTCTCCCTCTGGCACGCAGACGACGATCTCAAGAAGGTAGATGCGGTAGTCCTGCCAGGTGGATTCTCCTATGGCGATTACCTGCGCTGCGGAGCAATTGCAGCCAAGGCCCCTGCCACCAAAGAGGTCATCAAAAAAGCCCAGCAGGGCCTGCCCGTGCTGGGCATTTGCAATGGCTTCCAGGTGCTAGTTGAGTCTCATCTCCTCCCAGGCGGGCTGATTAGAAACGAACACCAGCACTTCATCTGCAGGGACCAGAAACTAAGGGTTGAAAACAACCAGACCGCCTGGACCAGCTTGTTCGAAAAAGACGAGGAGATCACAATCCCTCTTAAGAACGGCGAGGGCGGCTACATCGCAACCGAAGACACCATCAAGATGCTCGAGGCAGAAAACCGAGTTGTCTTCCGCTACCTAGAACTAAACCCCAACGGCTCCATGAACGACATTGCGGGACTCACCAATGAGCGGGGCAACGTGGTTGGCCTCATGCCTCACCCTGAGCACGCCGTAGAACCAGGCTTCGGCCCAGACACCCCAGTTGCAACTAGAAGCGGCATCGACGGCCTCAAGTTCTTCCAGAGTGCCCTGAAGGCGTTGGTGAACAGCTAATGCTCGGCAAGAAGAAAACACCATCGGGCGTCGACACCGTAGAGAACGCACAACAAGACCCAGATAAAGAGCAACCCTGGAAAGAGCTCGGCCTCAAAGAGGACGAGTATCAAAGCATCAGAGAGATCCTTGGCCGCAGGCCAACCTCCTCAGAGCTTGCGATGTATTCGGTGATGTGGTCCGAGCACTGCAGCTACAAGTCCTCCAAGATCTACCTCCGCCAGTTTGGCGAGAAGGTAACAGACGAGATGAAAAAACACCTCATGGTCGGCATGGGTGAGAACGCAGGTGTTGTCGACATCGGTGAGGGACTAGCAGTCACCTTCAAGGTTGAGAGCCACAACCACCCCAGCTACATTGAACCCTTCCAAGGAGCAGCAACGGGAGTTGGCGGCATCGTCCGCGACATTCTTTCGATGGGAGCAAGACCGGTGGCGGTCATGGACCAGCTCCGCTTCGGAGCACCACAGGACCCCGACACCGCAAGGGTCGTCCACGGCGTAGTAGATGGCATCAGCTTCTATGGCAACTGCCTGGGGCTTCCAAACATCGGCGGCGAGACTGTGTTTGACAAGGTCTACCAGGGCAACCCACTGGTCAATGCCCTTTCCATTGGCGCCCTCAAGCACGAAGACCTCCAGCTCGCCAAGGCAACCAATGCCGGCGACCTGGTGATCCTCTTTGGAGCCAGGACCGGAGCCGACGGCATTGGTGGCGTGAGCGTGCTGGCATCAGAGACCTTTGGTGACGAGGGTCCAACCAAGAGACCAGCGGTTCAGGTCGGAGATCCCTTTGCCGAGAAGGTGCTTATCGAGTGCTGCCTCGAGCTCTTCCACGCAGGCGTAGTTGCGGGCATCCAGGACCTGGGTGGTGCTGGTATCTCTTGTGCAACAAGTGAGCTTGCCTCCAATGGCAACATGGGCATGAAGATTCAGCTCAAGAACGTGCTGCTTAGGGACGAGAGCCTCACCCCAGAAGAGATCCTGATGAGCGAGTCTCAAGAGCGCATGTGTGCAATTGTTCCCAAGAAGCACCTCAAGGGCTTCGAGAAGATCGTCAACAAGTGGGAGGTTGAGTACTCGGTCCTAGGTGAGGTAATCAACGAGGACCGGCTCTACATTGACTGGGGACACGAAGAGATCGTCAACGTGCCACCCAGAACCGTCGCCCACGACGGTCCTGTCTATGAGCGCCCAGTCGAATACCCCAAGTATCAAGATGCTCTAAACGCAGACAGCTCAGCAAAGCTCAAGAGGGCCGAGAACCCAACCGAGGTTGCCACCCAGCTCATGGAGCTAATCTCCACCCCTAACCACGCAGACAAGTCCTGGGTTACCAACCAATATGACAAATACGTCATGGGAAACACAGCACTTGCCATGCCAGACGATGGCGGCATGGTCAGGATCAGCGAGGAGACAGGTCTCGGTGTTGCCCTGGCAACAGATGCCAATGGCAAGTACTGCTACCTCGACCCCTATGAGGGAGCAAGGCAAGCACTAGCGGAGGCCTATAGAAACGTTGCTGTCACGGGCGCAGTCCCAAGAGCAGTAACCAACTGCCTAAACTTTGGCTCCCCTGAGAACCCAGAGGTGATGTGGCAATTCAAGCAGGCAACTGCGGGCCTCGCAGATGCCTGCCAAGAACTAGGTATTCCGGTAACAGGCGGCAACGTCAGCTTCTATAACCAAACCGGCGACACAGCCATCTACCCAACCCCTGTAGTTGGTGTTCTAGGTGTCATTGATGATGTTGCGAGGAGGGTGCCATCAGGTTGGCAGGACGATGGCAACAACATCTATCTCCTCGGAACTACCTACGACGAACTAGATGGTTCGGCATGGGCCAAAGACCTCCATGATCACCTCGGTGGCAAGCCTCCAAAGGTTGACCTGCATAAAGAGAAAGAGCTTGCAGACCTGCTACATGGCGCAGCAATGCAGGGCCTTATCGAGGCCGCACACGACATCTCTGAGGGTGGCCTAGGAATCGCAATCCTGGAGGCAAGCCTCAGGTTCAATGTTGGAGCAAGGATCTGGATTGGTGAGCTCATGGAGCGAGACAACGTAGACCTAACATCAGCACTATTCTCTGAGTCTCAGGCAAGAGTCCTTGTCTCTGTTGGCAGAGAAGACGACGTCAAGTTCCAAGCGCTCTGCGAAGCCAGAGGTGTTCCAGTTCTAAGAATCGGTGTCACCGACAAGGAGAGCCATGCAGTTGAGATCCAGGATGTTGCCAAGCTCGAGCTTGGCGAGATTAAGGGTGCTTGGGCTGGGGTATTGCCGGGGCTTTACTAGAGCTGCTCTTTACGAGGGAAGCGGTGGTTAGTAGGCAACGTTGACACCAAATTCGGCTTCTTCAGGCAAAAACCCCTCGTAGATCAATTGGTCGTAAAGTTTCTGTCTCGAGAAAGACGAGTATTCAAGATACGACTCCGCTGACTTAACCGCTTGTTCAAACCAGTCAACATTTAGGGAGTCAACAGCAAATGTTGAGTCCGCTCGAGAGAAGCCCTCGTACTCAAGTTGGGCAATGAGACCAGTTCGAGAGAAAGCTGAATATCTCAAATAAGACTCCGCTGAACCTATGGCATTTGCCTGATCAGCACTCCCGCCCGAGGATGACTCCTGCTCCTCAAAGGCCCGTTCTACACCGTAGGCTGCCTCCGCCTCGCTGAAGCCCTCATAAATCAATTGATCCAAGAGTCCGGATCTCGAAAAAGACGAGTATTCCAGGTAGCTTTCCGCTGACTTAGCTGCTTGCTCGAACCAGTCTGCGTTGACGGCATCTACGGCATAGCTAGAGTTTTCAAATGAATAGCCTTCGTACTCAAGCTGCTCTATTAGCCCAGTCCTCGAAAATGCGGAGAAGCGAAGATACGACTCAGCGCTCTTGCGAGCATTTCGCTCTTCAGAAGTTTCGGACAGAGATGATGAATCTTCGGTTCGATCTTCAGCTTCCGCTGAGGAATCTGCTTGTGATTCAACACCTTGGTCATTAGGTTCTTGAGGTTCGTTTAGCTCCGTTGGGGTATCACTGCCAGCACTGGGTTGCTGGGACGAGTTGGTTAAGGATGCTTGCTCTCGTGGAACAGAGTTTTGAGCGCTGATAATGCCCAGGACCAAAAGTATCAGCGGAATTGCAAAGCGCTTTTTTTGATACCAAGGTCTGCTTTTCTTTTGATCTGCATCCGACATATTGGATCTCCCCTTTTTCAGTATAAGCGGGGCACGCCCCGTTGGGTGTTACTCTCATCGAGTGAAAAAGTCAACGTGGATTGGCATTACTGCCGGAGCTCTGGTAGCCATTTTGGGTGGTGGTGCTCTAGCCGTTGGTGACTACGTCTACACCTCAGGAACCGCAGTTCCCTGCGCAATCAACGACGACGATCTTGCCAACAAGCCCGAAGAGTTTTACACCCCCGGAAGTGGCAATGGTCCATTCCCAGGTCCCGGTTGGGAGAAGTGGGTGGGTCACGACATTTCTGAGTGGTGGATGGTCGGTGTTCCCTACGATGCCGTGACCATTCCGGTTGAAGAGGAAGTTGATCTCTCTGCCTGGTGGATTACACCTATTGAGGGAAACGGCAAGACCGTGATTGTTACCCACGGAATAGGAACTTCTCGCCGCGACTACAACACTCTCTTACCTGTGGGGATGCTCGTGAATAACGGTTTCAACGTTTTACTCGTTGACTCGCGTGACACCGGTGAGTCCACCTGCACCGATGGGCGCCATTCAGCCGGCCAAGAAGAATCCTCTGACTTTGCAGCGGTAGCCGAGTGGCTCGTGATGAAACAGGGAATCGTGCCTTCCGAGCTTGGGATGTTTGGCGTTTCAGGTGGTGCTATTGCAACCAGCATGCTGCCTGCTAAGACGGACCTAGTCGCAGCCTTTGCAATGGAGGGAACAATCTTCGACTTCAACGCAGCCGCAACCAGAGAGGTTGAATACCAGGGATTCCCTGGTTTCTTGTGGCAGTTGGCCCTGATCGCAGCTCAGCTCTTCCATGGCGTAAACCTGACTGAGACCTCAGCCATGGATGGAATTGAGGCAGCAGGTGCAAGGCCAATGCTTATCCTCCACGGTGACAGCGACCAGAGGCTTGACTACCAGTCCTCAGTTGATTTCTACGAATACGGGAAGTCGGTGGGTGCCAACATCCAGCTCGAGACTTTCGTTGGGGCAGATCACACCGAGGGAATGCTCACCGAGCCTGAGCGCTACGAGCGGCTCCTAGTTGAATTTTTTGAATCAGCTCTCGATTAGAGGACTACTTACCAGATCCAAATACTCTTCCAAGAGCACTAGCTGCTGCTGAGAACTCGCTTGGGATGAACCAGACCTTGTTCGCATCTCCCTGGCTCATCTCCTTGAGCTGCTCGATGTATTTATAGGCAAGTGCCTGGTCTGTGACCGAGGCTTCAGCCAAAGCATCGAAGACCTTTTGAATAGCCTTTGCTTCACCGTCTGCAACCAGTGCCTCGGCCTTCGCGTCAGCCTCTGCCTTGAGGATGATGGCCTTGGCCTGACCTTCAGCGCGAAGAATCTCGGCCTGCTTATTACCCTCAGCGGTGAGGATGTCGGACTGCTTAGTTCCTTCGGCCAGCAAGATGGCGGCGCGCTTGTCACGCTCGGCCTTCATCTGCTTTTCCATTGACTCGCGCACCGACTCTGGTGGGACGATGTCGCGAATCTCTACGCGGTTTACTCTCACGCCCCACTTGCCAGTTGCCTCGTCGAGTACTGCACGAAGCGCGCCATTGATCTCTTCTCGAGAGGTCAGGGCGTCTTCAAGATCGAGGCTTCCAACCTTGTTTCGCAAGGTGGTGACAGTCAGCTGCTCAATACCTAATACAAAGTTTGCAATCTCATAGGTTGCCGACTTGGGGTCGGTGACCTGGTAGTAGATGACGGTGTCGATCTCGATAACTAGGTTGTCCTCGGTGATTACCGACTGAGGCTGAAAATCTACGACCTGCTCCCTCAGGTCAACGGTTCTGCGAACCACATCAATGAATGGGAAGACTAGGTTCACACCAGCCTCGAGAGTCTTGTGATAGCGACCTAGTCGCTCGACAACACCGGCGGTTGCCTGGGGGATGATGCGGATGGAGCGGATCAGTAGGACCGCTACCAGAATTAGGAAGATGGCTGTGCCGACTCCTCCAAAGTCAAAGCTTCTTAGAAAGTCCATCCGACTACCTCACAATCAGTGTTGCGCCATCGATCTCTTCGATGGTCACCTTGGCGCCCTTCATACGAACACCCTCTTTGACCCTCGCACTCCAGTCCTCGCCCCAGACCTTCACGAGTCCTGAGTCCTCGGTCACGTCCTGGGTCACCGTTGCCTGCTTCCCAACCAGAGAGGAGACATTAGTCATGCGCTCTGGGTGCTTGCCTTGCCACTTCGCGATTAGCGGTCTCACATAGACAAGGGCCACTATCGCCGCCGCCAAGAACCCTGCTCCCTGCAGCCACATCGGAGCATCGAACAGGGAGAGCACAAGCGGCACAAGCGTCGCAACCGCGAGCGCCGCAAAATACAGGCCATAGGTCAGAAGCTCAATGACCACCAAGGCAGCAAGCACTGCCAGCCAGACAAAAGTCATCTCGCTCCCTTCACTACCCCTAGCTTAAGTGGCTGGGGCGACAAAACAAACCGGTACAGGTAGGTCACTAGGGCGCTAGCCGAGGCTTACGTAAAAGAAAACCCCGGGCCGGGGCCCGGGGTTCTCTATTGCCGATTGCTTCAGGCGTTAGGCATTTGCCTTTCGCCCTCAAAGGAAGGTCCCATGTGACCGCGGTGCTTACCACCGCGGAAACCTGGGTGGCCACGCTTCTCCTGGTGCTCTGCAGCAACATCGGCGCTGTAGGTAACAGAAAGCGGGCCTGATGAAGTGGCGGTTGCATTGCCCTCGTCATCGACGGTGATAGTCACTAGCACGGGGGAGGTGCCGTCAGATGGGTAGAGAGCGAGCTTGGTTACGCCAGCTTCAGTTGGAGCACGAAAACCAAGAAGTCCAGAAAGAGTCCCGTCTTCAATTTCGGTGCGTGTTGGGGTGTCGCCATCAAAAGAGATGGGGCGAATGCCGATTCGCCTTCCATCCCCTGTTGGCTCCTGATCTGGAACCGAGGTCGCATCACTGTCAAGGAGGTAAACAGTGAAGTAGGCGCCTGCGTGTGCGGCCCTTGCCTCAGTTACGTCTTCTGGAATGCCAATCACTTCTGCATCCAGGGTTGCTCGGTTGTGGTCCTCGTGAGAGCGAGCCTCGTGGCTCATCCCTGAGTGGCCCTCTCGCTCGCCTCGATCATCTGCGAGCGCTGGCAGAGCCAGTCCGAGCGTGCCGGTAGCAACCACAGCTAGAGCTGCGATGCCTACCTTGGCTGATTTCTTCATCCGTATCCTTTCGTGGATACGAATCAAGTTAGAGAAGTCGTCAGCGATAGGTAGCCAAAATCAGCATCCTGCTATGAAGCTTGCAGGAAGCTCTCAGTTTAGAAAAGGCGCCAGGGAGAGAGCTTCCAGCCCATGCGCACTGCAGTCAGGCGGATCGCAACCATAACGACAGCCGCTATGAGGACATCTAGGTACTCCGGAGTTTGAAGCTGAGAGAGCAGCACAACAAGCCAGCCACCAGCAAACGCAATGACCGCATACGGCTGGTGATCGTGGAAGGCCCTCGGGACCTCGTTAACGAGCACATCGCGCAGGATGCCCCCCACTACCGCCGTAATGACACCCATGAGCACTGCGATCAGCGGGGTCTGTCCGGTTTGAAGGGCAATATGGGTTCCACCTGCCGCAAAGATGCCAAGACCGAAGGCATCAGGAACAAGCATTGCCTTCTCGGTGAATTCAATGTGCCTAGCTCTGAAAAAGAAAGGCAGGGAAAGTCCGGCAACAATTAGGGCCCACACCCAAATCTCCTGCTCGACCCAAAAGAATGGCCGGCGATCCAGCAAAACGTCGCGCAATGTGCCGCCACCGAAGGCGGCAATGGCACCAATCATTACGACACCGACAAGATCGAACTGTTTTCTTGCGGCCTCAATGATTCCCGAGAGCGCGAACGCGATAACGCCTAACACCTCGAAGACGAGAAGAAAGGTGTCTAGGTTCATTTTCTTCTCCCTTGTGCGCGAGGCGGGACTTGAACCCGCACGTCCTTGCGGACACTGGCACCTGAAGCCAGCGCGTCTGCCATTTCGCCACTCGCGCAGTAGCAGCTGGAAAGCCTCTAGAGATTAGCAGAGAACCTGCCGCCGAGTAAGGGGCGGGATTAGACTTACCTAACCCACAGCGACATCTCGAAAGTAGGCGAAATGGGCCTGTTGGACAAGGCAGAGCAGCGCATTGAAGGCGCAGTGAGCTCACTCTTCTCCAAGCTCTCCAGAGCTGAGCTGCAGCCGGTAGAAATAACCCAGGCGGTTCGTTCGGCTATGGACCTTGCGGCAAAGGCAGACAGCGTTGGTTCAACCGTCGTCCCTCACCGCTACCTACTTGTGGTTCACAGCTCGGACGCTCAAAAAATAACCTCGTCAATGCTTTCGGCCATCAGAAGCGAAGTTGCCAAATACGCCTCCTCGCGCCAGTACCGCCTGGTTGACTCGATTGATCTAACGGTCTCCGCGGATGACAAGATCTCAAAGGGTCGAATCCGGGTTGGGTCTCAGCCTGTCGACACATCGGTTGCCTGGAGGCCGGTGCTGACAATCGGCGATAAAGAGTACGAGCTGAAGGTGGGGACATCCACGGTCGGCCGCGATGAGAAGGCGGACATCTGCGTAGACGATAGGGGCCTTAGCCGCATCCATTTTGAGATTGCCTGGAACGGAGAGGTTGCAGCAATTAGAGACCTGCAGTCAACCAATGGTACGTTCCTTGACGGAGCTCGCGTGAATGAGCTGGTCCTCATCTCCGGTAGCACAATCTCGGCGGGAAGAACCGAGTTTCACTATCAACTGCTAGCGCTGGCGGGTGAGAGCAGTGAGTGAACTTGCGCTGTTTCTGGTCCGCATCGGCTTTGTCGCGGTGCTTTGGATTTTTGTCCTGAGCCTGCTTTCAGTTATCCGAGCAGACCTTTATGGCCGCAGGGTAATTAGCCGACTCGCAAAGCAGAGTGCGCCGCAACTAAGCCAGGCGCCAGTTGCCGAGCTGGACATTGACGACAGCGATGCTTTTGAGCCGACGAAGATTCAAATGCTCACAGGCAGAAGCGCCGGAGAGAGCATCGATCTTGATGAAAAGAAGGAGATCACCATCGGCCGGTCACCGGGTTCTGATCTTGTGATTTCTGATGAGTTTGCATCGAACACCCACGCAAAACTGGTGCTTGTTGGTGACGAGTGGGTGCTGCAAGATCTGAACTCAACAAACGGCACTTTCATTGACGGTAAGCGCGTAACGACCCCCGTGACGATGACGGCTGGGGCCACCATCAGAATCGGAACCACGACCTTCGATTTGAGGTCTTAGTCAATTGGCCATCAAAACCGTTAGCTATGCGGCCTCGGACATTGGAAAGCACCGCAGCTCAAACCAAGACTCCGGATATGCCGGTTACCAGCTCTTCTTTGTCGCAGATGGCATGGGTGGCCATGCAGGTGGTGATATTGCCAGCGCTATTTCGAGCCAGCGCATCGCACTCACAGACAACAAGTACGACAGCGTCGAAGAGGCGATTGAGACTCTAAAGCAGGGCGTTCTTGAGGCCAATGGCATGCTCAACGAGACTGTCAAGGAACATCCCGAACTTGAGGGCATGGGCACGACATTCTCGGGCATGCTCATCCATGGCGATCAGATAATCACGGCTCACATCGGAGACTCCCGCATCTACCGGGTGCGCGATGGCGAGGTCAGCCAGATCACCACCGACCACACCTTCGTCCAGAGGCTCGTCGAGCTTGGCCGAATCACTCCTGAGGAGGCTTTGGTTCACCCCAGGCGCAGCGTTCTAATGCGCGTGCTGGGAGATGTTCAGGGAGAGCCGGAGCTTGACATTGCGCTATTCGATGCTCAGGTCGGCGACCGTTGGATGCTGTGCAGCGATGGGCTGTCGGGAGTGGTTCCCGAAGACGTGATGGAGCGAATCCTTTCTAGCAAGATCCCGACCGAGGAAGCTGCCGAGCTCTTGGTTGGTGAGGCGCTCGAGTTTGGTGCTCCGGATAACGTGACCGTCGTCGTTGCAGACATCATGCGCTCGGGAACCCAGGTTGACTTTGAGCCGGGAGCACAGTTTGTGGGTAGCGCCGCAAATGAGGTCGTTATCGAGGAGCGTCGTGGCGGCAAGATTCTCCAACTTCTGAACCCAAGAAGCCTGCTCGAGCTTTTGCAGACACCAGAAGACCCTGCCGAGTACAGGCCAGAGTCCGAAGAGGTGCTCGAGAAGATTCTCCTCGAGACCAGGCGAAAGATTCGCTGGCGCGGGGCCAGAACAATCCTTGGTTGGATCCTGCTGGCGGCAACCGTCATCGGCATTGGCTGGATTGCCTACAGCTACACCCAGACCAGGTACTACGTTGCCGAGTTCGAGGGTCAGGTAACTATTTATCAGGGCATCCGGGAGCAGCTCGGGCCGCTCAAGTTCTCTCAGCCTTATCAGGTGAGCGAGATTGACGTAGAGGAGCTTTCTCCTTTCCAACAGGAGCTCATTGATAGATCAATTTCCGCGGAGTCACTGGAGGATGCGCTTCGAATCCTAGGTCAGCTGGAGGCGAGCCTGGATGAGTAACCTCAGCCTCACCAGTGCAATACCCAACCTGATTCGGGCGGTTCCGCGCTCTAGGAACTTCGAAGCGGTTCTGATTTTCTGGGTAGCGGGCATTCACGCCTTCGCCCTGGCCCAGATACAGCTTTCCATTATCCAAATCATGACCTGGGAGTTGCTGCTTTACTGGGCACCCCCAACCCTGACAGCGATGATTGTCCACTGGGTACTAAGAAAGTATGCGATGAAGGCCGACGGCCTGATGCTCCCTCTGGCCTTTTTGCTCAACGGGCTCGGCATTGCCATGATCTACCGGCTAGATCTTGCGGAATTAGCCGCTGGTGGTAGTGACCTGTTCGCTCAGCGCCAGGTGTGGCTCAGCTGCTTCGCAATGCTCATTGCTGCTCTGGTAATCAGAGTGGTTCCGAATCACCTCACGCTCAGGCGCTTCCCCTTCATCTCGGGGCTGGCTGCGGTAGTGCTGTTGCTGCTACCAGCGGCTCCCGTCATTGGCAGAACAGTCAACGGAGCAACCCTGTGGGTTGGCACCGATGAGTTGAGCTTCCAACCCGGTGAGATTGCAAAGATTCTCCTCGCAATCTTTTTTGCGGGCTACCTGGTATCTAGGCAAGGCTCTCTGGCCGAGATTGGTTCGAGGGTTATGGGAATCAAGGTTCCCAGGGCCAAGGACCTCGGGCCAATTTTGCTGTTTTGGTTCGCCTCGCTCGGAGTGCTAATCATTCAGCGTGACCTGGGAACTTCGATTTTGTATTTCGGGCTGTTTTTGGTCATGGTGTACACGGCCACCGGTAGGGGTTTCTACATCGGCGCCGGGCTTGTGATGATGGTGACCGGAGCTCTAGTCGCCTCAAGATTCTTTGACTATGTCGAGAGACGGTTTGAGGTTTGGCTTGACCCATTTTCTAGTGCCAACTACAACTCAATCGGCGGTAGCTATCAGCTGGTCCAGGGCATGTTTGGCATGGCCCACGGCGATGTCATCGGGACCGGCCTCGGTGGTGGTTTTCCTCAGCTGATCCCGCTCGCGGAGAGCGACTTTATCTTTGCAGCACTTGGCGAAGAGCTTGGGCTTGCGGGTGTCTTTGTGATCCTTGCTGTCTATCTACTGCTGGTTTACAGGGGTCTAAGGATTGCCAATAGCCACCCGGATGACTTTTCAAAGCTCTTAGCACTCGGGTTGGCATTTGTCATCGGGTTGCAGGTTTTTGTGGTTGCCGGTGGGGTAATGGGGCTCCTGCCTCTGACTGGCCTAACCACACCCTTCCTGGCAGCGGGAGGGTCCTCACTCCTGGCTAACTGGTCCATCATTGCGCTGCTTCTGATAATCAGCGATTCCTCTTTGAGGAGCAATAGGTGAATCGTCAGGTTCGAAGGGTTGGACTGATCTTGACGATCATGTTCATCGCGCTATTTGCAATGGCCAGCTCGATTCAGGTAATTAGAACTGGGGAGCTGTACCAGGACAGCAGAAACGTGCGTGCCTCGTACGAGACCTATAAAACCCAGCGCGGAGCAATCTTGGTTGGTGGTGCCCCGATTGTCACCTCTAGGCCCGTGAATGATGACTACAGATTCCTTAGGGAATATGAAAGCGTCATCTACAGCCCTGTAACCGGCTACTACTCAGTATTCTCTGGAACCACCGGCATTGAGCGCTCTATGAACAGCTACCTCTCAGGCCAGTCCGGAGCACAATTCTTCGAGCAGATCAATGCGCTTCTCGATGGCACCCCCGTAACCGGAGCGGCGGTGGAACTAACCATTAATCCCGAGGCCCAGCGGGCAGCCTGGGATGCGCTTGGAAGCCGCAAAGGTGCTGTTGTTGCAATTGAGCCTTCGACCGGCAGGATCCTTGCGCTGGTTTCGAAGCCAACCTTTGATGCAAACCTTTTGGCTTCCCACACCTATGGCGCGGTTGTCGAGGCCTATCAGAACTACGTCGAGAACGACGAGGACCCGCTTGTGAACCGCGCCATTGCGGGAGATCTCTACCATCCGGGCTCGGTGTTTAAGCTTGTCGTCGCTGCCGCAGCTCTTGAGTCCGGTAACTACACCACCCAGTCAAGCTTTGAAAACCTTGGAGAGTATGTGCTTCCGGGAACCTCAACACCGGTTTACAACTCAAACGGTTCTACTTGTGGTTCAGAGGAGAGCGTGACCCTTGAGACCGCGCTAATTCGTTCCTGCAACATTCCCTTCGCGATGCTGGCAGTTGAACTGGGACAGGACAGGATTCGAGCCCAGGCCGAGCTGATGGGCTTTGGTGACGAACTCGAGATCCCAATGGCCGTAACCCCAAGCACCTATCCCGAGGGCATGGATCTTGCCCAGACGGGATTGAGTGGGTTTGGTCAGTTCGACGTTCGCGTTTCTCCGTTGCAGATGGCGCTGGTGACATCAGCGATTGCGAACCAGGGCGTGATCATGAACCCGCAGCTTGTGAAGACGGTTGTTGCCAGCAACCTGAACATTCTTTCCCAGCCGCAACCAACGGTCTTTTCCTCACCGATGTCCCGAGAGACCGCTGGATATCTAACCCGCATGATGGTCGATTCGGTGGAAATCGGAGTTGCCGGTCGAGCCGGGATATCGCAGGTAGCGGTGGCGGGAAAAACGGGCACTGCTGAGAATGGTCCGGCCGAGCCCTACACCCTCTGGTTCACCGGGTTTGCGCCCGCTGAAAAGCCTCAGATTGTGGTCACCGTCGTAATTGAGGACGGCGGAGGCATTGGCCAAAACGGAACTGGAAATCAGCTCGCTGCTCCAATTGCGAAAGCAGTCATGGAAGCGGTGCTCGAATGAAGCCGGCGGTAGGGCAGCTCTATGGAGATCGTTACCGTCTCCAGCTTCGTATTGCCATTGGCGGCATGGGTGAGGTTTGGCAAGCCGAGGACGAGTTGATTCTCAGACAGGTAGCCATAAAAATCCTCAAAGAGGAGTATGTTTCTGACCCGCTCTTCATCGAGAGGTTCCGTAGCGAAGCTAAGTCGGCAGCACTTGTGGAGCACGAGGGCATTGCGAATGTCTATGACTATGGGGAAGACGCGAATGCGGCATATCTGGTGATGGAGCTAGTCCCTGGAGAATCCCTTTCACGAATCATCGAGCGGGAGAAAAAGCTGCCGGACACCAGGGTCCTAGACATAATGGCGCAAACATCGAGGGCACTTGGTGCAGCGCATGCCAGAGGCCTGGTGCATCGCGATATAAAGCCTGGAAACCTGCTTATTACGCCAGAAGGCAAAGTGAAAATCACGGACTTTGGAATTGCCAGGGTGGGAGATCAGGTTCCGCTCACCAAGACCGGCCAGGTAATGGGCACTGTGCAGTACCTGGCTCCCGAGCAGGCAACGGGTAAACCATCGACTCCGGCAACTGACCTCTACTCGCTTGGGGTTGTTGCCTATGAGGCATTGAGTGGCAAGCGGCCCTTTACGGGTGAAAACCAGATGGCTATTGCCATGGCACACATCAATGAGATGCCTCAAGCCCTACCCGAGTCCATCGACCCACGGGTTCAAAACCTTGTCCTGAGCTGCTTAGCCAAAAAGCCAAATCAAAGGCCAGAATCTGCAAACTCGCTCGCCATAAGAGCTGAGGCGCTTCTGAGGGAGAAAAAGGGCAAGCCTGCAGTTAGGTCGATTAAAGAGGTCGAGGACGATCCGGTAACAGAGCTGATCACCACCGACACCGCACCGCTCCCAAAGGCGCCAATTGTTTGGCCGTGGGTTGCAACATTGGGGCTATTGGGTCTGACCGCGGTAGTTGTGATTGTTGCGATCTTGTCAGAGCCAAATGCGGAGGATGTGGTTCAAACTCCTTCTCCTACGGCTACGCAAACGCAGGAGCCGAGCCCGGAACCAACCGAGGAGCCAGAACCCGCAAATGAGCCTAAAAATATTCTGCTTTTGCGCTCGGACATCATCGACCAAAACCTCAGCGATGTGACGGCACAGCTGACAGAGCAGGGGTTCATCGTGAATGCCATCCCGGGTGAGCTGATCCCCGGAGATGATCCGAGAGTGAGAACTGTCTATGCGGTTTCGCCTACCGGCAGCATTGCCGAGGGAAGCACCATCGACGTGACCTACTACGTAGGAGACTTCGCGGAGATTCCGGTTGAAATCCCCGAGCCAGACCCAGTGGAGACAGATCCTGCGGAGCAGGACCCAAATGCGCCTGTGGAACCAGAGGCGCCAGCGGACCCAGATGGTGAGCCAGCAGATCCTGGTGCTGAAACGGCTCCAGAGCCGGCACCGGAGGAGCCTGCAGGTGATTAGTAACAACAATGTGACCGAGTCGGTCAGGGGGCTGTAGCTTGCCAAAACTAGACTTTGTCCCAGTAGAAAGAGCAACGTGAACGAAAACGAAAGACTGATTGCCGGGCGCTACCGCATCGGTCAACTGGTTGGTCGCGGGGGGATGGCCGAGGTTTACGAGGGCTATGACACCCGCCTTGGCAGAACTGTCGCTATCAAGCTTCTAAAGTCAGACCTGGCCAACGACGCAAACTTTGAGGCAAAGTTCCGTCAAGAGGCCCAGGCCTCTGCCCGCATGGCCCACCCTTCAATTGTTCGAATCTATGACGCTGGCGAGGAAGAAACCACAGACGCCAACGGGAACCTGGTCAAGACTCCATTCATAATCATGGAGCTCGTCAAGGGCCGCCTCCTTAGAGACATAATCCACGAGGGCAAGGTAGATGTTTCGAGAGCCGTCAAGTTTGTCTCTGGGATTCTCAGTGCTCTCGAAGTCTCTCACCGCTCAGGTGTAGTCCACCGCGACATCAAGCCGGCAAACGTAATGGTCGGAGAGAATGACTCGGTCAAGGTGATGGACTTTGGTATCGCCAGAGCGGTTTCAGACAACTCGGCCACACAGGCAGCGACCGCAGGCATTGTCGGCACGGCTCAGTACTTCTCGCCCGAGCAGGCCAGAGGAGATGCAGTTGATGCAAGAACCGACCTGTATTCAACTGGCGTTATTCTCTATGAGCTTCTTGCTGGAAGACCTCCATTCAAGGGTGAGAGTGCGGTATCGGTTGCCTATCAGCACGTGAGTGAGGAGGCCCCGCTTCCCTCGAGCCACAACTCCCAAGTTTCTGGGGAGCTTGACGCTGTCGTCGCCCGGGCCATGGCCAAGGATCGCGATGAGCGTTATCAAAATGCCGAGGAGTTCCGAGAGCACCTTCAAGCGGCGCTCACGGGTTCGCCCCTCACCCAAAAGATTGACAAGCCGGTTCAAGAGATAAGTCCGGTTGATGTGGATGCCACCGAGCTCATAACCGAGCCCGAGTCGCTGCCAACCTCGCTACTCGAAGGCTTCGAAACCGCTCCCAGCCGCCAGATAACAACCACCAACAACAAGATTGGTGCTGGTGTGCTGTGGGGGTTGGGAACTGGTGTCGTGGTCATTTTGGTCGGACTGTTGTTCTGGGTGATGAACCTTGGCTCAACACCATCGCCAACTGCACCCTCAAGCGGTATTGAGGTGGCCAACGTGGTCGGCTCGCTTTATGACGATGCGGTTGGCACCCTAGAAAACCAGGACCTCGTGGTGCTTAGGGTTTATGAGAAGAGCGAAACCGTTCCTGAGGGTGTGGTCATTCGCCAGGAGCCCGAGTCGGGCACCGTGGTGCTGAGCAATACCCCAGTGACTCTGTATGTGTCATCAGGTGCAACTGAAGTCACGGTTCCAAATGTCGTAGGGGCACTCGAGGCCGATGCCGTGAAACTCATTGAAGATCGCGGCCTAAGCGTCGGTTCGATAACCGTCGTCGGTTCGCCGACGGTTGCGGAGGGAACCGTCATCGCCTCAGACCCCGTGACAAACGCCAGGCTTCCGCTTGGAAGCGTCGTGAACCTGATTCTCTCTGATGGCACGGTTCAGGTCCCTGATGTAAGAAACCTTGAAGTTCTAGAGGCCAGAGGAATCCTCACCGATCCGGCCATTGGATACTCGGTCTCGGTTGAAATTCTTGATGCGGAGCTCTGCACCGGAACCCCCGGCAATGTGGTTTTGGAGCAGTCGATTCTTCCGGGAGAAGCCCAGCAAAAGCAAAACATTGTGCTCTACGTGGAGTGTATTGGCGGCGTTGATCCAGAAAACCCCGACCCTAACTCTCCGGGTGATGGAACTGTGGAGCCTGCTCCGACCGAGGAGCCTGCACCTTCAGAGGGCTAGCCAACACGGGGAGAAAGGGTCTTTGCCTTCTCCCTTGCTCCCGCTAGTCCCAGCGACTCCAGCCAGTTCGCGAGCATCATGTAACCGCCCTCGGTCATGACCGACTCTGGGTGAAACTGAACCCCAAAGATGGGCTTTTCTTTGTGCTGGAGGCTCATAATTACACCCGACTCCGTCTCTCCCGTGATGACAAGATCCTCGGGGACGGTGTCTCTTACTACCGCAAGTGAGTGGTAGCGGGTAGCGGTGAATCCCTGCGGAAGACCTTCAAATATCGGACTGCCCTTGTGATTCACCTGCGAGGTCTTTCCGTGCATGAGCTCTGGTGCGCTTTTGACCGTTGCGCCCATGGCCTCCGCTATCGCCTGATGCCCCAGGCAGACTCCGAAGACGGGGTAGTCACTCTCAAGAGCAAGCTTCACAGTCGGTATGGAAAGACCTGCGCTAGCAGGGGTTCCGGGTCCTGGGGAAATCAGAACGGCATCGTATTTTGCCAGCAGTTGAGGCAGTTCAGACTCTTCTATTGCATCATTTCGAATGACCTCGGTCTCCGCACCAAGCTGCCGAAGGTAGCCGTTTAGCGTGTAAACGAAGCTGTCGTAGTTATCCAGCACGAGTATCTTGACCACCCGATTAGCCTACTTCGGTTCGCACCAGGCCCCCCCTTGGTAATAAACTTGCAGCCATGTCGGAATCCAAGGACAACAAGAGAAGCTCCAAGCCTGTAAAGCCAAAGATTGTTGGTGAAGAGGATGAGAACCCGCTCTGGTACAAAATAGCCATGTTCGGCTTTATGATTGCCGGTCTTATCTGGATTCTCGTTTTCTACATCTCTTCGGCTAGGTTCCCCCTGGGCAGCTCGACCCCAATCAACCTTTCCAACTGGAACATCTTGATTGGCTTTGGCATCGCCATGATTGGGTTCTCGATGACTACTCGCTGGAAGTAGCTAGAACCACATTCCGACCCTGAGCTGGGTCAAAAAGTAGATCACCACCCAAACACCAACCACTCCTGCAAACTGCAAAAGCTTCTGACTGGGTTTTCTGGTTGCCGCGTAAATGCCAGCAATAACCAAGCCTGTTACAAGTCCACCAAGGTGACCCTCCCAGGAGATGCCGGGGATAAAGATTCCTAGGGCAAAGTTGATGCCCACCAAGATAAAGATCTGTGAGGCATTGCCGCCAAGGCTTCTAATGACGATGAAGTAGGCGCCCATCAGGCCAAACAGTGCACCCGATGCCCCAACCACAGGCTGCTGAGGATCAGAGATCCACAGGACCGCAAGCGATCCGCCAACGATTGAGGTCAAATACAGCGCTAGGAACCTAAAGGTTCCAAGCATTGGCTCTAAAGCACGACCGAATATCCAGATCGCGTAAGAGTTGAAAAGAATATGCATCGGGCCCGACCAGTCATGCACAAATCCACTGGTGAGCATCCGCCAGGGTTCAAATGCAGCGAGTAGCGGAGCAAAGAAAAACTGGTTGGTAAAGATGTAGCCGAGCGGCGATATCTGACCTAGCCAAACCAGGACGTTCACAATCAACAGCGCCGAAGTGATCGGCGCCTGTGAGGCCCTGGCCAGCCTTCTTGCCAATTTAGAGAGTTTCGATGGAGACCGACGTTAGGACAACATCTTCAACCGGGCGATCCTGTCCTGCCGTCTCCACCATTGCAATCTTGTCGACAACCTTCTTGCTCTCATCGTCGGCTACCTCACCAAAGATGGTGTGGCGTCCTTGGAGCCACGTGGTTGGTGCAACGGTGATGAAGAACTGGCTGCCGTTGGTTCCCGGGCCAGCATTTGCCATTGCAAGTTTGTAGGGCTCTGCGAAGGTGAGCTCCGGGTGAATCTCGTCCTTGAACTGGTAGCCAGGTCCGCCCATTCCGGTTCCGGTTGGGTCACCGCCCTGAATCATGAAGTCTGGGATTATGCGGTGGAAGATTACGTTCTCATACAAAGGACCGCTCTTCATTTCTCCGCTTCTCGGATCGCGCCACTCGATGGCGCCCATGGCTAGGCCCTCGAAGTTCTCAACGGTTTGTGGGGCGTGAAGGCCGAAGAGGTTGACCTTGATGTCGCCGTGGTTGGTGTGCAGGGTTGCTACTGAGGTTGGATTTGTCATTAGACCATTGTGTCACGGATCTAGAACTTGAAAATTACTGAACAGTTGTTTAGTATTTGAACATGCGTTCAGTCGAGACCACAAGGGAGCAGCTGCTCACGATTGCGGTCGAGATGTTTGCTGCAAACGGTTTTGCCCAGACATCGCTTAGGGCAATTGCCAAGCAGGCGGGGGTGTCCCCGGCTCTCCTGGTGCACCACTTTGGCACTAAAGATGCACTCATCAAGGAGGCGATGGCAATCACTCTGGGTCACTGGGTTGCCGACGAAAAGGCGGCAATGTTGGATGACGAGTCAAATCAGCTAAGCCACTGGCAGACAGTCATGGCAAAAGGTGCAACTCCCTTGAATTTCTTTAGACAGGTGTTACTGGCCGGAGGGGAGTACTCCCAGCGACTATTTGCCGCTGCGGTTAGTGAATCCGAGAGCCTTCTTGAGCAGATGAAATCTGCGGGAAGGCTGAGGGATGTGAAGGATCCCAAAACAACCGCGCTCATGCTCACACTGAGTGGCCTAGGGTCAGTTTTGTTTATGGACCACATCGAAAAAATTCTTGGAGGGTCAATTGCCTCCGAGCCAGTTGCTAAAAAGCTGATGAACGCAAACAACCAAATGTTGCAAGAGGGCATCTTCGTGCCCTCTAGCTCAAATGAAAAGGAAGCAGGTAACTAATGGCTGCAATTGCCATTGACGGCCTTGTGAAGACCTACGGCAAACAAAATGCCGTGGATAACCTCACGGCCACCATTGAGAAAGGCAGAATCACCGGCTTTTTGGGACCAAACGGTGCTGGAAAGTCCACAACTCTGCGCTGCCTGGTTGGGCTAGCCGCGCCGACTAGCGGAACCGCCAAGATCTTTGACAGGAGTTATAAAGACCTTGAGAATCCCCTCAGCCAGGTTGGAACAGTGCTCGACAGCAGGGGCTTTCACCCTGCCCTAACCGGAAAACAAAATCTTCGGGTAGTGGCTGCTGCTGCAGGGATATCAGACTCAAGAGTCGACGAGGTGCTCGAGATGGTTGAACTCGAAGACGCTGCCGATAAGAGGATGAAGAACTACTCCCTTGGCATGAAGCAGAGGTTGGCCTTGGCTGGTGCAATTCTTGGAGACCCGGAGATTCTGATCCTTGATGAGCCTGCCAATGGCCTAGACCCTGCTGGAATTGCCTGGTTGCGTAAGTTCCTCAGAAAGTTGGCAGAGGGTGGCAGGACAATCTTGGTCTCCTCCCACCAGCTTGCTGAAATGCAGAACACCGTTGACGACGTCATCATCATCAACAAGGGAAGGCTGATTGCCTCGGGATCGATGGATGAGGTTAAAGGCGAGGGCACCTTAGAAGATGCCTTCTTGAAGCTAACTGGAGGTGAGCTCTAATGGGTTCTCTATTGAAATCTGAGTGGCGCAAACTCATTTACGCCCGTGCCCACTGGGGACTGCTAATTGCTGGAATGTTTGTTGCGGGCCTCGGGACCGCGGTGACGCCAGTAATCCTGGATAACCCCGAAACCAGCTTTGGACTGGGCCTGGATCAAACGCAGGCAGTTGATGCTGTGTATGCAAATGCAATTTCCTCTTACTTTTTCGCGATCATCATCGGCATCATGCTCATGTCTGGCGAGTTCCGCCACGGCACGGCCGTAGCAACGTTCCTTACCGCACCAAAGCGCGGCACGGTTCTTGCAAACAAGCTTGGTATTGCAGCCATCGGGGGAATCCTGGTGATGGTCATCTCCACTGCCGCAGGGCTTGTGGGTGGTTGGGTAGCTCTCTCCTTCTTCCCAGATGCCGCTGACCCAACCAGCACCGTGTTTGTCAATACGCTGCTCGCTGCGGTTGTCTCGGGTGCAATTTTGGGAATCGTCGGAGTCGCACTTGGAACGCTAATCAGAAACCAGATGCTGGCCATAACGGGTGCACTGATCTACCTGTTCGTGATTGACCCAATCCTGCTGACACTGTTGCCTGACACGGGTAAGTACCTTCCCGCAGGGCTAATCACAGCAATGCTGTCGCTAGATATCGAGGCACCAGAGTTCGGCATCGACACCACCGCCTACCTGCCCCCACTGACAGCAATGATCGTGCTGCTTGGTTACGGAGCGGTTTTTGCTGTCCTTGCCATCACAACCAGCCTCAGAAGAGACATTGAATAGGCACAAAAAGAGGCGGGTCGGGTTATCCCGGCCCGTTTCTTATAGCCCCTTGGGTTTGAGGTATTTCTGAGCGAGTGCGCTCAGGAAATCAAAGACCAGAGCCAGGATTGCAACCATAACGGCACCAATCAGGATGGCTGGACCGCGGTCCAGCTTCAGGCCTGAGTTGATGGTCTCACCTAGCCCGCCGCCCCCAACAAGGAAGGCGAGCGCCGACATGCCAACGTTGATCACGATGGCGGTCCTGATGCCGGCAATGATGACCTCAACGGAAAGCGGGAGCTCGATCTTGAGCAGAATCTGTCTTGTGGTGTAGCCCATCCCGCGACCGGCATCAATTACCGACTTGTCCACCTGCTCCAGTCCCACGATGGTGTTTCGCAGCACCGGTAAAAGAGAGAAGGTTGCAAGGGCAAGGATTACCGTGTTGATGCCGGCGCCCATGAATGAGAAGAAGATCACAATCAGGCCGTAGGCGGGAAGGGCCTGGGCCAAACCAAGGGTGTCAACTATGAAGTTTTTTAGCCTTGGAAAGCCCTTTCTGGTGACCAAGATGCCAAGGGGTATGGCCACCAAAATCACAAGAGCCGATGAGGAGAAGCCCAAAAGCAAAGTTTCTCCGAGCTGGCGCTGGAGCTTCTCTGGAGCGAGAATCGCCTCAGTGGTCGAATCGATGTCGGAGTAAAGCCAAACTGCAATACCGATTACCCCAAGAATTGCCGCGAAAATTGGCGAAACAATGAGGTCGAGACGCTCACTTAGGGGAGTCCGATTGGTGTTTGGGCTTACCGTCGTCGACAAGGTTTATCCCTCGCTCATAATCAGCTTGGCAAGAGACTCGATGGTGCAGCAGCCGAGGTATTTACCCTTGCGGTCGGTTACCACTGCCATACCGACAGAGGACTGAAGCATCGTTGTTAGCGCGTCCTGAAGGGTGTCCTCTGGCTGCAGGTTCACGGTCACAGGCCTTCCGCTCTTTTCGATTGGCTGCGATGTGCGGTTGAGGGCTTTCTCGTCAATCCACCTGGTTGGCTGCTCTTTGTCATCAAGCAAAACCGCAACCAGATCCGGGGAGTCCTGCAGGGTCTTGAGAGCCTCGTCCCTGGCAACCGGGGCCGTAAGCGTCGGAACCTGGTGCAGATCGATGTCTCTAACCTTCTTTAGGGTCAGGCCCTTCAGGATTGCTCCAGAGCCGAGGAAGCTCTCAACAAACTCGTCCGCTGGGTGGGAGAGGATGGCCTCTGGCGTATCTAGTTGGGCAATCTCACTGCCCTCGCGCAAGATCGCAATTCGATTGCCCATCTTGATGGCCTCGTCGATATCGTGAGTAACAAAGACGATGGTCTTCTTAAGCTCTTGTTGCAGCCTCAAAAACTCATTCTGAAGCCGGTCGCGAGTAATCGGGTCGATTGCGCCAAACGGCTCGTCCATTAGCAGCACGTCTGGGTCTGCAGCTAGTGCCCTGGCGACGCCGACACGTTGTGCCTGACCACCAGAAAGCTCCTTGGGGTAGCGATCGCGATAGGTCTCAGGGTCCATGGAGACAAGCTCGAGCATCTCGTCAATGCGAGCCTCGATCTTCTCCTTGTCCCAGCCCAAGAGCTTCGGAACCGTTGCGATGTTCTCGGCAATGGTGCGGTGTGGGAAGAGACCAACCTGCTGAATTACGTAGCCGATCTTCCTTCTCAACTCTGATGGGTCAACATCAGTTACATCCTCACCGTTGAGGATGATTTTTCCGGAGGTTGGCTCAATCAGGCGGTTGATAAGTCGCAGGGTCGTGCTCTTTCCGCAGCCTGATGGCCCAACTAGAACTAGAACCTCGCCCTTTTCAACCTCGAGGGTCAGATCCCTAACAGCAGGCTCAGCTCCAGAGCCGTAGCTCTTGCTGACGTGCTCCAAACGAATAAGTGCTTCGCTCATCGAATTCCCTTCGAGATTGTGGCCAGTCTTGCGGCCTGAAGAATGAGGTCAATAATTAGTGCCAGCACAAGGCACAAAATCGTGCCCAGCCAAATCGCCTCGAGCGAGTTTGGAAGGGGCAGCCTGGCAAGGCCGCTCTTGATGAAGTCTCCGAGTCCACCGCCCGCAACCAGGGTTGCAATTGCTGCAATGCCCACGATCAGCATGGACGAGACGCGAACACCGGCAAGAATCACTGGCCAGGCAAGCGGCAACTCGACTCTCAGCAACACCTGGGCTGGGTTCAGTCCCATGCCTTTTGCGCTTTCCAGCACTCCGGGGTCAATGCCATCTAATCCAGTAATGGTGTTACGCAGAATCGGCAGCAGTGAATACAAAAACAGCGCGATGAAGGAGGGCGCAAAGCCCAAGCCGACTAGCGGGATAAAAATCACAAATAGCGCCAGGGATGGAATGGTCAAAAAGACCGACGCAATGGATAGAGCCAGCTCCCTAGCAAGCTGGTTGCGTCTGGTCACAATGCCGGTGACGATGGCAAACAAGCCAGCCGTCACCAGCACCGTAACCACATAGCCCGTGTGTTGGGCTAACGCCTCTAGAACTTGCTCTTGCCGGGCAAGAGCAAACTCTAGAAGGCTTAGTAGAAAATCCACCGATCTACTAGTCGATTAGTCCCTCAGCGACCAAGTACTCCCGAGCAACATCACCGGGGTCCTGTCCCTCTGCAGAAACGTAACCGTTTAGCTCAGCCATGCGCTCGTTGCTCAGGGGAGCAAGAACGGCCTCGATGATGCCATCGAATGCCTCAGGTGCCTCGTTGTACTTGTCCTGACGGATGGTTCCGGAGACGTTGTAAACGATGTTCACACCAGGGTCCTGAACAAGAGTCAGGCCAAGAGCTGGGATACGACCGTCAGTGGTGAATACCTCACCGAAGTCGCAGTTGTTGTTGGCGGTCTCGGTGTAGATGATTCCGGTGTCGAGAATTCGCTGCTGGCTGTCTGGCAGCTCAATTCCAGCGTGAGTCTCGGTAAGAATCAGTCCATCCGGACGGCTTGGGAACTCAGACTCCATGCAGACCACGGCGTCAGAGTTGTCACGCACGTACTCCATCATGGACTTGAGGTCGAATGGTCCGCCATTTGCCTCTGTTACCTCTGGGCTCGATGCAAAGCCATAGGTGTTGTTGAACGGCGAACGACCAACCCAGACAATGCCGTTTTCAGCTAGGTCCATCTCGCGGACGCCAGCGGTTAGGGTCTCTGGGTCAAAGCTTGGGTCTGACTGTCCTAGGTGGACGGTCCAACCGGTGCCGTTGTACTCCATGTAGATGTCGATTTCACCCGACTCGAGTGCTGCGCGAGCGACGTTGGTTCCACCGAGGTTTACTTTGTTGTCAACCTCAGCGCCTGCAGCCTCAAATGCTGCAACCATCATCTCGCCAAGAATTAGCTGCTCATCGAAGTCCTTTGATCCGACAGCAACGGAAACGCCTGATAGGTCAAACTCCGAAAGGGCTCCGCCTGAGCTAGCCTCCTCCGAAGCGGCGCATCCTGAAAGCGCCAACGCTGCAACAGCGCCAATCGCCAACATTGAGAATTTCTTAGAATGCTTCATGCTTCTCTCCTTTGGTTTGCCCCAAGGGTAAGCGGGCTCAGGAGGCCTTACTAAATCGAGTTGTGCAAATGTCAACTAATTGGTCTAGGTTGGACGAATGCGCACTCACAGCTCCGGACTGACCAGGGATCTGGAGGTAATTGAGGCGCTATCCCTGGCAGAATCCTTCACCCAAGGTGGACTGGGAGTGAATCGCGTAGCAGAAATAACCGGTCGCGATAAGGGTCAAGTTTCTAGGGTGCTTAGCACTCTTGCCGCTACCGGCCTGGTTGACAGAGATCCAAAGACAAGACGCTACTCGCTTGGTCACAGGTTCTACTCGCTCTCGATGAGAACCCGCGAGGCCCACTTAGCCCTCCAGGCCGAATCGAGGCTTGCGGAGTTGGTAGCTCAGGTTCAAGAGACCGCTCATCTAAACGTGCTTAGAGGAGGAAGGGTGCTAACTATCAAGACGGTCGTTGCCGCCGACGCAGTCAGGCGCTCTGGATGGGACGGAATCCTCTCGAATGCAGGCATAACCGCCTCTGGTAGGGCGATGCTTGCGGGTCTGACCGACTCCGAGATTGAGCTTTGGTGGCAGGAGCATGCCCTCGACGACCCTCTCCCCATCTTGACCATTGATCTCCCGAACCCTCCAGAGCCAATCAACCCCAAGACCAAGCGCGGCAGGAGTCCAGCTAGAAGCCTGAAGCAGTTCATGGGGATGCTGCAGGAGGTTAGAGACCTTGGTTATGTCATCAGCGACGAGTTCCAAAGCGGAATAATCGACGCGGCCGCTCCCGTGAGGGACTCAAGCAATGTGGTGGTTGCCGCTATCAGCGTTGGCGCATCCATAGAGCGAATTGGCGATCAAACCGATCAGCTCGGTCAGTTTGTCTCTGCAGCAGCGCTAAGGCTGTCAATGGACCTGGGTGCTCCTATTGTTGGGCCTGCCTAAAGGTGAAATGATTCAAGGATGAGCAAAGTCGCATTCATTACCGGAGGTGCTTCCGGATTTGGCCTTGAGCTTTCTAAGAAGCTCATTGGGCTCGGTTGGATCGTCTACGCGGCTGACAAAGATTCAAAGGCGGTCCAGGCAACAAAGAGTTTTGGTGCCGTTCCAGTCACGTTAGATGTAACTGACCATAAAAAGACCAAGTCGACGATTGACAGCCTGGTGAAAAAGGAAGGTCGCATTGACCTCCTCGTCGCAAACGCGGGCTTTGGAAACTTCTCAACAGTTGAGGAAATGACCAGCGAGCAGGTTCAGCAGATTTTTGCAGTCAATGTCTTCGGTGTTGAGGCTTGCATTAGAGCTGCACTTCCCCACATGCGATCTCAGCGCTCGGGGCGCATCTTGATTACCACCTCAGTTGTTGCGCATGTTTCCCTTGCCGGCCTTGGTTGGTATGCGGCAACCAAGCATTCGATGAAAGCTGTGGCGAACGCGCTTCGTCAGGAAGTAAGAGAGCTCGGAATTTTTGTCTCGACTATCGAGCCTGGCACCTCAAAGACTGGCTTTGGCGCTGTTGCCTTTGGGCTGCTCAAAGAAGGCAGATCTGTGGGCGAGTACGACACCGTCATGAAGGGTGTGAACAAGTGGCTCGGCGGTATGTATCGAATCTCACCTGGGCCTCAGAAGGTGGTCAACAAGATGCTTCGCGCCGCCACTGCACCAAGACCAAGGGCCCACTACCCAGCTAGCTGGGACGTTAGGGCTTTGAAGCTCGTGTTTTATCTCATGCCAAGGCGCTGGCTTGATGGTTTTATTCTCTGGCTGGCTAAACGCTGATGCCCTTCGCTGGCATCAAAGAGTGCGGATTAGGTTTCACTTTTTTTGGCTCATCGCTCTCGAGCCCTCAGCTAAGCCTCACGAGTCGGCTTCACGAACGAATCAGGGCTAGCTCTTGAGGCGATTGCATCCCGCGTGGATAGTTGCGGGAGTAACTTTCCTGACACTCATTGCGGCTGCCGCATTTAGATCGACGACATCAGTGATGTTCGAACCGCTTGAAACGGAATTTGGTTGGTCTAGATCAGAGACCTCTCTGGCCGTAACGCTGAACCTTCTTTTCTACGGCCTGACTGCGCCATTCGCCGCCGTTTTGATGGAGCGCTACTCGGTGAAGAAGGTTGCCCTCGTGGCGCTCTCGCTCATAGGAACGGGTACGTTCCTCACAGTTTTCATGTCTGAACTGTGGCAGCTTGTCCTCTACTGGGGTGTATTTGTAGGTGCTGGTACTGGAGGGCTTGCGCTCGTTTTTGCCTCTGTAGTTGCTAACCGCTGGTTTGTTTCACGCAGAGGTTTGGTTACGGGAATTTTCTCTGCAGCCTACGCAACCGGCCAGCTTGTCTTTCTTCCCCTCCTTGCAAATTTGGTAACAAACCTTGGCTGGCAGTGGGGTTCTTTGGTAGTCGCTGGTTTTGTTGGATTGGTTATTCCAATCTTCGCGCTTCTCTTCAAGAATCGGCCGAGCGAAATTGGGGCAAGGGCTTATGGAGCAACGGATGACTCGGATACCTACAACGAGTCGCCGCGAACCTTTGCCGCGACTTTCTCAGTTCTGTTTGAAGTGGCAAAAACCAAGCAGTTCTGGGTCCTAGGTGCCACTTTCTTTGTTTGCGGTTGGACAACCAACGGACTGATTGGCGCACACTTCATACCCGCGGCCCACGACCATGGGATGCCGGCCACGACCGCAGCCGGTTTACTCGCGGTTGTGGGCGTATTTGACTTCGTCGGGACAATTCTCTCTGGGTGGCTGACGGACAGATTCGACTCTAGGGTGTTGCTAGTTATCTATTACAGCCTCAGGGGCTTGGCACTCTTTAGTGTCCCTTTTGTATTGGGCCCAACGGTGGAGCCACCTCTTATTTTCTTCGTTGTCTTTTATGGGCTGGACTGGATCGCAACCGTGCCCCCGACAATTGAGCTAATCCGACGGTATTTTGGGCTTGCCAAGACTGGGATTGTCTGGGGTTGGGTCTTTGCGAGTCACATGGTTGGAGCAGGTATTGCAGCGGCTTACGCGGGAGTTATCCGAGACCTTCAGGGCAGCTACCTCATCGCCTGGATAACTGCAGCGGTGCTGTGTCTGCTTGCAGCTGGGGCATTCTGGTTCATCCGCAAAGACAAGCTACAAACGTTATCGTGAAGAATCGAGCGAGTGACGGGAATCGAACCCGCGCCACCAGCTTGGGAAGCTGGAGTTCTACCATTGAACTACACTCGCGACGGAGCAAAATTCTAACTCTCCAATAGACTCTCGGCCATGCAGATTCCTGAGCCAGAAATCATTTATCCAGCCTCGGTTCCAGCTCTTCGCTGGGGCGTCCTTGGTCCGGGAGGAATAGCCGAGGTCTTCGTAGATGCTTGTCAAAAACACACTAAGCAACGCTTCCAGGCAGTTGCGTCAAGGACCTCGGGTCGAGCCGAAGAATTCGCAGCAAAGTTCTCGATCCCTGAAACTCACGCGGATTATCGTTCTCTGGTCGAGAGCGACAACATAGACGCCGTCTACATAGCTAGTTGGCAATACGAGCACTTTGAGCACGCAATGCTGGCATTGAATGCGGGGAAACACGTGCTGGTCGAGAAACCGATTACGGTCCTACCCGAGCACGCAAGGGAGATCTTTAAGCTTGCTGCCTCAAAGGGACTCATGGCCATGGAGGCGATGTGGACGAGGTATCTGCCGCAGTCAACTGTCATTCGTAAACTCCTTGCCGAGGGCTCTCTAGGGGCGCCTCAGTTATTCGCCGCGAACTTCTCCGTTGATAACCGCCACATCTCAAGGCTCTGGCAAAAAGGTGGCGGGAGCATCATCTACGACATGGGCATCTACCCAATTGCAATGTCGCAGCAGTTCCTAGGGAACCCAACAAACATCACTGCAATAGGTACTCTGCATGAGAGCGGACTAGATGCCGAAAGCCACTCCGTATTCGAATACGAGTCCGGCGCGAGGGCACAGGTAACGGCCTCAGGCATTGCGACTCTCCCTACAACCGCAAGCTGCTCCTTCGAAAACGGCGTGGTGGTCGTGGAAGAGCCCTTCTTTGTTCCATCCGGCATCAAAGTGCGAGATAAAGAGCTCTACTTCAAAGAACAAGCCTGGTTTGATGAAACTGGCATTCGAGGCCATGAGGGCCTCAGTTACCAAGCGACCTGGTTTGCCAAGTATGTATCTGAGGGACGCGTAGAGTCTGAGGTTCACCCCGCTAGCGAAGTCGTTGCGGGTATAGAGATAGCAGCCGAGATCTGCAGGCAGATTGGCGCTGAGCCTGTTTAGTCTCTGACTCCAATAATCATCGGATCATGGAAAGTGCCCTTGAAGGCCTTTTCGCTAGCGCCACTCCTGTCTAGGTATGGCGTGATGCCACCTAGGTGGAAGGGCCAGGCCGCGCCCATGATCATGCAGAGATCGATGTCCTGAGGCGTTTGCACCACCTTCTCCTCAAGCATCAGTTTGACTTCCTTGGCTAGGCCAACCTGGACCGACTCAAAAATCTCACCAGCGGTTCTAGCTTTGGTTCCACCCGAGACAATCTCGACTGCCTTCTTGTCATATCCCTTGATCTTGCCCTTAGCATCACGCTCCAAAAGCTTGCCGTAATCGGCGAGCTTATGAAGGTTCTCGCTGGCGTAGAAGCGCTCGCTATTGAAGGCATGCATGGAATCGAGCACATGTGCTCCAACCTTTAGCCCGACCAGTTCGAGCAAATCGAACGGGTTCATTGGCAAACCGAGCGGGGCGATTGCGGAGGCAACTTCCTCGAAGCTTGCGCCCTCATCAACGGCTCGCATTGCCTCGCCTAGCAGGTAGCCAAGGAGGCGATTCACAACAAACCCTGCCGAGTCAGAGGTGATGACCGCGGTCTTCTTGAGGTTTTTAGCCAACTCCATTGCCGTGGCAACGGTCTCGTCCGAGCTCTTCTTTGCCCTCACAACCTCAACTAGCGGCATCACGGCTACTGGGTTGAAGAAGTGAAAGCCGACCAAGCGCTCAGGATGCTTGAGGCTCTTTGCCATGGCATCCACCGAGAGCGAAGAAGTGTTTGTTGCGAGGATGCACTCATCGCTGACAACCTCCTCGATCTTGGAGAAGACCTCCTGCTTGATCTTCAACTCCTCGAAAACTGCCTCGATGACCCAGTCGCAATCAGCAAAGGCCGCGTAATCCAAGGAGCCTGAGAGGTTACCCACGTAGCGGTTTCGGTTGTCCTGGCTAAGGCGGCCTTTTTCGACGAGTTTGTCTAGCTCCGTGGTGATGTATTCAATGCCTTTATCAATGCGCTCCTGCGAGACATCGGTGATGACTACTGGGACCTCAAGCCGGCGCAGGAACAGCAGTGCGAACTGTGAAGCCATAAGGCCGGCACCTAGGACTCCCACCTTGCTGACTTTCCGGGCAAGGGTCTTGTCAGGAGCGCCACTTGGCTTCTTTGCGTGCTTTTGAACAAGGTTGAATGCGTAGATTGAGGCCCGGAACTGATCCGATGCGATGAGCTCCTCAATTGCATCGTCCTCTCGCTTGAAAGCGGCTTCTTTGCTGCCGCTCTTTGCTGCCGCAATCAGGTCCAGCGCCATATAGGGAGAGAGCGGAACCTTGCCGAGCTTCTCCTCGACGGTTGAGCGGGCGATGGAAACCGCAGGTCCCCACATGGTGGCCTTCTCAACGGCTCCCGGCTCGTTCTTACGCTTGACCTTCTTGCCGCCGATTACCTCATCGGCCCAGGCAAGCGACTCCTCTAGGAACCTCGCGGAACCAAACATCTTGTCCGCAATGCCGAGCTCCAGGACTTCCTGGGGTTTCAGCATGCGATTTTGCTTTAGTGGGTTCTCAAGAATTACCTTCAACGAGTTACGAATGCCAATCAAATTGGGGAGTAGGTATGCCCCTCCCCAACCTGGGATTAAACCAATGAACACCTCAGGCAATGCGACTGCTGGTGCAGTCTCGTTTATGGTTCGGTAGTTGGCGTTCAGAGCGATTTCCAGACCACCACCAAGAGCCAATCCGTTAATGAACACAAAGCTTGGCACTCCGAGCTCATCTAGCTTTCCCAGCGAATAGTGGCCAAGCTCCGCGATGAGCCTGCCGATCTTGCGCTCCCTGATGTCTTGAACGTGGGAGAGGTCGGCCCCAGCTGCTAGGTAGTAAGGCTTGCCCGTTACAGCAACCCCGTGAATCTCCTTGTTTTTTGCCCGCTCCTTTAGCTCATCGAGCTTCTCGGCAAACTGCAGCAGGGTCTGAGGTCCCAGGGTGTTTGGCCTGGTGTGGTCCTTGCCGTTGTCCAGCGTAATCAGGGCAATGGTTCTGCCCGATGGCATTTTGACGTCGGATACGTAGGAGTGAGTTACGACCTCGTCGTCAGCTTCCAGAAGTGGTGCGTACTTATCCATGATTAGCCCTTGTAGTTTGAGTTTTCCCAGATGACAGTGCCGCCCATTCCCAGGCCAATGCACATCGTCGTCATTCCATAGCGAACCTCTGGGTTGTCTTCGAAGTGCCTTGCCAGCTGGTTCATCAGCCTGACACCCGACGAGGCTAGGGGGTGGCCCATGGCAATTGCGCCGCCCCAGGGGTTCACCCTTGGGTCATCATCTGAAATACCGAAGTGATCCAGGAAGCTCAGCACCTGGATCGCAAATGCCTCGTTGATCTCAATAAGACCTATGTCTTCAATCTTGAGACCGGCCTTCTCGAGAGCCTTCTCTGTTGCCGGTATCGGGCCGATGCCCATGATCTCCGGCTCAACACCCGCAAAAGCAAAGCTGAGCATCTTCATCTTTGGCTTTAGTCCGTGCTTCCTGACAGCCGCCTCGCCTGCGATCAGCGACATGGTTGCTCCATCGGTCAAAGGCGAGGCATTTCCTGCCGTCACCTTGCCATGGGGCCTGAATGGTGTCTTTAGATCTTTCATGCCCTCAACTGTTGAGTCTGGCCTGAGCAGCTCGTCGGTTGTGACCAGGCTCCAACCCTCATCGCTAGCCGCGGAGACTGGGATTAGATCCTTTTGAATTTTGCCCTCTTCGTAGGCTTTTGCGGCTTTCTTTTGACTGCCGACGGCGAACGCATCTGAACGCTCTTTGGTCAGGTGGGGGAAGCGGTCGTGAATCTTCTCGGCGGTGTTGCCCATGTTCATCGCGCTTGGGTCAACTAGCTTCTCGGCAAGGAATCTTGGGTTGGGATCTGCGCCCTCACCCATGGGGTGGTGGCCCATGTGCTCAACGCCACCCGCGAGTGCGATGTCGTAGGCTCCAATCCCGATCGCGCTTCCGGTTGTGGTGACAGAGGTCATTGCCCCCGCACACCACCTATCAATCGAGTATCCGGGGACTGACAGCGGAAGACCAGCGAGGATGCTTGCGGAACGACCAATCTGAAGCCCCTGATCGCCATACTGAGTGGCAGCAGCAATTGCTACGTCATCGATTGACTCTTTCGGCAGGTCGGGGTGGCGCTCGAGAAGTCCGATGATGGTCTTGACCACCAGGTCATCAGCGCGAGTCTTCCAGTAGACACCCTTTTCTCCGGCCTTGCCGAATGGGGTTCTGACCCCGTCAATGAAGTAGACATCTTGGCTTTGCATTAGTTCCTCACTAGGTTTTTGCGGCTTGCCTGCCTAGCGGCCTCATCGCGGGCAAGGGTTGTTCTAACAAGCTCTGGTGATAGCTCAAAAGCATCGACCAGGCTCTCGACATGGGGCCTCAGCCTTGGCAGCAATCTCGTATCGATATATTCGGTAATTGCCTCAGCCCTGCCGCCCGAAAGCCGGCCATTGATTAGGTACCAATCCAGATTGTCTTCCAGGAGGGTAAAGCCATAGAGGTCTCTGAGCCAGGTCAGGATCTTGAGCGAGTCTTCGTCCTCTATGGTCTTTAGGGCAGAGGTGAACGCCTCCCACATAATCAGTTCCGCGTGCGCTTTAGCCGCCTTGATCAGGTCATTCTGATAGCGGTTAAAGAGCTCCGCCTGCTTAGCCTTGTCGCTGCCTGCTGCCTTGAGCTTGTTTGCAATTGAGGCAACCATGGTGTGGACGCGGTCGGTGAGTAGCTGGTGCTGGTGCTCCTCCTCTTTTACATAGCCAACCGAGCGAGCGGTGGAACCGAAGTCGACGATGTTCTGAGCCAGACCCCGCAGGCCGCCGCGGTTGATTGTCGCCTCGCCAAACTGTCCCGCGACATACTGCGCGAGAGTTCCGAAGTCTGGCGACTTGAAGGCTTTGGCGTAGTCGGCAAGAAGGCGCTTGGCGACAAGCTGCAGCATGACGTTGTTGTCGCCTTCGAAAGTGACATAGACATCTAGGTCGGCCCTGAGCCCGGTGAGCCTGTGCTCATCCATGAACCCCTGACCACCACATGCCTCGCGGCACTCCTGCACGGTGGTAAGCGAATACCAAGAGCTCAGGGCTTTGGCTGCAGCCGAGACAGTCTCGAGATCGGAACGGGACTCGTCGGTGTCATTTTGACCCGTGAATACCGCGTGATACTGGTTCAGCATCTCCTGATGAGTGAAGATCTGGGCGTAGGTGCGAGCAATAAGAGGGATGAGCCTGCGTTGGTGACGACCGTAATCCATCAATGTCGTTTCTTCGCCCTCGGCTCCGGGGAACTGCTTACGGGCAAGCGAATACCTCACGGCAATATCTAGAGCTAGCTTCTGAGCGTTGGTCACGGCTCCGGTGAGTGAGACCCTTCCCTGAACCAAGGCGCCCAGCTGGGTGAAGAATCTTCTGCCCCTGTTCTCAATGCTTGAGGTGTAGGTGCCATCTGGCATTACATCTGCGTAGCGGTTTAGAAGGTTGGTCCTGGGAATTCTCACCTGATTGAAGTGCAGTCGGCCATTGTCGATGCCGTTGAGGCCGCCCTTGAGACCGTCATCCTCTGCTCCCACTCCAGGCAAGAGTCTTCCTCGCTTGCGAAGTGGGACATAGAAGGCGTGAACACCTTGGTTCTCGCCTTCGGTGTAAAGCTGCGCGAAAACTACGGCCGCCTCGCCATGGAGTGCCGCATTTCCGATGTAGTCCTTATAGCTGTGGCGGTCTGGCGTGTGAATTACAAACTCTTCGCTGGCTGGGTCATAGGTAGCGGTCGTTCCAATAGATGCAACGTCTGAGCCGTGCCCGGTCTCGGTCATTGCGAAGCAGCCAGGGGTGTCTAGCCTCGTGACAGCAGGTAGGAAGGTTTTGTGGTGGTGCTCGGTGCCCAGATTGAGAATTGCCGATCCAAACAGTCCCCACTGGACACCGAATTTTATTTGCAGTGAAGCATCTCCCAGGATCAACTCCTCGAAACTCGAAAGGGAGCCGCCTGGATTGCGCTGACCGCCCAGCTCCTCTGGGAAGCCGTATTGTGTTGCTCCCTCTTTGACCAGAGTCTTTAGTGCTTTCAAGGTCCAGTCGCGGTGCTTGTCCATTGCTGCGCCGCTCGGCTTGAAAAGTTCCTTTTCGACTATGACGCTGCGGGTGTGGCGGCGGATTTCAGCCCACCTGCCTAGGATCTTCTCTCCTACTTCGGCAACGTCTAATTGAATGTCTTCGTTGAGATTCATTTCTGTCCTCCGACAGATAGTCAACCCCTGAAAACTAAGGACTCAAAGGGGGTGTCGGAAAATTCGTGAGAGCTCACAAACAGGCGTTGGGACGGCGCTATTGGTGTTGTATGAAAGCTACAAATTGTCTTTGTGATTTTAGATGGATTATCTAATCAATCACCTTTGAACTTTGCTTGCTTCTTAGTGACAAAAGCCTTCATTCCCCGCTTTACGTCTTTGGTTCCCATGAGTTTTGCGAGCCTTGGGAAGAGGTTTGCCTTCTCTGCCTCTTTGTCCGATGCTCTCGCAGATTCCAAGGTTGCCTGGACCGCCAGCGGTGCCTGCTCGGCTATCCGCTCGGCTAGTTCGATGGCCCGATCGAGTTCTTGTCCTGGTTCAACAATTTCGTTAATCATGTTCATTGCCAGCGCCTCTTCCGCCCCCCACCTATCGCCAGTGAGTAGATAGCGCATGGCGCGAGCGTGACCGGCGACCTGAGGTAGCCTTATTGTTCCCCCGCCAAATGGCAGAATCGCTCGAGACACCTCTAGCTGACCAAACTTTGAATCGCTTGCGGCAATAACCACATCGCTCGCCAGGGCCAGCTCGACCCCGAGGGTGTAGCAGGTGCCACGTGTTGCCATCACCACCGGCTTACTTACCTGCTTTGTGGAAATGCCCCAGGGATCCAGTCCGCCCTCGGGAACCATTTGTAGCTTGCCCTTTTGCATCTTTGGTCCAACATCAAAGAGATCTAGGCCCGCGGTGAAGTGATCTCCGTGGGCGAAGACAACCCCAACGCGAAGGTCTTTGTTTCTGTCCAGCTCACCATAGGCAAGGGAGAGTTGGTGCAAAAGCTCTTCGTCAGCCGCATTCATCTTTTCGGCACGATTGAAGCCGATTAGGAAAACGTGGCCGCGCTGCTCAGTGGTTATTTTCTGTGACACGACAATGAGGCTAAACGCTCTCGGTGAGCTGCGCCACCCGCTGCGGCGAGATTTGTAGCAAAACTCCAATGTCGCGCATGCTCAGCCCCTCGGACCTGAGTCTTGCGACAATCTCTCGAATCTCCCTAGATGCCTGCTCTTGCAGGCGTCGTGATTCAAGCATTTTTTCCTGGGCAGCCTCGAGGTCACAAACAATGCCCGGCATAGACGTTTCGATCTTCACGATGATGTCGCAGCGCTCTACACCCTGATTTTCATGCACGAGGTCCTTGATTTGCTCGGTCGCACTGTCGAGTCGCTTGGACGAGATGATTAGGTCACCCAGCTCCGGGACACGGACTTCCCAAAGTCCCGCCTTGCGTTCACACTCCGCTGAGATCTCCATGACTCCAAGGATAGATGAGTAGCCGGCCAAACTGGAGAAAATTGTCTAGATGCCCTTGACTGAAACATGTGGTATTTATACGAAATGATTTTCTAGAATTATCTTTCTAGTGTATGTTTGGCTGGAACCTTGAAGTTAGGTAGCAAATGACCGACTGGACCTTCATCTCTCACCATGGGCACGTGCTGCTGGCAATCAGCCGTAATCCAGACGTGAAAATAGACGAGCTTTCAGAAATAACCGGTGTCACAACAAGATCTATCGTGAACATCCTCAAAGACCTTGAGGTCGGGGGTTACCTGACAAAGACCAAATCTGGCCGAAACAACCACTACGAAATAAACCTCCAATCAAAACTGCGCCACACCACAAGCTCGAACCGGACCGTCGGCGATCTGGTTAGCTCACTCGGAAGCGTAGGTGTCTAGTGGGTGGTCTAGAAATTGCTCTTGCAAATCTGACCTCGGCCCCGGTTCTGGCTTTTGTTTTGGGGATTTTGGCCACGGTCGTGCGGTCTGATTTGCGACTTCCGGATGCGGTTTATCAGACGCTTTCGATATACCTCCTTCTCGGAATTGGAATCAAAGGTGGGGTGGCGCTGAGTCAATCAAGCGTTCAGGAGGTAGCGCTTCCCCTGCTCGGGGCTCTGGTTCTGGGGGCGGTAGTCCCTGCAATTGCTTTCTTTGCACTTGCTGCACTAACCAAACTCGATGCCATCAACCGAGGAGCCCTCGCGGCGCACTATGGCTCAACGTCTCTTGTCACCTTCACGGCGGGGCTTTTGTTTTTGGACTCGCTCCAGCTCTACGTCGAGGGCTATGTGAACACTCTGCTTGCGGTGTTAGAGATCCCTGGCATCATCATTGGTCTAGCCCTTGCGGCTCGAGGACTCAAGCGCGAGGTCAGCTGGGGCGAGTCCATGCGAGAGGTCCTGACCGGTAAATCGATTCTGCTGCTAGTTGGTGGAGTCTTGATGGGTGTCGCCATGGGGGTTGGGGGCTACTCCCAGATCGAGTTCTTCTTCGGAGCTTTATTCCCAGGCGTTCTGACACTGTTCTTGCTCGAGCTCGGAATCGTTGCAGGAAAGCGCATCAAGGACATCCGCCAGGGAGGTTTAGGCCTGGTGATCTTCGCTATCCTCTTTCCGCTCTTATCGGGTTCGCTTGGGGTAATCACAGGACACCTTTCAGGGATGAGCGTGGGTGGTAGTGCTGCTCTGGGAGTTATCGCCGCCAGCTCCTCCTACATCGCAGCCCCTGCTGCTGTAAGGCTCGCACTTCCCGAGGCCTCACCAGGCATTTATCTCTCTGCCTCCCTTGGCATTACATTTCCGTTCAACCTAACGCTGGGAATTCCTGCAATGCTTGCTATCAGTCAATTTCTGGAGGGGGTCATCTGATGATCATGAAACAGCGCAAGCTCGTGACCATTGTCATTGAAGCCGCCCTTGCAAGAAGGCTTGAGGGGGATCTGCGAGCGTGTGGCGCAAAGGGCTTCACCTCAACTCTCGCCCATGGCACCGGCCCTCGGGACCAGCGGGCCTCGGACGTTGACGGTGGGAACGTGAGGGTTGAATCGGTGGTCAGCAATGATGTTCTCGAGGTTATTCTCGAAAAACTTGAGAAGGACTATTTCCCCTTCTACGCACTCAGCTGCTGGGTGAGCCAGGTTGAGGTCGTTCGAGACGAACGCTACTGAGCTCTTCTGGGCAGCGTCAGGGTAATTGACGCCACTGCCAGTGAAATAAGCGGAAAAATCGCCAGCGCCCACGCAATCGAAATGCACCAAATGGCTATCAGTCCGACGACGGTGTTCGAGATGTGCCCGACCCAGATTCGAATCTTTCCAATCCGAGCAAGGATCGCCAACGCAATGTTTAGAAGCGAGACAAAACCAAGGCCAATAAAAAAGTAGGCCAGAAAGGTTGCGAGGTCCTCCACCTAGTCTTCCCTCAGAGCCTTCACGATTCGGTTGGCGGCCATCTTCAGCGGCCTAATTGTTGTCACGCTGTCCTCTTTGGCGAACATCTCGGCGGTTTGGTTATCAAGAGCGGTCAGATAAACCTTTCCCTCGTAGCCGAGAGACTTTAGGCTGCCAAGTAAAAGAGCGTTCGTTGACCTATCAGGGGCTGTGCAGATCAAAGTCTCGGTCTGATGAATCGGAAGCATCTTGGCAAAGTCCGGGTCCCCAACGTCCCCAAAGAGGGTCTCAGCCCCAAGGTCCCTTGCGCGAGCTAAAGCATCTGGATCCAAGTCCACGGCCAAAACCGATGAGCCCGAAGAGATCAACCCGGAAACCACCTCAGATCCAAAACGGCCGGTGCCGATAACAATGGCGTCAAAGTTCAGACTTTGGCTCTCCTCATCCACCGCCTCTGTCTTATTGCGCTCAAACAGCTGCATGAACTTTTGGAACTTCGGAAACAGCCTGTCGGTGTAGAGGATGAAGTAGCTGGAGACGGTGATGGTGAATACCGCAACCAAGGTAACCAGGCTCAAGACCGCAGAGTTGACCTGGCCCAAAGAAAAGCCAAGCGCAATCAAAATGAGCGAGAACTCAGAGATTTGAGCGAGGGCAACACCCGTTCGGAAGGAGGTGATTGAGCGGTAACCCATCCAGCCCATGATTGCGAAGACAATTAGCGGCTTACCTACGAGCACAAATATCGAAAGCACAATCGCAGGAACCAGCTGCCCAAGAGCGTCAGCAAATGTCAGCGATGCGCCGAGCTCAATGAAGAAGAACAGCAGCATGACATCCCTGAGCGAAACCATGCGAGCGCCGAGGCTTTCGCGATAGGCAGTTGATGCAAGCGAGACACCAGCGACAAAAGCACCTATCTCCATACTGAGTCCGATGAGGGTGCTAATTGCGGCTAGAACAATTGCCCAGGCAACCCCAAACAAAAGTGCTAGCTCTGGGCTCTTGGCGATCCAATCCAAAACCTTCTCGAGCACAAACCTCGAAGCAAAGGCGATTACGCCCAGGAACACCGCACTAGAGGCAAGCGTGACTATCAGGTCATTGACTGGCGACCCTTGACCAGGGGTGCCGATGGTCACAATCACCACCATCGCCACAACAACCAGAATGTCTTGGACGATCAGGATTCCAACCGCGATTCGGCCGTAGAGGGTATCGAGCTCTCGCTTGTCGCCGATGAGCTTAATAATGATGATTGTCGAGGAGAAGGTCAGGGCGACTGCGATATAGAAGGCAGTTGTTGTCTCAAAGCCAAAGAGCATTGCGATGCCAAAGCCAACTGCCGCAGTGAATGCGACCTGAGACAGTCCCGCAATCAAAGCGACCTTCCCGGTGCTTCGGATCATGTGGAAGTCAAGCTTTAGCCCAACCAAAAACAGCAGAATGGCGATGCCGAACTTTGCAAAGAGTCTTATCTCCTCGGCACCCTCAACAAGATTGAAGGCCGTGGGTCCGGCGAGAATGCCGACAATGATGAACGAAACCACAACTGGCTGCCTTAGCAGCTTCGCAACTGCACCAGCAGCCACCGCAAGCGCGAGGATGAGCGCGACGGAGACAAACGAAGTTTCGACCATAGCCAAAGTCTACTTTTCGATGATTTCCAGATTGTTTCGCTCACCCTGGCTCTTCGCCCTCGAAGCTCATGGGTTCTCAGTTAGCATTCGGGGGTGCAAAACGGTCAAGATTTTTCAGCCCTCGCCAGCTCTAGGCGTTCAACAAGGGACTTCCTGCCAGATCCAATAGATCAGTCGGTTCTCGATGAGGTCCTGCGAGATGGCATGACCGCTCCTAGCTGGTCTAACACCCGGCCATTCATGATCGGTGTCGCCCAGGGTGAGCAAAGAGACCGCATCAGCAAGGCACTTGTCTCGAGGCTTCGGGAAAAAAGAGATGAGCCCGGCATGGGCATGAACCCCGACTTCACCCACGAAATCCCCTACCCGCCAGGCCTAATTGAGAGAAGCCAGCGGGTGGGCAAGGGCATTTATGAGACCCTTGGAATAGACAGAGCAGACAAAGAGTCGCGGTTTCGGTTCATGGAGAGAAACTATGAGTTCTTTGGGGCACCGGTTGCTCTGTTCTTCTTCACCCACAAAGGCCTAGATCACTTTGGGACACTGGATCTGGGGCTTTTCATGGAAGCAGCCATGCTCTCGGCAAAGGCAAAGGGGCTTGGGACTTGTGCGCAGGGCTACCTAGGTAACTACCCCGACATCATCAAGGCGGAGTTTGATGTGCCGGAACAGTACGCACTGGTTTGTGGCATGAGCCTTGGGTATCCATCTGATCACCCAATCAACTCTTGGCAGGCTGAGCGTCTCGAGCTGAACGAAATGATTGCAAAGTCTCGAAGCTAAGGAATTAGGGAGCCAAATTGAGCGCTGTTTACCTTCTGGGTCTAGCAATTGGCCTTTACATGATCTGGGGTGGGGCAACAAAAGCAACCTCCAAGCCCTACTTCTTCCTTCATGCAAGGGCTAGCTTGCTATGGAAAGACAGGGCCCATCAGTTCCTTTTGATCTCTGGGATTCTTGTCGTAACAGTAATGGCCTATTTGAGCTTAAACGGGTAAAAGAAAACCCCTCCCGAAGGAGGGGTTTTGCTTTGTGGAGACTAGGGGGGTCTATTTGGCCCGCCAAACCAATGGTTTTGGCCTCGTGTTGTGTGAAATCAGACTATAAATCAGACTGTTTTTGGCCCTGAAAGGGTGTGTCCTGCTGTTCTGCAGGACAAAATCAAACTCTGCTTTATTAGGTCTCGATGGCCCTCTATTTGCAACGTTGCTGTGTGCTTATGCAGTGCAAATCGGGTGCATAGGAACTTCTCAGCTTGACGTGCTTGGCTCACTTTCATGAAGAAATTATTTCCTGAATCTATAGACAATAAGAATCCAAATAAATTTGTCCTGATTTTCGCCTGGCTACTCTTTGGTTTCAACATGTTTCGAAGTCTGGAGCACATATTTAGTGAGGATGGCGGCGCTGAATCTATCGCTGGTATTCCGCTGAGTACTTATTCAGCTGAGGCTGCAAACAACATCGTTTCGATGTTCGCTCAATGGGGCTTTTCGCAATTAGTTCTATCGCTCTTTTTCCTACTTGTGCTGATGAGGATGCGAGACCTTATACCTCTTATGTTGCTAATTCTTGCTCTTGAAAACATTCTTAGGTTGGTTGTGGGGCTCTATAAGCCTCTAGTTCTAGGAGACGCACCTCCAGGGTCACTTTCGTGGGTTATCGGACTTGTTACCCTCGCTGTATTTTTTCTCTCAATTAGGGAAAAGAGGGTAGGTAAGTAGAAATTTCTCTTGTTACAGAAATCGCAAATCCCAAAACTAAATCCACAGCTCTGGCCATAGGCATGGACAAACAGTCGCCGTTGGGCAAAAGAAAAAGACCCTCCCGTTTCTGGGAGGGTCTTTTTTGTGGAGACTAGGGGGGTCGAACCCCTGACCCCCTGCTTGCAAAGCAGGTGCTCTACCAACTGAGCTAAGTCCCCAAAGCGAGCCTCCCCAAGTGGAAAGTGCTCACCGTGGGCCTAGGAGGACTTGAACCTCCGACCTCTTCATTATCAGTGAAGCGCTCTAACCACCTGAGCTATAGGCCCGTAGAGCATCACAACATTACTAAAGATTCCCCAAGCTAACAAACCCTAAAAAGGATTAGTTATTGGTGAAGGTTAGAGAGATGCCCCCAACCAGCTTTGAGATCAGGTTGAAGATTAAGGCATAAATTGCCGCAAGGGCCGTTGTTATCACCAAATTCAATAGCGCAAGAGTCAAAGCAGTTGACATAACATTGTCAAAAGAGAACTCGTCCTCGAGGTTGAAGGCATTTGCCTCTCCGAGAACCGAGGAAAGCAATCCACCAACCGCCGAGAATACTCCTGAGTTTGCAAGGACTGACCAGATCAGCCAGGCTCCCACGATGATTGCAATGCCGGCGGCTATCGCCACAAAGAATCCAACCTTTGTGGCAGACCAAACGTCAATCACCCGTAGCTTGAGGCGAATCTGCTTTCGTGCCTCTTTGGGCTTATTGCTCCGATTGAACAGGCTCGCCAACTTCGGCTCCTTCTTCGTTTGACTCTAGGTTTCGCTCGCTGTTTTTGGCCAGCGAGAGCACCGAGTCCCCTTCTTCGAATCTAGCAAACACTACACCCATCGTGTCCCTACCTTTGGCGGGGACCTCGCTGGCGTTGGTTCGAATCACTTTGCCCGAGGCAAGAACAACAAGCACCTCGTCATTCTCTTCAACGATTAGCGAGCCAACTAGATCGCCGCGCTTTTCGTCAAGCTTCGCGACCTTGATGCCCAAGCCACCGCGGTTCTGAACTCGGTATTGCTCGGATGCCGTGCGCTTGGCATAGCCACCCTCGGTGACAACAAAAACAAAACCGGCGCTGCCAATCACACTGGCAGAGAGCAGCTCGTCGTCCTTTCGGAACTTCATGCCCACGACACCAGAGGTGTCGCGACCCATTGGCCTTAGCGTTGCATTGTCGGCCTTGAAGCAGATTGACATGCCCTTGCGGCTGACTAGCAGCAGGTAGTTCTCCTCATTAACCAACATCGCGTTTACTAGCTCGTCGCCCTCGCGGAGCTTGATGGCGATGATGCCTCCTGTGCGGGCGGTGTCATAAAGCTCCAGCGAGGTCTTCTTGACTAGCCCGCTTCTGGTTGCAAGTACTAGATACGGCGACTGCTGGTAATCCTTGAGGTCAATTACCTCCACAACCCGCTCATCTGGCTGAAGAGCCAACAGGTTTGCAACGTGCTGACCCTTGGCGTCTCTACCGGCCTCTTGAATCTCATAGACCTTAGAGCGGTAGACCCTTCCGGTATTGGTGAAGAACATCAGCCAGTGGTGCGTGGTCGAGACAATGAAGTTTTGAACGACGTCGTCGGCCCTGAGGCTTGCGCCCCTCACTCCCTTACCTCCACGATGCTGGATGCGATAGTTGCTGGAACGGGTGCGCTTGATGTAGCCGCCAGAGGTGAGGGTAACCACCATCTCCTCTTCCGGAATTAGATCCTCAACTGTCACATCCCCGTCGAAGCCCATGAGAATCTCGCTGCGGCGATCGTCACCGTACTTGGAGACGATTTCGTCAAGCTCTTCGCCAACAATCTTTCGCTGCAACGACTCGTCCTTGATGATCTTCTGGTAGCCCTTGATCTCTTTCTCGAGTTCAGCTGCCTCGTCGATGATCTTTTGACGCTCCAGGGCTGCTAGCTGACGAAGCTGCATGTTAAGGATTGCCCTTGCCTGCAGCTCATCGATCTTGAGCAGCTTGATCAAACCGTCTCTTGCATCCTCAACCGTCTGGCTCTTGCGAATCAGAGCAATGACCTCGTCGAGGGCATCTAGGGCCTTGAGGTAGCCGCGCAGAATGTGGGCACGCTCCTCGGCCTTTTTGAGCCTGAACTGGGTGCGACGAACGATGATCGCGATCTGGTGGGTGATCCAGTTAGAGATAAAGCCATCCAAGGAAAGGGTTCTTGGCACACCATCCACCAGAGCCAACATGTTGGCGCCAAAGTTTTCCTGCAGCTGTGTGTACTTATAGAGGTTGTTGAGGACGACCCTGGCAACAGCATCCTTCTTAAGGACGATAACTAGCCTCTGACCCGTTCTACCCGAAGTCTCATCACGGATGTCTGCGATTCCGGTGAGCTTGCCGTCCTTGACAAGCTCGGCGATCTTGAGAGCGAGGTTGTCTGGGTTTACCTGGTAGGGAAGCTCTGTCACGACTAGGCAGGTGCGGCCCTGGACTTCTTCGACGTTCACGACTGCGCGCATGGTGATGGATCCGCGGCCGGTGCGGTAGGCATCCTCGATGCCTCTGCGGCCCAGAATCTGAGCGCCGGTTGGGAAGTCAGGTCCCTTCACAATCTTGATCAGTTCCTCAACGAGGGCCTCACCGGATAGTTCGGGGTGCTCGAGGGAGAACTTGGCCGCCTCGGCAACCTCACGGAGGTTGTGAGGAGGGATGTTGGTAGCCATACCAACAGCGATACCAATTGAGCCGTTTACAAGTAGGTTCGGGAACCTCGAAGGCAAAATGGTGGGCTCTTGGGTTCTACCGTCATAGTTGTCTTGAAAGTCGACGGTCTCCTCGTCGATGTCACGAACCATCTCCATGGCAAGCGGTGCCATCTTGCACTCGGTATACCTTGGAGCGGCGGCGGGATCGTTTCCTGGTGAGCCGAAGTTACCCTGGCCCCAAACCAACGGATAACGAAGGTTCCAGTCTTGGACCAGGCGCACCAGAGTGTCGTAGATGGCACTATCACCGTGAGGGTGGAATTGTCCCATGACATCGCCCACAACCCTTGAGCACTTGGAGAACTGCTTGTCTGGTCGGTAGCCACCGTCATACATCGCATAGAGCACCCTGCGGTGAACCGGCTTTAGGCCATCTCTGACGTCCGGCAGTGCCCTACCCACGATGACGCTCATGGCGTAGTCGAGGTAGCTTCGCTGCATCTCGACCTGGAGGTCGATCTGCTCTATTTTGTCTAGCTGGTTATCTGACATTTATCTCTCCTGCCTAGATGTCCAGGAACCGGACGTCTTTGGCGTTTTTCTGAATAAAGCTTCTTCGGCTCTCGACGTCCTCACCCATCAGGGTTGAGAAGATCTCATCCGCGAGCGCCGCGTCTTCCAGGGTCACCTGTAGCAAGGTTCTGGTGGCCGGGTTCATGGTTGTCTCCCAGAGCTCGTCGTAGTCCATTTCACCTAGACCCTTGTAGCGCTGGATCGAATTTTCCTTCGGTAGCTTCTTGCCCTCTTTTTGCCCCAGAGCAATCTTTTCGTCGCGCTCCTGGTCTGAGAACACATATTCATGCTCGGCGTTCGACCACTTGATGCGGAAGAGCGGTGGCTGCGCCATGTATACGTAGCCGTGCTCGATCAGAGGCCTCATGTACCTGAAGAGAAGGGTCAGTAGCAGGGTGCGGATGTGCTGGCCGTCAACGTCAGCATCGGCCATCAGGATGCACTTGTGATACCTAATCTTCGAAACATCGAAGTCCTCACCGATTCCGGTTCCAAAGGCGGTTATCAGCGCCTGCACCTCGGTGTTTGCAAGCGCCCTATCGAGCCTTGCCTTTTCAACATTCAAGATCTTGCCGCGGAGCGGAAGAATTGCTTGGGTTTCAGGGTCTCGGCCTCGAACCGCGGAGCCCCCGGCAGAGTCTCCCTCAACAATGTAAATCTCGGAAACTTCCGGGTCCCTAGAGGAGCAGTCTCTGAGCTTTCCTGGCATGCCTCCTGACTCCAGAAGACCCTTGCGTCTGGTGGCCTCTCTTGCCTTTCGGGCTGCGAGCCTTGCGGCCGCGGCCTGAATCGCCTTTCGGATGATTTCCTTTGCCTGAGCTGGGTTTCGCTCAAGCCAGTCACCAAGCTGATCGTTGACGACGCGCTGCACAAATGTCTTGGCCTCGGTGTTCCCGAGCTTGGTCTTGGTCTGGCCCTCAAACTGAGGCTCGGTTAGCTTGACGGAGATAACCGCAGTTAGGCCCTCTCGGACATCGTCACCGGTGAGGTTCTCGTCCTTTTCCTTCAGCTGACCCTTGTCACGGGCGTACTTATTGAGAAGTGATGTGATGGCGGTGCGGAAACCCTCTTCGTGAGTTCCACCCTCGTGGGTGTTGATTGTGTTTGCGTAGGTGTGGACACCTTCGTTGTAGCCGTTGGTCCACTGCATCGCGATCTCAACGGACATGTTCTTTTCTTTGGTCTCGTTTTCGATTGAGATGACCTCGTCGTGAACAACCTCGACCTTCTTTGCCGAGTTCAGGTACTCCACGTAGTCGATGAGTCCGCGCTCGTAGAGGTAACTGTCGTTCTTACCGCTGCGCTCATCAACCAGATTGATCTTGAGACCTTTATTGAGGAAACACATCTGTTGGAATCGTTGCCGCAGGGTCTCGTAGTCAAACTCGACGGTTTCAAAAATCTCCGCGCTGGGGGTGAAGAAGATTGTGGTGCCAGTTTTATCGGTCTTGCCGGCCTTCTTCAGCGGCTGGTCGGGAACACCTACTGTGTAGCTCTGGGTCCAGATATCTCCGCCGCGGTGAACCTCCACCGACAAGGTTGAAGACAGGGCGTTTACTACAGAAGCGCCCACACCGTGCAGTCCACCCGAGACCGCGTAGCCGCCGCCTCCAAACTTGCCACCGGCGTGCAAAACGGTAAGAACTACCTCAACGGCCGGCTTTTTCTCAACTGGGTGGAGATCAACGGGAATTCCTCGACCGTTGTCGCTGACTCTAATCGAGCCTTCTTTGGTGATTGTGACGTCTATGTTGTCGCAGTGACCAGCGAGTGCCTCATCAACAGAGTTGTCGACTATCTCATAGACAAGATGGTGAAGGCCCCTGGGGCCTGTGGAGCCGATGTACATACCCGGTCTTTTTCGGACCGCCTCAAGTCCTTCGAGAACCTGGATATCGCCGGCATCATATTTTCTTTTTTCTTCAGACATATTAAGTTTCTTCCCATTCGGGTTAGCTCCACTGAAAAACGGCCCTCGGACCGACTTAGATTCGGGTTTGCTAACCCGTAAATTCTACCGCAGAGGCCTCAAAAGACCGGGGATATGGTGATTAGCCGTACGTGTCTCTTGGGCCCCGCCCTGGCACAGATCTGGGGCCTTTTTTCCAATTCGGCGCAGCCGGCCCAATAAATCTCATTTCCAAAACCCCAAGGTCTGGGTATTGCTCCTGGACCCTCGCAAGAATCTGGTCCTTCAATAACCGAAGCTGTGTTGCCCACGCCGTGGATCTGCACTGCACGGTCATCACCTTGCCCTCCAGAGAAACCGGTTGTGAAGCCGCAGCATTGTCGGAGCCGACGAGGCGTTCCCAGTCGAGAAAGAGCGCCTCCTTTTCGACCTTCCCAAGCCAGTCGTTCTCGGTCATTAGCTCCTCGATGGAGGATGATGCCCTGATTGGCTCCCTGCCCTTTTCGAAAGGTTGTGATCCCCGGGACTTACTCTCGCGCCTTTTTTGATCGCGGGTTTTCCTACCCAGCCCTGAAACAAATTCTTTGTAGAAGCGGTCCGCCGCGTCGAAACTAATCACGCTTCACCTCGCCGCCGGAAACAGAGAAGCTAGCGTCCCAGCTGAGTTCTGGGGTTGCAGCCGGGTCCGCGGCAGTAACCAGTACCTGCTGAAAGCCCCGGACGAACTCGACCAGGCGCTCCCGCCTACCTGGATCCAAAACCGCGAACACGTCATCCAGTATTACTACAGGGTCTCCGCCCGGGCGCTCACGAAGCTGCGATGCCACGGCGAGTTTCAGACCAAGGGCTATAGACCACGCCTCGCCCTGTGAGGCATGAGTTCGAGCAACGAGGCCAGACTTCTTGATTAGCATCTCGTCTCTGTGTGGGCCAGAAAGCGTTAGTCCCCGCTCGAGCTCTTGGCTTCGGTTTTTTTCGAGGTTCTCTCTTAGCTGTGCGGCTATGTCCGACCTATCAATTTCATCCGGGTCGTCTTGGGCTGAAAGTGATACAAGTTCTAGCTCGAGTTTCTCTTCTTTGCCTGCAAGTTGCGAGTAAAAATCTTGGAGGGCTGGGCCAAGAAGGCCTAAAAGTTCAAACCTTGCTTCTGTGATTTGACTACCGAGTTCCACTAGTTGGTCATCCCAGATGTCTAGGGTTCCTAGGTCGGGGTTTTTCACACCCCTAGCACTTTTCAGAAGAGCATTGCGTTGTTTGAGCACCCGGTCATAATCCAGCCTCAGTTGCGCTACCCGAGGTTTTAGCAGGGCTGCAGTCTGATCCAGGAAGCTTCTTCTGTCTGCGGGGTCACGACGCACAACATCGAGATCCTCGGGGGCAAATACAACTGCAGCTAGGTTTCCAAGGATCTCGGCAGCACGTTTTCTTTGCGAACCATTCAAGAAGTATCTATTTGTGGCTGTGGTGTTTATTTCAACACCTACTGTTAGTTCCCTATCACCACTTCGCACTTTTGCGGAGACTTGAGCTGATTGGCCTCCGTCAATAACAAGGCTCTTTTGATTGCCTAGTCGATGGGAGCTGAGGCTAGAGAGGTAACCCACCGCCTCTACAAGATTCGTTTTGCCCTCACCGTTGGCACCGTGGATGAGGTTTCGTCCCTCTACCGGGGCTAACTGGAGTGATTGGTAATTTCTAAACCCAGCTAGCTGCAGCTCTGAAACCCACAAAATTACCTACTGGCTTAAGAGACAAGCAGGTTTGGTTGGAGGAGGTATTTATAGGTGTTGTTCGAGCCAACGGGGGTGATTAGTACCGGTCCTGGCTTGTTGGGGTTGTTTGGGTTTGTAGTGAAACCGATTTGGACCATTTCCGTTTCTACTGAGCTAAGAGCGTCGATTAGGAACTGTGGCTTGAGGGAAACAACCGTGTCTTCTCCAGTGAGTGAGCAGGTCACCTGTTCCGAGGCATCTGCCACATCTGAACCAATTGACTCAAGGTTTACCTCTGCCCCGGAGAAACTGAAGCGGATCGGCTTATCTCTGTCAACAACCAGGCTTACGCGCTTTGTGGCATCCGCCAAATCACCTGTGTTTACAACAGCAAAATGAGGGGTTTCGCTCGGAAAGAGCTGCAAAACGGCCGGGTACTTACCTTTTATTGTGGAGGTGGCGACCATTTTGTTTCCAGAGGTGAAGCCAACCATTTCTTTTTCGCCTTCACCCAGTCCAACATGGACATCCTCACCAGATGCAAAGGTTTTGGCGATTTCCGATATCACCCGAGCTGGTATGAGAACATCACTTTCTTTGGCGGCTTTACTCCATGGAACGGATTTGACTGCAACCCTGAAACGATCCGTTGCCACGAGTGATAGTTCTTTGGAAGAGCTGGACATCATTACTGCGGTTAGAACAGGAGTTACTTCTTCTCGGCTAGCTGCAATCGATACCTCAGCCACGGCACTTGCAAAATCCTCTGCGATTAGGCTTCCGGAACCGCTTGGTACGTCGGGGGTTTGCGGGTATTCAGCCATACTCATAGCCGACAGAGAAAATTTGCTTGAGCCTGAAGTTATCGAGACCCTGGAGTCTCCAAGATCGAGGGAGACCGTGTCTCCTGGAAGCTTGGAGACAATCTCTGAAAGCAGCCTTGCCTGAACAAGGGTTTTTCCGGGCTTTTCCACTGACGCATTGATTGTTACCTTTGCGACGACTTCGTAATCAAAAATTGACAAAGTCACTTTCGAGTCTTGGGCGTCGATGAGAGCTCCGGAAAGCTGGGGCAACTGAGGCCTGGGTGAGAGCATCCTCACAACAAAAGAAACTGCATCACTAAGCACATCGCGATCAGCTTGAAATTTCATAATTTGCCTTCTGGAAAACTAGGGGGTTTTATCTTGGCACAGCACAGGAGTATCTTCACATTTTCTTCTGATCCCCATAATTTCCAATTTTCTATCTCTAGTTATTCAAAACAATAACCAACTGTGGAATATGGGATAACTTCCTCAAACCCCTTTGAAATCTGAAAACTACATGATTGTAAGTTGTTTACACAATTGTGGATAAACCTGTGGATAAGTCAGCCACCTGTTGATGAAATAGGGGTTTTTGGTTTGACGACGAGGTTTATTCAGGTTCCAGAGAGGACTTATCCACAGTTTTCCTGTGGTTATTCACAAATTTATTTGTGAGAATCTTTGATTTTTTGAATGATTTCAGACACCTGGTTGTAGATGTAGCGTCTCTCGCGCATTAGGGCGCTTATTTTTTTGGTCGCATACATAACAGTTGTGTGATCCCGGTTACCAAAATGGGCGCCGATTTTTGGCAGGGAAAGATCCGTTAGCTCGCGGCAGATGTGCATGGCAATCTGCCTCGCCAGGGCAACGGCTTGTTGTCGTCCCGAGCCAGTTATTTCATCGGCACTTAGTTTGTAGTACTCCGCGGTTGCAGAAATTATTGAAAGTGGCGAGATGTTAGCCCCATCCGCAATCGCAATGGAGTCTTTCAGGACCACCTGTACCAAGTCCATGTCGATTGGAGCTCGGTTCAGGTTGGCAAAAGCGGTAACTCTAATCAGAGTCCCCTCAAGCTCGCGAATGTTTGAAGAGATCCTGGTGGCCATGTATTCAATGACATCGTCGGGGATCTCAATTCGTTCAATTGCCGCCTTTTTGCGAAGGATGGCAACACGAGTCTCAAATTCGGGGGCCTGGATGTCAGTGATCAGCCCCCACTCGAATCGGGACAGCATCCTCTCCTCAAAGCCCTCAAGCTGCTTCGGCCGTAGGTCCGAGGTGATAACAACCTGTTTGTTGTGGTCGTGAAGAGTATTGAAGGTGTGGAAGAAGGCCTCTTGGGTTTGGTCCTTACCCTGCAGAAATTGAATGTCGTCCACTAGCAAGATGTCCACATCGCGATATTGCGCCTGAAACTCAGAAGTCTTGTTGTTTTGAATGGCGTTGATGAAGTCGTTTGTGAACTCCTCGGAGGAGACGTAGCGAACCTTGATCCTGGGTTTCAGGTGAATCGCATAGTGCCCGATCGCGTGCAGCAAGTGAGTCTTTCCGAGCCCACTCGATCCATAGATAAACAGCGGGTTGTATGCCTCTGCTGGCGCCTCGGCTACTGCAAACGCAGCAGCGTGGGCGAAGCGGTTTGATCCGCCCGTTACAAAACTGTCAAAGCTGTATTTCGGGTTTAGACGCGAGTCTCCGGTTGTGACCACGGGACCGGTTGCTGGATCACGATCCTCATAGGGCAGTGGCTCTGGCTCGGTTTCCACCTCTACCGAGGTTGCACCCTGGAGTTCTTCGTTGGTGATAGCAACGAAACTTGTCGGACCACCCATTTCGGCGAGCTCAGAGAGAGCTCCCAGGATTTGATCCCTAAGCCGAACCTGCAGCATGGACCTGGTTGTTTCGTTGGGAACCTCTATGTAGAGGGTGTCATCGAGGACCCCCTTAGGGACCGCAAGATCAAGATGCCCCTTTAGGTGTGGGGTTACGTCGGGGTGGCTCGCTACCTTTGAGATGAGATTTTGCCAGGAACTTGCCAGAGCAACATCGGCCATCTCTTCTCCCTAAATCACGAGTTATCCACAGAGTTTTACACAGACCCACGCCACTGTGGAAAAACTTTATATCTCTGTGGAAAACTTGTGGAAACTATCCCCACTAAGTCGATTGCAACATTCAACACAAGACCCTGGAATTTAGCAAATCGAATCGGCGTGTCGTTCGCCAGATTTTTTGAAATTGGTTGTAGGGACTGAATCGCGCCCCAGAATCACTAAATCTTCTTGACTAAGTCCCGGATTCCACGTAAATTATTGAGGTTGTCTAGGGCCTGGTGCCCACAAGTTTCAGGAGTTACCAAAAGTGAGCAAGCGCACATTTCAGCCCAACAACCGCCGTCGTGCTAAGAACCACGGTTTCCGCGCCCGCATGCGCACCCGCGCCGGACGTGCCATCATGGCCGCTCGCCGTCGCAAGGGACGCTCAGAGCTCAGCGCCTAAGTAGCCTTTGTTGCCGCGCGAGAACCGCTTGCGCTCCAGCAGGGAAATCCGCGAGGTGGTCTCTGCCGGTAAAAGAGTGGGCAGCTCCAGTGCAACCCTGCACTTTTTACCCAGCGAAGTAAATCAGTTCGCAATTATCGTCTCAAAGGCTGTCGGCTCAGCCGTGGATAGAAATCGGGTCAAACGGCGCATCCGAGCGGTGCTTCGCAATCTCAACCCTGACTCCACCCTTCGAGCTGCGGTCCGTGTAAAACCTGCGGCAGCAAGAATGTCGTTTCAAGAGCTTTCCCAGGATCTGCAAGAGCTATTCAAAAGGGCAACATGAGATACCTAGTGGCGGCCTATCTCTTGCCCCGAAACATCTTCATCGGCTTCATATTGTTCTGGAGGAAGCTGATTTCTCCACTTTATGGAAACATCTGTCGCTACTATCCGTCCTGCTCTAGCTACGGACTCACCAGTATTCAGCGCTTCGGGCTCATCAAGGGTGTGCCACTGACGGCCTGGCGGATCCTGCGCTGTAACCCTTGGTCTGCTGGTGGTGTCGATGATGTCAAGCCGGGCCCAGAATGGATCAGCATTGGCAGGCTAGGATTTGTAGGACTCAAACTCTCAAGCAATAGGGGTAACTAGTGGATCTTCTTTGGCCAATTAAGTGGCTTATCGAGCTGATTCTGGTGTCCTTCCACACCGGACTGAGCGCTGTCGGATTCGGCTTTGACTCCGGTGCATCATGGGTTCTGTCGATAATTGGACTGGTGCTCGTGGTTCGAGCAGCTCTGATCCCTGTGTTTGTGAGGCAGATCAAGAGCCAGCGAAACATGATGCTGGTGCAGCCCGAGCTGATGAAGCTTCAAAAGAAGTACAAGGGTAAGAACGACAGGGAGTCGCGCGAGAAGTTCGCCCGCGAGCAGATGGACCTCTACAAGCGCACAGGCTCGAGCCCGTTTAGCTCCTGCCTCCCGCTCCTGCTTCAGATGCCTATCTTCATGGGCTTGTTCTTTGTATTGAATGACGCCCAGCGCAACAATGCCGGTGTTGGTCTATTGGATGCCGACTTGGCGCTGTCTTTCTCTCAAGCAGAGGTCTTCGGAGCAATGCTTTCCGACACCTTCTTCGGCAGCGATGCAATAAACGTCAAAATCATTGCCGGAATCATGATCGTTCTGATGTCTGCATCGCAGTTCATCACCCAGAAGCAGATCATGTCTAAAAACCAGAATCCTGATGTGCAGAACAGCCAATTCATGCAGACTCAGAAGATTCTGCTTTACGTGCTCCCTCTGGTCTTCCTGGTTTCCGGTCTTACTTTCCCCCTAGGTGTCATGACCTACTGGTTGGTCTCAAACTTCTGGACCATGGGCCAGCAGTTCGTTGTGATCAGAAACATGCCAACGCCAGGCTCTCAGGCCTACAAAGAGCGCCAAGAGCGCCTCGCTCGCAAGGGAAAGCCTGTGGACGTGCTGCCTAAGGTGTCATCAGATGACGACGCTGATGCTCCGGAGAACCAGGAGCCCCAGTCCAAACAGCGTCAGCAGCCAGTGAGCAAGAATCGCGCAAAGAAAAAGAAGAAGAAATGACAAAAGAAAACGAGCTTGAAAAAGAGGGCGAAATCGCCGCAGATTTTATCGAGGAGTTTCTGGATCTCGCCGATCTCGATGGCGACCTGGAGATTGAATTCAAGCAAGATCGCGTCTACCTGACGGTTGATAGCGAGGGTGAATCCAACCTTGGGAAGGTTTCGGACCCAGAGACCGTCACAGCCATTCAGGAGATAACCCGCCTGGCCGTTCAATCAAAGACTGGAGAGATGAGCAGGCTCATCTTGGATATCGCAGGATCTAGGGACGCAAGGGCGAAGCAGCTCAAAGAACTGGTTGAAAAGACCATTTCCAGACTCGAGGAGACCGACAAGGATCAGCACCTGAAGCCAATGAGCTCCTATGACAGGAAGCTGGTTCACGACATGGTCGCTGAAGCGGGAATGGTCTCGGAATCGGAAGGACAGGGGCGGGATCGCCATATTGTCATCAAGAAGCCGTAATGTTTCACGTGAAACAAGGGGGCTCAGATGACTGATTCGATGGAACAAGAGCCCGCATTTGCGGCTGAGCTTTTCGGTCCAAGAATTGACCTGGCGCGCGGCTACACACATCGTCTCGGCAGTGATTCAGAGACGTTTGGTTTGCTTGGTCCAAGGGAGCTTCCTCGCATTTGGTCGCGGCACGTAATCAACAGCGCGCTGTTATCGGAACTGGTCCCAGACGGCGCAAAGGTGGTTGATGTTGGCAGCGGTGCCGGGTTGCCCGGGATCCCAATGGCAATCGCTCAGCCAAACGCCCATTTCACCCTGGTTGAACCCATGGAAAGACGCTCAAGCTGGATGCAATCCGTTATTGACGACCTAGGTATCAAAAACGCAAAGGTACTTAGAGCACGAGCGGAAGAGGTCACTGAAACGGACTTCGACTTCGCTACAGCCCGAGCCGTTGCCGCCTTAGATAAGTTATTGCGGCTGCTAACCCCTCTAATTAGGTTTTCAAAGCACAAAACAATCATTGTTCTGAAGGGATCTAAGGCCCCAGATGAAATTGCGGCTGCATCCAACAAGCTTGACCTCTTGGGTTATTCACAGCCAGAGATACTGACTCTTGGATCAAACAAAGCACCCGAAACTGCCACGGTAGTGAGGACAATGCTGAAATGATTGAAGACAACATGGAAAACCCCGCAGATTCAACCGCTGAGACTAAACCAAGCGTTGCATCAGGCATGGGCTACCCAAATCACAGGGACGAGATCTCACCGGAACCAATTGGTTGGCAGGGCCTAGACACCGACGACCTGACAGAGGTTTCACGTGAAACATCGGGGGATAAAAGTGTTGACTGAGCATCAAAACACACCGATCCTGCGGGAAATGACTCAAAACCTCGAGAGAGCCAAGCGGGTCGCCCAAATCGAGCTCAACCCTCCAGCAAGAACTCGAGTTATCACCATCTCAAATCAAAAGGGTGGCGTTGGTAAGACCACCACCGCAGTAAACCTGGCCGCTGCACTGGCACGAAAAGGAATGCAGGTCCTCGTAATCGATCTTGATCCCCAGGGAAACGCCTCCACAGCACTTGGGGTGGAGCACCACAGCGGTGTGATTAGTAGCTACGAGGTAATGATGGGTGAGGCGACCATGGCTGAGGCGGTCAAACCCAGCACAGAGCACGAAAATCTGGTTTGCCTTCCCGCCACTATTGATCTTGCCGGAGCCGAAATCGATCTTGTTGCCAGAGAGGGCAGGGAGCGGATCCTCGCCAACGCCCTGAGTGTTTACTCGGCTTCTCGTGCAAACAGACTCGACTACGTATTTATTGACTCGCCTCCCAGCCTCGGACTACTCACGGTGAACGCACTAACCGCAGCTACAGAGGTTTTGGTTCCGATTCAGTGCGAGTACTACGCGCTAGAGGGTGTAACTCAGCTGGTTTCAAATATTGAGCGTATAAAAAGTGCCCTCAATCCCGCTCTAGTAGTTAGCAGCATTCTCTTGACGATGTTTGACAACCGGACCAACCTCAGCGCGGACGTATCTGCCGAGGTAAAGAAATACTTCCCAAGTCAGACTCTTAGCACGGTGATTCCCAGGTCAGTGAGGCTTTCGGAGGCACCAAGCTTCGGTCAAACCGCAATTAGCTACGACCCCAAGAATTCTGGCTCTCTTGCTTATCAAGAGGCCGCGATTGAACTGGCACAACAAGGAGCCCACTAATGGCAGAGGAAAAACGACGGAGTGGTCTGGGACGGGGAATCGGATCACTGATTCCAACAGGCGAGAGGGAGGCCGTAGATGTCTTCTTCAGCTCAGAAAATGAAGGCCTGTCTGCGGTGCCGGGTGCAAAACTCGCCTATCTAGACCCGAACCGCATTACACCAAACCCCCAGCAACCACGAGCGACATTTGAACCTGAAGCATTCGCAGAGTTGGTGCACTCAGTCCGTGAGTTTGGGGTTTTGCAGCCAATTGTTGTGAGACCCAAGGGTTCCGATTTCGAGCTGATCATGGGAGAGCGTCGCCTAAGGGCCTCAAAGGAGGCGGGATTAGAGGCAATCCCAGCCATCATTCGCGACACCGCTGATGAAAACATGCTGCGAGATGCGCTGCTTGAAAACCTTCACCGCGCAAACCTAAACCCCCTTGAAGAGGCCAGTGCATACAAGCAGCTACTCGAGGACTTCGGAACCACCCAGGAAGAACTTGCAGATCGTCTTGGGAGGTCGCGCCCGCAGATCACCAACACCCTTCGGCTGCTGAGACTCCCAATGGATGTTCAAAGTAAGGTCGCCTCGGGTGTTCTTTCAGCAGGTCACGCGAGAGCCCTTCTCGGAGCACCTAATGAGCAGGTAATGAGCGAGCTGGCCGGCAGGGTGATTCGTGAGGGGCTATCGGTTCGCAGTCTTGAGGAAATCGTCTCAGGGGTAAAGGTAAAGCCAAAACGCCCTGTGGTTGTGCCGGGAGGCAGGACCGACATGCTCTCGGAGTTGGCGGATGAGCTAGCCGATTATCTAAACACCGGAGTAAAGATCAACTTGAGCCGGAAGAAGGGCCAGATTCATATCGATTTTGGCTCGGTTGCAGATCTCAGGCGAATAATCGACGAGATCAAGGGCCACTAACGCAGCGCTGCTTGAACCAGCGACAAATAAGTTTCGGGCAGGGTTTGCCCGGAAGCCACCACGGACTGCGGCAAGAGCGATGTTTCGGTCATGCCGGGTGTGACGTTTGCCTCCAAAAACCAAGGGGTTCCGTCTTCGTCGACAATCATGTCTATGCGGCTGAGGTGTCTTAGTCTCAGTGCTGAGTGCGCAGTAGTAGCGAGCTCTGCCGCCGCCTCCAGTGTTGTCGCAGGAAGTCTCGCGGGTACGAAGTAGTCGGTCTGACCTGGCGTGTAGCGCTCGTTGTACCCGAAACTGCCGCTCTCCGGAACGATTTCAACGGCTGGCAGCGCTACGGGACCTCCCCCAAGGTCGATAACACTGATCGCTAGCTCGGTTCCGGCGACAAACTTCTCAACCATCACCTCGTCGCAATAGGCAAATGCCTCGATCATTGCCTTGGAGAACTCCTTCGCGTTGTTAACTTGGTTAACACCTTGTGCAGAGCCACTGCGTGCGGGCTTGACGATAAGTGGGTATGTGAGCTCAGTGGCGACCATGGCCAGTACTGACTCAGCATTGAGCTCCTTGAAAGACGAACTCGGCAGGGTAATTGACGCGGGCGTTTGCACGCCGTGGCGAGCGAGCAGGATCTTGGCCGTCGGCTTGTTCCAGGCCAGCCTGGCACCCTCTGCTTGCGTGCCCACGTAGCGAATCTGGGCCAGGGAAAGAAGATCTTGCAATGAGCCATCCTCGCCAACGGCACCATGCAGGGTTGACCAGACCACATCGGGTCTTGTGGCGATCAAATGCCCAATGAGTTCGCTATCAGGCTCTCTAATCTCGACTTCGCAGCCCGAATCGGCCAGCGCATCTGCCACCCGACGACCCGACTTCAGGGAAACGTCACGCTCATGCGAGATTCCACCGGCGAGAATGAGGACGCGGTGGGTCATTTCGAGGGCCCAAAGGTTGATAGAAGCTCAACCTGCTTGTCGATCACATTTGCAAGCCTGTGGATACCGATTTTTACGTTCTCTGCGGTTGGGTGCGAGAAGCAGACCCTTATGTTGTCGTGCCCTCTGCCATCGCCGTAGAAGGCGGTGCCTGGTGTGTATGCGACCAGCTCGGTTACCGCAAGGGGCAGCATTTCCTTACTGTTTAGTCCCTCAGGAAGCGTGAGCCAGAGGAAGAAGCCACCGGCTGGCTCCGTGGTGTGAAGACCCGGGAGGTACTGCCTCACAGCCTCCAACGCGGCATCCCGCTTGGTTTTGTAAAGCTCTCGGTAGTCCGCCACCTGCTTCTCCCAGTCACATGTCGCAAGGTATTCGCTAACAAGCATTTGGGCGAAGGTTGCGGGGGAGAGAATCGCCGACTCGTTAGCAAGCACGAGCTTTTCCCTGATGGCCGGGGGTGCAAGCACATAGCCGACCCTCAGGCCAGGCGAGAGTATCTTCGAGAAGCTCCCCAAATACACAACGCCCTCGGAATCAAAGGCTCTGAGTGCCTTCGGAGGCTTTTGATCAAAGTAAAGAAGGCCGTATGGGTTGTCCTCGACAATGAGAATGCCGTTCTCACGACAGATCTCTAGAACGCGTTGCCTGCGCTCCTCCGAAAGCGTCACCCCGCTTGGGTTGGCGAAGTTAGGCACAACGTAGAGCAGCTTGATTCGCTTCCCATCGGCCTTGAGGCGCTCAACAGCCTCTTCTAGAGCATCCGGGCTGATGCCGTCGTGATCGGTGAAAACGTGCTCGATGTGCGCTTCTTTGTGGCGGAAGATACCGACAGCCCCCACATAACTGGGTGACTCTACGAGGACGACATCGCCCTGGTCCAAGAAGAGGTCTGAGATTAGCTCGAGTGCGTGCTGCGAGCCGGTTGTGATCATTAGGTCTTCCACGCTGCCGTGAACACCGTCAAGTTCCATGATCTCTCTGATTTGCTCCCTCAGGCGCAAATCGCCCTGCCCGCCGCCATATTGCAGGGCGTACTGCGGACGGGAGGACATCAGGGAATCAAAGGCCGAGCGAATGGCGTCGTTGTCCATAGCGCTAACATCTGGCATGCCACCAGCTAGCGAGACCACCTCGGGCCTTGATACAACGGAAAAAAGAGCTCGCACCTCGGAAACGGCAAGATTCTCTGCCCTCTTGGCATAGGCATGCTTCCAAGAGTCAAAGTTAGTTGCCTGTCCAAGGCGTGTTTCAGTCATCGCGCTCCGTTGGGTTTAGCGCAAAGTCTAGCCAGTATGGCTCTTTGGCTCTAGAGCGAGTTACTTGAGAAACTCGGCCAGCTCTTCAACCAGTGCCGCCTTTGGGCGAGCACCAACGAGCTGCTTGACCATTTTTCCGCCCTGGAAAACCCCCAAAAGCGGAATTCCGGTAACGCCGTATTGCATGGCCAGGTCTGGCTCGTGGTCTACGTTTACCTTGGCGATAGTGATTTTGTCGCGGTATTCCTCGGCCAATTCGGCCAAGATTGGCGAAATCATGCGGCAGGGGCCACACCACTCCGCCCAGAAGTCAACCACCACGGGCTTGTCAGCCTGTAGCACATCGGCCTCGAACTTTTGTGTCGTTGTGTCGATTGGCATTTACTCTCCTTGTAAGGAACTTAGGTAGTGTTCGGCATCGAGTGCCGCTACACAACCTGAGCCAGCTGCCGTAATCGCCTGTCTGTAGGTGGGGTCGATGACGTCACCGGAGGCAAATACGCCTGGCAGTGAGGTCTTTGAGGTTCGGCCCTCAACCTTGATGAAACGATCTGGAGTTAGCTCTACCTGATTCTCAACAAGATCAACCCTCGGGTCATTTCCGATCGCGATAAACAGCCCGTCTAGCGCGAGATCCTTTTTTTCACCAGTTTGGGTGTCCTCAAGCACTACTCCCTCAAGCTTTGCATCGCCCTTCAGCTCTGCTACCGCAGAGTTCCAAATGAATTCAATTTTTGGATTGTCAAAGGCGCGCTGCTGCATGATCTTTGATGCCTTTAGCGAGTCTCGTCTGTGGATTATGTAGACCTTGGAGGCGAACTTGGTGAGGAAGTTGGCCTCCTCCATTGCCGAGTCTCCACCGCCAACAACGGCGATTACCTTTTCACGGAAGAAGAAGCCATCGCAGGTTGCACACCAGCTCACGCCGTGTCCGCTCAGCTCCTTCTCCTTTGGAAGACCTAGCTCGCGGTATGCGGCACCGGTTGAAATGATCACCGATTTTGCCTCGAAGCTCTCGCCGCCGCCCGTCTTTACAACTTTGGTTGCGCCCTTTAGGTCCACCTCGACCACGTCATCGAAGAGAATCTCGGTGCCGAAGCGCTCCGCTTGAGCCTGAAAGTTTGCCATTAGGTCTGGACCCATTAGCCCCTCGGGGAAACCGGGGAAGTTCTCCACCTCGGTGGTCTTCATCAGCTCACCACCGGGCTCCACGCTGCTGGCTATTAGCAGTGGGTTTAGCTGAGCCCTGGCCGCATAGATCGCTGCCGTGTAGCCCGCTGGGCCAGATCCAATGATGATTACGTCGCGCATTTATTTCCTCGAGCATCTAAACATAGATGGTTGTCTATTTATTTCAAGTCTACTTGTTGGCCCGACCAAACCTACCTCTTAGACCACCAAAGATTTCCCGAAGTTCAGGCGATTTCAGAAGCGCAAGGGTCGCGAGGTAGACAGCGGCCATCGGAGTTGCTACCACAACGCAGCTCAAGACTGCGCTGAGAACGGTGTCAACGGCGAACGAGCTTGCGCCGATGCCCCCTAAGAGCCAGAGAGTGCCGACTCCAGCTGCGGTTGCCGGAACGGCTGCGATTGCAAACTTTAGGATCGATCGAGTGACACCAAAGCCCGAGAGCGTTCCAATTCGTCGCTTTAGGAGGCTGTAGGCGATAAGCCCCTGGATGGTTATCGAGAATGCCGTAATCAAGGCGATCGTGACAACAAGAATCTCCTTAGGCGCCAGGAAGCCAGCTGTTATCGAGCCTGTGATGTGAATTGCGATTTGGATTGAAGTGAAGATAAACGGTGTTTTCGTATCCTCAAGTGCAAAAAAGGCTCGCTGCATCATGTAGACGAAGCTAAACGGCAACAGTCCGATCATGAAGGCTGCAATCACATTGCCAAGAGCAGCTGTCGATGGGTACTCGCCGACAAACACTCTTGCCACCGGATAGCTCAGAACAATTAGCACCGCGCTCGAAATCACGCTCACCAGGGCGATCACTCGAAGTCCGGTGGTCAGATCAATCTTGAACTCTTTTGACCTGCCAGCCTGGTTGTGCTCTGCCATGCGGGTGAAGTAGGCGGTGGCAATTGAGACCGTGACCACCGAATGTGGGAGCATGAAGATGAGCCAGGCGATGGCCGCAGCGGCGACAGACGCTATCGCAGGCGAAGAGTCTCGCTCCGCGGCCGCAGTTGATGCCACAGCTGTCTGAACAAGCCCACCAATCTGGGTGACTAGCACCATTCCCAGTGACCAGGACGCGGCCTTGAGAGCAGGGCCAAGGCCAAAACCGCGCCATTGGAAATTCAAATTCAGCTTGAGTCCGATTCTTCGCCAGCTCACAAGCAGAATTAGCGCTTGAGCGGCAACACCTAGGGTCGCTGAGCCTGCTAGGAGGGCGATTCTGTCCGGCCCCCACTCGCTAACCCCTCGGATTCCGGTTGGGTCGGCAGCGAATATCGCGATAAAGGCCGCGAGTCCTGCCAGCGAGACCACGTTGTTTAGCACCGGTGCCCACATGAAAGGTCCAAATGCTTTGCGGGAGTTCAGCACCTCACCAAATACCGAGTAGAGACCATAGAAGAACAGCTGTGGTAAACACCAGTAGGCAAACGCTGTTGCAAGAGCGAGTTGATCCTCGCTCCAACCGTTTGTGTAAATGCGCACCAACAGCGGAGCCGCAATGGTGAAAAGCAGTGTCACAGAGAAAAACACTGTTATTGCGAGTGTCACAAAGCGATCTACGTAACCCTTGCCACCATCCAGGCCACCCCTGGCCTTGACGAGCTGAGGAACCAGCACTGCGTTGAGCACCCCGCCCACGATGATGGCGTAGACGTTATTCGGGAGTTGGTTTGCAACCCCGAAGGCGTCTGCCGCATCTGTGGTCACGCCAATCGCAGCCGCCAGGAGCACGGCTCTTGCAAAGCCCAAGATGCGGGAGATGATGGTTCCGCTGGCCATAACCAGAGAACTGCGAGTCACAGATGGGTTTAGATCACTCACTCTGACGCCTTCTAAGCCTCAAGGTGGTGCGGATGATGCCGACAATCATCAGTGCAAACATTGCAACCGCGAAGCTAACCAGGAGAAACAGCTCGACGTCGTAGTTCACGTTTACCCCTATGACGGTGTCATCGGATACCCGCTCACCGTTAACCTCGAGCCAGACGCGAATTTCGACAGGACCATTTGCGATTGCCCTAACGGGCAGCTCCGCTAGCTGGCTGCTCTGCGCAGGAATTGTCGCTAGAGCAGACTCCAAGATCTCCAGGCGGAACGAGGTGCTTTCGCCCACCACCTGAACCTCTATGCCCGCATCAGTTGTGTTTCGCACAGTAATGGGTATGTTTGCGTCTCTTGCGACCAGGTTGATGTCAGATCCAGGAACAATCTCGACATCGGCGCTCACAGCAGCAGGCAGCAGCATTAGGCCCACAAGAAGTGCCAAGACCCTTTTCACTGGAGCATCTCCCGGGCTTGAAGCGCCACCCTTCTTTCGTTTTCATGGGCTAGCACGCTATCTAGTTCCGCGAGGTCGAACCAGCCAACGGCCAGCACTTCTCCTGCGGGGTCGTTGTCGGAAACCAAGGACCCTCCAACCTGCCTGAGCAGGTAGTGGTGGACGGTCTTTCTAATCCGTTTTTGCCCAAGCCTGAAGCTGTAGCTGATCTCGCCGATCTTTCTAACGACTTCGGCGTCAATTCCGGTTTCTTCGAATACCTCGCGGACCGCTGTGGTCTTGAGGTCTTCGCCCTTTTCCTGATGGCCCTTCGGAATGACCCAGTCCTCGCCACCACCGCGATTCCGGTGGCTAATTAAGGCTACTTTTCCTGGGTCTGTGGCGCTGATAACCAGACCACCCGCAGACACCTCAATTTCGGTTCTGGGGCGCGTCTCGGTCATAACCCAACTCTACTTGGGCACAGCCCTTCGGCTGTGGCAAGCTATGTCCCATGCACGAGGTCGCCCAAGCACTAGCCAACCTCGCTGAGAACACCCAAAACCCCCTGCTTGACACCCTCGGAGAGGCTTTCTCCAAGGCGGGATTTGAGTTGGCTCTTGTTGGCGGTCCAGTGAGGGACGCAATCCTGGGCAGGGGGGCTCTCGACCTAGATTTCACCACCAACGCCAGCGCTGATCAGATTTTGAAGGTGGTAAAACCACTTGCCAGTGCAACGTGGGACGTAGGCAGGGAGTTCGGCACCATTGCCGCTGAAATCTCCGGCCAGCGGGTTGAAATAACCAGCTATCGAGCTGACTCCTATGACAGTAAGTCAAGGAAGCCAACTGTTGAGTTTGGTGACAACCTCGAGGACGACTTGGTGAGGCGTGACTTCACGGTAAACGCCATGGCCCTGAGGCTTCCAGATCGCACCTTTGTTGATCCTCACGAGGGCCTCAAGGATCTCCGGCTCAAGACTCTAAGAACTCCTTCGAGGCCCGAGGTTTCTTTTTCGGATGACCCCCTGCGGATGATGCGAGCCGCCAGGTTTGCGAGCCAATTGGGCTTCGAGCTGGACCCAGAGGCATTTGATGCAATGGCATCGATGCATGAACGCATCGAGATCATCTCGCAAGAGCGCATTAGAGATGAACTTACAAAGCTTTTGCTCTCTAGTGATCCGCGGCCAGGCCTTGAGATTTTGGTCGACTCGAAGATTGCAGCAATTGTTTTACCGGAGCTTCCAGCGCTGAAACTGGAGAGCGACGAGCACCATCATCACAAGGACGTCTATCAACACACCTTGACCGTTGTTGCCCAGGCCATTGGGTATGAAAAGGACTACGGCCTCGAGCAAGATCTGGTGGTGAGATTGGCTGCGCTGATGCACGACATCGGCAAACCAGCAACGAGGAGGTTGGAGCCGGGTGGGGCCGTTACCTTTTATCACCACGATGTTGTTGGAGCGAAGCTCACTAAAAAGCGCCTAACCGCGCTCCGTTTCGATAACGACACTGTTGCCGCAGTTTCCCGGCTGGTGGAGCTACACCTCAGATTTTTTGGTTATTCCGACCAGCAGTGGAGTGATTCGGCGGTCCGTCGGTACGTAAGGGATGCCGGCGAGCACATCGATCGTCTTCACATCCTCACGCGGGCGGATGTGACCACTCGCAATCAGCGCAAGGCAGATCGGCTGGCCCACGCTTATGACGATCTTGAAAAGCGCATAGCCGTCCTGCGCGAGCAGGAAGAGCTTGACTCAATGCGACCTGATCTAAATGGCGAGCAGATTATGGAGATTCTTGGCATCTCACCAAGCCGCGAGGTTGGCGAGGCCTACAACTACCTTCTCGAGATTCGTCTCGATGAGGGTGAGCTTGGCGAAGAAGAGGCAAAGAAGCGCTTGCTTGAGTGGTGGCAGTCTCGCTAGGCTAGTGCGGTTGCCCTAGGGCAATCAATGCAAATAACCCTCCTGTCATGGAAAGACCATGACCGTTCTAGACCGAAGGAGGTGGGTGAACTATGCATAACTACGAGCTAATGGTCATTATGGACCCCTCAGTAGAAGACCGCGATGTCGCCCCAGCAATCGACAAGTACCTCAAGGTAATCACCGAAGCCGGTGGCACCGTGGACAAGGTCGACATTTGGGGACGCCGCCGCATGACCTACGAGATCAAGAAGCACCAAGAGGGCATCTACGCAGTGATCAACGTCACGAGCACTTCCGAGGCAGTCAACGAGCTTGACCGTCAGTTGAAGCTCTCGGAGACCATCCTGCGCACCAAGGTGATGCGCCTGGAGGATGCTGTTTTCAGCATCAACCCAATTGAGTTTGTACCCGAGCAGCGTTCTGAGCGCGGGCCAAGAAGCCCTCGTGGCGGAAAGCGTCCGGCACGCGCCAAGGTTGACTAATGGCCGGCGAAGCTAACGTAACCATCATTGGCAACCTTGCCGACGATCCGGAGTTGCGTTACACCCAGAGTGGTGTTGCGGTTGTTTCGGTTCGCGTCGGCTCCACTCCTCGTACTTTCAACCGCTCAACAAACGAGTGGGTTGATGGGGAGACGGTATGGGTTCGCTGCACTGCATGGCGTGAGGCAGCCGAGAATGTCGCCCAGAGCCTGACCAAGGGAACCCGCGTGGTTGTCTCCGGTCGCCTCAAGGCGCCATCGGCATACCAGACCGCACAGGGTGAGGCACGTGCCTCGCTTGAGCTAGAGATCGATGAAATCGGACCGAGCCTGCGCTACGCAACCGCCGCCGTGACTCGCAGACCACGCGATGGTGCTGTCGAGTCCCCATGGGGTGGCGAGAAGCAGCAGAGCATGACCGGTGGGGCAGACGCCTGGGCAAACCCAGCAGCCGACGCGCCAATCGACGAAGCACCGTTTTAGAAAGTCTTAGGAGAAAGAAAAGAAAATGGCAGGAAAGTCAGCAGACCGCCGCAAGCGCACAATGGCCAAGAACCTAAAGCTTGCCCCGGTCAAGACCATCAAGATTGAGGTCATTGATTACAAGGACGTAGCGACGCTACGCAAGTTCGTTTCTGACCGCGGCAAGATCCGCGCTCGTCGCATCACCGGAGCTACGGTGCAGGACCAGCGCAAGATCGCCACGGCCATCAAGAATGCACGCGAGATGGCACTACTGCCATACTCCGGTGCTGGACGCTAGGGAGAACTCAAATGTCAAAGCTAATTCTGACCAATGAGGTCTCCGGCCTAGGCAGTGCCGGCGATGTCGTTGAGGTTAAGGACGGTTACGCGCGTAACTACCTAATTCCTCAGGGACTAGCGGTTGCCTGGACTAAGGGTGGAGAGAAGCAGGTCACCTCAATCCGTGCAGCCCGCGAGGCCAGGGCAATTGCTTCTGAGGAGGAAGCAAGAAGCCTGAAGGACAAGCTCGAGGCTGCTCCAATCAAGGTGAGCATGAAGGCAGGCCCTAATGGCCGTCTGTTTGGTGCTGTTAAGACCGCTGACATTGCCGACGCCGTCAAGGCTCAAGGCATCGGCGAGATCGACAAGCGCAAGGTGGAACTCTCGGGCTCCATCCGCACCACCGGTAAGTACGAGGCGACCGTTCGCCTCAGCGCAGAGCTAGTTGCAAAGCTGGCCCTGCAGGTGGTGTCCGCCAAGTAAACAAAAGCTAAATAGAAACGACCCGCCAGGCCGCGGGTCGTTTCTGTTTTTGTAGGGTTTTCCACAACTCTCAGGTGAAAGTTTAGAGTTTTAAAGTTTTTGTTATACACAGCCACAACCCAGTGTTTTACTGGGCAGTAGCCGAAAATTGGGAACTTATCAACAGACTTTCCACAGGTTATTACGGCGTGTTTCCACAGGTTTATCCACAGTTATCCACAGGCTGATTTGAAAGTTAATTGTCTTAGCCTGAAGCTATACAAGTTCTAGACCAAACCTAAGGGGTTTTTATGTCGATGCTTGCTCCGGTTTCCACCGGTGATCCAAGGGTCGCCCCCAACAACATGGAGGCTGAGCAGTCCGCCTTGGGTGGCATGCTACTCAGCCAAGAGGCTGTTGCGGACGTTCTAGAAGTTGTTGCTGGGGTTGATTTTTACGCACCCAAGCACGAGCTGATCTTCAATGCGGTAGTCACCCTGTTCGGTCGTGGCGAGCCGACTGATGTGATCGCCGTTACCGATTACCTCAATAAAGAGGGCAACCTTCTTAAGGCAGGAGGGGCGGATTACCTACACTCGCTCACAAGCTTTGTTCCGACAGCGGCGAACGCCAGCTACTACGGCAAGATCGTCGCCGACAAGGCAATCCTTAGACGATTGATTGATGCCGGCACCAAGATTGCGCAGTCCGGCTATGAAAGCCAGGGTGAGGTTGAGGATCTTGTTAATCAGGCTCAGTCTGAGATCTTCCAGGTTGCCTCTCAGTCGACCAAGGACGACTACGTAGGACTTAGCGAGTCAATCGATGTCGCGATCCGCGACATTGAAATGGCTCAGAACCGCGGCGGCGAACTTACTGGAATCTCAACGGGCTTCAGCAACCTTGATGCCTACACCCATGGACTGCACCCGGGCCAGCTCGTCATTGTCGCCGCCCGTCCCTCGGTTGGTAAGTCCACATTTGCTTTAGATGTCGCAAGGAATGCGGCCATAAAGCAAAACAAACCCACAATCTTCTTCTCACTGGAAATGGGCCGCTCTGAGATTGCGATGAGAATGCTCAGCGCACAAAGCGGCATCTATCTGCAGAGCATGCGCAAGGGAACTCTCACCGAGGGCGATTGGGCAAAGCTAGCCGGTGTCAGGGGGCAGATTAACGATGCCCCACTGTTTATCGACGACAGCCCAAACATGTCCCTAGTTGAGATCCGTGCAAAGTGCCGCCGCTTGGCGCAGCAGGTGGATCTGAAGATGGTGGTCATTGACTACATCCAGCTAATGACCAGTGGAAAGAAGGTTGAGTCCAGGCAGCAAGAGGTGTCCGAGTTCTCCCGGGCTCTGAAGCTGCTTGCAAAAGAGCTCAATATTCCCGTGGTTGCCCTTTCGCAGCTTAACCGTCAGGCAGAGCAGTCAAAGGACAAGCGTCCCGAACTTTCTCACCTTCGTGAGTCCGGATCGCTGGAGCAGGATGCCGATGTGGTCGTCCTGCTTCACCGCGAGGGAATCTTCGAGCGCGACCACCCCAAGGCTGGCGAGGCAGATTTGATTCTTGCGAAGCAGAGAAATGGACCTACGGGAACCGTCACGGTTGCCTTCCAGGGCCAGTACTCGCGCTTTGCGAATATGCCAAGCTAAGAGAGTGCGACTCCACCTAGCCCTCAGGGCCATAGTTTCTTTACCTCTAGGGCTATTCATAACTTTTTTTCAGGCACACGGCCCGGATATCGGGCTCATCATGCTTGCGGCCTTCGCAGGCGCAATGGCCCTAGGAAATCTGGCCTTCTTGCTCTCAAGGCAGCAAACAATTGCTGATTCGGTAGCAACCCTTGGCTATTTGCCGGTGCTTGCACTCTCGCTATTCGGCTTAGTTCAGGCCGAGGAGCTATTTCTTGCTCTCTTTGTCACCGGGGTTGCCCTTCTTGGGCTGCTTACCGCTGCCTTCGAGGGCTACAGAGCAAAGTCTCTCGGGCTCTCGACGAGAGACGGCCGTGACTTTTTGATTAGCGCGCTAATTGCTCTGGCACTGGGGCTGATGTTCCTGATTGCCACCCTAGATTCGGTCAGCGCCGTTGGCTTTTTTGGTGCCTACCTAATCCTCTACGGCGTCCACTGGGGCATTGCAAGCGCGACAGTTCAGAGCAAGTAGGCTTTTGGCATGAGGCGATTTGCAAATCTAAGGACCTATTTGGGCCTATCGATTATTGCCTCGATCTTTGTCGGTGTCATTGTGGCCTTTGGGACCAGGCAAACAGACCCGACAATCATTGCGGTTCTGTCGACATTCATTGTTTCGATAGTGATTATTGCCACGCTCGATCTGAGCTTCAAAGAGGACGAGCAGGACCCGAACACCCCGCGGCTTCGCTAGTTGGCGACCAATTTGGCCAGTTCGGCGGCCAGGCCTAAGTAGGTTTGCGGCTTCAAGACAAGAAGTCTGTCCTTTGTAGCCTGGGAGATATTTAGCGAATCGATAAAGACCCGTAGGTCCTCGTCATTGATTCTCTTCCCACGAGTTAGCTCCTTGAGAAGTGCATAGGGGTCGCTAATGTCGCTCTCACCCCTTGCCACATCCGCCCTTATTGCGCTCTGAATCGCCTCGCCGAGAACCTCCCAGTTCTCAAGCAGATCGGTTAGCAACACGGCGTCATTCACTGCCAGTTCATCGAGACCTTTAGTGAGATTGTCAACGGCGAGTAGTGAGTGCCCGAAGCCAACACCAATGTTCCTCTGAGCGCTGGAGTCAGTGAGGTCGCGCTGCAGCCGTGAGGTAACCAGGGTTGCGGCCAACGAGTCCAAGATTGCAAGTGAAATCTCCAGGTTTGCCTCGGCATTTTCAAACCTGATTGGGTTGACTTTGTGAGGCATTGTCGAAGAGCCGGTGGCCCCTTTGACCGGGATCTGTTTGAAGTAGTTGATGGAGATATATGTCCAGATATCGGTCGCGAAGTTGTGGAGTATGCGACCGAGGTGGTTCATTTTTTGGTAAAGCTCTGCCTGCCAGTCGTGAGACTCAATCTGAGTTGTCAGAGGGTTGTGCGTGAGGCCAAGAGATTCGACAAAGGCTTTAGATTGCGCTGGCCAGTCCACATCTGGTGCGGCAGCGAGATGGGCTGCATAGGTGCCAGTAGCGCCCGAGAACTTTCCTAGGAACGCCTGACCGTCGATGCGGGAGAGCTGTCGCTCAAGGCGGAAGACGAAAACCGCTAGCTCCTTGCCGAGCGTTGTTGGGGTTGCAGGCTGGCCGTGGGTTCGCGAGAGCATCGGTGTCTCTGCGGTCACCTGAGAGAGGTCGCGAATCTTTTCAACGAGTGCTCGGACTGCCGGCAACCAGACGTTTTCGAGCGCGTCCCTGATGGTAAGCGCGTAGGCGAGGTTGTTGATGTCCTCCGAGGTGCAGGCGAAGTGAACAAGCTCATTTAGATCGCTGCGACCCATGGCCTCCAGCTTGTTTCGGATGAAGTATTCAACCGCCTTAACGTCGTGACGCGTGGTGGCCTCAATGTCTCCGAGCGCCCTAACGTCCGCATCTGAAAAGTCTTGATAGATAGCCCTCAGGGCAGAAACCTCTTTTTCACTTAGCGCTGAGCCGCTACCGAGCAGATCGTGTTCGACAAGCCAAATCAGCCATTCGATTTCGACTTGAATGCGGGCTTTGTTGAGGCCGGCCTCGCTGAGGTAGAGACCGAGGTCGCCAACTTGAGAGCTGTAGCGCCCATCTAGAGGGCTAAGCGGCTGGCTTGAGAGTTTGCTCACGTGCCCATTTTGCCCCATCCGGGCCTAGTTGCCCCGCTGTGTGGTGCAAAGTTGGCTTTTTGCCAGCGCTATTTGATCTTGAGTATTCTCAGCACCGAGCGCGTCAGGAAGCTAGCAATGCTCATTACGACGGCCGCAAGGATTGCCCAGCCCAGGCTGTCAATTGTTAGACCCTCTGAGGTAAAGCCCTCGATCGTAAGTATCTCGGAACCAATCAGGCCGCTCAGCCACGCCACCAAAAGCAGCATGGCTCCATTGATGACAAAAGAAATAAGCCCAAAGGTAATGATGTAGAGGGGGAAGGCGAGGACCTTAATAACCGGCGCAATTACTGCATTCACGATTCCAAACATCGCACCAATGAGCAGTAAGGACGCAATTGTCTCCCAAACACCCTCACCTCCATAGGGAGTGATGCTCACCTGCGGAATGAGCGAGGTGGCAACAAATAGCCCCACGGCGTTAACAATGGTTGAGACGAGAAAGCGCAACATGGGGCAATTCTCTCAGCTGGGTCGCTAAATTAGGTCACGTGACCCCCGCAAACGAGCCAATGCTGCAGCTATTGGCGCCCGATGGCAGTTACGGGGTGGAAAAGCCTTTTTCTCGGTATGGCGAAGTCATCGATTCTCTCGGCGAAGACCAGCTGAGGACTTTTTATCGAGACATGGCGAGAATTCGCAGGTTTGACCAGGAGGCCATAGCGCTCCAGCGCCAGGGACAACTCGGGCTTTGGGTTCCTGCAATTGGCCAAGAAGCGGCGCAAATCGGCTCAGGCTACGCCGTTGGTCAGAACGACCACATCTTCCCAAGCTACCGCGAGCACGGAGTAGCGATCACTCACGGGGTTGAGTTGATGTCAATTCTCAAGATGATGCGGGGGGTGAACCACGGCGGCTGGAATCCGGAGGAGACCCGCTTCCACCTCTATGCGATTGTTCTGGGTTCGCAGGTTCTGCACGCCGTTGGCTATGCAATGGGCGTGAAGCTGGATGGCAAGGTCGGCACTGGAGATTTGGAGAACGACCTCGCTGTCATTTCTTACTTTGGCGATGGCGCAACCGCTGAGGGAGATGTCTCGGAGTCGCTGCTGTTTGCAGCGGTGAACGAGGCTCCGATTGTCTTTTTCGTCCAAAACAATCAGTGGGCGATCTCTTCAAACATCGCATCACAGACCAAAGTTCCGCTCTATCGGCGAGGCGAGGGATTCGGAGTCCCCGGTCTGCGGGTTGATGGAAACGATGTTCTTGCCTGCTATGCCGCAACGAAGATTCACATGGACGAGGCGAGAGAGGGCAAGGGCCCCTATCTCTTGGAGGCCCTCACCTATCGAATCGGTGCCCACACCACAAGCGATGACCCATCCAAGTATCGGGACGAGAGCGAGGTCGAGTACTGGCGTCAGCGCGACCCCATTGCCAGGTTCGAGGTCTTCCTTCGTCGCCAGGGAGTCGAAGACTCTTTCTTCGAAGAGGTAGCCGAGGCCGGAGATGAGCTTGCGCGCGATATTCGCGAGCAGACTTTCGCCCTTCCCAAGCCTCCTCTTGAGAGCATCTTTGACAATGTTTACTCAGATGATCACCCCGAGATAACCGCTCAGCGAGCTTGGCTCAGGGCCTATGAAGACCAGATGGGTGAGCATGAGTAACTATCAGGAGATGGCAATCGCAAAGGCCATAAATGCTGGCCTGCGCAGGGCGATGCAAAAGGACGAGAAGGTCCTGGTTTTTGGCGAGGATGTTGCGAGGCTAGGTGGGGTTTTCCGAGTAACCGAGGGTCTGCTGGATGAATTCGGCGAGAGCCGTATCTTCAACTCCCCGATTGCAGAATCGGGCATTGTTGGCACCGCCATTGGACTTGCAATGCGCGGATATCGCTCAGTTGCCGAAATTCAATTTGATGGTTTTGTTTTTCCTGCGTTCAATCAGATAACTTCGCAGCTTGCCAGGCTCACCTATCGTTCCGAGGGTTTCCAGCAGATGCCGGTCGTAATTCGTATTCCGGTTGGTGGAGGGATTGGGGCCGTAGAGCACCACTCCGAGAGCCCAGAAGCATACTTTGCCCACACCCCGGGGCTCAGAATCGTCTCCCCATCAAACCCAAACGATGCCTACTGGATGATTCAGCAATCAATAGAGTCGCTAGATCCAGTGATCTTCCTGGAGCCAAAGCGCCGCTACTGGCAAAAGGGACCGGTGAATCTCGATACCGCTCCTCTACCTCTCCACTCCGCAAGATTGCTGAGAGAGGGAAGTGATTTGACCCTAATTGCTCACGGACCCATGGTCGCAACAGCACTCCAGGCTGCGGAGCTGGGTGCCGAGGAAGGAGTCAACATCGAGGTGATCGACCTCAGGTCGCTATCGCCGGTTGATTACCCGACGCTCCTAGCTTCCGTCCAGAAGACTTCAAGAGTGGTTATAGCTCAGGAGGCCCCGAACAACGTGAGCCTAGGCTCGGAGATTGCTGCACGCATTGCCGAGCAGGCCTACTACTACCTCGAAGCACCGGTGCTGCGGGTCGGTGGTTTCGACACTCCATACCCCCCGGCGAAGCTCGAGGAGGAGTACCTGCCAGATGCAGACCGCATTCTGGAGGCCGTTGATAGGGTTTTGGCTTACTAGGGAGAGACCATGAGCATTGCTAAGTTCCCACTCCCCGATGTCGGGGAGGGCCTCACTGAGGCCGAGATCGTATCTTGGCGCGTAGCTCCCGGAGACAAGGTCGCTGTCAATCAGACGATCTGCGAGATTGAAACCGCGAAGTCTGTGGTTGAGCTTCCCTGCCCTTTCGAGGGTGAGGTTTCGGAGCTCTTAGCCGCTGAGGGCGACACCGTTGAGGTGGGAACGCCAATTATTGCGGTTGTGGTTGAGGGCAAGGCACCTGTTTTGACCGAGCCAGACGCGCCAGCAAATGAGCCCGAGAGTGACACCGGCGCTGAATACAAACTTCCAAACCTTGTCGGTTACGGAGACCAGGGGGATGTTAAGTCGCGCAGGAAGCGGGCAGTGAATACTGCCCCAATCTCCACCGCAATCCCAGTCTCAATGGTCAAGGCCGCGGCTGCATCGGATGCAGTAATGGCCAAGCCGCCCATTCGGAAGCTCGCCAAAGAGCTCGGGGTGGAACTTGCGAACGTGACCGGCACCGGCATGCACGGGGAGATTACCCGCGAGGATGTTGTCGGCTCTGCCTCCCAGGCCTCGGTGTTTAAGAACCTCACTACTCCGGCTCAGCCGAGCGAGCGCGAAGAGCGACTTCCTGTCAAGGGAGTCCGCAAGGCAATCGCAACTGCGATGGTCAAGAGCGCCTTCACTGCTCCTCACGTGAGCATTTTTGTTGACGTCGATGCCACCAGAACCATGGAGTATGTGAAGCGGCTAAAGTCCTCTGTTGACTTCGCCGGCATCAAGGTCACGCCGCTTCTCATCATGGCCAAGGCAATCATCTGGGCTGTGAGGCGCAACCCAATGGTTAACTCGACCTGGACAGACAAAGAGATCATCGTCCACAACTTCGTAAACCTGGGCATTGCCGCTGCAACACCAAGGGGCCTCATCGTCCCAAACATCAAAGACGCCGACTCAATGAACATGCTTGAGCTTGCCCAGTCGATTGAGCAACTCGCTGCAACCGCTCGAGACGGCAAAACCACACCCGAGGACATGGCTGAGGGAACCATAACCATCACCAACATTGGTGTTTTCGGCGTGGACACCGGAACACCGATCTTGAACCCCGGGGAAGTTTCCATCGTTGCCCTCGGCTCAATTCGCAAGAAGCCCTGGGTTGTTGATGACGAGATTGTCGTGAGGCAAATCACAACAATCGGTGCAACCTTTGATCACCGGGTTGTGGACGGTGATGTGGCATCAAGATTCGTGCAGGACGTAGCAAGTGTCATCGAGGAGCCAGCGCTTCTTCTCGACTAATTGCAATTGACAATCATTTTCAATAGCAAATAGACTCTGCTCATGCGCTCATGGATAAAAATCATCGGTTCAGCCCTGACCGTAGCCTTCTTGGCTGCCGGTCTTTACACAATCTTCGTAAACTTCACCACCACCGGAGACCCAGAGGGTGACCCGTCTGCCCAGCCCTCGCCAACCCTTACCCGGGAGGGTGAGACCGGCGCCATTCAGGTCGCCACATCCACAAATGTTTGGGCATCCGTCGTAGGGATTCTTGGTGCAGAGTGGGTGGAGGTCACCGCGATAATCGACGACCCATTTCAAGACCCCCATTCTTACGAAGCATCAGCCAGGGATCAGCTGACCCTGAGCGAAGCCGAGTTGGTAATCGCCAACGGTGGTGGCTATGACGAGTTTGTCGGGCAGCTGCTGGCCGCCCTTGATGGCGAGAGGATCTTTTTAGAGCTTGTTGAGGGAGAGCACACTCACCTGGGTGAAGAAGACCACTCGGAGGAGCATGCGGATGAGGATCACGCCGATGAGGACCACTCCGATGAGCACGAGCACGGCAATGAGCACATCTGGTACGACATCCATGCCGTGGAAGAGGCCTCAGAGATGATCGTTGAGGCAATCACTGAGTTAAGGCCTGAGAGCTTCGACCGCGTCAACCAGAACTTCGACTTCTTCATGGCTGAGCTGGAGAACCTTGAGATCCGCCTTGAAGCGCTTCGCGAGAAGGCCCTCGGGCTCGGGTTCATTGCGACCGAGGGGGTTGGAAACCTACTTCTCGATGAGGCGGGTTTCATCAACCAGACTCCCGAGGCTCTAGCTGACGCAATCGAGGAGGAAAGGGAGGTCCCAGCAGCTTCGTTGAAGCAGGCCGAGGACCTCATTTCTGGCAAGGTTGTTTCATTAGTTGTTGTCAACGAACAGCAGCTCGATCAGGTGAGTGACCTGCTTGTGGAGGCAGCTAATGCCGCCGGGGTTCCAGTGGTTGAGCTGAGCGAGCTGATTTCCAAGCCGGGCATGGATTACCTCGACTGGATGGCCTCAATCCTCGACCAGTTACAAGAGGCCGTTTACTAATTGAGCCTGCTCTCTATTGAATCTGCGAGCTTGGAGTTTGACTCCAAGCGGCTCTGGCACGAGCTAAGCCTTGAGGTTCGAGAGGGAGAGTTCATAGCGCTGATTGGGCCCAATGGCTCTGGCAAGTCGATGCTGCTCAAAAGCATTGTTGGTTCTCAAAAGCTATCTGGAGGCAAGATTTCGTTTTTAGGTGCCCAGCCGGGCACTAAAAACTCAGAGCTGGGCTACATCCCGCAGCACAGGGCCACAGATGCTGGATTACCACTCAGGGTTAGCGACTGTGTTGGCTTTGGTCTTGATGGCCACCTCCCCGGCCTGCCGCTCAATTCCTCCGCAAGAAAGCAGCGAATTGCCGACGCTCTAGAGCAGGTTGATGCCCTATCGCTTGCAGGCGAGACCCTAGGGTCACTCTCAGGTGGAGAGATGCAGCGGGTTCGGGTTGCCCAGGCAATCATTTCCAGGCCCAAGCTGCTGCTTGCCGATGAGCCACTTAGTGCTCTGGATCTGAACCACCAGATGAAAATAAGTGAGCTGATTGACGAGCAAAGGCGCGAGCTTGGTAGCGCGGTGATCTTCGTCACTCACGATCTAAACCCGATTATTGACTTTGTCGATCGCGTTGTCTACATCGCAGAGGGCCGTCACACAATAGGAACCCCGGATGAGGTGATGCGGTCTGACGTGCTGTCTGAGCTTTATGGCGCGGACATCGACGTTGTGAGAAACCAGGGCAGGGTCGTGGTCCTAGGCGCCCACGACCACGAGCACCACGAAGACGAGCGGTGGCACTAGTGGATTTCTCAGACGTCATAAATTTCTCGGATTACGACAAGCTTTTGCCGCTCGTCACTCACTCGCTGATTGCCGGAGCTTTGCTGGCCTTGATTGGTGGATTAGTCGGAGTATTTGTCATGAACCGAGAGCTCTCATTTGCGGTTCACGGAATCTCCGAGCTTTCCTTTGCGGGCGCCGCAGTCTTTTTGCTCGTTGGGCTCGATGTCGTCCTGGGATCGGTCATTGGGTCGCTTACGGCCGCCGGAATCATTGCCTTTCTGGGAGATCGAGCTAGAGATCGAAACTCCATAGTTGCGGTGCTGATGCCGTTCGGCTTGGGCATCGGGATTCTTGCCCTTGCCCTCTATCCGGGGAGGGCAGCCAATAAGTTTGGTCTGCTTACCGGACAGATCGTGGCGGTTGACGACCCGAAGCTCGGGGCAATGGCCCTTATCTCGGCAATCGTCCTGGTTTCTCTGGTGCTGATGTGGCGGCCGCTGACCTTTGCCTCCCTGGATGCCGAGGTGGCTGCCGCTAGAGGAGTAAAGACAACCTTCTTGGGTATTGCCTTTGTAATGCTTTTGGGTCTGGCGGTGGCGGCCGCGGTTCAAATTGTTGGGGCCTTGCTGGTTCTAGCTCTGCTGGTTACCCCTGCGGCCGCTGCGCTGAGGCTTTCATCTAGTCAACTTTGGGTGCCAGTGATGAGCGTGTTGTTTGCCATGGCTGCCATGGTTGGCGGCACCCTGTTGGCACTTGGTGGGACTCTTCCCATCTCTCCTTACGTGACTACGATTTCCTTCACTATCTATTTGATTGCCAGGCTCATTGCCTGGGCCAAGGCAAAGCGGGAGGTGGTTAGGTGACCGAGAAACGAAACACCTGGCAAAAGACCGCGGTTTTAGACGAGCTTTCAAACACGGAGGAGTTTGTCTCCGCCCAGGAGCTGCATCAAAAGATCTCTCAATCTGGGAAGAAGCTTGGGCTAACCACTGTCTACAGGGCACTCACCGAGATGGTTGAGCAGGGTCTGGCCGACTCATTGAGCCTCTCTGACGGCGAGATGCGCTACCGAATCTGCACCCCAGAGCACCACCACCACCTGATTTGCAGGGTTTGTGGCAAAACGGTTGAGTTTGACCTCCCTGGGTTTGAGGAGCTTGCCCAATCCGTTGCGCAGCAGAACTCGTTTACTGAGCTGTCTCACGAGATTGAGCTCTTTGGGATTTGCAAAGATTGCGGGTAATTAGGACTTGCTTTTGGAGCGAGATTCCTCCTAAACTTGGGGGGTTGCACGGGCCAAGGCCCGAACAATCCCAAACAATTTGCTTCGGGTAAACGCGCCCCTAGGAGGAGAAATGGCAGCCTACTGCCAGGTGACGCAGACTGGACCGCAGTTCGGTCACAAGGTTTCGCACGCTCAGAACAAGACCAAGCGTCGTTTTGACCCGAACATTCAGAAGAAGACCTACTTCGTTCCATCACTGGGACGCAAGGTGACTCTGACCCTTTCAGCTCGCGGCATCAAGGTAATTGACGCTCGCGGGATTGACTCAGTAATCGCAGAGCTAGTCGCTCGCGGCGAGAAGATCTAGGAAGACAGATGGCAAAGGATAAGGACGTTCGTCCAATCATCAAGCTGAAGTCCACTGCTGGCACCGGCTTCACCTACGTGACCCGCAAGAATCGTCGCAACGACCCAGACCGCATCAGCTTGAAGAAGTACGACCCAGTAGTGCGCAAGCACGTTGAATTCCGCGAGGAGCGCTAAATGGCAAAGAAGAGCAAGATCGCTCGTAACGAGCAGCGCAAGGTAGTAGTTGAGCGCTACGCCGAGAAGCGTGCCCAGCTAAAGAAGCAGCTTGTTGACCCAAACTCAACCGCTGAGCAGAAGGAAGAGGCACGCCTAGGCCTCCAGAAGCTTCCTCGTAACGCCAGCCCGGTTCGTGTTCGCAGCCGTGACCTAATCGACGGCCGTCCACGTGGCGTGCTCTCGAAGTTCGGTGTTAGCCGTGTTCGTTTCCGCCAGATGGCTCACAAGGGTGAGCTCCCAGGCATCACCAAGTCTTCCTGGTAATTAGTCTTTAGAACTATCCGCCCTGAGGGGCGGATTTTTCTTTAACGACCCTGGACGCCCTAATCAGCTGCGGCCCAAAGACAATTAGCGCCAAAAGGGCCATCACGCCGCCCGCGAGGAAAACCTCCCGCACGCCAAAGATTCCAATCAAGATTCCGCCAAATCCAAGTGACGCCATGCTGCCAGCATTGACGCTTCCCTGAACCGCTGCCATGATGCGTCCTCTTACTGACTCTTTTGCTCGGCGCTGTATTTGGCCAACGGCAAAGATGTTCACCCCGGCATTACCAAATCCTGCGAGGAAGTAGACGACGGCTGCAAACTGCCAGCTAGGCGCCTGGGACAGGCCAGTCAGCGCAAGCACCATAAGCAGGATGGCCAGCAGCAGACCCGCAGCCTGTCTGCTCTCGGGGATCTTCAAAACCTGAAGCAGGATTGCTCCAGAAAGGCTTCCTCCGGCAAATAGCGCCCCTATGAAGCCGTAAATGATTGGAGTTGCCCCGAGCTCGTCCACTACCAAGAAGACCTCGCCAACATTTATTACACCCAGCGAGAGCACTACCGCCAGCAAGATGATCATGATCGCCCTCAGCACCGGCTCGGCGATTAGGAACCTGAAGCCATCGAGAGCTCTGGGCTTGGAGCCATCTGCCTCGTGCTGAGGCTTTCTGTTTAGACCAAGTGCGAGAAAGGTGCCGGCCAAAATCAGAAACGAGACCGAGTCAATAACAAAGGGCCAAAAGAAGCCTGTTGTGCCAACCAGGATTCCGCCAGCTGCTGGCCCAGCGAGGGAGCCCATGGAGACATAGGTCTGCTGGATGCCCGCAACCCTGGTCATGTCTTCAGGCCTGGAGAGGTAGCCGACAGTGGCCGAGGACGCCGCCCCCACCATCGTCCCAAAAGTTGCAGTGGTGAATAGGGCAATTGGAGCCCACCAACTTAGCGTGACAAAGGCGATACTCAGCGTGCTCAGCGACATCGCACACAGCGCGAGCGGGATGACCTTTCGAGATTCGAACCCGTCGGCTATTTGCCCGGAAAATGGGGCCATCAGGACGTTCGGAATCAACATCGCTAACAGGATTATTGAGACCCCGGTAGGTCCAACGACGTCCTTATCCCTGAGGATGACGGCGAAGGTTGTGAGGCTGCTTCCCATGAAACTTAGACCTGCGGCCATTGACAGTAGCTGAATCTTTAGGAAAGGTGTGGTCTTCTTTAGCTGGCCATTCGACTCTGACTCTTGACTCACCCAACCAACACTAGTGGCAATCGGACCATAAGTAGGTGGCTCAAAAAGTGCCTAAATCCCCTAAAACTCGGGGAAAAATCCACCGCAACACGCCGAAGCCAGAGGTGCTTGCACCCCCGTGGGTGGCTATAGGTTGATTGGGACATTAATGTCCCTAACAAGTCCAGGAGGACCATTATGAACAAGAGCGAACTCGTAGCAGCAGTTGCATCGCACACTGGCGAGTCGCAGGCCGCCGTTGGCCGCGTTATCGACGCAATGTTTGACACCATTGCCGCTTCCATCAAGAAGGGTGACAAGGTCACCATTCCTGGTTACCTAAGCGTAGACAAGGGCCACCGTAAGGCTCGCACCGGCCGTAACCCACAGACCGGCGCGACCATTCAGATTGCTGCAGCTAACACCGTCAAGGTTTCAGCTGGAAGCAAGCTAAAGGCTGCTGTTAAGTAACAACCTAAATCAGCAAGACGGCGTCCCACTGGGGCGCCGTCTTTGCTTTGGAATAGGCTTTAGTGCATGACCGATAAATCTCGCGGCTTGTTCTATGTTGCTCTTCAGTTCATCCTGATCTTCCTGCTGGTGCTTTCACCAAGAATGGAAAGCCCTTATGGCGGCGCGAGCGAGGTTGTCGGCACGATTGGCGTAGCGATTATCGCTATCGGCTCTGGACTGCTGCTCTTTTCTTTTCTTGGGCTCGGAAACTCTCTAACGGCGCTGCCAACTCCAAAAGAGAAGGGCCAGCTCGTCACAACCGGTATGTACGCAAGGGTTAGGCACCCGATCTACTTCGCGCTCTTAGTTATGGGCTTTGGTGTGATGTTGGATGCCGGTTATTGGCCACAGGTCATCGTCTACATGCTCTTGTTTGCTCTACTCAGCACCAAGGCAGAGTTTGAAGAGAGCCTGCTTCGCAAGAAGTATCCGGCCTATGACAGCTATGCACTTAAGACCCCAAGGTTCTTCCCGAGGCTCGGTAGGTGAAGACAGAGCCCTATCCATTTGCGCTAAGGGCACTTCTTTTAGTTTCTCTCGGTGCCATTGGCACTCTTGGCCTCGGTCTGGTTTTAGGTGGTGCCGCCGAGCCGCTACCCCTCGCTGATCCAGGTGTTGTTGTGCGGCTGGGGCAGCCGATCACAAAGCTTGTTCTGAACCTTTCAATGGCGACCGCCATCGGAGCTCTAGTACTGGCGTCTTTTGCAGCCAATGATCAGGAGCGCTCTCGACTTCAACCAGTTGCCAGCTGGGCTGCCGCTCTTTGGCTTTTTGCCGCCGCCGCCAATTTTGTGATGACCTACCTCTCCGCCTCAGGATCGGCGGTTTCCTATGGACCGCAGTTCAGCGAGGGTCTTTGGCTGTTTGCTACTCAGATTGAATTGGGCACGCTGCTTGCATTTAATCTGGGCTTCGCATTTCTGTTGAGTCTCACAATGATTGCATTTGGTGGCAGGCGAATGACTGCCATCAACGCAGCGATCGGTATGGCGGGGCTCTATCCGCTTGCCGAGTCGGGTCACGCCTCGTCTGATTCTGGCCACGCACTCGCTGTGAACTCTCTGCTTATGCACCTTGTCGGCATAAGCGTCTGGGTAGGGGGGCTTATCGCGCTCTATGCGGTGTTCCGAGCAGGAAGCGAGCGGACTGAGGTGCTGGTTAGCAGGTATTCGACACTGGCGCTGGCCGCATTCATTCTGGTCGGAGTATCTGGCATCACCTCGGGCTTTATTCGGCTCTTTAGCCCGGAAGACATATTTGGCCCCTACGGGCTGCTGCTAATTGGCAAGGCGATATTGCTCACGACCCTCGGGCTGTTCGGCGCTCGCTATCGCTTAGGGGCACTTTCAAAGATTTCTGCATCTGCTTCCGGCTTTTGGCGGCTGGTTACTGTCGAACTCCTAATCATGGGAGCAGCGGTAGGTTTGGGAACAGCCCTCGCAACCACCGCATTGCCGGAAGATCCCGCCGAGTTCGTTCCCCCAACCCCTGCACAGCTGCTCACTGGCGACCCACTGCCTCCGGAGCTGACACCTAGCGCTTGGCTTACGGTTTGGGACATAGACATCCTTTGGCTGTCCATCGCTGTTGGGGCAATCGTTCTCTACCTGTATGGGGTAGCAAGGCTTAGATCTCGTGGTGATAGCTGGCCGGTGGGAAGAACTATCTCTTGGGTCTCAGGCATGCTGGTTCTGGTTTATGTGACAAATGGGGCCCCCAATGCCTATCAAGAGTTCATGTTCTCAACCCACATGGTTGGCCACATGATTCTCTCGATGATGGTTCCGGTGCTGCTGGTCCCCGGGGCGCCGGTGACCTTATTGTCCAGGGCTCAGCCCGCTCGAAAGGATGGTTCTTGGGGCCTTAGGGAGTGGGTGCTGTGGGCAGTTCACACCCCTTACGCCTGGTTTATCTCGCACCCACTTTTTGCTGGGCTTAACTTTGCTCTGTCTTTGGTGATGTTCTACTACACGCCACTGTTTAGGTGGTCGACCGAGGAACACCTTGGGCATCAGTGGATGCTCGTGCACTTTCTAATCACCGGCTACCTATTCGTTCAGGCACTTATTGGCGTTGACCCCCAGCCGCATCGTCCTAGCTATCCGTTGAAGCTAATGCTGCTCATCGGCACCATGGCCTTTCACGCCTTCTTTGGGCTGAGCCTCATGAACGAAAAGAGCCTCCTGCTCGCAGACTGGTTTGGTTCGATGGGACGAACATGGGGTGATGACCCGCTTACCGATCAGGCGGTTGGCGGGGCCTTTGCCTGGGGAGTTGGAGAGATCCCGACGATCGTCATCACCACCATCGTGGTTTGGCAATGGGCGCGTTCAGATGATCGTGAACGACGGAGGCTCGATCGAGCCTCTGACCGAAGTGGCAACAAAGATCTAGAGGACTACAACGCCATGCTTGAGAGCCTGAACAGAACAAGGGACTCCAGGTGATTGTTGAGCTGAGCGACGAGCAGCGCGCTCTCTTTGAATACATCGAGCAGTCCGAGTCCCATGTTTTTGTGACAGGCAGGGCGGGAACCGGTAAGTCGACCCTGCTGAGTTACCTAACCGCAAATAGCGAAAAGAGCTTTGCGGTTTGCGCTCCGACTGGTGTCGCAGCGCTAAACGTTGCCGGCGTAACGATCCACTCCCTTTTCACTTTTCCATTTGGAGTTTTGGGAGAGGTTGACATAGCCCGTCACCTCTCCAGGCGAACCCGAGAAGTCCTTAGGGCGATCGACATGCTGGTAATCGACGAAATCTCAATGGTGTCTGCGGACCTCATGGACGCGATCGACAGGGCACTGAGGATCGCAAGATCAAAACGAAAACTGCCCTTTGGCGGGGTCCAGATAGTGATGTTTGGTGATCCGTATCAGCTTGCTCCGGTAACGCCATCTGACCCAGTCGAGCGCTCCTACATGGCAGAGAACTATCGCTCAATGTGGTTCTTTGACGCTCACGTTTGGCGAGAGGCTGAGCTGGAGCGGTTTGAGCTCAGCGAAATCTTTAGGCAGTCCGACGAGAGGTTCAAAGAAATCCTCAATTCGATCAGGGACGGGTCGGTGACCGGTGAAATGTTGGATGAGCTCAACCAGGCGGGTAATCGCCAGCCGCCCCACGCAGATGTCATAAGGCTTGCAACCATCAATGAGACGGTGAATGCGGTGAACCGCCAGCGCATGAACCTCATCACCACAAAGCCCAAGACCTTTCACGCCACCTACTCAGAGGGGGCGGAGAAGATCTTTGGCAGAGCCCTCCCCGCAGAGACCCAGCTCGAGCTCAAGGTTGGTGCTCAGGTCATGTTTATCAAAAACGACGACTCATCTATGACAAAGGGCTCAGATGGCGGGAGAGTCAGAAGATGGGTGAACGGAACAATAGGCCACGTCATCGACCTGCCGAATGCCGGTGGAGTGGTTGTTGAGGTTGATGGCGAAGAGATTGAGGTCGGACCATCGACCTGGGAAAAGGTTCGCTACGAGGTCGATGAGGAGTTTGATGAGGTCACCGGCAGGGTCAAGGAGACTCTGGTTCCAATCACCCTGGCCGAATTCAAGCAAATACCGCTTCGTCTTGCGTGGGCGGTGACCATCCATAAGTCCCAGGGTCAGACCCATGATGAAGTTCAGATTGACATGGGCAGGGGAGCTTTCTCTCCGGGCCAGACATATGTTGCGCTCTCGAGAGTGCGGTCGCTGGAGGGCATGTATCTCAACAGGCCAATCACGATGCGAGACGTGATGGTCGACAAGGACGTCATCCGGTTTATGTCCGGTGCTATCCCAGCTCCTGATCTCGACCAGGAGCCCTTAGCCACCAGTTCAGAGCATCTGCCACCCTTCTAGACCAGTAGCTCTCGTGGTGGCCGGTGTAGGGGTAGATGTTCGCAACTAGTCTTTCTGGCTCGCTATAGCCCTTCGACCTCATTACCTCTGCTGCCATTAGGTGAAGTGGCGGGTAGTGCTCATCGAGCTCCTTGGTCCCACTATCGGTCCAGATGCGGTGCTGGCCATCGGTGGGGAGCAGCGAGGTGAGCTCATTAACCATTGTCGACTTACCCATGAGCCAGTGCGTTGAGAAGCAGATTGCAGTGCCAAAGAGCTCGGGGCGCTTGCTTATCGCATAAAGGGAAATCAGGCCACCCATCGAGGCTCCCATGACCGCAGTTCGGTCTCGGTCGTGCTCGATCGCGTACCTATCGAGAACAAACGGCAAGATGGCATCCGCAATCAAGGAGACATAAGCATCACCGAAGCTGTCGGTCCCGGTGGTCTTGTATTCATCGGGAAGCGCGTCCCAGAACTCTGGGTGACGATCAACAATCTCTTGAGGCGAAAGCTCGCGAATTCGAGTCTCGTCACTAAGACCCCAGATGCCAACAACCAGAGGCTTCTCTCCTCGAACCTCATCTCGTATCGCTGGGATTACTTCCCAGGTCTTGCCGGTGAAGCTCTCCTGTTCATCAAAAAGATTTCTACCATCGTGCATGAAAACAACCGGGGTCTGAGCGTTCAGTGTTTCTGGCACCCACACATCGACCCTGTGGTTATCGAAGTCAAAGCGCTGCAGCTTTCCACCACCGAGGCGGATGCTCAATAGCTTGCGCTCGCGGAAGAACATAAACAGGGGGAAGGTAAAGGCAATGGCCGTCATACCCGAGAGCAGGAAATAGAGCCACACTCGCTTCATGCCCAGGCGCCTCGCCTCGCTAATCATGAAGATGGCTACTGCTACACCTACAACCAAAAGATCAACAGAAAGCACCCAGTCAACCGCGCCGCCAAACCAGGCAGCCAGGTAGTCAGCCTCCTCGAATACCGCAAGGGCATTTAGGGTCCAGGCAGTGATGAGGCCTATCGCCGAGGTGATCAGGTAGAGGGTGGCTTTTACTGTGTGTTTTCTGAACATTTAGGAATCTTTTCACGGATTCTGCAAATGTATTTATTTCATACTCACTAAGGAACATCATGCGCCGCATCGGCAATCTCGTGGTGAGGCGCTCAAAGCTAATTTTGTTTGGTTTTGTAACCCTTGTCGTCATCTCCTCATTCTGGGGCTTTCAAGCCTTTGGGGCTCTCAAGGGTGGTGGCTACGACAACCCAAACTCCGATTCGACTCTGGTAACCGAGCTACTTCAGAGCGAGTTTGGTGTTGATCCCGCTGAGGTCATAGTTCTTGTTGACCTCCCCTCTGATGCTGACGAGATCGACGCAAATGGTTTTCCCGTGAACTTCGCACTGGTTCAGGAGCTCAGCTCTGAGCTATTGGATATCGAAGGCGTGGATTCCGTTCTCAACTACTACACCCTCGGCTCCCCACCGAACCTCAAGAGCGAAGACGGCAAGCTCATTTACCTGCTAGTCGACCTGGATAACAGTGTTGACCAGACTCCCGTGGTCGCAGAAATCGTCGATGAATACACTGGCGACTACCAGGGTGCTCAGGTTCACGTCTCAGGATTCGGGGCAGTGACAAAGGCCATCAACGAAACCATTTATGAAGACATCATCAGGGCCGAAATAGTGGCTGTTCCAATCGTGGTGATCTTGCTGATATTTGTTTTTGGCTCGCTCGTTGCAGCGGGTCTACCGCTCTTCGTGGGCGGTCTTGCAATTGTCGGGTCGTTTTTGATCATCTGGATTGGCAGTCAGTTCACTGACGTGAGCATCTTCGCGCTCAACCTGGTCACAGGCCTGGGGTTAGGGCTGGGTATTGATTACAGCCTCTTGGTTGTGAACCGCTTTCGCGAGGAGCGCGCTGCGGGCAACGATGTTGCAGCTTCGGTCTCGAACACCGTCGCATCAGCTGGCAAGACGGTTTTGTTCTCGGGTCTAACAGTTGCCCTGGTACTGGTTTCAATGGTGTTTTTTCCGCAGTACTTCTTGCAGTCGTTTGCTCTTGCCGGGGTGGCGGTGGTGCTGTTCGCAGTGTTGGGTGCTGCTGTTGCGGTGCCGGCGATGCTGAACCTGCTCGGTGATCGGGTCAACCGACTCCGGTTGATTAGGCGCGATCTAACCCCGAAGGACACCGGCTTTTGGGAGAAGATTGCTCGTTTTACGATGCGAAGGCCGCTGCCGGTTTTGTTTGTAGGGCTACTTTTCTTGGCGTCCCTGTTCTCACTTTCAACCTCGGTGGTTTTCGGGCAGTCAGATGACCGAGTGCTACCGGCAGACTCCCCGGCTCGAATCGCCAGTGACCTGTTGAGGGAGCGCTTCGAAGGACGCGAGTCCTCGCCCATTGAGATCTTGGTAAAGGGTAGCGACGAGGAGATAAACGAGTTTGTAGACCTGGTTGCAGACCAGGACAACATAGTCAGGGTTGGGATTGTGCCAACCGAGGAGGATTCCGAGTGGGTCCGAGTGAATGCGATCACTGAGCTTGAGACCAGGAGCCCGGAGGGGCTCGAGCAGATTGTTGCTCTGAGGTCGCTCGATACTTCTGTTGATGAGTACCTAATAGGTGGGGGTGGTGCCTACTACACCGACAGCCAGCAGGGTATCGAGGGGGCGCTTCCAATCGCAGCGCTCTGGGTCTTCATCTCAACTTTCATTCTGCTCTTCCTTTTCACCGGCAGCTTGGTCTTGCCCCTGAAGGCGATCGTTTTGAATGTGCTGTCACTTGGAGCGGTCTTTGGGCTTATTGGGTGGATATTCCAAAACGGGGAGCTGCAGTGGTTATTGGGCGAATACTCCGTCACCGGAACCATCGACACTTCATCCGTTGTGATGATTGCGCTTGTCGCGTTTGGCTTATCCATGGACTACGAGCTGTTCCTGCTCAGCCGGATCAAGGAGCAGCACGATGCCGGATTCAACACCGTGAACTCGGTCGCTCTTGGCCTGCAGCGCTCCGGCCGGATTATTACCGCCGCCGCGTTGATTCTTGCGGTCACCTTTGGCGCATTCGCCTCTAGCGGGGTTTCCATTATGAAGATGCTCGGATTAGGCATCGCCGTTGCCATCTTGTTGGACGCCACCTTGGTCAGAGGGTTCTTAGTTCCGGCAATCATGCGGCTTCTAGGAAGTGCTAACTGGTGGGCACCCAAGTGGCTAAAGCGGCTCTATGAGAAGGCCGGGCTTTCTCACTGATAACCTCTACCCATGCTGCTCTCAGATGGTGATATCAAAAAGCAAATAGACGCCGGTCGAATTGGCCTCGAGCCTCTAAATCTGGACCTGTTGCAGCCAAGCAGCATCGACGTTCGTCTCGACAGGTTCTTTCGCCTGTTCGATAACCACAAGTATCCCTTTATTGACCCTCGCGAGCAGCAGGATGATCTAACTAGGTTTGTCGAGGTTGCCTCAGACGAAGCCTTTATCCTTCACCCGGGAGAGTTTGTGCTGGGCTCCACGTTCGAATATGTGAGCCTCCCGGATGACATTGCTGCAAGGCTTGAGGGCAAGAGCTCTCTTGGGCGCCTTGGTCTTCTGACTCACTCAACAGCTGGCTTTGTTGACCCGGGCTTTGAAGGGCATGTGACCTTAGAGCTTTCCAACGTCGCGACGTTGCCGATTAAGCTTTGGCCCGGCATGAAGATTGGCCAGCTCTGCTTCTTCCAGCTCTCGTCTGCGAGTGAGAACCCATATGGCAGCGAGAAGTACGGCTCGAGGTATCAGGGGCAAAGGGGGCCAACTGCCTCACGCAGCCACCTCAAGTTCCATATCACAGATGTTGGCAACGAACCACTAGACAAATAGCTTTCGCGCCTCAAAGAGGTCTTTCGAGTAGACCTTCTTGAGTGCGTACTTATCTGCCGCGTGTTCGCAGAGGACATCAATCTCTCGCTTTAGCGCCCTGGATGCCACGACCCATGGCAGCAGCTGGTAGATCAGGTAGGCGAGCTTTTTGATTAGACCATGCTTGAGCTTGATGTGCCCATACTCGTGTCTGAGGATTGCATCCCGCTGCCGGCTTGGGAGCTCAAAGACTGCCATTGAAAGGTAAATGGTGTTTTTTCGGGTCAGGGCAAAATAACCGGGGATCTCAAGCTCAACGATCCTGGCCCTGCGGTAGTTCATGATGTAGCGGCCACCAAGACTCTCGAGGTCTCCAAGCTCTGGCAAGACCTCGAACAGCGGCGCCAGTCTCTGATTTCCAAGCGCAATCAAGACACCTGCCAGAGCCAGCAACACCCAAGGGGCAAAGCTGGCTACCAACACAAACCCCAGGTCATCAGAGCTCTGGAGGGTTTGGTAGGTGGAGAAAACGGAGTAACCAGCCAGGGCGACTGCAGCAATTGTGGCTGCGATGCTGCTTAGCAGCGAGATCAACCAGAGGAAGATCCCGAGGTTTGGCACCTTGCGAAATCGGCCCGCGAAGAACATGGGGGCTGCAATTGTCACCAGCAGCACCCACTCCAGAAGGAGTATCAAAAGATAGAGGTTGTTCTCCACCTAAAGAGACTACTTGTCGAGTGCCGCCCTGAGTTCCTTGAGCTGTTTGGCTGTTAGTCCGCTCGCAAAGTGGCTAAAGACCGCAGCTGGGTTACCGGTTTGACCGACTAGGTCAACTAATGCTTTGGCGGTGTGCTGTTCTCTAGTGGTTAGCGACTGGAAGATAAAGCCTCTGCCCGGACCCGCTGACTTAGTTACTAGCCCCTTATCTTCGAGTCTTGATAGCACGGTGAGGATAGTGGTGACCTTGATGCTGTCATCGCCGATTAGAGCGAGGATTTGCTGGCTGGATAGTCCAGCTGGCCTGTCCCACAGGCAGCTGAGAACCTCAGACTCCAGCTCACCCTGCTTTCGCTTTGTGCTCATGCAGGAATTCTACATGGTGTAGAAGTTAGTCGCTTATGACTTGCGGATTCGGGCTAACCCTCCAGAGCAACAGGATTCCTGCGACCAGCACCACCATCAGACCCAATATTCCCCAGACGGTTGCCTGGGCGTTGGTGTAGCCGAAGGTAAGTGCAAGCGAAATCGAGGCGGTCCAGAGCATTGGGCTTAGGAAGCTGACCGCGCGTCCTGTAGTCATGTAGAGACCCATGACCTCACCATCTCTGCCTTCAGGGGTGAACTTGGCGACAAAAGCCCTTGATGCAGCCTGCGCCGGGCCAACGAAGAGGGTCAGAATCAGACCACCGACCCAGTAGGTGATTGGTCCAAGTGACGCAAAAAGGAAAACCCCGAAGCCCGCAACCGTTAGCCCAATGAGCGAGATCATGATGGTGCGCTTGCCACCAATTTTGTCGTCGAAAAAGCCACCGACCATCGCCCCAATACCCGCGGTGATGTTGGCGGCAATGCCGAACAGAATGACTTCCGCAAGCTCGAAACCAAATGCCAAGGCACCCAGTGCACCACCAAAGGCGAAGACTCCAGACAAACCATCTCGATAGATAGCACTTGCGATCAGGAACTTTAGGGTCTCCGGAGCCTGGCGATAAAGCGACTTGAGCTGAGCCCAAAGCTTGAAGTAGCTCTCGACAATGTTTTCTTTCACCCGGTCCGGTTTGGCCGGAACCTCCGGGACGGTGAGGAACAGTGGAATCGAGAAGACTAGGAACCAAATCGCGCTAAATAAGAAGACCGCACGAACATTTAGCGCATCATCCAGCGGGATACCGAACCACGGGTTCTCGGTCTGCACGAAGCCAACAAGCGAAATAAGCAACAGCAAGATGCCACCTATGTAGCCAAGTCCCCAGGCAAAGCCTGAGACCTTACCGATGTTGCTCGGCTTGGAGACCTGCTTGAGCATGGCGTAGTAGTTGATGAAAGCAATTTCCTGCACAAACCCACCAAAAGAAAAGATGATCAAACCCAGCCAGAGCATCTGCGGATTTGGCTCAATAAAGAACAGGCTGGCCATTACCCCAGAGAGCAGCAGCGTGTTTATCAGGAGCCAAAACTTTCTCCTGCCTGCCTCGTCGCTTCTTCGGCCAAAGACCGGAGCAACAATCGCAACAGCGATTCCAGCAATTGTGGCGGCTAGTCCTAGTGCCCTAGAGGTGTCTTCCTCTGGCCCAAAGGCCGCACTTGTTATGTAGATGGGGAAGATAAAGGTGGAAAAAATCGTGGGGAAAGGCTGTTCTGCCCAGTCCCAAAGTGCCCAGGCAAATGTGCCGCGGGGTTTCTTGGTTTCAACAGCTTCATTGCTCATGAGCTTGAGAGTAGTCCTATTGCAGGCCAATTGGCGCAAGAAATTAGTGACGAGTCGGTGAATATCCCAAACTTGAGTGAACCCTACTCAAGTTTTTGGAATAAATGCTTGACAATTATGTTGACATAACTGAAACTTGAGTGCAGTTGGCTCAAGTTGAGTCAAAAGGTTTGAAAACAAAGAGGAGAAACCAGAATGGGTAGAGCAGTAGGTATCGACCTGGGAACCACCAACAGCGCGGTAACAGTGCTGGAGGCTGGCGAGCCAAAGGTCATTGCTAACGCTGAGGGCTTTAGGACCACACCATCGGTTGTGGCATTTACGAAGGATGGCAACATCCTGGTAGGCGAGACCGCAAAGCGTCAGGCTGTTACCAACGTTGACCGCACTGTTAGCTCGGTAAAGCGCCACATGGGCACCGACTGGAAGTTCAAGGTCGATGAGAAGGAGTACACCCCACAGGAGATCTCCGCTCGCATCCTGATGAAGCTAAAGCGCGATGCCGAGACCTACTTGGGTGAGTCCGTTACCGACGCGGTAATTACCGTTCCTGCCTACTTCAACGACGCAGAGCGTCAGGCGACCAAGGAAGCCGGTGAAATCGCGGGTTTGAACGTGCTTCGCATCATCAACGAGCCAACCGCAGCCGCTCTTGCCTACGGCCTAGACAAGGGTAAGGAAGACGAGCTAATTCTGGTGTTTGACCTTGGTGGTGGAACATTCGATGTGTCCCTTCTTGAGGTTGGCAAGGACGATGAGTTCTCGACCATCCAGGTTCGTGCAACCTCGGGTGACAACCGCCTCGGTGGTGACGACTGGGATCAGAGGGTCGTAGACCACCTGGTCAAGCAGTTCAAGGAGACCTCGGGCGTCGATGTCGCCTCCGACAAGATTGCTCTGCAGCGCCTGAAGGAGGCAGCTGAGCAGGCCAAGAAGGAGCTGAGCCAGTCGACCTCGACTCAGATCCAGCTGCCATACCTCTCACTGACCGAGTCGGGACCTGCGAACTTGGACGAGACCATTACTCGCGCACAGTTCCAGTCGATGACTTCTGATCTTTTGGAGCGCACCCGCAAGCCATTCGAGGACGTGATCAAGGAAGCCGGCGTGAAGGTCGGTGACATCGCTCACGTTGTCATGGTCGGTGGCTCTACCCGTATGCCAGCTGTCAGTGAGCTAGTTACCAAGCTGCTTGGCGGCAAGGAGCCGAACAAGGGAGTGAACCCGGATGAGGTTGTTTCCGTTGGTGCTGCTCTGCAGGCAGGTGTGATCAAGGGTGAGCGTAAGGACGTGCTGCTAATTGACGTCACCCCACTGTCTCTTGGAATCGAGACCAAAGGTGGCATCATGACCAAGCTCATCGAGCGCAACACCGCTATCCCAACAAAGAGGAGCGAGACCTTCACCACAGCTGATGACAACCAGCCGAGCGTGTCGATCCAGGTTTTCCAGGGAGAGCGTGAGTTCACTCGTGACAACAAGAGTCTTGGAAACTTTGAGCTGACCGGCATCGCACCGGCACCTCGTGGTATCCCGCAGGTCGAGGTCACCTTCGACATCGACGCAAACGGCATCGTGCACGTATCCGCAAAGGACAAGGGCACCGGCAAGGAGCAGTCGATGACCATCACCGGCGGCTCTTCGCTAAGCGAGGAAGACATCGAGCGCATGGTCAAAGATGCCGAGGAGCACGCAGCTGAGGATAAGCAGCGTCGCGAGGAGGCAGAGACCCGTAATCAGGCAGAGCAGATGGCGTATTCAACCGAGAAGCTCATCAAGGACAACGACGACAAGCTCTCTGAAGAGATCAAGACTGAGGTCCAGGCCGATGTAGATGCTCTGAAGACGGCACTCGCTGGAGACGACATCGAGGCGGTCAAGACTGCTCAGGAGAAGCTAACCACCAGCTCCCAGAAGCTAGGCGAGGCAATCTATGCCGCGCAGCCAGCCGAGGGTGAGCAGGGAGAGGCCTCCGATGAGGACGTCGTTGACGCCGAGGTTGTTGACGAGGAAGAGTCAAAGGACGACTCAGAGCCTGAGGACAAGAAGTAATGCCGGAAGAGAACCTTCCAGAAGAGCCCGCCCAGGAGCCCGAAGAGAGCCAGACTCCCGAGGAGTCCTCGGAGGCTGACCAGGTAGCCGATGCAGCCGAGGAGGTTAGCTCGGAAGATGGCGACAAGGACGCCATCGATCGAGAGCTAGAAATCTTCCAGGATCTGCAACGACTTCAGGCCGACTTCGTGAACTACAAGGCCAGGGTCGAAAGAGATCGAGGAGTGGAGAGGCAGCTTGCGGTTGCCGAGGCAATCAGAGCCTTTCTCCCGGCCCTCGATGATCTGACTCGCGCCGAGGCTCATGGAGATCTGCAGGATGGCACGCCCATGGCTGCTATCGCTCAGAAGCTCAAGGCCGCGGGCGAGAAGTTTGGGCTGAAGGCATTTGGAGAAAAAGGTGAGGCCTTTGATCCAGAGAAGCACGAGGCACTGGTTCAAAACCCGAGCGAGGAAGTCACCGAGCCAGTTATTGCAGATGTGATCGAGCTCGGCTACATGGTTGGGGATCGGTTGCTGAGACCTGCAAAGGTGGCGGTCTCGGTTCCGCAAGAGAGCTAATTAGAAGGTGTATTAGATGGCGTCACAGGATTGGATTGAGAAAGACTTCTACAAAATCCTTGGTGTTTCCAAGGACGTCTCTGATGCAGATCTGAAGAAGGCCTACCGCAAGCTTGCTAAGGACAACCACCCTGATCTGCATCCAGGAGATGCGGCAGCAGAGGCAAGGTTCAAAGACATCTCCGAGGCCTTTGACGTGCTGTCCGACAAGGAGCAAAGGCGAGAGTATGACGCAATTCGTGCGATGGGTGGCGGCGCTCGCTTCACAGCAGGCGGTCAGGGCGCAGGGTTTGAAGACGTATTCAGCAACCTCTTTGGAGGCGGCGGTTTCCAAGGCGGGGGGTTCCCTGGATTTGGCGGCTTCGGTGGTTTTGGACCCCAGCGCGGTCAGGACCTGAGCACTACAGCTTCAATCAATTTCATTGACTCGGTCAATGGGACAACCGTGAAGCTGAACCTGAGAAACGAATCGGTGAGTGTGAAGGTGCCGGCCGGGATTCAGGATGGTCAGAAACTCAAGGTCAAAGGTAAGGGACAGCCATCTCCCAATGGCGGCCCTGCAGGTGACCTGGTTGTGACCATCAAGGTTAAGCCGCACGCTGTATTCACCAGAGACGGCGACAACATCAGGGTTTCGGTGCCGGTGACCTATGCCGAGGCAACGCTTGGCGCAACCATTGAGGTTCCTGTCCTTGGCGGTGACCCGGTAAAGCTCAAGGTTGCTGCCGGGACACCAAACGGCAGAACGCTTAGGGTCAAGGGCAAGGGCGTTCAGTTTGGCTCGCGCCAGGGCGACCTGCTTGCAACCGTAGAGGTGATGGTGCCTGCGCACCTGCCAGCCAAGGCCAAGAAACTACTTGAGCAGTTTGATGCCGAACTACCTGATGAGAACCCTCGTCAGGATCTGATTTCTAGGGCGGGGACACTTTAGGAGGAGCCATGGAGCTAGATGAGAACACACCGCTGTTTGTGATCTCGGTAGCGGCCGAGCTTTCCGGCATGCACCCGCAAACCCTCAGGCAGTATGACCGCATGGGCCTGGTTTCCCCAACCAGGACCCAGGGGCGCTCCCGCCGCTACACCATGCAGGATGTGGCAAAGCTAAGGGAAGTTGCCAAGCTCAGTGCCGAGGGAGTTTCGCTTGAGGGTATTCGCAGGGTCCTCGAGCTAGTGAACGAAAACGTGAGTTTGAAATCTCGCGTGCGTGATCTCGAGCGAGAGCTCGCCGATCAACTTATGAGTCAACCCGGGAATCGGGTATTCGCAGCCGGAGATCAAGGTGTTATTCGCCTGAATCCAGGGCAGAGGCCCGAGAAGTCCGGCTCAGTGGTTTTGTGGAGGAGGCGCTAATGCAGCAGCAGGAGCAGCAAGAACAACCTAAGGCCTTGGAGGCCTTCGGCATCGACCTAACCGCCCAGGCCAGGGCAGGAAAGCTTGACCCGGTAATTGGTCGCGACGGTGAAATCAGGCGCGTGAGCCAGGTGCTCTCTAGAAGGACGAAGAACAACCCAGTACTTATTGGTGAGCCGGGTGTGGGCAAGACAGCAGTCGTGGAGGGCTTAGCCCAGCGCATTGTCGCGGGCGATGTCCCAGAGAGCCTCAAGGGCAAGACTCTCATCAGTCTTGATCTGAGCGCGATGGTTGCAGGCTCAAAGTTCCGAGGTGAATTTGAGGAGCGCCTCAAGGCAGTATTGAAGGAAATTCAAGAGGCTGAGGGTGGCGTCATCACATTCATCGATGAGCTTCACACTCTCGTTGGTGCCGGAGCAGCAGATGGCTCGATGGATGCCTCAAACATGCTCAAACCAATGCTTGCGCGAGGTGAGCTGAGGTTGATTGGCGCCACCACCCTGGACGAGTATCGCGAACGCATTGAAAAGGACAGCGCTCTTGAGCGCAGGTTCCAGCAGGTCTATGTCGGTGAGCCCTCAGTTGAAGACACCGTCGCTATTCTCCGCGGCCTCAAAGAACGTTACGAGGCTCACCACAAGGTCACCATCGCAGACAGTGCTCTAGTTGCAGCCGCAGCTCTATCCAGCCGCTACATCACTGGAAGGCAGCTACCGGACAAGGCAATTGATCTTGTGGACGAGGCGGCATCAAGACTGCGCATGGAGATCGACTCAGCACCTGTGGAGATCGATGAGCTAAGACGACAGGTTGACAGGCTCAAGCTCGAGCAGCTTGCCCTGAAGAAGGAGAAAGACGAGGCCTCCAAGCAGCGCCTTGAGAAGCTCCAGGAGGATCTCTCGGAGAAAGAGGAGCGCCTCAACGAGCTGAACCAAAAGTGGGAGTCAGAGCGCAGCGAGCTAAACAAGATCGGAGAGCTGAAGACCAAGCTGGATGCCGCAAGGGTTGCCGCGGAAAAGGCTCAAAGAGAGGCAAACCTAGAGCAGGCATCCAAGCTTCTCTATGGCGAGATCCCTCAGCTTGAGAAGCAGCTACAGGAGGCAGAAAGCCAGGAGTCTCAGCCGCGAGAGCGCATGGTTGGCGAGCAAGTTTCAGAGGACGAGATTGCAGCAGTGGTCTCTGCCTGGACCGGCATCCCAACCGGCAGGTTGCTTGCAGGAGAGAGCCAAAAGCTGCTTCAGCTAGAGGCCGAGCTTGGCAAGAGGCTGATTGGTCAGCGCAAGGCGGTTGGTGCCGTGAGCGATGCTGTCCGCAGATCGAAGGCTGGAATCTCTGACCCCGATCGCCCAACGGGCTCGTTTATGTTCCTTGGCCCAACCGGAGTTGGTAAGACGGAGCTTGCAAAGTCTTTGGCTGAGTTTCTCTTTGATGACGAGAAGTCAATGGTTCGAATCGACATGAGCGAATACGGAGAGAAGCACAGCGTTAGCAGGCTGATTGGAGCCCCTCCCGGGTATGTCGGGTATGACGAGGGAGGCCAGCTGACCGAAGCGATTAGGCGCAGGCCCTACTCGGTTGTTCTGCTGGATGAGATTGAGAAGGCTCACCCGGAGGTCTTTGACATCCTGCTGCAGGTGCTTGACGATGGCCGCCTAACCGACGGCCAAGGCAGAACGGTTGATTTTAGAAACGTCATCATGATCATGACCTCCAACCTTGGCTCTCAGTTCCTAATCGCAGATGACCTAGAGGATGCTCAGAGGCGCGAGGCGGTTATGGAGATGGTCAGGTCATCGTTCAAACCTGAGTTCCTAAACCGTCTAGATGACGTGGTCATATTTGATGCCCTCAGCAAGGAGGAGCTCGGGTCAATTGTCGATCTTCAGGTCGAGAAGCTGATGGCAAGACTTGAGGCGAAGCGTTTGACGCTCGGCGTGACGCCCGGAGCGAGACTATGGCTGGCAGAGCATGGCTACGACCCTGTCTATGGGGCAAGACCACTTCGCAGGCTGATGCAAAAAGAGATTGATGACCGACTTGCCAACCTGCTGCTCGCGGGAGAGGTCGAGGATGGAAGCTTTGTCCGGGTAGATGTCTCCGAAGGCTCGCAATCCCTTCGGGTTGAGAATGTGAAGGAAGATGCAAGCGTCTAAGGTTTCCAGCGAGCTTAGGAAGCTTGGAAACCCAGCCCTCGCAAAAAGCCAGGAGTGGTTCTACAAAACCGGTCCAGGTGAATACGGTGAGGGCGACAAGTTTCTGGGCATTAGAGTGCCAGTTTCCCGCTCGGTTGCCACGAACTTCAAGAATCTGCCCTTAGCTGAGATCAAGGAGCTTGCAATGAGCGAGTTCCACGAGGAACGGTTTTGTGCGTTGGTGATCCTGGTCAACCGCTACAAGTCGTCCAAGGATATCGAGAATCGAGAGGAACTGTTCAACCTCTACCTGGAGCTTCTTGATTTGCGCAAGGTAAATCACTGGGATTTGGTGGACTGCTCGGCGACACACTTGGGTGCGCAGCTCCTTGGTAGACAGGATGTCTTTGAATACCTCAAAACATTTGCCGACAGTTCTGACCTATGGAAGCAACGAGTGTCGATTATCTTTACCTACGCACTAATACGCGAGCATGAGCTTGAGCCAACATTTGAGATTGTTGAGCATCTTATGGGTCATGAGCACGACCTGATTCATAAGGCCTCCGGCTGGATGCTGAGGGAAGCAGGCAAGAAAGACCTAGCTGCACTCAGGCGTTTTCTGGAGGCTCACGCGGCCACCATGCCAAGAACGATGCTGCGCTACGCGATTGAAAAGATGTCCAGGGAAGAACGCGATAACTGGCTCAGCCGGAAATCGAAGCTGTAACCGGGACGTGGTCACTAGGGCCCTCGCCCTTGCGCTCGTCTCTTTCTATGGTTCCGCTTTTGATTCTCTCGGTTAGCTCCGGGGAGCTGAGAATAAAGTCAATTCGCATCCCCTCGTTTCTTGGGAACCTGAGGTCTTTGTAGTCCCAATAGGTGTAGCCCTCGGGGACAAACTGTCGGTGCAGATCGGTGAAGCCAATTTGCTCGAAGACATCAAAGACATCACGCTCGGGCTGGGAGACATGGGTCTCAAAGAACCCGACATTGAATACATCGGAGTCCAGCGGCGCAATGTTGAAATCCCCAACCAGGGCGATTTGAGACTCTGGGTTTTCCTCTAGTTCCTCCGCAACATGGGAGCCAAGTCGCTCCAAAAACTCCAGTTTGTAGTCCATGTGTGGGTCATCGAGGCCCCTGCCGTGGGGAACATAGAGGCTCCAGATTCTCACGTCGTTGAAGGTCGCTCCAAGTGCTCTCGCCTCGAGCACATCTTTGAAGTGGGGCTGCTGGGGAAACGAGGTCTCAACTTCTGCCGGCTCCAGATTCTCCTTGAAGGCAAAGGCAACGCCGTTCCACTGGTTCAGCCCGTGGGCAATGACCTTGTAGCCAATCGCCTCAAAGTCCGCGTAGGGAAACTGCTCGGGCTTGCACTTGATTTCTTGCATTGCCAAGACATCAACCTGGGTGCGCTCAAGGAACTGAGTCACCCTTTGAGCTCTCGCCCTTACCGAGTTGACGTTCCAGGTTGCAATTTCCACTCCTAAACTCTAACTATGACTTCTTCCTCCCCAGACAAGGCCAAGCTTGCTGAGCTTGTATCAAAGCTGGCCGTGGTGCATGGCAAGGTCACGCTTTCATCTGGGATCGAAGCTGACTACTACGTGGACCTGAGAAGGGCCACGCTGCATCACGAGGCCGGGGTATTGGTTGGCAAGGTGATGCTAGATCTGCTTGAAGAAAACGATCTCGCCCCAAGCGCAGTTGGTGGGTTGACCATGGGAGCCGACCCGGTAGCGACCGCGATGCTCCACCAGGCGAGCGGGCGCGGCATGAACCTAGATGCCTTTGTTGTGCGCAAGGAAGCGAAGAAACATGGCATGGCCAGGCAGGTCGAGGGGCCAGACATATCTGGCCGCAAGGTAGTCATTCTGGAGGACACTTCAACAACTGGCGGGTCGCCATTGACTGCCGCCAAGGCCGCCGAAGAAGCAGGGGCTGAGGTGTTGGGAATTGCCACCGTCGTAGATCGCGATACCGGTGCTCGTGCGGCTATAGAATCAGCTGGCTACGCGTATTACTCAGCACTCTCGCTGAGTGATTTAGGTCTCTAGATAAGAGGGTTTAGGTGCAGCGCACAATCGCGCCTTTCATACTCACCCAGTTTGCATCGATCACTAGCGTGATCTCTGGGTCGATGGTGTTTATCGCCATACCCTGGATAGCTTTGGAGCTGGCGGGATCTGCCGCAACGAGCGGCCTGGTTGTTGCGATAACGGGTATTCCAGGCCTTCTCTTTGCGCCGTTTATAGGGTCGGTTATCGATCGCTTCGGACGCAAGCGCACTGCGGTTTGGATTGAGTTTCTGACTGCATTCACGGCACTGTTGATTCCACTGACCGATTGGGCCCTCGGCCTGACAATTCCGCTCTTGATAGCGATTGGCGTTGCCCGTGGTGTTGTTGCACCGGGCGGTGCAACGGCTAGAAAGTCTCTGGTCCCTGACGTTGCCGAGCCTGCTCAGATGACCCTGGATAGGGCGAATTCAATTCACGAGGCAATCTTCGCTGCCGGCTTTGCAATTGGGCCGGCGCTCGCAACCTTCTTTATTGCCCTAATCGGTTCAACGAACACTTTCTATGTTGTTGCTTTGATGGGCTTTCTATCCGCTTTGTTTGCATCACTGGTTTTTGTCATCGAGAAGCATGAGGCAAACGATGACTCTGAGAAAGAGCCGTTCTTTGTCTATGCTCTGCAGGGGTTCAAGATTCTGTTCTCGAATCCTGCTGTCTTTGTGATGATGGCGGCCATCATGGTTCTGGCGGTTATTTACCTGCCAACCGAGATGGTGGTTCTGCCAGCACACTTCACCGCTCTTGGTGATCCCGAGGGTCTCGGTCTGGTCATCTCGGCTGGTGCCGGGGCATCGGTGATTGGAGCCCTTGGGTTTGAGAGGCTACACAAGCGATTTAGCTATGCCACCATTTTGCGCTTTGCAATCTTGGGCATCGGGATTTCGATGTTCCCTTTGAGCTTCTTGCCCCCCGTTCCGCTAATGGTCGTGTTCTTTTTCTTCCTTGGTCTTGCCTGGGGACCCTTGTTGCCGCTGTTGAACACCGTGATCCAAAAGAAAATCCCGGCAAATAAGCGCGGCCGAGTCTTTGCCCTCGAGATGACTATCTGGCATGCGGGCCCGCTGATTTCGATGTACGCGGTCGGAACCGCGGTGGATGCCTTTGGCGTTGGCCCCGTTTACCTCCTGCTTGCCGCTGGAGTATTTGCGGCTGCACTGTTGGTTTCATTCAACCGCTACATAGGGCAGCTCAACAGCTAAGAAATCTAGGCAATACGCTTTAGGTTGTGAGCGAGACGACACCCGAGCCTAAGGCCCAGCCAACATGGGGAGTTGGTCCCTATGAGGGTGACCCAACTAGCCACCCTGACTATTCAAAATTCGACCCTGAGCTATTGGCAAGTGGCGACACAAGAAACGTCGTGGACCGCTATCGCTACTGGAAGATGGAAGAAATTGTTGCCGAGCTTGACGGCAGGCGGCATCCCTTTCACGTAGCCATTGAGAATTGGCAGCACGATCTAAACATCGGCTCGATAGTGCGAAATGCCAATGCTTTTTTGGCCCAAGAGGTCCACATAGTTGGAAACAAGCGTTGGAACCGTCGAGGCGCAATGGTGACCGATAGGTATCAGCACGTAACTCACCACCCCACAATCGAGGACCTCATTGACTGGGCCAGCACGGCAGCAGAGGGCGGCAAGAAGCTTCCGATAATTGCAATCGACAACGTGCCGGGCTGTAAGCAGCTAGAAAAGTATCAACTTCCCAAGGAGTGTCTACTGCTTTTTGGCCAGGAGGGGCCGGGCCTCTCTCAAGCAGCCCTCGATGCCGCAGATGTGGTGTTGGAAATCACCCAGTTTGGCTCAACCAGAAGCATAAATGCCTCTGCAGCAGCCGCCATAACTATGCACACCTGGGTAATGCAGCACGTTTTTAGTTAGACTTTGGGAGGGCTGAAGCCTCGAGTCCCCCATTTTTGAAAGGGGTTTAGCCATGCCAGCAGTAGTCCTAGTCGGAGCCCAGTGGGGAGACGAAGGAAAGGGCAAGGCGACAGACCTACTCGGGGACCGGGTTGATTACGTGGTTCGCTACCAGGGTGGCAACAACGCAGGCCACACCGTAGTTATTGGCGATAAGAAGTTTGCTCTTCACCTGCTTCCCTCGGGAATCCTCACCCCAGGCTGCACCCCAGTCATCGGTAATGGTGTGGTAGTCGATCTTGAGGTGCTGTTCAAGGAGATTGACGGACTCAACGAAAAGGGTGTTGACACCTCAAAGCTGCTGATTTCAGCAAATGCCCACATCATCACTCCGTACCATGTGACGGTAGACAAGGTTTCCGAGCGCTTCCTTGGAAAGCGCGCCATCGGAACGACCGGCCGTGGCATTGGCCCAACCTATGGTGACAAGATTGGCCGGCTCGGCATTAGGGTTCAGGACCTGTTTGATGAGAGCATCCTGACCCAAAAGGTCGAGGGCGCCCTGCACCAGAAGAACGAGCTTCTGGTCAAGATTTATAACCGTGCAGCCGTGAAGACCTCAGACGTGGTTGAACACCTGCTCACCTATGCGGAGCGACTCCGTCCCATGGTGGCGGATACGTCTTTGGTTCTAAACCAAGCCCTAGATGCCGGCAAGACCGTGCTTCTCGAGGGCGGCCAAGGAACGCTGTTGGATGTTGACCACGGAACATATCCATTCGTCACCTCTTCGAACCCCATCTCAGGAGGGGCAACGACCGGGAGTGGCATCGGCCCTACAAAGATTTCCGGTGTCATCGGAATTCTTAAGGCCTACACCACGAGAGTGGGTGCAGGACCGTTCCCAACTGAGCTCTTTGATGAGTGGGGCGAATATCTGCGCAAGCAGGGCGGCGAGGTTGGAACTACAACCGGACGTGAGCGTCGCTGCGGTTGGTTTGATGCTCCAATTGCTCGTTACGCGACCAGGATCAATGGCCTAACCGACATATTCCTAACCAAGCTGGACGTCCTCAGCGGCATCAAGGAGATTCCGGTCTGCGTTGCCTACGAGGTTGATGGTAAGCGGGTTGAAGAGGTCCCTGTTTCCCAAACTGACTTCCACCACGCAAAGCCCATCTATGAGATGTTCCCAGGTTGGGACGAGGACATCACAGGCGCAAAGACCTTTGAGGATCTGCCAAAGAATGCTCAGGACTATGTACTAGCCCTCGAGAAAATGAGTGGGACGAGAATCTCTGCAATCGGCGTTGGACAGGATAGAAACGCAACCTTAGTCCGACACGAGATGCTGTGAAAAAGTAACTCAGAGCAAATCTCTGCAGGGAGAATAGCCAGATGAGTGACGCAAAACCAGAAGAGCTCGAGGGCATCCCATACCCGGATGAGGCCTTCAACACCTGGGGTGCTGCGGCCGTAGGCGTAGATCCTCTAGCCGCCAGCTTTACGTCGCTTCCCTACCAGCCAGTCAGGCCACACGTCCCCTTTTATCGTTTCGTTGCCTATCCAGACATCCTTGACCTTCGTAAAGCTGGCTACGAAATAGACAGATTCATCCCGCTCTTTGATCAGCTCGAGGACATTCGCTATCGCGAGGCGCTCCAGCTGAGTCAGATGCTGCACCACCCAAACCCGATGCTCCCTTGGAACCCAAGGCGCGCGCGAGAACTCGAGATGGATGTTAGAAGCCAGCTTCACGAGCATGGCCTCGGAGATTTGCCAACCCTGCTGAGGAGGTTCTTAGGCAAGGCATTTCCAGGGGACACCATCAGTTATTTGAGCATTGACCTTGTGAACGTGTTTTTCTGGGCGGCGATAGCTGAGCTTGCCGACGATCTTGCGTGGAAGGCCCCAAACCTTGCCTGGCAAGCTGAGTATCTGAGGTTCCCGCTAAGGGCAATCAGCTAGCAGCTCAATAGACTCGCTTGTTGAAAGGATGTCAACGTGGCAAGTTTTCGCGAAATGCTCGGCAAGCTCTTTGATCGGGTCGAGTTCCTCTACATGGTTCTTGGATTCGGCTATCTGGGCATTTACTCGGTGCAGGTCCTGGTCGAACCACCTGCAGACATTTACGCCTCGCTCGAGCTTGTGGCGGAAGTTATTTTCTGGATTTTTGCCGTTGATGTCGTCTTGAGAATCATTCACGCAGGAGGCGAGCTTCTCACCTGGAAAGGTGCGCTTGAGTTTTTGAGGGAAAATTGGTTTGCCCTTCTTGCACTCTTGCTTCCAGCCTTCAGGAGCCTTCGGGTGCTGAGGGTGATAGTTGTCCTTAGGGGCCTTGAGCCCTACCTAAATACTCGCTCGTCCAGGGTTGGAATGATCGTTGGTGTTACCTTCCCCCTCATTCTTTACACAGCGGCGCTCTCGATATTCGAGGCGGAGAGATATGCCGACGGTTCTAACATTCAGTCCTTTGGTGATGCTGTTTGGTGGTCAATCGCCTCGGTCACGACCGTCGGCTATGGAGATAAGTTCCCTGTCACGGCAGATGGCAGGGTAATTGCAACCTTCTTGATGGTGATTGGCATTGGATTGTTCTCGGCCTTGACCGCACTCCTCGCAGCCTGGGTAATGGGAGATCGAAAGAAGGAGTCGCAGGGTTAGGCTGGGTTTATGAGCGAATGGACAGTAAAAGTACCGGGAAACGAACACCACCTATCAACCGAGGAGCTAAAGCTCTGGGCTGAGGGCGGAAAAATCAAAGGCGACACGATTGTGGTCGATGCTCGTGGTGAGCACTGGACCGCCAAGCAGATTCCCGGAGTGTTTTCAAAGCGCGATTGGCTGGTAACACTCCTGCTTTCGGTGTTTGTCGGAACCTTTGGAATCGACCGCTTTTACCTTGGCAAGATCGGAACCGGAGTTCTCAAGCTTCTCACCTTCGGAGGCTTCGGTGTTTGGTCGATCATCGACATTGTCTTGGTGGCAATCAAGAAGCTAAACGACAAAGAGGGCTACAAGCTCGCCTAGCAGCTAGGTATCAGAAGCTTTTTCAGAGCTGGAATGTCTGGCTCAGCCCAATCAAGCTTGCTCAGCTCGCTTTCTTTCACCCAGCGCAGTTCGCTGTGATCGGTTGATGTTGTTGGTTTTTCGCCTTCTAGCAAGGCGACAAAGCACACCAGTTCAATATCGCCTGTCGTGCTGCGGTCAAACTGTCGGATAACTGCGATCTCAACGCCGAGCTCTTCTTTGATCTCTCGATAGAGCGCTTCTTGTAGGGACTCACCCTGCTCTGGCTTACCCCCTGGAAACTCCCACTTGCCGGCGGCCTGCTTATGGGGGGCCCGTTTGCAGCAGAGGTAGTTGTCCTCTCTGTCTTGAATTATTGCGGCGACAACTAGCGTGGGCATGAGCCCAGATTAGCCCTGGAGGTTCGCTTCTATCGCTTCGATGATCTCTGGAGCGTCGGGCCTTACAGTGGGGCGGAAGCGCATTGCCCTGCCATCGGGGAGCAATAGAAACTTTTCGAAGTTCCACATCACAGGACCTGCGAGGCCTTTCGAGTCTTTGATTTTGACCAGTTCTTTGTAGAGGTCGTGTCGCTTGCGTCCATTGACATCGGTTTTCTCTGTCATGGGAAAGGTGATTCCCCAGGTGCTGGAGCAGTACTCCCCAATCGCGGCCTCATCTTTGAGCTCCTGCTTGAACGAGCCAGAGGGGACCCCGAGGACAGTAAAGCCGCGGTCCTGATACTTTTTCTGAAGCTCCTCCAAAGCCTCGTATTGAGGTGAAAGGCCGCAGCGAGATGCCACGTTCACAACCAGCACGACCTTGCCAGCGAAGTCAGAGAGCGACCTCGAAGACCCATCGAGCATGGTGAGCGATATCTCTTTTGTAAGCATGCGAAGAAGAACAGCCAAGGGCTGCAGATAATTTCAAAGAGTTTGGCTAGCTTGTGCGCAAGAGCTTCATCGCCCCAAGCCGCAAACCCAAGACGATGAACCCAAGCGAGATAAATCCTCCTGCGATGAGCAAGATGTAGGTAATCATTCCAACTACGCCACCCTCGCTGCTTGGGTTGATAAACCAGTATGGCCACCAGCCATCCGCGAGTCCGCGAATGATGGAAAGAAATAGCCAGATAAGCGGATAGACAACGACCCAGAGCGCTTTTCTTAGCTTGGGTTTTGCGCCTCTGATTGAAAGCAGGTAATCAACTGCGATGGCAATTGGAGCCCAAGTGTGGATGACAAGGTTTGGAATTCTTGGCCACTCATAGCCGATGTCCTCTGGCGCAACTGCGGAGTCGCCAAGAAGCGCGTGGTAGACAACTCCGACGATGATCATCGAGACGGTCACTATGAGTCTGAGGATGTTTTGCCGGTCGGTTTCTGCTTTTCCCTGCAGCAGCCAGATGCCGCTTAGCAGCACCACAATCCCGGCAAAGATCGAGCTGTCAATTGAGAAGAATGCAAAGTATTCAAAGGGCCTAAAGCGGTCGACCCTGATGCGATCCGCTACCTGCCAGACAACACTGCCTAGAAGGGAGAGTCCGAGTAGAGCTCTGAACACTCCAAATGCGCTCCTGTAAAGCATCCTATGAGCCTAGGGCCAAGAGGAACTTTGCAACGGCATTGGCAAACTCGGTGGGTTTTTCTTCATTGGGGAGGTGACCGGTCTGCGGGATAACCACGAGCTCCGCGCCCATTATTTTGGCCACCTCGATGGAGTCTTCTGTTGCCACTATCTCGTCGGTATCGCCGGTGATTACGAGGGTGGGGATGGTTATCTCTGTAAGCCGCTCGCCAATAGTCCTGTCTCGTGGGGCTTTATTAAACTCCCAGAACGCTCGCTCCCAACCAATAACTTCAAGCGGTGCGGTGTAGCCCTTTAGGGTTTCATCGGTGACGGCGCTCTCGTCGAAGTAGCTGGCATAGAGGATGTCGAGGCCGCTGGTGGCAATTGTTGATACGAGCAGTGGACCTAGGTGGTCTAGTTGTGGGATGTCATAGATCCAATTGATGCCGCTCGGTCCGCCACCACCCGATAGCACGGCAGGCGCAAATAGCACTAGGCCTGCCAGCTTGTCTTGGTGCTTGGCTGCGTAGCTTGCGGCGATCGAACCCCCAGCGGAGTGGCCGACCACAAAGACGTCTTTCCCTTGACCGAATAGTTCAATTAGCTCATCCAGTACTTGAAGCTGACCGGGGGTGCCATAGGGGTTTGTTTCCCAATCAGTTGGTCTTTCAGTAAAACCAAATGCGGCACGGTCGTAGGCAATCACATGCCCAACCTCGCCAAGAATCTCGAGGTTGCCTTTATACGAGAATGCGCTCGCCCCAAAGCCGTGGAGAAGCACGATAAGGCGCTCAGAGCCTCGGTCTCCTGCCTCAACGAAGTGCACCTGGTGACCTGCAACCTCAACAAACTTTGACTGCCCATTCCAGAGGTTCGCAGCTGCCTCTTCCTTGGTGAGGGTGCCGGAGGTATTTACAGGTATCAGAAACGGGACGACAAGGATTGCTCCCAGAACAACGAGCAAAATAACGCGCAGTTTCTTCACGCTGTCCTAAACCGCTCGCCGGTTGTTTTGGTTCCCTTAGGCTGGTGAGGTTCAAAGGAGATCGATGTCAAAGGCAAAAGCAATCATCACAACAGCACCCGGTGCAAAGTTTGAAAAAGGAGAGGTGCCCACAAGGCCATTAGGCCCCGAGATGGTTGCCATCGACATCAAGTACTCAGGCATTTGCCACAGCGATATTCACCAGGCGAGAGACGAGTGGTTTGAGGGAACCTACCCAATGGTCCCGGGCCACGAAATTGTCGGGTTGGTGACTGCCGTTGGTGAAAGCGTGAAGAATTTCAAGCCTGGAGATCGGGTGGGGGTTGGCACTTTCGTGGACTCCTGTCGGACCTGCGAGCCCTGCGCAAGTGGCAATGAAAACTTCTGCCGCACCGGAAATGTGCAGACCTACAACGGTCATCACTACGACGGTGAGCCAAGTTATGGGGGCTACGCAACCGCGATTGTGGTCGATCAAAACTATGTCCTGAGGGTTCCCGAAAACATCGACTTTGCAGCAAGTGCGCCGCTGCTGTGTGCGGGGGTCACTGTCTACACCCCCCTAAAGCACTGGAAAGCGGGCCCAGGCATGAAGGTGGGTGTCATGGGCCTTGGCGGGCTTGGCCACCTAGCCGTGAAGCTCGCTGTCGCCATGGGTGCCGAGGTCTATGTCCTAGGCCACTCAGCCGCAAAGGCAGAAGATGCCAAGCGGATGGGTGCACTTGAGTACCTGATGACAAGTGAGATCTATGAGTCACACAAAAACTTCTTTCACCTAATCCTGAACACCACAAGTGCAGACCTTGATCTTGACCCCCTGCTTGGGACTTTGAGAGTTGGCGGGACCCTCGTCTACCTGGGACTTTCGGGCAATCCTCAAAGCTTCAATGCCGGAGGGCTAGTTACGAGCCTGAGGTCGATAGCTGGGATCAACACCGGAAACATCGCAGATACGCAAGAGATGCTCGACCTATGCGGAGAAAAGAACATCGTTAGCGACATCGAACTTTTGGATGCTACGGAGGCATCGGCTGTTGACGGAGCCTACGAAAGAGTTGTCAATTCTGACGTGCGCTACCGCTTCGTAATCGATGCGGCCACAATCTAAGACAGGAGAAACATGAGAACACGGCGACTGGGGACTAGAGAGGTCTCCGCAATCGGAATCGGTTGCATGAACGTATCTTGGATTTGGTCAAACGGTGCTGCACTAGACCCAGTGCGCAGGGCTGAGGAGGCCATACCGGCAATTCACGCTGGCCTCGATGCCGGGATTACATTTTTAGATACTGCAGATATTTATGCCCCCACCTGGGATGCGATGGGTCACAACGAGGAGTTTGTGGCTGAGGCACTGAGGACCTGGAGTGGCTCCAAGGAGCAAAAAGACAAGGTCGTAATCGCCACCAAGGGCGGCATCACACGCAGCGAAGGTGAGAGTTGGGGTAGGAACGGAAGCCTTGATTACTTGCTCGCTGCCACCGAGAAGTCAATGAAAGCTCTTGGCGTCGACAAGATCGACCTTTGGCAGCACCACAGGCTAGACCCGAGTATTGACTTTGAAACTCAGTTTGAAAACGTTTTAGAGTTGAAGATCCGGGGACTGGTTGACCAAATTGGTGTCTCAAACTACGACGCACAGCAGCTCAGGGTCGCCCTCGACATCGCCGGCACCCCGGCCGAGGGCGGAGTGGTCTCGATACAAAACGAGTTCTCTCCCCGCTACCGTCACGATCTTGATGTGCTGGAGGTGTGTGAAGAGCACGAGATAACCTTCCTGCCCTGGTCACCGCTCGGGGGAGTGAGGACCAAGAGTCAGATTTCCTCCAGCTCTGCTTTTGAAGAGGTCGCCGCAAAGCTTGGCGTTAGCCCTTTTGCCCTGGCACTGGCTTGGGAGATGAAGTATTCGCCTGCAGTGCTGCCAATTCCAGGTGCGACTAGGGCAGAAAGCGTTCTCGATTGCGTGAGCGCTTTAGACATCAAGCTCAGCGATGAGGACTTTGCATACCTAAGCGGAAATCTTCCTGAACAGGCGGATTACTCGACAGAGCTGACACCCAAGCCGGAATACCGGTCCTAGCCAATCTCCTGAAGGCGTTTGCCTCTGACATGTTCAGGCCTGCACTCAAGGTTTGCTTGGTCCTCGTTGCAGGAGTCACAAAGCAGTACCAAATCCTTGCAACCAGGTCTTGAGCAGTCTCTGTAGGTAGATGCCGGACCATTACAGGCATCGCACTTGCCAAGAGTCTTGGCTTCATCGGAAAAGTTGATGTTCATTCTCGAATCAAATACATAGAGCGAGCCCTCCCAAAGGCCCCTGTCTCTATAACGCTCGCCATAGCGAACGATGCCACCTTCAATCTGGTAAACCTCTTTGAAACCTCGATTGAGCATGACTGCGCTGAGAATCTCGCAGCGGATGCCGCCCGTGCAGTAGGTGACTATTGGCTTGTCCTTCAGGTGGTCGTACTTGCCACTTTCTAGCTCGTCAATGAAGTCGTGCGTGGTCTGAACGTCAGGCACGACTGCATTCTTGAATTTTCCAATCCTCGCCTCAAATGCGTTACGGCCGTCAAAGAACACGACTTCGTCGCCACGCTCTTCAACCAGCCTGTTGACCTCTGCCGGCTTTAGGTGCTTGCCGCCATTTTGAATTCCAGACTCCCCTACAACAATCTCATTGGGGTTTGTGAACGCTACGAGCTCCTTGCGAACCTTCACGCTCAGTCTTGCAAATTCATCTCCATTGCCACCCGACCATTTGAAGTCAGTCTTGCCAAAGCCTGGATACTCACGAGTCGCCTTGACGTACTTTTTTAGAGTGTTCATGTCGCCACCAAGCGTGCCGTTGATTCCGTGCTCCGAGATCAGAATGCGACCTTTCAGGCCCAATGACTGGCAGAGCGTCCGTTGCCATAGCATCACAGCCTGAGGGTCACCTACGGGCGCAAAGGCGTAGTAGAGAATGATTTTGTTCACTTCCACCCCGACATTTTAGCGAAGCCAAGTTTGCTTAGACTAGGGGTATGCCAATGAAGCCTGGGCTGGAAAAAGCCGCATTCAAAGAATCAGTAAGACCGCAAGACGACCTCTTTCGCCATGTCAATGGCAAATGGTTGGACGAAACCGAAATCCCCGAGGATAAGGCCATCCACGGCAGCTTCTACATGCTCGCCGATGACTCAGAGCTTGCCGTCAAAGAAATCCTTGAAGAGGCCAGCCAAAATCCAAGCCCCGGGGTGAGCCAGCAAATCGGAGACCTCTACGCGTGCTTCATGAACGAGCAGCACATCGAAGAGCTTGGTGCCGAGCCGCTCCAGCCCGAGCTCAAAAGAGTCGATGCCGTTTCCACTGTTACTGAACTCTTCACCCTGATTGGGGAGCTGGAGAGTGAAGGTGTCGGGGGATTCTGGGGTTCATATGTCGACAATGACCCGGGCAATCCAGAGCGCTACTTGCTTCACCTTTATCAGGGCGGCCTGGGGCTCCCCGATCGCGATTACTACTTTGACGAGAAGTATGAGGAAATTCGCAACGACTACCTGCCACACCTAGAAAAGATGCTTGCCCTCGCGGGGATTTCAGACGCTGAATCCAGAGCGGCAAGAATCTTTGAGCTAGAGACCGAGATTGCCAAAATCCACTGGAACCGAGTTGAATCTCGAGATGCTGAGAAGACCTACAACCTTCATTCACTCGAAGACCTGAAACAGCTTGCATCAGGTATTCCATGGAATGAATACATTACAGCCCTTGGCAAAGGCGATGCATTACTCGAATGGAATGTAGTCATGATGCCCTCATTCTTTGAGGGCTTTGCAGAACTTGTGAATGAGCACAACTTAGAGGCAATGAAGGATGCGCTTCGTATGGACCTAATCCGCGGTTACGCTCCCTACCTCTCAAACGACCTCGTTTCAGAACGATTTGAGTTTTATGGCAAGAAGCTAACCGGTGCTCCCATGAACAGGCCTCGCTGGAAGCGAGCCGTATCGCTAGTTGAAGGAAGCCTCGGGGAAGCCATCGGTCAGATTTATGTCGAGAAGCACTTTCCTCCAGAGGCTAAGCAGCAGATGGACGCTCTTGTCGACTATTTGATTCAGGCATACGAGCAGAGCATCAAGTCTTTGGATTGGATGACCGATGAGACGAAAGAGAAGGCGCTCACGAAGCTTTCCAAGTTCACTCCAAAGATTGGCTATCCGGTGAAGTGGAAGGACTACAGCTCTATCAAGATCTCTCGTGAGAACCTGATTGAAAACGTGAAGGCGGTCTCTCGGTGGGAGTTCGATTACCACACCGGCAAGATTGGGTCGCCTATCGATCGTGATGAGTGGCACATGACTCCACAGACCGTGAACGCTTATTACAACCCGGGCCTCAATGAGATTGTCTTCCCCGCAGCTATCTTGCAGCCCCCTTTCTTCTCTCCAGATGCTGACGCAGCAGAAAACTTTGGCGGCATTGGTGCCGTCATTGGCCACGAGATTGGTCACGGCTTTGATGACCAGGGCTCTAAGTATGACGGCGATGGACGGCTTGTCTCTTGGTGGACAGAGGATGACCGCAACGCCTTCGAGGCTCGTACCAAGTCGCTCATCGATCAGTACTCAGCACTTACTCCGGCTCAGCTAGATGAGAAGTACAAGGTCAATGGCGGGCTAACAATTGGTGAGAACATCGGGGACCTTGGTGGCCTTGGCATCGCCTGGAAGGCATACCTGATTTCACTAGGCGGCAAGGAGCCGCCGGTAATCGATGGCCTCACAGCCGCCCAGAGATTTCTGATGAGCTGGGCGCAGTGCTGGAGAAACAAGGGTCGCGATGAAATCACTATTCAGAGACTTGCTGTGGACCCTCACTCGCCACCGGAGTTCAGAGCTAATCAAGTAGTCAAGAACCTAGACATCTTCCACGAAGCTTTCGAGGTCTCTGAGGAAGATGAGATGTGGCTCGCCAAGGAAGACCGAGTGGTGATCTGGTGAAGCTCTGGTTTCGGATCTTCCATGTTTGGCTCACCTGGAGACGCAGACCTCCGGTGAAGATCAATGAGGTTTCAAGGCTTGAGCTTCGCGTTTGGCCAACCGACCTTGATGTGTATAACCACATGAACAACGGAGTCTTTCTAACCCTTATGGACATAGGGCGCTATGACCAGGGACTGAGAAGTGGCATCTGGCAAAAGTGGAACAAGCTCGGTTGGTTTCCTATCGTCGTAAATTCGACGATTAGCTACCGCAAGGCGCTGCTGCCCTGGCAAAAGTTCACACTGGAGACCAAGGTTCTCGGGTGGGACGAGATTGCCTACTACATCGAGCAGCGTTTTGTTCGAGACGGCGAGATTTACGCCAGAGCCATCATGCGTGGCAGATTCCTAAAGCGCTCGTGGGGAACGCTAACCCCGGAAGAGGTAATGGAAGGCTCTGGCGGTTGGCCTGGAGAGAAGCCGGAGCTTCCAAAGTGGATTGTGCAGTGGGCCAAAGAGGTTCAGCTTCCAAAGGGTAAGGAGCCCGCTCCCAGCACTTGGGACTAGTCCTTCTTGTACCACCTACATTGAGCAATAGCCTCTTCGATGGGGTTTAGTAGCAGGTCATGAGTATCTGGGTGTTTCTCCATGTATCGGACCGTGTAGGAGCAGACCGGCACAACCTTCTCCGTGCCCTTCTCCCTGATGTCAGCCAGTGACTCTCTTAGCAGTATTGCCGCGAGGTTCTTGCCCTGGTGAGCCGGGTCAACCTCGGTGTGGACGAGGTGAATTTCTCCAGGCATCAGGCTGTAGTCCATGAGACCCACGCGATCTTCCTCAAGAAAGATCTCGTAGCGCTTATTGGCTTGGTCGTGAACGACTTTTGTCTCCATGCTGTTAACCTCTTCTCCGTGAGCGGCAATCAGGTCTACCTAGCAGACAACCTACCTCTCTTGCGCTCACTTCCAGACGAGTCGGTGCAGCTGATTTACATCGACCCTCCGTTTAACACTGGCAGGGAGCAGGAGCGGACTACCCGTACCTCCAAAGCCTCTGACTCTGGTTCGGTTGGGTTCGCTGGCAAGCGCTACGAGCAGATTGTTCAAAGTGCACTCAGTTATGACGACAGTTTTGCTGATTACTGGGAGTTTTTAGAGCCGAGACTCATCGAAGCTAAAAGGCTGCTTACCAAAACCGGAACGCTTTATCTGCATCTTGATTACCGGGAGGCTCACTATGCAAAGGTGCTGCTCGATGGGCTGTTTGGCAGAGACAACTTCTTGAACGAAATCATCTGGGCATATGACTATGGGGGAAAGTCAAAATCGAAATGGCCAGCAAAGCACGACACGATTTTGGTCTATGTAAAAGACCCAAAGAACTATTACTTTGACTCGGCAACTGTTGATAGGGAGCCCTACATGGCACCCGGTCTTGTCACCAAGGAGAAGGCCGAGCTCGGCAAGCTGCCAACCGATGTTTGGTGGCACACAATCGTCTCTCCAACCGGCAAAGAAAAAACTGGCTACCCGACCCAGAAGCCCGAGGGCATCCTTAGAAGAATCATTCAGGCAAGCTCGAAGCCGGGCGATCGGGTGTTGGACTTCTTTGCCGGCAGTGGCACGACGGGAGTTGTTGCAGGCGAGCTTGGCAGGCTATTCACTCTTATTGATCAGTCGCCGGACTCTTTTGAAACGGTTACTACGAGGCTCCGCTCTCGGGGCTTGAGCTTCGAGACTCCTGAGAAATAAACAGCACAACCAAAAGGGCCAGCATTACAAACAGCAGCGCTGCGGTCATTGCCATGCCTAGGTTCTCCTCGCCAGGTCTCGATGCCAATCGGAAGATCACCAGTGGCAGCGTTGCCTCCGAACCTGTTGCCAAGAAACTGGCCGCTCCAAATTCACCCAAAGACGCAAGCGACACAAAAGCCATTGCCGCAGCAAGTGGGCGAGCGAGAATCGGCCCCTCGATGCTTCCGAAGACCCGCAGCTTGGTCGCACCGTCCATTTGCGCGGCCTCGACTATCTCTCGGCTCATACCCAGCCTCGCAGGGCGAATGATTTGGTAGGCGAGGGGGAAGAGAAAGATCGATTGCACGAGCGGAACCAACCACCAACCGGAAAGCTCTCTGGGTAGGTAGCCGCTTAGGATCAGAAAGCCAAGCCCCAGCACAACTGGAGAGACGCCGATTGGTAGAACAAAGAACAGTGAAGATTTCCTTCTTCCTGATGCGATCCACGCAAGCGGCAGCACTATCAGTGCAGCGACCAAAAGGTTCCTAAGCGAGTTACCAGCTGCCTCAACAACTGAGATGTTGAGAATCTCCCTCGCACCCCTTGTCTCAAGGCTAGCGAGGTTCCGAAATAATCCCCCATTTAGCGTCAGAGCTCGTGAGGCGATGTTGGTCACGAGCAAGGCCACCGCCCCGACTAGGACCACAGCCAGCAGCGCACCCATCCTGCTCGGCAGGCTCGATTGAACCTCTCCAAAAACTGGCGTGGGTCTCGCACCCAGTCTTTGAGCAAGAGCAAAGAGAGTGATTGTGAGCAAGGTTTGAAGTGCGGCGAGAACACCTGCCCTAGCGAGGTCTAGATCTCGCAGCGCCGAGATGGCGATCTCGGTTTCCAACGTGGAGACTGCTCCCTGCCCCAGCGAGATGACTAGACCGTAGCTTGTTGCACTGTATAGGGCGATTAGTAACCCCAATGCTGCCAGTGCAGCACTCTGCTGTGGCAGCGCCACCCGAGTGCGAATCAAGAAGTCGCTAGCTCCATCGAGGCGAGCCGCTTCGAGCTGTTCCAGCGGCAGCTGCGACGAGGCCACCACCCGAGCAACGAAGCCCGCATTCATGAGGGTGTGTGCCAGCAGAATAAGAAGTATTCCTCTGGAGGAATCTAAGTTTTCGCCGGCTAGTGGAAGCAGGGTGATGCCAATCAGAAACGGTGGCAACAAGAAGGGGAGTATCAATACCGTGCTGAGGACTGATCTGAATTTCGGATTAAGCCCTGCTACGAAGTTCCCAATTGGGAAACCCAGAATCAGCGACGCTAGAGAACTGACAACCGCAATCCATGCGGTTGTAGCAAATAGCTCGAAGCTAGTTATCAAATACGTCGGACCAATCTTTCAGCCATTGCTCGCGATTGGCTGCAAAGTCCAGGTCTTCACCAAGAACACTTATCGCCGGCTTGGCGTGCTTGGCCCACTCTTCGGGAACAGCCACTGCGTCAGTAGCTGGGTAGACATACATCGCCTCCGGGACAGATTCCTGGAACTGGGGGGAGGCCAGGAACTCAACCAGTTGCTGAGCGCCGCTTGGGTTTGGCGTGTTCGCAAGGACCGCCGCGTATTCGGTCTGGCGGAAACACTCGGTTCTCAGAGCGGCGGTTTGGGCTACGCCATCCACTACCTCTGCTGCCGGCGAACTTGCGTAGCTGAGGACAATTGGCCTATCGCCACCGTAGCGAGTGAAGTCAACGAAGTAGGCATCCTCCCAGCTGCCGGCAATCTTGACTCGGTTGTCTCTTAGGTTGCGCCAATACTCGAACACCTCGGCATTGGTTTCGAAGCCGGCAAAGGTGGTTGCGAGGAAGGCAAGCCCGGGAGATGAGAGCCTGGGGTTTGTTACGACTGTGAGGCCCTCGAATTGGGGCTCGGTTAGCTCGCGCCAGCTCTGAGGTGGCGTTAAGCCGTTTTCCTCAAAGAAGGAAATGTCGTAGTTGAAGCAAACGTCTGAGTAGTCAATCGCGGTCCATTCGCCCTGGGCGATGCCGTTTTCGATGGCGAGAGGCTGGAAAGTATTGTCAACGCCGAAGACGGCGTCTGCGACTGGGGCGTTCTTGGTGAGCGAGAGTTGGTTAGTCAGTGAGCCGGTGTCACCAAGTCTGATGATCTCGAGTTCGAAACCGCTTTGCTCCTCGAAGCTCTGGATCAGCTCGTCGGATATGGCAAACGAGTCGTGGGCTGCAAGCCGAACGGTGTCAGGTGTTTGTGAGCAGCCTGCCAGGGTGAGCAGGGCTGCTAGTAGTAGTGCGATTTTCTTCATATCGTGCCTTTCGTTTATAGGCACGGGATTGAGGTCTTCCTGCGCTGGCATTACCCAGATCAGGTTTGACGGTCGAAGACTTTCAGTCTTCCTCTCAGACCGGTGCTACCGGACTCCCGTGATTTCTTCGATTATAGAGATTCCGCTTGCCTCTTTAGCGCTGCCTCTTCGGCAGCCTCCTCAGATGCACTTTTGTTCCGAAGCGGAATCTCTTTGATAAACCAGCTGATTACAAATCCAATTCCAATGATTACCCCAGCTGTTAAAAAGACATTCAGGGAAGACTCCACAAAGCCAATTCGGAATGGAAGCGTTAGCCGCTCATCGGCCCCAATCAGAAAGCTCGAGTCATTGGTGACATCGGCTGCTGAGCCGCCGCTTTGAAGGACGCCAAGAATCTCGGAGTTCACTGGGTTTGCTGCAACTTGTGGGTCGCTAAGCGCATCCGAGATTCCGCTTGCAACTTCAGGACGCCTGAAGGCATCGACAATCTTTTCCGTCACCGAGGAGAAGAGCATGGACATGAAAATGGCGACACCCAGGGTTCCACCCATTTGCCTGAAGAAGGTGGTTGTCGAAGTTGCCACTCCAATGTTTCTTGCCTCGACGGCATTTTGAGACGCGACCATTGTGGTCTGCATCAGCTGCCCAAGTCCAAGGCCTACCATGATCATTCCGATCGCCACCACCCACAACGGGGTATCGGCCTTGAGCATCAAGACCATGTAGAGGTAGCCAAAGAAAAGGGTGGCGGTACCGGTATTGAAGAAGAAGCGATACTTTCCTGTCTTAGCGGTTACCCTCCCTGCGGTGATGGTTGCGGTCATCATGCCGAGCACCATCGGGAGCATCATGAGGCCGGTGAGGGTAGGGCTTACGCCGTAGACCACCTGAATGATCAGCGGGATGATGATCATGCCGCCGAACATTCCCATGCCGATGATGAACCCTAAAACCTGGGTGCGGGCAAAGGTCTTGTTCCTAAATATGTGCAGCGGGATTAGGGCCGCCTCACCCATCTTCTTCTCGATGAGGATGAAGGAAACTATGCCGGTAACACCAGCCACATACATTGCGATTGCTAGTGGCGATGACCAGCCCCACTCTCTACCCTGCTCAGCGACCAAAAGCAGCGGCACGGTGGCAACGATGATTGCTGCAGCGCCCCACCAGTCAATCTTTTGTTTTCTCGGGGTATGGGGAACGTGGAGGAAGGTAATCACCATAAACATCGAGGCGGCACCAATTGGCAGGTTCATCAGGAAGATCCAGCGCCAGCCCTCTACGAACATCAGCTCATCGATGCCGGCGAGGGTGCCGCCGATAACCGGCCCCAATAGCGAAGACGACCCAAAGACTGCTAAGAACAACCCCTGATATCTGGCGCGCTCCCTTGGCGGAACAATGTCGGCGACGATCGTAAGCGCTAGCGAGAAGAGCCCTCCAGCTCCGATACCTTGCAGCGCCCTGTAGCTCGCCAGCTCGATCATGGAATTTGCAAAACCCGTGGTGAAGGAGCCAAGGATGAAAATGGCAATCGCCGCCATGAATACCGGCCTGCGACCAAAGATGTCACCGAGTTTTCCGTAGATGGGGGTAGTCACAGTGGAGGTGATTAGGTAGGCGGTGGTTGCCCAGGCCTGAAGTGAAAGGCCGCCAAGGTCATCTGCAATGGTTCTCATGGCCGCAGATACGACCGACTGGTCCAGGGCAGCAAGGAACATGCCGGACATTAGGCCAATGAGGACGAGCCAGATCTGGCGGTGAGTCATCTGTCCAGATTGTGCTGCTTGTTTCGCGGCTTCCCGCCGAGATTTGGCAGTCAAGAGAACTCCAAGAAATAGGGTTTAGGTGTGCCCAATCCTACTCCCGTGCGCCGCAGGGCCAGCTTTGTATTCCTGCCGCCGCTGATTGCCGCGACAGCGGGAATTACCCTCTTGGTTCAGGGGGCAGTCGGGCAGCCAAACTTCGAGATTCTCAAAGAGCGTGCAGAGCAGCGTGAGCTCTCTGGTTGGGAGATTCCCACCCTGGAGCTGACCGACTACTCCTATCCGCGTCTCGCCACTGGGTTTGCAGGCAGCGAGTGGGTAGTGGTGAACAAGCTCCGTCCGCTTTCGCCATTGGACTTCGAGCCTGTCGTGAGGGAAATCGAATCCTCAAGCTCCCTAGATAACTCACGAGGCTTGGAGCTTCGTGTGGTTGCGGCCACGGCACTCGAAGAGATGGCTGCTGAGATGAGCTTCCAAGGGGCAGGACAAATCTTTGTCAACTCTGCATACCGCTCTTATGACTATCAAGCGGGGCTCTTTGAAGACAAAGTGGCTCAGTATGGCGAGGCAGAGGCACTTGTCAGGAGTGCCAAGGCCGGGCACTCCGAGCATCAGACCGGACTAGCCGTTGATGTTTCTGTTCCCGCTCAGGGCTGCGCAATCATGCAGTGCTTCGGTGACACGGTTGCCGGAAAGTGGATTGCTGATAACTCCTGGAAGTTTGGCTACATCGTCAGGTACGAGCGAGACACCACTTCCGTTACCGGGTACACCTACGAACCCTGGCACCTCAGATACGTTGGCAAACAGATAGCAAAGATGTATGCCAATAATGGAATACAAACCCTTGAAGAGTTCTGGGGGTTTGAAGCGGCGGAGTCTTATCCCGAAATTGCTGAGTCCACAATCGACTGAGCCTGCTCCAGCACCTGCTCCAGGTGCTCAGATCCCGTGAAGGACTCAGCATAGATTTTGTAGACGCTCTCGGTCCCCGAGGGCCTGGCTGCGAACCAAGACTTTTCGGTCGAAACTTTCACTCCCCCAAGAGCCCCACCTGAGCTCGCACTCGTCTCGATGTTGGTGATCGCATCACCCGCAATTTCCGTTGCCGCCACGTCTTTCTCAGAGAGCTTGGAAAGCTTTGCCTTTTTCTCCAGGTCAGCAGGGGCGTCCACTCGCTTGTAGTGGGGTTCTCCATGACGCTTCGTGAGCTCGGCGTAGCGCTCAGAGGGACTGAGTCCAGTAACTGCTTCTATTTCGGCGGCCAATAGACACATGATTAGACCGTCTTTGTCTGTGGACCAGGGCTGACCGTCTTTTCTCAGGAACGATGCTCCGGCGCTTTCCTCACCACCAAATGCAACTTCGCCCGAGACAAGTCCAGGAACAAACCACTTGAAGCCAACGGGAACCTCAACAAGCTTTCGGCCCAAGTCGGCGGCAACCAGGTTGATCATTGAGGAGGAAACCATGGTCTTGCCAATTCCCGAGTGCTCGTCCCAACCGTCGCGTCGGTGAAATAGGTATTCAATCGCGACGCTTAGGAAGTGGTTTGGGTTCATGAGTCCCGAGTCAGCAGTAACGATGCCGTGACGATCCGCGTCGGCATCGTTGCCGGTCGAGATGTCGTACTCATGCCTCGCGGCAATAAGAGTTGACATTGCATACTCAGACGAGCAGTCCATCCGGATCTTGCCATCCCAGTCGAGGCTCATGAAGCCGAACTGGAGATCGACCTTGTCATTTACGACCTCAAGATCGATTCCGTAGTGGCTTGCAATTTCGCCCCAGTACTCAACCGAAGCTCCCCCCATTGGGTCTGCGCCAATCCTTACGCCCGACTCTTTGATTGGATCAAGATTTAGCACCTGATCTAGCTGGCCGATGTAATTGGCCCGGTAGTCAAAGCTCCTCGCATTTGGACTTGATCGTTTGACCCCCTTCAGCTGTTCGCCAATCAGCTCGTTTGCTCGAGTCGCTATCCAGGAGGTGGCATCGGAGTCGCTCGGCCCGCCGTGGGGAGGGTTGTATTTGATGCCTCCGTCTTGAGGGGGGTTGTGGCTGGGGGTGATGATGATGCCATCGGCCTGCGCGCTGCTGCCTCTAGGTAGCTGCATGTTGTGGTCGATGATTGCCACCGAAACCGCGGGCGTCGGGGTGTAGTCCCCGCTTGCTACATAACACTCGACATTGTTGCCCGCCAAAACCTCGAGCACCGATTGCTCCGCAGGAGCACTTAGGGCATGGGTGTCCTTGCCAACATAGATTGGCCCCTGAATGTCTTGGGCTTTGCGGTAATCGACGATTGCTTGGGTGATTGCCAGGATGTGCCACTCGTTGAACGAGGTGCTTAGGGCACTACCTCGGTGGCCGCTGGTGCCGAAGGCAACCTTTTGTTCTGCGATTTCAAGGTCAGGTATTAGCTCAAAATAGTTGCTCTCAAGCTTCTGGAGATCGATTAGGTCGTCGGCGCTCGCTGGCTGCCCTGCTCTTGCATGAATCATTTATGCCCCCGGGTTGCGTTGCAGAAGAAAAACTGCGTAGGCCGCTGAGAAGCCAAAGCCAACGAGTGCATAGAGGATTACGAACCAGTTCACTCCAGTGGGAACCAGGAGGGTCAGTACTCCCAGGCCAAAGGCGCTGAGCTGCATGACTCGGGCTGCCCAGAGCACCCCATTGTCGCTGCCAGAGATTGAAACTACGAACATGTTTCCGGTCAGGGCCACAAGAGTGATGCCGATCATCTGCATCGACCAATCGAGTTCTGAGCTACCGGGGAGGCCTAGCAGGTCCGTGAAGATTCTTGGCACGACAAAGAGCGCAGTGGCGCTGAGGGCGAATACCAGGGCTCCCAGCCTCAGGACCCCCCTGAGCCGTCCCACGTTGCCTCTTTTGTGCATGAAAGCATCGTATTGCCATCTTTGATTTAGTGCCTGCCCTAATCTTGTTGCATGGCTCAGCTCAAGATCGCTTACCTTGGCCCTGCCGGCACCTTTACCGAGATGGCTGCCGGTCAGGTGTCCAGCAGTGCTGAGCTCACGCCCGTCGCCTCTGTGACCGCAGCTATCGATGCGGTTCTAGAGAGTAAGGCTGACCGCGCTGTTGTTCCAATTGAGAATTCAATCGAGGGCGGAGTCTCCGCAACCTCCGATGCGCTTGCGGTCATTGGCGGCGTTCAGATCTATGGAGAGTATTTAGTCCCAGTTCGCTTTGACCTAATGGCAAAGCCCGGCACCAAGCTTGAGGACATCTCCGCAGTGCTTACCCATCCCGTGGCATATGCGCAGAGCAGGAAGTGGCTCGAGGCAGAGCTTTCAAATCACACCCACATTCCCGCAGCCTCGACCGCTGCCGCTGCTAAGGCAATGGCCGACGGGGCGGCCTGCGATGCCGTAATTGCTGCAACGGGAGCAGCGGAAATCTATGGCCTAGAAATCTTGGCCAGCGACATCGGAGAGAACAAAGAGGCCCAGACCAGGTTCATCGAGATCGGGAAGAGCGGTAAGCCGCATCCAAAGACCGGTCACGACAAAACCAGCGTGATCGTGGAGCTTCCTGATGACAGGCCGGGTGGCCTGCTGGAGATGCTCGAGCAGTTCGCAGCTCGCGGAGTTAACCTCAGCAGGATCGAGTCGAGGCCAATTGGAGACCGCTTTGGCCGCTACCGCTTCAACATCGATGCCGAGGGCCACCTCGATGACGAGGCAATCGCGGAGGCCCTAATGGGTCTTCACAGATTCTCGCCCAAGCTAATCTTCCTTGGCTCATATCCCAGGGCTGACAAAACCGAGTCAAACCATCAGGGCAACAATGCGGATGGGGCCTACCAATCCGCCAAGAAGTGGCTTGAGGACCTGCGCGGCTAGATCAACACCTTTAGGGCCTTAGCCCTAAGTGAGAAGTCAACCTCGATAATCTCTCCGACCGGATCACCATCAAGTTGCATTGCGGCGGGGTTGTGGGGCTTGATTCGAATTCTTGGGCTCGAGAGATTCTCTAGGGTCTTCACGTTGGCCTTTTCATCCATCCAGCGCCTACCCAGGGCCAACGGCCGAACCACCAGGTTTTGCCAGGTAATGCGAGAGAAGAAGTCGACCCAGTTCCAGATTTTTCTTGGCCCGATGGCCGCGATATCGAGCTTTCCATCATCCATCTGGGCATCCGGCATCATCGAGATCAGCCCCGGCAGCCAGCCGACGTTGCCAACCAAGAGCGAGTAGCTTTTTAGGGTTCTCACCTGGTTATCAATTTGAACGTCAAAGCGCTCGAACTTTAGGGGCAGGGACCTAATGCCTCCCTCGATGTAGGCGATCCAGCCAACCCTCCTTTTTAGCTTTGGCTGGGTATTCTCCATGAGCTTGGCGTCCATGCCAACCCCGGCGATCCCCGTGAACACATACTCCCTCAGTGAGCCATCGGCAAAGATTGCCTTTGCAACCCCAAGGTCTATCTCGTAGGGGCTGCCTTTGAGAATTTTCTTGATGGCGGAGTCAAGGTTTCCGATGGGAATCTTCAGGTTTCTAGCCAGTATGTTGCCTGTTCCTAGCGGCAGGATCCCGATCTCCACGTCCAACCCGGCGGTTCCCTGCACCACGTTTCTCAGAGTGCCATCGCCGCCGGCAACCAGGAGCTGGTTCATTCCAAGAGCGACCGCCTCACGCGCCTGCGAAGCACCATTTGAACTTTTATCCGTGGCCAAGAATTTTGGAGCTACGTCCTTGTGCTTTGCGAACGCCTTTTCAAGGCGCTGAAGCGTGATTTTCTCTGGGTTGAAGATGACCGCAAGCTCTCTCACCAGACAAGCCTAACGGGAGGTAGAAGATAGGCTAAGGGGGTGATTGACCTCTCCCTGCTGCGCGAAAACCCCGACATTATTCGGCTATCGCAGCGAGCTCGCGGAGCGGATGAGTCACTTGTTGATCAAGCACTTGAGCTAGATAAAACCAGTAAGGCTTCCCTGCAGCTATTTGAAAAGCTCAGGTCCGAACAGAATGCTCACGGCAAGCTGGTTGCTGCAGCGCCAAAGGAAGAGAAGGCTGAGCTGGTTGCTCAGGCCCAGTCCATGGCCCAGCAGGTGAAAGAGGCAGAGGCAAAGGCTAATCAGGCATACGAAGCCCTCAGTGCCGTGCTCTACAAAATTGACAACGTTGTTATTGAGGGGGTTCCCTCGGGTGGCGAGGATGACTTTGTAGTCCTTCGCGAAGAGGGGAAGAAGCCTGAGTTTGATTTCAAGGCTCTTGACCACGCGGAGCTTGGCGAAAGTCTCGATGTCATCGACATTGAGCGCGGTGTGAAGATCTCTGGCTCGAGGTTTTATTTCTTGAAGGGCTGGGGAGCAAGGCTGGAGCTTGCGATGATGCAGCTTGCGCTTGACCAGGCCCATGCTGCAGGTTTCACGCCCCTAATTACCCCCACGCTCGTCAGACCAGAGGTGATGCAGGGAACAGGGTTTTTAGGCGAGCACTCTTCCGAGATCTATTACCTGGAGGCAGACGACCTCTACCTCACTGGAACCAGCGAGGTTGCGCTCGCCGGTTATCACTCCGGTGAGATTCTTGATGATTTCCAGGAGCCGATGAGGTATGCCGGTTGGTCAACCTGCTACCGCAGAGAGGCCGGCAGTCACGGCAAGGACATCAAGGGCATTCTCCGGGTCCACCAGTTCAACAAGCTGGAGATGTTCTCCTACTGCAAGCCTGAGGATGCCGAGGCTGAACATGAGCGCATGCTTGCTTGGCAAGAAGAGATGCTGCAGAAGTGCGAGCTGCCCTACCGAGTAATCGATGTTGCTGCCGGCGATCTCGGGTCTTCGGCCGCCAGAAAGTATGACGTTGAGGCGTGGGTGCCATCTCAGGGTAAATACCGGGAGCTAACTTCAACCTCGAACTGCACCACTTTCCAGGCCAGGCGGCTCAACACCCGCTATCGCGATGAGAACGGCAAGACGCAGATGCTTGCGACTCTCAATGGAACACTCGCCACAACTAGATGGCTGGTTGCAATTTTGGAGAACCACCAGCACGCGGATGGCTCGGTGAGGATCCCTCAGGCCCTGCAGCCCTACCTCGGCGGACTAGAAAAGATAAGCCCCAAAGCCTAGGCATGAAAGATGACGGCTGGTTCATTGCCCTAGACATCGATGGCACTCTTGTCCACGATGACGGCTTTCTATCCGATCGCGTCAAAGAGCAAGTTAATCGAGTCCGCTCCCTCGGCCATCACGTCTTTGTTTCAACTGGAAGAGCTGCAGCTAACGCTTTTCCCGTAATCCGTGAGCTGGGTATTACATCTGGTCATGCGGTTTGCTCCAATGGGGCCGTGACCATTCGTCTGGATGAGGAGCACCCCAAGGGTTTTGCCACCCACAGCGTCGAGACGTTTGATCCGGCTGATGTTCTAACTGAGCTAATCGACAAACTACCCAATGCTCACTTCGCGGTTGAGGATGTCGATGGCACCTACCGTTTTCACAAACCTTTTCCGACTTACGCACTTGGCGAGCAAAACTTCGAGACGCCACTGGATGAGCTTCTCCACCATCCGGTTAGCCGGGTGGTTGTGCTCTCACCCGACCACGATGTTGATCAGTTCATCGAGCTGATGGACAAAGTTGGCCTGCAGTCGGTCTCTTATGCCATCGGCTACACCGCCTGGCTAGACATAGCTCCTAAGGGCATCGACAAGGGCCACGGTCTTGCCAAGCTGAGGGCCGAGTATGGCCATTCATCGAGCCGAGTCTTGGTCATGGGTGATGGCAGGAATGACATAGAGATGTTTGAGTGGGCAAAGTCTTTAGGTGGCTACGCGTTTGCAATGGGCCAGGCCCCAGATGAGGTCAAGCTTGCCGCCACCGCCACCACTGGTGCGGTTGATGACGATGGCGTTGCTCAGGTGCTCGCTTCCCTCGAGGGTCTTGAGTTTTTGAGCTAGGCACTAAACTCCTATGCGGAGGTCTGTCCGAGCGGCCGAAGGAGCTGGTCTTGAAAACCAGTGGGCAGAAATGTCTCGTGGGTTCGAATCCCACGGCCTCCGCCATCTTCTCTCCCATCCAGTAACCACACTCCCCAGGATCTTCCCCTATGGCGCTTAGACTCCCCGATCGATGGATTTGGGATAGCTGGTACGTGTGGGATGGCGACGTCTGTCACGCCTTCTACCTGTGCGCGTCTAGAGGCCTGTATGACCCAGATCGTCGACACCGCAATACAAATATTGGACACGCGGTTTCCAGGGATCTAGTTACCTGGGAGGTACTCCCAGACGCCCTTTCACCGAGCGAATCGCCAGCTTTTGATTCATGGACCACATGGACAGGAAGCACGGTGCGAGGGCACGACGGTAAGTGGTGGATGTTCTACACCGGGACCTCCCGAGAGACCGCAGGAAAGGTTCAGTCAATTGGGGCGGCAGTTTCCGAGGATCTAATCACCTGGCACAAGCTCGATAATCCGCTAGTTGTAGCCGATGAGAACCTATACGAAAAAGTCGGCCAGCTCAGCCATGACGGAAACGAGCACTGGCGTGATCCGTGGGTTTTTTGGGATGCAGACTCCGAAATCTGGCGCATGCTAATCACGGCAAGGGCTAAGGATGCAAGCTCACGCTATGCAGGAGTTGCCGGCCACGCCCAATCAAAAGACCTCCTGAACTGGGAAATTCTGCAACCGCTTTCAGTAACCGATTCTGGGTTCGCAAATCTTGAGGTTTTGCAGTTTGCCGAGGTCGATGGGGTGGGCGTGGTTGTCTTTTGCTGTGGATGGCGCGAATACGACGACGATCGACTGAGTAGTTTCGGTAAAACCGACTACACGTTCTCAGTGCCTTGCCCTTCGCTGAGCAAAGGCATTGACTTCAGAAAGGCAAGGCCTTTCACCCATCAAGAGCTCTACGCAGCGAGGCTCATTCAGAAGCCGACAGGAGAGTGGTTTTTGATCGGTTTTGTGAACTTCAGAGATGGCAAATTTGTGGGTGAACTATCGGACCCAATACCGGTAACTGCCGACCCTGAAATTGGTCTTGTCATCAGGCCATAATTTGTAAAAACTGGAAGCGGTTACATTTTTATAACCTCTTTCGATTTTGTGTTTATCGCAGCCCAGTGGAGTAGTACCTTTAGCGCTAGCGCGGGGTACCTATGCCCTGATGCGTATGAAAGGACAGTTATCAACATGAAGAAAGCTTCGAAGTTCGTCGCTCTTTCAGCAGCTGCCCTGCTAGGTCTAGCAGGATGTGCTACTGACAGTGGCTCAGACACAGACACTTCATCAAGCAACGGTGGTAGCGGCTCATCCGACGAAGTGGCCGAGGTCGTAATCTTCGGTGGCTATGCCGAGACCGATGCAGCCAACTTCCAGGCTGCACTGGATGAGTTCGGTGCAGCTAACGGCATCGACATCACCTACACCTCACTAGCCTCATTCGACACTGACATCAAGGTCAAGATCGAAGCAGGCCAGGAGCCAGACATCGCCCTATGGCCTCAGCCAGGTGGTCTGAAGGACCTTGCGGACTACCTAGTTCCGCTTGCTGACGTATTCGACACCAGCGCGGCACTTGGAACTTTGGTTCCAGGTTGGGACCAGCTTGCAGTTGTAGATGGTGAGCTTTACGGCCTACCAGTAACTGCAAACATGAAGTCCCTCGTGTTCTACAACCCAACTGAGTTCGAGGCCAACGGTTTGACCGTTCCTACCACTGAGGCTGAGCTACAGGCTCTAGAGGCAAAGATCGTCTCCGAGGGTCTTGGTTACCCATGGTGTGCAGGTATTGAGTCCGGTGGTGCTACCGGTTGGGCCTTCACCGACTGGATGGAGCAGTACGTCCTTATGTTCCACGGCGCTGAGAAGTACGCTCAGTGGATTGCTGGAGACCTAGCCTTCTCCTCACCTGAGATCACTCAGGCTGCAGAGTACGTTTCTGACCGTCTGCTGGCCGAGGGCCAGGTAAACGGTGGCGGTGTCGGTATGGCAGCCACTGGCTTTGGTGAGACTGCACCGCTATTCGAGACCGGTGGTCTTGAAGCAGGTCAGTGCTTCATGATGCGCCAGGGTTCATTCATTGTTGGCTTCACTCCTGACGAGATTCAGGCAGAGGTTAACTCTGGAGATTACAGCCGCTTCGACGCCTTCCCAGTGCCAACTCCTGCTGGTGCTCAGGCTGGTGTTATCGGTGGTGGTGACCTCTTCGCAGTATTCGATGGTCACGTCAACGATGCAGTTTCTAAGGTAGCTGCGTACATCGCTAGCGGTGCCCCACTGGAGATCATGGTTTCCGCAGGTGCCGTATCCCCACACACCAACTTCGACAGCTCGCTCTACCCGAACGACCTGAACCGCAAGATTGGTGAGGCAATGGCCGCAGCCGCTGTCTTCGGTTTCGATGGTTCAGACCAGATGCCTGCTGAGGTTAACGCTGAGTTCTGGGCAGCCGGTACTGACTACGTCGCAGGTAACATCACCTGGGCCGAGGCAGCCGAGCGCATCGACTCCAAGTACTAATCCCGTTGTCTAGCCTCATTTGAGGCGGGGCTTCGCAAAGTCAAGTGGCACCGAATCACTCGGTGCCACTTGACTTCCTCAATTCAGGTCGCAAAACTCTAGAGGGAGGGAAATTCAATGTTGAACGACGTTCTCGTAGCTGCAGTGTCGGTGGTAATCGGCGTTGTGGCCAGTTACGGCCTCTATTGGCTCCTCGGAAAAGCAGTCAGCCTCCTTCCCTCACGCATCAGTCAGAAGGCCCAGGTCTGGGCATTTGTTACTCCAGCCGTCGTGCTGCTGCTTGTCGTATCGGTTTATCCCATTATTCAGACCGCATTTTGGTCAATGATGAGCATCAAAGGTAAGACTCAGGAATGGGTAGGTTTCGAAAACTACGTTGAGCTCTTCACCGATGAAAGATTCCTTGGGATTCTCCTAAATAACTTCTTATGGGTTTTGGTGGTGCCTGCAATCACCGTGGCGATCGGAACTCTCGTTGCTCAACTGGGTAATCAGGTAGGTCCTCGCCGCGAAAAGATTTTTAAGTCCCTCATATTCATGCCTATGTCCATCAGCTTCATTGCTGCTGCGACCATTTGGGCCTACCTCTACGCTTACTCCCCACCTGGCAGACCAGTAATCGGTTTGCTGCAGAACATCGTTGAAGGCCTAGGGGTTGAGGATCCAACTCCGTTTTTTCAGATTGAAGAATTCCGAATTAACAGCTTCCTCTTGATGATTGTCATCATTTGGCTTCAGGTTGGTTACTCGATGGTCATTATCTCCGCAGCTATTAAGGCTGTTCCAGAAGAGACGATTGAGGCGGCACGTATCGATGGCGCAGGGCCATTCCAGGTTTTCAATCGCGTTATCTTGCCGCAGGTGTGGGGCTCAATCATGGCGGTATTTGTCACCGTCTTGATTATGGTCATGAAGATTTTCGACATTGTTCTGGCTATGACACGAGGAAACTTCAACACGAGCGTTCTAGCTTTCGAGTGGTACAAGCGCTACTTCGAAAACTCCGACATTGGGTCGGCGTCGGCAGTCGTAATTGTGCTCGTAATTTTGATTATTCCGCTCATCTGGCTTCAGATAAGAACTGTTAGACAGCAGGAGACCCTCCGATGAACCGCGTGAAGAAAATGATCTCCTCAGGCAGAGGCAGTATTTCATCGACAATTGCTCTCACGATTCTCGTTGCCATTTGGTCGATTCCTACCATCGGACTACTAATAACCTCTCTAAGAGAGCGAGAGGAAGCAGAGCTTTCACCTTGGTGGGAGGGCTTTTTCAATCCTTTGAGCACTGTTTGGTCGCTTGACGCTTATCAAAAATCTCTAGAGTCAGGGATGCTCGAGTCCCTTATAAACACGATTGCAGTGACCGTGCCCGCAACGATTCTGCCGCTAATGATTGCGGCCAACGCTGCGTATGCCTTCACCTTCCTGAACTTCAAGGGTAAAGAGGTCCTCTTTGCAATCCTGGTTGGCTTGATGGTTGTGCCTCTTCAGTCATCGCTGATTCCAGTGCTAAAGGGGATGGTCTGGTTCCAGAAGACCTTCGACATTCCACTCACGGGAACCTACGCAAGCGCCTGGGTTGTTCACAGTGCCTTCGCTTTACCGCTGGCTATTTATATTCTTCGCAATTACATGCTGTCCCTGCCAACATCTTTGATCGAGGCGGCCCGCGTGGACGGGGCTAGTTATTACCAAATCTTCTGGCGCCTCGTGCTGCCGATGTCAGTGCCAGCAATTGCGTCTTTTGCCATCTTCCAGTTCCTGTGGGTTTGGAATGACTATTTGATCGCGTTCATCTTCGTTGGCGAGCAAAAGTCAGTTATGACGTATCGAGTCCTACGTCTGCTAGGTCAGTATGGAGAGGGTTGGCAGGATGTTGCGGCTGGCTCGTTTATTTCGTTGGTTGTGCCGCTAGTCGTCTTCTTTGCCCTGCAGCGGTACTTCGTACGAGGCCTTACTGCCGGAGCAGTTAAGTAGTTTTAAGACGAGCGAACTAGAACCGAGAATGCCTCGTAGCTGGCCTTCGGGGTTCTGAGCTGAGTCTCGTGATCGACGTGCACAAGGCCAAAACGCTTCTCCAGTCCCTCCGCCCACTCAATGTTGTCCATGAGTGACCAAGCGAAGTAACCTCGCAGGTCAACCCCCTGATCCATTGCATCGAGAGCGGCCGAGATGTGCGAAATGTAGTAGTCGATTCGATCTTGGTCTTCTACCCTTCCGTTCACCATCCGGTCTGGAAAGGCACCCCCATTCTCAGTTATGTACAGGGGAGTTTCTGGGAGCCGCGCTGACGTCTGAAGTAGCGTGGTTGTCATTGATGGGGCATGAATCTCCCACCCCATCTCGGTACTAGGCTCAAGCGGATTCATTCGGGCGCCAGTTGGCGAGCCTGGAAATAGCGAGAAATCTTGTCCGACAGCTTTGCTTTCGCTACCACCCTCATGAGGCACCAACCTAAATGGGGTGTAGTAGTTGATCCCTAGCCAGTCGATTTTCTGGCTGATTTTGTCTAGGTGACTCTCTTCCGCAAATGCCCAGTCCGTTATCCTCTGAGTTCTTTCAATCAAAGATTCGTCGATGCCACGTCCAGCTAGAAGGCCCAGCCAGAAACGATTCTGAAGCGAGTCAACATGGTCAGCAATATGGTCGACGGCTGGGTCCTCAGATAACACGCTCGTCAAGTTCAGAACAATCCCAGGCATTGATGCTTTGTGTTCCCTCAGTACATCCATCGCATAGCCATGAGACACCATCAGGCGATAGGCAGCTTCGAGGCCTGCGGCCGGGTCGCCGCGGCCTGGCGCATGGATGTTTGTTGCGTAACCGAGAAATGCAGATACCCAGGGCTCGTTGAATGTCGCCCACATAGATACCCTGTCGCCAAAGTGAGTGGCGGCCATGCCTGCGTAGTCAGCGAATCGGTTGTGAATCTCTGGGCTGAGCCAGCCGCCTTCTGCCTCGAGCTCGCTCGGCAGATCCCAGTGGTAGAGGGTGGCCACCGGCATCACGTTTATTTCCAACAGGCCGTCGATAAGCCTGTTGTAGAAATCAATGCCTTTTTGGTTAAGGTTCCTGCTGCCGGGCATCAGCCTTGGCCATGAGAACGAGAATCTGTAGGCCTTGACACCGAGATTCGCAATCAGATCTAAGTCTTCATCCAGGCGATTAACGTGATCACAGGCAGGGTCTGCCTTGCTTCCGTCCTTGATGTTTCCTGGGACATCGGCAAAGTCGTCCCAAATGCTCCTGCCGCGGCCTGAACTGTCTCCTTCTATCTGCCAAGAAGAGGTGGCCACACCGGTGATGAATTCACTGGGAATTCGTTGGGAAAGGTTGCTTATTGCCGTAGTGTCTAACATAAGTAAAGTCTAGTTTTCATAGGCAGTTGATTGAGCCGGCCAGAGTTTCAATTTATAGAACCAGAGCGCCCGAAGCGTAGGCGCTGGTTGCGCTACGTCCTCATGGCAATTGCTGCCACCGTCGCAGTTGCAATGGTCACCCTAGGCGGTGGAGTTGTCTACGTTTCATCCCAGCTGAGGGCTGCGGGAATTGAGGTTTTCTCTACTGACGGCGAGACCTACGATTTACCAACGCCCGAGGAAATAAACGGTCCAATAAACCTGCTCCTGATTGGTTCCGATACCAGGGAGGGCCAGGGTTCGACCGCATACGGCCCCGTTGGCGCTGAGCTCGCCGATGTCATCATCCTGCTTCACATCAATGAGGCTCGCACAAATGCCGTTGCGATGAGCTTCCCAAGAGATCTCATGATTGCCGTTCCTGAGTGCCCAAACCCTGACGGTGGTGAACCATACCCGGCCAAGGAGTTTTCGCAGATAAACGCCACCATGAACTACGGCGGCCCCGCTTGCACCCTCCTGGCAGTCCAGTCGTTGACCGGCATCGACATCCCCTACCTTGCGATGATCGACTTCAAGGGCGTGATCGCAATGAGTGAGGCAGTTGGCGGAGTGGATGTCTGTGTCGCAGAGCCAATCAATGACGATTACACACAGCTTTACCTTGAGGCCGGGGAGCACACCCTCATTGGAGAAGAGGCCCTTGCCTTCCTCCGCACCCGCCACGGAGTTGGCGATGGCTCTGACCTCTCTCGCATCTCAAACCAGCAGGTCTTCCTCACCTCACTGGTTAGAAAGCTCAAAGACGAGGGTGCTCTCACTAACCCCTTCACCATGTTCCGCCTCGGTACAGCAGCGCTGAACAACATGACGCTTTCTAGGTCTCTCACCGACCTAGGCGTGATCTACGGCATGGCAAGAGAGGTAAACGACGTTGACCTCGACAAGATCACTTTCTTGAAGCTCCCCGTGTATGACTTGGAGGGTGATTTTGCTGGAAGGGTTGGGGTCTCCACCGAGCGCGCAACTTTACTTTTCGAGAAGCTCGCCAATGATGAGCCATTAGTTCTAGCGGAGGCGAACCTAGGACCCGGTGCTGTGGTCGCGGAGGACAGTGAGCCGGCGGAACAGGCGACCGATGCTGAGGCCGATCCTGAGGCAGCAGACAATGAGGTGACCAGTGATTCAGAGGAGGTCCTTCCTGAGTGGGTTCAGGGCACTAACGCATCCGTCAAGAGCTGCTCAAGCTAGTTTCTCAACCACACCTGTTTTCTTATAGGCTTTCAGGGCACTGGAGACGTCGCATAGCCTGGTCGAGTGCGCCCGCCTGCTAAGTGGGTAGGGGCCCAAAAGCCCCTCGAGGGTTCAAATCCCTCCGTCTCCGCCAAGATTCTCTCCCGGTAAGCCGAGCTCTTTGACCTCTGGTTTGGGGGGTTATCTTCACCGCCCGAGTCCGTTAGACTCGGCTGTTGCACCAAGCGCCTGTAGCTCAATGGATAGAGCATCTGACTACGGATCAGAAGGTTGGGGGTTCGAGTCCCTCCAGGCGTGCTGAGACCCATCAAGAATTTCACGACTTGGTGGGTTTCTTCTTTTTGCTCGGGCTCACTCTCGTCTGCGAGGATTGACCCGACAATTGAAGTAGGAGGGTGCACACTTGGCAGCAGATGAGGCCATCGAGCTGGCTTTGCAGTTTGAGTCGGGCCAGAATACCTTGGCCGGTTCTTTGACCACTCCGGCAGTGGGTGGCCCCCTGCCAGCTGTCCTGATGCTTCCGGGATCTGGCCAGACCGATCGAGACAGCAACGCAAAGCAACTCAAAATAAACCTTTTTCGCCCAATTGTGGAGGCTCTAGCCAACGAAGGGGTTGCATCGTTCCGTTATGACAAGCGGGGAGTCGGATCAAGCGGCGGAAGCTTCTGGACAACTGGGTTTAACGATCTCTATGAAGACGCTGAGGCGGCTATTGGTTTTCTTGCTAGCAGACCTGAAATAGACCCCAAGCGAATCTATTGCCTCGGTCACAGTGAGGGTGCAATTCTCTCGCTCATGCTCGCAGCGAGGAGTGGAAAGGTTGCGGGTGCTGTCTTGTTAGCCGGGGCAGCGAAAACAGGGGAGGAAACAATCCTCTGGCAAACCAGGAAGATAGCCGCTTCCCTGACAGGCCTTAATAGGCTCATTTTGAAACTGTTTCGAATCGATGTCGTCGCTGGAGTTTCAAAGAACCTCGCAAGAATTAGGTCGACTCAAAGAGATGCGCTTCGAATTCAGGGTCGAATGGTTAACGCCAAATGGATGAGGGAGTTTTTGGATCATGACCCCAAGATGGACCTTGAAGAACTTAGAGTCCCCACGCTCGCATTGACCGGTTCGAGCGACGTGCAGGTAGATCCTGAGGACATCGAAGAAATGGTGAGGCTAGCCCCTGAGCACTTGGTTGGCAGGGTGCTTGATGGCTTGTCACATTTGCTTCGTCCAGATTTGAGCGGATCTGGCTTGAAGGGTTATCGAAAGCAAGCCAAGCAGCCCGTGGACACGCAAATGTTGGAGATCGTGTCAAATTGGCTCTCCGAGCAGGCCCGGACCAAAAATCAGGTGAAAAAGGAAAGATAGGACTGCCCCTGCCGTAGGGTCTCGGCCAGCGAACAACAGGGCGAATAAGCGGTAGCCTTAGAGCGCCTTATGTTGAACCCCAATCTGGAGATAAGCAAACTTTGAGCACCCCAACTGTTATTTACACCTTCACCGATGAGGCCCCAGCACTAGCCACGGCCTCCTTCCTACCTATTGTTCAGGCCTACGCATCGGCAGTTGGGGTGAATGTTGAGACTCGTGATATCTCGCTCGCAGGTCGCATCCTGGCCGTGTTCTCTGACCAGCTAAAGCCAGAGCAGCAGATCAGCGATGCTCTTGGTGAGCTTGGGGCAATGGCCAAGACTCCAGAAGCCAACATCATCAAGCTTCCAAACATCTCGGCTTCTATCCCTCAGCTCAAAGCCGCAATAGCCGAGCTCCAGGAGCTCGGGTTTGACATCCCGAACTATCCAGACGAGCCCAATACCGATGCAGAGCGAGAGGCCAAGGCTCGCTACGACAAAGTGAAGGGCAGTGCCGTAAACCCGGTTCTGCGAGAGGGAAACAGCGACCGCAGGGCTCCGGCATCGGTCAAGGCCTACGCTCGCAAGCACCCACACCTCAACAAACCATTTACCTCCGGTTCTAAGACTCGGGTTGCAACCATGGGCCACGATGACTTTTTCTCGAATGAGAAGTCAACGGTGTTGGCTAGCGAAGATGTTCTGAGCATTGTTCATCTAGCGGGGGACGGCACAAGGACCGAGCTCAAAGCTGGCTTGAAAGTCTCAGCAGGCGAGATTGTCGATGCGACTTATATGAGCGCGAAGGCATTGGATGAGTTCTTGGCAGGGACGCTTGAGGAGGCGAAGAAGGACGATGTTCTTTACTCCCTTCACCTAAAGGCCACCATGATGAAGGTCAGCGACCCAATCCTTTTTGGCCACGTGGTCAAGACATTTTTTGCTGAAGTATTTGAGAGGCACGGGGCTGCCCTGGATGCGGCCGGCCTAAAAGCTAATGACGGACTGGGGACGATACTTGCTGGTCTGGAAAACGTTCCCGGCGGAGATCAGATTATTACTGATTTCAATGAGGCTCTAGGTGCTGGACCAAGGCTTAGCTATGTAAACAGCGACAAGGGCATTACCAACCTTCACGTTCCCTCGGATGTAATTGTCGATGCTTCGATGCCAGCTCTGATTCGCAACGGCGGAAAGCTCTGGGGAGTTGATGGCGGTGAGGACGAGACCCTGGCAGTGATCCCAGACTCCTCATACGCAGGCGTGTACCAGGCCACTATCGAAGACGTAATTGCCAACGGTCCACTTGACCCAGCGACAATCGGCTCGGTTCCGAATGTGGGGCTAATGGCGCAGGCCGCCGAGGAGTATGGCAGCCACGACAAGACTTTCGAAATTGCCGCCGACGGCCAGGTTCAGCTGCTGAACCAGGCAGGCGAGGTTTTGATCTCGCACGATGTAAGTGCCGGCGACATATGGCGAGCTACTCAGACCAAAGATGTTGCAATCCGCGACTGGGTCAAGCTGGCTGTCACCCGAGCCCGTGCCACGGGAGCGCCTGCAGTTTTCTGGCTCGACGAGACCAGGGCGCACGATTCCAAGGTGATTGCCAAGGTGCATGAGTACCTCAAGGACCATGACACCAGTGGTTTGGTGATCGAGATCATGGCTCCCGCCGCCGCAACCAAATACTCGCTCAAGCGCCTTCGCCGTGGTGAAGACACAATCTCTGTGACCGGCAACGTATTGCGTGATTATTTGACCGACCTGTTCCCAATTTTGGAGGTCGGCACCAGCGCCAAGATGCTCTCGATCGTGCCGCTGCTCAATGGCGGTGGCCTATTTGAGACTGGAGCTGGAGGGTCAGCTCCCAAGCACGTCCAGCAGCTTCTCGAGGAGAACTACCTGCGTTGGGATTCTTTGGGTGAATTCTTCGCTCTCGCCGCATCTTTCGAGCACCTTTCCGTGACCACCGGCAATGCCTCCGCAAAGGTATTGGCGGACGCGCTAGACCGTGCAACCGGAACCTTCCTGGAGCAGGATCGCTCGCCGGGTCGAAAGATTGGAACTATCGATAATCGCGGTAGCCACTTCTACCTCGGCCTCTACTGGGCTCAAGAACTTGCAAACCAAACCGAGGATGCCGACCTGGCAGCAAGGTTCACTGCTATTGCTCAGGACCTGACTAGCAATGAAGACCAGATTGTTGCAGAGCTCAATGCGGTTCAGGGGAACAAGGTTGAAATCGGTGGTTACTACCGAGCGAATCCTGACCTGGTTGAAAAGGTAATGCGCCCATCTGAGACTCTCAACCGAATCATCGACGCGGTTCGTTAGCGCAGCTCTTTACCTAGGTAGGCGGAGAGCAGCAGCGCTGCGGCCGGATACATAAGTGCCACCGGCAGACTAGTCAGCTCGGAAATGAATCCGGTGATAGTCGGCCCAATGAAATAGCCGGCAATAGAAATCACTCCGATGCGAGCGATTCCAAGAGAGGGCGGGACGCCCTCGATTCTGGTGCTGGCATCGATGAATGCGGGGAACATCGGCCCGATTGCGAGGCCCGCCATGAAGAAGCCGGCGTTAACCAGGATCATGGCAAACAGGGGTTCTGTTTCGTGCATCATGACGCCACCCCATATGCCTGCCGCCCAAAAAACTGCACCCAGCGAGCCAACTATCCGCACCGTGAAATAAGGGGTGTATTTCACCATGAACCAATCGCCAAAGAACCTCGAGAAGATCATTGCTAAAGAGAAGGAGATGAAAACCGTCGCCGTTGGCCCGAAGGGCACGTCCATGTGCTCGTGCAAGAGAATGCCACCCCAGTCCATCGAGGCACCCTCTGCCACGAAGCTCCCCAGAGAGCCAATTGCGAAGGCCCAGAGCATGACGTATTTCCCACCAAACCATGGCATCTTCGAGCTAGTGCCCTCAGCTCCTTTGTGTTCATCAAACTCACCCGGCAGCATCTGCTCGGTCAGCGGAACAAAGATTACGAGTGCGGCAATGCCCAGCACGATGAGATTCTCACTCGGAGTCAGCACACCCACGACAGCTCCGCCAAAGAGCGCCGTGAAGAAAGTTCCGATGGACCAAGCACCGTGCATAGACGCCAGGAACTTTTTCTTGAGCACCTTCTCGGCGATGACTGTCTGGGAGTTGGCGGCAATGTCCATCGCCGCATAACCGAGCCCCATCACGAACAGCCCTGCCATCACCCCGGGGACCGTCATGGTTACACCCATGGTTATCACGCCTAGTGGCATAACTACCTGAGAGACGCGAAGGGTGTTTTTGGACCCAAATCTGTGGACCAACCTGCCCGAGTACTGAGCACCTAAAACTGCGCCAACGCTGCTTGCAGCGAGCATCAATCCGAACTGGGCGTCGTTTAGCCCAAGCTCGCTTTTGATTTCAGGAATCCTTGGAATCCATGCCATTGAGCTAACGCCCATAACCAGAAACATCAGCCCCAACGACCAGCGAGCACGAGCAGCCGAAACGTCTATTTGCATGGAACCCTTTCTTCGGCAATCTTAGGTTCAACCCTTACCTTGCAACGGGCTATGCAAGAGCTTGAACTAGGCTTTTTTGGAAATGAAAAAGCTCATCGCCCTCGCATCCCTCTTGCCGCTTCTTGTCGGCTGCGCTCAGGCCGAAAGTCTTCCGGAGGCGCAGGAGCTCCCCGCGGTAAAGAACTTCATCGCCTCTGCAGCGCCCGAGGCCACAAGTGAGGTCGTTACCTTCGCGGATGTAGTCAAAGACAGCTACGAGCTTTTTCTCGAAAACGGGATGACCGAGGAGGTCACCTCTGGTGGGGATCGCTACATCCTGACCTATGAGCCGGGCGAAGAATTTGTTGCTGCTTTATACAACTTTGATTTCGATGATGTTGTGGGAGTTGAGCAGAAAGAGCTGTTTACCGTTTACTCGGCATGGGTGATGCTCTCTGAGCAGGCAACTGTGATCGAACAGACGGATCAGGGCTACTCGCTCTCTCACCCCGATTATGGAAGCTTTGTAGTTTTTGTTGAAGACAATCTGATTGTTGGGGGAGAGGGAATAGATGCCGGGTGGACAGGTGTTTTTCGGTATGAGCCCGACCCCGACATACTTGCACTATTAGACTCAGAGCCGGGGGATGGTTAGGCCAACTCGACCCTAGGAGAAGCGGGCATTAAGCGATTTTTCGGTAGCTCACGTTCGGATAACCGAACTGGCGCGGCTTTGCCCGAAGTCAATTTCGACTCCCCAGACGAGAAGGAGTTCGAAAGCCAGGTGAAGAACTGGCGCGGCAAGCTCTCATCGGAGGTGGAGAGCTCTTTCAACCCTGAGGCTTCGAAGTATTTCTCATCGACTGCACTTTCTGAGAGTCGCAAGGCTCGCCTCGAGCGCAAGAGGCTGGAGCGCGAGAGCAAGGCGAACGAAAAGGCCAAGGCAAAGCCAAGAGCTAGTAAAAAGAAGTAGTTTGGGCTAGCCTTTTCTCCCATGAGCGAGCCAACGAAAAAGGTATTCGGCACGGCCGTTGGCGGTTATAACCGCAACGAGGTCGACCAGTACATCGCATGGCTACAAAAGAACCTCACAGATCTCGAGAGCTATAACTCGCTTGCTGTTCGTGAGCAGCAGACTCTTCGTGAGCGCCTAGTCGAGGTTGAGGAGCAGCTCAAGGCTGCGAAGTCCCCCGGCTACGCTCAGCTCGGTGCAAAGTTCGAGGAGACCCTGAGGCTTGCCGAGAGCGAGGCGGCAAAGCTCATCAACGATGCCGGTAAGGAAGCACTCAAGGCTCGGGAGACTGCCAAGGCCGAGGCCGAGCGGATTCGCTTCGAGGCTGAGGATGAGGTCGCAAAGCTGCAGGCCAAGGCACAGCGCGAGACCAAGGCACTTCTCTCCCAGGCAAAAGCCGACGCCAACCAGATCAAAGAAGAGGCTGAAGACGAGCTTCAGCGGGTCCAGGCCGAGCGCGCTCAGCTTGATAAAGAGGCAGCGGTCGTTCGCTCTGATGCCGATAACTACGCGGCAAAGGTCAAGGCCGAGCTCCAGGTTGAGGTTGAGAAGATTCAGACCGAGAACGCTCGCCTCCTAAAGCGCAACGCCGAGATTGAATCTGAGATCAGAGAAAAGATTGATCAGGGAGAGAAGCAGGCGCTGGAGATTTTCCGCAGGGTTCAAAAAGAGGCCGAGGAGATGCGCGATGAGGCAGAGCGTGAGCTGAAGGCGGCAACCGCAGAGGCAAGCTCGCTAATTGAAAATGCAGAGCAGACTCTTGAGAACGCTCGAACCGAGGCAGACCGCCTAGCCGCAGAGTCTGAGTCGATGGCCCTAAATATCATCGCTGATGCCAGGTCAAGAGCCGAGAAGCTCTCGATGCGCTCTCTCGAGATAACCCAGGCAGCCATTCAAGACGCTGAGGCAAGACTAAGCAGGCTGCCTTCCCAGCAAAACGCGATTGAAGAATTCATTGCAGAGACAAAGTCTTTGCTAACTCCTGAGCAGGAAATGGCAATCAGCCGACGCAAGACCATTGAGGAATCTCGCAAGCCAATCGAACCTGAGGTTGTAGCCGAAGAGGCCGAAGAAGTTGTTGTCGAGACCGAGCCTGACGAGAAGTCCTAAAGCAGCTTCGCAATCGAATTCATCGCGCCACCCATAACCGCGGGTATTCCTCCGCCTGGGTGAACAGATGCTCCGACCCGGTGAAGCCAAGGTCTGGCAATGCTTCTGTAACCCGGTTTATGAAATGGCCCCGACTGCCAAAGTGGATTCTTTGCACCATACAGTGCACCTCCCAGAGCGCCGAAGCCCTCAAAGTAACTTGCATTGAGAATTCGGTAGTCCTCAAATTGCTGATCTATGGGGGAATCCAGCCCAATCAGATTTGAAACCCGGTCGAGCTCAGAGCGAACCCACGGAGTCTCAAGGTCGTAGTCAGCGCTGTCGGCTGGTGCAGTTAGGAGCACGGCTACCGTTGCTTTGCTGTTTGAGTAAATGTGTCCCGGTTTGTAATAGTTCACAAAACTCATAGTTTGGTTTGGAGCCTGGTTTGTCTTGAGAGCCCCATAGAGCTCAGCTGGCTCATCTGGCATTACAACCGAGTGAGTGACTGTGTCTGCGGGAAGTGGCTCTTTCAGCGCGGCATAGATCGCAACTCCGGAGCAGGACCTATTTGGTGCAATCTTGGCCGGCTTGCCACTCAGTAGAGAGTCTGTAAGCGACGCATCGAGAGAGGAAACCACTAGGTCGGCTGGGAAAGTCTGATCCTCGGTGATCACCTTGCTCTGCGAAATAATCTTCACTCTTTGGCCAGTGAGGATCTTTGCCCCAGAGGATGCAGCAAGATTCGCGAGCATTTTCGGCACCTCGTTCATGCCACCGAGGGGAACAGAGATTCCTTGCTCGCTCATGATCGCAGTCATTGATGCGTAGATGGGTAGGGTCTGATCGGGTGACACCCCAGCGTTCAGGGTGTGAATGGCTATGAGGTCTCTTAGGCCCTCGGGCATCCACTTCAGTGAATCCAGGTAGTTGTTAGTAGATAACTTTGTGCCGTAGACGCCGAGTAGTTTGCCAAGTGCCGGCAGGGACTTTGGATCCATTGGAGCTGAAGTGAGAAGGGTTGTTATCGGACCAGCGAGATCTTTGTGCTCGTTGACGAATCTTTGCCAGGGCTCGTGCCACGGGTGATCTTGCGGGATAGGAATGTCTATCTCGTCTCCTCGGAAGAAGTATCTCCCAACCTCCGGAAGCTGGACGAATCTCAGCTCGGTCGGAACCACGCCGCCTAGTGTTTTGTACTTTGCAAGAAACGTTTCCCAGACTCCCGGGAATGTGAATAGAGAAGGTCCAGTGTCAATTGTCTGGCCCGCCACCTCAATGCGACGACTCTTGCCACCTATCCAGTCGCCTTGCTCTAGCACCGTGACCTTGTGTCCAGCTTGGGCGAGGAGAGCAGCCGAGGTTAGACCCCCCAGCCCCGCACCGATGACGACTATCTGCCTGGGCATTTATGGATACATCCCGAAGGTTATTCCGACCACCAGCTGCACTCCCGCAACCGCTCCGGCAGCGTAAGGGAAGGCTATGGAGTACTTGTATACGTCATGCGCTTTCTTTGGAGTCGGGTCTTTCCAGACCGAGAGCACCAAGTAGCCGGCGATGAGGGCGTTAGCAATCGCCAGTGGGAGATTCACCAGGAAGAAAAAGACAGTTGAAACTATCCACCAAACCCCTGACCAAACTAGGGTGCCCCTGACGCCAAGGTGCACGGCTGTTGTTGTGATGCCGGTGTCACTGTCCTGAGGAATGTCTTGAATGGCGTCATAGGCGTGCTTGGCAATTGACCAGGCCATCAGGCCAATGACTGCAAGCCAGAGCGGTTCGTGCCCGAGAGCAAGTGGGACAAAGGCCAGTGGGAAGGCGTAGTCGGTGTTGGAAAAGCTGTCTAGATACGGCCTTGCCTTAAATCTCAGCGGAGGCGCCGAGTAAAAGGTGAAGAAGAGGCTGTAGGCGATCATCCAGGCAACTGCCTGCCAGGGCAGAGTCATGGCGAAGTAGATCAGGAAGGGGACGTTCGTGGCTATGACGCCTACCCAAATTGGTCTCACCTCGTGGGGATAGATGTGAGCGCCCTCGTAGGAGCCCTTTCGGGCATTGATGTTGTCGGTTTCCTGGTCAAAGATGTCGTTGATGCCATAGATCAATAGATTGAACGGGAAGGTAACCCAGATCAGGATCGGCAGGATGTCCCAAGTCCAAAGGTAGCCTGCTAGCCACATGCCCATGACGGTTGTACCTATGGTGTTGACCCAAAGAACGGGCCTCGAGATTTGAATTAGTCGCCAGAGCACCCGTTCAGCCTACGGCCTCTCGGCAAAATGAACGTCTTGCACAAACGTGCACTTGCGGACCCTTATTTTCACCCCTGTGAATTGCCATAATTGGCCAAGCTGCACAATTGTCAGCAAATTTGTGAAGGAAATAATGGCCACAGTTACACCTTTGTTCGCTCCCGAGCAGGGTCCAATCTCAGCCAGCAAGGAGGCTGCAAGTGCAGCCCTGGAGTCTTTGCTGGCAATTCGCTTCTTTGAGGAGGCAGTAGACGGCCTCTTTGCCAGAGGCCTGATGCACGGGACCATGCACCTTTCTATCGGGCAGGAGGCCGTAGCGACCGGAGTCTGCGCCGCGCTCAGAAAGAGCGACTACATAACATCAACCCACCGCGGACACTCGCACTGCATCGCCAAGGGTGCTGACCTGACTCGCATGATGGCGGAACTTCTTGCCAAGCAGACCGGCTACTGCCGAGGACGTGGTGGCAGCATGCACATCGCAGATGTTGAGACAGGGAACCTGGGAGCAAACGGCATTGTTGCCGGAGGCATTCCCATTGCTGCTGGGGCTGCCCTAGCTCAGAAGATGCAGGGTAAAGACAACGTAGTGGTGTCTTTCTTTGGCGATGGTGCCACCAATGAGGGTGCGTTCCACGAGGCTTTGAACCTGGCCGCGGTTTGGGATCTACCGGTTGTCTTTGTCTGCGAGAACAACAAGTACGGCATGAGCTTCTCCACGGCAAAGAGCATGAAGGTCGAGAAGATCTCTGAGCGAGCTGCGGCATATGGCTTTCCGGGCGTGACGGTAGACGGCAACGACGTTGACGAAGTGTTTGCTGCAACCCAAGAGGCAGTGGCACGAGCCAGGTCTGGGGGTGGGCCAACCCTTATTGAGTGCCTTACCTACAGACACAAGGGCCACTCCAAGAGCGACAAGAACCTCTACCGCACCAAGGAGGAAATCGACTTCTGGAAGACGAAGGACCCAGTTGGGATCTTTGAGACCAAGCTGATCGACAATTCAGTGCTTTCTGCGGAAGAGGTTGAGCAGCTCACCCAAAAGGTTCGTGATGCGGTTCGTCTCGCAATCCAGGAGGCAACTCAGGCACCGGATTCGGATCCAGCAGAGCTGCTTTCCTCTGTCTTTAGGCAGGTGGGCTAGATGACTGAGCGCATCATCACCTACGCGGAGGCTGTCCGCGAAGCAATTGGCCAGGCCATGGAGGCTGACAGCAACGTCTTCATGCTCGGGGAGGATATCGGGGTCTACGGAGGAGCGTTTGGCGTTTCCGGTGATCTCTACCACCGCTTTGGCGAGGAGCGCGTTCGCGATACGCCCATCTCGGAGCTAGGAATTGTGGGCGCTGCGGTTGGTGCCGCACTGGTTGGAATGAAGCCGATTGTCGAGATCCAGTTCTCTGACTTCACCGCTCAGGCCATGGATCAAATTGTCAATCAGGCCGCAAAGATTCACTTCATGCTCGGTGGTGAGCTGTCGGTGCCAATGGTTTTGCGAGCACCGTCCGGTTCGGGAACAGGTGCTGCAGCCCAGCACTCCCAGAGTCTCGAGGCGTGGTTCGCGCACGTTCCTGGGCTAAAGGTCGTGTTGCCATCATCGCCAGCCGATGCCAAGGGCTTATTGCTTTCAGCACTCGATGACCCTAACCCGGTCGTGGTCTTGGAGCACAAGCTCCTCTACAAGACCTCCGGTCATGTGCCAGAGGAAATGTATAAAACACCAATTGGAGTTTCCAATGTGGTTCGCGAGGGTAAAGACCTAACTATCGTTGCCACCGGTGTCATGGTTTCGAGGTCAATTGAAGCCGCAGCGCAACTTTCAGCAGAGGGCATCGAGGCGACCGTGATCGATGTTCGCACCCTGAGCCCCTTGGACATGGATCCAATAAATGACTCTGTGGCCAAAACCGGAAAGCTGATGCTCGTGCAGGAGGCCCCTAAGCACGTCGGCTACATGGCAGAGGTTGCGGCTCGGGTTTCTGAGGGCCCAGGTATTTACTCTCTCACCGAGCCGGTAACCAGGCTCTGTGGCATGGATGTTCCAATTCCATATGCCCCGCAGCTTGAGAAATCGGTTGTCCCGCAGCTCGATGACATAGTCCAGGGTGCAAAGAGTCTTGTGAGGGGCATCTAATGGCTCAGACACCGGTAGTGATGCCAAAGATGAGCATGACTATGACCGAGGGCGAGGTCGTAGAGATCCTCGTCAAGGTTGGAGACAAGGTTGAAAAGGGTCAGGTAGTTGCGGTAGTTGGCACTGACAAAACCGACATGGAGGTCGAGAGCGACCACGAGGGTGAGGTCACCGAGATTTCCTCCGGTCCCGGGGACGTCATTGAGGTTGGCGCGCCGCTATTTGTTCTAGAGACCGAGGGCGAGGACTTACTAGCCGGCATGTTTGGGGATGGGCCTGCCGCAGAGACGGTCGCAACTGAGCCGGTTGCGCAAGAGGTTCAGGCGCCCATTGCTGCTCCAGCACCTCAGGAGAGTTCGAGTGTCCTGGCAATGCCTGGGGCCAGGAAGGCGGCCAAGGAGCAGGGAATCGACCTATCCACAATTACCCCAGCCAGCCCCTCGGGTGTGATCAAGGTCACTGATCTACCGGCAGCCGGAAGCCGTGAAGAGGCTGCAAGGCACCAGGTTGCACGAGTTGTCGACACCTCGGCTCAGATTCCTCAGTTCTCGTTGTCATCCACCATCTCCCTGACCACCGCTCTGTCCGCAGATGCAGTGGAAAGGTTTGTGGTTTTAGCGAGGGCTTGGGTCAGGACCCTTCAGGCACGGCCCAGGCTCAACCAGCGTTTCTTGGACGGAGCGTTTTCAACCATTGACCAAATCCGCATCGCAGCGCTCGTGAAGACACCTTTGGGTTTTGTTGCTCCAACACTGGGAGCTGATTCCATCTCTGAGAGCTCTTGGGCAGAGAGTGCAAAGGCTGTTCTGGATTCAGCTAGGCAAAACAAGATCGCGCCCGAGAATCTTCAGCCAGCATCCACATCAATTACCGATCTGGGTGAATTTGGTATCAGGCAGGCAAATACCCTGCTGTTCCAGCCGCAGAGCTCGGGGTTCAATGTTGGTCAGATGCGAAGCGCTGGCGAAAACTACGAAATTGACTGCACAATTGTGATTGACCATAGAATTGCGGACCCGGGCGACGGAGCTGAGGCACTAGCTTTCTTCGCCGCAGAGTTGCAGAAGGAGCTCGATGTCAACGGCTAGAGATCGCGCACTCATTGTCAAGGTCGCGCGCATGTATTACGAGCAAAACATGAGCCAGGACCAGATCGCCAGGGCGCTCCTCACCAGCCGTTCAAACGTTTCAAGAATTCTCTCGGTTGCCAAAAAGCGGGGCATTGTCGAGATCAAAATAAACGAGGCGACCAAGCGCGAAACTGACATTGAAGAGATGTTGATCAGCCGCTTCGGCCTTCACGCTGCAATGGTTGCAAAGGTGCCGAGGTCCACAAGCGACTACAAAGCAGTGGGTCAGCTGGCGGTTCAAAGTTTTCTTAGCCACCTAAAGCCTCGCGTGAAGGTGGCAATTAGTTGGGGTAGATCAATACAGGCGATGGTGGACGCCTTAGAGCCTGACAATCGGCCTGATCTGACCTTTATCCCCATCATGGGCGGCATGACGGCAATACCTTCTTCTTACAGTGGTGAGACCCTGATTCAGTCTTTGGCCGAGAAGTTTCACGCGCAGTACCAGGTGCTGCACGCGCCCACCATTGTTCAGTCCCCGGATATCAAGGTCGCGCTTATGAGAGAGCCCTCGGTAGCAGCGGTTATCGACTCTGCCCGCACCGCGGATGTTGCCTTTGTGGGCATTGGATCCAAGGGTGCTCACAGCTCCCAGCACATCTTGCAATCTGCTGGTATCACTCCGGAGGAGAACCCCGAGTTCTTTGAGGCGTGGAGTGGGGATTTGGCTGGGAGATTCTTTGACAGGGATGGCAAGAGCATCAACTCTCGACTTGATAACCGAACCGTCGGCCTAGAGCTTGGCGAGATTGCGAGGATTAAACGCGTGGTCGGTGTTGCTGCCGGAGAAGAGAAAACCGATGGAATCCTCGCGGCACTTCGCGGGGGACTAATCTCGGAACTTGTCACGAGCTCCAATTGCGCACTCAAGCTCTTGGAAGCCGCGGAAAGCAAGACACTAGGAGAGCTGGTTTAGATGGAAATTTTGATTTGGATCCTTTTTCTGATTGCGGTGATGTGGGTCTTCCAGCTCTATCTAGCCGTAAAGCAGTCCCAGCGTTTCTCTAACGACTTGCGCGAAATCCGCACTCCCGGAACCACGACAACTGTGGGGATGGGGGGTTATCGCTATCGCGGCGGCAGGGCATTTGTTGCCATGGCGCAAAAGGACGGGGAAGTTACCGGGGCAAGGATTCTCTCGGGCCTGACCGTATTTGCAAACTCAAAGCCATTTGAGGACATCGTGGGTCACAAACTGACCGATCTAGTAGAAGGCAAAGGCCTTGAAAATCAGAAGTTCAAGGTTGTTGAAGCTACCAAGCACGCGGCAAAAACTCTGCTTGATCAAAATGCACAAACGTGACAGCTCTAAGCACATTCACCTCCCAGCGATTCCGCTAGCGTAACGAGAAGCACGGTCAGAGTAGACCGTGTCTCGATCCAAAGGAGGGTTGATGAATTTATTCGCCAGCGCTGACACGGTTGCCGAACCGGAAGGCGTATGGGGAGCGATTGCAGGTGGAGCTGAATACTTCATCGGTATCTTCAACCAAGGTGGTGAGGTCTTCTTTGGCCTCATGGGAGGAATCCTGCCTACCCTGGTTGTTCTGCTCACAGCTGTGAACGCTCTCATCCGACTAATTGGACCAGAGAAGATCGAAACGCTCGGAAAGAAAGCCGCGCAGCCCGGTCTCATTTGGTACCCAGTCCGCTACATGGTGCTGCCATTCTTGGCAGTATTCTTCCTAACGAACCCAATGGCTTACACCATTGGTCGTTTCCTACCAGAGCGTTTCAAGCCCGCTTTCTATGACTCAGCGGTCTCGTACGTTCACCCAATCACGGGTCTGTTCCCACACGCTAACCCAGGTGAGCTCTTCGTTTACCTAGGTATTGCAGCGGGAATCACCCAGCTCGGTCTAGGTCTTGGTGACCTCGCACTGCGCTTCCTGTTGGTTGGTCTTGTAGTCATCTTCATCCGAGGCATCGTGACCGAGTGGATCACCGCCAGGATGCTAGCTAGGAAGGAAGCGAAAGCCTAATGGACGGACTAAATAAAGTTCTGGTCACTATTGGCCGCGGTGTAGGTGGAGTTGTTGGAACCCTTTACCAAGCAGGGCGCGACACAATCGACACCATCATCCGTAACATCCTGCCTTTCATGGCATTCATTGCCTTCATTATCGGTCTGGTTCTTGCCACCGGTATTGGTGATGTCATTGCCAACGGCATCAAGGGACTAGCCGGCAACATCGTTGGTCTTTTGATTGTCTCCGTGGTTTGTGCCATTCCGGTGCTATCACCGCTGCTGGGCCCAGGTGCTGTTATCGCACAGGTAGTGGGAACCCTGCTCGGTGTAGAGATCGGCCGTGGCAACATCCCACCTCAGATGGCTCTTCCAGCTCTATTCGCTATCAACCCTCAGGTTGGTTGTGACTTCATCCCAGTGGGCCTCGCCCTTGGAGAAGCTGAGCCAGAGACCGTCGAGGTCGGTGTACCAGCTGTTCTGTTCTCGCGACTCATTACCGGTCCGCTAGCCGTTGTTATTGCATACGTAGCTAGCTTCGGTATGTACAGCTAGAAACAAAACAATCCTTTCGGGGGTTGTCAGAGGATGGGTCATTCATTTGGCCCATCCTCTGATTTACCCAAAGTCAGACTTCCAAAAAACAAAGAGGTTCAAGGAGCAAACAAATGGCAGAGTACAAGTCAGTCAAAATTGAAAAGGGCCCTGGCGGCTGGGGTGGACCGCTAACCATCAAGCCCACAGCAGACCGCCCATACATCTACTCGGTTACCGGTGGCGGAATTCACCCGCTGGCAGCGAAGATCGCTGAGCTTACCGGCGGCGAAGCATTTGACGGCTTCAACTCTTCTAAGCCCTTTGACCAGATTGCTGTTGCGGTGATCGACTGTGGTGGTACTGCCCGCATCGGCGTTTACCCGATGAAGAAGGTGCCAACCGTCGACATCCACGCAACCAGCCCCGCAGGCCCGCTTGCGATGTTTATCACCGAAGACCTGTTGGTCACCGGTGTGAAGCTGGACAACATAAACCCAGCCTAAAAACTTAGAAAGAAAACGAATCGATGACAGTGCTTTACAAGAGCACAGTCACCGAGATGGGTGAGCTCGTCCCGACTTTTGTAGCCGAAGGCATGCTTGTCTTCTTTGGTGACGGCGCTCCAGAGGAACTCAAAACCTTCTGCATCATCCACAAAGTGGAGCATCAGGAGGGCCAGGTCAAGCCTGGCGACAAAGTAGCAATTGACGGCCACGAGTTCGAGGTCTTGGCCGTGGGATCTGTCGCAAATGACAATCTCTACAACCTCGGACACCTCAACTTGAAGGCGGATGGCAACACCGTTGCCGATCTGCCGGGGGATGTTTGCATAGCCAAGGTTGATCTGCCTGAGATCAAAGTTGGCAGCAAGCTTGAAATAACTAGGAGCAACTAATGCAGTACCGCCTGAAGCTAGCCGAGCTAGCCGAGAAGCAAGGCAGGCCTTTCAGAATCGCACTGGTGGGGGCCGGACAGATGGGTAGAGGCTTTGCCTCGCAGTCTCACAGGCTTGGCCTGCAGGTTGCTGTTGTGGCAGACATTGCTCCCGAGCGAATCACTCAGGCCTTTGTTGACTTGGGCCTTGGAGAGCCGGTCATCTCCTCAGATGCTACTGAGCTAAATGCTGCGATTGCTGCGGGCAAGCCAGCCGGAACTACGGATGCTTCGGTTGCGTCCAGCCTCGATGTGGATGTCGTGGTTGAGGCAACTGGAGTTGCTGCCATTGGTGCCGACGTGATGTATCACGCGCTGAAGGCAAAGAAGCATGTTGCCACCTTGAACGTAGAAGCCGATGTCACGGTTGGTCCCATGCTGCACAGGATTGCTAAGGAGAACGGTGTTCTCTACAGCGTCTGTAATGGCGATGAGCCAGCGGAGGCCAAGGAGCTGGTTGACTTCGCAAGGGATCTCTCCTTTGAGGTCGTGATGGCAGGCAAGGGTAAGAACAATCCGTTCGAGCCACACTCAAACCCCGACACAGTGGCGGAGCGCGCAGCCAAGAAGCACATGAACCCAAAGATGCTTGCTTCGTTTACCGACGGCTCAAAGACCATGATCGAGATGGCGGCGCTCGCAAACGCCACAGGCCTGAAGCTGACAAGGCGCGGCATGATTGGGCCCGAGTCTTCTCGCACGACCCTTCAGGACGTTTTCAAGCCCGCTTCTGAGGGCGGGGTCCTAGAGGAGACCGGGGTCGTTGACTACTGCACCGGCGATGTCGCTCCTGGAGTATTTGTTGTCATCAAGACCGACAGTCCATATGTTGCAGAGGAGATGAGTTACCTCTCAATGGGAGCCGGTCCATACTTTGCCCTATACCGCCCCTATCACCTCGCCTCCGTTGAGGCACCGATGACGGTGGCGAAAATGCTGGTTGATGGTTATGAGACCCTGACCTGCGACAGCTTCATGACCGAGGTCATTGCCTCTACCAAAAAAGAGCACAAAGCCGGAGAAAAGTTCGACGGCATTGGCGGCTATTCAGCAAGGGGAGTTGTTGATCGGGTCGAAGACGCAAGGAAAGAGAACCTCGTGCCAATTGGACTGCTGCAGAACGCAGTTGCGAAGCGCGATTTACCAATCGATCACCTCGTAACTTACGATGATGTTGAGCTTGACGAAGGCGCGACTATCTTCAAGCTGCGCAAAGAGCAAGAGGCCCTCGGAATCTAGGAGTCAAATGGCAGACAAGCCAGAAATTTGCGGTTTCTGCCATTCTGACAAGGGCCGCGAGATTATCTACGTCGGCAAAATTGAGTACGGTTCTAGGTGTGTGACTTGCGGTGCCACTCAGCAGGCAACCCAGCGTGAGATGAAACAGTCGGTTCGTGAAACTACCCAGGTCGGATTTGAGAACTCTCCAATAGGTATTGTCTCCAGAATGCTCAAAGATCCTTACAAGTTCTTCACGGGAAAGAGCCAAGACCCAAAGGACTAGCGACTACTTGTTATTTTGTCTAGACCCCCTAGACTATTTCTATGACAGAAATTCAGTTTGGACTGGACACCTTCGGCGACATTTCACTTGATGACTCTGGCAATCTCAAAAGTGCTGGCCAGGTAATCAGGGATGTAGTTGCGCAGGCAGTCCATGCTGAACAGCTCGGTTTTGACAGTTTCAACATCGGCGAGCACCACCGGGACGACTACGCCATCAGCGCCCCAGACACAGTCTTGGCTGGCATTGCCACAGTCACCGATCGAATCAAGATTGGCACTGGAGTCACCGTTCTGTCTTCCGAAGACCCAGTAAGGGTCTACCAGCGCTTTGCAACGATCGATGCGCTCTCAAACGGACGAGCTGAGATTACTGCGGGTCGAGGTTCGTTCACCGAGTCCTTTCCGCTGTTTGGATACGACCTCAGCGAGTATCACGTTCTATTTGAAGAAAAGCTGGAGCTTCTGGTTGAGCTGCTAAAGGAGAACGCCGTGACATGGCAGGGCACAAAGCGAGCCGGGCTTACCAATCAAGAGGTTTATCCCAAGACCGAGCGCGGCAGCATCCCATTGCGAGTCGGGGTTGGTGGATCACCAGAATCAGTGCTGAGAGCGGCAAGGCTTGGTATTCCTATGGCCCTTGCAATCATCGGAGGAGATCCCGCGCGCTTCGCACCTTTCGCGAATCTCTACAGAGAGTCCCTTGCCAAGCTCGGCAAGGAGCAGCTGCCAGTTTCGATCCACTCCCCAGGGCACATTGCTGAGACAGACGAGCAGGCAATTGAAGAGCAGTGGCCACACTACGAAACTGCCTTTGGCCGTATTGGTCGGGAGCGAGGCTGGGGGCCAACTACCAAGATGCACTTCATTTCTGAGGTGAATGGCGGGTCTTTGTACGTCGGGTCGCCAGAGACCGTTGCAAGAAAAATTGCTTATGCGGTTAGCGCCTTGGGTGCCACGAGGTTTGACTTCAAGTACGCCAATGGACCTATGCCTCACAGCAAGCTAATGAAATCTCTAGAGCTCTATGGAACCCAGGTAATTCCGAGGGTTAGAGAGCTATTGGCCGAGGAAAAAGCAACCGTTTAGAGCCGCTTATTCATGGCTTCGAATATTTCCGAAATGTTCGGGCTTGTTCTTTATTGTTCGTTTGTGATTATTTTGTTATGAAATCAGCGACCTGACCCCTAATTGGGGGATTAGTCTTTTCCCAAGAGTCCAATTAGGAGGTTCAATGCTGAACAAAATCGCGAACCACGAAGTTGACCGTCGCCTTGTTTTGAAGGGTGCGGCAGCTGGTGGTCTCGGTATCGCTGGTGCCACCATGCTTGCAGGTTGCGCTAGTGGAACCGGCCCAATCTCGTTCGGTGCCCGCACCGTTGACGAGTCCCCAACAATCCAGCTTCAGGGTTTGGTTGATGCCTATGTAGCGAAGACCGGTAACGAGGTCACCTACAACGCAACCGAGTCAAACGCCTTCCAGAACAACTTGTCGCAGTACCTCCAGGGAACCCCTGACGACTGCTTCCAGTGGATGGCTGGATACCGCATGCAGTTCTTCGCTGCACAAGACCTTCTCGTCGACATCTCAGATGTTTGGGACGAGATCGGTGACCAGTACAACGAGAGCTACAAGATTGCTTCAACCGGTCTAGACGGCAAGCAGTATTTCGTTCCTCAGAGCTGGTACCCATGGGGTCTTCACTTCCGCAAGTCAATGATGGCTGAGATCGGAATGAACCCAGAAGACATCTACAACTGGGATGACTTCATGTCAGCCCTTGGTGAGCTCCAGGCTCAGGGCCTTATTGGTCTCGCAGCTGCCGACAAGGGTGGCTGGGAAGCAATGGGTACCTTCGACATCCTCAACGCTCGTATCAACGGATACCAGTTCCACGTTGACCTTCTAGGTGGCCGTGAGAAGTGGACCGACGACAGGGTTAAGGAAGTCTTCCGCCACTGGGAGATGCTGCTTCCGTACCAGAACAGCAACGTTCTTGACCTCGAGTGGGATGGCGCCATGCAGCTTCTACTGCAGCGTCAGGCCGGGTTCTTCATGAACGGTTCATGGTTCGGTGGAAACTTCCTCGAGCAGAGCCAGGAAGACTACGACGACCTGATGATCGTTCCATTCCCTGAGATCAACCCAGACCACGGACGCGACACAGTCGACGCTCCGATTGATGGCTTCTGTGTTGCAAAGAATGGTGCAAACAACGAGGGTGGTAAGGACCTAATCAAGTTCGCTGGTGACATGGAGGGTGTACAGGCAATGCTTGACACCGGTATCCCAATGACCTCAGCCAACAACGGTCAGGACCGTTCGAGCTACGACGCCTTCCAGAACGCACAGCTTGCTGTGATGAACGAGGCTAAGTACATCACCCAGTTCCTAGACCGCGACACTCGCCCTGACTTCGCAGGCCCAGTAGTTGGCCCTGCGTTCCAGAGCTGGTTCAAGGACCCATCGAGCGTTGACTCGATCCTTGAGTCCCTACAGTCGCAGTGGGACGCTCTTCCTCCGCTGTAAGCAGAGGCTAAAAGCAACAGAGTATGACAACAGAAACGGCGGCGCTGAGCAAATCACAAGTAGCTCGGCGTCGCCGTTTCTTTTCAAAGCAAGACAAGGTAACCCTCGGATTCTTTATCGGGATACCGACTTTTCTTCACGTAGCGCTGGTCTGGTTTCCAGCGCTTGCCACAATCGGCCTCTCGTTCACCTACTGGACCGGCATCCGGATCGAAGACATCGTCTGGGCCGGAATGGCAAACTACGAGAACATATTTTTCAACACACCAATTTTCTGGGACGCCATTCGAGTTAATACGATCTGGCTCCTCTGGTTCTTCTTCATAGCCACGCCACTGGGCGTGCTGCTCGCTTATCAAATTGACCGCGAGATACGTGGTCACAAGATTTACCAATCGGCCTACTTCTTGCCGGTTGTGCTCTCACTGGCTGTTACAGGAATTATCTGGAACTTCTTGCTTCGTCCCGACGGCTTCGTAAACGGCCTGCTGGGGTTGCCGATATCAGAGGCAGTCTCCTTCTTTGGGGATGACCGCTACAACATCTGGGTAATCATGATCATGGCCTCATGGAGGCACATCGGCTACATCATGCTTCTCTACTTGGCTGGCCTAAAGGCAGTCGATAGTGCCCTAAGAGAGGCCGCCACCATTGACGGTGCGACTGAGTGGCAGTCGTTTAGAAAAGTAGTTTTCCCTGCGATGAAGCCGGTAAACATCATCGTTATCGTGATCACAATCATCGAGAGCCTCAGGGCCTTCGACATGGTCTATATCATCTACGGCTCTTCTGGAGGCCTCCCGATTTTGGGTGTGCTGGTGTTCAACAACATCGCGGGTGAGGGAGCTTCTATGAAGGGCGCTGCCTACGCGGTGATTCTCTTCCTGCTCTCGATTGTGCCGATCATCACCTATCTGCAGCAGCAGTTTAAGGATGACGTCCGATGACCACGACGATAAAGGTTCCAGAGGTTACAGGGCGCAAGAAGAAGCTTCACGCGCAGCAAATCAAAGACCGCATTATTTCCATCTTTATTGGAGTCTTTGCCGTTGTCTGGGTCTTCCCAATTGTCTGGACGCTCTGGTCTAGCCTCAGGCCCTACGCAGAGATCCGCGCTGGTGGAGTCTTCTCGCCACCTCAAGAGCTGGGCCTTTTCAACTATGGAGAAGCTGTAGACAGGATGAACCTGCCGCTGTATTTCGCAAATACAGCTTTGATCACCCTTCCTGCCGTATTCCTGATTCTGCTCTTTGGCTCTTTGATCGCCTTCGTAGTTACGAGGTACTCTTTCCGCTTCAACGTGGCGATGCTTTTGCTATTTACAGCGGGAAACATGCTTCCTCCCCAGCTTGTATTCATCCCGGTATTCAAGATGTATCTTGCACTGGGCGACCTGTTTGGAGACAGAAGGCTTTTGTATGACAACCACTGGGGTGTGGTGCTGATCCACGTTGCCTTCCAGATGGGATTTGCCACCTTCGTCCTCTCCTCATATATGAAGACGATTCCGAAGGAGATTTCAGAGTCCGCGATGGTCGATGGTGCGAGCGTATTCACCCACTACTTCAGGGTCATGCTTCCACTTCTTAGGCCACCACTTGCAAGTCTCGGTGTTCTCATGATCACCTGGATCTACAACGACTTCTTCTGGGCGCTGGTGCTCATGTCAAATGACAGCAAGAGGCCAATCACTTCTGCCCTTGGAAGACTCCAAGGCGAATTCGTGACCGACTATAACCTGCTCGCGGCCGGCGCGATGATTGCGGCGTTGCCGACCTTGATCGTGTTCTTTGTGCTTCGCAAGCAGTTCGTTGGTGGACTAACGCTGGGCTCAACTAAGGGCTAACTAGGCCCGAACGCTTACGCTCTCGTAGCCTCGAAGAACAAATGTAGGCCTTCTGATTGGTTCTGCTGCGAGTTCCAGCTTCGGGAATCTCTCTAGCAGCATTGGAAGCGATGTAGTCATTTCCATGCGGGCAAGCGGGGCGCCAATACAGAAGTGAATGCCAGCACCAAAACCGATGTGTGGGTTTGGTGATCTTGAAAGGTCTAGCTCGTCAGGGTTCTCGAAAATGGCTTCGTCTCGGTTAGCACTTCCGAGAAGCGCGGCTATCTTCTTTCCCTTCGGCACCATCACCCCGCCGACCTCGGTGTCCTCTGTTGCCGTGCGCTCAAACAGGTGAAGCGGAGCATCAAATCTAAGGAACTCATCAACAGCAGTTGCCGCCATACCCCTTGGGTCTGCAATAAGGCTCTGCCATTGCGACTCTGTCTTTAGGGCAGCCACCATTCCGTTGCCAAAACCATTGACGCTCGCCTCGTGACCTGCGTTCAATAGCAGAACGCAGGTCGCTATGAGTTCTCTCGCGCTGAGCTTTTCTCCCTGCTCTTCAACGAGGGCAAGCTCCGAGATCAGGTCGCTGCCGGGGTCCTTTTGTCTTTCGACCATTAGGCCATGGACGTACGCGGCAAACTCATCACTTGCCTGTCTCGCAGCGGCTTTCTCCTGCTCCGTAGGCGACGGCTCATACATCTTCACAATTGCTTGTGACCAGGGCCTGAGTAGGTGCTCATCGCTCTCTGGGAATCCGAGCAGCTCGGCTATGACCATTACGGGAAGCGGCTCTGCGAAGTCAGCAATTAGGTCGAAGGTCTCGTTATTTTGCACCTTGGCTTCGATGCGCTGCAACAGTCGCTGCGTGATCCTTTCGACGTCGGGCCTCAGCTCTTCAATGCGCTTCGGGTTGAAGGCTTTCATAACGAGGCTTCTTAGTCTGGTGTGTTTGGGTGGCTCGGAGTCCAGAATGGAATCTGCATGTAGGTAGTTGAAGGACTCCCAGGCATCCTCTGGCTCTTTCGGACTAAAGATTCGACCCAGCGTCCTCGTTCTTAAGACCTGGTTTGCATCTTTGTATTTTGCAGCTAGAAACAACTGGCTTTCGTCGTGCCAGATTGGCCCGCTGTGAGTTCTCAGCTCAGCAAGCTGAGGGTAGGGGTCTGCAACAAACTCGTGATCGGCGAAGCTAAACATCTTTGAGCTTGATGTCCTCGATCGGGAGCCTTTCGGCTTTGAAAGAGTTCACGCTGTGGTCTGATGGGTACCCAAGCGCGATGCCGCAGAGCAGCTTGTAGTTCTTTGGAATCTCAAACTGGGCCCTGATGGGATCTGACCAGAGTGCTACGGCACCCTGAGCGCAGGTTCCAAGTCCTCTTGCGTGAGCGCCAAGCATTAGGTTCTGCATAAAGAGTCCGGCATCTGACACCGAGTACTCTCCAAGCCCTTTGTGGGTGAAGATGAATAGTGCTACTGGAGCCCCGAAGAACTCATAGTTTCTTGCCCACTGGGCCTGTCTAGCCACATGGTCTTCACGCTTGATACCAAGTAGGCCGTAAAGTTCTGCCCCTACTCGCTGTTGCCTGGGAACAAGTTCTTTGGGGTAGGGGCGAAAGACTCGGTAGTCGCTCTTTGGAAGACCGAAGCGGGTGAAAAATAGTTTGATTTTGCCCCAGGTGCCGCCTCTGAGGGCCTTGGCTGCCGCGTCCCACCTGGCAAGAAGATCCTTACTGATTTGGTCGCGCTTTTCACCTGTTGCAATGCCGACAAGGTAGGGGCGGGTGTTTGACCAGGAGGGGGCCGTCATTGCGTCCGTAAGGAGCTCGTCGATGAGCTCGGGTGAAACGGGTTTATCTAGGAAGTCTCTCGTGGTCCTGCGAGATGCGACAAACTGAACCCAGTCGTCTCTGTTCACAGCCACAGAGGAAGACTAGCGATAGTTTGCTAGGAAACTTGGGAATGCTGCTCCGATGATGAGCATCACGGGAACGGTGAGGGTTAGTGCAAGGATCTGAATTAGATCCCAGTCAATCTTTTTTCTCATCTTTTCTCCTTTGGTAAAGAAAAGGGGCGCAGGTTGCCCCGCGCCCCTTCCTTTGGATTACTAGTCCTTGAACTCGGACTTTGCGAACTCCTTGTCCTCCTCAGCGCTCTTGATGCGAGCGATGGTGAAGATCATCAGACCGAATAGACACTTCGCCAAGATGTCAGCGATGGTGTATCCGGTTTCACGTAGTACGAAGCCAGTCTCGTCGAAACCGGTTGCGTTCATGTTTGCAATGAAGGCGATTGGGTAAACACCCCAGGTCGCGAGAAGAAGAAGACGTAGCTCCTTGATCTTGCGCTGTACAGCCTCGCTCTGGCTCGCCAGGCTCTTACCGAGCTCAACGAACAGTACGTAGAGGATGTATAGGAATGGGATGGTTGAAAGCAGACCCCAAACCGATGGAGCTAGGCCCATGGTCATTCCGGAGTCGCCTGGGTAACCCAGTGCAATCATCAGGGCTGCTGCTGGTACCAGGCGAACGAGCAGTGAGCTCTGTGCCTGGCGAGCTAGCGCGAGAACTGCGACGGTCTCGACCAGAAGCAGTGGAACAGTTAGGAACCAGTCAACGTAACGGTAACCGACGTTGTAAGTGGCTCCGGCGACAGCGTCTGGTCCAAACGCGTGGACGAAGCTGTCGAACATTCTGAAGTAGTGGTAAGCAGCGATCGCCGTAACCGTTGCCGAGACCATGACAGCCATGCGGTAACGGGGGAGAACACGCTCACGTGCTACGAGAAGAAAGGTGGTAGTAAACAGCATGCTCGCAATTCCAAGCGAGAGCATGTTGAAGACTACGTTATAACCTTCTGCACTCATTTATTTATTTTCCTTTCGGCCTTAGGTGTAGGCCGATTCAGGAGCGAATCGAGGTCTTCGAACTGCTCCGTCGTTGACCTACACATATGTCAAACTACACCCAACCTGAGAAAATCCTGATAAATGTAACGTTTTGGTAACGGCTAGTAACCAAGAATTAAGATGGCCCCTTCAAGTTCGGCCTCTGAGCCCGTGAAGAAGAACTCGATGTATTGCGGTCCCTTGGCGTTGAGAACCAGTTGCCCGCGCATCGACTCGATTCTCTCCCCGGTCTCGCCCCTGAGGTCAAACCAGAATTCGCGCACACCCAACGCCATTCCGTGGTTGATAACTCTCAGTTTGGCGTTTACCCCGACCGAGCTTTCTGCAAGGAGCAGCTGATCGGTTATCTCCAAACCGCCGGCAATATCCAGGACCCCGCAGCTTGTTACCTCGCAGTATTGAATATTTCCAAGCTCGAGCTGTTCGATAGTTGCTCTCTTCTGGTCAACATCGAGCTGGGTGCTTAGAGGAATGAGGGCAAGCAGGGACACCAGCACACCCAGCAACATTGTGAGTTGCTGACCCCTGGGGGTTATCAGCCATGGTCTTTTCAATTGCTACCTCTTCGAACAAACAATAGTGATTAGCCACCAGGGTCAGGCATTTAGACTCGGCTAGCCTTGTGGGGTGCAAAGACCTGGAATCAAGATTCACCCTGAAGTTGAGAGCGCATTATCTGGTGGCGCGGCAGTGGTTGCTTTGGAGTCGACCATTATTTCTCACGGCCTGCCGAGGCCTCAGAACCTGATGGCCGCTAGGTCATTTGAGGAGCTGCTCAGGGCACAGGATGTTGTCCCCGCAACCATTGCGGTTATTCGTGGCACACCGACTATCGGTCTCACCGATGAGGAACTCGAGCTGATTGCCAATGAAGATATTCCCAAAGCCTCGGTGCGGGATCTTCCAATGCTTCAAGCTCACGGACTGAGCGGGGCAACGACTGTTGCCGCCACCGCACACCTAGCAGCGAAGGCCGGCGTCAAGGTTTTTGCCACCGGTGGCCTCGGGGGAGTTCACAGGGGCGCAAATGAAACCTTTGATGAGTCAGCGGACCTAACCACCCTGGCATCTTCCCCCGTCGTGATAGTTAGTGCGGGAGTGAAGAGCGTGCTAGACATTGGCGCAACTCTCGAGCGCCTAGAAACTCTGAGCATTCCGGTTGTCGGCTACAAAACCGATGTCTTCCCCGCATTTTGGCTTCCAGCCTCTGAGTTCGGCCTTGACTGGAAGGTTGACTCTCCAGCCGCTGCGGCCAATGTTTTCCGCGCTATGCAGGATCAGCAAACCAGCTCTGCCTTGGTTGTTGCGAATCCAGTGCCGGCCGAAGAGGCGTGGGAGAAGAGCGAGCATGACGCGGTTTTGGAAAAGGCCTTTACCGCCGCAGATGAGATGGGTGTTAGAGGCAAAGAAGTAACACCATTTCTCTTGCAATACATAGTTCAAGAGTCAGAGGGTAGGTCGCTGGAAGTGAATCTGAGCCTGGCTCGGAATAACGTGAATGTGGCCGGGGAGATCGCCCGGGCTCTGTCGAGCCAATGAAGAGAGTCGTTGTCCTAGGCGATGTCATTGAAGATGTCATCGTCATCTCAAAGGGCTCGAGGCAACCAAACACAGACAATGCTGCGCAGATCAACTCCAAGCCGGGAGGGTCGGGAGCTAACTTTGCAGTTTGGTTAGCATCCCTGGGCGTCGAGGTTGAGTTGATCTCCCGAGTTGCAGCGAGCGATAGGGCGCGGCTCACTAACTACTTCGAGACCAAGTTTGTAATCGCCAAGCTGGAACCCGATCACGAGCTCGACACTGGCAAGATTGTGGTTCTCGTGGAGGGCAATAGCCGCACCTTCTTCACCGACCGCGGGGCAAACCAGAGGCTAACTGCTAACTCGGCTGATCTTTCAAAGACGGACGTGCTCTACCTTTCTGGTTACGCCGTGATGTCGATGGGCATTGAGCGAACCCAAGAGCTAATAGAAAAGGCGAGCTCAGTCGGCACGCTGGTGGCAGTCGATCCTGGCAGCAGCAGCTTCATCTCAGAGTTTGGAGCCGGCCGCTTCCTCGAGGCAATCACGGGCGCAGATTTTGTTTTTCCAAATTCCGATGAGTATGAGCTTCTATCTAGTACGGCGAACCTCCAAGAGTTGTTTCCCGAGGTAATCGTCACCGGTGGAGAGACTGGTGCAGAGGTGTTGGGTATTGCTAGCGCCCCAGCAGTCGCTGTTGAGGTTGTCGACTCTACCGGGGCTGGGGATGCCTTCGCTGCTAAGTATCTTGCTCAACGCCTTGCCGGGCTAGATGCCAAAGAGGCGCTCGTTGATGCCAATGCCTTTGCCGCGCTAGCCGTCACCAAGGCTGGTGGCCAGCCCTAGTTTCTAGTGGCCTTTGGGGTGCCAGACGGTCTTGACCTCCATAAGGTCAAGTATGTGCTGGAGGTTACCCTTTGATTCAGATCTTGGGTAGGTCCCCGGCCTGATAACCCTCTTCACGGTGGTTGCGGCAGATATCTCAAGCTCGGTTGGGTTTGAAGTTCCCTCAAGGTCAACCGCGTTCACGTCCATGTGGCCGACTAGCCAGCTGGATAGCTCACTCTCTTTGCCGCTGAGGATATTCACAACACCGCCCGGCAGATCGCTAGTCGCCAAGACCTCGCCAAAACTTAGTGCTGGCAGAGACAGCTTTTCGCTGGTTACCACAACCACGGTGTTGCCCGAGAGAATCGCGGGAGCAATCGTGTTCACAAAGCCAACGAGACCGCTGTCCTGAGGAGCAAAGGCGCCCACAACCCCCGTGGGCTGATTGGTGGAGATGTTGAAGTATGGGCCCGCAACAGGGTTCATGCTGCCTGCTACCGAGTCAATCTTGTCGGTCCATCCCGCATGCCAAACCCAAGAGTCGATGGCGGCGTTGACCTCAGCCTCAGCCTGCCTCTGGGTCTTGCCCGTTAGAAGGGCGAGCTCAGCGACAAACTGCTCTTTTCTCCCCTCCAGCATCTCGGCAATGCGGTAGAGAACCTGGCCGCGGTTATAGGCGCTGGCCGATGCCCAACCGGCCTGGGCAGCTCTTGCCGCCTGAACCGCATCGCGAACGTCCTTGCGAGATGCGAGGGCAACGTTTGCCACATGCCTCGACTTGGAATCTTTTACTTCGTAGCTGCGACCCGATTCGCTTCTTGGGAACTTGCCCGCGATGAAAAGCTTGTAGGTCTTCTTCACATCTAAACGCAATTTACTTACCTGCTTTCAGGTAGGAAAGGAGGCCCTGGCGGCCACCCTCTCGGCCGTAGCCGGATTCTTTGAAGCCACCGAATGGGCTGGTTGGGTCAAACTGGTTGAAGGTATTGCTCCAGATAACACCCGCATTGAGCTGGTCCGCGAGCTTCAGCATCTTGGAGCCCTTCTCGGTCCAGATTCCTGCGGAGAGACCGTACTCAGTGTTATTTGCCTTCGTTACAGCTTCGGCTGGGGTTCGGAAGGTGATGACGCTGAGTACCGGGCCAAAGATTTCCTCCCGAGCAACGGTGTTGGCGGGGCTCACGTTGTCGACAATGGCCGGTGCAAACCAGAAGCCGTTTCTGGGGATCTTGCACTCTGGCTGCCAGAGCTCGCCACCCTCACTGACTCCCATTTTGACAAGTTTCTTGATCTTGGCAAGTTGGTCGGCCGAGTTGATAGCGCCCACATCTGTGTTCTTGTCCATGGGGTCACCCAGCCTCAGAGTGCTCATCCTGCGCTTTAGCTTTTTGATGAACTCATCATGAATTGACTCTTGGACCAGCAGTCTCGAACCCGCGCAGCAGACGTGACCCTGGTTGAAGAAAATGCCGTTTACTACTCCTTCGACTGCCTGGTCGATGGGCGCATCGTCGAAGACGATGTTTGCAGCTTTGCCCCCAAGCTCAAGTGTCACCTTCTTATCGCTACCGGCAACCTGCTTGGCGATTAGCTTGCCAACCTCAGTCGATCCCGTGAAGGCAACTTTGTTTACGTCCTTGTGACCCACCAGCGCAGCTCCTGTGTCACCGAAGCCGGTCACTATGTTTACAACGCCGTCTGGGAGCTCGGCCTGCTGGCAGATCTCCGCGAACAGCAGTGCCGTAAGAGGCGTGGTTTCCGAAGGCTTCAGCACAACAGTGTTTCCAGCTGCTAGAGCCGGGGCGATCTTCCAGGCCAGCATCATCAGCGGGAAATTCCACGGCACTACCTGCGCCGCTATGCCAAGGGCCTTGGGGTTGGGGCCGAGGCCCGCATAGTCCAGCTTGTCGGCCCAGCCGGCGTAGTAGAAGAACCAGGAAACAGCCGTAGGAACATCAAAGTCCCTGGTCTCTTTGATGGGCTTTCCGTTGTTTAGCGTCTCTGCAACTGCCAACTCGCGTCCGCGCTCCTGCATGATTCTTGCGATGCGGTAGAGGTACTTGCCACGCTCTGCACCCGAGAGCTTGCTCCAAACCTTTTCGTAAGCTGCGCGAGCTGCCTTGACGGCAAGGTCCACGTCCCTTGCGGTTCCGTGGGAGATCTGAGCGAGCACCTCTTCAGTTGCGGGGTTGATGGTTGGGTAAAGCTTCGCGGGCTTGGTGAACTTGCCGCCGATGAAGTGGCCGTAGCTCTTTTCAAAACTTGCGAGTTTCGCTTCCGGGGCGGGTGCGTAGTCGAACATGATCTCTCCTAGTCCACGCTTACGTAGTCAGGACCCAAGTAGGTCTTGGTCAAAAGTTTCTTGCGCTGCATCAGCACGTCGTTGAGCAGGCTCGATGCGCCAAAGCGGAAAAGGTTCGGGTCGAGCCAGCGCTCACCAGCGATCTCCTTGACCACTACCAGGTATCTGAGGGCATCTTTGGCAGTTCTGATGCCGCCGGCAGGCTTCACACCAATCAGCTCACCGGTGTCTTCATGCCAGTCACGAACTGCCTCGAGCATCAACAGAGTTGTTGGCAAGGTTGCGTTCACGGATACCTTGCCTGTTGAGGTCTTGATGAAATCCGCACCGGCGAGCATCGCTAGATAACTTGCCCTCCGGATGTTGTCATAGGTCTGCAGTTCCCCGGTTTCAAGAATCACTTTGAGGTGCGCAGGGGCGCCTTTGGGCCGCTTGCAGGCTTCCTTTATGGCCTGAATCTGCTTGTAAACCTCTAGGTAGTTGCCGCTTAGGAATGCACCACGGTCGATGACCATATCAATCTCGTCAGCGCCATTTGCAACGGCGTCTTTGGTGTCCTGGAGCTTGACCTTCATGCCTGCCCTTCCAGAGGGGAAGGCGGTTGCAACTGCGGCAACATAGATCTTGCTCCTGCCTAAGGCCGCCTTCGCAAACGTCACCATGTCGCCATAGACGCAGATTGCTGCTGGAGTTGGGCACTCTGGGTCATCCAGGTCTGGTGTCATTGCTTTTTGGCAAAGGCTACGAACCCGCTCGGGGGTGTCCATGCCCTCCAGGGTCGTAAGGTCCATCATCTTGATCGCCATATCCAGACCCCAGGCTTTTGAGCTGGTCTTTATGGACCTGGTGGCGAGGGAGGCTGCTCGAGCCTCGAGGCCTACCTTGTCGACACCGGGCAGCGAGTGGAGCCAACGGCTCAGGCTCTGGTTCGTAATCCTCGAACCAACGACTTCTTCGGCTTGCACTAATACTCCTAGGACTGAAAAAGCCTACTCCTAGGCAAGAAACCTCAGGCCAGTTAGCTCCTCACTTATTTCCCAGAGACGTTTCATTAGCTCTAGGTCTTGTGAGCGCTTCGATCCTTTTATGAGCGCAGGCCTGCCCCAAGCCTCCCACCTTGGGCCCACAAACTCACCCCCCTTAAGAGTTGCGTCAGTCGCAGCTTTGATCTGGCTCCGAGCTCCGGTTTGAGCATCTTGGGCGAGAAAGTCAAAGCGGTTTGGGTAGTTGATTTGCAAACCTGTTAGCGCCCAGCCTGGGTGCGCAGCAATGGACTTCACCCGAGAGCCAGTCTGTTTTGCTCTGAGGTCGAGCTCTCTTGCAAAGAGCAGGCATGCGAGCTTGGTGTCGGCATAGCGCTGCCAACGGTCATAGGAGTCTTTTTTGGAGCCGCGGATCTCTTCGAGAGAGTCGGCTTTGAGCCTTCCTCTGCGATGAACCACGGAGCTCAACGAGATCACGCGAGGCTCGTTCGCCTCCTCCAGTTTTTCCCACAGCAACGAGGTAAGCAGGAAATGGCCGATGTGGTTGGTTGCCATTTGAGACTCGATGCCCTCAATAGAGAGCGAGAAGTCAGGACCCATGAGACCCGCATTGTTCATCAGAACATCTACCGGTTCTGTGATCTCTCGAGCGAAACCCCTTACCTCGTCAAGGTTTGAGACGTCGAGAACTCGCTCTTCAATGCGAGCATCGGGGAATTTGAGCCTGAGCTGTTCCGCGGCTTCGAGCAGCCGCTTCTCTCCTCTGGCAACCAGGGTGATGTTGTGGCCGGCTTGGGCGAAGTGGTTGGCACTTGCCAGCCCCAGACCAGAGCTACCACCGGTGATGATGATGTTTTTGGGTGTCAAATCCGAAGCAGCCTCTCGGTGTCCCCAAACACTTCCATCGCCCCCGATGTAGCTTTTGCTTCTAGAACTGTATTGCCATTGATGCTGTGACGGACCTCAAAGACTGCATCCATAGTCTCTTCGACCCTTTGGTGCATAGCCTCTCGGAGCGGAGCATGAAGTAGCCCACCACGCTTTCGCTCGGCCCTAATCTCAAGCAAGCCATCTGGGCCGGCCACTCTCCACGTGACATGGCTATCGTCCAGGGTTAGCTCCAGCTCCTTTGAGCGGTTATAGGTAGTCCAGCTGTGGAGCTTGCCAGAGTGGTGAAGGCCCATGATGAAACCCCGAAAAGGCTTAGAGAGCCACGGGATAATCGCCGCCGAGGCCACCAGCGATGCGTCACGGTCGCTGTCTAGGTGGTTGGAGTGCAGCCAGATGTAGCCGCTGGGAAAGTTCTTTCCCCAGTCTTTTTCGATGTAACCCTTGGCGCCTGAGAAGCTCTGCTTTTTTCCCTCTACTTCTAATTGCCCCTCGATGCTGTGGCCGAAGGAAACGATTCCGTGGAAGCACTCCATGAACGGCACGAGCCCATACCAACCCATGATCCCTGGACTAGCCAGGGTTACCGGCCAGGGCTTCAGCTCGCTAGTTATCTCAAGCGTTCCTTTTAGCTGAGGCAGGTCAAGAGTCGCACCTTTGGAGCTGAAGTGATTTGGTCCGATGTGAACATCGAAGCTATCGGCGCTCGCCCTAAATTCTTCGACTGGGAAGACGTGATACCAGCTTCTCCCTGTTGCCCCGTCCAGCACCTGAACAAATGCCTCGTCGCGGCTTTCGCCACCGAGACCTCTAAAGATTCCCGGGATCACAGCCCAGCGCTGAGACTGGTCTTGTGAGACGAACTTGAAGTACCAGCCTTCAAAGAAGTTCTTGGTTTTTCCCTCGCCGTGAAAACCCTCGGGGTGTTTCACACCTGTGATGTAGCTACTCAGAGAGCGCATGGCTGACAGGCTAATACGGCAAGTAAACTAAAGCCAGTTTCGATCCGAGGTGATAAGTGCAAGCTGGCACTCGCCTCACCATGCGCCTCGGCATGGCCCAGATCATCGGCTGGGGTTCTTCCTTTTATCTCCCAGCAATTCTTGCCGTTCCGATAGCTCAGTCATTGGGCATCACAACAGAGCTCTTCTTCTGGGCCTTCACCATCTCACTGCTTGTTTCAGGCCTACTTGGCCCGAGGGTTGGAAAGGCTATCGATCGATTGGGCGGTAGGAAGGTTCTGCCGTGGGGTTCGGTCGCCTTTGCCATCGGCCTGGCATTGCTTGCCACCGCCACCGAGCCCGTGCAGCTGTTTGCAGCGTGGATCCTGATCGGGGTTGGCGGCTCAATGGGCAACTACGATGCTGCATTTGCAACAGCGGTGAACTTCTTTGGGAACAGGTCAAACAAAGTCATTGCGGGCATCACGGTTTTTGCCGGATTCTCCTCGTCGATCTCTTGGCCCCTTACAACTCTGCTATTGACTGAGTTTGGTTGGCAGTGGGCGGTCTGGTTCTGGGTTGCAGCACATCTACTTGTTGGCCTGCCTCTCAATCTGACAATTCCTCGCTCTGAGCGCAGAGAGGTTCCAGACATGACGGGGCCGATCCGGAAGATGGTGAAAAACAAGTTTCGCTTTGATTCGCTTCTGGTTGTTTTTGCAATCATGTTTGCGCTCGAGGGCTTCATCGTCAGTTCGGTGAATACGACGCTGCCATTCATGCTTGGGGAGCTCGGGGCTTCAATCGAGCTTGCTCTGATTGCGTCGATAGTTCTTGGCCCTGCTCAGGTGATGGCGAGAGTGCTGCTTTTGGCACTTGGTAAGTGGGCAACGCCAATTAGGGTCGCAGCGATATCTATTGCCGCCCACCCACTTGGGGTTCTGGCTATCTGGCTCTTTGGCACAAACGGGCTCATGGCCTTTGTGATCCTTCACGGCATTGGGGTTGGACTGAACCCATTTATTAGGGGTTCGCTGCCGCTGTTGTTCTTTGGGTCAGATCGCTTTGGTCAGCGCCAGGGCTACATCATGATGCTGAGCAAGGTTGTGTCGGCCCTCTCACCAACCGCGCTAACTCTAATGCTGCTTGCCAATCCGCAACTGGCTATAGCCGCCACCTTCACCATGGGCGTCATCGCGTGCTTGCTGTTGGTGTGGATATATCTTCTCTTCAAGGCGCGGAACCCTAAACATCCTGAGACTGGTGAGATTCGGGAAATCAGTTAACGAGAGATCAGGTCTGCTGGGTCGCCGCTTTCTACCCAGTCGATCAGGCCGGGCCACGGGCCCCAGCCATCGTCAAGGCTGAAGTGACCAGCGCCTTCAAACACGATCGGTTCAATTCCCAGAGCTGGTTTGTAAATCTCAACACCCCTTGGCAGCCAGCGGTCGTTGTCACCTGCGATTGCCTCCAAAGACCTCGCCCATTTCTTTGCCTGGGGTTCGAGCAAGGGATTGGTTAGGTCCATTGGGTCACCCTCAATACCCGAGGTTTCGGAGGTCATTTGCGGGTCTGGGGGAGCAACCAGCAGCACCCTGTCAAAGGGCGCGTTGAACATGTCCCCGAGAGCTCCATAGAGCCAATTAATGGTTCCCAGAGAGTGGGCAATGCAAATCTTGCTGCCACCAGGAACCTCATCCATCATGTTGCTCTCCTGGCGCAGAAGGTCCTGCCACTCGTGGGGCTTGGGGGTGTCAGGGTCTGGAAACTGCGGGTACCAAACCTGGTTGCCTCCTGATCTGAGCTCGGCTGCACTGAGTCTCATCCAGTGGCCCTCGGGACGGCGATTGGTCCAGCCGTGGAGGAAAAGGATTTTGTGCATGAAGAACTTAACCGAGAAAAAGGCCGGCTAGTCCTGCAACTTCATTCGAAGGGCGTTAGCAACTACCGACACAGAGCTAAATGCCATGGCAACCCCTGCAAGCATGGGGTTTAGAAGTCCCGCGGCAGCCACCGGAATCAGCAGGATGTTGTAGCCGAAGGCCCAGCCAAGGTTTTGCAGGATGTTGCGATAGGTTCGGCGGCCAAGCTTTAGCGAGGAGGGGATCTTTCTGGGGTCGTCATCGAGAACCGTGATCGCACTCGCGGCCTGAGCCGCTTGAGCGCCTGATCCCATGGCAATTCCAATGTCCGCACTGGCCAGAGCCGCAACGTCATTGATGCCATCGCCGACCATTGCCAGCTTCTCAGGTTGCGATGTTAGGTATTCGAGCTTGCCCTCTGGTGAAGCGGAGGCTAGAGCCTCATCGAGGCCAAGTTGGCCTGCGACCGCGTCAACGCGCCTTTGGTTGTCGCCAGATAACATGGCCACCTTTAGACCCATTGAGTGCAACTCACTAACGGTTTCCCTGGCGCCCTCACGCAGGCCATCACTGAGTTCAATCAGGCCGTGGGCCCAGCCCTCCCAGGCAACTACTACCAGGGTGTTGGGCCCGGCATTTTGGATTGCGGCATCAAGCTCCGCCTGATTTTCGTAAATGCCAGGCTTTTCAACACTCACCCTGAGAGCGTCGATGTCTCCAGCAACGCCGCGACCTGAGATCTCCTCAATGTTTGAGGCGACGTAAGTGGTTCCGCTGGCAGCTATGGCCATTGCCACAGGGTGTTTGCTGCCGGCTTCGACGGCTGCGGCCTTAGCCACGGTATCCTCGGCAGTAACGCCGCCGAGACCATGGGCTTTGACGATACTCAGCTTCCCGTCAGTTAGTGTCCCGGTCTTGTCGAAGACAACCTTGTTTATTCTGGCAAGCAGCCTGAGGCTGTCGGGGTTTCGAATTACGACCGACTTTTTGGTGCCGAGACTGGTTGCCACCACCAGGCTCATTGGTACGGCAATACCTAAAGCGCAGGGGCAGGCGATCACCAGCACCGCGACCGCAGCCTCAAAGGCTCGCGTGCTGTCTCCGAGAGCAAGTGCCCAGACGAAGTAGGTGGCAATGGAAATCACAATGACGCTCGGCACGAACACACTGGAGATGCGATCGGTTAGGGAACCAAGTTGGGTCTTGCTCGCTGTTGCCTCGCGGACCAGGTCCGCGATTCTTGAGAGCCGTGAGGTTCCAGCACTTGCGGTTAGGCGAATGATTACTTCTCCCGATAGCACTGTGGCACCGGCACTCAGTGCCTCCCCAGCCCGCAGCTCAACCGGCAGGCTCTCTCCAGTCAGGGTTGAGTTATCTACCGAGGCGAATTCGCTGACCAGGGTCCCATCTGCGGGGACGCGATCACCCGCTACTACAACTACCTCGTCTCCAGCCCTGAGGGTGTGAGTGGGCACCTGCTCGCGCGTCCCGTCTCGGATGACTGTTGCACTGTCGGGGATGGCGCTCAGTAGCGCCCTAACAGAATCAGTTGCACTGCGTCTTGCCCTAACCTCAATGAATCTTCCAAGGAGGACAACCGAGGGAACTACCGCGCTTACCTCGAAGTAGTGGTGAGTGGAGCCGGTGAGCACCAGGTAGATGCTGTAGAGGTAGGCCACCGAGGAACCAAGCGAAACGAGGGTGTCCATGGTGGTGTCGCCGTGGCGAAGGTTTTTGATGGCAGCCGCATGAAACGGAAAGCTGACATACAGAATCACCGGTGTCGCAAGTGCCCAGACCAAGAACTGCTGGCCCTCAAACTCAATACCGGGCACCATCGAAAACACCATCGCCAGCAGGGACAAGACTGCGCCCGTGATGAGCCTCGGCTTCAGAGTCTTGAGCTCTTCCTTGCCCTCTCCGACTTTGTAGCCGGCGCTCGCAACAGCCTCTTTGAGCACATCAAGTTCAATCTCACCGGCAAACTGCAGGTGAGCCTTTTCGCTTGCGAAGTCAACGTAGGCAGTTACGCCATCGACTCTATTTAGCGTTTTCTCAACTCTTCGGGCGCAAGCCGTGCAGGTCATGCCCTCGATGTCGAGCTCTACGAGATTATTAGCCATTTACGGTTGCAAAACCAGTTGCCTGGTAGCCAGCCTCTTCGATTGCTGCCGAGAGCTGGTCTTCACTAACACCCTCTGACTCAATCGTGGCCTTGCCTGCGGCGTGATCAACCTGTACATTGCTGACTCCCTCTAGGGTTGCAAGTTCATTGGTGACGCTCATGGCGCAGTGGCCGCATGTCATGCCCTCGATGCTGATTTCAATCTTGCTCATTACCTTGCTCCTTCGTTTTCTAAGCTGCAGACTCCTCCTGAGCACAGCTGTGGTTTTTCTTTGGCAAATCTCATGTGTAGCCAGCAGCCGGCACAAAATCCAAATGCTGCCTCTGCAAATAAAAAGCTCATGCAGAGTGCGCACAAACCCAGCACGATCTCATCTCGCATTCCAAGCCACCCCATCATGAAGCAGGCAACCAGAACCATGCCAAACCCAATTGACCAGGCAGTTTGCTTGGGTTTTGCATCAACCCACTCGGGTATCTGGTTGCGCACAAAATAATCCGAGATGCGAAGCGTGGGAGAGAATCTCTGTCCGGCAAAAAGCCTTACGAACATCTCGAACATAAAAAACGCTCCAAAGGCTCTCAGCAGCGAGAAGTCTGAGGTGAGGGCGGCCGTCATCCAGCCAGCAAATCCGAAGACAAACAGCAATCCAGCTGCAGCTCTTACCGAGCGCTCGTTGAAAACCGCATGGTCATGCTGAGGCGTCAGCACGCCAAAGGAGGTGTGTTGGATGCTCACTCAAACAGCTCCGCTATTTGGCCCCAGAGCTCTTTGTTCACGCTGTAGTGGACCCAGGTTCCCCTGCGCTCTGCGCTCAACAAACCCACCTCAGTGAGCTTCTTCATGTGGTGGGAGATGGTTGGTTGTGATAGCCCAAGGGGACCAGTGAGGTCGCAGGTGCAGGCGCTGCTGTTCTCACCCTGATTGATAAGCGCGAGGATCTGGAGCCTTGTTGGGTCTGCAACTGCCTTGAGAAGGCTCGCAATTTCATTCGCCTTGGTCCGGGCCATTGGCTCGACTCCAGGCGTGGGTGCGCACTGGGAGATATCTAGTTGCACTCTCGTAACCATTTGTTCACCTATTCATAGATGGTTATCTATAAACTACCAGAGCATTAGAGAGAAGGTAAGGCTTGCAACATCCGCTTTCAGCGAAGCTTCTGGCCGAGTTTTTAGGCACCGCCCTGATTGTTTCCGGCGTAGTTGGCGCAGGCTTCATGACCGCCACCTTGCAATCTGGTTACCCGCTTGGCCTCACCATGATCGCCGCAACGGTTGCTGCGATCCTTTTCGTCGCGATCTCAATCTTTGGCCCCATCTCTGGAGCGCACTTCAACCCGGTAGTTACCCTGGGTTTTCTGGTGCGGAAGGCTATTGCCTCGGGCGAGGCCGGTGCTTACATCGCAGCTCAGGTGCTTGGCGCCATAAGCGGGGCAGTGACTGCAAATCTAATGTTCGGCTCGGCCTGGCTCGAGGTGAGCAAGCTAGAGAGATTCTCGCTTCCTACCTTTTTGGGTGAGGTGGTTGCTACCTGGGGCTTGGTGCTCTTGATCCTGCTGCTGGTTCATTTTGAGAAGGCAAATTTGGTTGCTGCCTCGGTTGCAGCCTGGATATTCGCAGGCCACATATTCACCTCTTCAACATCGTTTGCTAACCCGGCAGTGACCCTGGGGCGTATCTTCACCGAAGCCCCCTCGGGTATCGCACCCGACTCAGCACTCTGGTTCGCCTTGGCCCAGCTAATTGGTATGGCCATCGCACTTATTACCTTTGCTCCCCTCACCAAGAAAGTAGGCAGCTAATGTCAGCCCCAATCGCTTCGGTCATGTTTGTTTGCGTTCACAACGCAGGAAGATCGCAGATGGCACAGGGTTTTCTGCACCACCTGGCTGGCGATCGCATTGAGGTTCGCTCTTCAGGCACCATGCCGGGAGACCAGGTGAACCCCTCAGCAGTTGAGGCCATGAACGAGCTGGGCATTGACATCTCAGCTGCAAAACCAAAGGTTCTTACCGACGAGGAGGTTAGGGCTTCGGACTACGTAATCACCATGGGCTGTGGCGATGCCTGCCCCTTCTACCCGGGGAAGATTTACCTCGACTGGAAGCTGGAGGATCCAGCCGGAAAAGGCGTGGAGTCGGTTCGACCAATTCGCGATGAGATCAAGGTTCTGGTCGAGAATCTGATTGCCGAAATCGACGCAAAAGCCAAATCTTGACAAACTAGTTAGGTTTACCTAACCTCTTTGGGTAATCATCTTTTTACCCAACTTTTGAAGAGGTTTCATTGAGGTTTCGCAGTGCTCTCGCTGTCTTTGTTGTCTCCGGTTTGTTTCTTACCGGTTGCAGCGCCGAGGACGATTCGCTACTGGTTTATTCGGGCAGGAGCGAGGCACTAATTGGGCCCCTTGTTGAACAGTTTGAGCAGGCTAGCGGCATCGATGTCGAGGTTCGCTACGCGGGCAGTGCGGAGCTAGCCGCGCAGCTTCTTGAGGAGGGTACCAATTCGCCTGCGGATATCTTCCTCGCGCAGGATGCTGGGGCGTTAGGTGCGGCCTCCAAGGCGGGTCTGCTAACTGCCATTCCAGATGAGATCTTCTCCCTTGTTCCCCCGGAGTATTCGGCAGCAGACAAAAGCTGGGTGGGGGTTTCCGGCAGGGCGAGAGTTTTGGTTTATGACCCGGCCGAGGTTAGTGAGCTGCCCGCGAGTATTTTTGATCTTGAGGCTGAGTCTTGGCAGGGCCGAATTGGCATCGCGCCAACCAATGCTTCGTTCCAGTCTTTTGTGACCGCCATGCGAGTTATCCACGGTGATGAGCGCACCTTGGAATGGCTAGAGGCAATGCGGGAGAACGCCGTCATCTACGAAAAAAACGGCGCAATACTCGAAGCCGTTGAGTCGGGACAGTTGGCTGCGGGGCTTATCAACCACTACTACTGGTATGCGCGTGCGATGGATGTTGGTCAGGCTCAGATGAACAGCCGCCTGGCTCAGTTTGGGGCTGCGGACGCGGGCAATCTTGTCAACGTTGCCGGTGTTGGCATCTTAAATGCATCCGAGAACGCGAGTGAGTTTGTTAGCTACCTGCTCAGCGAATCGGGCCAGAAGTACTTCGCCGAGGAAACCAGGGAGTATCCACTTGTTGGCGGCATTAGCCCCGCCGATGAGCTGGTACCGCTTAGCGAGATTCAAACTCCCGCGATTGACCTAAGCGACCTCGACACTCTTGAAAGGACGCTGGAGCTAATCCGCCAGGCGGGACTGATCTAGGCCCAGATGCAAAGACCTCCGATTGCAGCGGTAGCGCTGGGTGTAGTTGCAGCCCTAGCGTCTCTATTGCCGATCGGGTATTTGCTGCTTCGGCTCGCCGAGGGCTTTGAGGCAGCGCTGGCGGAACTGCTCAGGACAAGGACGCTGGAGCTGCTTTGGAACTCGATCAGTCTCACTCTCAGTGTTTCCCTGACGGCATTGGCAATAGGTATCCTGCAGGCCTGGCTCACGGTGAGAACTAACCTTGTCCTCGCCCCGGTATTTGCAGTGCTGGCAACCCTGCCACTTGCCATCCCGAGCTTCGTCCTTGCACTTGGCTACCTGAGCATATTTCCGTGGTTCAGCGGTTTTTGGGCAGCCTGGCTCACCCTGTCGCTGGCAACCGCGCCGTACGTTTTTTTGGCAGTATCGGCCGCGCTGATTAGCTCAAATTTCGCAGCCGAGGAGGTGGCTCGTTCGCTTGGGAAAAATCGGCTGCAAGTTTTCTGGAGCGTGAGTTGGCCTCAGATAAGGCCTGCTGCCCTCGCATCGGGTTTGTTGGTGGCGCTCTATACGCTGAGCGAATTCGGCGCAATCGCGCTGCTCCGCTTCGACACCTTTACCCGTGCCATCTACAACGCCTACCGCGGATCATTTGATAGAACCAGCGCAGCTGCGCTGGCACTGGTTTTGGTGGCGCTAACGCTGGTTGTCATCTTCTTCGAGCGCCGCTATCGAGGAGATCGCTGGAGCGCACCGAGCACCTCAGGCCGCAGAAGGCTCATAGATCTCGGCGGTTTGAGGCTGCCTTCGCTCATGGCCCTTTCCGTGCTTGGCCTTGCAGGGGCGGGGCTACCGATTGTGTCCCTGATTGGCTGGTCTCTGAATCAACGCGCATTTGATTTGCTCAGGTTGGGAGAACTGGTAGTTAGTTCGCTGCTAGTGGCGCTTGCAGCGGGAGTAATTATCGGCATCTTCGCACTTGCGATCTCGGTTTGGAACCTTAGGTTCCAAAGCCGGCTCTCCGGGGTGGTCGATCTAACAGCATGGACCGCACATGCACTCCCAGCGGTTGTGGTTGCGCTGGCGCTGGTGTTCTTTGGTGCAAACCTCTTGCCAGGCATCTACCAGACCATTTGGCTACTGCTGCTTGCCTACCTCATCTTGTTTTTGCCAAATGCGCTGGGGCTCGTCGGAACTCCGATTGCGCTTGTGCCGAGGAGTATCGAGGAGGTTGCAAGAAGTCAGGGGCTTAGCAAGAACGCGGCGCTGGGCAAGGTGGTCCTGCCAATTGCCGCGCCAGGCATCATCGCCGGTATTGCGCTCGCATCCCTCACCGTACTTAAAGAACTCCCCGCCACCCTGCTGCTTCGCCCCAATCAGTTAGACACCTTGGCGACAGAGCTATGGCAGGCAACTGAGGTTTTGGCCTATTCGCAGGCTGCCCCCTATGCCCTCGCGCTGATTATCATTGCGGGGGTGCCGGCACTTTTCCTGAATGCCCAGGCCAGAAGACTGATTTCGGAGGTTAGCTAGATGCCACTTCTTGAAGTCAAAGACGTCTCAGTTAGCTTCGGAGAAACGAGAGTTCTTGCCGGCATAACCCTTGAACTTGAGAGCAAGCAGCTTCTCGCCGTGCTGGGATCATCGGGTGCGGGCAAGTCAACTCTTCTTAGGCTGATTGCAGGTTTTGACGCTGTTACTGGCGGATCAATCTCCCTTGATGGGACTCTGCTCAGCAGTAGCGATGCAACCGTTGCTCCGGAGAAGCGAAGCATCGGCATCGTGCCCCAGGACTCTGCTCTCTTCCCTCATCTCAACGTTCGCCAGAACATTGGTTTTGGTCTTGCTGGGCTATCGAAAGAGGCAAGGGACGAGAGGGTCAATGAGCTCTTGCGACTAATCCGGATGGAGCAGTTCGCCGCTCGCATGCCCGAGGAGCTCTCGGGTGGGCAGGTGCAGCGCGTAGCACTTGCGAGGGCGTTGGCTCCAAGACCAAAGCTGGTGCTACTAGACGAGCCATTTAGTGCCTTGGATGCAGAGCTCAGGCAGCAGCTTCGCGAGGAGGTTCGCGGGGTGCTCAAGGCTGAGGGAGCGACTGCGGTAATGGTCACACACGACCAAGAAGAGGCACTTTCTTTGGCGGATCGCGTGGCGGTCCTGCGAGATGGCAAGGTGATTCAGATCGGGTCGCCCTCTGAGATTTACAACTCACCAGCGGATGTTGGCATCGCGACATTCTTGGGAGAGTCGGTGCTTGTGGATGGCAAGGTCTCCGGTGGCAAGATACTCACCGATCTTGGCAGCCTGACCCCGCTAAACAATGTTGCCGAGGGCGCCACCGGAGTGGTGGCGATCAGAAGCGAAAACTTTTATCTGCAGCCAAACCCCTCAGGAGACTCTGAGGTTGTAGGCAGGGTGTTCTTTGGCCACGACGCCCTCGTTGAGGTGCAGACTCCAAAGCTTCGAATCAGAGCAAGGTCAAACGGCCCCTTTGCCCCAGAGGTTGGCATGAGGGTCACGGTATGGGTTCGTGGGGCTGTGAATTTCTACCCGAGCTCCTAAACCAAACCCCCAGCGGATTACCTTAGAAAACCCCCACTCCGCTTCTACACTTAGTCCAATGCGGAAGATAGCCCTTCTAATTGCCTCGGCACTTGTTCTTGCTGGCTGCAGCTCTGAACCCGAGGAAACAATTGCCCCCACGCCCACCCAGTCCCAGACGGCTTCGCCGACCCCAACTGAGGAGCCCGAGCCGGAACCGGTGATGGTGGCGGCCGCCCTCACCGGCGTTCTCTACGAGGAGGGCACCAACCCCCTGCTTGAACTCCCTGCCGTTTCGGCGAAGATCGACAACACCACGCCCGGTAGACCTCAGCTGGCTCTCAACTCTGCAGACATCGTCTTTGTCACCCGGGTCGAGATAGGTCTTACAAGGCTTTTGCCGGTTTGGCACTCAAGAACCCCCGAGGTCATTGGCCCGGTCAGGTCAGTGAGGCCGGTGGATGCGGCAATTGTCGATCCTTTCAACGGCATCTTCGTCTACTCAGGAGGCCAGGCCCCGTTCAAGTCGGCAGCCAAGGCAACCGGGCTGATCATGAGCGACGAAGACACCGAGATGAATAACGACACTTACTTTCGCGAGAAGTCAAGGGTTGCTCCCTGGAACCTGTTTTTTGAGGCCGCCAAGCTTCAACAGCTCTACTCTCCAGAGCAGCCAGCTCCAGAACCCGGCTTTGAGTTTGCTGCGATTCCGACCGCTGTAGCGGAGGGAACACCTGTTTTGGGCCTTGGCGTGAAGTACCCACAGATGCACTCAGAGTGGGAGCTCGGAACCGCCACCTTTGATTGGTCGGTTGCCGAGGAGCCCGCGTGGCTGAGAACCCAAGACGGCTCCGAGCACACCCAAGAAGGTGGCGAGCGGGTAATTGCCAAGAACGTGGTTGTCATGGAGGTCGCCCACGATTTGAGTTTCGTAGATCCAAAATACGGAGCCATTCCAAAGGCCATGCTGGAAAACAATGAGGGTATTGCTCACATCTTCTCCGACGGCTACTACCTGCAGGCAGTGTGGTCTAAGGGCGAGATTGGCGAGCCAATCCTGCTCTCCACGACAGACGGCCAGCCGCTCCAGCTAGCCATTGGCAACACCTGGGTGGAGATGATGGACGTTCCTAAGAGCAAGCTAACAATCGACCAGCCAGAGTCTGAGTAGTGCGCGGGGTTAAGAAAGCTAACCTGCCAAAGAAGACCTGTGAGCGCTGCGGCAGGGAAATGGTCTGGCGCAAGTCCTGGGAGAAAAACTGGGACCAGGTCAAATACTGCTCAGAAAAGTGCAAGCGGACTAAAGCTCTTTAGAAAACTCTTTTAGCCAGCTCTTTAGCTCGCCGCCGATATCTTCTCTGTCAACCGCGATCCTCAGGGTCGCGCGAATAAAGTCCAGCTTGTCACCGGTGTCGTATCGCCTGCCTCGGAAGATCACACCTCTAACTCCCCCTGCAAGCTCTGGGTTATTAGCTGCATGCTGGAGGGCATCGGTGAGCTGTATCTCCCCACCCCTACCAGGCTCGGTGTTCTCCAAAATCTCAAAGATCTCTGGCCTGAGCACGTAGCGGCCAATCACCGCAAGGTTTGAAGGAGCGCTCTCAGGCTCTGGTTTTTCAACCAGCTCAGAAATGACCACCGCATCTCCCTCTTGGGAGCTAATGCTCGCTGCCCCATAGAGATGAATTTGCTCCATCGGCACCTCCATCAGGGCAACCACGTTGTCCCCTGTTGCCTCGTGGAGCTCAAGCATCTTTGAAAGGCAGGCATCGCGAGAGTCGATGACGTCATCGCCAAGTAGGACAGCAAAGCTGTTCGAACCGACGTGGCTTTTTGCCCTGAGGACCGCGTGACCCAGTCCCCTCGGGTCGCCCTGGCGGGTGTAGTGGATGTCGGCAAGCTGGTTGGACTCCTGGACGGAGAAAAGCCGCTTCTGGTCACCCTTTGCAGTTAGCGCCTGCTCCAGCTCGGCCACCCGGTCAAAGTGGTTCTCAAGGGTGTTCTTGTTTCTACCGGTGATTATCAAAAGGTCTGAGAGCCCAGCCGAGACCGCCTCTTCCACCACGTATTGAATTACGGGCTTGTCAACGATGGGGAGCATCTCTTTGGGCATCGCCTTTGTGGCGGGGAGGAAGCGGGTGCCAAGTCCAGCTGCCGGAATAATCGCCTTGCTGACTTTTCTACCCGCATCAACCATGGCTAAAGCCTAGACTCAACTATCAGCGGATGCTCACTTTCTGCGCTTACGCTTGGAGTTAGAAAACGGGAGAAATCAACTTGAAGACTAAGTTTTTTGCGGCCGTAACAGCTCTTGCAATTTCGCTTTTTGGCTTTGCAGCACCTGCCCAGGCAAACGTTGTCGAACCTGCCTACACGATGGTTAACGTGGAGTCGGTATGGGAGCTTGGCCACAAGGGCGAGGGAGCCTCGATTGCCTTTATTGACCAGGGCGTAAACCTCACCCACGAGTACTTCCAGGACCAGGTCGTTGATGGCTTCTGCCTCTACGCCTCCTACACCTCAAACTTTTGCCCCAACGGCTCCAAGAGCCAGACCGGCGTTTCCGCCGCATCGCAGCGCATCGTCAATAACTTCCCTGTCTTCGCCGAGAACCACGGCAACATGGTTGCCGGCATCGCTGCGGGCAAGCCCAACTCAGTTGCGGCCGGCGGCATTGCCCCCGATGCAAAGATCGTGATGGCGAACATCGACCTCACCCTCGAGGGCATCACCGCGGCGGCAAGGTATGTTTCTGACCGGGCTGAAGCAAACAAGACCGTCGCACTCTCACTGTCTTTTGGGGGCCTGTTCTCAGAGATGCCAAGAAGCTGGCTGCTCTGTGACACCAACCCGGCGCTCGCCGAGTTGGCAGGCATCATCTCTGACATGCGAGACCGCGGCATCATCACATTTGCAGCCGCCGGCAACACCCCGGTGTTGGACATCGCCACGTCAGTCTTTCCAAGCTGCCTCGAGGAAGTCGTGGCGGTTGGCTCGGTTAATGCTCAGCGCGAAGTCTCTTGGTATGTGACCATGAGCAACAAGATTGAGTTCTTGGCTCCCGACTTCACAAGAAGCGCCGACACCCTCGGCTACATGACAAGCTCGGGAACCTCCGCGGCAACCCCATTGGTTGCAGCGGCATTCACAGTTTTGAAGCAGGCCTTCCCTGAGAAGACCAGCGAACAGATCCTGCTGGCTATGAAGCAGGGCTCCTCAAAGGTCGACGATGTAATTAGGAAGCAAATACCGCTTGTCAACATCGCTGGCGCCTACAACCTGCTCGCGGCAGGAGCTACCGCTCCTGTGGACCCAGGAAGTTCAAATGGCGAGCAGAAGGTGACAATTGGTACCTTCAACGGCTACATCGCCATCTACACCAAGGGCTATGAGGGCCTCAGACTGACAGCAAAGGTGGCGGGTAAGTGGCTCAAGGTCGACCCAATCACCCTGGCGCCAGGAAAGACCTACTCGCTAACAAAGCGCAACACAGGAGCCGGCTACACAATTAACGTCGAGGTCTACATTGACGGTGTGCTACTCGCACAAGACACGGTCCTGACCCGCTAGCGCCCGAAAACAAACCTGACTAGGTTCTGTGTTCCCCCGAGCTCAGAGAGCCTCCTAAGCCCAAAGCCAAGGCGAATAATTGGCGCCATGGTTCTGAAGACACGGGAGAAGACTTTTGCCCTTGCTATTCGGTCGCGGTCGGTGCCCCAGCCAGATCCCGAGGAGTCCTCGGGGTGAGAGGCGATGGTGATAGGCAGGAACACCCCCTTGCCACCGGCCCTGATGATATCGGCAATGAAGATGTACTCATCGCCCAGGTAGTTCTCTACCCCTGCGCCAAAATCAGTATCGAAGCTAACCCCGAGAGTGTGGATGCTCTCAACCCGCACCACCATTTCGTAGGTGGCGGCCCTGGCCGAGTTGAAAAGGCTTAGCTGCTCCATGCTCTTTGGGTAGTTTTTGCGCAGCTTGCCAGTTTGATCAGTGGCCTGGGCCAGCACAATGGCAACCTCGGGGTGCTCGTCCATGTATTGGCAGATAGAAGCCAGTCCAGCCGGTTCGAATTCAATGTCGTCATCGGCGAAGACCAGGAACCTACCCTTGGCCAATTCAAGTGCCCGGTTGCGACTCTTCGCCACTCCTGTGCTCGCTAGCTCGTCATAGGTCGCGTCCAGGGTCTTCGCATAAGTTGCTTTGTTTGGGTTCTGGACGACAACGAGCAGCTCGCTATCTGGGACCTTTGGTTGGCGTATGTTCTTTACCCGCTCTGCAAGGACCGAGTAGCCAATGGTGAGCGAGGTCATTAGAAGCTGTGGGCCTTGGCCCTTGCAAAGCGCATGAGAGAAGAAGACACAGAGCTAAAGGTGGTGTTTTGCAATCTGAGCCCAAGGAAGATCACGATGGTATTTGCAAGGCTTATCTGGCCTGCGATGCTCAGCACGATTAGCAGCACAAAGAGCAAGACCACTCCGGCGCTCGCTAGCAGGGTGCCAAATTCGGCCTGCTGGATTCTCGCACCTAGCCTCTCGGCCGGGGTGACAACCTCTTTCGCCCTTCGCTTTTGAACAAACCCGCGCTGAGTCTTGAATTGCCTTACGAACAGCACACCAATTACCTGCAGCAGCACCAGCAAGAACACCAGGTTGATCGCGGCAAAGGTCAGATCGAGGAAGAAAAAGAAAGTCGCTATCACGAGCATCTGGGTAATGAACGAGAGCACGTTGACAAGCTCGAGCGCCATCGCCCACTCCCAGCTCTCCTCGTTGGCAGTTTTTTCGCGCTCGCTTGCCCCAAAGCTCTTGTCAAAGAACTTCACCCGGTAGGTCTTTTGCAGGTAGTTGGCAACCCTGGTGGTGGTAAAGAGCAATGCAAATAAGACAACCGAGACGACAATCTGGGTGGTGCTCTGGCCAGAGCCAAAAACAACCAGGTCTGTAAACAGCTTCGCTACCAAAAGCTCGGTCACCGGTATTGCTGCGGCAATGAAAACAAGGAGTATTAGCTGCCAGCGGTATTTGCCCTTCGGGATCATTTGCCTGGAGGACTTCCATAGCAGCGAGGTCATACCTTTCATGAGAGCACCTTATTGATTGCCAGCCTGAGGTGATTCTCCACCTCATCCATCTTTTGCTCGGAGACCTTGATCTCTTTGGCAAGCGAGCGAAGGTCAAGCTTTGTGAGATCAAGCGGCAAAGGTAGCGGGTTAGCGACCTCTACCCCTGCACCGAGCGCGTAGTCCTCGTATTTGATACCGCTACCGTGAACGTTTTCCTCGTAACCCTCAAAGGTCACCAGGCTGCAGGGGATGCCATAGGAGTGACAGGTGATCATCACGTGCATGGCTGAGGTGACCACGAAGTCATACTCATTCAGCGCCTGCACAAACTGTTCGATATCTTCCCTGCTAGACATCATGACCGAGAGCTCGTCTATGCCCTCTGGCAGCCTCAGCGGTATGGAGCTGTGAGAGAAGTGCCTAACCAATACGCCTCGGCCATTGGTCTTGGCTCTGGCAACCGGCAGGATCCGCGAGATAACCAGCCCTGGATCCCCAAATGCTGCTACCTCTGGTCCTCCGGAGGCATTTAGAACCTTTGCGGTTATCGGCCCGCGAACCGAGACGTAGGTTGCTTTTTTGTTTAGCTCAATGTCTTCGGTTGAGACTCCAGTACCAACAACCACGGAGCTCGAGCGAATGAACCTGCCAATAGAGCCAAGTGCCACAATGTGCTTCTTATTTGTTGGCTTCACGGGTGACTGGAGCATCACCTTGGCATTCGAGTAGTGAGCAAGAATCAGCGGCGAGAGCCAGTCACCAAAGTTTCCGGGGAAAGGCTTCGCCCACCACATCAAACTCAGCTCTTTTTCGCCGCCTGTTGAGTAGTGCAAAAAGGAACTTGCGGCAGCAATGTTTGCAAGCTCTCCCTGCGAGGGCATGAACTTCTTCTCGAAAGCGCTCAGGGAGTTCTCAAAAAGCTGTCTGTCTCCTCGAAGGCCCCCAGCCATCATTTCGCCCAGGGCCTTGGAGCGCTCAGGATCAATGCCCTTTGCCTGGCCGGAGGTGAGAACGCCAGTTACGCCAGTGGAGTCCGCAATCCTGCGAAGCGGATTGCGAAGAGAATCGGGGAGGTTCTTTTCAAGCTTCTTAGCCTGCCGGAGCAGCTTGCGCTTTAGCCCAACCTGCTTACCTCCAGAGTGCTGGACCACCTTGTTTTTGAACTCTGCAACATTGCCAGAGCTACCAAACACAAAAAACGGCATGCGCTGACCTGGTTCCAAGGGAGTGCGGTCACGAACAATTTCGGTGGTCGGGATCATCTGGAAATTCAGCTGCCTGGCATTTGCCCTCCAGGCCTCTTCGAGAAAGTAGTCGTCCGTTGCCTTCACCTCAGCACGCTTTTCAAGCTCGTCGGCATCGACAATGAGCTTTCTTGCCTGAGAAGAGGTGCCAATGCCCCAGAAGCTTGGCTCCCAGAACCTAGTGCGGTTTCCATAGCCAATCTGCAACGGTGAGCCAAAGCTTCTCTGGAAACCAATTAGGTCGGCGGTGGAGTTTGCGATGTAATCAGGCAGGTAGTTGATCCTGCAATCAACATCGATCCAAAAGACCTTTTTATCGGGGTGCTTCTCACACACCGAGCGAATAAACCCAATCTTGCGCCGTGTGGTGTCGGCCCAGTCTTCACCCGGTGCCTTTGTTATCTCCAGCAGCTCATGGGCTATGCCCAGACTGTCTAGTTGCTCCTTGAGCTCACGAGCGTGACCCCCGTAGTACTCATCGGGGGTGTAGAAGCTGCAGACAATAACGCTGGGGTTACTCACGGGTAAAAACTACCAGTAGCGGGCTATTTGGCCCCTCTTGCAAGCCCCCACCAAAAACCCAGGCCCCAGGCAAAGTGCATTGTTGGCAGCACAATCATCAGCCACAGCCTCGTGGCTGGCTTGAGCTCACCGGCATTCATGGCGGCAAAGGCAATTACAAGCAAGTACAAGGTAAAGGGCAAACCAAATAGCGATGCCAGCACCAACATTGGAGGCGCCCAGTAGCGGGCAGCAGACTCTCCCGGTGCCTCTCTGGTTAGCGCCCCCCGCCAGACACCGGTTGAGAAAAACTGCTTTGCAAGGGCCTGCCAGCTAGATCTCGGGTAATAAGTGACAGTGAGCCTCGGGTCAAACCAGATCTTTCCCCCGGCTTCTCTTAGCCGCTTGTTGAGCTCCCAGTCCTGGCCCCTAACCCACCTAGGGTCAAAGCCCCCTACCTTGTCTAACCAGCTGCGCTGGAAACAGCCAAGGTAGACGCTGTCGGCTTCGCCCGCTTTGGTGCCGACGTGAAACGCACCACCGCCAAGACCAATGCGGTTGTTGTAGCCATAGGCAACAGCTCTTTGAAACTCGGTCTTCCCCTCTGCAACCATCTTGCCGCCGACATTTGCCGCATTGGTCTCAGCGAGAATCTGGTGAGCAAGCTGGGCATAGCCCGCAGGCAGTGTGCTGTGGGCATCGACCCGGATGACCAGCTTGTACTTACTCTCAGCAATTGCCAGGTTGAGCCCTGTTGCAGTATCTCCACCCGGGTTATCGACAACCTTGAGTTGGGGGTAGGTCTTTGTTAGCCCCTGTGCAACCTCTGCAGTTTTGTCATGGCTTGGGCCAATGGCGAGCACCAGCTCGGTGTCTCCCTTGAACTCCTGTTGTAAAACGGCCCTAACGGCCTCGTCCAAATACTTCTCTTCGTTGCGCACCGGCATCACGAAGCTGATGCCGGCTTTAGTTCTTGTGGACATTTCTCCCTAGCGCAATAAGTCTCCAGCCAGCTCTCTGCCAGCTCTCAACATCGAGCACGTTCCTGGCATCAATAACGGTCTTTACTGCAACCGCTTTGCCTAGAACCTCAGGATCTAGCTCTTTATATTCTTTCCACTCAGTAGCCAGAACGACTAGTTCCTGGTCCCTAAAAGCAGCATCAAGAGCTCTAGCTCGCAGGAGCTCCGGATGTCTTTCTCCCAAAGCATCAAGAGCAACCGGGTCATGCACGCTAACCTCAGCGCCGGCTTTGGCTAGCCCCAGGGCAATGTCCAGTGCGGGGGAGTCCCGCATATCATCAGAGTCGGGTTTGAAGGCAAGGCCAAGAACCAAGATCTTTTTGCCTGGGAGAGCCCCGAGCTCCTCGTGGGCAACATCAATGACTCTTTGCCTTCGACGCTTATTGATTTGGTCGACTTGACCGAGGAAGCCAACGGCTTCACCCACGCCAAGCTCCTCAGCCCTGGCTGCAAAGCCGCGAATGTCCTTTGGCAAGCACCCGCCACCAAACCCAGCACCGGTCCGGAGGAACTTGTTGCCAATGCGCTCGTCATAGCCAATGGCCTTGGCGAGCATCACCGCATCTGCACCCGAGGCCTCAGCGACCTCGGCCATGCCATTAATGAAACTGATCTTGGTAGCGAGGAAGGCATTGGCCGCAACCTTTACTAGCTCCGCTGTCTCAAGGTCGGTCTCAATCACTGGCACGCCACTTGTTATCAAACTCTCGTAGCAACTAAGCAACACTTTGTTTGCTCTTTTGTCGGAAGTATTCGCACTGCCAACAACGATGCGGTCCGGCTTCAGAGAATCCTCAAAAGCTGTTCCCTCGCGAAGGAACTCTGGGTTCCAGGCAAGCAACACCTCGAAGCCGCAAGCCTCGCTCATCTGGCGCTGCAGCTCTCTTGCTGTCCCTACTGGCACCGTTGACTTACCTGCAACAACCGTCTCTGGGCTAATTACCGCTGCAAGCTCCAGGCCTGCTGCAAAAACATAAGAGGTGTCGGCCTTGCCGGTGTCATCGGCCTGGGGCGTCCCGACGCAAAGAAAATAAAGCTCGCACAGCTCAGCGTCTTTGGGGCTGGCTGCAAAGCTCAAGCTTCCAGAGTCAATGACCTGGGTTAGGGCACTCTCTAGTCCGGGCTCAAAAAAGGGCAGCTTGCCAGCTGACAGCGCCTCTAGGCGATCGGAGCTGCGCTCAAAGCCAACAACCTCATGGCCAAGCTTGGCCATGGCAACGGCGTGAGTAGCTCCCAGGTAGCCAAGGCCAATAACGCCAACTCTCATAAGCAACAGCCTAGGAGCTTTGAGATGACTAGCTGCGTGTTTGGCAGGTGGCCAAAAAGTGAAGTTAAACGAAAAAAGGCCCCGAGCCTGCGAATTCGTTCAGTCTCGAAACCTTTTTCGTTGTTACGTGTACTAGCAGAAGGCTTGGTTTCAACTGCCTGACATCTTTAGGTAACTGGCGAAGGTCCGTTTTTGTTACGGCAAGAGCAAAAAACACTGGTTTTTTGCGAAAAGAATTAATCAGAAATCTCCGTACAAGCCGTAATGTCCGTACAGATTGTCCGTTAGCCTAGAGATGTAAGAGTGTGCTATCTCCTGCTTGGTTGGAGGTATCTCGCTCTTGCAGCCTGCTGTCCCTATGGCAGTGGGTAAACCAAGAAAGAAAGAGACATATGTCTAAAGCAACTCGTAAAGCACTTGCCATTGGTGCAGGTGCCGCGCTAGGTGCATCTTCTCTGATTGGACTGCCGGCCCAGGCTGCTGCGTTCGATCTAGAAATTGCCTACGCAGAAGGTAGCAATGCCTCTGTCTTCAACTCAGACACAATGGAAATCGACATCACCCAGGCGGGATTGATTGCCGATGCACTGGCACACGATTCGTTTGCCATTGTTATCTCTAACCCAGATAGCGCCAACCTCCTGGTGGACTTCACCGGAACTGGCGCTGTTGGTGCCGAGACATTTTCCGTTCTGATGGTTGATGCAGATGGTAACGCTGAGGCCGCTGCGGGTCAGACCCGTGCTGGTGACGGTATTGCAGAGGGAACCGCTGAGGCGTTGACCTTCGCAACTGGTGACGCCGTTCTTGCAGTCCTCTACGACTTCAAGGACAATGTTGCCGCTGACCAGGTTCCAGACTCAATCAAGATCTCCCGTGCCGCAGCTGATGATGACTACGGCGACGACGGAGCCTCGATTTCGGTCTACACCTACTACGACTCTGACCGCGATTTCACCGACCAGGATGACACCGGTAAGAGCAACGTCCTAGACGTTAACTTCGTTGACCCAGCAACCGTAAGCGTTGTTATGAAGGCCACCAGGGTTGTAGCTGACGGCGCCACCTACCTAAACGAGAACGACTCTGCAAACCTTGCAGCCCTTGTTCGCTTCTCGAACTCCGACATCAACTTAGACACAATCGACTGGACTCAGTGGCAGTGGCAGGTCAACACCGACGGTGCTGACGTAGCTGCGGACAATGACATTGCTCCAGGCGAAGACTTTGTTGATGGCTTCACATCACATGATGCATACGGCCAGGCGATCCTGACCTTTGGTACCAACACCGCCCTTGCTGGAGCTAAGAGCTACCAGCTGCAGGCTAACTATGACGGTCAGACCAAGCTGTTCTCAGCCGCTGCCTTCAAGGTAGTTGAGGCTTCAAACGCAGGTGCTGACGGCATCGCGATTGAACTGACCGACTCTGCCAACCTGCTTGACAACGGTGCTGGTGATGTGGACGTACGTCCAGGTGCCACTTCAGTGCCGATGACCGTTCAGATTGACGACGGTGGAGTTGACCTAGCTGTTGCAAACCAGCCGGTAGTAGTTACTCTTACCTCAGTTGCTGGAACCCACAGCCTGTCAGGCGTTTCGGGATCAGCTGCAGCTGGTAAGTCCCTTACCTACAGCACGCTGACCAACGAAGATGGCCAGGTTGAACTAACCGTTACCAGCTCTGCAGCTCTAGGTGATTCATACACCGTAGAGGCATACCTGCTGGACACCAACGGTGACGAGATTGCCTCAGACCAGGCTCAGACAGTTGTTTACACTGCTGCTGCACTGACCTCATGGGCAACCAACACCACTGTTGCTACCGGTTCATCTGTCACCATCACTGCCTCCATCGAGGACCAGTACGGTGAGCCAATGAGCACTGACAACACCGGCAAGGCAATCTCGGTTGGATTCATCGCAACCGACGCAACTGACCTTGACGAGTATGTTGCAGTTTCCGGTGGTTCCGCATCTGTAACCTTCGCCAACTTCCTAGTTGACGGCGACAGCGACGTGCTGACCGTTTCTGCACACACTGGTGCAGAGGACGACCGCACCAACCTAAATGGCACCCTCTCTGACATCACAGTAACTCTGTATGCAGAGCTAGAGGTTGCCGGTGTAACCACCAATGCAGCTGAGTACTCAGCCACCGTCGGATACTCCGACTTTGGTAACGACGTAACCTCAGCTGACGGTACCGCTGCAAGCGTTTCGGGATCTGTCATTGACTCTGTCGGTGCAGGTGTACCTGGTGCTTCGGTAACCGTCTCCGGTGCAGGCCTTCAGTTCAACGAGGGCAGCAACTGGGCTGTTGGTTCACACACCTTCAACGCAGATGAGGCCGGTGCCTTCTCCGTTGACGTTTACACCCACCTAGCTGATGACACGACCATGACAATCACCTCTGGTGGTAAGTCAACGACCGTAACCATTGCTGGTGCTCTAAACGATGGTGGTGGCGCAGTTTCAGCAGCAGACCTAGTACTGAGCTGGAACCTAGCTGAGGTTGTCATGTACAACACCACTTACCGCGTTGACGCAACCGTAACCGACGTATGGGGTAACGCAATTCCTAACGCAGAGGTAACCTTCGCAGGAGAGGCTGCAGCGCAGTTCAACAGCGCAGCTTCTGTTGCAAAGAACACCAACGCATCAGGTGTCGCAACCGCATACCTACGTTCGTTGACCGATGTTTCGGGTCTGGCAGCTGTGTCTGTCACTCTGTCTGACAACATCGACTTCGACGGTGCTGGTGGAGCAAACGTTACTGACGTAGGCGACACCTTCACTGACGACGCGACCACCAGCTGGGACGAGTCAGCAGCAACTGACGTCATCACTGCAGAGGTTGACTTCCTAACCTCAGCTCCAGCTGCTGCAGCTGACACCAAGGTCAACGCTGGTTCCTTCAAGGGCTACGTTGCAATCTACGCAAAGGGTCACGAGGGCAAGCGCCTAAGTGCCAAGGTTGGAGCAGACTGGGTAGTAGTACCTGTTCTGGCCTCAAACTTCGAGCGCGTAGTTGAGTTCACAGGCGCTGGTTACACCATCGCGGTTCGTATCTACATCGACCGCGTATTGGTAGACACCATCACCGTAACTACCAAGTAACGTTGTTCTAGGAACTAACTAAGAACTAACCACTAACCCCCCTAGGGAAACCTAGGGGGGTTAGTCATTTCCAGGGCGCATTGTCCGGCAATAGAGTGCAATGCCGTAGCTGAGGCTGACTCAATTTTCGATCATTGAGCCTACTGTTCCTAAGCCAATTTTTTTGAGACCAAACTGCTGCTTTGTGCGGCACCACTTGCAAGCCTAGGAGTGCCTATTCGACAACTAACCCCCCTGGAAAACCCAGGGGGGCAAGTCGTCTCTTGGAGCTAGTCAGACCGTATGGGTCTCTTGGGGAATCGACCCCATAGCTTTAGCCTTGATAGCTGCTTGTTGCCTATTGGCAACACCAAGAGACCTAAAAATCTTCACCGTTTCCTGTTTGATTGAAGACTCGCTCAGGATGAGCTCATTTGCAATTTGAAGGTTTGTCTTCCCCATTCCAATGCCCATGAGGATTTTGAGTTGTCTCTCTGTCAAAGGCTCGTTGGTAGCGCTTCTCTTTACCTGTTCAAGTGGACCAAACCCAGCAGAAGCTACAAACAGACCAAGGCTTAGGTAGTAGGCCTGCTCCATTTTTGTCTCCATTTCAAATTCTTCGGTGCCGCCTTTGCCTTTCTCAAGGATTGTCAAGATGACTCCGTTGACAACGTCTGCCTTGATAGCTGGGCATGCCTGCACATCTACCTCTTCGTTGAGAGATCTCCTAGCGACGCGGCGAGTCTTGATCGCCTCAGCAAGCACTGAGTCATCGAATGAGCTGAACTCCTTTGTGTCTTCAAATGGGTATTGGCCGTAGCCACCCATGAGCTGCAAGGTACCTGTCGAGGAGAGGAGAAACAGGTGATTGCCGCGCATACCTACTCCGAGAACGGTGTCGAGAGTAAGGCGCCTGCAGTAGTCATGAGGAGTCGAGGACCTGTTCAATAGGTCGATAGCCGGGAGGTCCCAACCCCCTTTTAGCTCTTTAGTTGCACTCATAATCAATCCCCTCGTTTACAACAGTCCCCCAGCCTGCCCTAGCGCTTGCCCAAAAAAAAGGGGGGGAGGGGTATCTGCTTTGTACTTTTATACGACTGTAAACGGACAATAAGACCAAAGAAACCACAATCCTGTCCCCCGTTTTGGGTTATACGGACAGACAATTGGACATCTAGTACAGACCACGGCACCCCCTAGTAACTTCTAGCCGTCCTCGCTGGTTATCTAGCTTTGTAAGGGTTTGCTATCTCCTGCTTGGTTGGTGGTATCTCACCCTTACAGCCCTTTGTCCCTATGGCAGGGGGTAAACCAAGAAAGAAAGAGACACATGTCTAACAATAAGTTCCGTAAGGGACTGGCGCTTCTATCTGGAACCGCCCTGGCCTCAGCTTCGCTGATTGCTGGCCCAGCTGCAAATGCAGCCGGTGGCTTCGATCACGCTCTGGCGTCGGGTTCGAGTTTCGGAATGTTCAGTGGAGAAGGTTTGAGGGTTGACTTCGCAATCTCACCTCTGCTGGCCGAAGCAGACCTGTCCCCACTTTGGGCCGCAAATGTGACCTCGGCGGAGTCCACGGATGTCAGCTTGACCTTCCACGACTTGGCTGCGACCGACACAGTGGATTACGTGATGTACGACTCTCGTGGAGTTGAGGTCGCCGCTGCGACCCTAACTCTAGACGCCAACAGAGCGGTGGTCATTCCGTTCGCCGCCAATGATGGCGTCTCAGCAACCCTTTACAACCTAGAGGACGCAGCTAACGCCGACCTAGCAGCTCTATCGGACATTACCGTGGCTGATGACGATCTAGGTTTTGGAGACGGTGGAAACACAATTACTCTTCAACAGTGGATTGAAGAAGCGGGCACACTTGCTTCGGTAGATAGCAAGGCCACCTCGGTAGCTACTTTCACCGTTGTTGACCCAGCTTCGACCACAGCCACCATCAAAGCAACTCGCACGCTCAATGACACTCCTGCCCTAGACGCAAACGATGCCGGTGATGCAGGACTCTATGTTCGAGTTACCTTCAACAAGGATGTAAACCTGGACCAGATGTCTTCCGACTCATGGGTTTTCGGTATTGAAGCATCAGACGGCGATGGAGACGACGCTACAGCGGCCTTCACAGCCGACTTCCCTGTAGGCCAGGACAGCTTTGATGACCTGGGTCATTGGTACGGCCTGGTTGCGCTCGATGCTCAGGTGATGGATGCCGGTAACTGGTACAAGGCGAGCATCGCGTACGATGCTGTCGGCGCCAAGACCTACAATTCCAGCGCCTTTACAGTTCCGGTTGCCCCAACTGATGCGGATGTTGACGTCGATGGCGTGACCGTCGACCTCGCAGCATCTGCTGAGGGTAACGCTGTAATTGATGGCGATGTAACCATCTCCACTGGAACAGACTCAGTTACATACGTTGCAACCACAGATGATGGTGGCACCGCTGTGACTAATGCGAACAGCCCAGTTATCGCAGTAATCACTGCAGGTGACTACATGCCAACAGGAGCGTCAATCACAGTCGCTGGGTCCGCTGACAGCATTACTGCTGCAGACCAAGCAATGACTGTTTCTGGCCTAACAAACGCAGATGGTGAGTTCTCGATTACCGTCACGTACACGGGTAACGATGACGCTGTTGAATACGATGTCGACTTCTACGCAATAACTGAAGCCGGTGCCGTAGCTGCTGCTGACAACCTAACTGCAACCTATGCAGACGCTGCTGTTGACACAGCTGTGGCGGACACAGCTGTTCTGTCTGGAGCCAACTTGACCCTCAGCGTTGACTTCGCAGATCAGTTCGGAAATGCCGTTTCGGAGAATGCCGACGGCGCCCTGAAGGTAGTGCTCTATGCAACTGACACTGACGACCTGGAGATCTTTGCTCCTGTTGTAGGTGGAACTGCTGACTTCAGCTTCGCAAACTTCTTGACGGGAGACGAAGTTGACACCCTAACTTGGGCAACCTTTACGGGAGATGATGCAGATTACGCGGACAACCTTGTTGCTGGCCTAACAGACACCGTTACCCTCTATTCGGCTCGCGATGTCTATGGAATCAACGTTGGTGCTGCAACATTGGACACCTCAGTTGTGTACGAGGACTTTGTGACCGGTGACGAGGCGTTCGTCCAAGATGGCGACAAGGTAACTGTTTCTGGAACTGTCATTGACGAAAACGGCGGTGGCGTTCCGGGTGCACAGGTAACGATTTCGGGAGCGGGTCTTCAGTTTGAGAACAGTGGGGATTACACCATTGGCTCAATAACAGTCACAGCGGACGAAGGCGGAGCATTCGAGGCAGATGTTTGGACCCATGTTGCTAGCGCAACCGGTGTTGACATTACTGTGACCTCTGGCGGCGCATCGGCAACTGTAGAGATGACCTCTGCAGTTCCTTCCGGTGCCGGTGACAACAGTGCTGCCAACTACTCATTGACCTGGAACGTCCCTGCAACGGTAGTCGTTGACACCACCTATGCAATTACCGCAACTATGGCGGACAAGTGGGGCAACCCTCTCAAGAACGCAGACCTGGAGTTCCTAGGAACTGCTGCTGCTGAGTTCAATGGAAGTGGAGTTGTAGTTGAGAAGACCACTAACTCCAAGGGTCAGGCAACCGTCTACCTACGTTCGCTTGAAGGTGTGACTGGTCTGTCAGCAATTCAAGTACAGGTTGTATCGGTTGACGTTGACGGTGGTGGCGCGGAAGACGCTGCTGATCTAGCCGATACTCTTACCGACAATGAGGACACCGCTTGGGATGAGTCATTGTGGTCTGATACGGTCGAAGCTGAGATCAACTTCCTGGCCTCAGCCCCAGCTGCAACTGGCGACGCTGGATCTGACTCAGTGAAGGTCAACGCTGGTTCCTTCAAGGGCTACGTTGCAATCTACGCAAAGGGCTACGAAGGTAAGCGCCTAAGTGCCAAGGTTGGAGCTGACTGGGTAGTAGTACCTACTCTTGCTTCCAACTTCGAGCGCGTAGTTGAGTTCACCGGTGCTGGTTACACCATTGCGGTTCGTATTTACATCGACCGCGTACTGGTAGACACCATCACAGTTACCACAAAGTAACTACCCGTCTATTGGAATAGATGAACGATTCCCCTCCCCCCTCCTGGGGGGAGGGGAATCTTCTTTTTTGTTGGTGAAAGTAATCGCAGAGATGGGGCAAATATGCTCCTGATGTTGAACGCAAGTTCGTTTCAGACTTTCAAAGTTCATTAGAAAAGGGTTCGTTTTGGGTGGAGAGATGCCAAAAAATCGGCGCTTGAGAGAACTAGCCAACGCTAGGAATCTGTTTTTGATCCTTGTGGTTGTTCTTGCCATCGCGATGCCTGGTGTGTCTTACTGGGCTAATTCAATCTCCCCAAGTGGCGTGAAGGTAATTGACACGGGCATCTATGGCGAGTCAAGTACAGACTTTGATGCGAACTCGATTGCGATTTATGTGCAAATGCTCGAATTCGTGCCTGAAACCCAGAGAGCCGAGATGGCTTTCTATCCTTGGCCCACCGATGACATCGCCAAGCAGCTCTCATCATCAGTCGTTACGGATGTTCCGATTCAGTTCCTGGTTGATAGTCAGAACGGGTCGGTAGCCAGATTTGACGCAGGTAGCCAAGTTGGTGCCGTGTATGCAACGGTTGATGTGTTGAGCACCGATTATTCTGAGCTTGCTTCAGACTCTCTCTACCCTTTCGACGCTTACGTAATGGATTCGTTCGCTCGGGTGCAAATTATGGGTGAGGATGGTGAGTTCGGGCCAGTTCAAACTTTTGACTACTTTTATAGCTCTCCCGTGCCTGGGTTTGATGTGACCTACCAGCGATTAGGCGCGTTTGACAGTGGTTATGCGGGGGACCCGGGCTCACAGGACCTCGCGCAGATTGACCTTGAGAGGTTCTACGGCAAGATCTCTTTTTATGCGTTCATCGAAAGATCGTTTGCGGTTAAGGCCATTGCATTGTTTATCTACGGATTCATCTTGATCGCGTCATTGGCACTGGTCTGGGTCGCCAGTCAAATGGTGATCGGCAGACGCCCCCCCAGCATGGAATCTCTAATTTGGGCGGCAGCTTCAATGCTGGGAATACTCGAGCTCAGAGCCCTCGCCCCGGGAGAGCCGCGCATCGGTGTTTTTGCAGACTTAATTTTCTTCTTCCCATCACTCATGATGTCGCTGGTCTCAGTCGCAGCTATCACCTATCTCTGGTCCACAAGGGAAAATATCCAGTAAGTTCAGGGCCGAGTTTCATTTCCCTTCCATGCGGAGCGTACATAACGAACAGACATTCGGCCAACACGGTTATTTCTTGTCATCCCTACTATCCCGCAAGAACCAAAGGTGGTCTGCTTGAAGTGTCGAAGACGACACCCGCAATTCTTTATTAGGGGGAATCATGAAGAAATTGAAAAGCCTATTGGCAGGGAGCGCCTCTCTTGGGCTCCTAGTAGCTGTGCTAACTCCGGTCGCGGCACAAGCAGACTTGGCAGTGCCCAAGACCACTTGGCCAGTTTGCGACGATTTCAGGGTCGATTTCTGCATCGAGTCGATTGCAGTTCGACCGCTTGGAACAAATCAAGATCTGGTCTTGACTTGGTATGACTCAGGAAGTGGACCTGAGGTCGAACCCGTGGTCTCACCTGCTGACTTCATCGATGGGCCCGAGGTCCTCGAGCCCGGTTCAGTTGGTAACTACGTTTCAGTGCTGCCGGAGCTATACGCCGAGGTTCCTCGTAAATTCATTTTCACCGGCTCAGCCGGAACACTTGCATCTCAAGATGGCATTGACGCGTCGGCCACGTTGACTGTCCCTGCGAATGTTGAGCAGGGAGACGGCACTCTAGAGCTCTTTGCCGATCTCAACCTGGATGGAGAGTTTGCTCCTGATGAGATCGTTGCTTCTAAGTACATTGCATTTGGAACTCCCTCTGTCGTGGGAACGGGAGCGGTCGAGACGCAAGCAGGCAGGGCAACTTCAGGTCGTTGGACGCATGACAAGTGGGTTGACTACGGCCTAAATGCTTACGGCTATGACGGATTGACTATTGACCTCAAGACGGCCAACCTCTTTACTAACCACCTCTTCTTCACTGTTTATCCAGTGAAGGCTGATGAATCCAATGTCACGACTATCGCAACTAGAACAGATGGATCTGGACTGGCAGCGAACCTGAACATGGACGACAAGATCACAGTGAAGGTAAGAACAGGCGAGATTCTCACCGGAGTCTCAATTGCAGTTGCTAACAGCATGAGCTTCCTGGCCGAGAAGCCAGAGACCGTTGAGGCCGAGGAAGAGGGCGGTGAGCCAACAATTGTCAATGGAACTTTGACGATTAGCGGAACTCCCGTGCCAGTGCCTCAGATTCGCTCCATCACCCAGTGTGAGGGAGAGGAGTCAACCGCATCCGCAGTCGTTAACACCATGCAGGGCTTTGTGATCGTCGAAAATGACAACATGGGCTTTGGTGTTGACGGGCTCTCTGGGCGTCTAGTCGTTGGTTCTAACGGAGCCTCGTGTGGAATCAGTACCCCAGTATGGGATGACCAAACCGAAGCCTTGTCCTGGCAGGCTGGTGCACCGCACTTTGAGCCAGACGGCGTGACTACCAACAAGGGTTTCTACAAGGCGATCATCCCAGCTAACGACGCACTATTGCTGTGGGGCCTTGAAGACCCCAAGGCTGCAGTTACCGCGCTGACCATTCAGGTCACTGAGGAGACCGGGGGACCAGCAGTTGCTGCATCCAAGATCTCTTACCTGCACGGCAACATCATTATCGACATCACGGGCTTTACATACTCAAAGCCAAAGATCAAGATAACCAAGAATCCAGGTGCGAAGTTTGCTACCAAGCGGACGATAACCTGCACCGATCCGAACACCAAGGAACGGATTGTTCTGACTGACTCATACGGCTGCCCAACGGCTGAAGTGGCCGCATTCAAGCAGACCAAGCTAACGAACCACACCCAGTACACGTTGAACTCGTCTCAGAAAGCACAGGTTCGAAGGAGCCTAGATCGCTACATCGAGGCAAACAAGTTCATCTGCACTGGCATCTGGCTCGAGGGTGCAACTTTGAAGCAGAAGATCGACGCTAGGCGAAACGCGAAGCAGGCTTGCGAGTACGCCAAGTCCCTTGATCCAACGCTTTCTTACTGGTACCAAACCAAGTCGACCAAGGCCCCAAGCTACAAGAACACGGTCTTGATCACGATGAAGGCTCAGTACTAAACAGAGGCTGCTTGCCCCGCGGAGACTAACCTGACCAAGTTTCCGCGGGGAGCACTCTCCAACAAAGGAGCAGTCTGAAGATGTCAGTGAGATTTAGAGGTTTAGGGCTAGCTCTCTCGGCCGCGTTTGTGGTGATTGGATCCACGACCCCAATTGTCGCGAATGCCGTGGAGGCATGGCAGCCCGACGTCAAAGCAATTGAGGCATCCGGTTTCGAGGTCGACTACACGGCCGGTAACGAGCTTCTTTTTGTTGAAGATGTTCGTTCCCCGGGGACCAGCGGAGTGTATTCGCAGTTCTTGACCGGTAACGACGCAATGCGCGAGACCATAGAGCTTTGTGGAGACCTCGGGCCAAATCTTGACTGCGACAAAGTCTTCGTAGACCCTGAGGCTCCCGGTGACGAGGCGACTGAAGAGGAACTCGCAAGCTACACGCCTCCCCCAAGCCCTCCGGTGGCCGTTGGGGGCATGGCCCTGTTACCGTATTGCGGCCAGATCACAGAAAGCTGCATCGAGTCCCTAGAACTGAAGGATCCTGAGACAGGTGAGTATGTCGCAGCGACGTATGTTGGCACAACCTCGGGTACTTACTTCACCGGGAACCCTTCGGTAGGCGTGCCTTCTGGTGTTGGCCCCGCGATCTTTGAATCTCCCGTGGCTCACACAGGCGGTAATGAATACACCCTGAAAGCCAGCCTCGATTTCTGGTACACGAAGAGTCCTCCGCAAGGCCGCGAGAAGCTTGAGGCGAGGGAATTCATCCTCGAGGCCTTTGCCACGAAGCGAGAGGTTGGCCAGCAGTACTTCGCCAGCTATGCAGATGTTTGTAGGGACACGATAGACAATAAGTCCATTACCCCCTGTTCCAGTGGACCCATGCAGACAGAGTGTGTGTATTCGGATGACGGTGTCTGCGGTGTTGAGCACTACATGACAGAGGGTCAAGTGGTTAAGGTTTCGCTAATCCTTACCAACCAGCTCACGGGCTGGTTCAAAGGTCGACTAAAGGACCCAGGTATTGAGGTTTTACCGATCGACGAGAACTACTCCCGAGTAGTGATTTCGGGAGAGTCAGTGCAGGTTCCGAGGTTTCTTGCGACGTTCTCTCTAGAAAAGGGCGATCCCGACATTGTTGGTCCTCTGGAAGATAACGCTCACGGAGGTCCATACACGCTTTTCAATGCAGCAAGTCCTCGAGCCATGGAAATTATTCAAGGTATGAGGGAGCGCGTTAACGATACGGCGGCCGGGGTCTCTACCATTTGGTCAATTGGTTCCATCAGTGCCGACAGAGCAGTTTCGAATGGGCAGGGTTCTTCGGCTTGCCTAGCCGACACCACAAGGCTTTTGGGCATTGTCACGACTAATGCAATGACGTACTTGGGTAGCGCACCAACCTTCGACTCCGGCTATCTCTCCTATAAAGTCGCCGGACTCCACTACGCCCCAGATGGCGAGACGGTCAATGAGGGAACCTACGACCTAGTGATGCGATCTGATGTTGCTCGGTGCCTCTACGGCTTCAAGAACGCCCCAATCTCCGCCACCGTTGCAGTTGTTGGAGAGCAGGGCGAGGAAAAGGTTGCAACGACAATCGTCTCTGAAAAAGACGGTTGGCTAAAGCTTGCAGCTTATGGATTCACATTCTCGGAGAATGAAATTAGAGCCCAGCTTCGTCAGTCACAGATGAAGACTCTGAAAACCTTCAGCGGATCTAGAACCTCGCTAACATCCGCACAAAAAGCAGAGATCCGCGATGTCCTAGAAAAATCAGATGGGAACACAAAGTTCATCTGCACAGGCATCCGCT